>NZ_JBHKFJ010000007.1:0-538454 GCF_042263525.1 Chitinophaga sp. Hz27
CCTACATTAACGACTGGTCTAATGGAACAGGATTTACACCAGAACAAATTCAACAAGCACTTGATAAGTTAAAAGAAGAATAGACATTTTTGTTAACCCGTTTTAAAATACAGTGAACATGAAAGCAGATGAAAAAATCACTATGAAGGCTATAGCACTATGCTTTAAGCCATTCCTAAAGCCAGAAGAAGCTTTGATTTATACAAATCTTGAACGTACTGCATTGGCTAAAAGATGCGAGGAGGCTGGTATATATAAAAATGATGCAGGATATTTTAAGAAAGAAGACCTGGACAGAATGATGTCAGGTGCGCCCTCACTATTACTAGAGAAAGCGCAGGCAATAAAGTTATGATGGTAGGAGTGATGCGGCATCTCTCATATTGGATGCCGCAACTCTTCTTTGGTAAGTTTTGAGTACATATTTAGCAGTCTTTTGTCCCAAGAATGCGGCAACTGTCATAACATCAACTCCGGCAGCTTGTAACAAATCAGATACACTATGCCGCAGACAATGCCAAGTAATGGTTTTATTTATACCTACTGATTTCACCCATGCCTTTAAAATTTTATTAGCACCATCCGCAGTTGGAAGTTGAAATACCTTTTTCCTTGGATCGGTAATATCACCAATGATTGCCCTTGCAACTGGGTGCAATGGTACTTTCAATGGTTCTCCAGTTTTACTTTGTCTCTTTAGGGTAATCTCTGTTTCTCCTACTTGCCAACCTTCTAAATCAATATCGCACCACCGCAATCCTGTATACATACTCGTAATTGCGGCTTTTTTTACTTCATGATTTGTACAGTGAGAGTTCACCAACCTTTTATATTCATCCACAGTTAGAGTGTCTTTTATTTCACTAGGATGTTGTTTTATCGAGATTCCTGCTGCTGGACTTTTAGCGTAGTAGTTTTCATCGGTTGCCGCAGCAAGTACTCTTTTAAAGCGCATAAAATAATCACCAGGAGTCTCGCCGTTTAATGTGTCCAGGAGGTACTGCTGAAACCTCTCACATAAATTTTTAGTGATATCAAACGGAGATATTTGATTTGTTCTCTCTTTTTCCAATAAGAAGGCCTTAAATTTTTCGAAACTGCAGGGAAGGCTTTTATTGGTATCTTTCTTATTCTTTAAAACAAATTCACCATAATAGTCAACGAAATTTGCTTTAAATCGATGTTGAGGAATGTACAGCGTTCCCGTGCTATTGAAGGTAATAGTACTCTGAGCTGCTTTAATTTCTAAAATTGCTTTTTGCTCTTTGTTGAAATTTTTTTGAATTTGATTTGAAGGAGTTGCCCAAGTGAAAATGCCTGTCGCTTTTCGTTCACCTGGTCCCTTACCCCACTCTAGGGTGTAGTAGATTTTCTTCCCGTTTTTTGAAGGTACTGGTATAATTTTCATACTTGCCATATGTCTGCCAATTCATCTGCCATTTATCTGCCAAAAGCAGCGGCACTAAGTGAAAAAATGGGGTGTTTTTTGACATTGGCAAAAATAAG
This sequence comes from Chitinophaga sp. Hz27, assembly GCF_042263525.1. NCBI lineage: Bacteria > Pseudomonadati > Bacteroidota > Chitinophagia > Chitinophagales > Chitinophagaceae > Chitinophaga > Chitinophaga sp. Hz27. Next base: position 1,507 of record NZ_JBHKFJ010000007.1, read on the forward strand.
AAAACCCTTACCAATGCAGTAATAATAAGCATTAGTAAGGGTTGTAAATATAAGCGACTGGTAGTCTTGGTGCCCAGAACAGGAATCGAACCTGCACTCCGTTGCCGAAACAAGATTTTGAGTCTAGCGCGTCTACCAATTCCGCCATCTGGGCAATTGCTTTCGCTTATTTTGTAAGAACCTTTCCGCCGAAGCGGGATGCAAAAGTAGGTAAATAAATTTAATAAACAACAAATATTTAAAAAAAATTTCTGTGGAGAGATTTTTATCATCATTATCCGTCAGAAAATTTCCGTAAATTAAAGAATGGAAACGACTGTAAACATAGGACTGATAAGGGAAGAGAAGCAACCGCACGACAACCGCGCCGCCTTCACCCCAAAGCAATGCCAGTGGATCATGCATCACTTTCCACAGGTGAAAGTATTCGCACAACCAGCAAACTATCGCTGCTTCAAAGATGCAGAATATCAAAAAGCAGGTGTCATCATCTCCGAAGACCTCACCCACTGCAAGTTCCTGCTAGGCATCAAAGAAGTACCTCCTTCATACCTCATCCCCAACAAAACTTATCTCTTCTTCAGTCATACCAAAAAGAAACAACCACATAACCAACATATGCTCCAGGCTATCCTGGAAAAAAATATTACACTCATCGACTACGAATGCCTCGTCCACCCCGATGGACAACGCATCCTCGGATTCGGATTCTTCGCCGGCGTTGTAGGCGCACACAACGGACTGATGGCCTACGGACATAAAACAAAAGCATTCCACCTGAAACCAGTACACGAATGCCACGACTTCCAGGAACTCATCTCTCACTATTTTGGCGTCAAACTACCACCACTGAAAATCGTTATAACCGGCTCCGGACGCGTCGCCGCAGGCACCCTCGAAATTATGGGACTGCTAGGTATTAAATACCTCCCCCCCGAAGAATATCTCATCAATACCTATAACTATCCCGTATATACGCAGCTGAAAGCAGGTGAACTCTACCTGCGAAAAGATGATAAAACCTACAGCCGCGCCGACTTCCACGCACACCCCGAACAATACGATTGCCGCTTCCTACCCTTCGTTACCGTCAGCGATATCCTCATGAACGGCATCTACTGGGACCATAACATCCCTCAACTATTTCAACTCAAAGACATCCAGAAAGAAAACTTTCATATACAAGTCATCGCAGATATCACCGACGATACACACGGCTCTGTGCCCTGCAACCTCGCTGATAGCACCATAGAAGACCCTGTATATGGTGTAGACCGCCAAACATTCCAACAAACGGCGCCCTATCTCCCCAACACCATCGATATGATGTGTGTCAGTAACCTACCCAACGAACTGCCACGAGACGCCTCCCAATACTTCGGCGACCAACTCATGAAATATGTTTTCGAAGAATTGCTGAAAGAAAAAAGTGATACCATCGAAAACGCGACCATCGCTGCCAATGGTAAGCTGACACCACTTTTCAGCTACCTGCAAGATTATGCAGATGGGAAAGTATAAACTATAACTTAAAGTAATAATCTCTCAAAAGATCTACAAACGGTAACGTATACACGTTGTTTGCATCATATATATCCAGGTCTTCTGTTACCAGCTCTCCTGGTGCTCGCTCAAATATACCTACCGCCCTGAAATAAGCACTATGCCTGCTACTCTGACGTACACGCAATATCCTGCGCATATAAAACCCCGCCTCCTCTGCCATCTTCTTAAACTGCTCAAATTCCGTATACGGCAGCAACACCGAAAACTGGCCAGCAATTGTTAAATGCGTTGCTATCACCTCCAATAATGCCGCATAACTAAGGTTGGTAGCATGCATCGCCTGATCTTTCTTCGCATCGCCACTCTTCAACGCCGCCTCATAAAACGGTGGGTTAGTGATGATAAAATCAAATTGATCCCCCGCAGGCAAAGTTCGTATATCCGCTTCACGTAAATGTAAACGATCCGCCCAGGGCGAAGCAGCGAAATTCTCCCGCGACTGTAAAGCCGCACCAGGATCAAGTTCTACCGCCGTAATATCTGCCACATGACGCTGCGCTACCATCAAACTCAATAAACCTGTGCCAGCGCCAATATCCAACACACGATTCACTGCATGGCCATGCAATGCCAGATGCTGCGCCGTGAAAGCCCCCTGTATACAGGCATCTGTACAGACTTTCATGGCGCAGTGCTCCTGGTGTATAATAAATTGCTTAAACTTAAAATATGTATTAGCCATGCCCTATTTTGCCCGCAAAGATACGGATAGATTAGGCATACGCATGTTTCTATGTGGAGAAACTGCCTGCGCATCACGGATAGTCAAATGCTGCACCGCTGCACTGCCAGCCACCGGAATATCCAGCTCCTGCTCATACATAACCTGCGGCACCTGCGTATTAATAGACCATTGCAGCTGTTTCGCAAAACGGGTATACAAACGTACCACGATCTGATTCACGCCCTGCTTCAATGGCAACAACAAAATCTCTGATTGCATCGTACCACGTGCAGGATTATTATGTATCAACTGCTGTTCTCCATTTACAAATACCTGGATACCATCGCCGCTATTGAAGCCCACAAGGTAGTTACCAGCTTTCTTCGCAGTCACCTCTTGTAATACATAATATACCGTACTGCGGCCACCATCAAAACTTTGCGGCTGATCATCCTTCCAATCCGGATGCGCTATCCATACGCTGTCTGCTGCCCAATGGCGGGAAACATCCACCTGGTGGAGGTCTGCATGACTACCACCAATACCTCCCCAGTAAGGCCCCACGCTATACAGCTTTCCCCAGCTCAGGTCTGCGGCATCCACCGGCAACTTCACTTCCTTGCCCTGCAATGGAATATTGGTAGTGCTGCCATTCAACGTCAACGCTAACGCCCTGCCCTGCTCTGCTGCGCTAAAACGCAGTGTCATACGCTGCGCCTTCGCACTAGTGAATGCCCAGGTTTTACCCACCTCACTACGGTAATAACTCTCATAATCTACACCTGAAAAACTATACAGGTAAGCGCCATTGTTACGATCCAACACCTTTGGCTGTTTCAGCATATGCAATGGTAAAATATCCGCATCTCCCTCAAATTCTACCACAACAACAGGTATATCTTTGGAAGATACTAACCCTGTAGGTAGCGTCAATGCTACATTTCCCGCCTTATTTACAATAACATCGGGCAGCGCTTTATGATCACTCAGTGTATACACACCCGTTATTTTATTTTTTAATCCTGGTAAGATGATGGTGCTCTGATCTGGCATCTGCAACAGATGAAGGTATAATTTGCCAGGTTTAGCTGTTACTTCTCCCCATGCAAACGTTGTATCAAACGGATTGGGCGAAGCGCCGTAAATAGCCTCCCCATTGCGTTTCAGCCATTGGCCGTTGCGTAATAAAACATCTTTTTCAAAATCGACTACAGAGCCATCTCCACGTGGACCAATATTCAACAGATAATTACCTCCTCTGCTCACCACTTTGATCAGGCCACGTAATTTTTCATCCGCTTTAGCAGCAGCTTCACCATGATGCTGCCAGGACCTGTAGCCCCAGGTTTCATCATACACAGAAGCTGGCGTTTGCCATGGAGATGCAATCTGGTAGTCAGGATAAGCATTGTCTCCCATCACACAAAAATCTCCGGCATCATTGCCTAACCTACCACTAACCATACATCCCGGCTGCAAAGCATGCACCAGGTCTGCCAGCTCTTTGCTTTGCTGCGCCGTCAGCGAGCCCATATCAAACCATATCTCCGAAACCTGACCATAATTCGTCATCAGCTCTCTCACCTGATGCAAATTAAACTGATGATGCTCCGGCGTAATTGGATCACTATTGCTGCTGGATATAGGATAGGCTTGCGGATAATGCCAGTCTATCAATGAAAAATACATTCCGAATTTCAATCCGTGACGCTTACAGGCATCCGCCAATTCTTTCAGCACATCCCTTTTAAAAGGCGTAGCATCTACTACGTTATAATCCGTATAGGCAGAATGAAACATACAAAAACCATCATGATGCTTGGAGGTCATCACCACGGATTTCATGCCTGCGGCCTTTGCCAGCAATACAATCGAATCTGCATTCCAGCATGCAGGATTAAAACGTTTTGCTACATCTCCATAAACATCACTGTAAATACCTGCGTGCGACTGTATCTGTTCACTATACCCTTTTGTAACAGGTTTTCCTTCCCATACCCCGCCTAATGTACTGTAAATAGCTCCCCAGTGGATAAACATGGAATACTTCTGATCTTTCCATTCCGAAAGAGCTGTTTGCTGCGCCTTTGCACCAGCCGAAGCCAGTAACATCACCGCCAGAAAAAGTTTCTTCATATGTTCTTTTTGTTGGCTTTATGCAAACAATATAAAGCTAAATCGTTAAACTAGGAGTTTTTTCACGCTGAGAGGCAGAAGGTGCGAAGCAGAAAAGATCAACGGATTGTAGGTAGATTATATCGTTTTTTTTCAAAAACTACAACAATGACAATTAATAACAAAACATAATCCTCTACTGCTTTGCCTCTGATGCTGCTTTGCGAGCAAAAAAAAACCGCCAGAGGCGGTTCCAATATCCTTGTGAGAAAAACTAGAATGCTGCTCTTGCAGTAGGCACCGCATCCAACCCTGCAAAGTCTCCTTCGAGGTACTTGTAATAGGCCGTGATAGCGATCATTCCAGCATTATCCGTACAGTACTCAAATTTAGGAATAAAAGTGCGCCAGTTATATTTCTTACCATATTGTTCCAATGCAGCTCTCAACCCACTATTGGCGCTTACGCCGCCAGCAATGGCAATATCTCGCACGCCCGTTTCTGCAGCGGCTTTCACCACCTTATTTAGTAATATGCTGATGATACGCTGCTGAATAGAAGCACATATATCTGCCAGGTTGTTTGCTATAAACTGTGGATCTTTCTGCTGATTTTCCTGCAGGAAATATAATATCGCCGTTTTCAATCCGCTGAAACTGAAGTTCAGCTCAGGAATGCGCGGCTCCGGAAATTTAAAACGATCAGGATTTCCTTCCTTGGCATATTTGTCGATCAGAGGGCCACCAGGATAAGGCAATCCCAGTAACTTAGCACTTTTATCAAAAGCCTCTCCTGCCGCATCATCCAGCGTTTCGCCAATGACGCGCATCTTCAGCGGACTTTCACACAATACAATTTGTGTATGCCCACCAGAAACTGTCAGACAAAGAAAGGGGAAATCAGGTTTTGGATCATCAATGAAATTCGCCAGCACATGCGCCTGCATATGATGTACTCCTATCAACGGGATATTCAGGGCCATCGCCATAGACTTGGCAAAACAGCTACCCACCAGCAAAGAGCCTATCAGTCCGGGTGACTGTGTAAACGCAATAGCACTCAGCTCCTCTTTCTTTATACCTGCCTTCTGTAGGGCAATGTCCACCACAGGAACAATATTTTCCTGGTGTGCACGGGAAGCCAGTTCCGGCACCACCCCGCCATACTCTTCATGTACGCGCTGATTTGCTATCTGGTTGGATAAGATCTTTCCATCTACCAATACTGCTGCTCCTGTATCATCACATGATGATTCTATCGCTAATATTTTCACTGACATAAGGCGCAAAATTACGAATTAATTGCTTCTTATCGCCACCACTGGATCCAGTTTGCTGGCAAAATAAGCCGGGATAAAGCCCGCAATCATTCCCACCACAGCAGATACAGTTAATCCGAATATGATATTGCCCATCGTCATGTACAAATGGAAACTGGAAACCGCTGTAATGAGTAACGCAATGATGAACACCAGCAAAATCCCCAGCAAGCCACCTATTAAACACAGCATGATGGCCTCTATGAGGAATTCCAGCATAATGGTACCCCTGCGGGCTCCTATGGCTTTTTTGAGCCCAATGATATTCGTACGTTCTTTCACCGTCACAAACATGATATTGGCAATACCGAAGCCCCCTACCAGCAAGGCAAACAAAGCAATAACCCCACCGGTGCCATTAATTACCCCAAACATTGAGTTCAGACTTTCATTGGCAGAACTGATCTCGTTCATAGCGAAATCATCTTCCACAGTAGGTTTTAGCCGGTGAGATGCCCGCATTACGCCCCTGATCTCATCTTTTAACTGATCCAGCGATACTGTTGGCTTCGCTTTTACCAATATATATGGATCGCCATTACGTCTTTCATCTACCAATGTCCTTCCAAAACGATAAGGAACAATGATTGCATTGTCGAAGCTGGGGCCACCAATCATACTTTCGCCCTTACGCTTTAGTACACCAATTACCTTCACGTCGCGGCCCATGACTTTCACCGTTTTACCAATAGTTGCTTCCGCACTGCCAAACAGGCCATTCCATAGGGTATAACCCAGGATAGCCACATTGGTACCGCTGTTGCTTTCTGCATTGGCAAAATAGCGCCCATCTATAATGGATAACGCCTGGATCTGGTTATAATCATTGCTCACCGCCATCATCGTAGCGCCTTCCATATAATCATCACCATATTCCACTCGCCTGCCACCCACATCAAAATTAAAAGAGGCATAACTGGCACCCTGCACCTTATCTTGTAGCAGTTTCAGCTCCTTATATTCCGGTTCCGGGCGGTTCATATATTTCCACCATGGATATTCTCCATCACCTCCCCAAGGCCACTTCTGTACATAAATCACGTCATCGCCCAGGTCTGCAAGGTCCGCACGGATATTACGTTCCAGGCTATCCGTCAACGTAAATACCGAAATAATACAAAAGATACCTATCGTAATACCTAATAGCGAGAGAAACGTGCGTAACTTGTTGACACGCAGTTCTTGCAACGCCATTTTTAAACTATTCCATAATATTTTCAGGGTCGAGATCATATTTCAAATTTAAAGGATTTATTTACAGTACAAACTCCGGTAAACACGGAATTTAGCCGGATAAAAAATTTAGTTACCTTTGCAGCCATTTTTCGGACAAATTATATGAAGTACGCTAACGAGATCAATAAAAGAAAATCCTTTGCTATCATCGCTCACCCGGATGCTGGTAAAACTACCTTGACAGAGAAATTCCTGCTGTTCGGTGGCGCTATCCAGACAGCGGGAGCGGTAAAATCCAATAAAATTAAGAAACATACTACCTCCGACTTTATGGAGATAGAAAGGCAAAGAGGTATCTCCGTGGCCACTTCCGTGATGACATTCGAATACCACGATGTGCTGGTCAACCTCCTCGATACGCCTGGTCACAAGGACTTTGCGGAAGACACCTACCGCACCCTCACCGCTGTAGACAGCGTGGTACTGGTTATCGACTGCGTGAAAGGGGTTGAAACCCAGACAGAAGCACTCATGGAAGTATGTCGTATGCGCGATACCCCAGTGATCATCTTCGTCAATAAAATGGACCGCGATGGTAAAAATCCATTTGATCTCCTGGATGAACTGGAAGAAAAACTGAGCATAAGGGTACGCCCACTCAGCTGGCCTATCAATATGGGTAAAGATTTTAAAGGCGTTTATAACCTCTATGATAAAAGCCTGGTAAACTTCCTCCCAAATAAAAAAGCTACCGACGATGATATCGTGCCGCTGGCAGACCTCAGCGATAGCTATGTGGATGAACATTTCAACGAAAAAGACGCTGCGCAGCTCCGCAACGACGTGGAACTCATCGAAGGCGTTTATGATACCTTCGATACAGAAGCCTACCTGCAAGGTCAACTCGCACCGGTATTCTTCGGTAGCGCCGTAAATAACTTCGGTGTAAAAGACCTCCTCGATACCTTCGTAGAAATCGCTCCTACCCCGCGTAACCGCGAAAGCAGCACCCGCGAAATCGATGTACAGGAAGATAAATTCAGTGGCTTCATCTTTAAGATCCACGCCAACCTGGACCCTCGTCACCGCGACCGTATCGCCTTCCTGCGCGTATGCTCAGGTAAATTCGAAAGAAATAAATTCTATAAACATGTACGCCTCGACAAAGACGTACGATTCAGCAACCCATACTCCTTCCTCGCCCGCGAAAAAAACATCGTAGATGATGCCTTCCCTGGCGACGTAGTTGGTTTGTTCGATACTGGAAACTTCAAAATCGGTGATACCCTCACCGAAGGCGAAAAATTCTACTTTACCGGTATCCCTAGCTTCTCTCCTGAGCTGTTTAAGGAACTGGTAAACAAAGACCCAATGAAAACCAAACAACTGGAAAAAGGTATCCGCCAGCTTACAGATGAAGGGGTGGCTCAGCTCTTCACCCAACACGGTGGTAACCGTAAAATCATCGGTTGCGTGGGCGACCTCCAGTTCGAAGTTATCCAGTACCGCCTCCTCCAGGAATATGGTGCGGCATGTCAGTTCAATACACTGCCCTACTATAAAGCCTGCTGGATCACCGGCCCTAAAGATAAAATCGAAGACTTCATCCGTTTCAAATCAGCCAATATCGTGGAAGATAAAGACGGACACCTGGTTTACCTCGCTCAGTCAGAATGGTACCTCAACACCGAAAGGACCAACAACCCTGAGATCCAATTTAACTTCACATCAGAAATTCACAAATAATCTGATTTATTATAAACAAGAAAGCCCTTCGCTAAGCGAAGGGCTTTCTTGTTTATAACGCATACTTAATATCTGACATTCGACTGATGCTTATCGCTATACTGCTCCTGGAATGTAGTCGTCAAATCACTCCCCCATTTTTCCATCAGTGAAATAATAGGTAAAAGAGATGCTCCCAGCTCAGTGAGATAATATTCTACTCTTGGTGGTAACTCTGGATAAATAATCTTGGTTACAATTCCATGCTCCTCCAGTTCTTTTAATTGAAGCATTAATACCCGCTTGCTAGCTCCAGGATTATGTTTAGCCAGTTCGGTGGGCCGGCGTATTCCCCTCTGGATACAATTAATCAAACAAGGCTTCCATTTGCCACCAATAATTTCTAATGTTACACCAATACCACAACTAAGGTCTTTTAATATTTTCTTTTCGTACATAACCTACTCCTTGATCTGATAAAGTTAAGACCCGCTACTGACGCATAGGGATAATATTTTCACTATGACAGTTTTTTTACACCTATTTCCCTGCACCTGACCACCCAATACCTTTGTGCCACTAAAAGAATAACAGACATGGATTTATTATCATTATCAAACAGAGACAAAGCAGAAGCTATTCAGAATAGCATCGAAACAGCAACCTTAGCTGAAATTGGGTTAATACATCCCACCTCATACAAACAACACAATCCCAATGTTGCTACAGGACTATCCGCCATTCTGGCCTTGCATGACCAAATGCCGATGGAAAAAGTATACACCAATGTTGTCCGCAAATTTCAGGATGGTGATTTTGGATTTGTACATGTAGATTATTTTCTGTTCGACCATACCGTAGCCTTCGACATCCACCGATTTGAGGCTGGCATCAGTGTGGAACATTGGGACAACCTACAAATCCATTCCAAAAAACTGAACAAAAGTGGCCGCACCATGACTGATGGTAAAACGAAAGCCACTGACCTTCACAAAACTGCATCCAATAAAGCACTCGCTCGAAACTTCGTCCAGGAGATACTTATCGATGGTAAATTACAATTTGTATCCAGATATTTCCGGGAAGATGAGCTGATCCAACACAATCCACATATGGGTGATGGCGTGGAAGAGTTTTTCCGTGTTTTGACACAATGGAGAGAAGCAGGACAACCGCAGATCTATCAGAAGGTTCACCAGGTACTCGGAGAAGGTAACTTTGTACTGGTACTCAGTGAAGGATATCTGCATCATATACATACCGCGTTCTATGACCTCTACCGCATTGAAGATGATAAGATTGTCGAACACTGGGATGTAGTCGAAGCAATACCTGCACCAGAAAAAAGAATGAACACAAATGGCAAATTCTAAAGGGCTAAACAAATAATCTTTTATTTCCCCAATAAAAAAACATCACTGAATAAGGCTTATACTTGTACCTTATTCAGTGATGTTAATTCGTTTTTTTATTATTTACTATACTTAAAAATATATTCCTCTACTGTTCCATCTCTTGTGCCTTGCACTCTTGCTTCCAGCATTTTCTCTGAAGAAAAGCGATAGGTCACTTTTTGAGGAAAATCATTTTTCAGGTCTTCTGCCACAAATCCAATAGGTTTCAGTACACGCAGGCGCAATCGTATAGGCGCAAACGTTTCATGACCAGTATAGGAAGGAATAAAGAAGATGTCTGCCCCACGGCGTACCAGCATAACAGATTGTTGTAATGCAGTATCTCCGGCCGCTACCCGCCAGGTTTTGCCAGTCCAGGTAGAGTCGTTACTTTTCACCCATTCTTCTCTTACAGAACCATGTTTGGTATGCATCACCCACATGCCTTCCAGTTTGTTCAAGTAACCAAAATCGCTGGCATTGGCCTGAGCTGCCGCCTGAAAGCAGCAACCCAGTAGGATCAGGAGCATACTACTGCTCCACAATAGCTTCTTCACCATATATCTGATGTTTATATTTCAAGGAAGGTGATGCCAAAAAAGGCCCGAGGTTCAGCTCATTCCATTTAGCATCTACTTTTTGAATGGTAGCATCATCCGCAACTATGATATTTGGCCAGTCGCGCTCAAAACCATCCAGTATCTTGTTTTTCAGCGTACCGTCCATACCGATGCCACCAATATATTTACCAGGTTGTCCGGATGGTTTATTGATCACAAAGCTGTCACGCTTAGGGTCCAGGTTATTGCAGAAGCGCCATAATGCGGAAGGCAGGTCCATTACATCTACAGTATGTTCTACGAACAATATCATCTTGATACCAGCAAATGCAGGCAGGGTATATAACTGCTCGGTCAGTTCACGTACATGGAAAGGACGTGATTTCTCTATGCCTACTACGATACAGGAAATATCCAGTGCCAGCAGTTTAGTATTGATCGCTTTTATTTCCGGGAACTGCTGCATGATGGCTGCGGTATCCAGGTTTTTCGGAGCTGGCGCCTGCAGGTAAGTTTCGTCAATTTCTTCTTCGTATTTACGTGTACCGTCTATGCACATCTTACCGCCGAAGCCCATCTTGGAGCAGGAATGGTCTAAAACGTCCATAGGGCCCTGGCTCAGGTAAATATCCGTGGCCGGGTTCAGATTACGGAAGATATATTGTGTGAGTTTGAGATAGTCGGTAATACGCTCACCCTCATCTGTAACTACGAGGATTTTATTAAACATCATCTGACCTGCACCCCACATAGCGTTCATCACCTTTTGTGCTTGTCCGGCGTAATCTTTTTTGATTTGTGAGATGACCAGGTTATGGAAAACACCTTCTACCGGCATTTCCATGTCTACGATCTCAGGTACCAGCGTCATTTTGATGGGCGCCAGGAAGATACGTTCTGTAGCCTTTCCTATCCAGGCATCCTCTTGTGGTGGTATACCTACAATGGTAGAAGGGTATACTGCATCTTTACGATGAGTGATGGCGGTTACATGGAATTTCGGATACCAATCGGCAAGAGAATAGTAGCCGGTATGGTCCCCGAAAGGCCCTTCCCAGATCAGGTCTTCATTTGGATCTACGTAACCTTCGATTACAAAGTCTGCGTCTGCTGGTACTTCTATTTCAGGCTGAGAAATACATTTTACCAGTTCCACCTTCTTTTTACGAAGGAATCCTGCCAGCATGTATTCGTCCACGTTTTCAGGGAGTGGTGCGGTAGCAGAATAGGTATACGCCGGATCACCGCCAAGTATAACGGCAACGGGCATACGTTTATTCAGTTTTTTATATTCCATGAAATGCTTGGCAGAAACTTTATGTTTATGCCAGTGCATACCGGTGAGGTCTTTATCGAAGATCTGCATACGGTACATGCCTACGTTTCGGCTACCCGTCAGCGGATCTTTGGTATGAATTACGGGGAGAGTAATGAAAGGGCCGCCATCTTTTGGCCAGCATTTCAAAACCGGGAGTTTGGTGAGATCAGGATTGGTCATGACTACTTCCTGGCAAGCACCTTTGCCACTTACGACTTTAGGCATCCAGGAGGCAAATTGTCCTAGTTTAGGTAATAAGGATAGTTTGTCAAGAATACTTTCTTTGGGCTTGGAAAGCATTTTAAACAATGCCTCAATTTCTTTAGCCACATCATCCAGTTCCTGCACTCCCAGGGCCATACACATACGTTTATAGCTGCCCATGGAGTTGATCAATACCGGAAAATCATAACCGGTATTCTCGAATAAAAGGGCCTTACCTCCATCCGGAGATTTGCTGATCCTGTCTGTTATTTCTGCTATTTCCAGTTCCGGGTTGACATACGTCTTAACCCTTACTAGTTCTCCTGCCTGTTCCAGCGTATCTATAAAATGCCTTAGATTTTTATAAGCCATAATCCGATTAAATAGTATTCAGGCTGCTGAATAGCAGCAACCAGTGTACAAAAGTAACTATCTCCTGCAGGAATAAAAAATGCCTTCCGGAATTATCGGAAGGCATTTCATTTCTTTTACAGTAATCAGTTGGAGATCGTCACTCCAGCGTGGAAAACAGCTCTCGGGCGACCTGGTGGAGGTACTGGTACCGCTACTACAGGTACGTAAGCCGGGCGGTAGTATACGGGTCTTTCTTCATATACCACTACTCTTCTTGGTCGGTGGCAATCATCCCAACGGCGGTCATCGCAACGTCTGCGTTCCCAGCGGTCGTCGTCGCGATCTTCGCAATGTTTGTAGTGTCCCCATCCATGGCCACGACCACGGTCATAGCCACGATCATATCCTCTCTGTGCGAAGGAACTTAAAGCAGCGCCACCCATCAATAGTGTCAGCAACATTAATTTTTTCATGTGATTCTCTGGTTTTTTAATTCAAGACTGGTTGGTATTATTTATTAATGGAAGCTTAGCCAATATATGCTTTGATTCCCTGAACGTGGCTGCTGGCAAGTGTTTCGTATTGCTGAAAATTGATAATGCCGGCGTAGCGACGGTGATGATGATGATTATAATGTCGATTATAATGCCTGTTATAATGATGATGATAATACCTTGGCGGATATGGAGGCCTTGGCGGATAAGGTCTTGCAAAGTGCGGCGGACGCGGTGGGCGTGGCGGCAATGGAGGCCTTGGTGGTAATGGCGGTGCCGGAAAATGTCTAGGAACCGGTGGATGCGGTGGTGGCGGAGGAAGCTGTGCGTTGCTCTCCAAAATACCAACCGTCACTAACACAGCAGCTAAAGTTATTATCTTTTTCATGGCACTTATCTTTGGTTATGAATACAGGTTGTTGCACACCAACTAATAATAGTTCTGATGCTTAAACTCCTCTCCGCGATTCGTCTTACTTCCCACCTATTACAAGCTGGTGGCTGCATCATTACCTGTTTAATCAAAAGAATTCAACATCTATGCCAAAAAACAAATGGGGTCTATCTGCTACAGCATTTTGTTTACCTGAAAGTTGGATTTTAACTTTTATACAGATTTTTTCAAATAAAAAAAGCTGCCTCAAAATATGAGACAGCTTTCCAATTTATAAATGGACTTTGTTGGGGGCTTTGAATTTCAGCCAGTTAAACCAAACATTGTGCCAGGATAATATATTTAAATTTTACCAACGCGGACAACGGGTCGCTTTCACTTTACCCCAAGGGTTTCCGTTGTTGCCCAGGCGATAGGTAATAGTAAAGCCGGAGAATCCATACCAGTCTTTGTGTTTATCAGAACCTCTGATAGTACCGTCCATAGGGTAAGTACCAGGCGTTGTATTTTTACCGGTTACTTCATCACCTCTGTAAGCCATGTCCACGGAGGCCTGGCCACGATATGCCAACAGTGTGTTCTGATCTACATATGTTTTGCTGACATCATCCAGGTAATCTGTGGTGGTAGGACGGAAACCAACTTCCAGACCTAACGTCCATCTGTCGCTGAGTAATGCTTTGAAGCCAATACCAAAAGGAATTGATACAGTAAACATATCGTATGGTAAACGATCAGGATATTGCGGGAGGCCCTGACCTTCCGTACCTAGTCGGCGTAAGCGTACATAGTTGCCAGATTTGTCTTTCGCCTGCGGATCAAATCCAAATCCAGCAATACCGGCAAATACATAAGGGGTCCACCCTTTATCATCTATATCTAAAAAGTTCAGTTCACCTATGAGTGCAAATTCAATGATACGGCTGCGAAAGCTGAGGTTACGTGCCTGTAATGCTTTACTGGCGTTAGTGCTATCTGCTCCAGTTGCCGTTCCAAAGGTAATGGCACCACGCAAAGAAAAATATCGGTTAAAGTCTTTTCTTACCAGAATTCCCAGTGCTGGTCGGCTGTATCTCAAATCAACCTTTTTCTGGACGAGATCTCCGCTATAATTGCTGATTCCCAGAAACGCGCCCACATGCCAGTCCTGCGCCATGCTGATAAAAGGAATTGCCAGAAATAACAATAGTATTCCGGTAGATTTTCTGATTTTCAAGGTGTCTGTTTTTTAAGAGGTTAGTCCGGTATAACTTTGAATACATCTATTAACGTAATTCCGCTTGTTTTATTTGGTATAAAGCAGGCCAACGTGTATGTATGCACGTTATACCGTACAAATATTAATAATTAAAATGTAAAAATAAACTAATAAAACAATTCATCCATAAAGAATTACATTAACATTTAATGTATGCCCATCCATTTAGTTGTCGCTCTACGAGGTGAGCCACTGCAGAAGGGATGACAACAACATAATCTGGCAATGCAGTTTCCTGTATATGATGGCTTTTCATGGTATTCTTGCAGATCATCCAGCGCACAGACCGCGCGGCGAGGGAATTCACTAGCTCCAACAACGGGTTTTCCTGCTGTAATAATAATCCATAGGCTTTTCCATGAACGGCAACTTCCACGACTATACGTTTATTGTTTTCCATGCAATAATCTAACAGATTATTGATCTGGCCGAGCATAGCTTTTTTGGCAGATTCTTCTTCTGATGTAATCTGAAAAACGACTTGCATATTGTAAATATAACAATATCAGTCAAATATGTAAGTTAATTTCAGGCCTTTCCTCTGGCCTTGCGTAGTTCGTACTGGACCTGGTGAAGCTCCTGCTCCAGTTTACGATACCGTTCCGTGGCTTCGTGTATGCGTTGGGTTAAGTTCATCTCCTTCATTTCTGATTGCAGCAAATGAACATTCGCTACCTGTAATTCCCGCCCTATCTTGCCCAATATAAGCCAGCCCATGTAAATTATCATGATCAAGCCTACAATCACCACTCCCAGGATAATCATCCAGGGAATTGTCACGATCTGGGCTGTTGTTGAAGTAACATTGGCTGCAAGGGCGTTGCGACTGGCGCAACCCCAAAACAGGGCCGATAGGACTAATGCTTTTATGGAGATTCTAACTAACAAGGAATTGGTAATTATGCCTGAAGATAAATTTGTTAAATAATTCCATCTGGAAATAATTCCACATGACGCTTGACAATCAATAACAGGTAAATCCGTTTTTTAAACGCCCGCCGTAAGACCAATTACACGCAGGGTGGTTGTTACTTAAAATTATTTAATGATTTTCATTCTGATTTGTCCATTTTAGCTTTTTTTGAAAATACCGGATTATTTTCCATCCATATAATCAATATTACACCAGAACGATCAATATAATCAATTGATTATCATAAATATTTTGTCAATATTAAAATTATAATTATTGGAAAAAATATTTTATTTATATTGTATAAATGTAAAGCCGTAGGACCAATAGAAGCTTCACTTAATCCCATGAAAAAACCTAAATAAGGTTCTTATGTCTAAATCCTCCAGTCTCAACAGAGAACAGCTGGAAAACCTAGCATTACAGGGTATGTGCTTTGCCGACGACAACGTGGGTGAACCATTCGGTATCAAAGATGTATCCGAACGGCTGGGTATTTCCTATTCGTATTTCTATCACAACTTCGTAGCCGTAATGGGAGAACCATTCTGGCACTACGTAAAAAGACATCGCCTGGAACTGGCAGCAGGATTGCTTAGACACAGCGGCTACAACATCAGTGAAATATCCGAAATGTGCGGATATGCCACCACCGCCGCTCTCAGCAAAGCCTTCAAACAACATTTTTCAGTATCCCCCATGCAATTCAAAAAAATTGCTGTTCTCCCCAACGAAAAGAGAACCCTGGAAATCACTGAAGCCATTACACATGTCACTGGTAATACACCGTTGTCAAGTTTCTTTACCTACGACAGATGCGAGAAAATCACCCTACCAGAAACAATTCTGTACTATTCCCTGATATCACGCGGCTCAGACCCAATCGGGGCAATGGTTTCGAGAATGACCTACTACCTCAACCTCTTTCAGAAAACACGTACCCTCTATGATCTCCAGGATAGCCGCATCATCACCGGCACTCTGGATTCCATACCGGTAACGGACTATGAAAAACTGTCGATGTACGCTGGTCTTGCCATCCCTGCAAGTGCAATTAAAGCACATTCGCAGCTCAACATCACCTTTCCATACTTTCTTTACAAACGTATTCCCGGCGGCTCTTACCTGAAACTACCATTGCCGATGGACTTTGCCACCGCAGGAATTCCGATGTATGAATTTATCACAAGGTGTTGTATGGAAGGGATATTTAAAATGAGTGGTAATCACTTTTTCATATCCCTATCCCCTACAAACTATTGTGAGATCTACATCCCACTGCTAAGAAAACATTATTAACTATTTAGGAAACACTGCCCTGAAACAATTGGATGCCGTGTTACTTGTAGGCTGTTGCGTAGGCGCGGCACCGTTATTGTCTTTCCTGGCAATTCCGTAAAATTCGTCCAGGAAAGATCCTGCATCGGACCATACCGTTTGCATCATTCCCTGAAACCTTGGCTTCATCTCCTTTGTAGCCGTTTTCCGGAAGTCATACATATCCTGCAACTGCAATAACGCATTGTCGGGCATACGCCATGGACAAGTAATTACACTAATTCCTTTCATAGCAAAATATACCGGCGTTTTATCAGGGCGTTCATAATGCCAGTCGCAAATCATAATATCCTTAGGTACCAAATCAACCGCCCTCGCCGTATTATTCATACTTGCTTCCCAGGCGCCAATACCTGTTTCTTTTCCATCGATAAGTCTATCACCCCAAATCCATAACTGACGTCCCTTTCCTGCCAGGTGATTGCGAATCGTCCACACCTCTCCGGCATATAATTCAGCCTTATCACGGCCGCCACAACGCGGACATTTTTCTTCTCCTATATAAAATACTTCATCCATACCGGCATGAAATGCATCCGATTCAAAGGCATCGCATATCTCATCTACCAAATCAAAAACAATTTTATGTACCCCCGGATGCAAAGGACAATAACTTTTACAATACAGCCCATCTGCATTAGGCCACTTATAATCTTCCGGCATCTTCACCCAAGGGGTTTCATCAAAATCCGGATATACCCGCAGCAGATTACCTATATGTCCGGCCCATGACTGATGCCCCAACAAATTGATTTGCGGGATCAATCGGATATGATGCTTCTTGCAAACATTTACCAGCTGCTTTACCTGCGCGGCAGACAGCGCATTGTTATCACGCAGCTCCGGGTGTGATTTAAACTGGTAATTGTAATCAATACGCAGGATGAGGGTATTGACATTTCTTGGCGCCAGCTCCTCACGAATAAATTTGACAAAGGCATCTAACCTTTCTGCGCTTGGGGCGCCAATACAAAAGCCTCGTACAGGTAGGGTATCAGTCGGGGAATTTTTAACTTGTGCATAGCCTGTGATACTAAGGAACAGGAGCACCAGGATCATTAACTTTTTCATTTATAAAGGGTTTTATTCAGATAGCTACAAAATATAAAACAGATAGAAGGATAAGTTACCGTTCGCGGAATTACATAATTCTTAATGCAAAAGCAATTGATTTTTAATAAATTTGAATAAATACTATTCTTCATGAATGAATTAAAACTGCCCTTTTATGCCAAGCTGGCTTTATCGTTATTATCATTTTTCCTGATTGTATCAATAGCCAGAAGCGGAAGTGAAATCATTATCCCATTGTTGTTTGCCTTCCTGATTGCCATCATGCTGCTCCCTGTGGCCGCATTCCTGGAACGCTGGCGCTTCCCAAGGGGTCTTGCTGCACTCACCTCCCTTTTACTATTTATTATCGTATTGGCGTCTATTATAATGTTGTTGACAAGGCAGATGCAGTCTTTTATCACAGACCTGCCTACACTGGAAACAAAATTGATGACCACCATAGATTCGCTGCAGAAGTGGATCAATGAGGAGTTTCACATCAACAGTACCACGCAGATGTCGTACCTGGAGAAACTTGCCGTAAACACCTTAGGCACTGCTACCAGCTTTATCAGCTCTACATTGCTATCAGTATCTTCTTTGTTGATATTTATTGTGTTCGTATTATTATATACGTTCTTTATGCTGGTATATCGCAAGTTGCTGGTAAAGTTTCTTGTTTCTTTGTTTGCAGAAAAACACAAGGAAACGCTGATGGATGTAGTTACACGTACGCGTATGATCATTAAAAGCTACGTAGGTGGACTCATGATAGAAATGGTAGTAGTAGCTATTGTTAACTGCAGTCTCTTTGCGATACTGGGTGTCAAGTATGCGTTACTGTTAGGCATGATGGCGGCCATCTTCAACCTCATTCCTTACTTTGGTATATTCATGGCCTTGTTGCTATGCACCGTTGTTACACTCGCCACAGGCACACCAATTTCCGCGCTGCAGGTAGCTATCGGCCTATTCCTTGTTCACCTGGTAGATAGTAACATACTATTCCCTAGTATCGTAGGTTCTAAAGTAAAGATCAATGCACTGGTAACTATCATGGGGGTCTTACTTGGAAATATGCTCTGGGGCGTGCCAGGTATGTTCCTCGCCATCCCGGTAATAGCCATGATCAAAATAATTTGCGAGAGTATAGACTCGCTTCATCCATGGGCTATCCTGCTGGGTACTGATGAAAAGAAGGCAAAAGAAAAGGTAGTTGTTATTGAACAAAAGCCAGAACAGGAGTAAAAAGTTGTCCTTCAGGTAGATAAAAAATAATCAGACAGCCCCATCTCCTAAAACGAGATGGGGCTGTCCCGTTCAGTGAAACACCTTACCGGACAACCCCATCTGTTTATTTAACACTAACAACTATGCTTTCTTAGTTACCATTCTTCTATATGACCAATAGAATATGATCGGGAATATGAACAGGTTAAAGATGGTATCGGTAATCAGGCCTCCTATTACCACGCGGGCCAGCGGCCGCGCGGTTTCACTGCCTATACCCATACTCGTAGCCGCAGGCAGCAAACCTATCGCCGCCATCATAGCCGTCATAATTACCGGACGTATACGTGCTTCCACACCTTCATGTATCGCTAGCGCCAATCCCTGATCAGTAGGGTCAGACAAAGTCCGGATATTCGTTTTGAACTTCGACAACAATATCACTCCATTCTGCACACAGATACCAAACAAGGCGATGAAGCCAATACCTGCAGAAATACTGAAGTTGGTGCCAGTAATCCAAAGCGAGAAAATGCCTCCGATAATAGCGAATGGTACGTTACCCAATACCAGCAATGAGTCTTTTACTTTTCCAAATAGTATAAAGAGGATCAGGAAAATCAACAACAAACTGATAGGCACCACCTGGCTTAAACGTTTGGTAGCACGTTCCTGGTTTTCGAAGTCGCCTGCCCATTCCAGCGTGTAGCCTTTAGGCAGCGAAATCTGTGCTGCTACTTTCTGCTGTGCTTCTGCAATTGTACTACCCAAATCCCTGTCGCGCACAGAGAATTTAATAGCCCCATAACGCATATGCTTATCCCTGTAGATCATGCTTGGCCCAACAATATGCTGAATGTCGGCAATTTCCTTCAGTGGGATTTTATTACCGCGCAAGGTAGGTACGGTGAGGTTACCTATTGCTGTTTCATCTTCTCTGAAACTCTCGGGATAGCGTATACGAAGATCAAAATATTTCTCTCCTTCATATATGCGTGTTGCTGCCTTACCACCGATAGCCATTTCAATAACGGAGTTGGCATCTTCTGTAGTAACGCCATACAGCGCCATTTTCTGCTGGTTTAGATTAATCCTCAATTCAGGCTGGCCAAGGTTCCGCAGGATACCCAAATCCTCAATACCATGCACGGTCTTAAGAATCTTCTCTAGCTGTTCTTCTTTATCTTCTACAATCTTAAAATCATCTCCAAACAGCTTCACTACCAGCGAGCCTTTTACCCCAGATACCGCTTCTTCCACGTTATCCATAATAGGTTGTGAGAAGTTTAAGGTAATACCCGGGAAGATGCCCAGCTTTTGTTGCATTTTTTCAATGAGCTGTTCTTTGCTGAGATGGCTCGCCCATTCTTTCTGCGGATATATGTCTACGTGAAACTCTATATTATAAAAACCTGTCGCATCTGTACCATCATTCGGGCGGCCTGTTTGCGACATTACCTGTTTTACTTCAGGGAATAGCAGGATTTTGCGACGCATTTCATTTGCCAGCTTCACGGATTCGTCCAGCGATGTGCTGAGTGGTCCGGTAGCGCGTATATAAATAGCGCCTTCGTTCAACTGTGGCAGGAACTCTGTACCGAGGAAGCGGAAACAATACAATCCGCACAGTAATATTACCAGCGCCGCCGGGAATACTACATGCCTGCGTTTAAAAAAGGTATTAAAAATACCAATGGTATTACGATGTACGAACTCCAGGAAGATGTTATGTTTCTCTCTTACATTTTTACGTAACAGTACACTTGCCAGGGCAGGCACCAGTGTAAAAGTCAGTATCAGCGCGCCTAAGAGGGCAAAGCCTAATGTCCATGCAAGAGGCGAGAACATCTTACCTTCTACTTTCTCAAAGGTAAAGATGGGGAGCAGACCAGTGATAATGATCAGCTTCGCAAACATAATTCCTTTACCATTTTCCATGCAAGCCTTACGGATCATGCCCATTTTACTGAGCTTATTGAACCGTTCCATACCTACCTTTCTGGCCTGATGGTCAAGCATTACAAAGATTCCTTCCATCATCACGACGGCACCATCTATGATAATACCGAAGTCTATCGCCCCCATCGAGAGTAGGTTTGCGCTCATGCCTTTCATACGCAAACATATAAACGCAAACAGCAGTGCCAGCGGAATAACAACAGACACGATTACGGTTGTTCTCCAATCGGCCATGAATAGAAATACGATCACCGTTACAAAGATGATCCCTTCCAGCATGTTGTGTAAAACCGTATGTGTAGAGAATTCGATCAGGTCTTCCCTGTTATAGAAGGTTTTGATCTTAACGTCATCCGGGAGGATTTTCCCGTTCAGTTCTTCGATCTTTACCTTCAGGTCTTTGATAACCACAGCAGGATTTTCTCCTTTGCGCATGACCACGATGCCTTCTACGACATCATGATCTCTGTCGCGGCCCACCTGGCCCAGACGTGGCAGTGCAGAAATACTTACATCTGCCACATCCTTTACCAGTATTGGTGTTCCGTTGATATGGTCTACAATAATATTTCTGATTTCATCTTCATTGTTGAGGATACCGATACCACGTACCACATAGGCTTGTGCATTTTTTACGATCACATCACCACCTACGTTGATATTACTTTTCTGCAATGCCTGGAACATCTCCTGGGCAGTAATATCATACTGCACGGCCTTATCAGGGTTGATGGTTACCTGGAATATTTTCACTTCACCACCAAAGCTTACGATATCTGCGACGCCGGAAACGGAGAGCAGATTGCGTTCTACTGTCCAGTCCTGTAAGGTTTTCAGCTCAGAAATAGAGCGTTTGCTGCTTTCGAGTGTATAGCGGAAAATTTCTCCGGTAGGGCCATATGGCGGCTCGATTTCAGGATCGGCACCATCGGGCAGATTGGCGGAGGTGATGTTATTATTAATTTGTTGACGGGCAAATGTATCATCTACATCATCATCAAAGATTACTTTAACAACAGAGAGACCGAACAGGGAAGAAGAGCGTATATGCGTTTTCTTCTGTGCGCGGTTCATGGCGATTTCTATGGGCCGGGTAACGAATTTTTCCACCTCTTCAGCGCTACGGCCTTGCCATTGGGTAATGATGGTTACAGAGGTGTTCGTTACATCCGGAAAGGCGTCTACTCCTATCTTTTGAAAGCTGAGATATCCCGCGATGGCCATGACGCCTGCCGCGAAGAATATGAAATATTTATTGACAAGAGAGAAAGCAAGTACTTTCTTCAGAAACTTATTCATGTACAAATTTTTTGAGCGGTTGACATATTACTGCTGGTCCTGCAGTGTTTCATAGATGAATACCTGACGGGAGGCAATCACCTTGTCGCCCGCATTCAACCCTGAAGCGATATAGGCCCTGCCTTCAACGGTACGACTTACCTTTACTTCTCTGATGCCTACACCTGGCTTCTTATCGGTAAGTACCAACACAAAATATTTGTCTTTATCAAAGATGATCCCACGGGAAGGAATGCTCACCAGATTGCTGTCGGAATGGCGCTGGGCCTTAATCCTGACAAACATCTCCGGCTTAAGTATATAACCAGGGTTGTTAATAACTACCCTTGCTTTCATTACTTTATTATCGGGATCCAGTACGTTGTAGATCTTATCTATTTTACCTTCAAAAACCTTATCGGGATAAGATAAGGTGGTCATCTCCACTTTATCACCCACGTGAATACTGGCGATATCAGATTCAAAAACATTGATCATGGCCCATACATCTGCGAGATCTGCCACCACGAAAATGGGGTCGGTGTTATCCTGACGCCACTGCATGTTTTCCGCTCCTTTTTTGCTGATCACAAATCCTGGCACAGGAGCTTTTACGGCATAGCTACTCTGATGCGCGCCGCCGTTGATATCTACAATGGCTTTGGATTTATTGTAAGAGGCTACTGCTTTATTGTATTCGCTTTTAGCTTCTTCGTATTCTTTCTGGGAGTTCAGGCCACTTTTATAGAAGGATTCTGCTACTTCCATATTTCGTTTAGCCGTTTGCATATCGCTCTGGGTAATGGTTTGATCTGCCGTGAAGCTTGCCATTTCAGGGCTTTTGATGATAGCGAGTGTTTGTCCGGCTTTTACATAATCTCCGGCTTGTACGCGTACATCCTTCACGATACCGCTCACCATCGGGAAGATCCGGGCCATTTTATCTTCATTGGCGCTGATCTTCCCTGTCAGTGAGATTTGATTTTCCACAGATTCTGTAGTGGCCGTATCGATTACCAGGGTGTGAATCATGGAATCGTTTAGCACCCAGACTGGTTGCTGTTCTGGCGCCGGCTTGCTTCCGCAGCTGCTCAAAAATCCAGAAATCGCTATGATAGAAACAGTTGCAGGTAAAAAGTTTTTAAAAGAATATTGCATGGTCTGTTGGGAAGTTTAAGGATGGAAGATGAGCGAACCAGTAGTGAAATTGAGCTTTTCGAGGGCACTGAGTCGGTCGTACTTCAGCTCATTCATTTTTAGCACGTTGTTACGATATGCATCGTAGAGGTCAATGAACTCCAGCAAACCGATATTATGCAGTTTGTAGTTCTTCTCTATCTCCGACATCATAGCAGTATAGTCATTCTCGAAACCGGGATCGAATTCATTCAGGAGTTTTTCTGTTGCCAGTGCCTCTTTCATGCTGTTCATTACCTCGTGCTCCAGCCCATCCTGTTGCCCTTCCAGTTGTAGTTTGCTACTTTCCAGCACGGCTTTGGCCGACTTGATATTTCCCTGGTTGCGGTTGAAGAAAGGCAATGGCATGCTAACGTTGAGTCCATTGTAGTTTCTTTCAAAGTTGCCCTGCTTATCGTAGGAAAATCCTACCTGCAGGTCTGGCACCGCCATGGATTTCTGTAAGCGCAGGTTGAGATTATTATAATTGACGTTTTCCTGTGCAATTTTCAGGTCGTATCTGTTATGAACGGCCGTATCCAGCAATGCGCCATAGCTATAACTGGAGGCAGCCGGCAGGTGGTCCATCGTTGGTAGTTCAGGAACGATTACGGCTGTTGCGGGTATGCGTATCAGTAATGCCAGGTCAGACTGGGTTTGTTGCACATCTTGTCTTAATTGCAGTTCATCATGTTGCAGATCATATAATAAAGACTTCAGCCGAATAATTTCTTTAGGCGCGATATTACCCATGGCTTTCTGCGCTTCAAAAACCTTCACTACCTGTTGTAAAAAGCTGATCTGGCTGCCATAGGTAGCCAATGATTTTTGCTTATAATATAGGTCATAGAAGTTATCGCAGAGACTGAACCGCAGCGTGCGAAGCAAATCATAAAACTGGTACTCGCTCATCTTCACGCCGCTCTGTGCCAGCTTTACCGCCTTATTTCTTTTTCCAGCCAGTTTAAAAAGCTGTTGTACCTGCAAGGTGTTTTCTCCATCATAAGAGAAGTCGAACCATTTTTTTGTAGTATGGTTGTACAGTACATTCTCAAAGGTTACTTGCGGATTGTCGTATAGCCTTGCCGTTATAATGCCTGCTTTAGCAGAGTCAATATTATAGCGTTGGGCCAGGAGCGGGATGTTTTTCTGAAGCAGCATTTTTTCTGCATCAGGTAGGGTAAGCCGGATCGTATCTGCTGTTTGGGCCTTTATCCTGCTACAGCAAAAGACGCCGAGCAGAATTAGGAAAGCATGTAACGCTAGTCTATTCGTCATGGATCTTTATTTACAACAACAAAGATGGCAATAGGCTATTAGCTACAAGTTAGAATGAAGTTAAAACAAAATTAGAATTCATAAACAGCGAACAAAAAATTGTAAATCATTGTAGCGAGGGGAGATTATCACGAATAACCATAAAATCTTTTACCACAAAAGATTTCCAGTCATTAATCTTGTCAAAAAGGTTTAACAAACGCCTGGATCATCTCCCCCAATAACATTAAAATAATGTTGAAATCAGTCTTACAGATTAGAAAAGGGTTAATTACAGATTAGCCTTTCGGGTTAGTTGTAAAGAAGATATGGAAGGTGGTTCCCTCTCCTACTACGCTGCTCACGGTGATGCTTGCCTGATGGAGTTGCAGTATTTTCTGTGTCATCGCCAAACCAATACCATAGCCGCCAAAGCTAATAGCATTACCAGCCCGGTACAGCGGCAGGAAGATTTTCTCCATTTCATCCACAGCGATGCCGATGCCGGTATCACTGACAGAAAGCACCAGCCCTTCGTTGGTAACCTGCAGTCTTGCATCTACAGGTGCGTTGCTGGAAAATTTGAAAGCATTTCTGATGATATTATTAATGGCTAATGTCAGCAGTTGCCGGTTTCCTGTAACACTAAGCTGGGCGGGATCTTCCGGCAACCCGAGTACATTTACGCGCAGTTGCAGGGATGGCTGCTGTTGTTGCCAATAGGATTGCATTTCCCAGAGTAGTTCATCCAATCTAACGTTTTCTGTTTGGGAAGGATTCAGTACGGCATCAACTCTGGTTAGCTGTAGGAGTCCGTCAGTAATGATCTTGAGCTTTTCTGATTCGTCCAGCAAGGTAAGTAGTGTTTCCTGGTATTCAGCTGCACTGCGTTCTTTCTGCATGGTAACTTCTATCTCTCCGATGATGGTGGTCAGCGGTGTACGCAATTCGTGGCTGGCGTTAGACACGAAGGAACGCTGCATTTCAAAAGCGCTTTCGATACGTTCCAGCAGTTCGTTGAAGTTGAGGGCAAGTTCATCGATCTCGTCTTTGTTTTTTCCTCGTTTTACACGCAGGTGTAAGTTGCTTGCTCTGATCTTTTTCACTTGCCTGTTAATTCGCTGGATAGGCTGCAAGGCTCTGCTGGCGTACCATTGGCTCATCAGATAAATGACCAGTAGCGCTAATACGCCCATGCACACGAGGCTCCAGAGCAAGTATTGCAACGTTTGTTCTCCCTGTGCATTTCTGGCAGTAACGATCACCACGAAATTTCCTTGATTGTCGGGGTAATACATACCCAGGCCGTATTTATCACGGAAGTTGAAGCGGTAAATTTCATTGTGGCGGACGGCGTTCAGTAAGGATGCCGGCCAGTTATATTTTACGGTTTCGATGAATACGGGTTTATCATGTTCATCATATATGTTACTGGCTTCGTCGGGGATACTTTGCCGGTAGCTTTTTTCAATTTCTATGAATTTCTTTTTTGTTAGCTCATCTTTTTCCAGGTATACCTGTGCGGTCACGAGGGCGCGTACTTGTAATAATTTATAGAAGTTGTTGCGCACGTAGCGGGCAGACAACAGGTAAATCATCACAAATACTACTGTTAGTATAATACCGGATATCAGGGTAAACTGCAGGGAAAGCCGATGGCGGATCTTCATATCAACTTTTTAATTTCATCACATAACCCATTCCAACAACAGTATGGATTAATTTATCACCAGAAAATCCTTTCTCTATTTTATTACGGAGATAGTTAACGTAAACGTCTATGGTGTTTGTACCAGTGTCGAATTCGAGGCCCCATACCGATTCTGCGATCAGCGCGCGGGAAAGCACTTTTCCTGTATTTTTCAGAAAGAGTTCGAGCAATGCATATTCCTTGGCGGTGAGGATGATCTCTTTTCCTTCTCTATGGGCTGTTTTGGTATTGGTATCCAGTTTAAGGTCTGCCAATGTCAGGGCTATGGATTCGGGTTTAAAGAGACTTTTCCTTCTGCTGAGTGCATTGATACGGGCAAGTAGCTCAGAGAAATGGAATGGTTTGGCTAGATAATCATCGGCTCCGGAGTTAAGTCCGTCTACAATATCATGGGTAGCATTGAGGGCGGTTAACATTAAGATGGGGGTTTGAACAGCGGCACCTCTCAGGTTTTTGCATATGTTGATGCCATTGATACCAGGCAGCATAACATCCAGGATGATCAGGTCATAATCTTCCTGTAGGGCAACCAGTTGCCCATTGTTACCGTCTACGATTACGTCTACCTGATGCTGATGTTCTTCCAGTCCGCGTTTTATAAAGGCGCCAACTTTTGTTTCATCTTCTATTACCAATATCTTCATATAAAGTTTTATTATCCTACAGTTATACGAAATTAGGTAATGTTGCAGAGATGGTTATTAAAGCGGCATTAAAATACACCATCTACTATGCAGGCTGAATAAACATTTGAGATTGGAGCCAAGTAATTATGTCGGAAATTATGACGACTAAATATATATAATTATGGTATAATTTATTTCAACTCAAAATGTGGCAGATCATTTGGGCTTTTCCAGTCACCACCCCAGGTAATAGGGATATTCAATATAATGGCCACAGATTTAATATGCGCAGCTATTGTTTTAAGCTCATTTACTGCGTTTATTTCAACCTTACCGTTAATACATGGATACAAATCTACAGCATACCCAAAACCATCAGATTTAGCCTGGTGATTTGATTTATTAACTATTCCATCTGCATTGGTAACTCTTACACCTGGCCTTGATCTTCCTTGAGCATATAATTTTTGCTGGCGGGCAATTGTTCTAACTCCTTCCGTAATCGCAAAATCGATTGGAGTATTCTTGATTGCTTCTGTCATTACTTTGACCAGGTTAGGGTGAACTCCCTTTAAATTATTTATACTTCGTTCCCCAAAAATAGCCATTTGCTTATTTTTAATATACATAATACCACATGTTGCTGCGATTAATTCGCAGATAGCCGCTATAAAATTTGTTCGTTTCCTTTCTGATTCTGGCACACAATTATTAAAGCGCCATTAAATTTCTTAGCTTTACACGTCATCCAAAAAATACAGGTAACCATACCATGCACTTACCCGAAATCCCTGCCGGAGAGCTATTGCTACGGCCTGTTAAAGAGAAAGATACTGCAGCATTATTCAGGTTATTTTCAAATGATCAGGTAACCCGGTACATGGATATTGGCTCATTTACCAATATCAGCGAGGCTACCCAGATCATTGCTTTCTTCCAGGAGCAACAGCAAAAAGAAGAAGGATTCCGGATGGCGATAACAGTGTCCGGTAGAGATGAACTGATAGGTACCTGCGGGTTTCATAACTGGAAAAAGGTTCATTACAAGGCCGAAATAGGTTATGATCTGCTGCCGGAGCTTTGGGGCAAAGGTATCATGACTACTGCCGTGGGTGCATTGATAGACTTCGGCTTTGCCAGCATGGAACTCAACAGAGTTGAAGCTTTTGTGGATCCGGTAAATGGACATAGCGAGCGTTTATTGGAGCGATTAGGTTTCCGTAAAGAAGGATTGATAAGAGATGCTTTTTTTGAGAAGGGCAGTTTTGTAGATGCCAACATATTCAGCTTATTGAGAGCGGATCATGCCAGAGAGCAGATCTGGGAATAAATTACTTATACAGATGATGAAATTAACTTACAGACACGCAAAGATCGAGGATCTTCACAGGATCGTAGAGATTTATAACACCGTGATCCCGGGAAGAATGGTTACAGCAGATACTGATCCAGTTACAGTGGAGAGCAGGCATGCCTGGTATTATGCGCATGACGACCATCGCCGGCCGCTGTGGATGATTGATGATGAGCAAGGTCAGAATGTTGGCTGGATGAGTTTTCAGTCTTTTTATGGCCGCCCGGCATATGACGGAACGGTAGAATTAAGTATTTACCTGGATGAATCCGCGCGTGGTAAAGGATATGGAAAAGAGATATTACGTTATGCCATTGCCGTTAGTCCCGACTACCAAGTTGATACATTATTGGGATTTATCTTCGCGCATAACATTCCTAGTCTTAAGCTGTTTGAAAATATAGGCTTTAAGGAATGGGCGCATCTGCCAGACATCGCGCTGATGGATGGAGAGCGCAGGAGCCTGAAAATACTTGGATATAAGATTTAAAATACCTTAGTTATGTGGTGGATATATGCATTGTTATCAGCTTTTTTCGCGGCGCTGACAGCCATTTTTGCTAAAATTGGCGTTTCCGATATCTCGTCAAACCTTGCTACGGCTATACGAACGGTTGTCATTTTATTTGTGGCCTGGGGTATTGTGCTGGCACGTGGAGAATATAAAGGAACAGGGAGTATATCCAGGCATAGCCTGATTTTTCTGGTATTATCCGGGGTGGCCACTGGATTGTCGTGGATATTTTATTTCCGGGCGATTCAAATCGGTAAAGTATCACAGGTTGCTCCGGTGGATAAACTGAGCGTGGCATTAACAATTATACTTTCTGCTGTTTTCCTTCATGAAAGTATCACCTGGAAAACAGCTGTAGGGGCAGGGTTGATTATTGCCGGAACGTTAGTGTTGATATTGAAATAAGACTTCAATTATCAATAATAGAATATTATCATTTTCTAATAGAAAATGAACTTGATTTTTTGGCTGCTTTGGGTTTGTTTAGTATTTTGCTAAGAAATATAGCAAAACCAACCAAACCATATCATGTACAAAGTAGAAGCCATCGCCAATTATTTTATTGAGAAAGGGGTAGCGGTAGATTATCCGCTCAACCAGATAATATTACAGAAACTCCTCTATTATGCATACGGATGGGGGCTAGTAATGTCAGACAGGGAAAAGTTGTTTGATGCGCCTATTCAGACGTATGCCTGCGGCCCTGTTATTTTCAAGATATATCATCAGCTGAAACACCTTGGCATGGAAGAATTAGAAGATCCGATTCCCAGGTTTCGAAGTTTTATCTTTGAAAACCTCCTGGCTCCGCGGTTAAACCCTAAAAATAAGCGGGACAAACGGGTCATCATCTTTTTAGATGCAATATGGCGGGAGTATTCCGGGCTAAGCCCAATTTATCTTACAGCAAGTTTACTTGCTGAAGGAACACCATGGGATAAACTTAAAAAAAAATATGGCCGGGTAGCGAATGGTACTAATATAGATGATCAGATGTTAATCGATTATTTCCTCCCATTAAAGAAAAAGCAGGAACAATTACTATAACCATTAATCCCAAGGAAATGGAAAATGTTAACCCAAAAAGAGAAGAATCAATTGAGGCCGCACTCATCAATGCTGAGGCACCTTTCGACTTTATTGTCGAATCACAGAAAATAGAAATTGCATTAAAAAAGGCGTTCCTGAAGCGTAAAGGGCGTATTAGTACAAGTGTTTTTATATTAGTTAGTCTCTGGCTGAGCGCTATACTTGCCATTGTAATTTTTAAAGGGCTTCATCTCATTCCAGGAACAGGTTTAGTGTTCGAGATTTCAGATGCCATCAGCATTACGCTGATCAGCACTACCACCATCAATGTAATAGCATTTTTAACGATTATCGTTAAGGATCATTTTCCCAATCACAAATCGGTGAATATAAAGGTGCCTGAACCTTTGGATAAAAAAGGTGCTATACAGGATTAATACTTATGAGAAGATAAAAAGCGAGATCAGGCGTTATCAGGAATGATTTTATAGACGCATCGCCTTGCGCCGTTGATGATGTGTTCCATACGGGAAACGGACACATTGTTTCCTACGATGCTAACAAAGGTATTCATTTCTGAGGTGCAGATATTATCGCATTCAGTAGCCGCACAGCATATAGGACAGTGATTTTCAATGAAATAGTAGACACCATCTTCTTTTTTCCATTCAGCAAGGTATCCTTCTCCGCTTCGGATATTGGCGAAAGCGTCGAGTCGATTTTCCAGGCCGGAAACGCCATCGAGGGCGGTATGGTATTTTTCTTTCTGTTTGATTTCTCTGGCAGCAACTACATTATCTAGTGCCTCTTTACCGAGCACTGTTTTAATAGTTTGTATGAGCTGCAGGCTGAGTTCGGTATGTGTATCAGGGAAGCGGGCGTTGCCGAGTGCGGTAAGACTCCACATTAAAGTGGGGCGGCCAGGGCCTTTGGAAATGCTTTCAGTGGCTACCAGTCCTTCTTCCTGGAGTTTAACAAGGTGGAGTCTGGCTCCTTCATTGGTAATACCCAGCTCAGCCGCCAGCAATGAAGCTGGCTGCGGACCTTTGGTTTTGAGCATTGTCAATAACCTGTCGGCGGCGTTACTGATTCGTGTTGGATATTTTTCCAAGTTTTTGCTTGTTTTATTATCGAATGTCGTATTTTTGTGGGAGTTAAAAAAAACTTTTTTGGCAGGAGTCAGCCTGAAGGGGCCAGAAACGCCATAAAGACTAGTACTTTAAACGGAAAGGTTGTAATTTTGCGAACCTTACGGATTTAGGCCAAACCACCGTCGCTGATGCTTAGAGAATACAGACAGCAGTCATAGCAAAAAATAATCTCCAAAGCGCGGGATGAGAATGTACAATATTTTGGCCGGGTAACCGGCTTCAGTTATTTAAAACAGTTCTGATTATGATAACCGTTTCAGAAAAGGCAGGAGTATATATTAAGGCACTGATGGAAAGTGAACATCATGCGCCAGGAACCTTTGTACGTGTAGGCGTTAAGGGAGGCGGATGTTCTGGACTCGAATATGTGCTGAAATTCGAAACAACAGAAGAAGAAGGCGATCAGGTATTTGAAGACAAGGGTGTTAAAGTCGTAGTTCAGATGAAGAGCTTACTGTACTTATATGGTACGGAGCTGGACTATTCAGATGGTCTGAATGGTAAAGGGCTGTATTTCAATAACCCGAATGCTACCAGAACCTGCAGCTGCGGCGAGAGCTTTGCTGTATAAGATGTTTGACAGGAATAACAGCAGCATCCGAACAACACAAAATCACAAAATTGTATGATGAATAGTAACGAAATAATAGATGATATAGCCAATAAGGAGTATGAGTTTGGCTTTACCACCGATATTGAAATGGATATAGCACCTCCAGGGCTGAATGAAGATATCATCCGTTTTATTTCGGCAAAAAAGAATGAGCCTGAGTGGTTGCTCGAGTGGCGTCTGAGGGGTTTTCAGGCTTTCAAAAAACTGAAATTCCCTAATTGGCAGCATTTCGAAATGCCTGAACTGGATTTACAAGCACTCTCCTACTACGCTGCTCCTAAGAAAAAGAAACAGCTCAATAGCCTGGATGAAGTAGATCCTGAATTGCTGGCAACATTCGACAAGCTGGGTATTTCCATCAACGAACAAAAGGCTCTCACGGGTGTAGCCGTAGACGTTGTATTTGACAGCGTTTCTGTTGTTACTACCTTCAAAGAAAAACTGAAAGAACTGGGTGTGATTTTCTGCTCTTTCGGTGAAGCCGTTCAGGAATATCCTGACTTAGTAAAAAAATACCTTGGTACAGTAGTACCTCATTCCGATAATATTTTCGCTGCACTGAACAGTGCAGTATTTTCCGACGGTTCTTTCGTGTACATTCCTAAAGGCGTTCGTTGCCCAATGGAACTAAGCACTTACTTCCGTATCAACGCACAAAATACCGGTCAGTTCGAACGTACCCTCATCGTTGCCGACGACAATGCTTATGTAAGCTACCTCGAAGGCTGTACGGCTCCAATGCGCGACGAAAACCAGCTGCACGCGGCTGTAGTGGAAATCGTAGCACTGGAAAATGCAGAGGTGAAATATTCCACTGTTCAGAACTGGTATCCTGGTGATAAAGATGGTAAAGGTGGTATCTATAACTTCGTTACCAAACGTGGTATCTGTAAAGGAGCTAACAGTAAAATCTCCTGGACACAAGTAGAAACCGGTTCCGCTATCACCTGGAAATACCCAAGCGTTATTCTCCAGGGTGATTATTCCGAAGGTGAATTCTATTCCGTAGCAGTAGTTCGTAACAAACAAATTGCGGATACGGGTACTAAAATCCATCACATCGGTAAAGGCACCAAAAGCCGTATCATCTCTAAAGGTATTTCTGCCGGACATGGCGATAACAGTTACCGTGGCCTCGTATCTGTTGGTCCGCGCGCTGAAAACGCCCGTAACTTTACCCAGTGCGATTCCCTGCTCATCGGTAACCAGTGTGGCTCCCACACCTTCCCGTATATCGAGTCCAGGAACAAATCTGCGATGATCGAACACGAAGCTACCACTTCTAAAATCGGTGAAGATCAGATCTTCTACCTGAATGCACGTGGTATCGACACCGAAAAAGCAGTAGCACTGATCGTAAATGGTTACGTGAAGGAAGTACTGAATCAGCTGCCTATGGAATTTGCCGTAGAAGCACAGAAACTTTTATCTATTACACTTGAAGGAAGCGTTGGATAGTTGGAAATTGGTTATTGCAACCAGTAACTGATAACTACCAACTATTTAAACATACAGAACGAAATAAAACAATCATGCTGACGATTAAAAATCTGCACGCAGAAGTAGAAGGAAAAAAAATATTGAAAGGCATTAACCTGGAAATTGGCAAAGGTGAAATGCATGCGATCATGGGCCCTAACGGTTCTGGTAAAAGCTCCCTGGCCTCCGTACTGGCTGGCCGCGATAACTATACCGTAACTGAAGGTGAAGTATGGTTCAATGGTAAAAATCTGCTGGATTTATCTCCTGAAGACCGTGCACGTGAAGGCGTATTCCTGGCTTTCCAATATCCTGTTGAAATTCCAGGCGTTTCCAACATCAACTTCCTGAAAACTGCAGTTAACGAGGTAAGAACCTACAAAGGCCTGCCTCCTTTGGAAGCTAAAGAATTCCTGAAGCTTACCAAAGAAAAACAAAAGCTGGTAGATTTTAACACCAACCTGATGAACCGTTCCCTGAACGAAGGTTTCTCTGGTGGTGAAAAGAAACGTAACGAAATTTTCCAACTGGCTATGCTGGACCCTCAGCTGGCTATCCTGGACGAAACTGACTCCGGACTGGATATCGATGCACTGCGTATCGTTTCCAATGGTGTAAATAAACTGCGCGACGCGGAGAAATCCTTCGTAGTGATCACTCACTACCAACGTCTGCTCGAATATATCGTACCTGACTTTGTACACGTACTGTACAATGGTCGTATCATCAAAACAGGTACTAAAGAACTGGCCCTGGAGCTGGAAGAAAGAGGTTACGACTGGCTGAAAGAAGCAGAGCACCAGAAAGAATCAGTATAACCAATTACGGATGAACAACAGCCAGAGAAATCCATCTTCTCTGACTACACTGAAAAAGTAATTCGTAATAGTAAAAGTCCAAGCAACAATATGACAAGCGATATCATGATACCTTTTTACCAGGCTTTAACGGAAGATGTAACTGCCTTGTCGGCTCCGCAGGACAGCCTGCAGGATATCCGCCGCGAAGCACTGGAACGTTATACCGTAACAGGTCTCCCGACCCTGAAAACGGAAGCATGGCGTTTTACCAATATCCAGCGTTTCCTGAAAGAGTATCCATATGAATTAATAAATACACCTGCTACCACTACTGCTGCTATTGCTGACGAAGCAAGCATTCCAGGACTGGACAGCTACCGTGTAGTTCTTGTAAATGGCCATTTACAGGCAGATCTTTCCAGCCTGCCTACTGGTAAAGGTATCAGCATCGGCGCGATGAGCGCTTTTGCAGAAGCTCCCGGTTTTGTAAAATGGTTTAACAGTCAGAAACATCTTGCAGGTGAATCACTGGCCAACCTCAACACTGCCCTCTTTGCCGATGGTCTCTACATCGAACTGCAGGCAAATGTTGCGCTGGACAAACCGATCCATCTGATACATGTTTATACTTCCGACCGTCATGCATTTGTACAGCCACGTCACCTGTGGATCCTGCACAGAGGCGCTGCCGGCACCGTTATTGAAAGCACTGTACATCCTAAACAGGATGCAGTAGCATTCGCTAACAGCGTAACAGAAGTAGTGGTAGAAGATAATGCAGAACTCTGGCACTACAACGTGCAACAGGGCGCTGAAAACTTCCGCCAGGTAAACACTACTGCTGCTCAGCAACAGAAAGATAGCCGTTACCACAACTTCAACTTCACCCTGCCAAATACACCGTTCACCCGTAATAACCTGAGCGTAGTACTCAATGGCAGCAATACAGAAACAAACCTGAAAGGTCTGTACCTCGCTACTGGCAGTCAGCACATCGATAACCATACTTTCATGGACCATCTGGTGCCTAACTGTAACAGTAACGAACACTATAAAGGCGTATTGTTAGATACTGCCAACGCTGTATTCACTGGTCGTATTCACGTACACCAGGAAGCACAAAAAACAAATGCCTTCCAGCAAAACAACAACCTGTTACTGGGTGATAAAGCAACCATCAATTCACAACCACAGCTGGAAATCTATGCTGACGATGTGAAGTGCTCACACGGCTTTACCGCCGGCCAGTTCAGCGAAGAAGCCATGTTCTATCTCCGCGCCCGTGGTATCGGTGAAGATGCTGCAAAAGCACTGCTGGTAAATGCCTTCTCTCACGACGTAACAGACGAAATTGCTGTTCCTGCCCTCCAGGACTATATCCAGGGCCAGATCGAGGCAATTATGAACATTTAACAACGACGACGTACAATGGAACATATTGCTAATACACAAACCGCTGCACTAGATGTAGCTGCTGTCAGGAAAGATTTCCCGATACTGCAACAGCTGGTGCATGGCAAACCGCTGGTATACTTCGATAACGGAGCCACTACGCAGAAGCCAGCAGTGGTAATAGAAACAGAGAAGCATTACTACGAAACATATAATAGCAATGTGCACCGTGGCGTACATCATCTGAGCCAGGTAGCGACAGACGCATTCGAGAAAGCCCGCAATATTGTGACTGGCTATATCAATGCACCTAACAGCAACCAGGTCATCTTCACAAAAGGTACCACCGACGGTATTAACCTGGTAGCAAGTGGCTTCAGCCGCCGCTTCCTGAAAGCCGGTGATACCGTGATCATCTCTGCAATGGAACACCACTCCAACATTGTTCCCTGGCAGATGGCATGTGAAGACAACGGAGCCACCCTGAAAGTTATTCCTATCAACGATAAGGGAGAACTGCAAATGGATGCCTTCGAAGCCATGCTCGATGATACCGTTAAAATTGTATCCGTAACCTACGTTTCCAATACACTGGGTACCGTTAATCCAGTGGAAGAAATAATAACGCTGGCGCATGCACGCAATATTCCAGTACTGATAGATGCCGCACAGGCAGTACAGCACATCTCTATTGACGTTCAGGCCCTGCAACCGGACTTTCTCGTTTTCTCCGGCCACAAAATCTATGGTCCTACTGGCACCGGTGTGCTCTATGGCTCCGAAGAATGGCTCAACAAACTGCCTCCTTATCAGGGTGGTGGAGAAATGATTAAAACCGTTACCTTCGAAAAGACAACTTATAACGTGCTGCCTCATAAATTTGAAGCCGGTACACCTAATATTGCCGGTATCATCGGTCTGGGTGCAGCAATTGAATATCTTCAGCAGGTTGGCATTCCCGCCATCCAGCAATGGGAAGAGGAATTGATGGCATACGCCATGGACCAGCTTCGCCAGATAGACGGTATCCGCTTTATCGGTGATGCAGCCAACAGAAGCGGCGCCATTTCTTTCCTCGTTCATAACATTCACCCATTTGATATGGGCGAACTGCTGGACCAACAGGGTATAGCTGTCAGAACAGGTCATCACTGTACCGAACCTTTGATGAACCGTTTCAATATTCCCGGTACGGTGAGAGCTTCTTTATCTTTCTATAATACCAGGGAGGAAGTTGATAAACTGGTGGCCGGTATCAAACGTGCCAGCTCCATGCTGCTGTAAAATGGCCAATATGACGATTAAAGAAATACAGGAAGACGTAGTTTCGGACTTCGCTTTCATGGAAAACTGGGAGGATAAATACGAATATATCATCCAGCTGGGTAAAGAGTTACCCATGATTCAGGAAGCGTTTAAGAAAGAGGAAAACCTGATTAAAGGATGCCAGAGCCGTGTATGGTTGCATGCTGAGCTAAAAGATGGTAAACTTTATTTCACGGCCGACTCCGACGCCGTTATTACCAAAGGCCTGGTGAGTCTGGTGATATCAGTGCTTTCCGGTCATTCTCCAAAAGAAATTGCTGAAGCAGAAATATTTTTTATTGATGCCATCGGTTTAAGCAGTCATCTTTCTCCTACCCGCTCCAACGGGTTACTGAGTATGCTCAAACAGATGAAACTTTATGGAATAGCCTACCAGGCTAAAATGAACCAGTAATGAGTGAAGCAACCATAAGAGAACAAATAGAAACACAGCTGCGAACAGTATATGATCCGGAAATTCCGGTGAATATCTGGGAGCTTGGACTTGTTTATGCGATTAAAATCAAAGAAGATTTTAGCGTAGGCGTGGATATGACCTTGACCGCACCTGGATGTCCGGTAGCAGGTGATATCATACGCGAAGTAGAAGAAAAAGTTCGTGGGGTGGAAGGCGTTACAGATGTACATGTACACCTAACCTTCGATCCACCTTGGACAAAAGAGATGATGAGCGAAGAAGCCAAACTGGAATTAGGATTCCTGTAATCCATTTCCGAAGGCGAAAAGCAGCTATCAACAGGGCCTCGCCCTGACATATAATATATTTAAGGCCAAATGTCAACTTACTCCAAAATGAGATAGTTAGATATTTGGCTTTTTTATTTTTTGATTTTCTTTAATTTGTGCCAAAATTCAGCCTTCGGCGAAATAATCATTAAATAATTTCAATTACGCAAAGAAGACAAACTAAACAGAATCTATTTAAACCTTATGCCATATACAGAGGAAGCGACACAACCAATAATTGAAAGGCTGAAACAACGGTACCTCCATGCTCATGAAACCGTCGTGTCGATTCACCTGTTCCTCACCGGCCGGCAACCTGAAGTCCCGGTACTGACAACACCAGACGAAGCTGCAATGGCAGGCGCACTTATCCCGCTACTGTCTTTGCCCGACCAATGGAATGATAATGACCGACTGGTTTTACAGTTACTATCCGAACCACAGGTATGGGACCAAAATGAAGCTGCATTTCTTTCGCATATCGTTCCTATGCTAGATATGCCAGGCAGCTCCAATTCCATCGTACAACGCTTTAGTGCATTCACCAACTTCCTGCAAGACAGGGGCTTTGCCCCTGAGAAAATAGGCTCCATGATGATTCTTTATTCGAGAGAAGGAAATAATATGGACCTTATGCCATTGAAATTTTCTCCCGTTAGAAAATTCTTGCAAGACTTACTCAAATCCACTGACAGCTCGTCGATACAACCATACCTTCACCGCTGGGAACATCTCAGCTGGAATTCCCTGTTCTTTCGTCTTCTTGCTAAAAGTCATCCCGAACTGGAGATGACCTACCTGGAAAAACAACTCCTGGCCCAGGTACCAGGGTATCTGCATAGTGAACTCGCCAACGCCTTACTTCAGCATAATTACAGCAAATATGAACCGCTGATGCTACAGGTAATACAAGGACCACCACCACCCGTTGCCGTACAACTTGGTGTGCAACTGGCGCTGACCAACTATCAGCCAGATACCTACCAGGCCGGACTTCTACCATTATTCAGACAATACCTGCACGACTATACGCAGCAACCGCCCGCAGAAGAAGCCTATGCCTCTACCCTGCTCCATGCGGATGCCGTAGCCTCTTATCCGCTTAGTGTAATAGCCTTGCACGGTATTTTACAACATAATGCATCCGAAGGAATCGCTTACCTGCAACAGTTTATTGCAGAGAAACGCTTCCTGCCGCAAGACTGCTTCGATATCCTGACCCGTCAACTGCAGGTAGCTGCCGTACCGCTGCTGCTGGAAGCGTTGCATCAGGATTATGATATTCGTATGCTGCTGCCATTACTCGAACAATTTGATCCAAGTCTATACCTGGAAGCGCTCTGGCCTTATACCATGCATAAGCTGAAATCTGTTCGTATGGCCGTGGCGCCAATCCTGGCAAAAGATGCGGACGCTGTCAGCAAAGCGGCTGGCCTGCTGCAATACAAGAAAGCAGAACAACGCCTCACTGCCTCGCTGATACTTTGCACCATCAATACCGCAGAAGCACGTACACTCATACAAGAGGCACTGCACAATGAGATCAACGACGATGCCCGTGACCTTATGCTGGAAACATTAGGCAATACCATCCAGTATACCGCAGAACCAGCCACAGTCGATTATCTCGTAGCTTCGGCGAAACGCAGAAACAAGCTTTCCAGACCAATGGAAAAATGGCTGGACGACCAGGCATTACCTCCGTTATACATGCACGACGGCACCGTTCTGCCACTGGAAGTAAGCAGGTTCCTGATCTATCGTATGTCGCGCATTAAAGAAATGGGTTCCGACGTAGAAGCCAAACCATTGCTGGAACTGCTGGACAGGACCCGCAACGACGACTTCGCGATGGCCTTGTTCCATATCTACGAAGCACATCAGGGCGATACACAGCTCAAATATATATTAGCTACCGCTGCACTTACCGGTGGCGAGCAACTTGGCAATGCACTTCGTGAAAGCATTGGCAGCTGGATTAATAACCGCAGGCCACGACAGGCAGAACATGGACTCGCTGCACTCGCACTCCATGCAGAGAAAAAATCGCTGCAAGTTGTAGAGAAATATGCCAGGAAATATATCACGCGTCGTGTAGCACTGGGTAATGCCGCCAGACAAGCACTTTCACGCTCCGCAGCAGAACTCGGACTCACCATGCACGAACTCGGCGACAGGATTGTACCGGACCTGGAATTCCAAGGATTGGTGAAGCCTTTCATCAATAAAGATGAAACCTGGAAAGGCATGGTCGACCTGGATTTTCGTATAGGCTACCTCAATAAACGCAACAGACGTATGAAAACCCCTCCGGGGCAAACAACTGCTGTTGTAAAAAGGTTCTTTAAAACTACACAGAAAAACTTACCCGAGCTGGCGAAAATGCAGGCCTCCCGACTGGAGCAGTTTCTGATTACACAACGTAATTGGACAGCCACACAATGGAATGCACTGTTTCTACACAACCCAATCATGTTTGTATTTGCCAACAGGCTCATATGGGCATGCTACGATGAAGCAGGGCAATTTACTGCCGCTTTTCGCTGTACCGAAAATAGTACGCTTATAGATGTACGTGGAAATGCATACGAGCTGCCAGACACGGCTACTGTTCGACTGCTACATCCACTACAAATTGATGCGACCTGCAGAGAACAATGGCAGCAACATTTTGCAACACATCATATCATCCCTGGGTTTGCACAGCTGGAACGGCCAGTATCCGAGCTGAATATTCAGCAGCGTCAGCAAACGATGATTTATGATTTTGAAGATATCATCATGGAGCAAGAAGCCCTCAACAACCTGATGGAAGAAAAGGGCTGGAAGCTGAGGACCAGTGAGGACAATAAGCCTCAGTCTTTCCATAAAACAGACGATATAAACCAGGTAGAAGCCGTGATAGAATTATCCGGTATCTACCTGGAATCAGGTATCCAGTGTAAGCTGGGTATCCTCTACTTCATTGACTTGCAGAAAGCAGGCGATGAAGAATTCCATCGTACTGATAAGAATGCGGGGGCTTATATGTTGCCACTGCACAGAGTTCCGGCAGTATTCTATTCCGAGGCAGTTACAGATATTTCGAGGCCGGGCTCCACAATCGAACTGGTATAACAGTAACGTACATACGAAATACAAAAACAAATATGCCACCTCTACTGAGTAGAGGCGGCTTTTTTGTTTTATAGCTCCTTGGAAATGAAGGCGGGGTATGTATCTGTGGAGATTTTCCGGATGCGGGTTTTGGTATCAAAATCATAATAGAAAGGAATATAGCCGAAGCGTAGCTTTCCTCCTTCCAGGTACCAGCGGACGGCCGCATCGAAGGCTACAGCGCGGTACCGGTCTTCTCCAGCTGGCATATCTCTATACAATAACTGTTCTTCTCTCCAACTCACCTCTTCTTCATTTACATAGACATTATACACCCCATATACAACTGCTTCCATGGTATGTGCAGGTACAGTGGAAGACAGTAGGTGCATAAACCCCGTCATATCCCCGGAAGATTTGCGCATGGCTAGTTCATACCGGAATACGCTGGTACCTGTAAAATCCTTTTCCAGCGGCCCTTCTGTTCCATCTTGCAATACCTTATAAACTTTTTCATTGGTAACAGTAGTCATGTGGAATTGTATACCGTTTTCGGTTTCAGAGAGATCAGAGAATAACATCTTATCACTGTAGATCCCTTTCATGGCGCCTTTTTCAAGCTGATAAGTTAATTCCGGGGTCTCCAGCATTTTTCCCAGCACATGTGTGCGGATGAAATCGTGTAACATTTGCTTCATACTTAAACTAAGGATTGAAAAGGAAAAAAGTTCAACTACTCCGCCCCAAAATGTTGCCATACTCCCCAAGCAGCCACCAGCAAAGATTTTACCAACTCATCCTACTTAAGAAATTTAAAAAGTTTATAGTCAACCAGTTAAGAAAATGGCCCATCAGGGCATAGTATTAGTATTATAATAAGCAAATCATTAAACCAGTTATATTTTATGAAAAGCCCAACCACAACAATGATCACTACAATGGCGCTACTGGTATTAGTATTTTTCATGCCGCGCAGTAGCTACCAGGCAAGGGCTGCTAATCTTCCCGTTACAGTAAACCTACCGGTGCAGGATACATTTCCGCCTAAGCAAAGTAAACCCGGTTTCCCACCACAAGAGCGGGATACATCCAATCCGGGTACTCATCAGGCAAAGAGTAAATCTGGAAAGAACAAGCAACATCAACACAATACCAAACCGGTAAATTAGCACAGTCCGTACATAAAATAAAAACGCCGTCTCTGCAATGCAAGGCGGCGTTTTACATTATTTATTAATTAATCGATTTAGCATACTACTTTATTCAATTAATAAGGATTCCTATCAAGGTGTATAAGTAACCCCGCTACCGTATAACACATTGGAGACGGCAGACATATATGTATGCTGGTCTGTACTGGTGAGATTATACCACAGATAAACGCCGTAGCCATTGGTTTTGGTGGAATTCGCCAGGCTCACGGCTGTACTTTGGCTGGTAGCCTGGAGATTAACAGCGGCAGGCGCCAGTTGACTTTTCGTTAGTCCGGCAACGTTAGGAACGGAATAACTGCCATAAATAGCATTCCAGCTATAGTTTACGAAATCGCCGGCTTTCTGGCCGCCATAAGACAAGCGGGAAGCAGCAGGGCCATAATAATAGAAAGAAATGATTTTAGCAGGCATTAATGATCTTAACTCAGAAAGTAAAAATACGAAGGAGCTATCGTTTGGCTGTCCGGTGCCATTAGTGCCGTAATCAGCATATTCATCGTCGAAATCGATGCCATCCAATCCATAATAAGCCACGGTATCTGCCAGTTGTTTGGCAAAATTATGCGCGGAGGTGCGACTTGTAAAGTTGCAGAAGCCCGCACCCTGGTGGTTGCCGAGGATAGACAATAAAACCTTCATGCCTTTGTTCTGTAATGGAACGATTTGAGTAGCCTTGTTTACCAGCACACTGGTTACCTGCGGATTGTTGTACAATACAGCTTTCCCGGTACTGGTGTTGTAATTGATGTTGGCCGCGAAGATGATAGCGATATCAAACAGCTGTTGCCCGCCAGTGGTAAGTGTGTACTTACCTGTATTCAGGATACTGTTGCTGTTTACTTCTACATAACAGACAGACATACCGCCTGATTTGGTAACAGTTTCCGTATGTGCTTTAACGTTAGTATTACTGCTCAGCGCATTGTCCTTTTTACAGGCAGTGGCAAGGAGGATAACAAGTGAAATAAATAATACGGACGTCAGGAAAGTCCCGTGGAATGTCGATTTCATAACTTTTGGTTTGATGGGTTTGATGGTTAAGAATAGATAAAAAGATGCCTGGCCGCATCCTGGCAGAGATAACGGGTTAAAATAGTGTGCTAAATCCCGACTAATAAAAAATAATGGAATTCGAATTCTTACTTGAATATAACTAAAATCCAATAAAACAACTAAAACGTTTAAGCTGCCTACCACAGAGGATTTCAGCATAGTTTAGCAAAGGGGATAATTATCCTGATTGGGATTGCTGCGGTTGCCTGCTAAACAAAGTAAACATCTCAAATAAATAAAGACTTATCGCTTAGCTGCATACTGTTTCTAGTCTCCTCTACCCCTATGCTGCATAGCCTGCCTGTCACTTGCAGTCATAGTTTGTAAGTTTAAGCATACAAGCCAGGATTTGATCCTCCTATAGATGTAGCACTGATATCCCCCAATATGATCTCCTAAATTCCTGTATGATGAAAAAACTGTACTTGCTGTTATCACTTTTCTGTAGTTTGCCCGCCTATGCTCAGTTAACGCCTCCCCTGAGTATGCAGGTAGCCAGGGCTGAACTCAGATCAAGACAAATCATCTCCCCAGCGCCGGAAGCTGCCGAACTTGGAAAATATGGCAATGCACCGGTAAGCCTTTATACCGGCATGCCCGACATTGCCATTCCTATTTATACACTGCAGGGTAATAACCTCTCCATCGCGTTGAGTTTGCATTTTGATGCCGGCGGCTTCAGACCACAGGATGCACCTACCTGGGTAGGCCAGAACTGGTCACTGTTTGCAGGAGGGGTGATCACCAGAGTAGTACGTGGCAATCCAGATGATCAACATTATGCCACACTGAATATTCCTCCGACCAGCAATTTTTTCTCCCAGCAAGACACATTAGGGCAAATAAAAGCAGGCGTTGTGGAAATGGAGCCGGATCATTATTATTACAACTTCGACAATTATACCGGAAAATTTATTGTTACACCCAGTGGCCAGATAGTTACGAAAATGCGAAATATGATGAACATTCAGTTTGATTCCAGCGGTATATTTGTGACAGATGATAAAGGCACCCGCTACCGCTTTGCAGATAAGGAATTCAGCCGCATGGAACTACCATATGACCCATCCCCTGATTCGGCTATGGTTCGTACATATCACTATATATCAAGCTGGTATCTCACCAGTATCGTCGCGGCTAACGGTCATGAACAAATACGATTCGATTACGATTCTACTACGGAATATCCCATCGATATACAAAATACAAATAACACCGCCGTTTCCCGGAGTTACGCTACTATCAAGCATTACGACAGTAGTGGCATGATAGTCATTCATGCCATTGATAGTAACAGTAACGTATATACGGGGCCATTTACCTACAGTACCCGAAAATTTCTAAAAAAAATATCTCTGATCCGGGATGATAGTC
The DNA here is from genome assembly GCF_042263525.1 of Chitinophaga sp. Hz27. Lineage (NCBI taxonomy): Bacteria > Pseudomonadati > Bacteroidota > Chitinophagia > Chitinophagales > Chitinophagaceae > Chitinophaga > Chitinophaga sp. Hz27. The sequence continues at coordinate 45,709 of NZ_JBHKFJ010000007.1, forward strand.
TCATTGCCTATATTTCCCTGAAAGCTACACCCAATATCGATTCTGTTGGTGGTCGCCAACTGGATACCATTGCGGTATACGATGCCATTGGTGGCAAATCCCGATTGGTAAAGCAATTCAGATTGGGATATGGCAATTATGTCAATAATGCTAATAGTTTCACCAAACAGCGATTGAGGCTCGACAGCCTACAGGAACTTACGGTAAAACAAGATATTGCATCACCTCCGCCCTATCAGTTCTTTTACAATATGGACGCCGCTATGCCGGAAAGATTCTCCAAAAGTATTGACCATTGGGGATTTTATAACCGCGCCAATAATTCATCTTTAGTTCCAAATGTAAAAATCAACAACCCTGCAAACCCAGCGGATAGCATAATAGGCGGAAATGCTAACAGGGAACCGGATCTCACTGGATCATCCTATGCCATGATCAACAAAATTATTTATCCAACTGGCGGTTACACCAGTTTAGAATACGAATTACACAGCAGTTTAAATCAGAATCAATCCATACGGACATTAGGTGGTGTTAGAATTAAAACTATTGCTGAATATGCCCTACCATATATCCCCGGCATGTTTGGCAAAATAAAATCTTATAGTTATCTCAATGATTGGAATCTCAACAAAATAAGTGGTAAATCAGATGAAACATTTCCCGCATACCTCGTAACCTCCTCCTATGAAAACCGGGATCTAGACAGTCTTTCAGGTGATTATCTTCAAAACCAGACCAATTATACAGTTACTGCAAATGGTTCTTTTGGCCTTGGTGCTTTTCAAGGAATGCATATCGGTTATTCAGAAGTCTCGGAAATCCTGGTAGATGGCCGCCTACCCTTTACACATGGGAGAACATTATACAGGTATCAGTTGGGAAATATCATTACTGCTGATGAAGACATCTCCAATGGAGCCTTAATTCTGCTGCAATTCTATAACCGTCCTGGTGTATTAAGATATCAATTATCCAATACCTATACCATCAATACTAAAGACTCGTTCTTAACTACACAGGTAAAGCCAATATTAACGCAGACCAACCAGGTGCTATGGTGTGAAACGCAGGACTCCGTCGGAAATCCGTTGTATAAAGGATACACAATATTACAGGGACTACCCGCGGGCTGCATTGATTCAAGAAATTATCCCACACTGCTAAAAGCCAATAACTATGTTTTTAAGTCTCAGGAAAAATATCTTTCTAAACAGGAGGAGCTGCGCGCCGATGATTTCACGAACCAATTGCTCAAAATTACTACCCAATATACTTATGGGAATTCGGCACATATCTATCCTACCCTTATTAATCGATTTGGGTATCGCATAAATGAATTCACCCGTAAAAAGTATATCGCTGATTACACAGGGCCAACAGGGCCTAATGACGCGGGTATTCCGTTAATGCAATCCAAAAATTACCTGAGTGCGGAAGTGGAGTCTTATCAATATCGTGCCCCTTTTGTTGGCACTGAAAAGAGAGTGATCAGTGGTACAATTAATTATTACGGCGCCGATTTATTACCAGTAAAACAACTAGCTATTGAATCCAAAACACCCATCACTAGCTTCCAGGAATCAACACTGACTGCAGGCGGCCTAAGCATTGACCCGGCGTATAAACCACAAGTCTATTACACTTATAAAAATGGCGCACTGGCATCCAAACAAAAACATGCAAGCGCCATCACCCGATACCTGCGTGGTTATAACAACAGTTACACCGTAGCGGAAATGACCGGCGGAAATAGTGTACATGCAGCGTACTATAATTTTGAAGATAATGGGCAAGCCTGGTACGGCACTCAGATAAGCGGCTATACGATCACGGATACTATTGCATATTCCGGGCATAGGAGTGCAGTAATTCCTACGGGCGGCATGATCCTGATTCCCGCTTCTGCCCTGCGGGTCACCATGAGGCTTTCCTTCTGGCTATATAGCGGTAACATCGGGGTGAAACAGGGCCTTGCAACCATTTCACCTACTTTTACAGGACCTTCACGGAATGGTTGGACATATTACGAATATCGTTTCGATCCTGCTGATGGAAATGTTCAACTCACTGGCAACAACACTATTATAGACGAGTTACGCTATGTCTATTTCATTGCTGACATTAAGAGTTATACCTATGATCCGCTGACAGGCATGACAAGTAGCAATTCAGCCAATGACCGCATTCTCTTTTATGAATATGATGGATTAAACAGACTGGTAAATATCAGAGATGAAAATAAGAGTATCCTGAAGAATTATAAATATAACTATGGTCCTGGCATACCTGTAGACATCCCACATTAAGTACCCCCCACAATCTGTTTGTATGAAACGAATACTGATCATCATATGCCTGATTTTATACGTAGGTCCGGCTTTTAGCCAGTTAAGTACAGGCAATAATTTTATAGTAGAGACTACCATCAAAGTTCCCGGCATCACTAATCAAGCTGCTGTAGACGCATTATCTGCAGATCAAAAGTCCAGCACAGTTACTTATTTTGATGGCGTAGGAAGACCATTGCAAAAAGTTATGGTACAAGGGAGTCCTGATTTAAAAGATATGATAATACCATTCTATTTTGATAACCAGGGAAACAATATCCAGATCTTTCTACCTTATACTGATCTGAATAGCAGTAACTATGGTAGTTTCAGAGCAACTGCTTACCAGGACCAACGAACGTTCTACAACCCTTCCAATACCACCGTGGTGAATATTGCAAAAGATAATCTTCCAATTAAGGTATTACGCTTTGAGGATTCTCCTCTGAACAATCTACAGGCGGTGGGTGGCCCTGGCGCAAACTGGAACCCGTACGGAGGACATGCTACCAATACTAATTTTTCTTTGATAGCGTCTGGCTTTCCCATCAGCGATAGTTTACAAGTACACTGGACAATTACTTCCGACAGTGGTGCTGTACCTACCGCCTTCTTAATGGTACCGCTGGAGGCACATAAAATTATTACGACAGACCCGCAGGGCAATCAGACGATTGATGTTTATGATATTGACTATAATCTTATTACCAGAAGAAAATATGCAGATACAGTGGCACTGGATACCCATTATGCATATGATGATTTCAACCGCCTCCGTTATATAATGCCTCCAGGTGCATCCAACCAGTTGAGACGCAAGAGCCCTTTATGGACAGTAGACAGCATTCCCGGAATAAAAGAAGGCTACTGCTATGCTTATGATTATGATGCCAGAGGAAGGATTATCAGAGAGAAAAAACCCGGAGTTGGGCTTGTGGAGATGGTATACGATGCACAGGACAGAATGGTTTATAAAAGAGATGGCAATCTTTTAGCAAAAGGACAATGGTTGTATTATGCCTATGATGCTTTTGGTAAAATTACTGGCACCAGCTTATGGCTAACAACCAATTCCCGTAATGCTATGCAGGAAAAAGTAAACGCCTATATCTATGATTCGATTGTTGGGAATCTGTTTATACCATCGCCAGACTTCACGCCAGCAGTTGGTTCGACACAAAATGTATATACAACCAGTGGTGTTGCCGTCGACCCGCTATTAGTATTTGTTCCTGCTGAAATGTTGAAATTGCAAAACGGTAACAGCACCTCTCCTGATATTGTAAGCACGGCTTCAAAACATACTGTTGACTTGAAATACCTTGACGGCGCAACGGTATTGGATAGCACCTTAAATCTTCCGGCCTATTACTATTATGATGATAAGACCAGATTAATTCAGAAGGTATCCAAAAACATAAACGGAGGTGTCGATATCAAAAGTATTCGGTATGATTATGAAGGTAAGGTATTAAGTACCTATGACCATTACAGGAATCCTAAAAGTACAGTTACACCAGAACTCAAAATTCTTACTGTCAGATATTATGATGGCATCGGAAATCTAACACAGATAGATAAACAACTTAATGATTCGGGATCATTGAAAACAATCGTGCAGCTGCGCTACAATAGTGTTGGTCAGCTCATTAGCAAAACGCTGGGTAACAACCTCGATAGCATAAAGTATTACTATCATATTCAAGGCTGGCCCCAAGGAGTGAACAAAGAATACCTGCGCATTGGTACCGGCAACTATTTTGGTTTCGAGCTTGGCTACGATGATACTACTTCTGCCATCACTAGTGTTAACTACATCAACCGGCAGTATAATGGTAATATTGCTGGCTCCATCTGGCGATCCGCCAATGATAACATCTTACGTAAATATGATTTCAAGTATAGTAAAACAGATAATTTACTACGTGCCGATTTTTTACAGGAAGATGCAGGCAGCAGCTGGTCCAATAGTTTGGTTGACTATACCGTCAGCGGCATAAAATACGATGTTAATAGCAATATCCTGTCGCTAACACAGAAGGGACTTTCGGGCACGTCTTCCATATTTATAGACAGCCTGAAATATGAATACATTTTCAACAGCAATAAGCTATATTATGTAACTGACAGAGTGAATAATCCGCTCAGCACACTGGGGGACTTTAAAGAAGCCAATACTGATCTGCAACAAGACCACGACTATGATGCTAACGGTAATCAATATCTCAATATGAATAAACTGACGCAGGTGCTACGCTATAATTACCTGGATCAGCCAGATTCTATTTATATGTGGGGAAAAGGATATGTAGTATACACTTATGATGCTAAAGGAAATAAATTACAAAAAGCAGTCACAGATTATACCGGCGCCGGGAAATATACCACCATAGGCTATTTGGGCGATCTCGAATTTAGGAATGACACCCTGCAATCCATTACGCATGAAGAAGGTCGTATACGCGTGATAGCGAAGTCTGGCCAACCGGTTACCTATATCTATGATTACTTTGAAAAAGACCAGCTGGATAATGTAAGGGTAATACTAACAGAGCAAACAGATACCAGTCTTTATAGCGCCAGTATGGAAACTGCTAATGCGGCCAGAGAAGAAAATACTTTCAGTAACATCTCGGCTACACGTAGTGCTAAGCCGCCAGGATACCCTGCCAGCAATGGCAAAGAGAAAAATGAGTTTGTAGCTTTGTTATCCGGCAAGCCGGAAGACAGAAAAACGGGGCCTTCTTTGGTATTACGCGTGATGGCTGGAGATACCGTCCAAATTGGGGCAAATGCTTTTTATAAAAGTGCTGCCGTAAAGAAAAACAATCTGTTGTCGCCAGTGTCAGGGCTGTTAAACCAGGTATTACAAAGTGGCTCAGCTCAGGCGGGGGGTAATGCCAGCCACACAAACATGTTTGCTGATCAGCCACCATTGATAGCGAACAACCTTACACCAACGAATTATGAACGACTGAAATCCAGTACTGATCAACATTATGATCCTCTCACGCCCAAAGCCTACCTGAATTATATATACTTTGATGATCAGTTTAAAATGGTAGAAGATGGTAGTGGCCTCAAACAGGTAAAATCTATTCCTGACCAAATACAACAATTGGGTACAGAAAAAATGGTAGTCTCCAAAAGTGGCTATCTGTATGTGTTTCCAAGTAATGAAAGTTCGCAGCAGTTATACTTTGATGACATCACAGTATCGCTTATCACCGGCCCATTATTGGAGGTAACGCATTATTATCCTTCGGGACTAGCCATGGAAGGCATTAGCAGCAATGCTTTGAAAGGAACGAACTATCCTGAGAACAAGAAAAAATTTATGAATGGGGAATTACAAAGGGGTGAGTTTATAGATGGTGGCAGCCTGGAGTGGTACGATTTCAAGACATCCCTCTATGATCAACAGGTTGGTCGGTATTTACAATTCCGTAAGCACGATAAATTCCAGGAATACCTCTCTCCTTACCACTACCAATTCAATAAACCAGCAGGATATAGTACACCATTTAACCCCAATGCAGTACCATCAGTGAATGTATTACAGGGCAGAAGCATGGGAGCAAATGCCATACGTAGTGTGCTAATGTTGCCTGCATCTAACTAAATAAATAACGGGTGACTTCAATTGATTTGAGTCACCCGTTGTTTATTTAAGGTTAAATGGTAAGTGCTTAATACCTGTCGTTCTGTGTCATATTAGGATTGGCCAGTATTTCACTCATAGGTATAGGGAAACGTACATCTCTTAATGGGTCGCAGTTCCTGCTTTCCACCGGTGTAGGTTGCCCGGTGCCAGGATCTACAGCCCCATATACTTCTCCTTTCATAACATCTTTAAAAATATTCCAGCGGCGGATATCAAAGAAACGTGCTCCTTCAAAACACAGTTCCGACATACGTTCGCGGCGTATCAGTGCACGTACTGCCTCCTGGGAATTATATTTTGCAGGATCAACGGCTGTCATACCGGCACGATTACGTATCTGGTTGATATATCCCAGTACGTCAGGATTCTGCCAGTCTCCCAACTCCACCAAAGATTCTGCATAATTCAACAGGATCTCCGCATAGCGGATGATCATATAGTCCAGTGTTTTGGAGCTTGCATTCCTATCTTTAGGGTCCAGGTATTTATTCACCCAGAAACCGGTATTGGTAGAAAACTGTAGGCCAATTTTATCGCTGCCGGTGCTGGCAAAAGGGCGCAGCGTATCGCCCTGGTATACCTGATCGGGCAGTAATACGGCGGCGCTCAAACGCGGATCGCGGTTATTTTTGTAATTCGGCGTTTTATGATAGATAGTCTGTGAGTCGGCAGGCAGCTCTGATAAAGTTTTGCCCTGTAAGGTTTCAAAATTATCTATCACCAGATTACTCGGTGAAACTACTGTTTTCCCTCCTACCCCTGCTGGTGCAAACGTGCTCCAGGCCCCGCTGCATCCACCGTCTTTGAAGAAGATACGCTCTTTGTTCAGCTCTCCTGCATAGGTAAATAGCTCTGCATAACTGTTGGCTTTTGCGTTGGAGGTCTTATACAGGCTATATACGCCCTGATCTATCACAGCACGGGCACTTGACTTCGCCAGGTCGTATTTACTGTAAAACAGGGCTAATTTGCTGATTAACGCATAACATACGCCTGAGGATATACGCCAGGCTTCATTGCTATTATACGTGGCAGGCAGATTTGGCGCGCATGCTGTCAGCTCATTCACAATAAAATCGTAGACTTCCTGCTCTGTATTCCGCTTCAGATCACTCTTTAGCGGTTCCACAGCGGTAGTTACAATAGGAATACCACCAAAAAACATCAGCAGCTCCATATGGTAATAGGCACGCATCGCTCGGGCTTCGTTTTTATAGCGTTCCTTCAACGTGGAGTCCATATAGCAACGGTCCACGTTTTCCAGGAAGCGGCATGCCCTGCGGATGTCTTTGTAGTCATCTCTCCATACCATCAAGGCTACATCCCAGGTACTATTCTGTAGTCCTTTAGCATAAAGCTCGTATGCACCTCTGGTATCCTGCCTGGCCACCGCCTCATCACTCAGCGCTGATAAAAACATCAGCTGCCTTCCATCACTACCACCCGGCAGTCCCGCATATACGGACCCCAAAGCCCCCGTGGCATTGGCTTCCGTCTTCCACCATGTAGCATCTGTCACGGAAGTAGGGTCATCATGCGTCAGGAATTTCTCACAACTTGTCAAAAATAGTATAGCTATAATAAGCATCCAGCGATTTGTATACTGCATGTTGTAAGTTTTTAGAATTGAACATTAATACCAGCAATAAATGTCTGCATCACACCGTAAGTCCATTGGTTACCCTGGCTTTCAGGATCCATCAGCTTCATGGAGCTCAGTGTCCAGGCATTCTGCGCGTTTACATAACCGCGGATACGACTGATACCTCTGCGCTTCAGGCCATCAGAGATAACATTGTATCCCAGCTGGGCATATTTCAGACGCAGGTAAGCACCGTTCTCAAACCAGAAATCTGAAGAGTATTTGCTGTTGGCCGGTGCTGCAGACAAGCGTGGAAACATAGCATTGGTACGCTCTGGCGTCCAATACCTGGAAGAATAATATTTCGTTGGCACGCCCCCGTCTTTACTCATATCCAGCGGTAATGCCAGCATGCCCTGTAATACCGCATCACATTTGTTGACCCCCTGGAACATGAACTCCAGGTCCCAATTTTTATAGGCAATGCGGAAGTTGGCGAAATAATTAGTGGTAGGCACGGGATTGCCTATACGCATTTGGTCATCACTATCGATAATCTTATTACCATTTCTATCTACATACTTAATATCTCCGGGCTTAGACCCTGCAACCATTGGTATCAGTGGGTTTCCGGCGGCATCAAAATCAGATGCCTGTAGTAATCCTGCTGTCTTATATCCAAACCAGCTGTTGATCGCACCGCCCACTTCATTGATATTAGTAGTGGTCACTTTCGAACCACCTTCCAGGGCAAGAATCTTGTTTTGATTGAAGGTAATACCCGGACGTACAGAAATATTAATAGCCTTGGTAAGTTGCGCATTATAGTTCAGCGAAATTTCCCAGCCTTTGTTGGAAACCTTTCCGGCATTCACCGGCACTGCGGCCTCAAAGCCGCCAGTATAAGATAATTGTGGAAACAGAATCATGCCAGTAGTTTGTTTACTATAGTAATCTGCTACCAGTTCCAACTTACTGCCAAACAAAGCGAGATCCATACCGATATCCAGCATATTTACAGACTCCCAGCTGATGTCAGGGTTACCATTACTCACTTCTACGCCACTGCTGTTGTTAATAGTAGTCTGGTACTGATAGAGATCAATACCTTCATTTCCTAGTCTGCCATAAGAAGCTCTGAGCTTCATATTATTCACTGCCCTGATGCTTTGCATAAATGGCTCCTTGCTTACGTTCCAGCCGATTGCTGCAGAAGGAAAGAAGCCGTATTTATGACTGGGACCAAATTTGGAAGAACCATCTGTTCGGCCGGTAAGCTCAAGCAGGTATTTATCTTTATAAGAATAATTTGCTTTGGCATATGCAGATAAAATAGACCATATGCTTACTGTTGTTACATCAGAGGAAGATGATTGTCCGGAACCATTGCTTTCTTCCTGGGAATAGCCTGCCATTATAAACAGGTGATGATCATTTTTATCGATCGTATAATCCGCATTGGCGCCAAGATAGTAATAAGTCGTTCTTGCTAACTTATTGGCGCGTTGTTGCGTCCAGGTCTGCAATAGCTGCCCTGTATAGTAATCAAAGAAATTATAGTTGTCGCGGGTATCGTTGGTGATGTCACTATTCAATCTGAAACTGAACTGTCCACGAAGAAACAGGTTGGGCAATACTTCCCAGCGTGGTTGCAGGTTAATGCTTGATTGTCCGTATTCTCCTTTACGGATACCGCCTTTCTCCGCATAGGCCAGTGGGTTAACGATATCTGCATATCTCCCATAAATATCTACACCGTTTTTAGGTTCAGGATATTTAGGAAGAATAGTAGGCGGCACACGGTATATATCTTCCAATATCCTGTTTCCACCAGTACCATTGGGCCTGTTGGGCTGTGAGGTATTTCTTTTGATCGCCAGTACATCGATGTTTACCAATAATTTTTTACTGAGAGAGACAGAAGTATTGGCGCGTACATTGTATTTTCTGGACCTGGACAAAGGTATCATTCCTTCCTGGTCCTGGTAGTTGATATTGAGTGCAAAGCGGGCCATGTTATTACCGCCGCTAACACCGAGCGACTGACTATTGATGGGTGCTCTTTTATTGACGATCAGGTCCTGCCAGTTGGTGTTAGGATACTTTACTTTATCGGTACCCGCGATGGTGGCTTGTATGGCGTCTTCGGTATAGAAGGGTTGGTTGCCGGCATTTACCTGTGCTTCGTTGTACATGCGCATATACTGTGGCGCATCTACCAGATCAGGCATAACTGTTGGTGATTGTATACCATAATAACCGTCGTACATCACGCTCACTTTTCCAGGAACACCGCGCCTGGTGGTAACGAGTATAACGCCATTGGCTGCACGCGCGCCATAGCTGGCGGCGGCGGCAGCATCTTTAAGTACGGTAACACTTTCAATGGTGAGTGGATCGATATAATTCATATCCATCGGCACACCATCCACAAGTACCAGTGGGTTAGAGTTGTTGAGTGTGCTGATACCGCGGATTTTTATTACGGCGGCATCACCACCTGGCAGGCCACTGCTCTGGTTTACCTGTAAGCCGGTAATCCCCCCCTGCAGCGCCTGTGAAATGGTGGTCACCGGTTTTCCGTTTAACGCCGATGCTACATTGAGCGTAGCAACGGAGCTGGCTATATGTTTACGTTGCTGCTCTGTAAGACCCACTACCACTACTTCATCCAGCTTGGAAACATTCTCTTTCAGCGCGATGGTAAGACCGTTGTTGGTATTCAGCACCATATATTCCTGTGGCAGATAGCCAATCTGAGAAAAAATAATGGGATGATTGCGTGGTACACGGATACTGAAATATCCATCCGGATCAGTGGTGGTGCCGATAGCGCCGTCTTTTTGTTTGATGGTAACACCTGGAAGTCCTTGTGGCGGCTCGTGTGTATCGTACACACGGCCTTTCACCAATACCAGACTATCATCAGAAAGTTGTTTGCTTTGCCTGGCAGGCATTTGTGTTTTGGGCACAATGGTGACCTGCTTACCAGTAATCGTATAGCCGAGGGTGGTAGATGCTAATCCTTTATCCAATATATCTGTGATATTGGCATGCATGTAGAGGGTGATTTTATCGGAACCTGCAACCAGATCATCTTTATAGAAGAATCGCCATTCGCTTTGTGATTGGATCTGGCGGAATAATTCTGATAGCGGCGCATTCTTTAATTTAACCAGCAGCTGGCCATTCTGGGTGCCAGCGGCACTATACATACCAATAACGGTAAGCAGGGGCAATAGCAGCCATGCAACGTAAAGTTTTCGCATACGTTTGTTTTGTGTGTTAAAGAAAATCGTATATAGGTGCCCGTGAATAGGCATAGCAATCCCAGTAGATAACCCGGCCGTGGTTACCATCCTGATTATGGAATTACGAAATGGCTATGGTTTAATGAATATTATGTTACCTGAAATATTTTCATATCGCATGGAAGTGGCTTCAGCAATACTTTTCAGCACATCGTCCATATTATTATGGAGGTCGATATCGCCAGAAAAAGTTTCACTGCCTTTGGTTGAATTAATAGTAATTTTTCTGTTATAAAACCTGGATAGTTTCTTTAAAATCTCTTCTAATGTTGTGTGCATGGCTACCAGGTGATGATCTTTCCAGGCGGTATACATTTCGGTTGGCACCATTCCGGCATCGATTTGCTGCCCATCGGCCACTACGGCCATTTGCCCGGGTTTAAGCAATGCTGCCTGTTTTCCCGTTTCAACAGCGATACTACCGCTGCATAAAACGAATTGCTGTTGCTGATCATCTTTATAAGCGCTGATATTAAAAGAGGTACCCAGCACCTTTACTTTTGAATCGCCAGCATATACATAGAATGGACGATCTGCATCTTTACTTACTTCAAAATAACCCTCTCCTTCCAGCACCACACTGCGTTCCGTTTTATTAAATGCTGGCGGGTATATCAGTCTGGAACCGGCGTTCAGCCATACATGTGTACCATCTGCCAATGTAAGTTCAGCGGTATGAGCGTAAGGCACCAGCAGGGTATTGAAGCCGCCCTGATGAGCGTCCTGCTGTACCTGTTGGGTATTTACCGTTACTGTATTGGCAGACTGGTAGCTGATTACCGCCTTTGCCTGCGCTACCTGTACCTGTTTGTTGTTGCTGAGAATTAATCGTACAGCCGTAAGCGTATCTGGTGCGTTGTTATGCATATTGTTGGCAAAACGCAGGATGGTTGGCTGTTCCGAAGGCCTGAGCCAGTAAAATAATGGTAGTAGCAGCAACAGTATAACTGCAGCAGCTTTCCATATATATTGCAGGTAGATGCGTTTGTTTTTCTGCTTCATGCCAACGTCTATCCGCTGCCATAGCATATCTTTTTCGGCGCCGGTCAGGTGTTCATTACCAGCAGCCCGGGTGATAGCCCTTATGCGCATATCCTGTTCACTGTTTTCAAATAGGTCCATTAATATATAAGAGAGCGCGTTTTATTTTTTATAGACGATGTTGGAGAAATATTTTTTATTTTTTTTAGATGTCTGTGAGCAAGAGCAACAGTAAAGCCCCAAAAACCTTTACAGACGTACCTTCCAATGACTCGCGCATTTGTTTAATGGCGCGATAGGCCAAGGTACGACAGGTGGCAATCTCAATTTCCATCACTGCAGCGATTTCTTCGTAAGTAAGATCACAGTGATATTTCAGATAGATGATTTCCTTTTGCCGGGCGGGTAGTTGGTTGAGCTGATCGGCCAGCAGGCGTATCAGTCTTTGTTCTTCCTCGTTGGCGATAATGGAAGACTGTATAGATTCCGACTGGAAATTAAGTGTAAAAAGAGAAATATCGGCCATTAGTTTCACCCTGGCATTCTTTTTCAGGGTGAGGTGTAGTTTGCGACGCATAGCGGCCAGCAGGTAAAATTTAATATTTACACTGCGACTTAATTTATGGTGGTATTGATGTAGATCGATGAAGAGGTCGTGGATACAGTCGAGGATAATTTCTCTGTCGGCCGTATATCTGTTACCGTAAGCGAAGAGGATGTCGGCGTAGATTTCATACAGTGCTTTGAATGCTGGCTGCTCGCCCGCAATGACACTGTTCCACAGCGCAGATTCGTTTACTACCTGATAGTTCTCCAAAACAGAAAGGATAAATTGCCATCAACAGATGGCCTGATAAAATCATGGATAAAAGTACAGTTCCTGGCTAAAAAGTTATATTAATAAATCTTTATTTCACTAGGTCCTACTCGATGGTCTTATCAACAAGATAATAATTTTAGTCGGAGTACTTATACAGGTAGTAAACTTTATTCTTTGATTTATTTTTCGAGGGTGCCGAACAAGCCGTTTTTATAATCGGCAAAGGCCTGTTCTATTTCCTCGCTGGTATTCATAACAAAATTATCTTTGGCGGCAATGGGTTCGTTGATAGGCTCCGCGTTGAGATACAGTATCCTGGTGGCTTCTGTGGCCTGAATATGTACGTCGGCGTTAGGATCGTCTTTATCAAAAATGACAAGGTGATAACCATTAACGCTGGTGCCATTCACCAATACATTACCATCTACTACATACAGCAGCGTCCAGTAATCGCGTTTAGCGTGCAGTGATACAGCAGCCCCCGCATCCAGACTGCCCCATATAGCAGTGATAGGTGTAAAGTTTTGCAGAGGACCTTGCTTGCCTTCATATTCGCCGCCTACCAGTTTCAGATGTACGCCAGGATGGGCAGCCACGTGTGGCATATCTTCTCCTTTAATATACTGGTAGTAAGGATTTTCAAATTTATGAGCAGCAGGTACGTTGAACCAGAGTTGTAATAGTTCGTAGGTACCGCCTTCCTGGAGAAATTCTTCGGAAGGACCTTCACTATGCAGGATACCTTTTCCGGCAAACATCCACTGCACATCGCCTGCGGTCACTGTCATGGCATTGCCGGCATTATCGCGGTGGAAGCCCTGGCCCTGCAACATAAACGTTACCGGTGCAAAGCCCCTGTGCGGATGCGGATGTAGGCGCTCTTCAGGAGAGCCGGCTGCGTAGAACTTCGCCGGCATATGATGCACTACAATAAAAGGATTGGCAAAACGAAACTGCGCTGTTGGGAGCGACTGGCGTACCACTTCTGTATCGGTGATTCGTTTCTCACGGCCTTCCAGCACATGCAGTATTTTCTTTTCCATTATCAGCTGTTTTGAGATGGTTCAGGCAATAACTTCAGGCGGGCTTTTTCCACTGAGCTACGGAACATTTTCAGTATTAATACCTCGTAATGTTCGATCTGAAGGATCTCTCCTTCTTTAGGAATATTCCCGTGTTCGTAGTTTATTAAACCAGACAGCGTTTCATAATGTTCGCTTTCCGGCAATGGAACAGGCAGGAACTCGTTGATGTCCGAAAGGTTTTCGTGGGCATTAACGATATAGGTGAGATCATCTTTTTTCTCTACGATAGGTGCTTCGTGGTCATGTTCGTCCTGGATATCACCTACCAGTTCTTCCAGGATATCTTCCATGGTAACGATACCTTCTGTATCACCAAATTCGTTAGTAACAACTGCCATTTGCAGGCGTTGCAGCTGGAAAGTACGCAGGAGGTCTTTGATCTTCATACTATCCGGTACATAAAATACCGGTTTGAGAATCTCGGCGATGTTATCGAGTTTATTTTCATGCACCGCTTTTACGAGATCTTTGGTATAGATCACCCCTTTGAGTTCATCGAGGGAGTTGCTGTAAACCGGATAACGGGAATAACCATCTGTGATCACCTGATTTACCAGTTGATCAAATGGCAGAGAGATGTCCAGTGCGGAGATATCTTTACGATGTGTCAGAATTTCTTTCACGCGGCTGTCGTCAAATTCAAATACGTTCTGGATCAGCTCACGCTCTGTTTCTTCGATGGCGCCACCTTCCTGGCTTTCGGAGATGATGAGTTTCAGCTCTTCTTCAGAATGTATTTCTGATTCGCCGGCAGGTTGCAACCCGAACAGGCGCAGGATACTGTTGGCGAGTCCGTTCAGCATCCAGATGAATGGACGGAATATGACGAAGATAAAACGCAGTGGCATAGCCACTGCCAGTGTTGTTGGCAGCGGTTTACGTATAGCCATTGACTTAGGAGCAAGCTCACCAAATACGATATGTAATACGGTAATGATAAAGAATGCAATAGGAATAGCGATGGCATGTGCCGCGCTTTCTGTGATCGACAATCCGATGGCTGCCATGAAGTTCAGGACCAGTGTAGTTACCACTGATTCCCCAACCCAACCCAAACCTAAGGAAGCCAGGGTAATGCCCAGCTGTGTGGCGGCGAGGTAGCCGTCGAGATTGCTCAATACGTGTTTTGCCGCTTTGGTAGCCTGTGTGGAGGCACCAGCAGCGCTGTTTATTTGTGAAGATCGTACTTTAACAATGGCAAATTCTGCCGCGACGAAAAATCCATTTAATAAAACAAGAATAATAGTTCCGAGAACTTGTAGAAACATTATGTGGGTAAATTGGTTCGCAAGCCCAAATATAGGTAAATGATTTTTTATACGTTACGGTATTTTTGACAGGTTATTATCCGCCTCCTCATATTACAAATAACCATAACGCCAATAATGCAGCTATTATTTTTTCCGACTAGTCTACTATTTTCGTAGAGTTTATGTATTTTGTGAAGAAATAGACAGGAAAAATCCATGGAGAAAGTAGTTTCAACAGTCGTACCGAGCGCCATAGAACCAACAACAGCACCGGTTTTGCCGGCATCCCCCAGAAAAAATCGTTTCTTATGGTGGTCTGCTGCTGTCATCCTCCTCTTGGCAATTCTGGGAACTATATGGTGGCATACCCCTGCCTTCCGCGCCTACGCGGAGGAAATTCCGGCTACTTTTTATTATTTCCTGATAGCAGGATTCATATTCGCCATGATCGACGGCGCCATTGGCATGTCTTATGGCATCACCTCCACTACCTTTTCCCTGTCGATGGGTATTCCGCCTGCTTCTGCGAGTACGGCAGTACATATCTCCGAAATCCTCAGTAATGGCATTGCCGGCTGGATGCACTTCAAAATGGGTAACATCAATAAAAAGCTATTTAAAATGCTGATTATTCCAGGAATCACCGGAGCAGTAATTGGCGCCTATCTCTTATCTTCTCTCGAACATTATTCTACCTATACTAAACCAGTTGTTTCGCTTTATACACTGATTTTGGGAACCATTATCCTGAAACGTGCCATACAGGCACGCAGAGCTAAAGTGCAACAGGGCAAAAAGATTAAAAGAATCGGTATTCTGGGTTTCTTCGGCGGCTTCATCGATGCTATTGGCGGCGGCGGCTGGGGTTCTATCGTATTATCTTCGCTGATCGCAGGTGGCCGTCATCCTCGCTTTTCATTAGGAACGGTTAAACTATGCCGCTTTTTTATTGCCATGCTCAGTTCTCTCACCTTTGTAACGGTATTATCGCATGTTCACTGGGACGCGGTATCCGGCCTGGTGATAGGCAGTGCGCTGGCCTCTCCCATTGCAGCAAAAGTTTCAAATAAAATATCTGCTAAAACTATTATGATCGCCGTGGCAGTGATTGTTATACTCGCCAGCCTCAAAAGTATTTACGGCTTCGCTGTTAAAATTATTTAAAACCAATACCATTTATTCTTCCGTTACTGGCCTGTTCACTTTTAGTGTAACAGGCTTGTTTATTTCATACTCGACCAGTGCATAGATGACCACGGCTATACGATCATCCAATGGCTTCACAGGCAGGTACTGATTCTCAATATTCACTTTGATCTCCGCCGTTTTATCTACAAAAAGATACCAGCCATCGCTCTGTTTCTTCACCACATACCCCGTTAATCTAACGGTGGTACTGTCTCTATCCAGCTGCCTGGCTTTTCGGATCACCTCTCCTACCGTGTATTGCTGGTTCTGCCGCGGTGGTATAAAGGCAACAGCAGCGATGACAGAAAGTATGAACAGCAGACTTTTCATGGAAGCGGATTTTGCTAACACTAAACAGCTGTCAGAATAAAATGTTCAGCGGCCCGCAAATCGCGCAGAGAAAGGGCCTTCGGCGCTGTTGCTCCGCCTGCGGCTCGCAAAGGAGCATAAGTAGCAAAGCAGCAAAGGATTATATTATTTTGTTTAAGCGGAAAAAAAGATACGCTTACATAATAACAAAACGCAGGTCTTTGCTCCTTTGCGAGAAAAAAAAGCTGGCACCATAAGGTGCCAGCCTGGTGTTATTAATGGATGGATGCGGATTTACTCTATTGTCAGCTGCTGTGCTTTACGAATATCTACCGTGCCTGCATCTACGAAAACACAACCTTTCTTATAGGTTGCATCGTATGTCCAGCTATTGATTACTTTCCCATTGAGCATTACTTTCGTTGGCTTCTTACCACGAAATACTTCCAGTTTCAATGTTCTGCTTTCCAGCTGACCGGCATATTTTCCAGTGGTTGCAGCTACATTTACGGTTGTTTTTCCAGCGTTCACCAGACTTGAGATGTTCGTATAGGCAAAAGCGTTATTTTTCTTGTATGCCAGCGTAGCGCCGTCATCTTCGTATAATCTGAAATGCCCTGCAGCTCCAGGATATATTTCCAGCGTCAGCGTATCTTTTGGATGCTGGCGATCATACAACATTTCAGGGTATTTAGGAATGATTGCTCCTGCTTTTACAAATACCGGCAGCTTCTCCAGCGGCGCTTTGAAGTCGCGCAGCCATTGGCCACCTGCGTAAGTATCGCCATTGTCGAAGTCTGTCCAAACGCCAGCAGGCAGATAAATACTATCTCTCTTTTCTTCATCCTTATATACAGGCGCCACCAGCAGGTATTCGCCACTCATGAACTGATACTGCGTGCTATGGCCCCAGGTAGTGGTATCTTTTGGATATTCCAATACCATCGCTCTACAAACAGGGGTTCCTGTTTCATAGGCTTCGCGGCAATAGCTATACATATATGGTGTGAGGCGCATCTTCTGCTTCATGTAGTGACGGTTAATACTCGTATATGGCTCACCGTAAGTCCATGGCTGCTTGTTTTCTTTAGCCCAACCGCTGATAGACATATACACCGGGGTAAAGCATTTCCATTGCATATCACGCACATACGTTTTTGCGCTTCCCTTGAAGATCCCGTCTACATCACCGGTAGCGTAGTTAAAGCCACTCAGGCCACTACCAATCACAGTAGGGATATGGAAACGAATATATTCCCAGTTTCCGCTCTGGTCGCCACTCCACACGGTGGCATAACGTTGGGTACCTGC
Organism: Chitinophaga sp. Hz27; assembly: GCF_042263525.1. Taxonomy (NCBI): domain Bacteria; kingdom Pseudomonadati; phylum Bacteroidota; class Chitinophagia; order Chitinophagales; family Chitinophagaceae; genus Chitinophaga; species Chitinophaga sp. Hz27. The sequence continues at coordinate 63,540 of NZ_JBHKFJ010000007.1, forward strand.
CCATCCGGCCACACACCAGATAAAACCTCTGGCATCTGCATTGCTTTCAATTCCTTCGAAAGCAGCACGGTTGCCATCAAGGCCCCATTTATAACCTGGTCCTACCCAGGCCACATCCAGTTTCATCACACGCGTACCCAGGCGACTCACTTCATCCTTAATTTTATCAACACCGTTTTCTGTCCACAAGCCAGTATAAAACCCTAACTGATGCAAACGTTGTACAACGGTATCCAGTCCCTGGTATCCACAACCATAGCCATCGTTAGGTAATATCCAACCACCTGGCATATCTTTCTCCCGATAAACTTTGGCTACTTTGTTGATCACATCTCCGGTAACTCCTTTTTTATTATAGCAATCAGCATCACCAAATTCTAGTCCCCAACGTGGCACCATAAAAGGTCTTCCTGTTACATGGGTGTATTGGTCCAACATGGTTTTAAGTCCTGGCCCGAAGAAATAATATGCATCAAACTCATAGCCTTCATGCTGTAGCTGCACGGTATCTTTAAAAGCATATTCCCCTTTATTGAATGTATTTCTGAAAATACCATAACCGGCAGTGCTGATAAAGAAAGGCGCAGGATTAGAAGTGGTGTTGGCGCCCCAGTTACCGAAGTTATTACGGATAGGAATAATGCTATCGCGGTGAGAGAAGTTGCCATTTTGCATACCGCCACCATAGAAATAATCATCTTTTCCTCTGCGGATTGCCTCTGTGGCTTGTTCACCTAAACTGATAGGCTCTGTTTGTTCGGATACCAGTTTACCTTTCTTATCGTAAACGGCTATACGAAAAGGAACTTTATCGATATGCAGCTGAAGTGCTGTTGTAGTTACTTCATAGAACTTCCCTTTGTCTTTCACCTGGTAAGGAATGGCTTTATCTCCGTTCCACACCACGATACCATTACTGAAAGCGTCTGCAAATTGGCCGTCGGTACTCACCTGCAGGCGATATACATCTGGTTGCAGCCATTGTAATTTAACGTCGGCATTATTTAATTTAAAGAGTAGATGACCTGGTAATTGTTGAAGACTGGTAACATTTGCCAGCGGTACTTTTTTCAGGAGCAGATGGGTATGCAGGGTATCATTACCAGCATTTTCATCTCCCGGCAGTATTACCTGGGCCTGCAAAGGCCAGATGCCTTTACTATGCAGATCTGCCTGTTCCAGCAGGATATCACGATAAGAATAAGGTGGCAGCGGGTTATTACGTAAAGGAACAGTGACTGTTTTTACAGCAGCACCGGTACCAATACTATATTTCACCTGTAAATCGGCCGTAGCAGCCTGTGTGCCCAGGTTGGTAATACGCACGGTTAATGGCTCCTGTGAAGAAAATGCCTGCTTTCCGTTTTGTGGCGTTACCACACTGGTGATGGCAACATCCAACGGATAAACCTTTTCGTAGGTAGCCAGGAATATCTTACCATTCAGCGTGCCTTTGGCATCTTTTACTACATTGCCACTGCCTTCATCAAATTTATAATAGTGTAAGAGGTGATTGTATTGCGGATCTTTGTCACTCACCTCTTTAAATGCGAGGCGTGCAATGGTAGCGGCATCCAGCTCTGTATCCCACATACGCATCTCGTCTACGGTAGCGTTCAGGGTACCAAAGCCATCACCGTCCAGACCTATCTGGGACAAAGGTAGAGGAATGCTTTTATCGATCGTTTGTATAAACTTACCGTCAATATACAGAGAAGTATGTGCGCTATCGGCCACTAGTACCAGATGTGTGAGCTTTCCTACCGGCAGTTCATAATCAAACAACACGTCGAACTTACCTTTTTTGGTCAGACCAATTTTATTGGTATTGTTATATTGCTCCAGGCGAATACCACTCTCATAGTCGCTGCTGGTAAGCAGGGAAGAATAGGTGCTGACCTTATCTCGGCTCACAAGGCATTCTACCGTGTAAGGCGGTTTCAGATCTTTACCGTTCAGTTCAACAAAATTGCTGGGTCCATGGAAGCGCAGTCGGTATTGCGCATCGGCCTTAATAGCAGAAACAGATAAGAGCGCCGTCAATGCAGCAGCTCCTATCAGGGAGTTGATAGATTTCATTTTCATTGTTCACCAAATATAACGGAGCTAAAATTACTGATCATAATTGAGAATTCCGGCATAAATTGTATTTAGAAAACTATCTTATGGGGTTTATCCGTAGCTATCGCAGTGTTATTTGGTTGTTGGGTGGCATCATGGCAGGCAGTATTGCAGGCCTGGTATGGGGTTCCAAGGTAACGATCATCCAACCTATTGGCGAAATCTTTTTAAATTTATTATTTACTGCTGTTATCCCGCTTGTATTTTTTGCTATCGCAGATGCCATCGCACAAGTAGACGCAGGTAAAAAGCTGGGCAAAATACTAGGCGTGATGTCGCTGGTCTTCCTGGCTACACTCCTTATCTCGGCCATCTTCACCATGATAACGGTTACTATTTTCCCTATTCATCAGGTGATCACATTGACCAAGCCGGGTGGCGACATAGGTCAGCCGGGCAATCTAGGGGAACAACTCACCCGACTCCTGACAGTAAACGAATTTTATGAACTACTGTCCAGGAAAAACATGTTGCCGTTTATTATCTTTTCTGTGATCACGGGCTTTGCCGCTATGCGCGCAGGCGCCACAGGACAAGCATTCCGTAACTTCCTGCATTCTGGCAATGAGGTAATGAAACAGATCCTCCATGTAATCATGAAGGCTGGCCCTATTGGCCTTGGTGCTTACTTCGCCTGCCAGGTAGGCACGGTGGGGCCACAATTATTTGGTACTTATGCCCATTCACTGGGACTATATTATATAGTGGGCATAGTTTACCTGATCACTGGTTTCACACTATACGCCTTTATTGCCGGCGGGTTTCCGGGCATTCGCATCTTCTGGAAAAACAATGTAGTGCCCATGCTCACCGCTGTGGGTACAGGCAGCAGTATTGCTACCATCCCTGCAAACCTCGAAGCAGCACCTAAAATGGGCGTCCCTAATGATATTGCCAATGTTGTGATACCGCTGGGAGCCACCTTACACAAAGATGGCTCCAGTATTTCTGCCATCGTGAAAATGGCCGTGGTATTTGGTATGTACGGAAAAGGTTTCGACAACCCACACACAATTCTGATGGCGTTAGGCATTACCGTTATCGTCAGTATTGTGGAAGGCGGTATTCCTAATGGTGGTTATGTGGGTGAAATGCTGATGATGAGCATATACGGCTTTCCGCTGGAAGCCTTGCCTGCCATGATTATCATTGGTACGCTGGTAGATCCGCTGGCTACTATTTTGAATAGCACCGGCGACAATGTAGCGGCGATGATGACCACCCGTTTTTTACGAGGCAGGTTGGAAAAGCCCGTCCCTTCCGCTGAAACGGGTCTTACCTGATATTCGTTTAGGCATTGACGGTAGTCAATCCTGCCGGTATCTTTTTAAATGCCTGCTCCAGGTCCTGAATTAAATCATGATAATCTTCCAGTCCTACAGATAATCGAATCAGGCTGTCGCTAACACCGGCAGCCCTTCTTTTTTCGTCTGGGATGGATTTATGAGTCATCGCTGCAGGATGACAGAGTAAGCTTTTAATACCACCAAGGCTTTCGGCCAGTTTGAAATATTGAGTAGCAGTAACGAATGCAGTAGCACCTGCTGCCGTATCGTTTTTCAGGGTAAAAGAAATGATTCCACCAAACCCTTTGCTCTGGCGTTTTGCCAGCTCATGACCAGGGTGTGAGGTCAGACCTGGATAGAATACTTTATCTACTGCAGGATGCTGTTCTAGGTACTCAGCTACATGTTGCGCATTTTCTACGTGTTGGCGTATACGTAATGGTAAGGTTTCTATACCGCGTATCAGCAGGAAGCTATCGAATGGTGACAATACTGCACCACAAGCGTTTTGATAGAACTTAATTTCCTGCGCCAGTTGTTCTGTTTTACTGATGACTACACCGGCAATCAGATCACTGTGGCCACCGAGGTATTTGGTAGCACTATGCACGACGAGGTCGGCGCCCAGCGCCAGCGGCTGCTGCAGGATCGGCGATGCGAAGGTATTATCGACGCACAAAAGTATATTATGCGCTTTCGCAATTTTCGCGATCGCTTCTATATCAGAGATCTTCAACGTTGGGTTGGTAGGGGTTTCCAGCCATATGAGCCTGGTAGAAGGTGTAACAGCATTGAACACAGCTGTAACATCGGCAGTGTCTACATAATTAACATTGATACCAAACTTTTTATAGACTTTATCAAACAGTCTGAAAGCGCCACCATAGATATCATCTACAGCGATGATTTCGTCGCCGGCTTTCAGCAATTTTATCACTGCATCTATTGCCGCGAGGCCACTACTGAAGGCAGATGCGCCTGCTCCTCCTTCCAGCCCCGCAATAATTTTCTCCGCTGTTTCTCGTGTTGGGTTATTACTACGTGCATAATCATAACCTTTGTTTACTCCTGGTGCTTCCTGAACAAAAGTGGACGTCTGATAGATAGGAACTGCAATGGCGCCTGTTTGCGGATCTACTGGAAGAGAATGGATCAATTGTGTGATTGTACTCATTGGTCGTTGATTTTTGAGATGAATAAAAGGGGTTCTTTTTTGCAGTATACTATCAGGAGAGATGCAAGGTGAGGTCTATACCATTGCCGTTGGGCATTGGTTTAAATAAAAAAAACTCATCTGTAGCCAGATGAGTTTTATATCTAAAAGAAAATTAGTAAAACTTGTATCTGACTTATCTTCCCTCGCGTGGCGAGGATGGATGCAGCACCTTTCACAGTGTGAAGGTTGCTAAGGTATCGTCGGGCCATGTCCCTACTCCTTTCTTGATAAGCAACTATTAAAGAACTGATGCAAAGATAGGACGCATTTTCAATTCTCCAAATTTATTTCCTACAAAATCAGTAGACTTCTACTTTTTCTGGGCAGCAATAGTATCCAAAATCCCTTGCTGGTAAGGGGTTGGGGCCATATGGAAATATTTTTCAAATTTCTCAGAATTGAAATGATATGGATAGTTATTCTGATATAACATCTCTACCATCTCTTTAATCTGCTTGTCGAACAGACCGGTGAGCGTCAGCATAAATTTATTCAACTTCATATATTTAGGCTTCACTCCCATGGCATCGGCGATCATCGCAATATATTCCTTACCTGTAGGCGCCGGCGCCGCTGTAGGCAGATGCCATACCTGGTTCCAGGAGCTATTGTCTTGCAGCAACAGGTGCATAGCCCTGCCCGCATCTGGCGTATATGTATAGCTATGCGGCATGTCGTCGCGGCCAATCCACATGGCAGTACTACCTTTCGCATATTTATCGATGATCAACAGGTTCAGAAAACCGGTTTTATCAGCACGCGGGCCATAGAAATCAGCAGCACGGGCAATAGTAGCCGTGATATTCCCTGCTTTTACTTCGTCCATCAGCTGGGTAGCAATTTTTGCTCTGATTTCTCCCTTTTTGCTCAATGGCTTGTAAGGAGATGATTCCACTATCTGCCCTTCTACTAACCCATACGAATATACGTTGTCGAAGAAAAGCAACTTGGCATTACTGGCCTTGCAGGCATTGATTACATTGTTCATAATCGCTGGCCACGCTACAGACCAAACATTAATATCATATTTAAGGCCGGCGCAAAGGATCACAACATCAGATCCTTTTACAGCATTTAAGGTTTGACTGGCATCAGTGATATCTGCAGCCACCAAATCGGTGATACCTGCATATGATTGGGGATTACGACTAACAAGTCTTACACGCTGACCGGCAGCTGCCAGTTGGGAAGTAAGCTCATTGGCAATGACACCGCCTGCACCCAGGATAGTGTAAAGTAAACGGTTGTTCTGTTCAGACATAGTACGGGTTTGAAATACAAGTTTAGATTATAACGGAAAAGCTACTGGATAGTTGTAAATGGCAGCTCGAATTTCAGTAAAATCTATAGCATATACAAGGAGACGATTGGAAAATGAACTTATTTTAATCAATATATAATATTATGTCTGTGAGATGCTATTTCTGCATAAAACTGCCATGTCTGTCTGCTAATGTTTTTTTCCCTCCCAGATAATATCCACCGCCATGTAATGCACGTCTGTGATATCATGCCCGGTACCCAGCAAATCATTCATATACCCAATATCAACAGTAAAAGGAAGATGTTTTGGATGCATAGTATAATAAACAGTAAACCTGGTTTCGCGATAGCCATAATTATCCCAATGATCCGACTCATGCTCCTTGCTTATGGAAAACAAAACTTCCGCACTTGTACTCAGCTTATTATGATTGATAGTATTCAGCGGAATACTCAACTGTGATTTTATTCTTGTTCTGAATTGAAAATCTTCATCTGCAGTTTTAAAATCCGGTGTAAAGAATTTCCTGAATTCTTGTCGTAGGGTATTCTTCCATGTAAGATGCCTCACATTGGTTGTCAGCGCATACCGGCCATAGAGGCGGAATTCCTGCTCATAGGCAGGCTCCTCATGATGATAAGGATAACTTGCTTCATAATTGTTCTGCCGGCGGTAACTAAGGGCATACGAAAACTCTTTACTCTTTCTGTAGTGATGATAAAACTCCTGGTTCAACACCAGAATAGCTTGATTATGTAATGGATTTGCATCACCTGTTGGGTTACTGGTTCTACCCAATCCCACATAGGTAAGCGATTCCACTTTGCCAGCGGTATCCAATGGCTGACGCATACCCAGCGCCATCCAGAAAGCAGTGTTGGCTTTGCCCAGGCCCGGCGGACTTAATTGCGCATATGCAGGCACAATCAAACATAATAACAGGAAAAAAAATATAGCAATTGAAATGTTGGCTTTTCTTCTCATATTTACGGTTGACAACAAATAGAAATGCGGCGCATGCCTGCTGAGAAGCAGCCACACGGGCATCATTGTTCACTGTACCAATGTTTCAGGCTATATGGTTAAGGTAAGCATACGTTTTTCTTCCATTCACATTACCACACGTACATCTATCTGTATAGTTAATAAAATAACATGATTGCTAAATTAAAGCCTCTGCGTTGGAATATATAGTACAAATCAGGACTTCCTTGTTCGAAAACCCGACATATCCTCTATTTCTTTATTAGAACATTCATCTTAGGTGATAGTAGTAATTGTAGTAAGACGCCATTAGTCCATCCAAAACCGTCTTGCAGCGGATACTCTCCCCCACCCGCTGCCAGGTGGATATCGGAGACGTTATATTTTTCCAAGAGTTTTCCGGTATGATTGAAAACGGTGATATTGAGATCAGTCCAGCGTTTGGCAATGGTATCTGCTAATGTCTGCTGGCCATAGTTGCGGAGTCCTTTGATGGTCATATATTGTAGCGGCGCCCAGGCGTTGGGTGCGTCCCATTGCTGATGGTTGCTTACCTGCGTCGTCATTACGCCTCCTGGTGCCAGCAATTGCTGACGTATAAAAGATGCCATTCGTTTAGCCGTGGCCGTAGCATTGGTCATACCAAAAAATAAAGGCGTAGCACCAGCAATGGTAACAGCGGTTGTTTGCTTCTGCCGCTTCCAGTCATAATCGAAATACCAGCCGCTCCGTACATTCCAGCAATACCGGATAATGGCCTGTCTCCTGGCGGCAGCCAGTTTCTTAAACACCAATGCCGAATCAGCCTTTCCTTTTTGTTGATAGCCTTTGGCAATCGTTAATTCCAAATGATATATCAACCCATTCAAATCGATAGGAATAATATCCGTAGTGTGGATGGTGGTCAATTGCTGCGGGTCTGTAAACCAACGACTGCTGAAGTCCCATCCGGATTCGGCGGCGGCGCGGATATTACGATAAAAGGTAGCAGGAGCCTGACTGGTTTGTTGTGCAGCCAAAACATCTTCCCGATAAGATTCTTCTCTTGGCTGATCACTGAAATCCCAGTAGCGATTCAGCACCTGCCCATCCTGCAATTTCACGGCATGAGCCACTGCATTACCTTTGGATAACGTATCAGCACCGCGCATCCAGAAAGCATATTCTTTTAGCAATTCCGGTAGGTAATGTGCATATACGGAAGTTCCTTTAGACTCCTCCAAAAGAGAAACCATCATTGAGAAAAACGGAGGCTGACTTCTGGTAAGGAAATAGGTGCGATTACCGTTAGGAATGAAGCCCAGTGTATCTATCAGCCATGCGAAATTATTGATCATATTTTCTACCATCTCCTCTTTGCCAGCAGTATGTAAGCCCAACATGGTAAAATAAGAATCCCAGTAATATACTTCCCTGAACCTGCCACCAGGCACGATATAGGGATGTGGCAATGGGATAAGCGAAATACTGCCATCAGGCGCAGGATCACGGCGCAGCACCGACCATAGCGTATCAATATGATGTTCGATGCCTGCCCTTATATCACTATGATAAGGGTGTGCCTGTGATGCTGGCATCTCAAAGTAATTATCCACAAATGTTTTAAGGTTAAATCCGGGTTTGTCCTTAGCGGCTATCCAGGCATCCATAATAGCGGCAGGCGCCATCTTAGGCTTGAGGTCTGGAAATGTTTTGCCATCAGGATAAATACGATTGAGTTGAATATCTTCAAACAATCCCGGATAGATGGTTCGGGGAGTGCCCTGCTGTGCAGGTAATTGCAGGTAAATGATCAGCAGAAAAGCCGTGAGGATTGTTTTCATCTGGAATTGATTTTCGGGTTATAACGTGCCTGGCAATACGAAAATAACCAATTATCTCCGGCAAAAAAAAGCTGTATTCCTTGCGGAATACAGCCTTACGTGTAGTGTATCGAAAAAAAAGATAAGGCCTGAATATCAAGGGTCCAGCGGATCACGGCTGTCGGCCTGTAAAGAATTCAGGTCCGGCAGATAGGAAATACTGGTTTCACTTACGTTGATCGTTTTCTTCATAGGCAGATAGCCCAGGTCCTGCCGGCAACGTAATTCAAACAGTCGGGTGCTGATGTAGGTAAGGTGCATATTATCAGATACGCATAAAATTCTCTTATCTACCGGCATACCTGTACGGAACACGATACGGTTGGTATTACGGATATTGGTGGTGGTATGGCGCGCGTAAGGCTCCACGATCACCGCATCAGCAGGGACTTGCAGACTATCTACGAGATACTTTTTCATCTCAATGGCTTCTGCAAACGGCGTGAGGAAAGGATGAACATGTCCGCCGGAAACAACGATAAATGGCGCTGCGCCACTTTTATACATGGCGGCACCACTTTTACAGCGATTTTTTCCTGGATCACTGATATTGTCTTTGTTGCCAGGACCTGCCCCCAGTATGAGGATGACACTATAATTATATTTCTTCCAGTTAAGTTTTTTTATCCGCGCGTATGGATCTTTGTTGATATTAGACAATGGCTCATACCTGGCAGCTTCATCATGTTTGTTGAATACCAGCAATGCCATGGCCAGGTCCAGTGAAGGCTCAAAAAAGAGATTGTCCTGATTATCGGCGGATTGCAATTTATCAAGAATACCATTTACGCCCGCATAGTAGGCTGGCGATTTTACATAATAGGCTGCAGAATCGATGTTGGGATATCGGAAACCTTTGTTTTCCGTATAGGCGCGAAGTATATAGTTAATTCCTCTTGCGGCGTCTTGCCAGGCCATTGTCAATAAGGTGGTATCGCTTTCGCGGCTATATAGTTGAAAAAGGCCACTATTGCGCATGGCAAATATCAATGGCGCCATGGCAGCCTGGTTAGTGATGAGCAGATGATTTAGGCGATAGCTGATGCCCGCCACCGCATCATTGGAAAAATAGAAAGGCGCTACCAGATCATCTGCATCATTCTTTCCTGCAGGTACCGGCCCTGCCAACCTGCTATTATATTCTTTCGTGATTTTTTGCAGCTGGGTATCCTGTGCGACCAGTTTCCTGACTGCCGGCATTTTCTCCATCAATGTAAACAGGTAAAAGTTCCTGTCCTGCACAACATTGTTTCCGGCAAAAAAGCTATAGTGAGGGTCTGGTGGCGACAACTGCGCCAAGGCTGGGGTTCCGCTAACGAAAAGACAGACAACTAATAATCTCCGAAAATTAAACATATACAAGATTACTGATAATATACATTATTAGAACATTTCTTTTTCAGATTTGTTCATTTCTTAATTTAATAAAAAAATATAATACATTTTTAACGCTAATACATATACGATTAATATCCAAAACACTCCACCAGTAAGGATTACAGCTTAAATCAATTGTAAATCAACCATATAAATAGCTTACTTTTGTACCAACAAAATCACGATAGTAGCCAACATCCATGTATCATAACCACGAGCAGAAAACTTTTGTCCGTTTTGGGGTACTCATATTACTGGTAGTTATACTAACCACTTTATTTCTGATGATATATATGCGTAAGCGTACTTCAGAAAGAATTGGTAGTATAGTAAATGAATTGTCCATAAAAGATAACAGCAGCCCACACCTCAATAAGGCTTCACAATTGCTGTACCAGGCTGATAATAACTTCAGACTTTATACTGTTACTTACGATCAGCAATATTTCACTGGCTACCACCAGGCATTGAAAGGCGTAAAAGCAGAACTGGATAGCGCCCTGGCAGATCAAGGACCTTATGCTATCAGCACTCTACTCGCGAGTAAGGCTAGGCAGATGGAAATATTTACACATTGTAGCCAGCGTCTGGATTCATTATTACAACTGGAAACTGAATGGCAAAATATTACTGTGCCTACCGGCGTTCAGCCACAGGCAAATACTCGCACGCAAGTGCATGTAGATACGATCATCAGCACCCAGGAAACAGCCACTAAAAGTAAAAAGAAACTCTTCGGGCGAATTCGTGATGCCATTGCCAATAAGGCGGATACCAAACAAACACATAAGGTTGCCATCATAAAACATACACCAGGAAAGACGCCCCGTGGCATTCCCAATGACCAGCTTCAGGCGATGCAGGCAAAATATGACCAGCTCTATGTGGAAGCCTCCCGAACCCGGAACCGGATGAATAATGCCGAAGCTGACCTGGTAGCATCCAGCAACCGCTTGTTTATTGCCATACAGGAATTGCTTCAACAAGCCAACGATGCTACCCAAACCGCCATCAGCGCGGCACGAACCCAAGCCCGGTCGGGCGCTAATATTTCCCTGGAAAAAATCAGACAACAGGGATACTGGGAAATACCACTCATACTCCTGCTCGCGGCCATTATCGTTTACGGCATCATGCGCTTATACCGCTACGACCTTGCCCTGCTTCGTTCTACTCAGCAGGCGGAACGCCTGGCACGACAAAAATCAGAGTTTGCAGCCACGATCAGTCATGAACTCAGAACCCCGATTCAGTCTATATTAGGCTATAGCCAGCAGCTGAACAGGGAATATAAGCCTGAAACGGTGGCGGCTATACGAACAGGCGCAGAAATGCTATTGCAGGTAGTCAATAACGTACTGGAATATACGAAAATAGAAACCCATAAGCTGGTATTAAAGCAAGAGAAATTTTCACCCAGATCAGCCATAGAAGAGGTTTGCCAGGTACTACAGGTACAGGCAGAACTGAAATCGCTGGAGGTAACGGTCAACATCTATTTTCCTACTACCCTGCAGGTTTCCGGCGATGTATTCCGCTTAAAACAGGTCATCACCAACCTGGTAGCCAACGCTATCAAATACACAGATAAAGGCGCCATCACTATCACTGCAGCGATGCGCACCATGGAAAATGGCAGCTGTCTCCTGGAAGTAACCGTAACGGATACAGGTATCGGCATACATAACCGCGACCTCCCTCAGCTCTTCGACGCATTTACACAGGCATCCGCAGATAACAACGCCTCTTTCAGGCCTAACAGTAGTGGCCTCGGACTCCATATCGCTAAAAAAATCATTGACCTCCACGAAGGAAAGATATACGTTAAAAGTATCCATGGCAAAGGATCTACCTTCTATTTCGAAATTAAATACGAGCCAATCGTTTATTCTCCTGCCACCAGGAAAATTACAGTGCCGGTAAATATTAACCAGACGGCAATTAATAATAACAACCAGGTAGTACGCATACTCGTTGTGGAAGACAGTGTATTAAACCAAAAACTGCTTTCAATGATGCTGGACAGAATGCAGGTCTATTACAAGCTGGCAGGCAATGGAGAAGAAGCCCTGGCACTGTTTGAAGAATATACTTTTGATATTGTATTAACAGATATTGACCTGCCAGGCATGGATGGAATTGCGCTCACCTCGCATATACGTAGTATGGAAGACAAAAAGAAGGCAGGCGTTACTATCATTGCCATCACTGGCAATGTGATGGAAGAAGACCTCGCGCTATACCTACGTTCCGGCTTCAACGATTATATCATGAAACCTTATCGTGACGTAGACATACAGGAAAAGCTACAGCTTTTTGGTGTGATGGCCTGATTTGCGTAGCTTAACAGGGAACAAACCGAAACACCTTGACACTGGCCGATCGTATTATTGCATTTAATAAATCCTTACATTTTGAAGGGAAGCTGCCTGCAGGTATCCATGTCATGAACCCATTCCGCGAGAAAAAGGAAATCGTGGATATCATGAGTAAATTTTATAAGCAATTTTATAGCGATAATCAACCCAGGCAGATGATACTGGGTATCAATCCCGGGCGCCTTGGATCCGGGTCTACGGGCGTTCCTTTTACAGATACTACCCGTATGAAGCAGGTGGGATTGGAGATCACCGACTTCAAGACCCATGAGCCATCCTCTGTGTTTGTATATGATGTGATTAACGCTTACGGCGGCCCGGAGAAATTTTACAAGCAATTCTATATTACCTCTGTTTGTCCGCTTGGATTTACAGCAGATAAAGGTGATAAGGTCATCAACTACAACTACTATGATTCTGCCGCATTGACTAAGTCGGCATTACCATTTATCATTAAGAGTATAAAGGAACAACTAAGCTGGCCGATTAGCCAGGATGTTTGCTATTGTATGGGCACAGGCAAAAATGCAACATTTTTGCAGGGGTTAAATGCGGAGCATCAATTTTTTAAAGAGGTAGTAGCATTGGAGCATCCGCGGTTTGTCATGCAGTATAAGTCTAAGTCCAAGCAAGCCTATGTTCAGAAATACCTGGATGCATTTGCTGCACATCAATAGCAGCAGGGAGCAACAGTCTATCCCGGATTGTGGAGGCCTGGCTACACTTACTGCTAGGCTATTGCTTTACCGATACTATCAGCGATCATATTGAGCAGTCCCATATTGAGTCTATGTCCGGCGAAAGTAGCTCCGGAGGCTCTTAAGTAGCCATCATCATCTTTTTCCAGGAGTACCTGTTCACCGAAAACGTCAACGATGAAGCGGTCGTCAGCTGCTACTCCGGCGGATTTCACGAAGAAGCTGCCGGAGGGGGTTTGAATAGTAAAAGGCTGCATATACGAAATATTTTATCGTATAATATAGCAAACCCTGGGCCAGCTGTTATTAAACGGTAAGAAAATTATAGTATCGGTACCAGGTATTTTCGAATCCTTCATGGGAAATGGATTCCGCGACAAGATCATGATCGTTGCCGAGATTTTCCAGTTGAGGCAATGGTTGATCGCTGAGGGCGGTGCCTCCGAAGTTGAAGTTGCTGTTAGCGATGCCAAAAGTACCGTCTGGATAGAGTTCTATTTTTCTGCACTCAAAGCGAAGTTCATCCAGCTCAATGAGTTGAACTTCTGCTTCATCTTCCTCACGGTGCAGCCAGTAAATTTTGACATATTGCATGGATGACTACATTTTTTCCAGCTTACACTCCCATACCTGGTCGTGTTGCAGGGGACTTTCAACAATCACCCCTTTGATCCTGTAGGTGTTGCCCTCCTGCTCTATCTGGTCGCCCACATTAGGCGCGCCGGTATCATTGAACCGGATAGTAGCCATAATCCCAAAAGACTTATAGCTATTAAATTTGAGGATAGCAGCAGAGCGCAACGCAGCAGGAACGGGTTTCTTTCTGTTCAGCATTCTGAAGTAATATACTACCAGTAAGGATACTGCCGCTAAAGCGAACAATAAATAAGTGAACACGGTATAAAGGTTTAGTTGTTGGTCATCTGCAGTTGTTTGTGCAGATAAAATATTGTTGACAAAGGCATTAACAATTTAAAAAATATTTCGCACATATAGCCCAAAATTTTATGTTAAAAACTGCCATGCCTTTGTCTTTCTACACCATGTTATCCAGTGGCTATATTATCTTCAGATCAATCGCTTGTACTAATTTTCAGCACATCCAGGTCATTGAGTATTTCCGTAAAGGATTTGGGAGGTGTTTCCTCAAAAAATTGTAAGGGGCTATCGTATTTAAAGGTATAGCCCAGCATATGTTTGATCTTCGTGTTAGTTACAATTTTATAGGTATCATCTTCCGGTTGTTTCCTTCGCGGGCGCTGCATGTTGAAGAACGTTGCCGCTGCACAATGGTAGCTGAAACGCAGCGGGTGGCCGCTGGCACATGCATTGAATATTTCGCCCCAGATATCTTTTTCCAATACCCTTTCAATCACCCCTATACAATCCACACGATGGATCAGGTTTAGCGGCGTATCCTGGGCTCTTGGATCATTGATTTTCTTTTGTGAATTAGGTAACCTGTCGTAACCGGCGAGTCCGCCGTAACGCAGTACCACGGTATAAAAATCAGGCTTTCCTAAAAACTCCTTCTCTGCTTTCAGCAGGGCCAGGCCATTGGGCTTGTCAGGAAGTATAGTACAGTCTTCATATACCTTGTCATTTATATTTGGATAAACAGAGGTAGAGCTTACGAAAATGACATGCCTGATACGGGTACTTTCTAATTTCTTTGCGAGAAATTCCATTTCCTGTACAAATGCATTTTCGCCACGTTGCATACGAGGCGGCACATCGATGATGATGACATCAGCGTCCCAGAAACCCTGGTTATCGCCTTCTATACCGTTTTCTTTCAGCTTTACCTGGTAGCCTTCAATACCCAGTACATTCAACTCTGCTACTCCTTCTGCAGAGGTACGGGAGCCTTTCACTTTATATCCGATGGATGCAAGATGAACGGCCAGTGGCTTTCCTACCCAACCACAACCCAGAATGCTTACTACAGGATACTTTGGATTAAACATTGATAATTTACATTGATAAGATTCGTGATCAGACTTACACGGTTATTGTTACAAACATTGTATCCAGCCGGGTTAATCTTACTTAAAGCTATAACTTTTCAAGCATAATTTTAGTTCAGTAGAATAGTTTTTTTGAGATAAAAACCCCGCCAGTAGCCGGTATACAGATATCTGACCGAAAAAAATATATCATTTAATCTACGGGTAATACATCTCACAAAAACTATCAAATATAATACAGTAAAGCAAAACACCTCATATAACGTTTAAGAATATACGGCACCTACAGGTGACTCCATTTCTTCAAAGCGGTTATTAAAAGTTTGTTGTCTTCTTCACTTCTGCATGCAATTCTACAAAATCCTGAGCTTAGTCCCTCAAAATCGGAAGCATCCCTGATCAATATGCCATATTTCTCCAGCAACCACGACCTCAGTTCAGTTGCTGTACCAGTTAAAGTCTCAAATAAGAAATAATGTGTATAAGAACTATAGACTTTAAACTCCGGCATGGCTTTAATTTTTTCGCGGAGCTGAAAAGTATTTGCCAGCAGATCGTCCAGTTTAAAGGCAAATTCCTTTGGATGGTCGAGGATGTATAATCCTGCTGTTATGGCTAGCTGGTTGGTAGTCCATGGCGCCCGGAAAGCCCTTAACTTATCAATGAGCGCCTTCTGACCGGTAACGTAACCCAGGCGAATACCAGGACAGCAGGCCACCTTGGCAGGTGAACGCAATATCAGCAAGTTAGGCAGCCGGTGAATATGTGGCACCAGCGTATTTGTTTCCCTGGTAAAATCAATATAGGCTTCATCTACCACAAAAATGGTTTTACGATTGGCGTTGATCAATCGCTGAAGCGCTGATTCCTGTATTACTTGTCCACCGGGATTATTGGGGTTGCAGATAAACACCAGGGCCGTATCTATCCTGATGCCATCTTCCAGCTTATCCCACCAGAGAAATCTTATTTGATGTTTAAACACCTTACAAGCGGCTTCATAGGCGGAAAAGGTAGGTGCAATGATAGTGGTAGTGGCGCCGGCAAACAATTGTGCGATCAGGTATACGGCCTGTGTAGATCCATTGGTGACCATAACGGATCCTGGAGGAAGTCCCAATTCCTTTTCCAGCCCTTGTTGCAATGGTGCTGCTTCTGGTGAGGGATAATGGGAAATTGTATCCAGACTCGCTGCCAGGTGGTTTTTCAGTCCAGCTGTCAAGCCACTATACAAGGTATTCTCGCTGAAATCTGCGGTTATTTTACGGGGCATACTGATACCCTCTTCTCCATTCGCTGGTTTCATATGCACTTATTGATTTTTCAACGTCTTATAAACAGCAGAAAGATCAAGATGTTCACGAAGCAGGTCAGCCAATTTATTATATTGTTCTTCTTTCCATTGATGATAATCGAAAGAAAGGTCCGGGTCTTTGCCTGTTTGTTGCAGTAATGACTTTACAACCACGTCATTATCAAGGATGCCATGCATATAGGTACCCCAGCATTTAGGCGATTGCAGGTAACCGTCTGTACTGCCGTCAGCCAGTATATTCAAGGGTTTGGGTGCTTTACTAACGGTATCGCCCATATGAATTTCATATCCGCTGCAAGCATCTTCCTGGTCTGTAAATCTGAAATGACGTTGTTCTGTTGTTTTGCTGTTTTTTATTATGGTAGATACCGGCAATATGCCCAAACCTGGAACGGCGGCCGTTTCACCTTCAATGCCTTCCGGATCAGCGATCCATTCGCCCATTATCTGATAACCGCCACAAATACCAATGACTACCTTGCCTTGCTGGTAGGCCTGCAATACTGCCGATGCTGTACCATTATTGCGAATGGCTACCAGATCTGCTATAGTGCTTTTACTGCCTGGCAGAATAATGATATCCGCGTTGGTAATCTCCACTGGATTATCTGTATAAAAAAGATTAACGGAAGGATATCTTTCCAGTGGATCAAAGTCGGTGAAGTTAGACATATGTCTGAGCAAAACCACGGCCACATTCACTTTCCCGGCGGCGCTCCGGCGCTGCTTCGTGTGAAGCGTCACTGTATCTTCCTCTTCTATATGTATATCACGAAAGTAAGGTACCACGCCTATTACCGGCACACCTGTCAGCTCCTCCAACTGGCGGCGGCCATCATCGAACAGGGTGATATCTCCTCTGAATTTATTGATGATAATACCTTTGATCAACGCTTTATGTTCTGGTGGCAACAGCGCCAAGGTGCCATAGATGCTACCGAAAACGCCTCCCCTGTCTATATCCGCGATCAGGTACACGGCTGCATCAGCATGATGGGCCATGCGCATGTTAACAATATCTCTTGACCAGAGATTGATTTCACTGATGCTGCCCGCCCCTTCCATCACAATTGGGCTGTATCTGGCCGCCAACCTATCATAAGCCAGCGTTACTTCTTTAAATAAAGCATTATTATGCGGCACGCTGAAATACTCGCTGGCAGTGCGATTGCCCGCAGGACTTCCATGAAGCACCAGTTGAGAAGCTATATCTGATACGGGTTTGAGTAATACAGGATTCATATCGGTATGACAAGGCACACCTGCTGCTTCCGCCTGAACTGCCTGCGCACGGCCTATTTCCAGTCCTTCTGGCGTGGCATAGCTGTTGAGCGACATATTCTGCGCTTTGAAAGGAGCAGGATGATAACCATCTTGCAAAAAAATCCGACAGAAACCAGCCGTAATCACACTTTTCCCTACATCGGAAGCTGTTCCCGTAAACATGATACTCTTCATGATCGCAAATGTAGGGAGGTTTTTGCTTGCAAAGATGCATATGAGGCAAAGCACACAAAGCCCTTCATTAGTTGTTCCGTTATATCAGATGCATGCAGGTAAATCAGATAGTGTAGTTACTTATTAAAGGCGCTTTGACAAACCTGTTCCTTGCTCAGACCCTGATTAAATTTTATTTCTGTCACTTCATTACGGCGTTGCTTACCACCAGCCTCCATAATCAACCTGAATGGCACTTTAAAGCCATCCACCTCACGATAGTCGCCATAGTCGGTGGTTACATTACTACCCGTATTTTCCTCAGTAGTAAGGAGTTGACTTCTGAGTTTAAGACCCGTTTTTTCATCATAGTAATTCCGAAAAACAACACCGTTGCTGGTAGCAACAGAAAGTACATATGCAGCGACGCCATTGATATTTCCCTCTGTGGGTGCGAGTTCCAGCTTCACCATATCCGGATTGGCAAGATAATAGTATTCCGGGAAGATCATCTGCTTGTCCATCTCCACCCCTTTCTCAGCACCAGAAAGACTGATTAGTTTACCATTCTTCATCATCATGATGCTATCGCCTTGAATGCGGGTCAGAAAAAGCGTTTGTTGTTGGGCAGGTACATATACTTCTCTATAAAAAAGATAGCCATCTTTAAATTTTGCTCTGGTGGTCGTCAATACCTTTACGCCTACAGATTCTCCACTTAATGTAAAAGAGACGTCCTTTAAGGATTGCATCTTTTCCATACCGCCACAGGCATTAATATAATTACGCAGTATATCCGTTGGCGTTATACCAACAGGTACTTGTCTGGTCATATCGGGTATTTTCCAGGAATTATTGCTTCTGTTTTCATCCGGGAGGACGCCAAGTGGGTCCAGTGTTACTTCTACGAGCTTTGTATCAGAAGGATAGGGCAAAGCATAACTACTACCATGCTGCCATATTTCAACAGGCAGATGCAGGGTATCTGTTTTGCCATTGGCCTGTTTGATGGCGATGATAACAGGCATGGGCAGCTGTTCCAGGTTATCGATAAATATCAAAGCACCTTTGGTTGGATCATCATTCACATAGCTGACACCTTTAATAGCCTGATCTAGTTTCCAGCTATGCAGGAACCATCCTCTCCAGAACCAGCTAAGATCCTCACCAGCGCCATTTTCCATGCTGCGGAAGAAATCGTCCGGTGCTGGATGTTTATAGGCCCAGTTGCGGATATATTGGCGAAATGCATAATCAAATCTTTCAGGTCCGAGAATAACATTTCGCAGCAAATCCAGACCCATACCAGGTTTATAATAGGCAGAAACGCCCAGGTAACTATTGGCTACCACATCAGGGCTAGTCATGATAGGCGCCTCTTTGGGCTGATGTAAAGGGCTGACCTGGACTGGTTCAATTTTATTTTCAGTATGATTGAAGGCTTGTGTGGATATGCCGTTAATAAAGGTATTGAAGCCTTCATCCATCCAGGGATATTTCCTTTCATTGGAGCCAACGATCATAGGGAACCAGGTATGGCCAAATTCGTGGGTGGTAACGCCCCAGAGGCCACCAGTGGTAGCTTGCCAGGAACAGAACACGATACCAGGATATTCCATACCACCAACGCGGCCGGCCACATTGGTGGCTACCGGATATGGATAGGGGAACCACTGTTTGGAATAATGTTCCAAACATGCTTTGGTATATGCAGTTGCACTACCCCATCCGTTGCTGTCGGCGTTTTCGACCAGGTATACCGATTGGGCCAGTGCTTTTTTATTATCAGGCAGGTTTACTTTGGCAGCATCCCAGATAAAGGCTGTGGAGGCAGCCCAGGCAACATCGCGGGCATTTTTAATGGAAAAATGCCATGTTTTGAGACCTTGGACAGATGTTTTCGCCTTTACGGTAGCAGCGTCGCGAATGGAAATCGTTTTATCACTTTGTGTGGCCAGACTTAGCTGTTTTAATTGTTCACTGTTCAAAACCTTTGTGGCATTTGTCAGTTCACCGGACCCCACAACGATCATATTTGCTGGTGCGGTAATATCGTATTCAAAATTACCATATTCAAGAAAGAACTCACCATTGCCCTGGTATGGCAGATTATTCCAGCCTAATACATCATCATAAACGGCTATACGCGGATACCATTGCGCGATAGTATAAACAGTACCATAGGTGGAGTGCATACGCCCCATACGGTCCTGACCATCTTCTGGGATAGTAAATGCATAATCTATTTTTATTTGCAGGTCTGATTTTGCATTTAAAGGAGCAGGCAATCGTAGTTGCATGCGTGTATCTGTGATGAGATAATTTGCCTTTAAGGCTTTGCCATTGGTAATGATGGTCACATCTTTGATTTCAAAGCCATTCGTGAAGCCGTTTCCGGAAAGGCGGGCTGTCATGCCAAGCTGGGTGGCAGTACCACGGGAATCCTTTGTAAAGGCTTGTTGATCCAGCTGTAGCCAGAGATATGGTAAAGCGCTTGGGCTATTGTTGTGGTAAGCAATCGTTACGGCGCCGGTAATGCGTTGCTGAACCGTATCCAGCGTAGCCTTAATGTTGTAGTCAGCAGCATTTTGCCAGTAGGCTGGGCCGGGGCTTCCGTCAGCGTTGCGGTATTCGTTGCCATTGGAAGTGTAAAATATGGGCGCAAAGGCTTCGTGCTGGTCGAATTTTGACTGGGCTAAAGCTGGCTGCAGGACTGAAGATAATAATAGCAGCGTAAGGGGATAGAACTTTAATTTCATCGTTACGATGGAGGATGTTTTAATGTTTATTGGAAGATAATAAAAAAAGGACAGCTTACGCTGCCCTTTTTTGTATAGAGAGAAATCAGTAAGAATTATACGAGATTTTTTAACTCTTTTTTCACACGTCTGAGGCGGAAAGCGAAGATGATGCTAAACACGCCTGCCATCCAGAAGCCAGCGGCGAGGATACCCAGTATGGCGGCGACGCCAATGGTAGGATTATCAAGAATATAAATGGATACCATTACGAGGAGTATGCCACCGATGAGGAGCCAGCCCCAGTTAGGTATTTTTTCCATGCTGAGCTGGATACTGAATACGATGAGACTGATGCCACGAAAGAGGAACCAGAAACCCAGAAACAATGGGATAACTGCCATACTTACTGCCGGATAAATCATGAGCATGAAACCTACAACTACGTCGATAATACCAGACGCCAGCGACCATCCCCAGCCATACATATTTTGCCGGTTGCTTACTGCGAAAGAGATTTCGGCGATCCCTGTCACAAAGAGGGTAACGGCAAAGAATATACTTAGAATGACATAGCTGCTGAATGGGTTGGAGAAAACGATGAACCCGGCTATTATGAATATGATACCATTGATCAGATATAACCACCAGTATTTCACGTTGCTGCGAATAGTAGATAAGAGGTTAGACATAATTTATTTTTTTAATAAAAAATCGAGGCTTACATAAAGGTCTAACACACGCGTTTGTAAAATGTTCAGCGAAAGCTCGTGGAAAGCGCTGAAAACCTTAATTTTGCGGCAGCTGATTTAAATCATATTAATAACGATTCTTGGAAACTATCTTTGTGAGATGAATAATGCGATTAAGCAACAGAGAGGCCGACCAATTTGGTGGCATCAAGCAGATTTCGTGGGCATACACCTGGTGCCCTTCCTTGCGTTTTTTACCGGCACAACAGCGTTCGACTGGATTTTATGTGCGGCATTGTATGTAGTACGCATGTTTTTTGTGACCGCAGGATACCATAGGTATTTCTCGCATCGTGCTTTTAAAACGTCGCGATTCTTCCAGTTTATCCTTGCAGGTGGTGCGCAGAGCAGTTTACAGAAAGGCGCTTTATGGTGGTCAGCCAATCACCGTATTCACCACAAACATAGTGATACGCCAGAAGATCCACACTCTGCAAATGTATATGGCATCTGGTATGCGCATATAGGTTGGATCATGGGCCCTGAATACAAACCTACTCGCTTTGACCTGATCAAAGATCACAAAGCGAAAGAATTATTCTGGCTAAACAAATGGCATATGGTGCCTGCAGTAATCCTGGCTATTGCCGTGTATTTCGTAGGTAACAAAGTGAATGGTACCGGATGGTTCGACTGGCATGCAGGTTTATCTACCCTGTTCATTGGTTTCTTTGCCAGCACTATCTTCCTGTATCATGGTACTTTCACTATCAACTCTTTGATGCATAAAATCGGACGACAACGTTATGAAACTGGTGACCAGTCTCGTAACAGCGTATGGCTGGCTTTAATCACCCTGGGTGAAGGCTGGCATAACAACCACCACTACTACCAGAGCGCGGCTCGTCAAGGCTTCTATTGGTGGGAGATCGACATCAGCTACTATGTGTTGAAAACATTAAGTCTGTTCGGTATCGTATGGGAAATACGCCCTGTTCCGGCTAAAGTAAGAGAAAGCAACAAAATTGATAAAAGCAAAGTAAGAGACGGCAGATCTGTAGAAGATGTAAGAGCTTAGTTTCTCACAAAATATAAAAAGGAAGGTCGTGTCTAAGGAGTAGACACGACCTTTTTTTGTCTGCTTATAACTTGAGGCTAACCAACAATACACTACACGATTAATATTATTTTTCAGACGAACGGCGAAAGAAGAAAACAATCTGCAAATCATATCTACCAAACAATTACAAATTGTTTCCAGATAATTTAAGCCATGAAGTGTATCGTGAGATGATAATTTTAAATGACAGTTATTAAGAATATTTGATTCGCGTTTGATTATTCAGGTTGATACAAGGTGCTGTAGTTCCGCATTTACAGTTGCAAGATGTAAAAATAATATTGATAAGACAATACCGCCAAGGGGTGATTTTCAAAGCTGTACAAAAATAGCATAGTGTAGCAATTCCTGCACATTTCTGCACCTCAGCTTTTGCATAATATTTTTACGATGAGTTTTGACTGTATCTATGGAGATATATAGCTGCGCAGCAATCATAGGATTAGTGAGTCCACGCACGATCAATTGAAATATCTCTTTTTCTCTGGCAGATAAAGAATGGAATTGCTCTGCATGGGCCATTTTAAACAGGGAGCTTTTCAGCATACGGTTTAGCAGGAAAATGTACTCATTGAGCTCTTCACTTGCGATCTGCAAGGTTATTTCAGACTGTCCTTTAGAAAGGCTCCTGACCTTAATTTGCGGAGGCTGTGCAATAGTACGTTTATTACTCTTAAGGAGCCATTGCATTGCCTCTTCCGGATCTTTAAAAAACCGGGAGTTTACGTTAGCCTCTCCTTCTTCAAACAAGTTAGCCACAGACAACAGGTGCAGCATGTTATCACCTACTACGATGCCTACCTTCCCGTCAAAGCCAGCCTTGATGGCCGCAACATTCAGGAAAGAGTCTGTCCAGTGTTGGAGATCGGGTGTAATGGAGTATTCACAGTTGTTGTTGTACCAAAGCGTATGTTTGGGCAGCACCCGCATATAGGCTTCTTTAAAGGCAGAAATACCGGCAATATATTCTTCTGCGGTAGCACAGGTAGCCCAGTTAGTAGCTAGTATGCCATTTTTTTCGTGTAAGGATACATCGATAATATCAGTTGTAGTAACAAGTTCCATAAACGGCGGATAAATAGTGACGTAAGATCAGGCTGGTACCTGTAGTTGGTAATACGTATAAGGCCACGCTTCAGAACAGTTGCTCTTCGGATAATTCAGGAATAGTCGGTGTTGGTATTAATTGTATAACCAAGATAATCATTTTATTCATTCATACAAGAGCTGCGTACCAGCTTTTTATTTTCGTCATTAGCGTTTATCTTGGGCAAAATTTTAACCACATGTCACACTATACACCGGATACGGCCCGCTATAATAAAATGACCTATCAGCGCTGCGGTAAAAGCGGTCTGGTATTACCAGCAGTATCGCTGGGTCTCTGGCATAACTTCGGCTCCATCGACAATTTCGAAAATGGCCGTAGTATTATACGCCATGCTTTTGATAATGGTATTACACATTTTGATTTAGCCAATAATTATGGTCCTGTGCCAGGTAGTGCAGAGGAAAATTTCGGGCGTATTTTGAAGAAAGATTTTACTGGTCATCTCAGAGATGAATTAGTTATTTCCACTAAAGCTGGCTATACAATGTGGCCAGGGCCCTATGGCGACAAAGGCTCGCGGAAATACCTGGTTGCCAGTTTAGACCAGAGCTTACAGCGAATGGGTTTAGATTATGTAGATATTTTCTATAGTCATCGTCCGGATCCGGAAACGCCGATAGAGGAAACAATGGGCGCGCTGCATAACCTTGTTCAGCAAGGGAAAGCACTGTATGTGGGTTTATCGAATTACACCGCAGAACAAACCGCGGCGGCTATTTCAGTTTTGAAATCGCTGGGCACTCCTTGCCTGATTCACCAGCCCAAGTATAGTATGTTTGAAAGATGGGTAGAAAATGGTTTACTGGATGTATTGGAGGCTAACGGTGTCGGATGTATTCCTTTTTCTCCACTCGCACAAGGATTATTGACCAACAAATATCTCCATGGTATTCCAGAAGGTTCCAGGGCCAGCAAACCATCTGGTTTCCTGCAGGAAAAAGATATTACACCTGAGAAGATCAATAAGGTACAACGCCTGAACGAACTGGCTACGCAACGTGGTCAAACCCTGGCGCAAATGGCGCTGGCGTGGATTCTCAAAGACAGCAGAATTACTACCGTGCTAATAGGCGCCAGTTCTGTTAAGCAGCTGGATGATAACCTGCAGGCATTGGAAAATCGCAGGTTTAGCGCTGACGAGCTTTCTGCTATTGAAAATATTTTAGGATAATTTTTAATAAAAAAACAAGAAGGTGTCTCAAAAATAATATCAAACTGAAACAGTTGACAGATGTATTGTTTACAGCAATAATTGAATATATACCATTCGCTTATCTGTATTCATTTTGCAGAACTGATCTCTGCTTGCTGTAGAGAAGATACCCTGCCGCTGACAATTAATTTTGAGACACCTTCTTAATTTAATAATAGTGTATTAATCTACCCTTACAACCACCTTTCCTACTGTTCTCCAGGTTTCTACTTGCAGGTGTGCTTTACCCATTTCATCAAAAGGATATACTGCGGCTACGATGGAGCGTAACCTGCCGTCTTTCAGCCAGGAGGCGATGTCTTGCATATCTTTGCCATTGGAGTTAACCAGTATGAACTTCCCGTCTACCTGATAACGTTTAGCCATTTCCGTTGTACCTTCCAATGCTCCGCCGCTGATGGTGATCAGGTTTCCGCCGGGCTTCATTACTTCCAGGGAGGTGGCCACGGATTGGAGTCCTTGGGAATCCAGCGTATAGTCTATACCGTTAACATGGTCTTTGAGTGGCTGTGTATTATAATCTATGTGCTGGTCGATGCCTAATCCCAACAGTACTTCTTTGTTTGCGGCAGAGGAGGTACCGATTACATAGGCGCCCAGACCTTTTGCAATTTGCACGGCATAGTGTCCAACACCGCCGGCAGCGGCATGTATCAGCACTTTCTGACCGGGCTGGATATTTCCGTTACCGACTATTGCCTGCCAAGCGGTGAGGGCGGCCAGTGTGGCAGCAGCGGCTTCCTCATGAGAAATATTATCTGGCTTGATGGCCAGCTGATCTGCGGGCACCGCTACGTATTCCGCATAGGCCTTCCCGTTACCTGGGAAGTTGACCATTCCAAATACAGGATCATTGACATTAAACAAGGGGGATTCGCTGGCGACAACTATACCGGAGATATCCCATCCTATAATCATTGGATCTGTTTCTTTCAAGACTTTTGCAAAACCGCTACCGGAACGGGTTTTCACGTCTACTGGATTTATGCTGATAGCTTTTACTTTTACCAGTACTTCACCAGCGTTGATTTCAGGGGTAGGTATATCTTTGATCACCAGATTTTCTACGGGGCCAAAGTCTTTTAAAATTAGTGCTTTCATCTGTATAAATAATTTATGAAAGCAAATTTATACAGACGACAACCTTATTTACCTGTACATATTTTCCATAATTATGTAATTAAATACGCTCATCTAATTTCACCACTACTTTTCCGGCAGTTCTTCCTGATTCTATTTGCAGATGTGCTTTACCGATTTCTTTAAAAGGAAATACAGCTGCGATAATTGATTTCAACTTTCCTTCAGCTAGCCATGACGCGATTTGTTGCATGTCTTTTCCATTGGATTGTACGCGGATATAGCTGGCATTCACCGGATAGCCTTTTGATTTATCTGCGATAATAGCTTCAGAAGCGCCTGGCAGGCTAATCAGGGTACCACCGGGTTTGATAACCTGTAGCGAAGTGGTGATGTTGTCGCCACCTAAAGTATCGAGTACAAAATCGAGGTCACTGACTTGCGCTTTCAGTGGTTGCGTGGTATAATCGATATGCTGATCTACGCCCAGTTGCTGCAGTAGCTCTTTATTTCTGGCAGAGGAAGTACCGATTACATAAGCACCTAGTTGCTTCGCTATTTGCACGGCATAATGCCCCACCCCTCCTGCCGCTGCGTGTATGTGCACTTTATGGCCAGGTTGTATGCTGGCGGCAGCAAGCGCCTGCCAGGCCGTCAATGCTGCCAGGGTAGCTGCAGCAGCTTCTTCATGGGAAATAATATCAGGCTTCAGCGCCAGCTGATCGGCAGGTACGGCTACGTATTCTGCATAGGCTTTTCCATGGCCCAGGAAATTAACCATTCCAAAAACAGCATCACCAGTTTTGAATGCAGACGATTTACTTTCAGTTACCGTTCCGGAAATATCCCAGCCGAGAATGATGGGATGTATATCTTTCAGGAACTTAGCCACACCTCCGCCAGCACGTGTTTTCACATCAACGGGGGTAATACTCAGGGTGTTTACTTTTACCAGCACCTCTCCTGTTGCAATCTCAGGTACAGGAATATCTGCCAAAACAAGATTATCGATCTCTCCAAAATCTTTTAGTATCACTGCTTTCATAGAACAATTATTTTAATGAAAGCAAATTAATACTACCTCATTAATCAAAATCTGTACAATCTTTCTATAAATCTGTACATTTATAACATCATGAAAAAACAACAGCTCTACGAACCATTCGAAATTGAGATCAAGGAACTTCCTGCTGGAAGCATTGAAACCGCTCATGGCCACCACTTCTTTGAGCTGGCATACATTGTTTCCGGGAAGGGCATTCAGCATATCAACAACCATCATTGCCAGTACCATCCAGGGCATATGTTTCTGATCACACCCGAAGACGTACATGCGTTAGAGGTAGAGACCACCACGATTTTTTTCTTTTTAAGATTTACAGATATATACATTCAGCAACACGCAGTTTCACTGGAAAATATTGAAAAACTGGAAAGCATTTTACAGAATGCGAATCATCAACCGGGTTGTATTCTTAAAAACCAAACCGACAAATGCCTGGTAAAACCCATGGTGGACGCGGTTATCCGGGAGAAAGTGAATAGAGACATTTACAACCAGGAACTCATACATCTCATGGTAAACACCCTGATCGTAGTGGTGGCACGAAATATTGCCAAGTTTTTACCGCAGCAAACGGATGAACAAACGGATGCTAAAGCCCTGGATATCCTGCAATATATTCGTCAGCATATATTTCAACCGGAGAAGATCAGGGCAGAGATTATCAGTAAACATTTTGGCGTATCAGAACATTATCTCGGTAGGTATTTTAAGAAGCACACCAATGAGACGATGCAACAATTTGTGATGAACTACAAACTAAGGATGATAGAGCACCGCTTACAGTTCAGCGATATGCGTATTAGTGAAATCGTGTCGGAGCTTGGGTTTACAGACGAAAGTCATTTGAACCGATTCTTTAAAAAACAGAAAGGTGTGAGTCCTACCGCGTTCAGAAAAAGTAACAGAAGGATACCAATGTCGTCGTGAACAGTAATACCCTTCGTATAGTCATTTAAGTTTGGTTCTTTTTGCTCTTACATATTGTACAGGCCATGGCATATCGTCGTATTGCAGGTCGTGAGCGGCCCTTAGCGGGAAATATGGGTCCCGGAGCAATTCTCTGGCCATGATCACGAGATCAGCCTTGCCTTCAGCGATGATGCTTTCCGCTTCCTGCGGGGTGGTGATCATGCCTACGGCGCCGGTAGGGATATTCGCTTCTTTACGGATCTTTTCAGCGAAAGGCACCTGATACAGTGGCCCCACCTGAATTTTCTGGTGTGCTGCTAATCCGCCGGTGCTGGTATCTATCAAATCAACGCCTTTCTCTTTAAGTATGCTGGCGAGTTTCACGGATTCTTCGGGTGTCCAGCCGCCATCGGCCCAATCCGTAGCGGAGAGGCGCATGAACAGCGGGAATTGCGGTGGCAATACCGCTCTCACGGCTTCAGTTATTTCTACCGCCAGTCGTATCCTGTTTTCGAAAGAGCCGCCGTATTCGTCGGTACGTTGGTTACTGAGCGGCGACAGGAAGTTATGCATCAAATAGCCATGAGCGCCATGTAATTCTATTACTTCAAAACCTGCTCTGATAGCGCGTTCTGTGGCTGTGGCAAAATCTTGTATTACTTTTTTGATGCCCTCTTTGGTAAGTGCTACCGGCAATGGATATACGTCGTTGAAAGGAATGGCGCTGGGTGCGTATACAGTCCATCCGCCCTGATCTTCCGGAACAGCTTTATGTCCTTCCCATGGGCGGCAAGTACTTGCTTTTCGGCCGGCATGGGCCAGCTGCATGCCTGGTACAGCTCCCTGCGACTTAATAAATTGTGTGATACGTAATAACATGGGAAGATGTTCTTCTTTCCAAATGCCCAGATCCTGTGGGGAGATACGGCCTTCCGGAGAAACGGCAGTAGCCTCTGTAATAATCAGTCCGGCCCCGCCAACGGCACGGCTACCCAGATGTACCAGGTGCCAGTCATTCGCGAACCCATCTTCTGAGGAGTACTCACACATGGGTGACACCACAATTCGGTTCTTCAAAGTGATCGCCCTTAGTTGAAGGGGCTCAAATAAATGTGCCATGATACTGATGGTTTTCCATACTGAAGGTAAGAAAAGATAGCCAATGCCTTTATGCTGCGCAGGCATCTCCCTATTACAAAATTGTTATTTTAATTGTTGATCAACAGCTGATGTATGAATCTTTTCTTGGTCAAATTTTAACTTTTTGCAATAGTTAAAATGGTTTTCTTCGTCTGGTACTAAACCTGCTATACCCGTGGACAATACTATTCAACCCTGGCCGCTTGCTAAGCGCATTCTTTTCCGTTTTTTATTTATTTACCTGATCTTGTATATCCCTACTGTTGCGATTACAGAAACTGCTATTCCAGGCCTCACACCTTTATGGAAGTGGATGACGACTACCGCCGGTAGTATCCTTTACAGCAAAGCCTATACAAATAATATTCATCCCACGGGCAGCGGCGATACGCAGTTTAATTATGTATGTCTTTTCACCAACCTCCTGCTAGCTCTGGCAGGCACCATCATTTGGAGTATCCTGGACCGCCGGCGGGCATCTTACAGTAGCCTAAGTTACTGGTTCAGGGTATTTCTTCGTTACTGGCTGGGCATCATGTTATTGACATATGGAATGAGCAAAGTGATACCACAGCAGTTCCTGCCACCTTCTCTCTATGACCTGGACAGGCCACTTGGCGAATCTTCCCCGATGGGACTGGCCTGGAAATTTTTTGGATACTCGGTAGGCTATAATGTGTTTATGGGACTGGCGGAGGTGATACCGGGGATTCTACTGTTCTTCCGCCGAACAACGCTGTTAGGTGCATTAATGGCAATAGGCGTCATGGGACATGTTTTTGTACTGAATCTCACTTATGATATTCCAGTGAAGCAGTTATCCGGACATTTGTTATTCCTGGCAATAATAATTGCGGCGCCTGAGTGCAAACGATTGTGGCAATTTTTTACCAATCAGAATTTCGTGCAACCGTCTACGTTATATACACCCGTATATACCAAACGTTGGCAGTTATATCTTTTTAAGGGTATCAAGATATTTTTCCTGCTACTGGCGGCGTATGTCTTCTTATACAGAGCCACTACCAGAGGATTTAGCTATAAAACTAAAATGGCGGAAAGGTCCGCGTTGTATGGTATTTATGAAGTAAAGCAAGCCGATGTTGCGGTAGATTATTATTATATTAACCGCTGGCAGAAAATATATTTTGACCAGGGAAATACTTGTGTTATTATCAGTGGCGATAGTTCTACTTTTTATTTTAAAAACAAGGTAGACAGTGTGCGGAAGACCGTTTCCATGATAGGTCCTAAAATGGGCAGCTATGATTTCAAGTATACGGAGTTGCCGGATAATCAGTTACAACTCACTGCTATTATCAATAATTCGCCGGTAACTTTACTACTGCAAAGAAAAGCATTGGATCAATATCCGTTGATGAATATGCCATTTAAGTGGATCAATGAGTATCCGATTAATCAATAATAAAATGGGCTGGCCTTTTGTGAATGCCAGCCCATTGTTTTCATTTATTCATCTCCGTTAGTAGCCGTGATTCTGGTCCAGTGTAGATTTCCCATCTTTAATACTCAAATCAATCTGGCGCTGGGGAATAGGAAAATATTCATTCTTCTTAGCGGTAAATCTACCGCCCGCGATATCTGAAGTAATAGTAGATTCATATGTAAAGTAGGCATTGAGCGTTGTTTCAGCTTCTCCCCATCTTACTAAATCAAAAAATCGATGTCCTTCCATTGCCAGTTCCAGCTTACGTTCGAAGTGGATAGCTTTTAGCGCCCAATCTTTTCCGTTGCCGGCAAAGGTTCCGGCAGTATAAGTGCCGATGACGTAATTAGCCGCCGGATCATCTGTAGTACCTTCCAGTGGGTGAGCGTCATCGATGTAGGCATGCACCCATCCGGAAGGGTCCATGGCGCGGGCTCTCACCCTGTTTACATAGGCTTCCGCTTTGGATAGATCGCCGGCCTGGGCCTGGCATTCAGCAGCCATTAGCAATACATCAGAGAAGCGGATCATCACATAGTTGATTGCATTACCCGGGGCCCAGCCATTGGGATCATAGAACTGATCCTGGGTTGCCTGCATGTAAACATTTTTCTTAGGAGAATAAGGACCGGCAGATGTTTGAGTACGAATCCAATCACGACCTGGATGCAGGCCCCAATCCAGGTATGGAATGCCTCTGCGACCTACTGTCCAGTCAAGGCGAGGGTCCAGGTTTCCCTGATCCGGTGTAAAATCATCTGCCGATGCAATACCCATATCGTTTTTCACCGGGTGTTGGTTGTAATCATCCAGGTACGGTAAACCGTTTGCATCGGTACGATAGGAATTTACCAGATCTTGAGAAGGCTGATAAAAGCCACAGCAGCTGAAAGGGCCACCATAAGGATAGTTCAGCATTTCACCCTGGTTAGCATTACCTGTTCCACCAGAGCCATCGTTTGCACTGTATTGAATAGAGAAAACGGATTCCTCATTATTTTCTGTTGCACCATCATAGTTATCGTGGAAATGCTTTACCAGGTCGAATTTCGTGCCTTTGGTAGTAACACCATTATTGATAACATTTTCGAAGATGGGCATGGCATCACTATATTTTCCCTGGTAGAGATATGTTTTGGCGAGATAAGCAGCTGCCGCCCATTTATTAGCTCTTCCCACCTCTGACTGGCGCTCATTCAGGTTTTGCATGGCATACTGAAAATCAGCTTCTATTTTAGGCCATATACTTTCTTTGTTTGGGAGCTTGTATTGATCTACGTTGAGATTAGAAAAATCGGTATTGGTTTCATCCATCCAGGGCACTTTATCAAACATCTTTTTTAAGTCTGAATAAAAATGCCCGCGCAGGAAACGTGCTTCTGCAGCCACTTCTGTCTTTTCTGCATCGGTCATATCCGTGACTTTGGTTAGGAGATGCAAAACAAAATTGCATCTGCGTATGCCTTCATAATTCACGCGCCATTTATCATTGAAGAAGCCGTTGCTGGCATTGGTACCAAATGTTGCTACTGTTAGAATTGTGGAAGCATCATCAGGAGAACTGCCTTTATGTGCATCGCCGCCGCAAACGGAGCCATACACCCAGTTATCAGGCGATACCACATAGCCGCTTCCTCCGGAGAGGTTTACCATATCACCATTTACAAAGTCTTGTCCGTCGATAGCGCCGTATGCGCCTACCAGCAGGATATTCACCCCTTTTTTATTGGTAAGCTGTGATTCATCGAGGGCTGCCTGTGGCTTACGTTCCAGGAAATCTTTACTACAGGCGCTCAGTAACAAAAGTATACCTGTAGCCCATCCAAAAAATCTATGAGTATGTGTGTTCATGTTCATTTTTTTTGCATCAGGAGATCAGAAACCGAGATTAATACCGATCAGATATTGGCGCTGGTTGGGGTAACCGCCTTCATCTACACCAAAGTCCGTAACGCCTGCGCCGCTGATTTCAGGATCGAGGCCGGAGTATTTAGTGATGGTGAACACGTTGGCCGCTTGCAGGTATAAACGTAGTTTGTTGATATGATACCTGCTAAGCCATGCGGATGGCAGCGTATATCCCAGCTGTATATTTTTACAACGCAGGTAGCTGCCATTTTCCACCATATAGGAGTTAGGAACGCCGCTGGTGCTGGCATAGGCGTTGATTTCCTGGATTGGCGCTTTAGCATCGTGGTGATCGGGGCGCCAGGAGTCATACAAGGCCGTTTTGCTTTTTGCTCCTTCAAAAGTGCTGTAAAAGTCTCTCCACCAGCGCACATTATTCCAGATCTGATTACCATGTGTACCAAAGAAAAACATAGAGAAGTCGAACCCTTTATAAGCCAGTCCGATGTTCAGTCCATAGGAGAAATCAGGATTAGGATTGCCGAGGAAAGTACGGTCATCTGCATCTATCTTCCCATCGTTATTTACGTCTGCATAACGAAATCTTCCCAGGCCTTCATCTGTCTGATAAACAGCATGTGGATCATTGGTGGCTTTTTGTGCAATGGCATCTGCCGCGTCGAGGTCTTGCTGACTATTCCAGAAGCCAATTACTTTATAACCAAAGAATGATGAAACCGGGTGCCCTACGGCATTCCGTATGATATTGCTACCGTCAAATCTTCTTGAATCTGTATCGAAGTAATCAACGCCATCAGCAATCTTCAGGATTTCATTCTTGTAGGTAGTTAGTGTACCCGTTACCGTTAGTTTGAGTCCTTTTGCGATCTCACTATGCCAGCCAATGGAGAAGTCGAAGCCGGTATTTTTCATACTGGCAATGTTTACAAACGGCGAGGCCGCGGTGCCTGCGAGGCCGGGCAGTTCTGGATTATACAGCAGGTCACGAATATTTTTCTGGTAATAGTCGGCAGAGAAATCGAGGCGACCATGCAGGAAGGTAGCGTCTAAACCGAAATTAGCATTACCATCACTTTCCCATCTGGCGGCCGGATTGCCGATCTGGAAGCCTGCAAAACCAGGGGTCAGACTTTTATTCGTTCCACTGAGATCGTAGTAGCTGGAATTACGATTGCCAGCATATAAAGAGAAGCCGTTGTTGATACCAAGGTTGAGCTGATTGCCCATGATTCCCCATCCACCGCGGAGCTTCAGGTCAGAGATCCAGGTGAGATGTTGCATGAATGCTTCCTGTGAGATGCGCCATCCTGCGGATACAGCAGGGAACCAGCCGTAGTGGTTACCGCTGATAAAGCGGGAGGAGCCATCACGGCGGATGGTGGCGCTAATCAGGTATTTATCTTTGAACGCATAATCGACGCGGCCTATCAGCGAGGCCAAAGCATCAATAGAACGGTTACTATAGTTGGTTTGGGTACCTGTGCCGGTAGAGAGGTCCGGGAAGTTAGGATCGAAAGTAAAATAGTCCATGGTGGTACCGCCCACAGAGCGACTATTATGCTCATAGGCTTCTGTGCCCAGCATCACTTTCAGGTCATGTGATTTACTGATGGTTTGATGATAGGTCAGGGTGTTGGTCCAGGTCCAATCATAGCCATTGTCTGCACTTTCAGAATAAGAATTCACGGAAGTATTTTCCTTGTTTTCATACTGTGGGTAGGTAAAAGAGTGGCGCCATGCAGAATAGACTTCTCCGCCGAAGCTGGTGCGGAAGGTGATATATTTCAGAAAGTCTATTTCAGCGAATACATTTCCGAGGAGCCGGCTGCTGAGACCTTTGTTGTTGCGCGTCCGATATTGAATGGCTACGGGATTGAAGGCATCGCCGAGGTCATCAGGTTTTGATCCTGCGAAGTTCCCTTTGATATCATACACAGGAATAATTGTTTGTTCTCTGATCGCATGGCCGATGACTGCATCGCTGGAAAGCTCGTCTACAGCAGGATTGTCGGTAACAGAATAGGCCAGGTTCTCTCCTACCCGTATATGATCGGAGATGTTATACTGTGTATTGGAGCGGATGGTATACCTTTTCAGATAGGTATTCATCAGTGTACCTTGCTGATTAAAATAGTTGAGGGAGAAGAGATAATTTCCTCTTTCGCCGCCGCCGCTGACAGCGATATTCTGGCTGGTGATGGGAGCTGGTCTGAATACTTCGTGATACCAGTCTGTCCCTGCTTTATTAGCTCTAACGATCTGATAAAAATTATTCATTTCGTTAGGGTCGGTATAGTCAGGGTTAAGAAAATACAGTTTAGGGTCTACCGCAGGATCCCCTTCCTTAGCGCCTTCCGGCAGGATATAATCAGGTATTATTGGCGTGTTGCCGTTACCGTAGAGCGCATCGCTTGGGTCCTGGCCGGAGTTTTTATAGGCCATCCATCGGAGGTTGGCTCTTTCTTGTGGGTTGAGGGTATTCCATACGTTGCCGCTTTTGGGAACCTGGCGGCCATAATAACCGTCATAGCTGACGTTGATTTTGCCGGCACCGCGGCGGGTCGTAATGATGATTACGCCGTTAGAGGCTCTTGCACCATATATGGAGGCAGCACCGGCATCTTTCAGGACCTGGAGAGTGGCTACATCATTGGGGTTGATATCTGCAATGCTGGTGGTGGGCACGCCATCTACAACGTATAGCGGG
Organism: Chitinophaga sp. Hz27; assembly: GCF_042263525.1. NCBI lineage: Bacteria > Pseudomonadati > Bacteroidota > Chitinophagia > Chitinophagales > Chitinophagaceae > Chitinophaga > Chitinophaga sp. Hz27. The sequence continues at coordinate 98,537 of NZ_JBHKFJ010000007.1, forward strand.
CTGTTGTTCCCAAAGGTATTAACACCACGGATACGTACTTGTGGCGCTTCTCCCGGCTGACCGGAGCCAATAACGGTAACACCGGAGGCCTGGCCTTGCAGCTGTTCTGTTATTTGAGCAGAAGGTTGTTTTTGCAGATTATCAATGTTCACGATGGCGACGGAACCAGTGAGGTCTTTTTTGCGCTGGGTGGTATATCCTGTGACAACAATTTCATTGAGAGCGCTGGCGCCTTCTTTCATGGTAACGTTTACCACTGCTCTACCGTCTACGGTTACACGCAATGATTCATAGCCGATGGAGGAGAATTCCAGGGCTTCAGCGGTGGCGCCAGTAGTGAGCAGACTAAATGTTCCGGATGGAGTGGTGACCACGCCATTGTTAGTACCCGCTACCTTCACGGTTACTCCTGGGATGGGATTACCTTTCACATCTTTTACGGTTCCTTTCACCGCATGTTGCTGCTGTTGTGCATCATGTGTATTGGTAGCAGCAGGCTTTTCGGTGATGATATAAAAATGTTCCCGGAGTTTTTCGAAATGCAGGTTAAATGGCGCGAGTGTTTTCAACAGCGCTTCTTCGGCGGAGTGGCAGTCGCTGACCTGTACCGGCGATTTCTTACTTTTCACCAGGTTGCTTTTATAGGCGATAGAGACCTGAAAATGTTGTTCTATCAGTTGCAGAACGGTTTTCAATTCTGCTTCCTGCAGCCGTTGGGCATCGGGCGCTGCTACTACGGGAACGGCTGTACTATTTGCAGCCAGGTCCTGGGCAGCCAATGTTGGGGACAGGAATAACAGGGCTAATGACGGCATTAGCATTACACGTAAACCTTTTTTCATTAATACAGGTTTTAACGATTAATAATAGCGATAAGCATTTTGGTTGTCATTTCTTTTGAATCCAGATATCGTTGCCTTTTTGGTTGAATTGAATGCGGAAAACGTTTGCCAGCTGCAGCATCATGGTATCAACATTATAAACGACGGGCATAGAACCCGATACCTTGTATTTCAGCAGTGTTGTGTCATTTATGATCAGGTTACATCCGAAAGTCTGTTGCATAAAGGTGGCTGCATCTTGCAGCGTATAATCTTCCATGATAAGTTTTCCGTTATGCCAGGCGGTAAACTTTGCAGGGTCTGTTTTACTCTTGGCATAGTCGCCGGCTACCTTATTATACCGGACCATTTCACCAGGAACCAGGGCCATGGAAGCGGATTTTCCGGGAACAGACTCGTTGATATGCAGTCTGATACTTCCTTTTTCCAGTACCACTATTACATCAGGGCCTTTACTATTTACGTTAAACTGCGTGCCTGTCACTTCTACATTAAAATGTTCGTAGGTATGCACGATGAACCGTTCGCTATTGGTTTTATGTTTTACGTGGAAGTAGGCTTCACCATCCAGCCATACTTCTCTGCCTTTGCCGGGGGAGGTTGTAAACAGGAGGCGCGAATCAGCGTTGAGTACTACTTCCGAGCTATCAGGCAGCAGCCAGGTTTTCTTTTCACCAGGGAGCGTACGTGCTGATAGCATCACGGGTTGTTTTGTTGTTCTTGTCAGCATAAATGCCGCAGTGATCACGATGCCTGCAAGCACCGCTGCTGCATATTTCCAGGGGAGATAGTGCCTGTTATTACGTATATCAGGCTGTTCTTCCATTTTATGCCAGATAGCATCCAGGAGTAACTCTTTGTCTGCCTCTGGTAAGACGTACGCCTTAAACTGAACGCTATTTACCAGTTTCCGGGCGGCATCGATTACAGGTTCCTTTTCCGGGTATTGCAGTAGCCAGTTTTCCCAAAACACGTTGTGGCGTTCCGGTTGCAGTATCCAATCCTGAAAGTCCTGGTCCAGTGCGAGTTGACTGGCGTTATAGTTATAGTAATCCGGTGTTGCCAACAGGAGTGTTTTTTATTAAAGAGCAGATAAGCGTTAGTATCTCATCATTTTTAAATTTTTTTTTTAGTGAAATAGAAAAAAAATGGGGCAAGCCTTTACAGACCTGCCCCATTGGTAGTATAAAATAGTTCGTTATTGATTAGTGAAATAAACGGAAATAGTATTCCAATCTTCATCTGACATGGTACTACGGCGAACAACTGCCATGAGCTTGCCCTGGACTTTTATCAGGAATATATCTTTCTGTGTTACAATCTCGTATTGGTTTTTCTCAAGTAACAAATCTTGTCTTTTGAAAAAAGATTTATTGATAAACGACAAATCCAGTTTATCCGCTGGGGTTACCTGTAGCAAGGTCAATTCATTTCTATTCAGGAAAAAAAGCAGGAATACCCCCAGGGTATTGAATACAGAACAGATTACCACACCATACTCAAAGGGAATAGGCAGCAGGGAAAAGCACAAAATAGCGAAAGGGATGGCGATTGCCAGGAAGTACCACTGCATTTTCATCAGTAGTCTAGGTTCTATTTTTACGACCATTTATTTTTCTTTTGGTTTATCTCTAATTGTTATCAGCAAAGGTCTTTTCGATCAATTATGATGGCATCCTAACAATAGGAACATTTTTCATAACTGAGCAACAGGGAAATTCTCATCGGCAATTATCAATATCATTTTAATGCTACAGCATTCAATATTAATCATTTAGGATGTAAGAACAAAGCGTGATTGCTTACTAGATAAGTAAGAAAAGAACTACAAAAACAGCGCAGGTGTGGTTACTGTGGTCTATTTGTGTAGAAAAAAGAGGACAACGGGAAGGCTTACTGTTTTTTTGAGGATGGAGATGGCTTTGGAGATGGTGTTATAGACGGAATCTACTTGCATATCCATCATTTCAGCGACTTCTTTGTAGCTGAGGTTTTGATAGAATCGTAGGTAAATGGCTTCTCTTTGTCGGCGGGTGAGGGTATTTAGTGCCTGTTGGAGTAGTTTTTGTTGTTCAGCTATTATTTCCTGTTTGATCAGGTGCGTTTCTTGTGGTTGTGTGAGTTCAAATTCGAAGTCGAGCAGTTCATCTCTTTTGCGTTCATTTTTCAATGATCGGAGGAGTCGGCGGCGAAGACTGCTGATGAGGTAATACTTGATATTGATAATATTCTCCGAGAGATGTGATCTGCTGGACCATAGGTCCTGGAAGAGATCTTGGAGGCAGTCTTTGACTCTTTCGGCATCCTGGCAGAAGTGCATACCATAGTGAAAGAGGTCATTGATATGGCTATCATAGATGGCTGCGAAAGCGGGTCTGTCGCCCTGTCGGAATTTATTCCAGAGGGTATTATGTGAAGCCACCACGTGCATGTCGGGCTTAAAGGCGTTCGCTTCTTTCATACTGATTTTGGTTGTTGTGCGGATGATATAAAGCTTGTCAAATAATCTGAGAGTTGCAAATTTTTTAGTTGAGTAACAAAAAATATATCCGGTATAATTCAAAATCAAATACATGACTATGAAAAAAATCGTATATCCGATGGCGTTTGCCATGATGTTGCTATTAAGCAGTTGTGCAGTTATTGGAGGTATTTTCAAGGCGGGGGTATGGGTAGGAATTATTATTGTGGCGATAGTGATTGCGTTGATTGTATGGTTGATATCGAGGGGATCGGGGAATAACTGATGAATATATTAGAATAAGAACGGTCTCTACATAGTAGAGACCGTTCTTATATATTTAGCTGTGAGAAGATGGTAATATTAAGCTTGCGTGTGGCCTGGGCGGATGCGGAGGTGCTGGTGGGCGCCTTGGCGGTACACAGCTGACGGCCAGGGTGATAAAAATGCCCAGGATGAGGATGATTTGCTTCATGGTCTTGGCTATTTTATATATAGACCTGGTGCAAAACCAAGGCCAGAAAAATAAAATCACCCTTTTTTGGTATAGATAAGTTAAATAAATATCTCTTATTTTGATATAGATATACTGAAGCCCCTATACGACCTGTACAGATGATGTTGTTATGTATCCACGGGCGAACTGTCTGCAACTTGTTAAGCACTAAATAATACGACCTCAAAATGCAAATGAAAAAGACCCCTTTTTCCCCTGGGCCTATGGCGATGTTACTGTTATTGCTACTGGTGGGGATATTTCACAGTAATTTATTGGTTGGGCAAAGTGGCGGAAGATTGCCACTGCGGCCTGGTGACACGATTGAAATAGAGCTGGATTCCACTGGCAGGATGAAGAATGATCCTGGTTCCTTCGCCATGGTGGCAGGTGGGAATTACACGATCCACTTATGTGTCGATCTCCCGGAAAGTAAACGAAAAGAGTTATGGGATTATGTTGCAGGCATCTGCGATAAGACATTAAAAGACCTGGATAAAAATGCCCAAAATCTACTTACCTTCTATTCAAAAGCAAAGATAGATGAGATTAAAAAAGATTGCAAAGAGCTGCGGGATATATTAAAAAGTGACCATCCCCTCCAGGCCTTCTCCGCAAGTAAATGTGATTTTAGATCTTTCTATTCTTCCGATAATCATCAGAAACAATTATTGGACGAAATTTTATTTAGTCAGTTAAAGATTACTGTTAGATGTGGAGACAGTGTATTTACAGGTTCTCCCGGTAGCATCCTTGACAAAATGGTTCCTTATACTGCAACAAGTGTGGAAGGCAAGATCAAAATAGAAATGGACGACCTGAAGAAGCAGTTTATCCGTGCTTATTACAACAGGTCGAGACAAGGATTTGCAGACATTTTGAATACACTTACTTATTCAAATATCAATACTATTTTAGGTAGAAATGTTAGCGCAGAAAGAGATAGTGCAGTAGCGTTAGCAACGGCAATCAAAGACCTTAAATCACCATTAATTTGTGATGATGAGATGTGGAATCATTATCAACAGTTAATGAAAGCAACGACTAATGTTGCACAAACGGGCAACAGGGCGCTCGACTGGATGTATCATTGGATCTGGTATACGGGTACTACCATCCGGCTTAACCCATTGTCATTTACGGATGAAGCATTAATCCCAGAAGATATTGAACCAGAAAAAGAACAGGTAAATGATTACAATAATTACCTGAACCATACCATTTCTCTCATGCAGAAGTCAGCGTCTTTATCACCTGCCAACCTGGATTATAAGACCATGAATTCATTATTGGATCAACGTAGTTCCAATAGTTATAAAACAACATTGCACGATAAACGAGTTGCAGAAAATGCAGGCCGAGCTAAATCAGAACAGTTAATCTTTTCTACGATCAATCGTACATCATTCCGGAGTGTAGACAAAAAGAAGTCGGACGATTATCAGCAATATATTTATGATGCAGCCAATTCATTAAAGGGTAATTCATTCCCGGAAGTAATTTCAACAGAAAAAACGATTGACATTGTTATCGTCAATCTTACTGACCAACAAGATGCAGCAATCAAGGAGGATAGTCATACTATTGATGACAGGTCATCCACAGCTGGCGATATTGCTGCCATAGGTGATGTTTTTTCTGAAGCCTTTACGGGAGGATCAGCAGCGCAGAAATCAATTGCAGCAATAGAAAAGTCGCTTAAAGCAAAAGATTACCAAAATTCTTATAAATTCCAAAGGACTGAGACTAGTATAAAAGAGGTGGAGTCTGCAAAATATTATAATGCATTCTATACTTCAAATGACACTCTAGTAGCTCCTCCTCCTGGCCTAACAACCAAGCTCAATTATACTATCTCTTCTTTAGAAAGAAATGGAATCATCCTCCTAACATTAACTATTTCCGGAAATGAAACCAGTGAAAAAATATCAAATCAAACCATTCGTCTGCTCGACTCAATGGGCTTGGAAGACTGTAAGTTCTTTCAAACAATTGTGTTGAATGACCTAAAAAAGAAAGTGCCTAGTAGGATTATTACTGGAACAGGCAACAAACTAGAAATAGATAGGATATTTGATAATGAACTTAACAGGTGGGACTCTATTGCAAAAGCAACTATCAAAGCATTGATAGCTAAAAGCTCAAGAAATACATTAACTGTAGTGCAGCAGTTAAAGCAAAAAGTAGCTGAACTTGATTTGCAGGCAGGGCTGTTCGAATATCCAAGGTACCTACTACCACCAGCAGCGTATAAGGCTAATAATGACACCACACCGGCTTATCGGAATTTCTTCCATGTGATGAATGAGCAAACAAAGGCCAGTAAAGTGTCGCTGGACCTCTCTGTGAAACAACAAAAAGATTCAGTCCCGCTAATTCATTTCAGAGATAATTATAAAGTCTCTTCTCCTCATCATTTTACCGCCAGTGTAGGATTAATCTGTGTATTCCCATTTGATAAGATGAACCGCACGACAGCCACTATGGAAAATGGCACCATTAAAGTCGACAGAGATGACTCCAGATTCAGGGTGTTTGCTGGCTTGCACTATCACATAAAAAAGATTTTATTGGCAGATGATCGGCCAGTATGGAAACTAAGGGGAAATGAATTGTGGTCAAGATTTTCCGGCTTTGCCGGCGTTAGTTTCCCAGACCCATTATATAATCCTATGACGGGCATATCCTGTGATATATGGACAGGAGTTAAGGCTAATACAGGCGTACAATGGTATAGGTATACCTCTTACCGTGTATTGAATAATCAACTACAGGAAGAGAAATCACAGTATGGTTTCAGAGGACTCTATGTAGGATTAAGCATTGAACCTGTAAGCTTCGCAAAATTAATTGGCCTGATTAACTTCTAATACTATGAAATCTGTATATAAATACCTGATAATACTTTTTGCATTCTCTTCCTGTTATAAACTGAAAGGCGACCTATCGGGGCAATCGTATATCCGTGGGCGTTTATTTTTAACGGATACGATTACACGTCATGCTATTGATTCATCTTTAGGAAAGAAGACCGTAATCATTAGCTACAATAACAATGATACGCTGAACTACCTACTTAGCACGGTGACGGACAATGATGGTTATTTCCTATTCCAGAACCTGCAAGCAGGACAGACCTATAGGGTATATTATGAGGAAACAGTCAATGGGTTAACGTATACGGCCCAACGAATAATAACGGCGCCACAGGATACCCTGATATTATCGGCTTCGCCGGCGCTGAAGAAGCAAACCGGGTTACGGGTAACGATTACCGATGGTAATGGTGGTTATATCGCCAAGGTGCCTATCTGTATCTTTTCTAGTCCAGTGGGTGGTTTCAACAATAATAGCTGTGATGGTAGTAGCTATAGTATGACGACCAATGCGTCTGGCACTGATGCTATATTTTCTATTCCTGCACATAAGTACTACATCTTGGCAAAAGTGAACCTTGGTGATATGACCTTAAACTTAACCACAACAGCAGACGTAAAGGATAGTGTCGTATCTATCACTATGACTGCCACCAGGCCTACTGTTAGCAATGGATTTGAGTTTACCATAACGGATAGCACAGGCGCCATCCTTCCTACTGCTGATATTTGTTTGTTTACAAGTCCGGTATTATATAAGCTTGGCAGTTGCGATGGCAGCAACTACCACATTAGTGGCAACCTGAAAGGGAAAGGCAGTATTTATAATATCGCGGCAGCCGACTATTACATTTTGGCTACCAAAATAGTAGGTACGGATACTTTTATTACGAGGCCTTCTGCCGCTATCAGCGCCGACAATACGATCAAACAGGTACCGTTGACGTTATATCATAAGTAGTCATGGTATTACGACATAGAAAAAAAAGTACTATAATTTTGTAAAATTCAAAAAAATGCTACTTTTGCATCCCCTCCCCTTTTGGAGTTCGGGACGTAGCGCAGCCCGGTAGCGCACTAGCATGGGGTGCTAGGGGTCGCAAGTTCGAATCTTGTCGTCCCGACTTTTAGCCGATTTTTTCTGTAATGAAAAATTACGAAATAGGCCGAAAAGCCCGCAGATATTGTATCTGCGGGCTTTTTCATTTTTCCCGCATATCAATTTATTTCATCGAATTTCAATGTATTAGCTGAGTAATCCCGTGAGTAGGTAGTTGAGTAACTTTACCTACTCAACGTAAATTCTCAGTTATATGTAAGTTATTATAAAACAAATCATTGCATTTGATATCATCTTATTCCAATTGATATCAGCATACTTTGATCTACTCATTTATTGAACTCCGTGGGGCCGATCCAGTGAGTAATTATTGTTCATTTAAATGAGAGAAAAAATGAGAAGTGAAAACACATTCGGCGTAACATTTTCCATTCGCCAGAACAAGAACAAGAGAAAGGACTACTCCGTGTTTGCCAGGATCGCATGTAACAATACCCCTGAGCGAGAAATTACCATCAAAGGTGGGTTTAAAATGGAAGATTGGGATGAAGACAGGCGCTGGCCATTGCAAACCACCCAGGAATTGAAGGAACTATCTACCTACCTCGAAAAAGTGAAAGCCAAACTAACGACTATCTTCCAGGAACTTGAATTGAAGGAAGGGGTATTATCTGCGGAGAACATTAAAAACCATTACCTGGGCATTGGCCCGGATGTTCAGAAGGTAACCATGTTACAACTTTGCAAAATTGCTTATGATAAGTACAAAAGTGAAATTAAACCAGGGAGCCTGAAGAACTATGGTGCTACCAATAGATATCTTGAAAGGTATTGCAAACAAAAGTATGCCGCAGCAGATGTGCCACTCCGCCACTTAAATTTCAACTTTATTGATGGACTATATACCTATATCCTTCAGAACCCTATTAAACCAAACGATCCATGTAATAAGAATGGTGCGATGAAACATATGGAACGTGTCAAAAAGATGGTTTCATGGGCTGGTAAAAATGGTTGGTGTGAGAAAGACGTACTCAGTGATTTCTCCATTGACATCAAACGCAGAGAGACAGAGTACCTTAACTGGGAACAACTACAAAAAATTGAAACTATCAAGCTTAACACTCCTGTACAGGAACTCGTCAGGGCAATATTTGTTTTTTGCTGTTATACAGGTATGGCTCCTGTTGATGTTCAAAATCTCAGACCAAGCCAGCTATCGACTGATATAAATGGCAACGTATGGATGACATACGGCAGGGCTAAAAGCGAGGTTCCTGCCTGGGTTCCCCTCTTACCGAAAGCTAAAGATATTCTGGAACAATTTGGATTAGAATCAGGTGCCACCTATAGGAAAACAGTATTTGCCTACGTTAGCAACAAAGTTCTTAACGACAACCTTAAGGTTATTGGGTTAGCATGTGGAATTGAAAAGGATCTTCATGCCTATATGGCAAGGCATACTTTTGCTACCACAGTAACCCTACAAATGGGGGTGCCACCAGAAGTATTACAAATTATGATGGGTCATGAAAAAATAGAAACAACCATGATTTATGCCAGGGTTGGAAATCCATTAATCCTAATGTACATGCAACGTGTGCAACAGCGGATATTAAAAGGCGATACTATAGGCACGCATGGTATAGATGAACAGAAGTTTATAGCTCTGCTGGAACAGATAGCACCGAATGTACTGGAGAAAGTGTTTACGACAGTACTAATGCCAAAACTAATGGAGGTAGTCTCTAACAATAACCATATTCAGAGTTCTAGTAATAGCAATTCTCTTCAATTATTAGAAGAGGCTTGTCAATAAACAAAACAATGGTATAGGCAAAAATGCCTATACCATTGTTCTAAAATTATTTTATTGGGCTTCTCCCCTACAGAACACAGAACAAGGAAAAACTAAATACCTAATTAAGCAATGATTGTTTCCTGTACTTCTCTAGCTATATCAGGTCTAACGGGCATAAAATAAGAAAGGCTATACAAAAGATAGGTTACAGTAATACTACCAGGTCCAAACACCTAATATCAGAGATATAGCACCTAAAAAAATTAACAGCCTTGCAACTACCTTTCCAATACGCTCTAAAAAGGTATTCCATACAGCAGAGCGGTAATTTGGAAAATTTTGTAACCCACCTTCTCCCCTACGGTAGAATTCACGTCTGCTGATTATAACCCTTAGAAAGATTCCTGGTATCAAAAAGATGAAGCCCAAAATGAGCAAATAAACGCTACCCATATGGTTATTATTGAGAGTAAACAATACATGAATTTAGTAAATCTCAATGACTTTTCCACCGCATTTATATGGCAGTAAAACTAACCCCCATTACCCACGCGCCTTGTTTACTCGTCGTTTTTCCATTAGAGATACAACTTCATTATAGTCGTAATAAGCTAAATTCCCTATCATACTAAACTTCAACGTACCCTTATTCCGCATGGTCTGCAGCGTTCCGGAGGAAAGGCCCAACATCTTCTTAACCTCGTAGGTTTTCAGCCAACGTTTAGGTTCCTCCTGTTTATTCCTTGCAAACATGGCTTCTAACTCTTGCAATAGCTCTTTCTTAAAGATAAATAGATCTTCCTTTGTTAAAACTTCTATAGTACTCATAAAATCCCTTTTAATGAAACCAAAGCCCCTGAGAGAGGCTTTGGTAGGTTATCCCCGTCTGCATAGCTTATCGCTGGCAGTGGCACTCCTACCACTGTTTCCTTTTCGGCTATGCAATAAGGTAGGTATCAAGCTGCTGTACCACTATTCCATTCAGACATATATACGATGCTACCAAGTACTGGATGATATGATGGCACGTATTTAATATATCCCAGGTCGTGCAGATCATTAATGCAGCGTTGATAAGTAGATCGGCTGATTTTTGCCAATTCCAATACCTCTGGTCTGTCAATAGAAACCGGCTCTTCAAAATCATTTAAATTCCATAATTGAAAGAGGGCCATGTATAAGCTAAGATGTGGCGCTCCAATACGATTATCGTTCTTAATGGCTTCGTAAATTTCAGCTAATCGTTCTCTCACTTTATCCATAAAACAAAATTTATCTGATAAGAAATCAGGACTGTGATTGTCCATTACGCTGTCTCTGAGTATTAGTAGCTTGTTGCACTTGGTTATTCGTCTGATCTGTAGACTGATTGAGATCTGCAGCTTTCTTAAGCTCTTCTATATTGGATTTTTGCAGGTTCCCGGTATAAACTCTCAGTGTCTCGTATTTGGGTAGCGCCTCAATAAAAAAGCTCTTGCCCGAAACCTCCACATGCTGGCGGTTTCCTCTTTCCAGTGAAGCATACAAGGTGTCTGCTTTTTCAGGATCTTTAAGATCACTTATTGGCAATGGACCAACAATCTTTCGGATATCATAACCACTCACAGTCTCCATAGGATGATTACCATTTTTATCTGTTTCCTTAAAGTTCAGATAGGCCCAGGTATCAGTATCTTTATCCAGCAGGAAAGATCTTTGCTGCATGGCATTATAAGCATTCTTTACGGTGATATTACCACTATCCTTATCCTGTGTAAAAGTCTGCCGTTGGATATCTCCGACCTTAGGACGAACAAGCAATTCCATTCCATTTCTGAAAATCATATCACTGCCTTCCCTGGTAGAACGTCTATACGGCAATGTTACCACTGCCAAATCTTCCCCAAACTCCTTAGTAGAATACAGTTTAAAATCCGGTTTACCACTTTTAATGTTCATTGATAATGCTTCATCAAGTGAATCTCCCATTCCTATTTTTCGGAGATCATTTTTATGATACTCCAACACCTTTTCATTCATATCACTGGAAAATTTTTGAGTTAATATTAATTGGTTAGGTTCCTCATACCAAAGCGGCGGAGGAACACCATAGGTTATCCCTTTTATAACATCAGGCAAAGACTTTAGCTCAACACTCCCAAATATTTCAAATCCATCTCTCATATTGGAGGCTTCATGTTCTGCAGCAAGTTGATTTTGACCAAAGGCAAAATCATTTATCGACAGTTCTCCTGATTTGGCATCATAGACCATCCATGAACGGTTATTACATTCTTGCTGAATTTTGTCGTGGACCTCTTGATTTATTGATGCTTCAGGTCCAATTAAAGAAGGACTATCCGAATAAAACGAGGCCGGATAAGTCAACGCAAAGGTAGAAGAGGGATTAAATACGGGATCTATTCTCCATTCAGTTTCACCCATTCGACGATTAGGAGGAAAGGCATAACTGACCAGGAAACCTGTATCTCCCATGACATCTCCAGCAGCATCAAATTTCATCATTGTACCTTTGTATGTACCACACAAAGAGAAATCCCTGTAACCCAAGAAATGTTCTGGTTCCGCCTTAATAGCATCGAACAAACCCTGCATACCACTTTGGTAATCGCTGTGAGTACTTATTCTAAAGGTTTCATGGCCTATCTCAAAAACCTGATGACCAGGATGCGTATGTTTCATTACCACATAAGAATCTATTACATGATCAGGAATGAACAATACCTTGTCATTTCCACCACGATGTTTAAGATTATTCTCCATAACTAATTATTCAGGATTAAATAATTGGGAAAGCACGAATCAAATGACGATTCTTTATACGCAGTTTTATGCTCCTGCCTCCATCTTTCTCGGTAATCAATAAGTAAAGTTGCTTTTTATCTGGTATTGTAAATTTTGGCACCGCGAAAACAAGGATACTTTCTGTATTTGCCTTAATTAGTCCAGTTTCACCAGAAGTATACGCTGGTGCAATAAACTTTTCCTGGTAGGCAGTGCGCTTAGCCACGTTCTTGTCTCTTATCGAGAAGTTAAGTTGGTCAGTATAAAAATTTATCGCTGAAGAATTCTTCATGCAAACACGAAAATAGAAGATGTCATCTTTGATGTAGATGGAAGTTATGTGTGCTTTGATAGAAAAATTCTTGTCATGTGGTCCATGCCCTTTTCTACTTGCCATTCTTACCAGATCAGCATTTCTTTCAACATTTTCTACCTTGATGGTATCGGTAGATAGTACTGCAGGATACTCCTTATTGTCGTCAGGAAGTTTCCGAAAACGTAGATTTAATACAGAAGGAGAACTCTCATAACAAACCAAGAAGGAGTAAAACCTACCATCAGCAGTAACAACACTTAGGTTTGTTTCTTTAAAGTCTTCCTTACCAGCCTTCAATTGTAAAATATTTTTTACTCCCTTTGCCTTCTGTACCATTAGATCTCTACTACCACGATCCACTGATGTTACAGCGTAAGGAAATATAAGGTTCGAAGTTTTACTGTAAGAAACAGCTACCCGTAAAGGTTTTAAATTATCGTAATACTGTGCCATAGCTGGCAACTTTCCTATGCAGAACAACACTGCAATTCCAATTACACATTTCATCATCACTTAGGAATTTAAAGTAAACAGAATACTATCCCTGTCGGTTTCTCAATAACACCTGATATCCGGCCTTAACAGTAACCTTTATTAGCTTTACCTTTTTGCTTAACAGAGATTTCGCAGTTTCAATACCTGCACTTGCTGCCTGAACTCCAAGCGAAGGGTCCATTGACATGATTGGCATACTTTGAATGGTCTGATCAGCGGAGTTTTTCGAAACGTCTCGGGCAATTGCACCTGGCACATAAATACCAGCCATTCCATCCTGATCATATACGGCCAGGGCTACGGACAGAATAGTATTATTAGTGCGGATAGAATTAATCTCTACCTGCAACCGTTCTCCGTTAACTGCAACAGCGCCATAAACGTAGCTATTCTTGGGAACAAGCCTACCCGCAATATAGACATCATTAGTAATTCTCATCTTCAACGTTGACCCAGAGACTAAAGTTTGATACTCAGGAATCTCAGCAGAAATGGCGTTATCTTCTTCTTCAGGAAACAAATCATCATCGATAGAATAAAACCTGTTTGATAGTAATTCTATTGCCACACCTGAATCTTTTGGAGCATTTGATGCATGTTTATCTATTGAAGAAACAGTAATATTATCATCGTTAGCAACATTAACAGGATAAGCTACTTCCTTATGTTCAGCCGATAGCTTCCTCACCTTCTCCCTTACACGATCTGGATATTGGATATCCAGGATCTTATCCAGCATTCCGTCAAGTTTTGCCATCTCTGGATCATCCTGATTTCCATCCTGAAGAGATTTCATCATTTTCTCCAATTGCTCAACATCGGCAGATACGGCAGAAGGAATATTAGTACCTACACTGTTATCTTTAACAACATCGGCATTATGGATGCTTATTTCCTTTTGACTCATTACCCTATTCAATTCATCCAATTTCTGCTGTACCATAGTAACATTTTTATCCGTTACTGGTTTTTCAGCATATGGAGCCTCCACCACTCCCGCCCTATTCGCTGACACAACATTATCCTTCTGAACAAACGATGCAAAATCCAAATCCTTTGATTCTACATCAGCCTTATTCTCATAATTAGGATCACGTCTGGCCACCTCTCTCCACTTTGCAGAATCTCTATCAGATTTCTCATAGTAATCCAATTTGCTCATATGGCTATCATCCTGCAACACAGGTGCTGGAAGTTCATAATTCAAAGCATCTTTCTGCTTTACCACTGATGCCGCTAATCCCTTACCACCACCTAATAGAGAGAAAAAAATAGTTATAAACGGAAAAACAATCAACGGCAGAACGACTGCAAATTTCCTTTCTCTCAAAAATTCTTCTGATATCTCATGCTTATTTTCCATAACACACATTTTAAAACCAACAACACATTTAAAGCATAAATTAAGATGGCGTTTGCCCTTTGCTTTGCTTAGTACCAGTATTTAGATCCACTCTATGATCACTAAACTCATTATTCTGGCTCACACCGGCTGCACTCTTCAATTCTTGAATAGTAGATTTTTGCATATTTTCTGTATACACACGCAGGGTATCGTATTTGGGTTGAGCCTCGACAAAAAAATTCTTCCCTGAAATTGCAATTGCCTCACGATTTCCACTTTCCAATGAAGCATAAAAGCTATCCGCTTTCTTCGTATCTCTCAGTTCTTCTATTGGCAGCGCACCTAGCACTTTTCTTAAGTCATAGCCCTTTACCGTCTCTATCTGATGATTACCATTTTGATCTGTTTCCTTAAAATTCAAAAAAGCCCAGGTATCGTTGCTTTTATCCAGCAGAAAAGACCTTTGTTGCATGGCGTTATAGGCATTTTCTATTGTAATAAATCCATCTTTGGGTGTATCAAAAGATTGACGTTGAATCTCCCCTGTTGCTGAACACAATAGTATTTCCATTCCATCTCTGACCATTGAATGATTATCACTTGCATCGGATCTCTTGTATGACAGATTAATTACAGCTAAATCATCATCGAACCACCACGTTTCAAACAATTGAAACTGCCGTCTATCTCCTGTAAGATTTACAGCAAGTGCATCATCCAAACATTTACCTAAGCCTAAATTCCGGAGATCATTTTTATGGTATTCAAAACCCCTGTTATCACAGGCAAAATCAGTTTCTTTGTGGAAGTGAACCGGATTGATATTTGCAAAATCAGGCAAGCGAAAGAAATAGTTATCTGGATCATTAATAATTATCGGTTTACAAGGGTTATAATCTTCCAAGTACTCCCAGTGACGATCCCGTGTATCAACATGCCATTCATAACACATATGTGAAACTATCATCCCTGTTGATTTGACCACCTCTGCATACTTATCCAATTCAAAGTCCATATTTTTAAAAGAGGCAAAAACAGAGATACTTAGATATCTGCAATCTTTGGTATCTTCACTCATCTTAGCTTTAAACATGCAATTGTATGCCTCTAGCAGATCTGTAGTACGACCGATCTCACTAATTTCACCATATTCAGAAATCAATCCCATTGGCTGAAAATCACGAACAACTATATATTGATCTACTAATTCGTGGGGATAAACAGATAAATTCTCCCACCTTCCACCAATCATTCTAATATCACGTTCTCCCATAAAAACAAATTAGCGCCTACATTACAATTATAATCTACCACTCATGGTTCAATAAGATCCAGACTATCAAGAACCCCCTTGTGCCTAGCATACAGACTGTCATATACTTTTCGCCCATCTGAAGTGCTTTTTAAACTATCAACATAATATCTAAAGGCGGCAATACGCTGGTAACTCTCACTTTTTTTGGGATCACCAGGAACATGCAAAGGCATTTTGTGGGGAACAGTATGTTTGGGAATGCTGATTTGTGTCGGCAACATAGGTATATGATTTAACACAATACCCAGGTAGGTAAACAAACCAGCTCCCAGACAGAAAAAAGCAACTATCATCATCTTTTGGTAATGCTTTGGCACATGAGTGAACATCGCCCCCCATCTATCCAGGTGTCGTTTTACGGGTCCAAGTAATGTATAACACCACTTATCCAACCATTCATAACCCCCACCCTGCGGAACTTGCTCAATTTTCTTTTTACCTTTCCAACTCCACTTCATACATTAACGATTAATTATATTCAGATCATTATTCTGAAGGATAGACCAATGTAGTATCAGAAAACCATGCGAATTATTATCTGTACTCTGGGCATCCTGCAGATACCCTTCTGTAATAAGGCTCCTGGTAGTTATACTTGTAGGACGCTTAATCTTAATCGTCGCATAACACTTAAAATAATAGGGCGTTTGATTAAAATCGATCTGTACACTATCTACCTCTATGCGCTGACTTACATTGCCGGAAATAACATTGGTATAAAATCCAGATTCTTTCAGACTTTGATATCTTTCCTTTGCAGATCCATCAGCCAGATACATGGCTTTCGTCAGATTTTCCTGAATACTCCTTTCATCAGGATCTAGTGTAAAGAAAAGTCGGTGAAACTCCTTTACATGCGCCCTTGCTTCCACCGGTATATAGTTCTTTCTATCATCAGAAAATGCCTCTATAACTTTATCACCATACAACACATAAATCTTACCTTGTACCTTAGCCGCCAAATCATAGCTTTTATAGTAGCAGAAACATGAAAAAAGCAGATTACCCAGAATCATCACAATTGTATAGGTCCGGATGTACTTGAAAGCGCTATCAATATTTTCTAGTTGTTTAAACATACCCACACAGTTTACTTACCAGCTATAGAATCGTACATATGAGAACCAGCATTACCTGCTGCACGGCCAATACTTCCTGTTAACCCACTACCAGAACTTTTACCTGATAATCCATCACCAATGTCACCAGGTGCATTAGCAATATTTGCCGCTCCTTGTGCAATCCTGCCTGCTCCACCAGAAGCCACGGACGTAGTAATCCCGGTAATTTTCTGCAATAATGGATTGGCACCCCCTACGTGAATGATATATCCAGCTATACTTGGAACAGTGAAGTATCCAATAATTCCCATTATCAAAAAGATAATATAAGCAGTATCATTGGCCCCAAATGCTGTATCACCGTATTTCTTAATCTGCTCCATATCAAGTTTGATCATGTTAATCTGAATCTTATTGATGATCGCTCCAAAGATATTGGCGACAGGCAACCACATATAATAGTTTATATACCGCCCTATCCAACTCACAATAGACTGCTGAAAACCATCTAGTATGCTCAACCCGAAGACAAGTGGACCCAAAATTGCCAATACAATCAGATAAAAAATACGCACCGTATTTACACACAAGGAAGCAGCTTGAAACAGTACTTGTAAAACCTCAGACATAAACTGCTTTATAGAATTTTTAATTCCGTAGGCTGTTTGTTCAATGCTAAATCTAAGATCATTACCAATTCGTTCAAACATACCTTCCTTGGCTCTGGCAGTATCATTTGGATGATAGTATTTATACCATTTATCCTTATCACCCTTCCCATCGGCCCCCACATACATTTTGTATATATCTGTTTCTTTAATTGCTTGCTCTTTTTCTTGTAGCAAAACAGCAATGGCCGTATCGGAATCATGTACGATGGCAGCAGTAGCAGTAACGGTAGGCTTCAACACACCATTCATTACATTTAGTACCTGAGGAAACATACCAATTAAGATGGTGATAACAAATGGACGTAGCAATGGATAAAGGTCTACTGGTTCAGCACGGGCAATCTGCCCCCAAACCCTACTTGATATATACCAGATGGCAGCAAAACCACCGATAGCCTGGCCGATACCTGTCAACTCACTACACAATGGCATCATATCATCCATCAGCTTATCTAATACTGCGTGTAGTCCTCCAACCCCTTCAGATACCCCTTGAGCATAGCTATGGCCAGGAATTAACAATCCAGCAACCAGGACAACAAAGATCAATCTTGCACATTTCATAACTCACGATTTAGTTCCCGATACCATAAAGCATACGAATTAATCCCACATCATTTCTCTCCTTAGCACGTTGCTGGCCCAACAACTTGGCACCTGAATTAAATTCCTGCAGGAAAAGATACTTATCTTCGATATCTGCATATATTCGATCAATACTAGCCAAACGCTCGTCATCAGACATCCTTAGTTTACTTGCAGTAATAGCCATTAACAGTTCATCGAGATTTTTCAAGCTCTCATTAGTTAATTTTCCATAAACACCAGACATATACTCCAACTCTTCAAGACTAAATAAACTGCTACTTCTGAAGCCACTGTATGCATCCTTGTACTCCTTTAAAATAGCTGTCTGAATGCGGATAATATCTTGTACATGCTTATAGTTCTTAATTGCAGGATTTACCGCCATCAGTCCATTCAAGAAAGTTTCATGTAAATTGAAATTACCTTCAGATAAACTCTTTATAGTATTGTATCCCTTGCTTACAATTTCATATCCCTGGTACATATTCTGCAGAATACTTTTCAACTGGCTAAGTTTCTGGATATTTAGTGCCAGTTGAGCCAACTCATCTGCCTGCGCCCTTACCGGTATGGTAACATGGAGCATTAGCAATAAAAATATCATGGTAACAAAAAACGTCTTCATAACATCTCATTTTAATCCATAAATCTGGCGAACCATATTTGCATCTGATTTTTCGTTTATCCGTTGGCGTTTTAAAACTAAAAGCTCTTGCAGGAAGGTATTAACAAACTCGTCTCGGTCAGATACATCAGCATAAATACCATCTAAGCGGCTTAATCTTTGATCATCTGTTAACTGAAGTTTTCCAGGAACCGCAACAGCCATAAATTGACTCAAAGAACCTTCGTTCTCCCGTTGAATATTTTGCATAACAGTATTGATGTAGGCAACATCTTCAGCATTATACCAATCTTCAGCTCCAACTCTTACCATAACCTGTGCGCATACTTTATCTATCCGAGAAATAGAAGATAGTAATAGTCCTGTCTTAGAATAATGAATGATAGATGAATTAACCAATCCAAGTGACTTAAAGAAAACATCATGCAATGTAAAATCTCCGTCTTTTATCTTTGATATTGTATTCAAACCTGTCTTCGAAATATTATATCCTTTCTTCAGGTAACCTAAATACTGTTGCAGCAAAGCGACCTGTTTGGCCAGATATTCACGCTGTGTCTTCTTCTGCTGGAACCATTCCGCCGTGGTTTGTGCCTTTACCGCAACAGACAGCAGTACTATACTTATCAATAACAAAAAACTTTTCATAACCAACCGTTTATTTAATTCCATAAAGCCGCTTCACCATATCCACCTCCTGAATTCCTTTAGACCGTTGAATACTGATTCCAATATTAAAATCCGTGAATTGCTTCAATGCCATTCTATTTTCTGTAATCTGATCGGCAGCATCTGATATGATCTGTAACCTTTTCCCATCAGACATCTGAGTACTAAAAGAATTAATCACCAACTGTAGTTGATCTATATTATTCAGGCTTTCAGTTAATATACCAGCGTACACCTGGTACATATACTCAATCTCCTGCTCAGTAAAATGGTTATCCTGTTTTAACATCTGAATGGAACGCTGATATTCATTTACCAACGCTACCTGCTGCGCTATTACATCCTTCACTTTCTTGTAGGTAGAAATAGCATTTTTCACCTTCCACAGCTCATCGAAATATCCTGCATATAACTGTCGCTGCTTCTCTGTCCAGTTTCCTATTTCTTCCAGCTTCAGCTTAGACAAAGTATTTTCCAGGGTCTTTTGTACATTCTGTAACGCAATGGTATTGTTCTGCAGACGCTGTACTTGTAGATCCATTGCCTTAATAACCTTTTTTAGCGCGGCTTTAACTACAACCCAAACAATCGCATGGCTCTTTTGAGTTGGCATTATTACCAGAAAACAGCTTAGCATCAACATCAACCAAATCCTTCTTACACTTTTCATAAACAACAGTTTACAGTCAGGCAACATCTCTCACCAGCGCGGCGATTCCTTGTTCTATATCACCACCATATCTGGCTGCATAATTCAGTACTTTTACTTTTTCCGATTCCTCCGTGGTATAAGCATAATACTCTTCCGGGGAAGGTTCAAACCTATATACCTTCATAATCTGTCCGCCCAAATCAATGAATACTTCTCGATATCGGCGGCCAGGTTCATTTGATCGGTTAACCGACAACACCATATCTCTAGCCTTATCTGACAAGCCAAGCATCATCTGTATTTCCTGAAATTTGTTTTGAAACTTGCGTAGATCCAGTAGTATTTTACAATCAGCATTGGAAATAATGGCTTCCTTAACAATATTGGAACTGATCAGATCCATCAACTCCTGGGTAACAGTTATCGCTTCACCAAAATGCTTCCTAACGGTCTTATATAAATACTTCATAAATTCAGCCATACCGCTACGCATAATGGCCTTCCATGCTTCTTCTATAGTAATGACCTTATGCACACCTTTCAGCTTACGCATTTTAGAAATAAACATTTCCATTACCAGTAAGGTAACTGCCGGGAAGAGAATTGGATGATCTTTTATATTATCCAATTCAACCACAACAAATCTTTCTTCCAACAGATTAAGATTTTCTCTAGCATTTAGCAGATAGTAATACTCTCCCCCTTTGTAATAGGGTTTTAGAACATACAACAGGTTATTGATATCAAAATCCTGTCGCTGTACTCTTTCACTCTCCAATACGGGTATATAATCGGTTTGAAGAAATTCATAAAAGGTATCAAAACAAGCAAATATTGACCGATCACTTTCCAGTTTGTCATAGTAGAGCTGCAGAGCATTTGATAATGCTACATACTCAGAGCGTTTAAAAGATTCATCTTCCCGCTTCCATAAAGCCAGCAGCAAGGTTTTAATAGACTCCTTCTTTTCAATATCCAACACATCGTGCTCAGAAATATAAAAGGGATTAAAGCTTATTGGCGATTCTTCTGTATAGCTGAAATAATAACCATTCACCAACTTACACAAACCGGTATAGCTCCCTCCCACATCCAGGATAACGATGTGACTACCCTGTTCATAATAGCTACGCAGCAACGCTTGCATAAACATGCTTTTACCAGAACCACTACCTCCAATTACTATCTTATTGCGGTTGGCTATCTGCGAAAGCCGCATAGGCTCGTGCGTTATATCCACGTTTAGTGGCTTACCTGTCTGACGATCCCCTAGCCGTATTCCAAATGTACTAGGACTACTACGGTAGGCCGTCTCCAATGTCAAAAAACAACAAGCCTGCTCACAAAAGGAATCAAAGCAATCATTTTGCGGGAAATCGCCTTCGTTACCCGGCATCGCTGCCCAATAGATCTGCGGCGCTCCAATAATCTCCTGCTTAGTAGAAGCATCCATTGCTGCAAGTGCCGTGGCTACCTTATTGCGGATATCCTTTAGTTCATCCTTATCAGAAGACCATACACAAAGATTAAAATGGGCTTTTACTGGTAAGCGTTGGTCGCTCACTGCTTCCTGCAGGAAGGCATCTACAGCATCCCTTGCAACAGCATTACTACGGCTGTAGGCGGATAATGACTGCAGACGTAACTTTTTCTTTTCCAGTTGCTGGATCTTCTTGGCAGGATCAGTAATAATGATAAATTGATTATACAGATGATCGCAAGGCAAAAGCTGTCCTAAACTAGCAGCAAAGCCCACACTATATTTATAGTTGTCTGAGGAATATTTATCATAGTTAATTCTGCTACCGCATAGTCCTGGCAAATTTTCTGTATCAGAGAGCGTGTATACTTGCAGGTAATCATCACCAATTCTGATATCATCACCAAAGAGGATATCCTTACTTATAGGATTGGTATCATCTGGCAATAGGTTACAATACCTTTCGATAAGCCCTGCCTTAGTACCACTACTAATCAGGTCTTTATTCTCCAATCGTTCAAGGCGGATCATCCCGCAACCTTCCAGAATACTCTTAAACTGGCCGGCACTATCAAAAAAATCCCGGATCACATTTCTGTCCTGGTGTGCTGCCGGAATAATTGACCTTTTGCACAGATTCGAAAACACAGAACTGGACGGTCGTCTATCACTAACCATCTTTGTCAACATGATATAACAGCGATGGTCCAGAAAAGGACGTTCATTAAAAAACCGGGTACTACTCCGGGAGAGAAAAGATTCCAGCTCTCCCCTACCCACTCCCGAATATTTCTTATTTATGTACCAATCCTGCTTATGAAAAACAGTATGGGTTGGCAACACTTTCATTGCCTTTATAAAAGCCTGATGTATTATTTCATACTCAGTAGCAGACAGCGTAAATATTTCCGGTAACTGCACTTCATACACGACTGTTACATCAGCATTTTTTGACAAGATGGCATCATGCTCTACCCCCATTATCGGCAACATTTCGTTCATCACTCTTTCCATACACACCATTTAAATTGCCAACAAAAAGATCTCTATTTCTGGCTGCACGTATACTCTTTGGCACACTACGTCTTGCCAGTTTTTTTGTTAATCCATACTCTCCATACTTATGACTAAGTTTATAGATCCACATTGCCCAGGAGGCACCCGCAGACAACCCAATCACTAAACAGACATAAGTATTAATCCGGCAGGAATACAGGATAACAAATAGTATCAGTACTCCAAATACACCTACCGCCATATACCAGATATACTGTGCCTTTAAGCCCTTAAACTCTAAGGGGCGGTTGATACCTTTATTGATTGAATAGACACTATTTGCCATACAACATGCTTTACGTAGTGATACCAAAAAAGCTGCGTAATACAGTGGCAACTACAACAAGAAAAATACAGCTTCCAAACCATGCACTGGCCACGCGGCTGGTGTCCGGATCTCCCGACGACCATTTTTGATATACCTTCACAGCTCCGATTAGTCCAACAACGGCACCAACCCCGTACATCAAATCAACGCCAGTTGCAAAATAGCTACGCACTTTATCACTGGCTTCTTTGATGCCTGCTTTACCATCTTGGGCATCGGCAGATAGATAAATCAATTCCAACAATAGCGTAGTACCAACAAGCAACACAACATTCCTGTGTTGTTTTAAATTCAACCACCTCACTTTCATAAACACACATTTTAAAATCACACACAGACGCTTTACATAGCATCACCCAAAAGGGCAGATTACACTACCACAGCATTTTTACTTCATTTTCAGAAAGACTATCAGATCCAAGTCTTTTACATTCTGAGAGAATCACATTGTTAATTGCAACCTGGAAGGCAGGAACATTAAGCTCAGGGTATTCTGCGATAAGCTTTCTTAAAATTGCGACCAGCCCCGCTTTACTATACTTTTCTTCTTTTGCTACCTCTACTACCATCTTAATTCTTGATGAAAGATCGATAGCCAGAGAAAATGGATCAATAGCACGTTCTTTCACTATTGGAATTTCAGGAGTATCAAATAACGATAGTTGACCAGGAGAAGTACTTTCATTTTCCAGTGGCTTTGCAGGACTCTTGCCATTGATAAAATTTCTCACTTCTCTTCTGTAATAGCGCGCAATTACATACAGATAATAAACTGCTAAAAGAAGGGCGGCTACCAGCAGGTAGCACGCCCATGAAATTGAACTCAACATAGGCCGACTATTATTTACACCATTCAAACCACCACACAGCCTATGCGAGAAGTACACCATCCTTTCACACTATCAACTGCATCTGGTACTTTCAACTTTACAATTGCAAATATGGGGTTGATTGAAAGCGAAAAAACCTAGCAACACTAGTAGTAGGGAGGGTAACTATGTGTTTATCAGATTATATATTTTTGGAAATAATTCGTTTCACCGCAATATTTTTTCTACTTCCGAAGATTCAACCATATAGGCTCATACAGAAATGCGGTTTACCTCATTCAGAAATAAACAGGTTAATTGATTTGGTAGTATTGATGATTTTCCTATTTTTAGGATCATATTGAAACTGCCAATATCATTTTGGCCATCTACCTTATCTCTTCTCCAATCTAATATTAACCCGAATAAATTCGGCTTAAAGCCGTTGGGGCATACCTATGCCCTCAAAAAAACGCAGACTATATGGAGAAGATTAAAAAATTGTTTTTACTACTTGAATTATTCCTTAAGCAACCAGAGGATAAACGGCAACGAAAATCCTGGGAAATGTTTAATTCTTTGTTTATTATTTTCCCACCGGAAACTGTGGAAGGAATGATAAACAATATGACAGCATACTCCCAGGAAAGAGAAGAAATTTCTGAGGAGGAAAAATTACAACTACTTGTATTTAGCAAGTACTTAAATGTAACATTGAAGATGTTACATAAGGAAGTGGAAAAGGCTTCATCTACAAAGCCTTTCAGCGGAAACCTATTTTCCGAATAATTTAAATAAGCAACCATTAAATATCGGCTTATTCCCAAAATAGCTGTAATCACTTTAAGTTAAAACCAAAATTTATGTTTGACAGAACCGAAAAATGGCCTGATTGGTTAAACCAGCCTTTTAAACTCAATTCAAATGAAATTGAAAATCCATTGTCTGTTTTAGAAGATTTCTTTGATCATGATCATTTATACGGCAGTAGGTATTGTCTTTGGGAAATGCTCAGGTCAACTATTACCGGGAGTTACTTCAATGGTTTATCTGCCAAGGAGCGAGATGATATGGCACACTTCTATGAATTGTTAGAACGGTTAATTGAGGCCACCTATCTAATCAATGAACATAGAAGAACAGGCAAGATCAGCTATATTCAAAAGACGCTACCGGTATTCAAACCATACAGATCACAGGAAGACTACACGGATGAAAATTACATTCTTGATATATTAAAATATATCGGAAGTCAAATACCCGAAATAGATAAAATCATACTTATAAAATACCATTCTCGTATAGATTACAGAGCTTCTATTCTGGTACTAACTCACCAAACTTTTGGGATAACTCATGAGCAGATTTACAAAATAATAGACGACTTGTTACCTGCAGATTGGCCATTGCATGTTCTGGTCAGATCCGCTAAAGAAGCATACAGCTTATGGAAAGAAGGTAATATTTTCTTTAACCGGGTAATCTTTCAAGATGCTATAAAGTATGATGCAAACAACACAACTCTTCCATTACCTACTATCTATTCTATTGATAATGTAAAACAAAATGCAATAAAGAAATTTGAACGTATTAGTTCAGTAGTACCGGGGTTCATACAAGGGGCCCGAAATTTTGAGGCAGCAAAACACAATGAACTTTCAGCATTCTGTCTACATCAAGCAGTAGAGCATACCATAAGGGCGTTATCATTATCAATTATTGGAATTACAGTAAGTAAACATAATCTCATCACTCACCTGCGGCTATCGCTGTTCCTTACAGAAGATATGGTCAACATCTTTCATACTGAGGACTTCACAGTAGACGAATCTTTTAGTTTGCTAAACAGGGCATATTCAGGGTCAAGATACATAAAGGAAAACCCACTCGTTATCTCCGATGATCAGTTAGCGCTAATGTTCAGGAAAGTAACTGAATTCATAGAAATGACTACCAGAACCTTCCAGGAATCAATCAGCCAAATTGGGGAATTATCATCTTCTACTTACCTGGTCAACCAAAATACTCAATTATGAAATCAAATATCAGAAACGCAAAACTCCACACAAAAATAGTTCCGCGATTAATAGAACCAGTCGAAGTTCCCTGGCTTAACCTCTCTGGGCAATGGTTAGCAAAGGCGGGCTTTCACGCTGGTGACAATATTTCTATTATAGTATCTCGTAATTATTTACGTATAACCAAATTGGACACCCAAGGAAAAGGTATCTCCGTTAATCAAAACGATATCAAATGAAAACATCGCACTTCGATTCAATTATCCATGTCACTTGGCGGACTATCAGTGGCAATGGTTCGGGAATGAATATACCTCAGATTATACTATCAGGAAAATGGCTGAAAGCCGCCGGGATTAGTCCAGATGACAAACTACGTATTCGTATAACACCTGGAAAACTGACGCTTCTACCAGCCAATCCCATACCCAATACTAAGCGGCAGGCCAGGATATATTTAAGACACCTCAATAAGGTATCAAACCATTGATTAACCTAAATAAGACTTAACAGATGCTTACCTACTCAAAGATGCAAATTATTGAAAAGTGTACTCACTTTCTCAAAGCGCGGCAAGACAGGTATCCACCATTTATTTTTGAAGGCACTTATGTGTATGCTCAGAAAATAGCTGAAGAGAAGATTGGTCCAAAGCCTAACATCTATATAATCTCTTTCCTGAATGGAAGTAAGTTATTGGTGAAGGCCCATCGAAATTTTGAACAATCTTACTTCAATGAGTTGAAAACTGGTAAAATTTATCACGCTAACCAAAGAGACATTGAAGGCTATTATAAATGTTTGGTCGTCAGTGATGAAGACATTGATATCCCTGTCCACCTACGGCCATTACAGGATCAAATACTTTAAGAATAGGGGTTAGGACATACATAAAGAATAAGGCAACGTTTAGTCTTACTCAAGCCTTCATTTTAATTATTTTTTTAGACTACTTCAAATATGCAGCATTAAGTACTGCAACGGTCTTTTGTCCATTGTTTAAATCACAAATCCACAGTTATGGTGTATAGTGATCGTTCTAGGGTGTAAAAAAGGCAACGTGCATTCTTGCACAAAGCCTTTCTTTTATTCTATCATAAAATCCAGGTCTGGTTGTTCTACTATCCTCCAGCCATCATCATAGAGAGCGAAATAAGCTTTTCTATTAAGTTTAGGTTCTATTTTCAAAGTAGAAATTGGAACAAACGGAGATACATTTTTATACACTAAAGTATATTCAACAATTGCTTTGGTGTCATTTTTTAACAACCGCATACCAGTAATCGCATCGAAGTGTTGTTCTGCCAACTTCACCCTCTGCATATGAATCTTCTTATCCTTTTCCGATGTTTCCAGTAGAAATGGTTTGGATTTATCTGTAAATGTAACAATTGGAGATCCTAATTCTTCATAACTTACTTTATGCTTGACAGTTACAAACCCCTCCTTCTCTAAGTCGGTATCAATAAGCTTTGCAGCCTCTTCCGGGTTTGCTGTATAAATATTCCAGTCGATGGTATATGGATATCTAGCTTGAATTAATTCAGCGGCCTTTTCTCTGCTTAACTTCTTAGAACCGCATGAAACAAGAAATAAACCTAGTACTAGGATCGATAGCGCTTTCATATCATGGTTATTTAAGGTTACAAAAAAATCGAGGGAATTCTGGCTAACAGTACTAATTTACAGTTTATTTCTTATTAGTCTTAGAAGTTGTCTTCTTTTTTGCTTTCTTCTTTTCTTGTTGCTTAATTGAATTTATTACGTCGGCTTCAGGTATAGCTTCACAATAAGCCAACCATGTACTCAAAGGTATCCCCAATGCTTCTGCGATCTGCTCCAAAGTTGTATAGCTAGGATTGCGCGTACCTACTGAAATCGTATGTACAATATTCCAACTTAAACCCGTGGCAGTTTCTAAACCCCTTAAGGTTGTAATCAGATTAGATTCCTCTCCGCTTTCCCGTGCTGTTTTATCATTTTCATCAATCCATCTACGCAAGCCTAGACCTAATCTATACTTGAAGTAATTTTTGTCTTTTTCCATGTAGTGAAAAGTCCGGACATCTGAAAAATATTTTGATACTCGATCGAGTACTTTTTATTATTTTTCCGTATTTTTACATTGAAATAGGATAATTGTAATACTATATCTTATTGGATATACGAAAACTATTTACAAATGGTAACGATAGTATTGGCAGATACATCTTGATATTGTATCTTGCGGAATTATAATATAATGATATTAAGCGACTTGCTTAAGTTCTCAGGATCGACAAACTACGACGAATGGCATCCAGAGACTGAGTAGTTCGCTCACGCTATGGCGTGGGCGTCTTCTATTCGGTGCCAGGGTGTCGTAGCCCAGTCGGCCGGTAGGTAGATTAGCCCACGCTTTTTTGTGCCCCTACCTCGCCTCATTTCCAATAATCTCGCACCAACTAATCTGGATACTTATTTTTTTTCGCTTTGGATTGAGAAAAGATAAGGCAGCCCGTGAATATCTATTCACATGGGCTTACTAAGCATTTCATTAAACTTCAAATATTTAGACCACACCAGGACAACTTAAAACCAATTCATAACGCTTAAAACTCTTTATCATGAAAAGAATATTTTTCCTGATAGGGCTGCTATTGCCATGCCTCGCCCATTCCGGCCTACCCAATATAACCGCCCTGAGGATCGGAGATTATCTACCAAGCATCACCACATCCGCCACAGTAAACATTCCAGGGGGCAAAATATCGCTTGATAACTATAAAGGGAAACTAGTTATACTAGATTTCTGGGCAACGAACTGCAGTAGTTGCATAGCTGGCCTCAGTAAACTGGATAGTCTTCAAAAGCTCTTTGGTGATCAGATTCAAATAATCTCGGTTACCAGCGAAAAAAATAATATAGTAAAGAAGTTCTATTCTACAACCGTAGTCCAACACCCTCCCCTTCCTACCATAACCGATGACAGCTTGCTGCATAAGTACTTTCCCTATGCAACAATCCCGCATCTTGTTTGGATAGACAAAACAGGGAAAGTTATCTCATTTACATATTCGGAATATTTAACGGCTGAGAATATACGTAGCGTACTTTCTGGTAATGAAATTAACCTTCCCCAGAAAACAGATAAAATTCGCGACTATTCTCTTCCGTTCTTAAAACCGGATATTCCCTTATTGCCGGAGGCACCTACTTATTACAGCACAATTACCGGCTACGGTGAAGGGCTTGTAACCAAATCAGGTATCGATATCGACAGCTCACACCAAACGATACGTAGATATGCTACCAATTGGTCTGTAGTAGAGTTGTACTTAATGGCATTTAACAGGCTAGTAAATTTCCCCCGTAATCAGGTTGTATTAAACCTGGCAAATCCGGGAAGATATTTATATACTCCGGATCAGGGATACAAATATGATTGGGAACGAAAGTATGCACGTTGCTATGAGCTACGTTGCCCATTGACTACTACCAGGAGCGAGTTACAAACCTATATGATACAGGATTTAAATCGCTACCTACACTTATCAGCAACGATAAAGAGTATTCCAGTATCCTGCCTGATTTTAAAACAGATTATACCTGCATTACAAATTCATCATTCAAATAATAAGACATCTGATACTACAGGCAATGATCTGCATGTAGCCGGTAGCACCGTTAGTGCATTACTATATCAACTTAACAATGTACAGGGAATCCCACCCATCATTGATTCCAGCGGAATATGTAAGGTGCAAAATATCGAAATAAATATTCCTCATAGAAGCATCCACGCTTTAAAAGCTGCCTTCGCTGACTACGGCTTTACACTAACAGAAGAAATACGATCTATCGATATGCTGATCATCACAGACCAACCCGTTTTGTAAGAATCAACCACCAACCAAAACTCCACGATCATGAACATACTAAGAACAATAACACGATTTAAGAGCGGATACCTTATCCTCCTTTCCTTACTGATACAGCAGGTAGGTTCCGCCCAGGACATACCCATTAAGATCAATGGTAAATTAGTTGATCATATTACTGGCCAAAACATTCAAGGAGCCTCTGTTTACTACATAATTGCTCCTTATAAGACAAGAACAAGCAAAGAAGGCATCTTTAATATCAGCAAAGCTACTTCAGGTGACACCATCATGTTTTCCTTTCTTGGCTATAATACTTTAAAAATCCCGGTTAATAATCTAACCAATACGGATAATATCATCCGCCTTCTTCCATCACAAACCGGATTAAAGGAGGTAGTAATCAACTCAACGGGATACCAGTTGATCCCAACGGAACGCGCTACCGGAGCTTTTGAGAATATAAATCAGAGCGTATTGGACAGAAGGATAAGCGGTGATTGGTTATCAAAACTTGATGGCAGTAGCACAATTCTGTTTGATCATCGGAATAAAGGACAAGAGTTACTATTTCGAGGAAGAAGCACTTTATTCGGAAACAACTCACCACTAATCGTTGTTGACAACTTCATTGTCGAGGGAGATATGAATCAAATTAATCCGAACGATATCGCTTCCATCACATTACTTAAAGATGCCGCTGCTTCCTCAATATACGGTGCCAGAGCCGCAAACGGAGTATTGGTAATCACAACAAAGAAAGGCAAGTACAACCAATCACAACGCATAGATATAACCTCAAACGTCACCTTCACAGAAAAGCCGGACTTATTCAGGGATAATTCTATTTCCGCAAGCGATTTCATTGATGTTGAAAAAACACTTTTCCAGAAAGGTTACTATAGCGGCCAACTAAATAACTCCTATACACGGCCTCCTATTTCACCTGTTGTTGAGCTATTACAGCAAGAAGCGGACGGTTTTATCACACATGATCAAGCAACAAAAAGCATTGATGCGCTTCGAGGAAATGATATTCGTAAAGACTTTCAGCGATATTTCTACAGAACCGCTGCTCCCAAGCAGTATGCAATGAGCATGCGGGGTGGTACTAATAATGTAAACTACTATTTCAGCGCTGGATTTGACGATCAGCAAAGTAATCTGGTGCGTAATAACATACGTAGACTTACACTTCTTTCTGAAAACACATTTCGAATCACCAAGAAATTAGAATTAACACTAGGATTGCAATACGCCTATAGCAAAACGGTCAATAATAATAACTTAAACATGGTAACACCTGGTGCAGACAAAACCAAGTACTACCCATACGCCGAACTTGCTGATGCTAATGGAAATCCACTACCGATTGTAAAAGATTATCGTTTTGCCTTCATAGACACTGTAGGACATGGAAAACTTCAAGATTGGCGTTATTACCCGCTAAAAGACTTACAACAGTCCGATAATTACACCGATTTAAATGGACTACGGATGAAAGCTGCGGCTTCTTATTCCATTTCAGAAGGACTATCCGCACAAGTTAATTACCAGTATGAGCGCCAGACAAGTTCCTTGTGGAACATGAGTAATTCTGACACATATTATAGTCGTAACCTGACAAATCTGTTTACACAGATAACAGGTAGCAATATCGTATACGGTATACCGTTAGGCGGAATTATAGATCAAAGCACAGAAACCTTAACTACCCATTCCGGTAGAGTGCAACTCAATTACAACAGATCATGGAATAAAAGTCAGATTTCAGCTATTGCCGGTATGGAAATAAGACAATCTCAAACAGTTTCAAACAACAGCAGGTCTTATGGCTATGACCCCAACCTATTGACTGCTTCTAATGTAGATTATGTCAGTTATCTACCTACATTTATGAATCTGAAAGGTGACCAACAAGTTTATAACCCGCAAGATTTCAATAGGTTTATGTACCGTTTTACGTCGTACTATGCAAATGCCTCTTACACATATGATGGCAAATATGTTATTTCTGCAAGCGCCAGAAAAGATGCCAGCAACTTGTTCGGCGTCAGAAGCAATCAAAAAGGTACACCACTATGGTCTACTGGCTTAAGATGGAATATCTCACAAGAGAAATTCTATACTTCCACCGTACTACCAACTTTAGCGGTAAGGTTAACTTATGGGTATGCAGGAAATACCAGCAACAAACTTTCAGCCCTGACTATCATCAGTTATAATCCTGCTGGAACCAACTACCTGATTAATGAGCCTTACGCTACCATCACAACGCCACCCAACCCTAATTTGCGTTGGGAGAAAACTGCTACAACCAATATCGGCATAGACTTTAAAACTAAAAACAGCCTATTATCGGGCAGCATCGACTACTATATAAAGAACAGCATCGATTTGATTGGCAACGCACCGCTTGATCCCACCACCGGAGTTACAAGTATTGATATCAATAGTGCAAGTATTAAGGGGAATGGCATTGATGTTTCACTTACCGCTAAGATGATAGATATAAATCAATGGAGGCTTGAAACCAATTTACTTTTTAGCTACAACAATAACAAAATAACTAAGTACCAATACAGGTACTCAAAGGCCATCAGTTATATGGGATCTGGTATAAATCCCATTGAAGGAAAACCAACTGATGCACTATTGAGTTATCGATGGGAAGGATTAGACAATCAGGGAGATCCTCTTGGCTGGTTGTCCGGAAAGATCAGTAAGGATTATTCCGCGATACGCAGTAAAAGTACATTGGATGATCTAGTGTATTCCGGAAGATCACTACCTCCTATGTATGGTGCTTTTCGGCCTATGTTAAGTTATAGAAATTGGAGCCTTAGCAGCAGCATTACTTATAAACTAGGTCACTACTTCAGACGAAATTCAATCAACTACACGGCATTATTTCAAAATTGGAATGGACACAGCGATTTTTCTAAGCGTTGGCAAAAAACCGGAGATGAAAAAAACACCTTTGTTCCTGCAATGCCCTATCCGGGAAACACTTATCGAGATGAATTTTACTTACAGTCCTCAGTCCTGGTAGACAAAGCTGATATTATCCGCCTGAAAGATATCAGTTTACAATACTCTTTGGGCTTAACCCAAAGTAAATTCCTCAAACAATTGCAATTCAACTTATACATCGATAATATCAGCACCATCTATAAAGCTACCAAAGACATACAAGATCCAGAGTATGGTAGCGCTATACCTCCACGAAGCATATCTATGGGCCTGAAAGCATCCTTTTAATCATTAAAATATTGGGTTATGAATTACTATAAATATATATCCTTGATCTTATTGCCAATTGCAATATTATCATCTTTAAATGCCTGTCGTAAGTTTTTGGAAGCAAAGCCAGATGCAAAAATGGTTGTTCCTTCTACAATGAAAGATTTACGAGCATTACTTGACGATGTGGCTACCATGAATCTCTCATGGCCTATAGCTGGCGAAGTTGCTGCAGATAACTATTATCTGCAGACAAATAATTGGAAAAGCATATCATCACTAACAGACAGAGAGAACTATATCTGGAAAGAAGATGTAAGCAACGACATGGATTGGACCCTTACATACAGAGTAGTCCTCAAAGCTAATCTTATATTGGAAAAGATAGCGGAAATACATCCGTCTCCTGATCAGGTAAAAGAATGGAACGAGATTAAAGGAAGTGCGATGTTTTATCGATCATTTGCCTTTTTCATGATAGCGCAAGAATTTGCAATGCCATACGATCCACAATCAGCGACTTCGGAATCAGGTATACCTATTCGCTTAACCGCTGATGTTAATGAGCCTTCTTATCGCTCTTCACTAAAGGATACTTATAATACAATTATCAAAGACCTGGAATACGCATCGCAACTGCTTCCGATAAACGTTGCTTACAAGACAAGACCTTCAAGAGTAGCTGCATTAGCCTTGCTATCAAGGGTACATCTTACTATTGGAGACTATTCGAAGGCCGCTAACTATGCGGATACTTGCATAAACGCCGGGATACAACTTTTAGATTACAACCAGCTTTCTTCGGCCACTGACGGAGCTTTCAAACGATTCAACAATGAAGTAATCTTTCATATAGCAGCAAATTATTCGTATAGCCTGGATGCTTCTATTTGCAAGGTCGATTCCCTGCTGATATCAGCATACACAACAGGCGATCTTCGGAAACAACTCTTTTATAAAATAAATACAGATGGTAGCTTAGCCTTTTCAGGGAATTATGATGGGAGCAATTCTTATCAGCTCTATGTTGGATTAGCAGCAGATGAAGTCTATTTGACATTAGCAGAATGCCAAGCGCGTACAAGCAGAAACACTGACGCCCTGCGTACACTGAACGAATTCATGAAAAACAGATATGATAAATTAAGCTTCACTCCTATAACGTCAACGGCTAATCTTATAGATATTATACTATCGGAAAGACGTAAAGAACTTCCGTTCCGGGCTATCAGATGGATGGATATACGAAGATTAAATACATTAGCTGGTGGTAACATTACATTGGAAAGAAGGATTGACAATGAGATATATACATTACCTCCCGGTGATTTAAGATACGCGATGCAAATACCTACTAGTGTACTTGCGACTGCACAAAGTATGGAAAGAAATAAACGATAACAGCACTAATGTTTACATGATTGGAATTACGAGCCTATGGGTCAAATAATAATTGGTATATTCAGATTATAATTCTGTAATACTGTAAAAATTCATTCATGAACAACTCAATACCTGCTGGATATGAAAATGAATTATCTGATTATCAAAGCGTTATAACTGATAATTGGTGCGGAGAAACAATTGCCTGGGGATTTAAAATAATTCGTCACCTTGGAGATGAGCGTTTTCATCAACTCCGCAAATACGGGCAATTAGAATGCCTTAATTTGGCCATTGGGTATTAATTACCAAAATCTTAACCTATAAAGAAGCTGAAGAAAAATATGGGGCCATTACAGAAGAAGAATATGGCCCAAGAGGCGGGTGGAAATCAACCACTTTTGGTAGCAAAAAATTTGTTAGTAAGCTAATGAAACCTGAAAAATAAGATATTTGCCGTCCTGCAAAATACAGGACGGCATTTTTTATGGTTTAAACACCACCTTTCCCGCAATTGGGGTTCCTGCGTCAATATCAGACTGAATATTATTCAGTGCTGTAGCGTCCGGAAGTCCTGTACTAGCATTCTTCTCTACCCGGATAGCACATAACTGACTACCATTTAAGCAACCGGTAGAAGTAATTTCATGATAGTTAGCCGGATTCGCTGTACCACCAGAGGTAGTTGGGCTGTACTCAAACCATGCCATGGCACGACTACTGGTATTATGAGCCGAAAACGCTCCCTTAGCATAGGCACCGCCGGCTGCAATGATTAAGACAGCTCCCGCCAAAAGCAATCTGAAATTTTTCATAACATTGATTTTTGAAAGTGAAAGAAATGATTACTGCCTTTCTTTTTGTACTACAGGTGTAAGGCAATACCTGTATTGCGCCGCAATTATTTACCTACAGTTACAGTGTCGTAAATCCATCATGGCAAAGAAAGAGATTAATCAATGCATAAAAGGCTACCAACCCTAGTAGTAGCCCTGCTAAAGCTTTCAGAATCAGATCAAATTATTTCTATTTATATCTAAATGAGAAAACCCCATCAGACAGTAGAAATTACTTTCAACTGTCTAATGAGGTAAACGAATCCAATCCATAGAGGATCACTGCAATATTCTCACAACTTTCTGCTAGTATTTGCTAATTGTATGAACAAATCATAAAGCTGCTGCTTGGTTTTTGGACCTATATCATAATAACTGCTATGAATGTGGATATAACTGATATCATCAGATTTTAGTGTTGTATAATTTGCTGCCACAAATTCTAACATCTTTTTTACGTTAGCGTTACGAATAGCGCCAGCTTCTTTAAATATCCTGAAGATTGCACCTAGCACCGGTACACTGAAAGTAGTCTGCATCTTAAAATCTTTACCTACCACTGTAAGACCTTCCGTGGCCGAACTAACAGGCGGATATAGTAGCTCTATTTCCTCACCCACCAACTGAAATATTTGCTCGTCGATTCCTGGAAGATCCCGAAACAGCTTTCCTTCCGCCGAGATAGTGATTTCAGAAACACTTCTCCGGAAAGCATGCAGCAACTTTACTTTACCGTCAGTCTCAGTAATCGATGCCAGCTTCTTTGGAAGGTATATTTCAGCAAGGTAATTAGTTAGTGCAGGGCTATTGTAATTCAATCTGATAAGTATTTCCAAAAGAATTGGCAATCTCCCCTCTTGCCTGTTGTACACAGAAGAAAAACGTAGCTCATACCAGACCGCTTTCATATATAGAAATATCCGGTAAGGCAGATGAACCCTGGTATTAACGACAAATGAACGAAGGTTATCCAGTATCATTTCTACCAAAGCAGGATCTTGTTTGAAGCTATATAGCTTCTTTTCTAGTATTGGTAGTTCATTCCCTATAAGCTCTCTGCAAACAGCATGATAACTCTCTGGAACTCGTTGTTCTAAATCGAAATACTTTAGAAAGTCATTCTCAATAAAAGCCAAAAGGCTTTCCAGGCATTGCTGCAGTTTTTGACAAAGAAACCTTACAAGCCTGTTTGAGCTGGACACTTCCACCTTGTTGGCCTCGTCTATTAAATGAATTAGCAAAACCTGGTAACGATTAATGAGTACCTGCATATTTTTTTCATCCCTGGTATTGAACATATCTTCCAAAAGTCGTAAACGGATATGCTTTCTTTCTTCTAAAGCTTTTTCTAAAACTCTTCTAATAAATACAGGGTTTACCAGTACAGGTTTTTTAAAGATTTCGGGTAAGGTTTCAGTGATAAACAAATCAAACCATTCCAATGAATACTTTCGATGCTGCATAGGATTAGATGTTTAGGGTGTAACTCTCTTTCTAAATTACAACAGCTATCAGATCAACTATTTAAGCAAAACGGAAAGAATATTAGGCAATCGGGAGCATTTACGATACTGCATTTTTCCTAAAAGCTGCAGGTGTAACGCCCACACGATGTTTGAAGGCAGCAACAAAACTGGATAAATACTGATACCCTGTAGCAGTGGCAATTTCCTCTAAACTCAGATCTGTTTCCTTCAACCACTTTTGAGCAACCTGCATTCGCCTACCCAATTGGTAGTCAAATATAGTTGCCCCTGTTAACTGCTGGAAGCCTTTTTTAAGCTTATACTCATTAATATATACCATGCGGGATAAATCCTTAATCGTATAGTGAATATCCAGATTCTCACCCAGCATATCTCTGACAGACCAAATTCGCTCTCTTTCATCCTGCGACAATAGTATTTCCGTCCTGGTACTTCCTTGTGCTATTGTAAATACCTCTGTCATAATATCCATTATCCTTGCGTCAGTAAACATTCCGCGAAGACTTCCTTTGTAAATACACTGCAGTAATTTTTCAATATTATCCAAAAGAGCCGCGTTGCCAGATAATGGAGTGGCTGTAAGGCTTACTGAGGCCGAAGATCTTGCATTCTCAACAAAACCCTGAAGTATAGGGTAATAACTCATAAAAAGGTCCAAATATGATACAGGCATAGCAATTTCAAGATACCTATACTCGCTATCTGCCTGCAATAGTAACTGGCTGTAAGGACTGTCCTGATAGTATAGTAGAAACTGCCCTGGACCTAACTTAAAAGTATTTATCTCTGGCAACTCAAATTCAAGTATGCCATTTAGTGAAACCCTCAGTATCAATCGTGGTTCCGGATATTTACTGATAAGCAAATCAGTTTTTCTTGAAATCAGCACCTTATACCACAGTGCATAGTCTCTGCAGTCTGAGATACATTGAAATAACAATTCACCATTAGCATAACTGGCAGTGTAAGATTTCTCAGAAACAATTGCAGCCGTTTGTAAATTAATCGGTATTTCATCTAAATATTCTAGTGGTTCCCCACTTAGCAAGGTCACAGTACATAGCATGATTAGTTCCTTTCGATGAATAAATGGGTTGGGTATCAACGGAATACTACATATGTGGATGTACCATACAATAACTAGGATATGAAAGGGGTACGAGCAATAAAATTGTCTATTAAATCCTTATACTGTGTATTCAATATGGAATTTACAAAAATCAACGGTCAATTACCATGTCGTTTCTATACAAGATAAGAAAACTACTACTGCTATCATGCTCTATTACATTTTATCATGCAGAAGTAAATGCACTTATTTAAAAGAACAAAACCATATAGCTTTTGGACAGATAATTAACCAAATACGCTAACAGATTTCCCAGAATTACATAGTACTCTACCTATGGTTGTTTAACCCAATTACCATCGTGACAGATATAATAATAAATTGAATTCAATGAACACGGTGCCCCTTCACTATAAGCCATATTCTGGAACATGCAAGGCTTACAAGTTTTGCTCAAACTTTGATTGTGACAAGGTTTTCCGGCAGCACACCCTTGGCATTGCCACTGACCATTTGAACATTTAAATGAACAAATAGAGTTTAAGCCAGACACAGCTCCATTCGAGTACTTTTGATTTTGATAATAACAATAGTCACAGGTCTGTTGACGAGCAGAAAGGAGCCTTACTGATACAAAAACAATTACAACAGTTATAATTCCAATAATAGACATCTTAAGTATTCTCATATCTCTAATGGGGTTTAGTGATATAATATAATGAAATTACTCCATATTACCCAATACCCAATTTCTTTTTTCTGAAGACCCTGGATATCAAAGCATTCTTCCCCTCCAAAAATTATTACACCCTTCTGCTCATACGAAAGTCTGCGCCTCTGCTGCGCGTCGGCTGGCCTGCGGTTGAGAAAAAATAATCTCCACCACGTTCATGATGTCTTTTTCAGCCGACTGCGGTCGTATTTTTTTTCCTCAAACTTTCTCCTTCCATCCGGGTGTAATGGCTGGTCGCTACGGGTAATTGC
The DNA here is from genome assembly GCF_042263525.1 of Chitinophaga sp. Hz27. Lineage (NCBI taxonomy): Bacteria > Pseudomonadati > Bacteroidota > Chitinophagia > Chitinophagales > Chitinophagaceae > Chitinophaga > Chitinophaga sp. Hz27. The sequence continues at coordinate 137,147 of NZ_JBHKFJ010000007.1, forward strand.
AAGGCAGTAAGCCGAGCATGTAAGATTAATTCACCTAAAAATTTAGCGACTATGACTAACAACCAGCTTTCACAACTAATGCTGTTTTCCTGGGAGATCCAGCGAAGCAGGCAGGTAACGCGATCAAAAGCCCTCGCCAATGCCTGGGCCATTTTATTAAATGCAAATTTAACGGTGTGGTATCTCAAAAAAAAGTATAGCCATACCAGTTATCCCAACAGAGACAACAACCTGCAATTAACACTTCTGGCAGACTAGCCACAAACCCACTTCATTTTTTTAATTCTCTTTTTACCGCAGCTTCCCCGTGTGCGGCATATAAACAAAAACGGGCGTGATTCTATGGCACACAATATTAATTTCAACGACAAAACCGGTAAACACAGTTTTTTTTCTGTCAACCAAAAGGCATGGCACGGCATGGGTCAGCTAGTATCAGAGTACCCCACCAGCGCCGAAGCCATCGGATATGCTGGCCTAGATTATCAGGTAGAGAAAAGAAATTTATTTACCCTGGATTCTTTAAATCAGGTAGACGCCGAAAGTGCTAATATTGTGTCATCTGTACCGGTTCCCGGATATTACGCCACTGTACGCACCGACAATGATGTAGTGTTAGGCGTGGTTGGTAAAGACTATCAGATTGTACAGAATAGAGACGCTTTTAGTTTCTTTGATTCTATTGTAGGTGGTGACGGCATCTTTTATGAAACTGCCGGGGCATTGGGCAAGGGTGAACGAATATTCATAACTGCTAAACTACCCAATTATATACGTGTTGCAAATGATGACCTGATAGAACAATATTTATTTCTTACTACCAGCCATAACGGCATGGGTAGTATTACTGCAGCATTTACACCCATTCGCATAGTATGTAATAATACACTAAATGCCGCTATGGTCAATAATTCCAACAGTATTAAAATACGGCATACTGCCAATGCAAAAGACCGACTAGCACAGGCCCACCGCGTAATGGGAATAAGCAACAGGCTTTCCTATCAAATGCAGGACATTTTTAACCACTGGTCAAAAGTTCGTATCACGGACCCGGAGGTTAAAAAACTTATTCAGCTTGCAATGGTGCCTAACAAGGAAGTTTTAAGCAATATTCAAAAAGGTAACTTTGATGAAATATCAACGAGCTTTAACAACATTGTCGAAAACGTATACGAGTATGCGATGACAAACCCAACACAACAAATGGAATCAACAAAAGGCACTGTATACGGTGCATATAACGCGGTAAGCGGATACTTTCAAAACTACCGTTCTTATAAAAATGAAGAAACAAAACTAAATTCAATTATGGGCGGTACGGCTAACCAGCGTTTACAGACAGCTTTTAGCCTCTGCGATACCTTTGCCGCCAAAGGTTTAGACGGTATTATATTAAGTTAGTTGGTCTATATTAATTAACCTGTCTTTCGGACTGGCCCGAAAGACAGGTTTCCCATAAATAAAAACGGCCTGCCCTTGGGGGCAGGCCGTTACTGATACTTAATAAGACCGTGGCATCTTACCTACATAATTATTTCGTATAGCCATTAACATTATATGCAGATACAAAAACAAGCAGTTATATTTAACTATGACTTACTTATCTCCGGAAGCCATAGCTCATACTTACCCGTATCACTGAGTATCCTCTATCAAATGTGCCTCCTTTAAAGACATATTCCCATTTGAATTCTTTTCAATCCTGAGCCTATACAGCTTTCCTACCGGACATTCTCTAAAATCCAATTCTCCCTTATACAATTTGTACTCTTCACTGCGCTTATCCTTGAATACAGTCACCCTAAATTTCCTGCCTGTATCAGGCTCACAAAAAAAGCAGGTCACACCACTGCTTTTCTTAGTCCACACTTTAAAATCCAAACGGGATATTACCTCTCCCGTTGGTATTTGATGTACATCAAACGCATACGCCATGGGTTCCTTCCCTGCATTAACTGCCGTTACATAAGTTATCACATTTACACTCATCACTTTTCAATTTTATACTGGTACGAAAATACCAATTCCATGCAATACAAGCCTGTACAGAATTTACACAAGTGATACTTTGTCAGATCCCTGAGTGTAGATTTGTTTTCGTTACTAGTTTTTTTGTGAAGAAGAAAAAGATGAGAAGATGATTAGTATACTTTCAACTCAGTGGGAAACAGGCTGGATCTATATTATCCAAGCTGTCATTATAGCTTTTCTCCAACCCTGGATATCTCCATTCGATAGTAAGAAAAGAAAACGGTATTTCAGGATGTTTCATCCTCCTTCCCCCTCTCATAACGATTACCTGAAATATCCAGGTAAGTACAAAAAGATACTGCGTACTGGTATATCACCAAAGCAGCAAGACAGGTATATATCCCTCCTGATAAGATCAGGAGGACTAAGCCAAAGGATGCCGGTTCCCGCACCCGGCGAGATGTACCGATGTTGCACATCGGGATCTCGCCCTGCCTCAGGTGTCGGCAGGGTATATCTGATATCCCGCTCGGAACTCACGGGATTTTTTAAGACTAAAGACAATTTATATGGAAAAGAAGACAGACAAATGGATATCCATACGCACCAAGCCAGGCGATTATGATACCATATACAACCGCTTTCAGCAGACCACCTGCCGCAATCTCAGTCAGTACGCCAGGCAGGTATTATTAAACAAACCTGTAGTACTCAAATACAGGAATCAATCTGCTGATGAAATTCTGTCAGCCCTGATCGGTATCAAAAATGAGATCTCCGCTATAGGTAATAACTATAACCAGGAGGTAAAAAGACTGCATACGCTTAAGGATTCACCGGAAATGTTGACATGGATTTTATCTAATGAGCTGCGCCACAAACAGCTACTTGATTTTATCAGAGATATCTTTTTCAAACTTGAAAAAATTCATGAATCATGTATGCAGAAATAGGTAAGCCCACCAGTAACATCTCTAAGATGCTAAATTATAACGAAGCGAAAGTTAAGGCTGGCAGCGCCGAATTGCTATATGCAGGTAACTTCCTGCAGGAAAAAGAAAGGCTGAACTTCTACGATAAACTGGACAGATTTAATTCCTTAAATCAATTAAACACCAGGACAAAAAAGAATGCACAGCATATCATCTTAAATTTTCATCCAACAGATAAGCTGGATGATGATCTTCTACGCACTATCGGCAACGACTACATGAATAGAATTGGATTTGGTGACCAGCCATACCTGCTCTATCGGCATTCTGATACCATCCTCCCCCATCTTCATATTGTCACAAATCTTATAGATGCAAACGGAGACAGAATACCTACTCATAATATCGGTAAAAGATTATCCGAACCAGCCAGACAGGCTATTGAGATAAACTACTCTCTGCAAAAGGCTGCCGACCATCCACAGGAGAAGCAATTCTTTCTTCCAGTTCTTCAGGCACAAAAGCTAAGCTACGGCAAGAGCCAAACAAAACGAGGCATCAGTAACGTGCTGGCTAATGTCGTAGATACTTACAAATATGGCTCCCTGGCAGAATTGAATGCCATTTTACAACTATGTAACGTGTATGCTGATCCATGTAAGGAAAATTCCCGCGTACAACGAAATAAAGGTTTGCTATACCGGATGCTGGATGAAAATGGAAAAAAAGTAGGAAAGCCTATAAAAGCCAGCTCCATTTATTTCAAACCTACCTTATCTTATTTGGAAACAAAATTTCAGGAAGGATCAGTTCAGAAACAGCAACATAGTGGCAGGATCAAATCACTGATTGACTGGCACTTTCAACAAAGTCCAGGATCTGGCTTATCTGATCTATTTGGATCACTGGAACGAAACGGAATTTCTACAGTTCGCAGGATTAGTGCTGATGACAGATTATATGGTATCACCTTCGTTGATCACATCAAAAGAACTGTTTTTAACGGAAGTTCATTGGGAAAATCGTACAGCGCGGCTGAATTGTGTAAGAAAGCTGCAGCCGGCAGTTATCAGGAGCTACAGCCCCTGCAGCCTTTACCATCCATTACATATGAGAAGGATATGGGAGAACGAAATAATCTCATTATCACACCCCAACAAGCTGCTAATAGCGCCGTCCTGGCACCGGATAACAATACAACGCTGGTAGAACAATTACTACAACCAGAATACACTTACCAAGAAGCAGAAACCAAACGAAAGAAACGGCGCAAACGCCCATCTATTAACGATTAAACCTGCCCCGGCGCACATGCTGAGATTGATTTTGGAGGAAGTGAGATATGCGTACAGGAGAAAACGAACAAGGTCTTCGTAAAATCATTGACCTTACCAGGCTAATTAGCCTTGCCATCCTTATTCTTCATTTTTATTATTACTGCTATGCCGCATTTCATGCCTGGCAGTTAACATCTGACATTACCGACAGGCTACTGGATAACATTACAAAAACAGGGCTATTTTCCTATTTTCTTAAAACCAAACTAATTGCCCTGGGGTTCCTCGGTATAACACTTCTAGGCGCGCAAGGAAGAAAAGATCAACATATTAAATACACCACTGTAGTAGTCTATATCAGTATAGGGCTGGTTTTATACTTTATCAGCTACTATGTGCTACTACTCACCTATGATTTGCAGTTCCGGACCTGTGCTTATATAGGCATTACCACCTTCGGATATATCCTGATTCTTACCGGAGGCACACTCCTATCCAGGATTATCAAACTCAATATTGATCGCAATGATATATTCAACCGTAAGAGCCAGACATTTCCACAAGAGGAAAGGCTGATGAAAGGCGAGTTCTATATTAACATTCCTGCTACCTACCAACTGAAGGACCAAGTACGCAAAAGCTATATCAACATAAATTCAGTTAAAGGACTGCTGGTGGCAGGCCAGCCAGGCAGCGGCAAATCCTGGTTTATTTTAGAGGAAATTATCAGGCAACAGATAGAAAAGGGCTATTGTCTTTTCATCCATGACTGGAAATACCCGGACCTGACAACGATTGCGTATAACCATTACCTTAAGTACAGGCATCGGTATAAAGTTCCTATCAGGTTCAATGCCATTATTCCTGAAGATCCGGCAAAATCCGGCAGGTGCAATCCACTTGAGCCATCTACCATGACTGATATTACGGATGCAGCAGAATCAGCCCGTACCATCCTTTATGGTCTTAACCGTAGCTGGATACAGCGAAATGGCGATTTCTTTGTGGAATCACCAATTATTCTGCTAACAGCGGTCATCTGGTATCTGCGCCAATACAGAAATGGTGAGTTTTGTACCCTGCCTCATGCTATAGAACTACTTCAGGTAGATTACGCTAAATTATTTACACTGATAAGGTCTGTACCGGAGCTACAGATCTTAATATCCCCCTTTATTTCTGCTCTCGAAGCCGGTGTAATGGAGCAACTAGAAGGGCAGATTGCTGCAGCAAAAATTGCAATGGCGCGTCTTTCCTCACCAGAGCTGTATTTCATACTCTCCGGCAATGACTTTCCCCTGGATATTAATAATCCTGCAGCACCACAAATTCTGTGCATGGCTAATAACCCACAGAAACACATTACCTATGGAGCAGTACTTTCTTTATACATCAACAGGTTGATAAAACAGATCAATAAAAAAGGGAAATTAAAGTGTGGTATTAATTTCGAGGAATTCCCTACCCTCACAGTGCAAGGCGTTGACGCACTTGTAGGTACTGGTAGATCAAATCAGATTGCTACTACCATTGTCATCCAAAACCTGGATCAGGTAAAAAAGGACTATTCCAGAGAGATGGCAGATGTACTCATGAACCTATGTGGTAATGTAATCTGTGGGCAGGTTGCCGGTGATACCGCCAGGCAAATGAGTGACCGGGTAGGCAGGATTATGCAGGACCGTGCCAGTACCACCATTAACAGCTCAGACACCTCTGTTAACTATTCTCAGCAACTGGATATGGCTATACCTCCCAGCGTTATTAGTAACCTTTCCTCCGGTGAATTCGTGGGTATAGTAGCCGATGACCCTGGGCAGGAGATACCGCAAAAGGTCTTTCACTGTAAGGTAACGAAAGACACCAGAAAAGCCGATCTGGAAAGAAAACTTCAAAAGGAGTTGCCTGTTATCAGGAATTTAGAAAATGGAGTGGTGTATAAGAATTTCATGCAGATAAAAGATGATGTTACCGATTTTGTTGATGCGGAGATCAGCAGGATCATGAATGATCCCATGAAAGCACATTTGATAGTAAAAAGATGAAACGTCCAAAAAATTATATACACAATTGAATACCTTATTACTATATATGCCAGTTAGAGCCATAGCTAAATAATCGGAATACAAAAAACAGTAAAAGGCTGCTCCAATAAATTGGAAGCAGCCTTTTTATTGTCAATCAAAAAACTGTCTTTAATTCTTCTCAGGTAATGCTATAAAATGCATTAAATTTTTACCGCTTAAATAATTCTTAGAAGCAGCCTTAATCGATGCTCCATTTACCTTACCAAGTTGTTTTTCTATATTTGGCAATTCCTTTAATCCTTCTTTATTCTCTATTTGTCCGGCTATAAATTGCATCCAGAATTCATTACTTTCAATTTGCAATTCATACTGTTTTTGAAAACCAACTTTGAATTTCTGTACCTCATCGGCAGTAGCACCTTTCTGTTGTAAGTTTTTGATATCTTCTTCTACCAGACCTATTAAATGATCAACATGCTCCGGAGCACAACCGAAAGATACATTAATAGCAAAACGCGTATCTGGTTCTTTTACCATATTAGCCTTTACAGACGGTGTATATACTTCTCCGGCATTTTCCCGTAAGCTTGTCAGCAAACGGTATTGCAAAATATCTGACAAAGCCTGAAGTTGTACTTTGTTTTCTGGACTATATTGGCAGTCTCCATGGTAAACCAATAATACGGTAGCCTTATTATCTTTACCAGTATAAACCTTTCTCTCCAGTTTCCCTTCAGGTATTTGCTTATGAATCACCACTGACTTTTCCTTCCTATTTAATGATGGTAATGCCCCAAGATATTGCTCTAATAAAGGCTTAATGCTATCCACATCAAAATTACCTACAAATACAAAGTTAGCCTGGGAAGCATCCGCAAAACGGTCACGGTAAATATCATATGCTTTTTCAAGACTGATACTATCCAATCTCGCCAAGGTACCTGGACTTGATCTATAATCATATCCACTTATAACAGCGCCCACTGTATCTTTAAACACATTTCCCGGGTCTTTATAATGGTTGATTATTTGCTCTCTGGATTGTGCCATGGCATTTTCAAACAAGATAGTGTCTTTACGAGGTGCGGTGTATCGAAGATATACCAATTGCAATGCTGTCTCCAGGTCTTTCAGAGAACTGGCACCACCTATACCCTGGCTCTTACCACTGATAAAAGCATTAACAGACGCTGACTTGCCATTTAACACTTTTGATAATTGAAGCGGGGAAAGATCAGCAACACCAGAACCAGCAATTATACCAGAAGCACTGGCCGCCGTCGGATACTCTTCATTGGAATATTTATTATAACCTCCTGGCGCAAAAGACATCATCTGAACAACATCATTTTTGTAGGTAGTAGGCTTCATCCATACGTTCACACCATTGCTCAGCGTAAATTGTTGAATTCCCAATGTAGAATATTTTTTTTGAGAAATCACTTTTCCAGGAACTGGTAAATGATTTAGCAATACCTGATCTGTAACGTTATCCTTATACTTTTCCATAGAACTGGAAGCAACGCTATTAAACCATGTCTCAATAACAGACGAATCAGGAAGGGTATTTTTATCATTTTCATTTCCTATCACAAAAATATCCCGATTAGTATTAGTTATATATTTATTCGCTACCTCTTTAAGATCCTCCAGTGTTATATCTGGGACTACAGTTTTTAAAAAATTATACTCCCAATTAAACCCTGGTGAAGGAGAACCCTTAAGGAACATAGCCATATATTCATTCACAAAATTGCTGGATGGCATTTTATCAATCTCCCTTGCAGTTTTCTCCAATCCTTGCAAATAGGCAACCTTCGCACGTTCCAACTCTGTTGAAGTAAAGCCAAAACGCTTCACTTTCTCTACTTCTGACCATCCAATCGAGAATGCTTCCTTCAGTTTACCTGGCTTTGATGAAACGGAAAAAGAAAATTGCTCCAACCCATTCATTAAACTCTTGATGCCTGCATTTACATCCAAAAATGGGGGATTAGGCTGTTGAATTAATTCACCGATTCTTGTTACAAGTAATTGATTAAACAATGAACGCTTTACCATGTTTAGGTAGTCGGTCGTTGTATTCATCTTATTGACACGATGTTTTATAGACAATTCCAGTCCAGTGCCTCCAATCTCAGGATCGGTTACTTGTAGGAATTGATTTTTTCCAGTTAGTCCTATAGCATAATCCGGTCTGGGCCTTTCGTTTGGAGGATTTTTCAGATCGGCAAATTGTTTACGAATTTGCTGTTCTACCTGGTTAACATCAATATCTCCTACTACAATAATCGCCTGAAGGTTCGGACGATACCAATCGTGGAAAAAGCGGCGAATGGTAGCTGCTGGAAAATGAAGAAGTATGCTATCTATTCCAATTGGGGATCGGCTTGCATACTTTGAATTATTAACAATGAGCGGAAAAGTTTTTTGCTGAATGCGTTCTCCCAAACCAATTCTCAGGCGTTTTTCTTCGATAATAACACCCCTCTCCTTATCTATTGCATCTGTTTCCAGTAATGCTTCCTGCGCCCAGTCACGCATGATATCTAATCCACGGCTTACCATTTTAGGGTCGGAAGTAGGAATAGGCAACTGATATACCGTTTCATCGAAAGATGTTGTGGCGTTTAGATCAGCCCCAAAACGTACACCTGCTTTCTGTAGATAATCAACCAGCTCATTTTGAGGAAAATGTCTGGTACCATTAAAATTCATATGTTCCATAAAATGGGCCAGACCTTGTTGATCATCATCTTCAAGAATTGATCCCACTTTATTTACCAGGTAAAATATTACTCTTTTAGCCGGTACAGTATTCTTACGAATATAATAAGTAAACCCATTAGGTAATTGTCCGGTATGTAAGGCTGTGTCAACAGGAATTATAGAGTGTTGATCTACCTTCTGGGCATAGCCTGCCATCATGGATAGGCATAGCAATCCAGTGGAGGTCCAATAACGATAACGCATAAATTATTTCTTTAGTTGATTTTTTTATGTTGCATAGTCCGTATAGAAAGGAAACTCTTATAACATATCGAGAATACCTTCATTTTCAATAATTATCATTCCTTGTCTGTCTGTTGTAATTCCTTTTTGTAGTTGATAGGTGTATTTTGGCACTGCATCAACCATAATAGTGGGCATAAATTCGAACTGAATATGCTTACCTTCCTTTTGCAAAGCATCTCCCACCTCAAAAATATGTGTAGAGATAATAAAGAAACAATCCCTATAGGCTGCAAATGCTGCAGTTACTGCTAATGTAGCGTCATAAGCATCCTTCACATTGGTTCCTTTGAACAACTCATCAAAAATGACGAAAAGACGCTTTTCTTCAGCCACTGCTTCCGCTACTTGTTTAACACGAAGTACCTCTGCATAAAAATGGCTATATCCCTGATTCAGGTTATCAGGCACATTTACCGATGAATATATACCATCAAGCACTGAGAACTTTAATTCCTTTGCTGCTACAGGAAACCCCATGTGAGCAAGGTATATCATAATTCCAGTAGCTTTCATAAGAGTGGATTTACCAGCCATATTTGCGCCTGTAAGAAACAATACATTGCTATGTCCATTGAAAGACAAGGAGTTGGAAACGCCTTTATCTAAATGTGGATGCCTGACTCCTTTTATCTCCAGTGTATTTTTCTCCTTTGGTAAAGCATGAGCATAAGAAAATCCTTTCTGTTTCGCTACACCGGCAACGGCAATCAGGAGCTCAATTTCATATGTCAAAGCCAGCAAATCTTTTAATTTATCCCGGAAAACGTATCCTAACAGATAGTGTAACCTGGCTAAATGGATCAAGGATTTACCGGCGGTATTAATATTTTGTAATCGCTTATCACGTAAAATATTTCTTGCCCGTGCTGCCCACTTCCCCCATGGAGTATTTCTATCTCTTGCCTCATTTTCAAGATGTTCCAGTAAAGTATTGCAGCATTGTAATACGGTGATACAGGTTTCAATGCCTTGCACTTGCAGATAAAAAGCATCATCTTTAACAAGGATGGCGGCCACTTTTTTACGGCTTAAACGCCATAGAGCCAATGGATAGTTGCTATCGCATCCTTCATCCAAAAAACTTTCCATAGCACTAAGATGTTGTTCATCAAATGGAAATACGCAAGGTGTAACCTCGAAATATCTAAAAGCATTACTTCTGGCGTTAATGGCGTTGGCGTCAGTAAGAGGATGCAGAAACATGCTGTCCAATAGCTTTTCAGCACCCCTGGATTTCACCTGGTTGAAAAGGCTGAAGATGGAACTTGCATTATACTTACCCAGTATCGCCAAATCATCCAAAGTTTGTTTATCAGCGATAAAGCTCATGTCGTCTTCTTTATTGATTTCTTCCTGGCCAAAATATCCAGGATACCTTCATTTTCTACAATAATCATCCCGTGCCTGTCTGCGGTGATGCCGTCAGCCAATTTATGCGTGTAAACAGGTCTGTTTCCCTCCATTAATGTTGGAAGATATATGAAGTTGATATTCTCACATTTCTCTTTAAGAACCTCCCCTGCTTCAATGATATGGGTTGATACTACAAACATGCAGTTTTTCCTGCGGGCAATAGCAGAAGTAACTGCAATGGTAGCTTCGTAGGCATCTTTTACGTTAGTGCCACGAAACAGCTCATCGAAGATGACAAACAGATATTTATCCCGGCTTAATTCCGTGGCAATATTTTTTACCCGCAATACTTCCGCATAAAAATGGCTGGCTCCCATAGATAGATTATCCGGAAGATTAATAGTCGTAAATATTCCATCACGCACCGAAAACTTCATACTGGATGCTGGTACCGGAAAACCCATTTGGGCAAGGAACATAGCGATACCTAACGCTTTCATAAAAGTGGACTTTCCTGCCATATTAGCTCCCGTAAGAAAAATAATATTGCTTGCTGGTGTAATAGTCAGAGAATTAGCTACTGGTCTGGTTAGTGCCGGATGATAGAAATCCTCCAGTACTATTGTTTGTAATGCTGCGTCCAAAGCTATCGGAAAACAAAACTTACGTTCTATTGCCGTCCGGGATACCGATATATAAATATCAACAAGATAAATATGCTTTAATAGCTTCAGAATATTATCTCTATGCCGGAAACGGAGTATATTATCATACTCTGCAACCTTGGCAAATGGAAGTTTTTTCCGTATATCCTCTTCCAAAAGCTGCTTAAGAGCTGCTGTTTGTAACAACAGGTCAATAGCTACCAGTTCTCTGGAATAAGGAGTATCCTTGACTTCATTCCAAATGCGACCGACAAATTCTGAGGTAGTTTGCAAAATTGCAATCAGACTGATTACCCCTTTCTCAATGCCTTTATACATTGTATCAGCGGCAATCAGGTGATTAAATTTTCTTCCTAAAGAATAGTCATCCTCTTTCAACTTAGTCCGTACATCGGTATTCTGGAGATATTGATCTGCAGCGTCAAACCATTCTCCTTCGTAAGGAAAATGTATTTTTAAAATAGAAAAAGTGCTAATAATGGAACTTCTCTCATTGATAGCATCTACATCCGACAGCGGGTTTCGAAACATCTCCTCCAATAATTCGGCTCCACCTCGTGTAAAGGTGCGGTTGAATATAGCATAGATAGAATCTCCACCATTTTTGCCGAATATATTAAGGTCGCTCAATGTCTGTTTATCTGTCATTAGGTTCATTACAAGTATAGATTTACTTCCTTCTTCTTCTGATAAGTAAAATGGTGCTTCCAACCAGTATTAAGCCTGGAATTACACCCATTAAACCATATTTCATCACATTGTAGCTCCCTTTTGTAATGGAGATATTATTATCTGTTGAATTCGGACGACTTACATCAACTGGTACCGTGCCATAAGACAACCAATGGAACATGCCAGGAATCATATTAAAATTAGAGGCACCATAGCGTCTGATTGGAGGCTTCATTCCGCTGTTACTAATACAGTCTGCATCTCCCACGATCATAATTCGCTGCTCTTTTGCACCCACCTTCCTTGTCAGGGCCATCGCAGTAACAAACCTATCTGCCTTTTCTCCCGTAGTAACATCCAGTGTAGCAGTATCATTTATAAAATCAATGGTTTGTAATTCATTCCAGGTTTTCGAGGTATCAGTCAGAAGAACAGGAATACCCTTAAAACCTTTATCTTCCGCCATTATAAGTCCGGCAGCTTTCACCATTCCAATATAAGCGGGATGGCCACCTTTGTTCATCATTTCAAAGATTGGCGCTAAGGCCTTACCTTGTGGAGTTGGCCTACATATAACAGCGTTTGCCGGATCGTCCATTTTCGGCTGAACTAACTGACCTGGTATGGTTTTCACTCCAAACTGAGCAATAAAGTTCTCCATAACAGCAGAACCCGGCTTCAGTGTCACCACCAGATTACCACCATTTGCTACATATGCATCCAATTTAGTTTTAGAAACAGAATCCAATGGCACCTGCATATCCGCGATAACGATTATATCCACTTCTTTTGGAATCTGTTTACTTCCGGAAAGATCAATAGATTCAACATCGCAGCCCTGATTGGTAAGAGAATGGCGAAAGGTTTTTACAGAAGAAAACAATGTATAATCCCGATTCCTGTCTCCGGAAATAGATCTCTCTCCGTGCCCTTGTAAGAAAGCCACCCTGGGTAATTTCATTACCATACGTTTGAAGACAGCAGTTATCTCAGTTTCAGTAGGAAACTTGGTCATGTCATCATAAATCCTGAGGAATCCTTTTTGGCCATTTTCTCTTTCTATTACTCGCACAAAAGTATTCCCTTCATCACGCAGGTCAATCTGTTTCCTTATTTGCTCAGGTGTCAGGAAATTTTTTATATTCAAATTCATCGCATCTGCTTCTTTCTCGGCGATTTCTGCAAGCGACTTATTCTTGTAGACCATTTGAATACGGCGGTTATTGCTGGATGAATCATAATAGTATACGTACTTTAGTTTCGTTTCAGGTTTAAAACGAATGTATTGTTTTAACCTTTCCTTGTCGGTATTTACTTCCTTAGGTAAACCATGGTAAACCTCGCGATCCAGTAGATTTACATAAGTGGTAATCGTAAGACCTCCATTCAGTTTGGCCATGATTGCCTGGCTATTTGGTGTCAGTGTATTTCTCTTAGTTTCAGTCGTATCATAATACGCCATCAGCAAAGGTCTTGAGGTAGCATAGCCTAATACCAATGCCCCTATCACCACAACAACATAACCGCTCCAAACTTTGGAAAATGAAGCATGCGTACGATTGGCCTGCAATTTCAAAACGCTTAATGTCAGGAACATCGAAATAACTATGAAAAAGTATAGTATATCTTCTGTGCAGATAAGACCATTGATCATTTCATTTCCTCTGCCAGAAATAGATAACCAATAAGTGATATCACGCACAACCTCTACATCCTGCAACACCTTTCCCATATTACTCAGTAATCCCAGCAATACAAGCGTTCCCAGAGCAGCTACCACCTGATAGGAAGTAAGTGATGACATAAACAACCCAATAGCGGCATAAGAAGCAATCAATAGATACACAGCTAAAATTCCAGCCAATACAGGTGCAAGCTCAAAATTTTCTATAATACACATACTAATCACCACATATACCATCAACACAGCAACTAATACTAAACTGTAAGCCAACATCGCAATGTACTTTCCACGAATAATCTGTGAAGAGGTTATCGGAGATGAGTAAAGCAACTTGATAGATCCACTACTTAGCTCTCTGCTCATCAATGCCATTGTCAACAGAGGCATATAGAGGTATAGGTAATTCTGAACTGAAGCCAGCAAACCTCTTCCTCCTGAAAATATACCAGAGGATAGAAAGGCAAACTGATATCCCATTTTCTTTGCCTGTAACAGTTCTTCCAAATGATCTATATATACAAATCCAGTTTGAAAAGTAAAAACCACCAGAATCATCCATGCGATTGGCGAATAAAACAAAGTGAATAGCTCTGCCTTCGCTATCTTTAAAATCTGTCTCATTGAATATCTTTTATATTAACTTCTTTATTTGGTATTTTTTTTAGACAACCTGGCAAAAACTGCGTCCAGCGAACTTTTTTCAATTATTAGCTCTGTCATTCCCCAGGATCTGTTAACACTCGTTTCAGCTACTCCCTGAGCTGTTTTCTTTTCTCCATCATATCCAAGCCTAAAACGATAAGGCGACAATTCCTCAAATGACCTGACACCTGGAATCTTTAGTAATTCTTCTTTTGCAGGTGGTGTTTCCAGTTGAACTATTAATGAATTGGGCTCAATGTAATTATCAAACATTTCCAATGTTCCTGAAAATACCATTTGCCCTTCTTCAATCATTTTGATCTCTTTACAGGTTGCCTGTACTTCAGTGAGTATATGTGTTGACAACAGAACAGACCTATCAATTGCTATCTCCTTAATCAGGTTCCTTACTTCTACAATCTGATTTGGATCAAGACCATTTGTTGGCTCATCCAGCACGACGAACCTCGGGTTATGCACGATTGCCTGAGCGATTCCAACCCGCTGCTGATAACCACCAGAAAGATTGCGGAGTAAACGCTCCCGAAAGTGAGCGACACCACACCTTTCCAGTACATCCTGCACAGCCTTTTTCATCTGGGATTTCTCTACCATCCGTAAATCAGCGCAATAGGTGAGGTACTCTTCAACTGTAAAATCCAGGTATAGCGGCAACTTCTGTGGCATAAAGCCAATATTACGTTTCGCTTCTACGGGGTGGTCTTTCAGGTTGATCCCATTAATAAATACCTCTCCTTTTGATTGCTTTAATACCCCACAAATGATATTCATAGTGGTAGATTTTCCGGCACCATTAGAACCCAACAAACCCACTACTCCCTGGTTGTGGATTTCAAAATTTATGTCTCTTACTGCCCACTGGGAAGCATAACGATGAGACAAATCTTCAACTTTTACAATGGCGTTTTCCATTCATTACGGATTGTTTAGTAAATAAAATTCCAGGCATAAGCAGTTGCTTACGCAAATATTACGTTCAATTAAAATTCGTCGTGTAGAAACCTTTCGCCGGGGACTGGCCCCGGGCGAAAGGAGATTAGAGATTAATAGGTTGCATTCGCAATTGCACGAACATCAATATTGTATTTCGTTTTGTAATAATTAACTAACAGATCGAACTTCTGTTTAATAAGAGGATAGGTAAGATAAGGAGCCATCTGAGCATCCGTTCTTTGGGTAATGTTGGTAATAAAACTATTGGCATCATTAGTTTTGGCCGTTCCCCATGCATAAGAGCTATAATACCATTCCAGTGCATTACCAAATGTTGGATCATAACTGCTTGGTAGAAATCCTCTGGTTCGGTAAGCTATCATATTAGCTGGTAAGGACAACGGGGTTACCGGAGCTGCCGTGGAAGTATAATTGCTAATCGCATAAAATTCAGATGGAATATCCAGGATATTATTAGCAATATAATAACTCCACATGGCAGAAGTCACGATAATCTTTTTAGCGACTTTCTGAGCCGGCGTCATTGTACGGAGATCACTATTCATGCCTGGGAAAACAACAGCCTTGCCTACTATCTTATAATCAAAATACAAGTAAGTATATTCAGGTGGGAAATTTGGTCTGTATTGCCGGATCACATCTGCCATAAATACTCTATAAGGAATTCCCTTCCCCTTTTTGAAATCTTCTGGTAAAAACTTCAACCAAACATCGTCCAGAAATTGCAGCATATCACTTGTATAAATAGGATCACCAAGTACCGCTGTATCCAACTTCGAATTACCACTACCAGTAGATTGCACCCATTCATAATCTTTCTGTGTAAAATTATACAGAAAGTAAGAACCATACTTATCATAGAGTTGCTGAATCCGCGCATTTGCTGCATCGGGGGCATTCCCCTGTGGCAAAACATAATCAGGCTTTATCGATACAGGTGCCCCGATTTCAGTTTCCTTTTTTGAACAGGAGAATAAAAATATAGTGAAGATGAAACTAATGAAAGATATATGTTTCATATAATGATGGTATTGTGTGTTAGTAATTAGTGTCCAACTCTATCGGCCATAGTTCCGGAAGGATTTTGTTTTAGCGCAGGATTTCTAAGCAATAGACTGTTTGGAAATGGCAATGTATACATAGGATCTTTTTCTGCCAATGTATACTGCAAAATCGCTTCTCCAACTTCATTCTGATATCGATGAGTAATAGCAGGCATACCATAGCGGCGCAGGTCAAACCAGCGAAATCCTTCCATGTATAATTCCTTTCGGCGTTCAGTGCGAACCGCTAATAATAAATTCGTTTTATCATTGATACTTTCGTCCTGATATCCTATTATACGATTACGACGCAAATCATTTAGATCCCTTCCTGCCTCAGCAAGATTTCCCAATTGCACATTTGCTTCCGCCCTGTTTAACAACGCTTCTGCTGTACGTACAGCTTCTGTTACAAATGACCCTAACGTAACGAATTTTGTAATGATAGGTGAGCCTCCAGAAATAGCGAAGCCATACTTTCCGCGTATATCATTTACATCAAACATGGATCTAAACTGAACAGAAGGAATATACTCAGCAGTACCTCCTCCTTGCGCATTTCCGCCATACATCCATTCTATTTCAGCATTATTGTAGCTAATGTAGTTGCCTGTCGTTAGCCCTGTCAAATCAGTCAATATTCCACCCTGGTCAAATACCTTATTTGATTCGTTTATACAATCCTGCCATTTTTCCATAAAAAGATATACTCTTGATAAAAGAATATGAATTGCAGGTTGATTGATGTGAAAATCTCTACGTATTATAGGTAAAGGGTCCATCAGGGTAGCCGCAGTTTTAAGATCTTTTAGTATTTGTTCATAAACTTCCTTCACAGTTGATTGCTGCATATTGTCAATCACAATATTGGAGTTTAGTTTCAATGGTACAGCAAGTGCATCTGGACTACTATTATATGGAGCACCATACATATTTACCAAACGGAAATAGTAGAAAGAACGTAGTGCCAATGCTTCTCCTTTTACCCTGTCTTTTTCCTGTTGGCTGCCAATAGATCCGTCAATATTATCCAGGACAGCATTACAACCTTTTATCAATTCATAAAAGCGGTAATACGCAGTTGTGGATGGATCTGCGTTAATCACTTCTCCTAATCCATTTGTCTCAAATAATCTTGGCTGCCAGGTATAGTAATAAAAGTATCTTTTAGCACCTGAACTCCCAACATAAGTTTGTCCATTGCCTGAATCCCAATCAATATTAAAATCTACATCATCATCCATGAGTGTAAGAAAGTTCATGGGCTCTTCCTTTTGCATATAACCAGAACCCATCAATAATTCACGGAAATCATTTGCAGTTTTGGGAATCACTTCACTTTGCGATTGTTCTTGCAGAAATTTCTTGCAACTGCTAAATCCAAGCAGCACGCAAAGAGATATTAATATTAATAATTTATACTTCATGCGATTAGTATTAGAAGGTCGTATTAAAGGATAATGAAGTCACCTTGCGGGCTGGCCATCCATTTGTTTCTGGATCATATCCTCCCCATGCTTTATCGAATGTGACGAGAAACGGATTAGTCATGCTAAGCGTAGTACTCAGACTTTTCAGATGCACTCTTTTCAACACTGCAGTTGTAAACTGGTAGCCCAATGCCACCTGACGGCAACGAATAAAATCAGCATTAGCTACCATAATATCCGATTGATTATATAGCTGATAAGCTGATATCGCCACTGGTGTCATTCTTGGAACAAGAACATTTATCCTATTTGGATTTCCTGGCGGAACTGCTGGAATATTTGTGTATTGCTCATCACCAGGTTTCTTCCAACGGTCCATCAATAACTTAGGTGCATTTTGTTCTGGTGTTGGAGCTCCGGCAGTACCATAAAATACCGGAAGCCTTTTTTGGTTACCGAATGCCATTGCTAGTTGCGTACTCAGTGAAATCCCTTTATATCTTACTATGGTACTGAATCCTCCTGAAAAATCGGGTTCAAGTTTTCCTGATTTAACCAGATAGTCCAGATCATTAGACGTAGGTTTAATATCCATATTCTTAAACTTAGGTACACCATTGGTATTATTTAGACCTGCAAAGGCATAGGAATAAAAAGTAGAATATGCCTGCCCGTTAACAATAGCACTTCCACTCAGGTAGTCGTCTATAGTATTTATTCTTTGGTTTTGTTCCAGCTTATTTCTGGCAAGACCAGTATTTACAGACAATTGCCACATGAAATCCTTGGTCTTAATCGGCACTACACTAACGATCATATCATATCCTGTATTTTCCATGAGCGAGCCAAAAATCGTAGTTGAATTCATCCCATTTTCGATCAGTACTTGCCTTGATGCCAGAATGTTGCTGGTTTTCCTATACCAATTCACACTGGCATTCAGACGCCCATTCAGGAAAGATAAATCCATACCTAAATTCCAGGTTCTTGTTTTCTCCCAGCCCAAATCCGGGTAAGGCAAAGATTTAATATTAAGAATGTATTGATTAAATAGTCCACTCAGCCCACCATCTGTAGCAATTAAATAAGGAGAAACCGCTTCAACTGCATTACCCTGATAACCATAGCTTGCAGACAGGTCAAATGCATTCAACCATTTCTGGGAACTTAAAAATTGTTCATTAGCCGCACGCCATTTTGCACCTACTGACCAGGTAGGCTGGAATTGCTTATTTTTATCCTGTCCGAACCTATTGGACGCGTCCAGTCTGGCGTTGAAGTTTAAAATATAACGCTGATTAAAACCATAAACCGCGGTAAAGTATTCACTCAGGGTATTGCTGCGAAGATTTACGATACCTGAGTTAATACGCATCCTATCATACAGATTATTTTGTGTGCTTACACCGTTTACTACAGGATTCAAAGGAACCGGTGCATAGGTTTCCCCACGATAACGTAGATAACCGTAACGCGTATCATTATTACCTTGCATTAGTGCTGATTGTGCTTCAATTCCACCTTGAACGGTTACACTATGTTTGGAAGCAAATAAGCGATTATATACGAGGCTATTTCTCCAGGTGTATGCTGTATTATTAGCGTTCTGGTGTTGTACAAGTCCTCCAAAAGGCAAACGGCTAGCCTGCTCCTGCACAGAATTGGAGATTACCGATCCAAATTCGTATCCTCTTGTCTGAGTAGCATAGAAGGATAATTCTGTGGCATAGGATTTAACACTGCTAGTAGCAAGATTATAAGAAAACAGCCCCTGATACTGGAGATATTTAGACAACTGTAGGTTTGCATCCACAGTAGATGCCAATGTTGTATTTATGTTTCTGTTTCCTGTATTATTTAGCTCGTTTTGGATATTATAACGGTAGCGATTATTGCTGGTGAAAACAGTACTTGCCTCTCCTGTCTTGTCGTGATAAAACAGCGTACCATCATCGTTATACATAGGAATTGTTCTGGCAGTACCATAGGCATAACCAAAGGGATCAACTCCGTAGGCGAATCCGTTTGTTTCTCGTCTGCTTGCATTCAGAGAGACATTTATTGTTAAGCGACTACCAAATCGAAGCACAGTATTAGTAGATGCAGAAAAAGTTTTCAGGTCATTTCCTTTTGCTTCGCCATTCTGTTGTTGCAAATTGAAGGATGCCCGGGTACTGATCTTATCACTACCACCAGAAAGGCTAAGACTATGATTCTGACTAAATGGATTACGGAATAGCAAAGCAAACCAGTCGGTATTCTGATTCTCCAGTTTTCTATAACGCTGAATATATGTAGCATAATCAATTTCCTTTTGTTGCAATTGTTGTATAAGACCAGCATAACCTATCGGCAAGACTTCAGCATTGTAACTATCACGCGCCTCATAAACTTCCTTTGAGAACTGCATCAATTGCTGCGAATTCATCAGATTAAAGTTACTATATGAAGGTCGCTGCCCAATAGAAAGGTTTGTATTATATGACACAGATAAATCTCCAGCCCGTGCTTTTTTTGTGGTGAGTACAATTACTCCATTTGCAGCTTGTGAACCATAGATAGCAGTAGCCGATGCATCTTTCAGTACCGTAATCGTTTCAATATCATTTGGATTTAGCCAGGATATAGCATTAGAAGCAATTAATCTTAACTCTCCCATATCATTGCCCAATGTGCCACTACTAGAGGGTATAGGTAAAGGATCTCTCTGAATTACACCATCTACTACCCAAACTGGTTCCTGGTTACCCAGGATAGTGGAGGTACCTCTGATTCGAATCTTGGGAGTAGAACCAACTTGACCAGACTGCGTCATTACTGACATGCCGGGTACAACACCTTGTAACATCTGATCAATGCTGGTTTCACCTGCCACTTTAATATCGTCTGCTTTTACAGAATAAACAGCACCAACGTAATTCTTTTTGTTCACGTTCATATATCCGGTTATCACTACATCCCCCATATCATAGCCTCTCTTCTTTAGTGTAATATTCAACACCAGATTATTGCCTGGCTGTGCCATGATAAGTTCTGCCTGGTTAGGATTCAAAGTATAGGCTGAAAAACCTCTATCTGTTTTTCGGGTGCCAATTTCCATTGGCTCATAACCTAACATCGACAGTTGTAACACTGTATTTTCTGGTAGCTGATTAAAGTAAAATGTACCTGTAGCAGAAGTTACAGTTCCGGTTACTGTATTTTTAATACGTACGGAAACACCAGGCAACAATTCACCTTCTATAGAACGTATCACTCCACTAATAGAAGTGGGAGCTTCTGTAACACTAGCTGCAGTTGTAGATGTAGAAGATTTTCCGGAAACAATGATCACCTTATCTTCTATGGCAAATTTTAAAGGTCGGTCTTGTAATAGCACTGCTAAAAATTCCTTTAAAGGCATGTTTTTAACCGAGACTGATGCCGGAGCTGCAGCCTTGAGAAGGGAACCATCACAGAAAAACAGATAACCTGTTTGTTTTTCTACCTCAGTAAAAACTTGCTTTAAGGGAATATCTCTTCCTGAGAAAGTCACTGATTGTGCAAGACAACTTGCAGAAATTTGTAGTAAGCCGACAAGCGTAAAGAAAATGAAAGTTAGCCTTTTACTGAAGGTTAAGGCGGAAATGCGACAGTTGCTCCCACGAGCATACCGATCACAAATAGCAATTTTTTGCATACATTTGCGTTGATTGGTTGATAAAATATGAAGTCCTAGTCGACTGAATTCATTCAACATTTCAAACTTCTGCCAGGGATCTTACACATCCCTGGCTCTGTTTTAGGATTGTTGGCTGATTTTTGAGATATAAATAGTTTAAAAATCATTTACTATTTTCATTGGCATACTTGATTTATCCTATTATATGCTTACTCTATAATTAATACTTTTCCTTCAAGCCTGGTTTTGATTCCCATTTCATCCAAAATTCTTAAAACTTGCGACAGATGCAGATTACGAGGTAACTTACCTTGAAACTCACGTTCTGGAATTGTTCCTTCATACCTAACAGTGATATCATACCATCTTTCCAATTGTTTCATCATTTCTCCAAGCGTAGCTCCCTCGAAATTAAACAGTCCATTCTTCCATGCTACTGCTCTATCAACATTCGCATTATTGATAACAGTAATTGCAGCGGATAAATTCTGATTAATATTAGCTTGTTGGCCCGGCTGTAGTATTACACCATTATTCCTTGATCCATTGAGATCTTTCATGGAATGTACACGCACTCTCCCTTCTAGTAAAGTTGTGCTCAACAGTTGCTCATTTTCATAACCATTCACGTTAAAATGTGTTCCTAAGACTTCTATTACGGCTTTATCATTCACAATAACTTTAAAAGGCAATTTCTCATTTTGGGCTACCTCGAAATATGCTTCACCAGTTAGTTCTACTTTTCTTTCATGTCCGGTAAACCCTGTAGGGAAACGCAATGCACTGGCGGCATTCAGCCACACCTTTGTACCATCTGGAAGCACAACATTAAATTGCCTGCCATTAGGTGTTGATATAACATTGTATACCACATCACTACTTGACTTACCGACTAACGAATACGCCAGTTCGTCATTATTTAATTGAACCTGTGCTCCGTTTTGATTAGCTACAACCCCGTTGCCCAGACTATCCAACACTACCTGCGAACCATCCGCCAACGTAAGCACCGCGCCATTTTTACCCGGCGCTATATCAACTCCCAATGGTGCTAAATGATATGGCTGATTACCTGTAATTTTTGTTGTCAACTGATAACTACCAATACTTACTATGAGTACAATGGCTGCTGCCACCCATCCCCATTTTCGTATGTAACGTAAATTCCCCCTTCCGGAATCAACTGTCTTTTCTTCCTTGACTGCTTCATATTCATGAATAGCCTTCATTATCAGAGATGTTTTGGCATAATCATAAGGCTGATTATCAGATTGAACATATCTGGCTTCCAACGCGTCAATAAGGTCTGGCAACAGTTCTTCATCCTTTAGCTGCTCGTAAAGCTGTTGGATATCCTGTTCAGATTCATTTGCATTGAACCATCGCTCCAGTAATTCGGCGTATTTATTTCCAGTATTCATATAATCTTCTATTATAAGAACAAAAAAAAAAGAAAAAAGGGGATAGTGTTTTCAAAAAAATAATTCAAATTTTATAAATCCTTTACCGGTGAGGCTTTTAGGATTTATAGAATACTAAGGCTATCAGTAGGCAGAATTCGGGGTGAGACTCTATATATTTAACAATTGCTGCAGCAGCGAACTGGAGGTATTTCTTGACGGTTTCCCTTGTCAAATGTAGTTCAGCAGCGATTTCGTGGTATTTTTTCCTTTCATGTCTGGCCATTACCCATACCTTCTTTTGTTGCGGAGGTAAGTTTTCTACAGCTACATCAAATAAACGCCATTTCCATGTATCATTATCTTCAGCTTCTCTATCTATAGTAGCATCGGGTGATTCTGCCAACCACTGAGAGTGGTACATTTTAGTTTTTATCGTTTTTTTCAGGGCGTTAATAGCCAGATTCCGGCTAATTGTAAAGAGATATGCTTTAAAATTGGACACGAACACAAGACCTTCCCGGGTTTGCCATATCTTTAAAAAAGTGTCTTGAACAAGTTCGTCGGCCACAAAGCTGTCTCGGGTTAATTTTACAATAAAATCATGTAAATGGCCACCATATTGGCGAATGACTATTTCAAAAGCCTTTTCATCCCCCTCTGCTACCAGCGAAAGCAGATCCTTTTCCTCATATGAATGATTGAATAACAAATACTATCCGGTTCTAAACGACTATTACAATTTGATTAAAAAGATGCATATCGAAACAATTTAGTTTTCTGAAAAGAAAACTCATAACCCGATATTTAAAAATTAAAATTTGGCAAATAAGGATTTAGACATGGCTACAAACTAACGTAAAAAAATTATAAGATGGAAGCTTTATCGCTAATAAATTTATTTTATCAGGTGCTTATTATGTTAAATAATAGCAATACATAAATATTACATTATTTTATAATAAATAAAATATCTAATCCGGTCTACAAAAATCCAATTCAGGAAAATTAATCTTACTTCTTCAAATAAGGCAGTGCGATTCAATAATCAAGGCATCAACTTTTGTGCTGCTTTTAAATTATTGATCCTTACATAATATATTACCAGATCTTCCTTTAGATCCAGGCTTTACTCTAAGAAAGTTTTTTCACGAGTAACAATAAGCCATGTCGACTTAGTCAGTTTGCCCAATGGTACATTTTTGCATTATTTGGAATAAACTCTACCTTGTGGCTGCAACTCACTAGCCCCACAAGTGCAATCCAGTGAGTAGATCCAAAGCTCTTTTAACAACACATTCAACTACTACCCTTGTCATCCAAAACCTCGATCAGGTAAAAAAGGACTATTCCAGAGAGATGGCAGATGTACTCATGAACCTATGTGGTAATGTAATCTGTGGGCAGGTTGCCGGTGATACCGCTAGGCAAATGAGTGACCGGGTAGGCAGGATTATGCAGGACCGTGCCAGTACCACCATTAACAGCTCAGATACCTCTGTTAACTATTCTCAGCAACTGGATATGGCTATACTTCCCAGCGTTATTAGTAACCTTTCCTCCGGTGAATTCGTAGGTATAGTAGCCGACGATCCTGGGCTGGAAATACCGCAAAAGGTCTTTCACTGTAAGGTAACGAAAGATACCAGAAAGCTGATCTGGAAAGAAAACTTCAAAAGGAGTTGCTTGTTATCAGGAATTTGGAAAATGGTGTAGTGTATAAAAATTTCATGCAGATAAAAGATGATGTTACCGGTTTTGTGGATGCGGAGATCAGCAGGATTATAAATGATCCTACAAATGCATACCTACTAGTCAAAAGATAATGGCTATTTAACCAATTCTTAATTGCTATAACTAGCCGTTCATGTATATCTTTAGTAAACCATTATCTCAATCTATCTGAAAATTTTTTTTAAATTCAGATCAGGATATAATAGTTGATAATGAATATTTTTCAACTGCTTTTTTATCTACTTCACTAACTAGTTTGACTAAGTACTCAATTTTATCCAGGACTTCTTTTATTGAAAGTTGATGTTCTGTTTTTAACTGGTACTTTCCTTTAAAATGTAGCAAAAAACTTTCATCAACAATTCCATTTCGATGAGCATACAGATGTCTAATCTGAAGAGTGCGCTCAATTTCAGCAATTTCATCTGGTTGAAATGCATTTAATAATGAAATTTCCTGGTTGTCTTTTATAAATCCTTTTATGCTCCCTTTTTGTAACCTTGAAACTCGTTTTGAAGCAAACCTTTTAACAAATTCTTCAATGTCTTCACATTCTAATATTTCAGAAACTTTTACTGTTGATTCACCACTTTTCAAGGTTTCTGGCCTAGCAATGTAAATCTCATGTAATAGATCAGACAAATATGTCTCGAAGTTATCTACACAGCTTGAAAACATCACCCTATTAAAAATCTTCCCTTCAGGTATATGAGTCAGTACATCTATTTCATAAGGAAAGAACACCGTCAATGTAGGCTCATAAATCCTTATTATATTTGAGTAATGGCTTACCAACTTAATTTTTGAACTTGTACCATCACCACCCTCACTTTCCAAGAATGCAAGAGTCTTATTAAATGGGCCAATATTAGGCAAGCTGCCACCATAATATTTTGTTGTAGTTTTAATAAATCCATTAAAACTTAATCCATCCACTGTTAAAGGATCTTCACTTTTAACCACACTTATGCCATAAAGCTGTTTGTCATTATGATTAAAATATCCATGTTCAATTGTTGGAGTTGGATTAATTAAGCTCAAAGCTTTTTGCAGAATTGCTGTCACCTTAAAATCACTTGACAAGCCTTCTACACTCAGCTTTTCTTTTGGAAGGCTACGTACCCCAAATATTATTGCACCTCCATTTCGACATGCAAAGTCTGCAATTCTATATGCCAAATTTTTCGAGGGAATGAGCGTAGGAATATACTCAAGTTGCTCTCCACGCGGCGCCCCAACTATACTATTAAAATTAATATTATTCATTTATTATCTGAATATAATCTTCTTTATATCATTATCTTCTAAAATTCTCCCCAATGTTAATTGAAAAGGTTCATTTAAGCCACTATCTACCCATAATTCAGCATTTGGATTTTTTAATGTTGACGTTTCGGAACCATAATAAAAAATTACTTGCCCATTATCTCCTGGTCTAAAAACAATATCGATTAGTCTTCCTTCTTTAATTACCCCAGAAAAGACCGTTGTAGCGGTTCTATCAGCATTTTCAAAATTGTATCCAAGTTCTTCTAAAAATAACCGTACCCTATCATGGGTGCGATCAATTTTAGCCTGCACAAAAATAAAATACTCAGGATCAGGTATAGATGTATGTCCAAATACTTCAGCAAGATTCTTATCCATCAGGGCATCTTTTAGCTCTTCAAAATTCTTTACACCCAAACTTAATAATATATCCTGTGTAAGTGGCTCAAAGACGCCATCATGTGAGTTCCGATCTCTTTTGTTTTTTAAGATTTCTCGTAATTGTTCAGGGCTATCTAGTTCATATTCACTTAATAAAGAATCTAGAGTTGCTGCTTTCTCCATCGAGCTTACAATCTGTTCTGGCTGACATAAACGATGCCTATTCAAATACAAATCTCCAAAAATTGAACTAGCAAGACTTGGATTTTCGTTAAACCAAATAAATAGTTTTTTAAACGCATTTATCGTATCTTCATCTTGCTCTAAATCAGCCATCAGACCACCTATCAACATAGATATTTTCTCTGCAACAAGCTTATCATCAATGTATCTAGATTGCTCAAACTTTAGGGGCATAAGGTCAGCTATTAGCAGATCTCTATAATCATATCCCAAAAAAGCTGATATATCTTTTAAACGCTCATTTGTATTTACTCCGGAAAACAAACTTTCCTTACTACAAAATTGACCATTCTGATTAGGAAGAATAGGATTTTTAATCCCTAGTATAGATTCTTCTTTTCCCATTTCAATAGACATAGTCACAAAGTCTACCAACCATCTTAAGGCTTCTTCTTCGTTGAAGAATTTATATTCCTCCTTAAATCCTTTTATGTTTTTGCATTTGGATATTAAACTAATAATACTATTAAAAATAATTTGGTCTGATTCAGTGTAAACTTCTTCCCAATATTCATCAACATATAATTTTTCAGCACCGAGCAAAGGATAAATTCTTTGCAGTGCATCAAAAATTTTTTCTCTACATGCAGGGTACTCTCCTGATCTTGGAAAAACACATGACATGCTGAATGCTGCTATAAACGATTTATCACCATCAACTTCCTTCAATCGTGAATTAATGAGTTTGGGTAAATTTTCCTTTTTAAATGTACTATGCTGTATTTTATATTTAGCTTCCGGATCTTTTGCAGCAGTATAAACATTTGTAATTCTTAATTCATTTCTTATATCATAATCAAGCTCTATCAATATATCTTTATAAACATCTTCTATCCCAGGATCAAACTTTAACTCCTTCATTAATTTGAAGACTCTATTCTGATTAGGAATAACAGCAATATTATTACTAACTACCTCTGAAATATAATTGGCTTCTTTATTTAATAAATCATAAAAATTCTGTAACCACTCGATTGCATCTAAATCAAGAATCTTTTCCTGTAAAACCTCAATATTTTCTGAATCATGAATAATAGCAGCAAGGCGCTTCACTGTTAATCTATAGCATTTGGGCCACAATACACGATACCATTCATGTATTTCAGATTTACGAGGCATATGTGAAGGATAAACAGAGGAACCTATTTCAAAGATCATATCTCTAACCTCTTCCATTGAATCAGATGGAAAAGTAATAGTACTTCTTCCTTCTTCATTTTGTATGGACCGTCTTTCCAACATCTCTGTATCTACCAAAGGCAGACTTGACAATGTTTTCAAAAGCGGCGTTATTACATTTGTCTTATACCATTCTTTACTAATCCAATTCTGACTAGCTTCTGCAGCGTCAGCCAAATAAAACAAGTTTTCAACACCGTTCTTGGAGCAATATTCCAATAACTTTTGTAATAAAGTAACTGCTTCAACTATCAAGCTTTTATTTTCTTGTATTTCGGGTTCCGAGTTATCTGTTAATCTTACTATACTTCTTGGGTCATTAACATTAAATTGAGGGCTATTAATGATAACAGGGAAAGGAAACCCCTCTGTTCCAATTAGTGGAAAGTCACAAAATAATTTTGGTTGCCGATTTTTATCAATTGGACTAATAGCAACTATGCCATTGGACTTTTTAATAGGAACGGCAATATGGGTATTATTTCCACTTACTGAAAGGAATTCTATTAACTCGGTTCCATCAGGTCCAATCTCTTCTATTGTATGATAGGTAATATTCTCAATAGAATAGGATAATTCCGGTTTTATTCGGTAAATTTTCGAAGAATTCTCTATAGTAACTTCCTTTATGGTAGGCACAAAGATTAAGGTTAAAGGAATAGAAAGTTCTAAGTCTTCAATACCAGTCTTTGCAACATCAATTCCTTTCTTATCCAGATCATATATGAAAGCAGTATTATAATCTTGCGGTCTATAACTTGTAATAGTCTCAATATTATCTAAATCCTCAAGAATGTTTAAAGACCGTCGAATACTTTCGATTATACCAGCCTCTGCTCTCGGACTTCTATCAAGCTCTATCTGACACCTCTTATACTCAAGACCATCAGCTTTAATTACACTTTCAATTTTAACCGTTTCAGAGAGTAAATGCGTAGTTAGAAACCCGCTCCCGAACTTACCGGTTGGAGGTGTTCCATCTTCATAATCTTCCTGATCTTTAGAAGAAACTTGTTCGACTAGATACGTAATATTTTTAACAGAAAATGGCTTCCCTGTATGTTTAAACTCTAGGTGTCCTTTTTCTCCAAAATCGGAGAGCTTAATCGATACCTTAAATGGGATACCAGGAATATGAACATCTTTCCCATTTTGAATTAATTCCCATATCCAACGTCTTTCATCACCTGGATTTGCGCTTTGCCTTAGTTCACTCAATTTTGTTTTAATATTTCCCGCAAGTTTTTTCATGTAGCCATCATGAGTAAACTGCTGCACAAGGTTCTTATAAGTCATAGGTGTAACAATATTATTAACTAATAGTCAGAGTATGTAAATTATTACTTTCTCTGCCTGCAGATGACAGAATACTGGCACAAAACCAAATTGCAAATTTGTCTAGGGCCTCTCAAAACAATTCAAAAATCTGACGCTTACCAAATTAAGTAAAATGTTATAAATTCTCAAACTAATAGGCTGTTTTCTACCTGTTAACCCCATCTCCGCTCATTTTTTATTTCCTCATAGGGTCCAATACATCTGCATAATCATAAAAATTTCCCTCTAACTTTTATGTACGGGAATAATATAAAATTACTCATATAGAAATCTTCTGAATACTTTTAATATCACCTCAAATCAAGTTTGCATTAATAGCATCAAGAATTTTTTGCGTTTCTGAGGGGTACGAGCCTTGAAAATATTCAAAAACCAGTGGATTTCCATGCATAAAATGGCTAATCATATCAATCCAGGTACTAGTCTCAATATTACCATTAAGCATAAACATTTTCTTTGACTTCCCTTTTATCTGGTTTAAACTTTTGGAATTATAGTTCAGATCCGAGTCTCGCAATGCTAAATACTCCTCTAAATCGTAAAAATGTATTGCTCCATCAAAATGCTTAATTGCATTTATATTGGGGCTGACCTCTGAATGAACATATCGTGTTGGATAAAACTCACCATCTACTGTTTGAACTGTCAAATTCTCAGTTTTAAACTCTTCTGCATAAAAGTTTTTAATCCCTTCTTTGGAAGTATCCCATTTCATAACTAGGGAATGGCACTCTGCAAAGAGGAAATCGATTTGCCTTGCCGCAAGATCGGAAGGAGGACAAAGTTTAATTGGCCCGTTGGGAATTTGAATAATACTACCATTAAATTTTGCGCCATACCACGTATCGAATTCCTTCCATTGTGTATTGTCAACATTAATGCGAACTCTGTCTTCATCCAAAGCAATAGAATGCACAATGCGAGAGTCCTTCAACTTCCATAAAAGGTTTACAAAACTTGATGTAAAATGGCTGGTCGGATTAAACCCCCGACGAAAATACGGGTGCGCCATTACAATGCATGATTCCCCGTATAGATAGCCACTCGCAATTTCATTTTTTTTGAAGGTCTTAAGTAAAGTAGCAAATTCGACAAGGCCATCCTTATCTCTAACTAATTCAGGGTAGAGAAGCCAGAGTATACCAGGATAGTTAGCCACAATTCCAATCGTTTCAATATACTCGAAGTCTTCATCTTGAAGCTCAATACCCTTGGAAGCAGCAAGTTTCTTAAAGCGTCCAATCAAATTTAGATTATCGGCAAGTTGTTTCTTTGCATACTCTTTCTGAGCGACAATGCTTGCTTTAAAACTTTCTTCCTGAGATTCCATATATAACTAAACGGATTATTTTCTTATTGTAAATTATTATTTTTTTAAACCACCACCATTACTTATTCAGAAAATTAATAGTTTACAGAATACATTTTACGTTTACCTACTATCATTTTTCAGTTACATAATCGGTGAAATCCGCACTAATAAAAGTACAATAGTCTTTCTGATAACAGCCAAACCTAGAATCCTTATAAAATAGTCCAATTGGCCTAATCTGATATTTTGGAATTATTTAGTACAATTTTTATCTTGTGGCAAAATCACTGAATACCTTGGGGAGTAATCCCGTGAGTAGATTCGAAGCTCTTTTAACAACACATTGAAATCAAATAAATTACGATATCAGGGCGTCGTATTGTCGTCCCGACACAACTGGAGAGAATGGTTTCATTACCATTCTCTCCTTTTTTATTTATATCTGAAACAGTGTTCAGGCTTGCGATTAGGGAAAATACTTCATTCGTTCTCGTGGTTCGAAATGCTCTATTTTTCAGATTGTAGAAAACTCCCTCTGGAAATATTACCTTTCGCAACATCTCCTTTTGCGTATGATCTGCGGTTTGTGTTAAGTATAACTAATTTTAATGTTAGGCTTGACCCACCTATAATATATTATACAACAATGGATGGGATGGATGCGAAACGTGTTTCTCAAATAATGGGATTATCAGGATCTTGCAGTCCAATGCCGCCCGCCTTTGCTCCAATAGCCGTAACATATAGTTATATAGTTAACTGCACTTATACTTGGAGTAATGGAACTGTATTTACGAGGCAATATTCGTATACTACAGTTGATCATGTCCTATAGCAATTACCACAATACAATTTAAATGAGAAAGAAAAAGTCGGTAACAAGAAAGTTTGTTTCAAAACATATAATTGACAGCGGAGACCTACAAAAAGAAAATTTTTCAGCTACTATTGTAGTCCTGAGGCAAAATGCTGCGGCAAAGGATATTTTGCTACCTGATGCCGAAATAGCAAATAGTATTGACATTACTATCTCGACATATAATGAGTACATGAGCAATAGTGAAAATGTGCCAGAGGAGATCTATGTTAAGCTACGTAGTATTTATAGTGAATTCCTGAAGGGTAAAATCTATATAATCGAATCTTTTCATAGCCATCATGATCCTTACACAGAAATGGGAACGGAAGAACTTGATGATATATGATCAGAACTAATGTGTTGTAAAAAATATCCCTTTCAGAAAATAATGGCTGCTCATTTAAAATGACCAGCCATTATTTCCTATCATGGTGTTTTCCCTGCCCAATTAATTATGCTTAGCATCTTTGTTCTCATCTTGCTTATCCAAATTATCACTTATACTTTTTTTCTGAGGCATAGAACTAGCCTGAGAATCCAGTGGGAAAGGGAAACGGTGAACCAGTGTTTCACTGACAAAAATACAATAGGGTGGCGCAATAAATAGCTGACTACCCCCTGGCTGCTGAACCATTGAAAGTGCATTGTTCATTTGCTGGACCATATCGACCGACGACCATGGCTGTCGCATTGAGCTAAGGACATCCAAAACGTAACAGTGCATCCAAAATATTCTGAAATCTTTCAGCCCTTTTAAACCAGGTATTTCTGTCTCCCAGGGCAATGCTTCTATGCTTTTTAGATTACTATTAATAAAATCTATATAGGCTTGCGAAGCTCCTTTGGAGAATACTGGCGCTAAGATTTTAGAATCTTTAAATTCTAGCACAACTGAAAAAATAAGTGGATGGCAATCATCGCCCACAGCACCATTAGGTGTCATTCGATTGAACTTACGCAATCCTTTACCAAAAGCATCTAGCTTACCATAAAGCAATCTCATTGCTGCTAGATCTTCCTTAGTTATTGGAGCTATTTTTTCCTGTGCCATTCCTACTAGTGGGAACAGTAGAATAACTAAATAAGTCAATAATAAATTTCTCATTGTTAATTACATTTTGTACCTAAAGTTCCATTACGATATTTACGCGCCACATAATCAACATTGTCTTTGTAACTATTCGGTAAGGCCTTGTATGCATCTGATTTATCTAAGCCTATCCAAACTAGTATTTTCGCATCATCCAAAGATAAATTAGGAAATAAAGCTTGAAGTGCCGCTACTTGTACATCAAAGTAAAAACCACTTGACATCGTTTCGTGATCTTGCTCATTAGTCGTTGACGCAGTTTTTGCAAAAAGAATTCCATGGGTTATTTCGTGATAAATTGTTGCCGCGATATACTCCTGGGATGCGTTATTTAATACCGTATTGATGTTGATTCTAACGCTAAGGTATTTAGTGCCATTGTTTATATTAAGGTATCGGTCTGTAAGTCCGTCCATCATAACATCTGCAAATGTCGAATCCTTAAATTCACAATCCACTTCATCACCTACATTAAAAGTACCATTAAATGTCTGAGCAAGATAGGAGCTAAGCCCGTTGAAGGTCACCATACTCACTGTAGATGTCAGACATGGGCCTTTAATATTCATTCTTACATCCCTAAGGGTACTTGGAATCGCTGCATTATTATTACCAGGGGTATTGCCGCTCATGTCCACTCCACCGCCTCCATTATCTGGAGGCAATTCCTGGTTTCCTACCGGTAAGTTTGAACCTCCATTATCAGCAACGTCGTACCAGTTGCAATATGTATTACTAAAGTTATACTGCCATGGGCCACCATTAACTGAGTAGTAGTAATTAATGGTTATACAGCTATAAACAGCCCTTGCATTATTATTTCCTGAACCCTGAGGTGCTGGCATTTTTACTATTTGGCCATTTTCCATTATATATGCAGTAAGTTTGTTGCCGGTCAAATCTTCCAGCATTACTGCTCCTGTGAATCCCTCTTGCCTGCTGCTTGTACGAATCAATTTCATCACCAGATAATGGAAATTGCTATCCGATCCTTTATATACCAACAGATAGTTTTCTAGCTTCAATGGCAGTATATGGTTGTCAAAAGTCCCTTTCTGTGTGGAATCTGAAAACAGTGGTACAGAGACTGCATCAATCTTACTAAAATGCCTGATGATTGCCTGCCCCCATAAAATTGAGTCGCTGCCTGTGGCAGATCTTCCATTAGGAAATACTTCTTGCCTGATACTATCAACATAATACTTTGCATCTGTTATCAGTTGGTTGGGCTTGGCCGGGGTGTTCTTCAGTTTATCCGTCTTATTGCAAGACAGCAAGAAAACTATTCCAAGTAGGGAATAAAGTAGTCTTCTCATGAAATACAATTAAAGTTTAGGGTACATATGTGTTTAGGGTTCAAAAAATTGGTTGTGATTTGCTGTTTGAGGCAGTAAAGTAGGGCTACACAAAACATCTGTCATTTGGTTGAATGCTACTTATTATATCTATCGGTCTACTTTATCCTTTTGGGTATATGGTATGTCAAATTATAAATACTATTAAATCGATGATTGATTAGATATACGCAGAATATCTTTATTTGGTTCTTATGGATTATTGAAACGGAGATTTAAATAATCAAGATAAGGTTAGTGTCTATTTTTAAATAAAAGTTGACGACCTGAAATATATTCAACAACTGAAATAACCTGTATCTAAGCATTCATATTAAATAGCCCAAGGACTGGATTTATTACATCTAATCCCTGAGCTAATTAATTCTTTAGCTAGAAAAAATTATGATTTATACTTTGGTGATTCTGATGGCTCAGGGTCACCAACAACTCTTACCTACCTGTTATTGAATTTTCTCCTCTAAATATTTGAGTACAATAGAGGCTGGGATTTGTATATTGTATTTGCAATACAAGGTTTCTGTTGAGTTGAATGTTTCATTTTCATAAAACTTGTTTGCTGGGGCTCCTCCGCCACAAATTGAATAAAACTCGCATTCCTTTTTACATTTTTTTATCCCGCTTTTAATTTCGGCCGTCATTTTCTTTAGTAATCGGTTTTTTCTTAACACATCGAAAGTATCAGTTGAAAAATTTCCGAAAATAAAATTATTGTACTCTGAAGAATTCTGGCCTATTAACTCAGGAGAAAATGTAGAAACATCCCCTTTATAATTCACCGATGTAATTGCAAACGGTCTTATCTGGTGAGATTGTATGTCTAAAACGTTTATATCCAGAATTTCTGGATTTCGAAGAATAGCCTGTAAATAATTATCAAATTCACGTATTCTCATTTTTTTCATTCCACTATTAACGTACAGATCAAACAATTCTTTATAAAATGAATAGATAGCCTCATATGAAGTATCCTCCATTGAGGACTTCACATTATGACCTTCAATCTCTTCAATATTTAATCCCAATTGATAAAAATTATTTTCATAGAAAAAATCAAATAATTCTTTAGCAAATAATAAGGAATGCTTTGAAATAACTGCAATGCCATGATACCTGATGTTATTAGCGCGTAATAGCTTAATTCCAGCCATAACAGAATTAAAGGTTCCTTTTCCAGATCGAGTTTTCCTATTTACATCATGAAGATTCATAGGGCCATCTATGCTAATACCAATGTTGATGTTATATTTAATTATTAAGTCGCACCAGTCTTGAGTAATTAAAACTCCATTTGTTTGAATTGAATGAGTTACCGAAATTTTTTTATTATGGAAGGCCTGATTGGCTCTTTCAAGTAATAAAGCAAAATAATCTACTGGTATAACCAATGGTTCTCCTGCGTGCCAAACTATAGTAATAGTATCTCCACAGAGATTGCTATTAAGGACCTGTTGAATTATGCTATCTAATACACTTAAAGTGATTCTGTCGGGGTTACTTCGATCTGACAAATAACAATAGCTGCAATTGATATTGCAGAATGGGGTCGGTTGAATTACAAGTAAGTCTATCATGCATTAACCTATATTACCCCATTGATTCCCCCAATTAACCCAATTATCCCATTTTGACCACTTAGCCCAATTGTCCCAGTTATTCCAGTTGTTCCAATTGCCCCAATTGCCCCAGTTTCCCCATTGCCTTTCAATTTCCCCAAAAGCGGTGTCATCGTTAGGTATATCAATGACTTCCCTTTTATTTATTTTTTCCTTTAGC
Organism: Chitinophaga sp. Hz27; assembly: GCF_042263525.1. Taxonomy (NCBI): domain Bacteria; kingdom Pseudomonadati; phylum Bacteroidota; class Chitinophagia; order Chitinophagales; family Chitinophagaceae; genus Chitinophaga; species Chitinophaga sp. Hz27. Next base: position 172,433 of record NZ_JBHKFJ010000007.1, read on the forward strand.
TCTTTACGAACAATATTCACTCTGTTAGAAAAATTATTTGGTTTCGCTATAGATACATGGCTCCACACTAGTATACTAGTTAAGCTTAAACTAAAAATTCGAAACAATTTGCGAAATATAATTATACGTTTCATAAATAGATCAGTTTCTAATATTTGAATATTTTTTTAATCCTTCAATCTGCTGTTTTATAGTGCTCAGCGCTAGTTGATTGTTCGGCGTTTCTTTTTCAATTAACTTATAAACTTCGCTGTAAATATTAATTGCATCCATATAATTTTTATTACTTGCTAAGTACTTTGCCTTAACTGTGAGGTTAGTAGCATTTCTATTTATTGCAATTGAAGAATCTATCCATGGCTCACCCATGGTAGTTGTTAATGAATTGTCAAAACAGAATTTTGATGCTTCATAGTATTCGTCCCACGTTATAGTACCCTGATTTTCTTGCTTTTGTTTAAAATAATCCTTAATGCTAGTGAGAATTTTATCTGCATTTAAAAATTTTATTGCAAAATCAATTTTAAAGTTATTCCAAACAATATTTGCAATTCCACTATTCAACGTCCTATCAGATAAAAAAACGTTCAAATCATTACCATAATCCTTGTCTGACTTTATAGAGTTCCTTCGTATTTTCAAAACACTTTTAGACGAATCATATCCATGTTTAGGAGTTCCTATTGTAAATGCCAAAATATACGTCGAATCATTTTCCTGAAAGGTAAATAGTGAGTAACTACCAGCTAAAAGTTTATTGTCATTAATAAAACAGTCTGATGATGTGGTAAAGTTAATTGCAGGATAGACAAGCGTTGCATTTTGATTTAAAGTCTTACTGGATTTGGGATTGAAACTTCTATTTACTTTTACACTATTAAACGAAAATGTCACCAAATCTACGCCTATCATTCCCTTAACTTCACTAAATGGGGCTTCATTTGGTAACCCTAATCTCGAGTTTAAATAGTAAGAAGCTGTAAATAATGAATCAGCCGTTTCTTTCTGCAGATTTCTCTTACTTCTTTCTTTTGTATTACACGCAAATAGAATAATCGATAGCGAAAGGATACTAAGGACTTTTTTCATATTTTTCATATGAATATATGATATAGAGCGTTATTTTCAAAATTTTTCACAAGCTCTCACTAGATAAGTTTATTGAAGTTTCCCTACAAAAATTTGATTGTAATCAATTACAGCCTCTAACTACTAATCGATTGTTCCAACATTCTAGGATTATCTTTTAGAATTGCTTTTCTCTTTTTGTTAGAACTGAACTTTTCCAAAAACTTTCAAATCTTCAATAAACTGGTTCGAAATGTATCCAGTTGCCCCGACCGAAATGAAGAGCCTTGCTTTTAGTAAGGCTCTTTTTAATTTAAACCCTACTTACCATGAAAAAATTACTCGACGCCTTGTAACACTAAATGTGTTTACAAGTGAGAAAAAAGAAAATCCTTAAAACCACATACCATCGCAGAACTTACAATCTTGTACTTAAGAATATGTATGCCAGCTGCCCATACTGCAGGTGGCATTCTAATTTTTACAAGAGCTGCTGCGAGAAGCCATTTCCATGCATGCATTATGAAGATGACCGGACTGATTGTTCAGAAGCTTCAAAGTATTCGTTTCATCCCAACTGGAAAATTGTTTCAAAAAATAAGAAACGGTGGATGAAGAAAAGATTTCTGACAAAACGGTTTATGAGGTATGATGGACCCCTCCTTATTTGGATGGGATGGATGTAAATTAATGCTTAAAAGCCTTACAGCGAAGAGTTGTAGGGCTTTTTAGGCAATGACGTTGCCATTGCTATTGCTTAATAATACACCGGCCCATGCCGCATTGCAGGACAGAACAGCCTTGCTTTCTGTAAGGCACTTTTCAATTTAAACTCCTATTTATCATGAAAAAACTGCTTGATGCCTTGTAACACCAATGTGTTTACAAGTGAAAAAAAAGAAAACGCTTCAAACTACCGACCATCGCAGAACGTATAACCTGGTTAAAAGAAAAATGTTTGCCAGGTGTTCAAGATGCCCATAGCATCCTACATTTTGCGTAACTGCTCAGGTAATCCTATAATTTGGATGACATATTATGGAGATCCATATGCTACCATGAGGTTTAAAAATCCACCCAGCTGGAAAATCGTTTCTAAAAACAAAAAGCAGTGGATGAAGAAAAAGTTCTTCACTGAAAGTAATATCATCGAGGATGGTAATATTGACATTGAAAGGTGGTGGTAGTTGTAAAATTAAGGAAAGCCTTACAACTCAATATTGTAAGGCTTTTTTGTTTGTAGTAGTACTACCTTTAAACCAGATCTAGTGCAATACAACTATTTATTATGCTATTACGGGTGGCGGTAAATAGCTTGGCTACATCCTGGGAGCCACCATAGACTATTTGCTTGCTATTTTCTGTTTTCCATTCTGCAGCAATATGTTTGGGGTTTTTACTGTAGCAATTCATAAATAGTATCATTTTCGCAGCATTGGCGTTGCACTTTTTCAGCAAGGCTTTCACACTGCTGGTTGTAACTTCCAGGTCCGGTGTGTTGGAAAATAATTTATCTGCTGTTCTCGGACTACCATGTGCAAAAACAATAATATAGTCATCCTTCGTCATCACAAATTTAGAGTCCGCATATACAATCTCAAGGCCTCCTTTTACTATGTGTGCATCGATATGTTTTCCGATCGTGGACTTGGCATTTTTTTCCATTACCGTGTTAAATTCGTTAAGAGCCTGTGTAGCATCTTTCAGGAGATCAACATTTACATCAAGGCTGCTTTTATTAAATGGAATAAAAATGAATAATTTCGCCATGGAATAGTTTTTTTGAGGTTAAATATTAATGAGAAGGAATTACATTTATAAAGTAAAAATGGTTCAAAATAATACGAAATAATATAGAAACCATTCGCATATTTAGATCTGTAGGGGCTGTTTTGTCCGAAATTTCCATACTACTTACGGACTAAATTTAAATATAGTCACCATTCAAAATTGCAATAGCTTCAAGATTCACTTCTTCTTCAATTTCGTCTTTTGTTGGATGTTTTGCAATTCGTTCAATTTCTTTTAATAACCTTTCGTCTTTCGTTTTCCTTGCAAGCGTTGTTAATATCCAATATTTCCAAACACCATCATTTGTTTTCAAAATCTCAAGTATTTCAGGAACCAATTTATCTGAAAATGGCTCCAGGTTAGAATCCCATACAGTAAAGAGATTTGAAGAAATTGAGATTGCTCGATCCAAGTATTTTTCCAGAACCGGAGCTAATTTCCAAAAAGGCAAGAACTTCTTTCTGGTTTTCATGATAAAACAACCAAAAAAACTTAATTACTGATTCTAATTCCTGCTACAGCGAGCGGCTCTGTGTTATTTAATAAGGCCCTTAATTTTATAAGTTTTATAACTTGTAAAACATGCGCCTTATTCTTAATAAATAACTAAAACATAACAGGTTTACATGATTTGAGTTTTTTATGATAACCATTATGCCATGTCATTCGAAGCCGAAACCATATTGATGTTAATGGTTGATGTTATTACTGGTTATGAAATTTGCTTTTTCTTAAATTGAATAATTTCAATTATTAATTTTTCTGGCAATGGTTGATTGTTGGGAAACTGTATGGATGCTTTGCCTACGACATATTCCGATAACTCTTTTGCAAAGTTTTGCAAAATCCCTGTTCCTACATAAAATCCTGCAAACTTTTTATACCCGGCAATCATAATTTGCTTGTCTCGTTTCCCGCCTTTTACTAAAGCGTAGGCTGGAATATCATAATTAATTAACTCTTCCGCATTGGGAGCAGTTTTTAAAATTATTTTCTTTAAAGCAAGTAATGTTTTTAGGGTATCTTCAGGTTGCATTGCAAAATACGCTGCTACTGTTTTAAATTTTGATGTTGCCATGATTGCTAACTTTAATTGTGATTTGATTTTTGAATTCTAATAAGTTGTACGTTTAAGATTATTAGCCATACCAAATAAGTTAAAAAAAGTAAACGAGGTGGATAGCCTAATGGGACATCGGGTCCATATGCGTAGTCGCCTTTTGGTACTACATAAATAGAGAGATGAATAATAAAACCGACTAAGCCAAGTAATGGTATAACAGATGTCCATATCAAAACTTTCTTTGCCGCAGCCCATGATTTATTTTTTAAAGCGATGCTTATGTTAATCAATAACGCAGCAATTGGAAAAAGAAACAAACCTGCCATACCTGAAAACATGTGAATTAAACCTATTGTTGATATTTTATCAGGTGCGGTCGTTAAAGGGTCGGTGGTAAACACTCCAACGCAAAAAGTTCCTGCACAGCAGATAAATAAAATGGCCAATCCAAGTTTTCCAAAAAATCCTTTTACATGCGATTTAATGTTAAATAACAATATTCCATAACTGAAGGATGAAATAATAAATGCTAAAGACATCATCCATCCATAAGAACCAATGGCGTATTCACTTAATGGATGCCAATATGGGTCTAAGTCCGGTCTAATTAAAATTAATACACTTATTAAAAGATGATAAGTCATTGCTGCTGCTATGGAAAGTTTTGCCAAAACAATAGAGGCTTCTTTATTTACCATTTTCTTGAAATTTAGGATGTAAAGATGCACAAGTATGATAAATTGAAGGCTGTATAAACACGCCATAAATAGGGTGTTTTGTGACATTTTCGTCCGATAAGTTTGTAGAGGGCAGTTACAGTGTTGGCTTACTTATTAATAAGTGCAATAAATAGTATCATATATGGCAAAGGGCCCTCTTTGACAGAATGCCTTTATTCCTATTTTTTAAGGTCAGTTATTTGAGTACAGAATGTATCAATTGCGGCCAAATCTTTAATAAAAAAGTTCGAACTCGGTCCAATCATCCCAACCGAAAAGAAGAAGGCCCGCCTTTACAGCGGGCTTTCTTCTATATCTATTACGTACTCCTTTTAATATTCCTGACTATGAGTCAGGTAGAATCCAGCGAAATTGATTCCTTAAATGTGAAAAGCGCCAATAAAGGTATTCCTTCTTCCTAAAGCGATTTTGCAGTGGTATTTCAGAGATAATGCGAACACAAGTTCCAGGCGGTTCCCCTGGCAAATGAGTGTCTAATGAAGGGGCACACTTCGATACTCATCCTCAGTAACAGCTTCAAACCATTTTTAAACATAATCAACATTCAAAATTGCTATCGCTTCAACATTAACTTCTTCTTCAATTTCGTCTTTTGTTGGATGTTTAGCTATACGTTCTAATTCCTTCAATAAGGTTTCGTCTTTAGTTGATCTCACAAGGTTGGTCAATATCCATAGTTTCCAAATACCGTCGTTTGTTTTCAAAACCGTAAGTATGTCAGGTACCAATCTATCAGAAAATGGCTTCAGTACTTCTGCTATGCGTGCGGCTATTGGCCAATTGATATCTTGAAGCCATGTCAATAAATCAGGAACAATAGGCTTTATCTCTTCAAATGAAAGTTTTTTAAGCGCTTCAATTACTTCCTGGTCGTCCTTATGTTTAGGTATCAATTCTCGGATATCCATTGATCTTCGTTTATATTAGCTAACAGTATAGCCCACAAATTACTATTTAGTCAATATTTAAAACTTCTATTTAAATCAAATTTTCGATCCAATGTTCCAGCAGTTCTGGCTTAAATCAGAAAACCCGCTCTTATGGCGGGTTTTCTGATTTTTACTATTATCAGGAATTACGACAGTATCTCCACTTTATTAATGAATGGCTACAGGATTGATATTCACCTGTGTTGAACCTTTATATAACGGTTGCCCCAGTACGAAAAGAAATTCCCAAACTTTATCCTGAACAAGCGCACGACTATCAATTAACTCGAGGTTATAGATTCCTTTTTTTGCCAGCATAAACTGGTTGATAGGAAATTCTTCATTACTCTTAGGATTAGGATATACTTCAGATGCCCAGGTGTCGCCACCAAAGGCTACGATACCCTGGTCGGCAAGCCATTGTGCTGCATCCATACCAATGCCAGGCTCCACTTCTAAAAATTGTTTATTGTCTTTCCCGATCAATTCCAGCCATCCGGTATTGAACAATACTACATCACCTTTTCGCAATGTAATTCCTTCTTTCTTTAATACTGCCTGTATATCAGCAGTTGTAAACTCAGTACCACCAGGTACTATCTTCTTTCCATAGTGTGCTGTCATATCCAGTACTACGCCACGTGTAACCATTGGCGGTACTTTCTCAACACCCAGTTTCTTCACACCTTCTACTGTTACGAAATCAACGGATTTATTGCCATTATAGTAAACGTTATCAATTCCAATATGGCCAATACCGTTTAGCTGTGTCCCTACGCCTGTCCATCCATTTACCAGTTCATCATTAAAGCTGAATTTGTTAGGGCCAAGGGTTTTCCCTCCTTGTTCGCCTGGCTGTATGTTATACAAATGAAAGCTGCGATGACGAAAGGCCGGTAGGTTTTTGTCTACAGGAACCGCCAATGGATAGGTTTTTCCTGTTTTAACCAATTTGGTGGCAGCTAATACTACCTCCGGCGTGATAAGATTGGCTGCGCCAATTTCATCTGATTTGCCGTAAGGAGATTGATACCAACTGGTGTCGGAAACATTAATCGTCTGGGCGTTGTGGTCCTGTCCAAATGCAGGCATTACAGCCACCATGATCATACCAGCCAATGCTGGAATTTTATTAAAATATTTTGTGTTCATCATTTATCACTTTTATAAGTTGCGTAATCGGTATATCCATGTGCGGCACCGCCATAGTGCAAACTTCTATCTGGAGCGGAAAGCGGCCAGTCGTTCTTTAAGCGGGGCACCAAGTCCGGATTAGCAATAAATGGTTCTCCAAATCCAATAAGATCTACAAGTCCTTCCCGCAAAATAGCCTCTGCTTTTGCTTTGTCCATTCCTCCTGCCAATATCAGCACACCATCGTACCAACCTCTGAATCTTTTTAAAAATCCTTCCGGCAAAGCATAACTACCCCTGGATTTCTGATCCATTATGTGGATATATGCAATCTTTCGTTGAGCCAATTCCGTTGCCAGGTATTGATAGGTGGCCTCAATTTCTTCGTAATGGGGCAACTCGTGCAAGCCACCGTAAGGGGTTAGTCTGATGGCTACTTTGGATGCACCAATCGCAGCGATACTTGCATCTACCGCTTCCAGCAGAAAACGGGCACGATTCTTCATGTTTCCGCCATATTCATCGGTTCTATCGTTAACGAACGGATTCAGAAATTGTTCGATAAGATAACCGTTGGCGCCATGCAGCTCTACACCATCAAAACCGGCTTTAATAGCATTGGCAGCAGCGATGGCAAAATCTTGCACAACATCTTTTACTTCCAAAGCACTCAACCTGCGGGGCTTCGAACTGATTACAAAATTTTCCTTACCATTTTCATCATATCCCCAGGCAAATGAGTTGCTGGCCTGGATCTCTGAAGCACCAACCGGTTGCTGGCTTCCTGGCTGATTGGTTACGTGGGAAATTCTTCCCACATGCCACAACTGCGTGAATATTTTACTTCCTGTACGTTGCACCTTGCTGGTAACCAGCTTCCAGCCGGCCACCTGTTCTGAGGTGTACAAACCTGGTATATGTAATACGCCCATAGCAGTGGGAGATATAGCAGTACCTTCTGTAATGATCAGGCCTGCCCCCTCCTTCCCGCTTCTTTGCGCATAATATTCGGCGTTCATTTCGTTGGGAATGCCATTGGGATTGCGGGCGCGCGTCATTGGCGCCATCACCACCCGATTCAATAATTCAAAATTTCCTTTGCTGAATTTCTCGAAAAGCATCTTCACATAATTTCATCAATGAGATAATTTTTATTCAAACATCACTATGAATTTACCGGAACAGCAACTGGATAATCTGTGTAACCCTGTTCATTACCACCAAAGAATTTGGTTTTATCAGGTGCATTAAGTGGAAGATCATGTGCTAATCGATAAGGCAAGTCTGGATTGGCAATAAATGGACGACCAAATCCGATGAGATCTGCCCAGCCATTGCGTAATGCCTCTTCGGCGCGGGCTTTGGTGTATTTACCAGAGTAGATCAATGTCCCCTTAAATGCATGACGATATGCTTCTTTGAAAGCTACTGGCATTACAGGCGCATCCTCCCAGTCGGCTTCAGCGATATGTATATACGCTACACCAGCTGCGTTCAATAGTTTAGCGGCGGCGATATAGGTTATTTCCGGTGTGTCGTCCAAGGCCCCCATGAGGGTCGTGAGTGGCGCCTGTCTGACACCTACACGATGTGCACCAATAGCAGTAGATACCGCAGTCACCACTTCATCTAAAAACCGAAGCCGGTTTTCCAATGTTCCACCATATTCATCGCTACGCGTGTTCGTCTGCGAGTCGATGAACTGTTCTATGAGATAACCATTGGCGCCATGTAATTCCACTCCGTCAAAACCTGCGGCTATCGCGTTTCTGGCGGCTATCGCATAGTCTTGGACAATCTGTTTTATTTCCACTACAGATAATTCGCGTGGCATGGAGTGTTGTATCATTTCTCCAGCTCCTGCTGTAGCGCCTTTCCCAGCTGCATCCACAAAAACTTTGACACCTTCGGCAAGTATTGCTGATGGCGCAACAGGCGCCATGCCATGCTCCTGTAAGGATACGTGAGATACCCTTCCTACATGCCAGAGCTGCGCGAATATCAATCCACCATTTGCATGCACGGCATCTGTAACCTGTTTCCAGCCGGCTACCTGGTCTTTGCTGTATATGCCTGGTGTCCAGGCATATCCCTGACCCTGTCGGCTAATTTGCGTTCCTTCTGATATAATTAAACCGGCAGAGGATCGCTGGGCATAATACGCTGCCATTAATTCTGTCGCTACTTCTCCCTGAGCGGCTCTTGACCGTGTCATTGGAGGCATTACAATTCTATTTTTCAGGTGTAAGCCACCTAATGTATATGATTGAAAAAGCATAAAAATTAATTTTGAATGTCTTTGCTGATATTTGCAATCAATCAATGTTTTGCCAACGCTTGCTGAATGAATTGCAGTTCCTCGGTAGATAAAGTGATATCCATTGCTTTAGCGTTGCTTTCTGCTTGTGCTGCATTTCTTGCACCTGCCAACACCACTGAAATACCCTTCTGTACAGAAGTCCAGCGGAGTACCAGTTGCGCCAATGATGCATTTTTGCTTGCTGCCAGCGGTTGCAGGTCGGCTAACAATGCTTTCACTTTCTCAGGATTAAACTGTCCGAAGTAACCATTGCGGTGATCATCAGATTTCAATTTTGCATCAGCGAAATATTTACCTGACAACAAGCCTCTTTCGAGCGGACTATAAGCGATGATACCAATATTATTTGCAGTAGTATAAGGCACTAAATCCTGCTCAATGCTCCTATTCAGCATGCTGTAAGGAACCTGGTTGGAAGCAAGTTCCAATGTTTGGGCTGCTGTTACCACCTGATCAAGACTATAGTTACTAACGCCTGCCGCTTTGATTTTCCCTTGCTGGATTAAAGTCTGCAATGCTTCCATCGTTTCATCAATTGGAGTGGAAGCATCTGGCCAGTGCAATTGTAACAGGTCGACGTAGTCAGTTTTCAGCCGTTTAAGACTTTCTTCTACTTCTTTTATTATATTTTCCTTTGCAGCATATTTATATACAGGAATAATTTTACCGTTTTCTTCCGCATCGAAGAAATGCTCGCCTTTCCCATTATTACTACCATCCCATACCAGGCCGAATTTGGTCAGTATTTGTACCTTTGTACGGTCTTTTCCGGCGAGAGCATCACCAATGATCTCTTCACTAAGTCCAAAGCCGTAAAAAGGGGCGGTATCCAGGGAGGTTACACCATTATCGATAGAGGCATGGATGGCAGCAATAGAATCCTTACGTTCATTGCCTCCCCACATGCTGCCTCCGATGGCAAAAGCACCATATGTAATGGCAGATAATTCGAGTGGCGATTTTCCTAATTTTCTATATTCCATTTTCTTCTTTTTTGATTTGATAGTGCAAAGCTCCTCCCATTTTTATTATTTTTAAAATAGCATAAGTTATATCTTTGTATCAGAAAAATTATAGCAACATGATGTTGAATTTAGAATGGTTGAGATCGTTTAAAGCGATTTATGAGCAGGGAACACTCACCCAGGCTGCAGATGCCTTGTTTATCTCCCAGCCGGGAGTAAGTCTTCACCTCAATTCCCTGGAGACCTTTACAGGTTACAAATTATTTGACCGGTCACCACGCAAAATGGTTCCTACCGAAAGAGGGAAAGCATTATACAATTTTATTATAGAGCCATTAGGCAAGCTGGAAGCAACGGAACAGCTGTTTAGCAGAAGTACCAAGGCAGAGCGCCCTACTATCAGCATAGGAATGTGTTTTGAAACTTTTCAGTATACACTTGAAGAGCATATCTCCAGGCTGCCATTTAACCTGATCATCAAATTTGGTGAATATCATGAAATGCTACATGATCTTGATAAAGGTGTGTTGGATATGATCATTACGCCACATAAAGGTGAGGAGAAAAACCTGCTGTTTGAGCCATTCTCAAAAGAGAGAATCGTATTGGTGAGTGGCTCCGAATTGGATAGCCGTCCTTTCCTGGAAAATATTAAAAAGAACAATCTTACTGAAGCAGCAGCTTGGCTGAAAGATCAGCTTTGGTACAGTACGGCATCAGACATGGAGCATTTAAAGCGTTTTTGGCAGAATAACTTTAAACATCATATCGACTTTAAACCGAATTACATCGTGCCTAATATCAGCTCTATTGTGCGCTGTCTGAGCAATGAAGAAGGTTTATCGGTGATACCTGATTTCTTATGCAGGGAGGAGATCAAATCCAGGAAGTTAAAACTGGTATGGGAAGGCAACAATATTATTGAAAATACACTTTATTTCGGTACCCGGAAAAAGACCATGTATGCAAAAGAGCTAGACAGGATTAAGAAGATTTTTGAAAAGCGTATGAAGTAAAAAACTACCAGCTCATCTTATTAACAATTTTTTTGTAACGCTTTGCCAGGATATGGGAAAAAACCCCGGGTCCACTAATAAACACGGGCTTTCTATTTTAATGTATTTTGCCGGGGAATACGGCGACTGCCATCTGTTGCCAAAACATGCAATCAATCATCTCCCATCAAATTTTATTACCGAATTCGATGCAGGACGTTCTGCAGTAATAATCGATATAGAAGAATCTTTTACTGGTACCCAGAGATCCTTCCCAAATTTGCTGAAATCATCATATCCGCCCACAACCGTAAAACGTTCAAATACAAAAGGAATACCTTCCGCTCCCAGCGCTGAATGCTGATCAGCAACATGGAAGTGAAGATGTGGACCGGTAGTCTGACCGGTAAACCCAACAGCTGCAATGACATCTCCTTTTTTTACTCGTTGCCCGGCTACAACTTTAATGCTTCCTGGTTTCAGATGTTCGTAAAATGCGATGCAGTTATTTCCTATGTCTAGTGAAATATAGTTTCCTGTTGCCTTTCCAGCGGGGCATTCAGGATGATTTGATAACGTCTTACTTTCCTGAAAATCATCTCTGGTTGCTGAGATAATACCATCACTTACGGCAAGTACCTCTGCTGCATACCCGTACCAATTTTTCACCACATCATTATCTCCGTTTGAATAGTGTCCCAACTTATCAACTTTGATGAAATCTATAGCAAAACGTCCTGGAATCCGGGCTTTCCCTCCAACAGTATAAATCACCCTGCGATGGCCGCGGCTCCAGGAAGGATCATAAACTGCCACCCAAGGCCCACCACTTAAAGGTGCTCCAAGAATTATTTGCGGCTTCTCTGAAAAATGAATAACTGCGCCCTGAACTGAAAATGTTTGCTTTTGATTACCCTGTGATAATACAAAACCAAGACGATGAACCAATTGCAGATCGGTTTTATCATGTCTCAATTCGAGATAGACTACCCTTGAATTACCTGGCGCAATAATATTTTCTTTATCCTTTAATTGTAACCCCAGCTTACTAAACCTATTCATCAAATTATCTCTGTCAAATGAAACAACAACAGAAGAATCAACGACATTCAATATTTCCAACTTTTCCAGGCTGATGGAATCATTTGAGAAATTGGTCAAATAAAGCTCATAGTAAACAGTAGGTTTTCCATTTATAAGTACGGGACCAGGCATAAAAGGAATATTCATATCGATAGATTGCCGGTATTCCTGGCTGAAACCCGACTCATTACCTGCGATAAGTATTATGAGGATGTATAACAATCTTCTGACTATTGCCATTCTGTATGTTTTTAGATGTAAGGCTGATTTAAATTTAAGCAAAATAGCATTGAAGGCATGGCTCTACTACAAACAAAACCTGTGAGAAGGTCTTATTACAGCCCTTTCCTGAAACAATACTAGCCCAGCTATATTAATTCAGCATCATGCTGTCTTAAAATAAAGCTATCAAGTACATGATTTTTCTTTATAAAACGTCAATACATGAATACAAAAAATGCATAATTTGAAAAATTGCATATTATTGCAAAGAGTGCAGGTAGCATAGTTGATCTGTATTCAACAAGACAACTTTAAGCATTATTGTACCATCAAACTTCTTATAATTTGTCATGTATCATTTGCCCGTTATTACCTCATAAAAAATATTTTCATACCCGATCTTACTACTGACATACTGTTGTCACCTGCCAGTTAGAACTTTGAATTACAGTTAAAGAAAACCTACTAATAAAGTATACAATTATGCAAAAAATGAAACCCTTTCAGATTAATGTAGCCCAAGACATTTTAGATGATTTACAGGTACGTTTAGCCCGGACACGTTGGACCGATGAGCCAGCAGATGCTGGTTGGAACTACGGTATGAATCCTGCTTATTTGCGAGAGCTGGTAGACTATTGGCAACATAGCTATGACTGGAGGAAGCAGGAAGAAATACTGAACAGTTTTCCTCAGTATAAAACAGAGATCGATGGCGTTGGTATCCATTTTATTTGGGTAAAAGGCAAAGGGAACGGGGCCAGACCATTAATTCTTACACATGAATGGCCAGATAGTTTTCAGCGGTTTTATAAAATTATTCCAATGCTGACGGAAGACAGCACCTTCGACCTGATCATTCCATCGATGCCAGGTCACGGATTTTCCGATCCGGTAAGCTTACCATCCGCCGAAACCGCCAGGTTATGGGGAAAGCTCATGACTGAAGAATTGGGATATACGAATTTTTATGCCGGAGGCGATTATGCAGTGACAACCTCCCTTGCCAACCAATACCCTGAGCAAGTAAAAGGAATTTACCTAACCGATGCCGGCTACCCTAACGGTACTGAAGACTGGTCTCAACTTACGCCAGCGGAGCAGGTATTCGGACAACAAATACAGCGTTGGTTCTATGCAGAAGGGGCCTTCAACATGATCCAGTCTACCAAACCTCAAACATTGGGTTATGCGCTTAACGACAGTCCCGTAGGACTTGCATCCTGGATACTGGAAAAATTCTATACCTGGAGTGATACAAAGGGAAATATGGACAATAGCTTTTCCAAAGATGAACTATTGACCAACGTCATGATCTATTGGATTACCGGGACGATAAACACTTCCATCAGGAGATATGCAATGGATATGCGTGCCATGTATGCGCAAGGATTTCCTGCACCAGTGCAGCCTGTAACTGTCCCTTCTGCTGTGGCTATCTTCCCTGCAGACAGTGATACGCCGAAGGAATGGGCAGAGAGAAGAGTAAATCTTCAATATTATGATAAGCTGCCAAAAGGCGGACGCTTTGCAGCATTGGAAGTACCTGAGCTATATACCGATTATTTACGCAAAGCTATAAAGACTCTTGAAGAGAAAGCTCTTTAGGTCGAAGTTTGTCAGACTCCTCCGCTTACAATGTCAAATATCACGCTGACAGAATGTACAGCCCCAAAAGCCCGTTTCTACTAAGTAGAAACGGGCTTTGTCATTTTTTCGAATATCAGGATATTATTAAACTACTACGCATATACGAAGTTCCAGATAAAGTCATAGCTATCAAAGCCATAGGAGGCTCGATTTGGAACAATAATAATTTGATGTATCTTGGATTTGTTGCTAAAAACATCCATGTTCACAAATATTCTCCATGCCAAATTCAATTACAGATCAGTATTTAAAGGGGTTACAGGAACGCTTGTCAGAAGCCGATGTGCAACAGTTGTCCTATGCCAGTGGCGCTACAGAAGAACAAATTACAGCGCTGAAAACAAGGTACCCTGAATGCCCGGCATCTTTAATACAATTGTTACAAAAATTTAATGGAACTTATTGGCAGGAATACGGGCAACATACTGTTGCTGTGCTGATGCTGGGCTCTGATGTAGACAGATATCCCTATTATTTGAAATCTGCGGATCAAATGCTTGATAATAACGAATATAATGAGAGTATTTGTGAAAGATATGGCATTTCTAAAGAAGGAGACACTGACCTGGTAGGGATTGGTATAGATCCGACCATAAAAATTGACAACTGGCTTTGTTTCTCCGACTGCACAAACAATGGAGGCACATCCAAGCTGTATATCGATTTCAATCCAGCCGCAAATGGCCGCTCAGGGCAGGTAGTACGATTCCTTCATGATCCGGACAACTATACCGTTATTGCTGGTAGTTTTGATGAATACCTCCAGTTATTGATCAATAAGCATTATGATTTTATTGGTGTGAAATGCTAAAGGATCTCCTTAACAACAGTTCATTCACAAAAATGATTTTATAATTGCTATAAGTGGAACTTTTATTCTTAACTAATGCCGCAGTGATAACTGGATCGACTGAACGAAATTATGTTGCAGATCTAAGAGGGGCAATGGCTTATAGTAATTTTTGAATAGCCTGCATATGCTCAACAAGCGCTCGTTGTTCTTCCTGACTAAGTTTATTGACCAACATAGATATCTGATTTTCGGAGGCGGTATTTAATTTATGAAACAGCACTTCACCTTTAGCGGTGAGAGAAAGCTGCGTAATACGCGCATCCTCAGCAGAACGTTTCTTTGAGAGAAGACCATTTTTCTCAAATTGCTTCAGCACCTTACTCAGGTAGCCTTTGTCTATATCAATTTCAGACATTATTTGAGAAGCGCTCAAAGGGCCATGCGTATGTATTTCATAGACAATGCGCGCTTCCACCAGCGAATAATCGCTTTTTAGCAAGTCTTTATCCAATAAGCCCAACAGCTTTGTGTAATAGCGGTTAAAAGCCCTGATACTTTCTATTGTCGGTTGTTTAGCTTTCATACAGTAGTTATGGTTAGTTCCATCAGGTTAAGGTTAAATCATATCGCCTTTCTCTTATTGGTTTACCAAAGGTATCAGACATGCTTTCAGCAGTTAATCGAAATCCTGCGCGCTCATATAAGACTATCGCCGCCTGTTGTTCTTCAGTAGTCCAGAGATATGCTTGTTTTATTTGTCTTTCTTGCATAAAAGCGATGAATTCCGCCATGAGCAGTTTGCCTAAACCAATGCCACGGTATGCAGGAAGGAAAATAAAATAACGTAGTTGTAACTGGTCTTTGCGATGTTGCGCTATCAGGGAGCCTATTATCCGGTCGTTGTGAAGGCATATCCATACTTTGTCTTTCTCCACATCATAATCCTTTGCAAAATCTTTCAGGCCATCGAGCACATAAGACTCAAATCGCAGACTGTAATTACATTCTTTAGCGTATAAATCACCATGAATATATGCTATGTATCCCAGATCTCCTGGCAATAAGATATTCCTGATATGAACGTCGGATAATGCGATTGCAGACATAGATTCTCTATTTTAGGACAATTAGTTGAATAATTCAACAATACAAAGGAAATCAATTTAGTTGAATAATTCAACTAAATTTCAACACACTATATCCGGTATTTTTCAAATGGCATATCTGCACAGAAAATTTAGTTATTTTTAATAAAACCCAGGATGATGAAAATAGGTATTTTTGGAACCGGCGTTGCCGGAAGAACGCTGGCAGAAAAATTAGCGGCTGATGGCAATGAAGTAATGATAGGCACTAGGGATGTAGCGGCCACGCTTCAAAAAGGACAAGATGCATCCGGCAAACAATCCTATCAGGCATGGCAGGAAGAGCATCCATCCGTAAAGCTGGCTACTTTTGCCGATACTGCTAAATTCGGTGAAATAATTTTTATTGTTACATATGGTAATGCAGCTATTGCTGCTATTGACCTGGCAGATGTAAACTCTTTCACAGACAAAGTGGTAATAGATACCACCAACCCCCTTGATATTTCAAAAGGCATTCCACCCCTCTTTACTGCTACCCCAGGCAATTCACTCGGGGAGCAAATCCAGCAACATCTGCCAAGAGCTAAGGTGGTGAAAGCTTTCAACACACTGGGTATGCCTATTATCGTTAATCCGCAAAGAGCGGAAGGCGATCCTGTTTTGCTCATTGCCGGCAACGATGAAAGCGCCAAAAAAGTGGTGAGTAGTATTGCAAAGTCATGGGGATGGAAAGACGTAGTAGACTATGGCGATATTGGGGAATCATTTTATCTGGAAGCATTTGCCATGCTATGGATACGATATGCCTTTAATCATAAAAGCTGGACACATGCATTTTCATTTTTGCGGAAGTAAATGTTTATAGTTGGTCGATAATTAATCATTTAATCCCAAAAATAGTTTGGCACCTGACCTGCCAATTTCGTATATTTATATACGTTGCAGTTAAACGTATATTTATGAAATGACAGTTATGAAAATCAAGCGGTTGCTCCCTTTTCGACTGTGTTTTACTGGAAAAACAGGGTGATACATATGCTCATTTCCCTAAAATTCATAAAGTACACTGCAATTTTTCTACTTGTTGGCCTACCTATGTAAAAGCAGTACCTATAATGCTTTTGTGATGTTTACATTCCAGCTATATTATCCATCGGCCACATTGCAACATTATGTGCAATACTATCTGGTAACGACTATTTCTGACCTCAACGATCAGATGGCCGTGCAGGAAATATTTCCGCTGGCGCTGACTGGTATTCATTTCATGGATACCTCTGGCTTAGTGCTTTTCAATAACAGCGAAAAAGAATTTATTGCTGCCCCACCCATATCTATGATAGGCCAACTGGCAACAAAACGAGAGAACAAATTTGTGCAACAAGGACGTATTATTACAGCAATTTTTTCACCATTTGGACTTTATAAGATATGGGGAATACAAATGAGTGAGGTCGCCAATAATGTCTACGATGCCTGTGACACTTTAAATACAACCAGTTTAAATGATTGCCGGGAACAGCTATTTGATGCGAAATCATGTGAACAGTCCATTCAGATACTGGAACGGTTCCTTCTCTCCCATTTAAAAAGAAATGATTTTGACCTGCGTGAAATGGATAGTATTGTCGGATGCATCCATGCTAACAGAGGAAACATAAATATTGACTGGTTAGCCCACGCATCTAATATGAGCACTAAAACCTTCGAAAGGCACTTTTCCGAGAAAATTGGCCTGGCGCCTAAAGTCTTCACAAGGATTGTTCGTTTTTCAAATGCCCTGAAAATGATACAACTGAAAATGGGAACATTTGACATCCTCGAAACATGTGGCTATACGGATCAATCACATCTCATAAAGGAATTCCAGGCCTTTACCGGGAAATCGCCCAAGCAATATCATCCCGGATTCCAGGAAATGCTAAGCTTCTATATGGAGCATTCCATCAAAGAATGACGAAAATTTACAATTCTAAGTAATACTTATTGTTGAAATTTATGGTAGCAAAAAGGTCTGCTAAAAATATACTTGCCTGATCTTTCTATTATTTGTTTAACAATAGATAAGCTGATGAATTTCAACTTAGGAAAGTACTTGTAGTCTGAAAAATTTGTTTGGTTATTACCTCAAATTCATCTTTTATTTAAACCTTCCAACAAAAAAAATATCACCCTAAATACTTACCAGCAGCGGATTTCATCATCTGCTGCCTATCAGTTCTTTTTCTTACATAATCATCTTAAAAGAAAAACATGGAAACGAAAAATGCAACACTGGGATCGACCGGTGTTTCCAGCCAGCAGTTTGTTTCTTTTGTGCGTGAAATGTTAGGCGGATCTCCAAAACGGGAAGGCCCGATAACAACGAGTCGTTGGGATCCGCTCATTCGCGCAGCACTGGAACAAATGAATCCTCCTTTCAGCTCGTTGTATCCTTTTGACGACGGGCCATGGTGGCCGCATCCGAAACCAAATTGGCGGCAACGTTACACCGATTACGGTCCACTCCCTGAAACATGGCACCATGCATTCCCACTACCGTGGATGCAGACAAACGCAATGGTATCGGCACTTAATCCGCAACCATTGCCTCCCATACTTTTATTTGCAGCATTGTTAGCGAACCAGGTCATTGCCGATATAATTTATCGCCAGGAGCTGGCCGATATTATCGGTAAAAATGATGGGGAACATGCCGTAAGCCGATTAAAATTCTTTATTGATGATTGTGGTACCTGGTACCACAAATGGCCCCACCCCGGACCACCACCACCCTGGTGGATGCAAGAGCTGCTCGGATCACAGTTAGTGGTGATTGGCGTTCAACTCGAAACGGCGGCAGGTCTTACGCTTAATGAAAGTTTGCAAAAAACATTTACCGGTGGAGGCGCTCATCTCATTAAAGCCGGCATTGAACGAATGGGAGCTGTATAAACCTTATTTCACTAACCCCAATTAATAGACACAGATTACAGGAGGAGATCTTACATGTTTGTGAAAACATGGAGATAGCCTCTTGTATTTTTGAAAAATTTGTAGAAAATATGCTCACTTAGATTCGATCATCCTATTCATTTTATAAAGCTTCCAAAAGCTTCTATAAGTTATCGCAAATAACAAACTACTAATAATCAAATATTTATATTATATTTATCTATAGATCTTACCATACTATATTTCTTTATGGTACAATATTTATGAAAATGAATAATTGAATATTCCCCATAATAAAATATCAGTGGCCCCTCTATGGAGAAAAAAACAAACGATTCCCGCATTAATAAAATCCTTAAAAGTATAGGTCCGGGGCTGGTTACCGGGGCCAGTGATGACGATCCCTCCGGCATTGCCACCTATTCACAGGCAGGTGCTCAATTTGGGCTTTCCACACTGTGGACAGCATTACTTACTTTTCCATTGATGGCTGCAGTGCAGGGAATGTGTGCCAGGATAGGAATTGTTACCTGCCAGGGACTATGCGTTACATTAAGGCAGCATTATTCGAAGACGCTTTTATATTTCATGATCCTTTGCAGCTTCCCTGCCATAACTTTAAATATTGGAGCTGATATACAAGGAATGGCAGCGGTTTCTCATATGATTTGCCCAAGCATTCCTATATGGGTATTTAGTATAGCCATTACCGCTATACTACTATTCATCATCATAAAATACCCTTATCAAAAAATTGCCCGGATACTGAAATGGCTGTGCCTCTCGTTACTACTTTATATCATCGTTCCTTTCATGGTAAAACAAGACTGGATACTGGTGGCAAAGCATGCATTTATTCCGACACTCAAATGGAACAAGGAATTTATTTCCATCATCGTAGCGTTGCTGGGCACCACAATTTCCCCTTACTTGTTTTTCTGGCAAGTCACCATGGAGGCAGAAGACCAGGCACATAACAAAAAATCTATCATGGTCAATAAGGAAGTATTATCAGAGATGAAAACGGATGTCAATATAGGCATGCTGCTATCCAATATAGTGATGTTTTTTATGATCCTTACTACTGGCAGTGTGCTATTTCCTGCAGGTATTCATCAAATAGATACGGTTGACCAGGCAGCCAAAGCGTTGGAACCACTCGCAGGTAAACTTACTTACCTGATCTTTGCTAGCGGCGTATTAGGAAGTGGCTTGCTGGCAATCCCTGTATTGGCAGGATCACAATCATATATGCTTGCAGAAACCTTTGGATGGGAAGCAGGGCTGGATAAAAAATTCCTACAGGCAAAGTTATTTTACATTGCTATCACGCTATCATTGTTAGTAGGCCTTTGTATGGAATTTATGGGCCTTAGTCCCATTAAGGCGCTTGTGCTGACAGCAATCGTATATGGCCTCACCGCTCCCATTATGATTGCAATAATTATGCATATTGGTAATAATAAAAAAATCATGCGGGAGTATACCAATTCCCCGCTATCGAATATTTTAACAGGCATTACCCTTATCATCATGACCGTTGCGGCGGTTGCCATGATTTATCTGTTATTTTAAATGATAAATCATTAGCAAATCATCAGCAATCTATATCCGGATCTTTCCTTTGGCGCACGATGAACACATGGGGGCACCTGACTCTCCGGATGATCCACCGCTAAGCGCCACAAATGCCCATGACCTAAATTGATTGGATGCGAACCTGGTTTAGCCTGATAGTGCAAATCAAAAGAATATTCACTTAAAAATGATTCAAAACCTTCTGCTGGCCCATCGTACAACTTTTTGAGTTCCTCCCGGATAGCAGGAATCAGTACTTTCTTTTCTGCCTGGGAATTGGGTAATATTTCACTGGCATCGCCATAATAAGTACATAAAAAAGTATCAGTCGGAACAGGCGAACGATCTACGTGAAAAGAGTATACATCTGTAGAAATAAACGGGTATGTATCATCTTCTTCATAGTATTTAATCACATTAAGCACCGGCAATGCACCATGATCTCTTAATAACTGTAAGTCATGCAAAAGTATTTCACGTGCAAGCTGCCCTTGTTCGCTTAGCTCCAGCGCACGCAACTCCTCTTCCTCCACCTCTGTGATATTTCCGCTTAATGTAATCTTTCTAACAACCTCAGAAAAATCACCCCGGAGTTCACGAACCCAGCACACGGCATTCACAACACCTGCAAATGGCGTAGATACCAGGTCCTGGAAATTTGTAACACATTGAATCTGGTTCTCCGCATGAGATAAATCAATCATAACGCTTAATTATAAAATCGTTTGGCAACGAAGAAGCGTTGCCGCTAGTTCATTTCTTATATCATGCAAAGATAGTTAATGATAAGGTTAATGACCAATCAAAGGTATTAGTTGCAAAACAAGCGTTAGCACTTTTCTAACGCTTGTTTTTTGAACAGGCCAGCATAGACAAAATAGTTTTAACTATTCCACTATACCATTGTAGTTTGGTCTGGTTTCCTGAATACAGTAATATCCGTTGCAATATTGATTGGAGTGTTACAGTCTATTTGCAGATAAAACTCTACTCCACCTGTAATAGTATCTCCAGGATTGGGGCCATGTGGACGGATATTTTTCACCCCGATTGTTGCAAGGCCACGATATCTCCATACATCCGCTATCCCAGCAATACTATGGGATGCCATTTGGATTTCAGCCGTGGAGATGTGAATAACGGAGTCTGGATAGATAGTACCATCCCAATTGAAATTGAACCATCCAGTTTTGGCATTTCGCCAATAAACACGAATTGTTTTTGCGTCCATAAAAATAAATTTAAGAATGAGAGAAAGGGGTTATAAACTTTCTAATGCTTACATGTACATGCTACCGGTAGAATAATACTGTTGGGATCTGGGATTGGGTCAAAAAAGTGTAAGTATAACGTTAGACCATATCGAAATTCAAATGTAGCAAACGGCACTGCAACATCAATGATAGCAGGCATTTTGACAGCATTACATCTACTAAAACCTTACAAAAAAACCGCGCCGCATTTATTTTACTATGCGTCTCTTTGTAAAATTCTTTCGTTATTTAGCACTCAACATTTCTTCAATTCTTGCAGGCATTTTATCTTCATCAGGCATGGAAGCCTCTGCATCAAATATTCTTCCATCTCTTTCAATAATAATATAATGTGGTACTCTCTGGATTTTGAAAGCCTTATCCACTTCACTTTTCCTTTCACCGGCAGACAACCTCAGACTATTAAGCACGTTTCCTCTTACTATATCTGCTTCCTATAGCAGGACGTCACTAAAATCGTGTCATTGGTCAAAATCGTATAGGCGTCCTTTATTTTCTTTGTAACTTTTTGGTATGAAACCGATTCATTTCCTTTACCTCCTTGCTCTGGCTAAGATACTTATGCCTTTCATATTACAGGACCCTCAATGGGGGCCACATCGCGACGAGTTCCTATACCTTGCGGAAGCCCGGCATATGGCCTGGGGTTATATGGAAGCGCCTCCCCTGCTATCCGTCTTTGCCTGGCTTACCAACCTAATGGGTGGCGCTATGTGGGCGATAAAAATATGGCCTTCGCTGATGGGTGGCCTTACGTACCTACTGGTAGGCCGCCTGACGCTTCATCTGGGTGGGCGCTGGTTTTCTCTTATATTGGCATGGATGCCTTTTGTGGCAGGTGTTTGGCTACGGATGCATTTCCTCTTCCAGCCTAACTTCCTGGATATATTCTGGTGGACGGCCATCGCATATAGCCTGGTAAGGTTTCAACAAACAGGGAAAAACAAATACCTCTATCTGGCAGGACTCAGCATAGGCCTGGGTATGCTCAGTAAATACACGGCTGCTTTTTATATCGTTGGGCTGCTGGGAGGGCTGTTAGTTACCTGGAACAAAAAAGTATTCTTCAATAAACATTTCTATTTTGCCATGGGACTGGGTTTCCTAGTATTCTTGCCCAACTTATGCTGGCAGATAATTCATGGCTTCCCTATTGTTTACCATATGAAAACCCTTCAGGAAAGCCAGCTTCAATACCTGAGCCCCTGGAGTTTTGTGACGGACCAGTTGTTGTACAACGTGGCCACTATCGCTACGTGGGTAACCGGCCTTATCTATGTGGCCTATACGAAACAATACCGTTTCATCGCCTGGGCATTTATAATTACGCTGGTGCTGCTGATACTCGGCCATGGCAAAAGCTACTACTCACAAGGAGCCTATCCTATATTGTTTGCTTTTGGAGCTGCCCGGTTGGAAACCTGGGCCCACACCTGGTGGAAAACAGGTATGGTTGCATTTTCCCTCTTCATTGGTTACAGAGAGTTACCGCTCCTATTACCTACAAAGGCGCCGGCGCCCCTATCAAAATACTATGAGCAACATCAACTGGCTCATATGGTAGGCGCCCTTCGCTGGGAAGATCTTCGGGACCATGCCTTACCACAGGACTATGCAGACATGTTATCCTGGGAAGAGATGACCCAAAAGGTTGCCAAAGCATATTCCTCGCTGGATAGTACAGAGAAAGCACATACCCTGCTTTTCTGCGATAACTACGGCGAGGTCGGAGCAGTGAATTATTATGGCCCAAAATATCAGCTGCCAGCCGCTTATAGCGACAATGCCAGTTTCCTTTACTGGATGCCGGAAAATTTCGACCAGTTCCAGGTAATGGTGCTGGTTACTGACGACCGGCAGGAAATGCAGCATGCTTTCATCAAAGAGTTCAGAGAGGCTCATGTGATAGATAGTATCGCTAACCCATTTGCAGTTGAGTATGGGTCATTGATCATCGTGCTGAAAGGCCCCAGTCCTGTACTACAGGCTGCATTCAGGGATAAAATTGAACGGGGCAGACTTAAAACTACCGCACAGGGCAGCATGCAGGCGCTGAAGCCCAATGCCCTGGAATCGGGAGGCGCTTTGCATTGAAGCAAATCACCAGGCTAAAGCCTTATGAACTTTGATGGCAACGCGATTATCATAAATGAGTGATTTTGCACAGCTGTTTCCTTTGAGATGGCATTTATTTAGATATTAATCTAAATTTCAATTTATTAGCTGGCGGCGCGGGATATCGTAACTTGCTGTAAATTAGAATAGTACTACTATCATTAAAAATAGTTTAATATCTTTGCACCGCAATTTAAGATTATGCTAGAAAATTTGAAAGTAGGAATACTAGGAGGTGGCCAGTTAGGTGGTATGCTTATCAGACATGCCATAGATTTTGGTCTCAGCATTTCGGTAATGGATAAAGACCCTAATGCGCCATGCACACGATATACTTCTTTATTTACTTGTGGCAATCCTACTTCCTATGAAGATGTTCTGGCATTTGGTAAAGGCCTGGACGTGATTACCATAGAGATGGAAGCGGTTAATATCGATGCTTTGCGCGAACTGACCCAGCAAGGAGTTAAAGTATTCCCTTCTCCTGACACTATTAAAACGATTCAGGATAAATATACTCAAAAACAATTTCTGCTCTCCCACAACATACCTGTAGTACCAGGCGTAGCAATTGAAGGCAAAAGTGATCTTCACAATTACGAAAATAAACTACCTGGTTGCCTCAAAAAACGCCGTGATGGCTATGATGGCTATGGCGTTATGGTACTAAGAACAGCGGCTGATATTGAAAAAGCTTTTGATGCACCATGTGTATTGGAAGAATTGGTAGATATCAAACATGAAATTGCTGTAATTGTAGGAAGAAATGAGCAGGGCGAAATCAAATGCTATGATCCGGTGAAGATGATTTTTTCGGAAGAAAAATTCGTACTTGATTTCCAGGAAGCGCCTGCACAAATAGAGGACAGCATTAAAAAAGAAGCGACTGCCCTAGCAGAAAAAATTGCAGACGCATTACAGCTCGTAGGTATTCTGGCAGTCGAAATGTTTGTCACCAAAGAAAACAAAGTCTTAGTGAATGAACTGGCTCCAAGACCACATAACAGCGGTCATCATACCATAGAAGCCAGCACCACCTCACAATATGAACAATTGCTTCGTGCAATTCTAGGTATGCCACTCGGTGACACTGGTCTTCATCTACCATCATTAATGATGAACATACTTGAAACGGAAGCATTGAGTGCAAACAGACAGGAGAAGCTCCAGCGCTTATTAGCAATACCAGGTGCACATCTGCACTGGTACGGCAAATCAGGCGGCAAGCTGGGAAGAAAAATGGGACATATCACCATTACTGACAGCACAATGGAAAACGTTGTTGCCAAGGCTGAAACTATTCGGAAAATTTTAAATTAAAAAATATGAAACAGGTAGAAGTAGGCATTATTATGGGCAGTAGTTCAGATGCGCCTATTATGAGTCAGGCAATCGAGGTGTTGAAAAGATTCGATATCGGTTATGAATTTAACGTGGTATCAGCGCACCGCAGCCCTCAGCGTATGTTTGAGTATGCAGCTGCTGCTGAAGAACGCGGTTTGAAAATCATCATCGCCGGCGCTGGTGGCGCTGCTCACCTGCCAGGCATGGTAGCCGCTATCACCACTTTACCTGTAGTGGGCGTACCTATCAAATCGTCCAACTCCCTGGATGGTTGGGATTCTCTCTTATCAATCGTACAGATGCCAGGTGATGTTCCTGTAGCCACTGTAGGTGTTAACGGTGCACGCAATGCCGGCTTACTGGCAGTGCAAATCCTTGCTACCCACAACCCAGCGCTAAGAGAAAAACTCGCAGCCCTGAAAAAAGAAAATTATGAAAAGGTACTGAAGCAAAATGATACCTTAGATCAATTTGCATAATCCTTTCACAAACCTTATCATCTCCGATCATCTGGTTTGAAAATATACTTTAAAAAGACAGCATGGTTTTATGACTATGCTGTCTTTTTGTTTTAAGAATATGCTGCAAAATAGCAACCGCAGCAGCTTTATAGCCGATATAAATAATGAGAATTTCCAACTTTTTTGAATAGCTGGTGTTGTCCTGCTATAAAAAGATTGTGAAGAAATTCTTCAACATAGTCATCTGTATCGCGCTCCCGCTTATCACCGGCGGCGTATCTGCCTATATAACGGCTCAGCATGTACGAACCTGGTATCCATCTCTCATTAAGCCATCCTTCAACCCTCCTAATGCCATATTTGCGCCAGTTTGGACGGTGTTATATATCCTGATGGGCATATCACTCTACCTTGTACTACAACAGCCTAAATCCAACGAACGCACAAAAGCTATCATTCTATTCGGGATACAATTGTTCTTTAATTTCTGCTGGAGCATTCTATTCTTCCGATTTCAGTTAATAAGCGTGGCACTCATCGATATCTTACTCTTGTGGTTTAGTATCGTATTCATGATCCGACAATTTTACAGGGTAGCTGCTACCGCTGCAAACCTGCAATGGCCCTACCTCGCATGGGTAAGCTTTGCAACAATATTAAACGCTTCTATCTGGTATCTGAATTAATGCAACTCAGCTTTCATTTTTTCTGGCATAAGAATCTATACGTGATAATAACTACTGCTTCACCAATAATCTTCACGTACCATGGATCTTTCTGATATTATCATCAACAAAATCCAGCAGGAAGGGCCTATCTCCTTCCATACGTTCATGGATATATGTCTTTATCACCCCGACCATGGCTATTATACAAGCACAGGTGATAAAATTGGACGGGATGGCGACTTCATCACCTGTAGCAGCCTGACCAGTTCCTTCGGCGCCACCATTGGCAAACAGATGGAGGAGTTATGGCACATCCTGGGGAGAAAAGACTTCACCATCGTAGAATACGGTGCAGGCCAGGGTTTGCTTTGTTATGACATGCTGGAGTACCTAAAAAATAATAGCTGTCTTTATGATCAACTCCATTATTGTGTTATAGAGAAAAGAAAAGATTCACCTGTCAGATCACTATCAGAGAAGATCGTAATTTATAATACCATTGAAGAAATACCAGGTAATATTGATTGTATTTTTTCCAATGAGCTGATAGATAATTTTCCCGTACACCAGGTTGTAATGGAAGATGAATTGATGGAAGTATATATTGATTATGATCGACAGTTTACAGAACTACTTAGGCCCGCTGCGGCGCCACTACAGCAATATTTCCAGGAGCTTCAGGTAACCCTACCCAAAGGATACCGCACAGAGGTAAACCTCGATGCCATTAACTGGATAAAACAAATAGGTCATCATCTCAAAAAAGGTTTTCTGATAACGATCGACTACGGCGCGTTATCAGAAGAGCTGTATAAACCACGCAGAAGTTGTGGAACTGTGCTTTGTTATTGCAAACACCAGATCAGCGAAGATTACTTCTGTAATATAGGGCAGCAGGACATTACAGCTCATGTCAATTTCAGTGCATTAAAACATTGGGGAGAAATGGCAGGGTTAAATACCAATGGTATTACTTCTATGGGCTGCTTTCTGCAAGCCCTGGGATTTAAAGAACTATTAAGGAGCGCCAATGAAAGAAATAAGAAGAGCATACTACAAATGGCGATGGATGAATCTTACATCAGCTTTACATTAATTTTTGAAATGGGCAGCAAATACCAGGTACTCATTCAATCTAAAAATATCCCTGCTACAAAAATAACAGGTCTTCCTTAGCCTCTCTCTATCAATAAAAAGGAATGGATCTCCCATGAGACCCATTCCCTGCATCCGCTTGTTTAACAACAAATAAACATCATTGCAATCAACAATAACAACAGTAATAATAAAAGCCAATAAAACCAGCGTTTCCATTTTTTACCATCATCTCCTGTTGCTGCCGGACAAGGATCTGCGGTTAATACCGGCGGCCGCTCTGGCTGACCAATGATCACACCTGGTCTTCCGCCAGATGCCGGATCGAAGGTCACATTCACCGTATAAGTACCGTCACCGTTATCCGTTACACCATTTACAGTGTTACCTCCAGCACCACTTATATCAATGTCTCCGGCACGTCCTGGTCCGAGATTATTACCATACTTATCTTTTGGCGTTATCACCACTTTCACCTGTTGCTTGCCATCTGGCAACGTAGCCGTAACGGTGGTTTGCACACTGGTCTTGGAACCATCAATGCCACAATCCACATGGATACTCCAAACGGTCTCCCTTGTTGCAGTACAGCCTTCTCCGTATTTTGCCTGTGCATAAAACGTATAGTTACCTTCCGTACGAAGGAGGTCATTCAGCTGCAGACCAAATAAGCCATGTGATTCAAATACACCGCCTGTATTGGCAGGATCATCCAGCAGGCTATGTACTTCATCCACATATTTTACAACGGGGGTACCTCCTGCTTCCAAAGCCATCAGGGTGGCTTGTCTTGAAGGAATCGTATCCGCATCAAGTGAAATGCCCTCTTTTAATTTATTCCTGCTTAAAATATTACCAACGCTATCTCCCGGACGCGTAACCGTGACTTTTATATCTACATTATCCGGAACATCGCCATTGGCATATCTTATCATCATCATTGGGTTGAAGGTATCGCCGGTATAATATTTCTTCCTGAGACCCGTGAAATATAACAGCGGCCCTCCTTTCGCAATAATGTTGATGAAATAGTTGAGGTCTACCTGTGGTGGAGGGAACTCTCCTCCGCCATATTCGCGATGCATGATCACCTGCCAGGTACCATCACGCTCACCCATATACGGAAGATTTATCCGCATGAAGGTCCAGGTGTTACCACTCGCCGTTTCCACACCACTGGTGCCAGGAATGATAGATTTTCCGCCTGGTGTAATCACTTCAATATATAAGCTGGAAGCTGCATTATCCCAACCAGCAACCACCGTCACTGTTTCTTCACCACATACAGAAAACGTGACAGGATTGGATTTCGGCGTAGCCGCAGGCAGGAAGTAATTCGGATCCGAAAGTGTTCCTGATGCAAAAATATTTCCGAATGCCATGGCGAAATATTTTTTCAGGGCCAGTGGATCGCCAGCTCTGGTATAGATACCATTATGCCTTTCAGCGAGGCGACTGAGCAAAGTGCCGTCCAGACTCGATTCTGTACCGAAGCCTATAACGTTGATGTCTA
Organism: Chitinophaga sp. Hz27; assembly: GCF_042263525.1. NCBI lineage: Bacteria > Pseudomonadati > Bacteroidota > Chitinophagia > Chitinophagales > Chitinophagaceae > Chitinophaga > Chitinophaga sp. Hz27. The sequence continues at coordinate 201,256 of NZ_JBHKFJ010000007.1, forward strand.
TATCACTAAGCGTAGGCTCAATGGTGTTAATCATCGGTGGCGTGTTTTGCAAGCCATCCGTCATGAGCAGGATGGTACGTTGATTACCTCCTGGAGGAGGGAAATAGAGATTCGCTGACTTCAGACCACCTCCAATGGTAGTATTGCCACCAGGAGTGATACCGCCCACTATGCCAGAGGAATATGGCGCCGGGCCTATCAATAATTGCTTGGCCGCTGCCGTCACTGGTGTAACGCCAAAATCTGGTGATGCTGGCGGCACAGGTGATGTAGTACTGAAGGAAACCAGTCCTATCCTATGACCAGCGCCTGCGTTGATTAATTGCACAAAGAGAGAGGTCGCATCTCTGGCTTCTTCAATTTTTGTTTTGCCTGTACCTGCTGCCATCGACATACTCCCTGAACGATCAAAAACGATCATGATGTCTTTGGCAGTCACTGGCGGCGGAGTGGCCGCTATGTCTTGCATCGCAGTGGCTACTGGAAAATAAGTCAGGCTACAAGGCCCTCCATTAGAAAGGACTCCTAATATTCTTCCACTGGTATCAAACAATCCTGAACCAGAGCTACCGCCAGAAACGTCCAGGTTGACACGAATACCAGCGCTGCTGCTATTTAGCACCGTCGCAAAGGAAGGGTGTGGGACAGATAACTTTTTCACCGAACCATTAGGATGGTGTACCCCAAAAATCTGTTCTCCCACTGCCGGCAGATCTGGCCGCATCGCAATCGGTGCAATGGGAATGCCTGCTACAGGCGTTTTCAGCTGAAGTACACAGTAATCATACCCAGGAAAAGAAGGGTCCAGGTAGCGGTGTTTTATCAGTTTTTTCACCTTATAGAACATAGGGCTGTATCCAGCTGGTCTGGCACCACCACAAGTGGTTTCGTAGTTAAAGATCACTGAGGCGCTACCAATTTCCAGTGCGTTATCAGAGATACAGTGTCCCGCGAAGATGATCAGGTCTGCGCCTATAAGCGTAACAGAGCAGGTAGATAGTACATCCTGCCCCAACGAAGCTTCGTGGTCAGCATGAATGATCATACCCACGCTGCGGGCCACTACCCTGCGTATATCCGAGGTATCTGATTCGCATTGCAGGTTTTCCCAATTGGGATTGGGAGGATTACAAAACCAGAACGGATCATATATGGGTTCTACATAATTAGCATCCAGCAGGAAAGGATCACTGTTGGAAAGAGCAGAGGGGTCCTGGATTCCGGCATGCCTTTCACCGCGGCCGTATGCGATCAGGGTAACACTGCCATTGGATGCGCCATTGGTAATATACCTGATAGGGATATTGCCGCCGGCAAAGGCGGTTACATTGATAGGACGCGTCCAGAAATCAGCGCCATCAGCGGAGGTGAAGACATCCATATCATAGCCCAGGTCTACCTCCAGCCTGTTATTGGCTGGCAGTACCGCACCGCTGAAATGAAGGATGGCGAATTTGAGTCCTCCGGGAGGAGGCGCAGGATCAGGATGAAACGTAGTGGTAGAAATGCCTGCATCAGGCCCGATAATTAACGGTACGGCCAATGTCTGCACAGTACCTGTAACATGTGACATGGGGTGTTGTTTTAAGGATGATGAAAAATTGGGGTGCTACATCATTGAATGTAAATTACCTAGTAATGATTATACCGGTCGGAAAGTGCTCAAATTTGGGGTGTAACTTCTTCTTAAAACTATAATTTGACTATTAAGTTAGTACTAATTGTCGATATCAGGCGATTTTATTTTTTACTATTATCTGCATGATTATCACCTTGCTGTTGCCACATTTAAATGAAAACAGCCTTCAACAAATAATGTTGAAGGCTGCAATTATAATGCTGTTATAAAATACTATCGTACATCTTTCAGGTTAATATCTACCTTATCACCATCTTTCTTAATGGTAACATATTCTTCTATTTGAGCAGTAGCGCCGGTGGCGCCATTGGCAGTATTATACACGTTATTGGACGACAATACGGCGCCGCTGGGATGCATTAAATAATTGGTACCTGCGTAATAGGAGTAAGAATATTTGTGCGTATAGCCGAAGGAGGTAAACAATATATATTCACCAGGCATGAGGTTCGTAAACTCAAAATGACCTTTATCATCGTATACGGTTGTGGTTTTAACGCATGCGGCAACATTAGGATCGATAGGCACTTCAGGCAGTTTTTTTCCTTTCCTGATTTTCTTGTTCACTGCTTTCCATTCATCAAGGTAGAGCGAGTTAGGAAGTATCGACACTACGGTTCCTCTTGGTGCAAACTGTGCCCTGTTAATATTCAGTACTTGTCTACCGCCTCCACTATGATCTCTGGCGAATGCCGTGCCCTTAATCACACTATTTCCATTCTCTAATTTCTTCAGGTTGACATCTTTATCAAAGCGGCTTTCTATCGGCTGATAATCTAATTCCTCATCTACACAAATCTCTGTTGTACCCCCACCCACAGGCATCTCCCTTTGCCATATTCTATGCTCTTTTTTATCGATGATATAAGTGTAGACAGCATTTGATTCTACCTCCAGCACACTTACCAGCCAGCTTTCGTGGTTACCTGTTTTAGGGGAACGTTGCATATAGCTTTTTACATCTTTAATAATGTAATCAGATAATACGCTATCCGGACTTTTATCATAATAAAACTGTGTAACAGTAGCCTTATAACCAACATCCAGTGGCAGCGTAGTGAAAAGCATTTCTGCCATGTTGAAGTCAACATATTTACCCGCAGGCTTTATCGTCAATTGCTTGTCTTTTCCCGCTTTCAGATCGCGGTATTTTCCTGTCACAGTACTTCCAAAAGTCAGGTCCAGGGTATTCTTCAGGCTATTGGTTTTATAGCTGACAGGAGATAGTGTTTTTGCATCAGCAACAGAAGTTCTGCTTCTATACCATTCATCTTTCTCATCTTTATAGTCTACTGCAAATTTCAGTTCATTTCCTGAAATAGTTAATTCATTTAAATAAGTACCTTTTTTTGTCCAGTTGTTATCTTTTACATAATAAATCGTGTAGAGAGATTTTCCAGGTTTCAAACGGTTGGTATTGATGTCTGGGTTACCGGGCAAAACAGTTTTCTGGGCAACGCTGGCAAATGGCAATAACAGCAGGAATATAGATTTTAATGGAAATTGCATACAGTCCGTATTTTCTTACCTAATTATAATGATGCCTATCATGGGCCGCCATCTATCGATGTGATGCTGTTGGCTGGCTTTCCGGATATGGCTTATTTCCTAAAGTTTGATGCAAAAGGCATTCACTGACCTTTTTAAAGCAGGGGCAAAAATAACCACTTTTATTTTACAATGAAATAGATACGGATTTTTATCTGACAAATATTTTTATGGATAGTTATCCGATCATTGGATATAGATCGTATAATCGGCAACGTTATTAGCTTAGATCGCTATTGTTGATATTTCTTTCTGTAATTTACCGGCGACATCCCCGTATATTTCCGGAACACTTTTCTGAAGGCGTTAATATCGTTGTAGCCAATGTCAAAGATTACCTCATTAATCGTTTTAGAGCCAGATTCCAATTGCTTTTTAGTGGCTTCTACCTTCACTCTTTGTATATATTCCAACAACGAATTTCCGGTAGATTTCTTAAATCTTCTCTCAAATGTTCTGCGGCCAATACCAAATTTCCTGCTTACTTCATCGATAGTAAATCGTTTATCAGGATTGTCTTCGATGTACTGCTGCGCCTTTAGTACTTCCTGATCATCATGATTTTTCTGACCCATGAAAATGAGGAATTGATGCTGGGTTTTCCTTTCGATATCAATTTCAAACATTTTTGACGCCAGTACAGCCATATCCCTGCCCAGGTGTTTTTCAATAATATACAGTAGCAGATTTAAATAGGAATACGTTCCACCACTTGTATAGATGCCGTTTTCATCTGTGATGATAACATCTTCCATTAGACGCACGCTGGGAAACATCAACTCAAAATCATTCTTAGCAGCCCAATGTGTTGCACATTTTCTACCATCCAGCAGGCCTGTTGATGCCAGGAAAAAAGAGCCTACACAAAGACTCGCTATTTCGGCGCCCTGCTGATACTGATGACTTACCCATTCACAGAATGCTTCATTAGACTTCAACGTTTTAGGAAAATCACCGCAAATGATAGGAATGATGACCAGGTCCGTCTTTGTGACATCAGCAATCGTTTTGTCAGCGTTGATGGTATATAATGCCCCGTTTAAAGAAGTCTGCGCTCCCAACCCTACCACTTCAATCTTATAAAAAGGCGGTTGTCCTTTATATCTAAGGAAGTCATTTATTCTTGAAAACAGTTGCAGACTCCCGTCGATACTGGTCATGGTAGCATCCTGTAGCGCAAGAATGGAAATATGTTTCATGTACCAAATTTAGTGAAAATAGCTGTCGCAAATGGCATATAAGATTGTCATTCCTGCCGTACCTATCCTTCCTAAGATCCAGGTAATTTTGTGATAAATCAGTAAAAATGAAACGAATATTGACTGCGGCCATCAGTGGCACTATTGTCCTTTTCCTGTGGGGCGCCTTATCCCATCTTATCTTGTTTATAGGTACAGGATTTACACCACTGCCCAAAGAAGATACCGTTATCCAGACATTGGAGAATGCACTTCCGGGCCAGGGGCTATACTTTTTTCCTGGAAAGGATTTCAGACGAACCACAGCTGAACAGGAATCTGCATTTGAGAAGAAATTTGAAACAGGCCCGGTAGGCATGATTATTTATCGGCCTGTAGGTGGCAAACCTTTCTCACTGAATAAATTATTGACACAGTTCATCTGCTGCCTGATCACCAGCTTGATAATTTCATTTACAGTATCAATCATGACCGGCTCCTATCAGCAACGTGTATTGGCCGTCAGTCTCCTCGGAGCTTTATCCTGCGCATCGGTAAGCAGCATTTATTGGAACTGGTATGAATTTCCGACCAGCTTTTTTTTAGCGCAATGCATGGATCAGTTAATTGGAGCCATTCTGGCGGGCCTGGTCATTGTTAAACTAATTCCAGCACCTATTGCATATAAAAATTAAACAAGCAATCATATGGCTATAATCAATGCATATCTCACATTCGATGGCAACTGCCGCGACGCAATGATGTTTTATAAAGAATGCTTTCAGGGAGAACTGATACTGCAAACCGTAAAGGGCTCTCCCATGGAAAGCGAGTGGCCAGCGGAATACCATTATAAAATTTTGCACGCCTCTTTACAAAATGAAAACCTGACCTTATTAGCAACAGATATGGTGGAATCATCAGGGTTGATTAATGGCAACAACATTTCTTTATCGTTGATCTGTAAAACAGAGGAAGAGATTAAGTATTTATTCGAAAAACTGGCAGAAGGCGGAACTGTCAAATACCCGCTGCATACCTTTTATGGTGGAATACTCGGCGGAATAACAGACAAATTCTGCATTAACTGGATGTTGAAATTGTAATATCCATGTAAATACACTCTCCGCTCCTTACGCTAACATATCTTACGATTTTAAAAATAGGAAACTGCATTACCTGCTATCACTGTAAATATCTCCCCGAAATAAAATAGCCACCAGATCTAACATCTGATGGCTATTACAAAACATATAATTACATTATTCAAATCTCCATCTGCAGTTGCTTCCAGAAGCCCTGTTTTCCTGTAGCGGTAATCACCAGAGCCCTGGAATTGGGCATTCTCCGGACCCAATCATCTTCCAGCATTTTCTTTAACAAAGCATTGCCCAACGAACCTGCCAGATGAAATCGTCTTTCACTCCAGTCCAGGCATGGACGTAAAAATGGACGCCGCTGCGTCAATAATCCTGCTTCTATTCCAAATTCTTCAAAGAAGGACTTTCCTGTCTCGGTTATACACAACTTATCATTTTCCAGTAGGATGTAATTCAATGCAATCAGTCTGTCAAACAATTTAACGCCTGTTAAACCAGCCATATGATCATAACAGGTACGGCAATATTTTACCGGCTCCGGCTTTGTAGCATGCGGGGTTGCCGGCTTCGGCGCCAGGGCAGACATAGCCTCAATCGCATAAGCAATTTCTTGTGTGGCAAAACTGTAGTATTTGTGCCGGCCTTGGCTGTTCACTTTCAGCAACCCTGCTTCCACAAGCTTACCCAAATGCATGCTGGTGCTTTGTCGGGAAGCATCCGCAACGATGGATAGCTCAGTGGCAGTATAAGCCCTGCCATCCAATAAGGCCCACAACATTTTCATTCTTGAAGGATCTCCTAATATAGAAGCCATCCTTTCCAGTTGTTCCTTTTCCATGATTCAAAGATAAATCAATGCATACTGCAACAGTTCAATCTATCATGAACTGTCCGGATTTTATTCATAATAATTTTGAGGTAGATAATTGAACAGATATGAAAAATAATGTCATAAAAATAGAAAGCCATTTGCCACAGCTCAAACTCGCCATGCTGCACATGCCTGCCAAAACAAAAGTAGGTAATACGCCTATTTTATTTATTCATGGCGCGAGCTTTCCTTCCGCATTGTCATTCGGATTTCAGATGAGTGGCTGCTCCTGGATGGATCATCTATCAGATCATAATTACGAGAGTTATGCTTTGGACTTCCTGGGCTATGGAGATGCAGACAGATATCCTGAAATGAGCCATGATAAAGGATTACCAACAGGACGCTCCACGAGTGTGTATCTCGATATAAACAAGGCTATTGATTATATTCTGCAACAGGCGCAGCAGAGACAGGTTATCCTGATCGCCCATTCATGGGGCGCTTCTGTGGCTGCACTATATGCAGAGAAATTTCCGGAGAAGATCGAAAAGCTAGTCTTATTTGCCCCCATCACTCCCAGCGATGATAAAGCCACTCCTATTATTCCTGACCGTCCCTATGATAGTCTGACGCCCGACCAGCGCGTGCAGGCCATGGTAGACCTGACGCCTGCAAATGAATCGAACCAACTGGAACCTGAATTATTTCACCAGTGGAAAGAAGATTGGCTGCAGTCGGATATTACAACAGAAAAAATCAACGGCAATGTGATTCATTTTCCATCGGGACCATTGCATGATATCGCTGACCTCAGGCTTGGCAAAAGCTTTTTCAACGCAGCTAACATTCACGTGCCTACGTTGATTATCCGTGGAGAATGGGATGCATGGCCTAATAACAACGATGCCTTGCAGCTGCTACATTCTTTGCCGGGAAATATTTCCAAACAATATATTGTAATTCCTAAGGGCACACACGTGATGCACCTGGAAAAATGCCGGCATCAATTATACACATCCACTTTACAATTCATTGCTGCAACTCCGCCGGCAGCCAATAATACCAGCATTGCAGTAATATTTGAGGTAATACCAAACGAAGGTAAAAAGCAGGCCTATTTAAATATAGCAGCGGATTTGAAACCAACGTTGACGCAGATGGATGGATTTATCTCTATTGAAAGATTTCAAAGCCTTAGCCATCCTGAAAAAATATTATCACTTTCTTTCTGGAGAGATGAGGAATCGATACTGGCCTGGCGTAACCTGGAGCTGCATCGCCATGCGCAAAGTCAGGGCCGGAATGGCATATTTAAAGACTACCATCTTCGTATAGCCCATGTAGTGAGAGATTATGGCATGTTCGAAAGGCAGGAGGTGCCAGCGGATAGCCGTTCTTATCATGCGCATGCACACTAATGAATTGTGGTAGATTCCTGGAGGGGCAGCCTTACAGGAATCTACCTCTTCCTTGCTATCATTCCCTTACTTTTTTCACGAAAGAAGCAATAGCTTCGCCGATTTCCAAGGGGCTGTCTTCCTGTAGGAAATGTTTTCCTTTTACGGTAAGTTCGGATTGATTGGGCCAGGTACTGCAAAATTTCCGAAGACTGTCATTCTCCACTGCGCCAGGATTGCCGTGGATCCAGAGTTTGGGCAGCTGGCTTTGTTGCAGCCATTTGCCATAGGCTTTCACTATTGCGGTGACATCTGCCGGCGATCCATCCAGGGATATCTGGCGAGGGAAGGCTAAGGTAGGGCGGCGATCTTCTCCTTCCTGGAAATATGGACGGCGGTATTCATTCATTTCGGCTTTGCTAAGTTCCCGGACGATACCTGCTGGCAATACTTTCTCTATAAATACATTATGTTCCAATACCATCTCCTCTCCTGCTGGCGTTCGTAATGCGCGGAATAAGTCACGCATTTTAGGTTCAAATTCTTCCCACATAAATGGAATGGCTAATGCTTCCATATGAACGATGCCCTGCACGCGTGCAGCATGCTGACTTGCCCAATCGAAGCCTAATACGGAGCCCCAGTCATGCAGTACCAATATTACGTTTTTATCCAGCTTCAATTCTTCCCAAAGTGCAAAAAGGAAAGCGCGTTGCTCCTGGTAGGAATAACTCTCAGGGCCTGCAGCAGATATTTTTTCGGAGTCGCCCATGCCAATCAGATCGCAGGCTATTAATCGGCCAAGGCCCTGGCAATGCGGCATAATATTCCGCCATAGGTAGGATGAGGTAGGGTTACCATGTTGAAATACAATAGGATCGCCTACACCTTCATCTATGTAGGCCATGCGGTGGCCTTTTATCTCAATAAATTTCTTTTCTGCAAAGGGTTTTTCGCTGAAAACAGGCTGTACGTTTGCTTTGTGTTCCATTGTTTGATGATTTTATACTACAAAGCAACGATCATAACGCAGGCCAGAAAATAAGGTACATTAAGATTTTTTTCGAAGAAGATTTGCTTTCATCTGGCTAAAAAATTCTGGTGTAACACCTATATAAGAGGCAATATATTTTTGTGGAATACGGCTTTCGAGATCAGGGTACGACCTGGTAAACAGTTCATACCTGCCATCAGCAGGCTGGGAGAGGTTGGCACTGATCCGGGTTTGATGAAATACAAAAGCATTCTGAAACAATATCCTGAAAAAGCGCTCAAATTTCGGCGCCTGCTGAAACAGGACGTCCAGGTTGTCTTTACTGATTTGCAGTAAAGTAGTGGGTTCCAGCGCTTCCAGGTTATTGACGCTCTCTTGCCCGGACAAAAAGCTATACAGATCACCGCTGCACCACCAGTCTTCCGGCGCAAACATCAATACATGTTCTTTGCCATTAGCATCGATGGTGAAAGTACGCAGGCAGCCGTTGATAACAAAACATTGTTGCCTGGCAACGTCGCCTTCTTTCAGCAACAACTCTTTCCTTTTAAATGTCTTCAGAACGGCGAGCGACAGGAACAATTCTGTTTCTTCCTTAGTAGGCTCAATATGCCGCTGCAGGTTCTTTAATATAGCCTCGTACATCTGTAATGATGGCGTTTGTTTATGGAGATGCAGGAATTATCTGATTCCCGATTTCTATTGGAATTTAATAAAAAAAAGCATTATACGATCGCGTATAATGCTTTTATAATTATTTTAAACAAATGAAATCGCCATCCAGCTTTAGTTTGCAGACGATCTACTTTTCACATAGTTAACGATATCACTGATAGTATTACAATGCTGCATTTCGTCCAGGTTGGCTTCAAATCCAAATTGTTCTTCTAATTTAGAGACAAGCTGAACTGCCAGGATAGAAGTCATTCCTAAATCTTGTAATGATTGATCCGGATTAATATTCCCTGCAGGAATTCCGGCCAGGTTGCTAATCGTATTAATTACCTGTGATGTAGTGGGCTGTTCCATCAGAAAATGATTTTTTTGAAGGTGAAAATTGTTGATAAAAAAGGGTTATTCCATAAAAAGTTATAGATAACGCTCTTCCTCAAAAATGGTTCAATGGAGCAGCTATATGAGTGGGATGGATTTTCTTCTATAATAAAATGGAAAGATAATCACGTATTAAAACATCAGGCATCCACATCCAGTTCATTCACCATCTTAATATATTCGTATTGTAAATCCTCATGCAAGGTTTCAATTGCTTTCACTGATTTCTTTAATAACTGCATGTAGATATTCAATATTACCTGATTCTTCTTACTTACCATGGCAGCGTCTTTCATCTGCTGACATATGTATAGGAGCAGCTCCGCTTCTGTTTCTTTACTGCCCACATAGCGTATATACTTATTCGTTATACGGATGGTTTTTCTTAGTTTCTTTTTTGCGAGATAAGATTTATCATGGTTTATTTCTGTAAATGCCTCATCTATTTCTGCTTTAACTGCTGCTATATATGCTGGTAAATCATCTGCTTCAAATAAAAGATAAGTGAGTAGCTCTTTATTATCTGCCTTAAATTTCACTAACCGCAAACACAAAGCCGTCAAGGTGGCGGGTGGTAAATTTTGTAATTCTTTCTTAATATCGTTTACTGATGCGGATTTCATAAATTCTCAATTATTCTTTAGGCGCTGGCACTGCTTTTCCTGCTAACCAGGAATTAAAGATAGTATAGAAAACGGCCATAATAATAGCTCCTTTAAAAATTCCTGTAAACCCCCATGCAGTAAGGCCTCCCACTACTCCCAGGAACAGAACCAGAAAGGGCAGCTTGCCGCTTTTTGCTATGAGCAAAGGTTTCAGGATGGCTTCTCCAATTTGTAAGCCAGCACCATAGATAACCAAAAACAAGGTGGTACCTGGATGTCCTTGGGTGGCCATCCATATCATTACAGGCACCCAAATAACGAGCGGCCCTATCTGAATTAATACCACCAGGAATACCAGAGCAGACAAGCCTAAGGCAAACGGTACGCCACCAATAGCAAAACCTATCCATGATACAATACCTGTAATAAAAGCAGTACCCATCACACCAATGGAAACACCTTTTACAGCCATGATGGTGGCATCCAGTAATTCTTCTCCGTCTCTCTTGCCTAATAAATGCTGAATAGCTGATTTCACTGGCCGCACCGCATTTTCGCCTGCTACAAGAAAGAATGCGGATATGATAATTCCTAATAACAACTGCACCGCAGCTTCAATGATGCCTATGCCGCTGCTGATCACCTGCTTCACCACCAGACTTATTTGCCTTTCATGACCAGTTAGGGTGGCATGCGGACTCTCTTGCAGACTCCGCCAGTAAGCGTTTATATCAGGCCCCAAAAAAGGAATGTTAACCAACCAGTTTGGTAAGGGTGGCAGTCCATTTTGACGCGTGTCGTTGATCCATTCAACGATATCCCGCATATGCGCGCTGAGCGCACTGATAATATAAGTTACCGGCAATGCGATAATGGTCACCAGGATGATAGCGTAACAAACAGCCACCAGTTTGCGCCGGCCTTTGAATTTCATCACCGCTCTTTCAAACAGGGTATGGAAAGAGACAGAAAATATCAAAGCAAATGTGAGCACGCCAAAGAAAACATGCAGTACTTTATATAGTGCCAGCAGTAAGCCTAGTAGTAATAGTAATACCAGAATCGTTTCGATCAGGTTCCTGGAGCCAGGGCGAAAATGTACATTCATAAGCGGTACTTTTCAGTACTATGAATTTACTACTTATATGTCATCCGTAACGCAACGATTTCAGTGTTTACAGCCCTGGCCTGAAAAGGGATTGCCTACATAATTATTATTCCGTTATATGCATGACCAGCTTGCCATTGACCCGCTGTTGTAACAACAGTTGTGCAGCATACACTATCCGGGTCCATGGAAGTTCGCTGTCTATCGGAAGTAACAGCTTCCCTGCTGTTACCATTTCTGCAAGCTTTTCCAACAGCGGTGTACTTGGATATAAAGGCTCTCTGCCAAGCCATACGCAACGGATATTATGCAGCGGCCATCCGGTAGCCCTCACCTCCAAGCTGGTAGGCTGCCGCGAAGAATTACCATAATTAACACCGCAGCCATTACGAGCCAATGCTGAAAGTGCCGTTGCCAGCGTATCTCCACCCACAGCATCCCAAACTATATCATATTCACCAGCCGCTTTTGCTGTATGAATGTTGCTAAATATAGTCGTAGCCGTTAGCCCCTCTTTTTCCAGTTGCTGCGCGAGCTCAGCACGGCTGCTGACTGCAAATACTTTTGCGCCGGCCATGGCTGCTATCTGACACGCGAAACGCCCTACGCCACCCGATGCGCCGGTGATCAGGACACGCTGGTCTTTGATGTCACCACTTGCACCCAGACAAGCCAGGGCCGTCATGCCTGCAATCGGCAAACAAGCCGCTTGTGCCGCAGTGATGGCCTCCGGAATTTCAGCCATTAGTCCGCCGGGACAAGCGAGATATTCGGCCCATGAGCCTTTGGCGATGTAGCCGAAAACGCGGGTGCCTGCCGGAGGGGTACTACCGTTAGTAGCAGCTTTCACTATCACGCCAGCAAAATCCCATCCAGGGGTATAACAGCCGGTGGCAGCCAACGCAGTGCGGGTTTCGCCCTGATTAAGCGAAAAGGCATTCACTTTTATCAGTGCTTCATGTGGCGCAGGAACGGGAATGGCTGTTTTACGGATGGTGAAGCTGGCCTCGGTACCTGGTGTGGTAAAAATGGCGTTCATCAAAGGATCAAGAGCAGACGTATTATTTTCCATCGAAATAAGTTTCGACCAAAACTAACGTGCACGCCTATGGTAAATGTTGATTTGCATCAACAAATGCAGTCTTATTTAATGGTATGACGCAATCTGCTGAGGGTCTCCTTCGTAATGCCGAGGTAGTTGGCAAGGATATGATGAGGTATACGCAAAAAAAGCTCAGGAGCAGTATTCATTAGTTGTTCATAACGCAGTTGGGGTGTTTCATAATAAGAAGCTACCAGTCGCTCCATGGTATAACAGGCTGTTTGCTCTGCAAGATGCCGGCCAGCTTTCTGCCATGCCATTGACCTGTCAAACAGTTTCAGCAAACTATCTGCCTCCATACAAATCATCGTGGTATCTTCTACCGCAATAATATCTACATCGCCGGGCTTTTGCATCAGGATACTTACATAATCTGTCACAAATTCATTTTCAATAGCGAAATCAAAGGTTTTCTCCATGCCATTGAGGTTCTTCACCCATCTTACGCAGCCCTGTAAAATAAATCCAACAGATTTACATTGTTTGCTTGCGGTTTGAAAATATGTTTTCTTGTTAAAATGTTTGATAGATAAGAGATCATCCAGGTATTGCCATTCCTGCTCATCGAAACTTGCCAGTTGCCCCAGGTAGGCGTGCAGCGGTGCGTAGTCCCATTCCGTATTGGTAGCCATGGTCGATTTACAACTAATTTCTGAGTAATGTTTTGGCCTGCTCAATAATCTGCTCCCGCTTGGGCGAGACGATATAATGCGTCCAGGAATCGCGGCTAGGTCCAAGGAAACGATATAGCACCTGTACCGCAATATGTGCGTTTAATGCTTCCCGTATATCCGCGTATTGTATGACAGTATTGATGCTGAAATAGAGCTCCAGCATACGCCTGATGGTTTGCTGCATGGCATCTGATTCGAAATACCATTGATGAATCAGTAATTCGCTCAGCAGATAAGACAAGTCATAAATTGGATGACCTATATGCGATTGCTCAAAATCGATGATTCCAATGGCTTCTGTACCCTCGTTCAGCACAATATTTCTGGAATTGATATCACCATGTAATACGCAGTATTGCTGTAATTTATAGTTATCTGCGAGGAGACGCACCAGCGCGGCCAGGTCTGGCTCTAATTGCCGGGAGAGTTCATAGTATTGCAAGCCAAGCTTATAATCGCGGAAGGTAGTATTTCGATACAGGAATTGCTCCGTATAGGCGGTTACGTTATAAGTTGCGGTATGTAAGCGGGCAAGAACACGGGCAACCGCCACCAGTGCAGTTACCGGAACTTTCCCCGTGGAAAGGTAATCTATCAATGGTCTGGCATTGGCAACAGCTGCAATCACCAATGTATTACTGCTTTCATCCTGGCGGATTTCCGGAACATGCGCTTTATTACCTTCCATTCGCCGACAAAGGTCATGTACCTTATAAGCCAGCTGACGACGTTGAGTAGCAGGAATCTCCGGAGGACTAAATATCCCACTCACCTGTTTATCAAGATATTGCTTCACATACCAGGTCTGTTGTTCATCGCTGATTCGGTATACCTGGTTGAATAGCCCGCCAGCTACGGAATGTACAGATACCTGATCCAGCTTTATATGTAGTCTTTCCTGAAAAAATTGCTTCCAATAGGATATGTCATTTGTTTGCTGCATGGTAAATAAAATAGAAAAATTTTGCCAACACTTTAATTATTTTAATTCATTTACACTTAACACAAACATGGCTTCTAAAAAAATGAAAATGGAATATCGATGTAAGATTTTATTTATTACTACCTCCTGATATATTCTACTCTATATACAATTGGAAGCTTAATTGTAAATTGTCCTGAGGGTAAAGGGGCATTATAATCTTTCGAAAAAATAACCTGTTCATTTATACCAGTTGCCGGTTTTGAAACGAAGGTCGACATTTGAAGCACAGGATTTGGCCGATCAAAATCAGGATGAAAAAGCAGATTTTGAAACATCTGATTATATACATCAATACTATTTGTAGTAAAAGTCAGCCTGTATACAATATTTTTGACTCCACCCGCAACATAATTTTGGTTTTCTATGACCACCTTCTCACTTGAATTCTTGATATTATCATAATTAAAGTCGTAAAACCTCATGTCAGCAGAGGAAACATTAGGAATAAAACTTGTGAGAGGGTATCCTAAAAGTTGTAATGAATCGGTAGCATCCACATATCCACGACCATTAATGTGATAAGGATTATTCATTAGGCGGCCAATATTTAAAATGCTTCCTATGGATATCTGGGAATAAGATTTTTGAAAAAATAAAATAATGAAACAGAAAATTAATCTTTTCATCTTAATAGGAATTTCAATAAAAATATCCTTTTTGCTCTAAAATCTAAAATAGTGAGCAATTATTTAACGCATTCTGTATTCAATTCCGATTAATCAATCTATTATCAATGATTTATAAAAAATTCCGGAAATAGATAACCATGGAAATTCTCACGGCACCTACCTGTGGAATAGAATCGCTATTGGCGTCCGTAACACTCAACATTATCAATGCAACGCCCTTTGTCATCAGTAGCTATCTGTTGTCTCTAGCTACAATTAAGAGCAGAGATGATCATCAGGTGTTCTTTCCTGAAAAAAGGATAACGTAACCGATTGCTTAAAATGAATAAAAAATTGCAGAATTTATCTCTAAACAAACATCTCACTTAAAAATCCTCACTTAACGTACATGGTCATACGAAGCAATACAATAAGGCTTCATCTTTTCTTCCCATTCCGGAACAGCAGTATACTCGTCCAGCTTTTTAAGAAAAGTCGCCAATTCAAGCTCAAAAAGGGTTTCAGGATGCGCCTGGCCTAGCAGCAACTTCAGGTGGTTTTCTCCTTTACCATTGACATGCGTTTTATAAGGCGCCCACTCAAAATGCTGAGGGTAAGCATCGTGGATTAATTTTATTATCAACAACCCTGTATTAACTGCCCGAAACCGGCGTATATCCATAACATGCAGCATGATGCCTTTACAGGAACGACCGAGATATCGCCCGGATTCTGGCACAAAATCAATTTCGCGCGCCACCACAGCATCCCCTGCATGCTCATTAAATAGTGTAGCCATTTCCGTTGCATTCATCCACGGCGCTCCCACCACCCTGAATGGAACCGCTGTTCCCCTTCCCTCACTGATATTGGTGGCCTCCAGAAAACAAAGACAAGGATATAGCAATGCTGCCTCAAAACCATTGATAGCAGGCGATGCGGGCACAAATGATGTGCCCCAGTCGGTATAAAACATTTGGCGCTCCCAGTGCTCACAATTGATCACCTCCAGGTCAGCACCCAGGTTCCTGACGGCATTGAAGTACCTCGCCAATTCACCCAAGGTACAACTATGACGTACCGGTATCGACCATCTCCCTATGAAGCTTGCTGCCATGGCTTCATCCAACATAGGCCCCTCCGCCAGCAACATCTCACCGGAAATTGGGTTAGGTCTGTCCAGTACAATTAATTTCTTATGATACCGTGCGGCGGCTTCCAATGTGTAAGTAAGTGTCCATAGATAGGTGTAAAAGCGACTGCCAATATCAGGAAGGTCCACCAACAGCACATCCAGGTCCTTCACATCATCTTCGGCCGGCATTAGTCTTTCTCCATATAAACTCACAACAGGCAACCCCGTCAGCGTATCACTCCCACTTAACATGAAATGACCATCAGGACCAGTAGTATCAAGTCCGTGTTCAGGAGAGAACAGTCTTACCAAATTGAAACCCGCTTGTATCAATGCTTTCCGCGAAGAAATAAAGGAAGAGGTAACTGCAGCATTGTTAGTAACAAACCCTATCCGTTTGTTTTTCCAAACAGGAGCAAGTGCTAATAGTTGGTCAATACCGAATTGAATGGAATGCTTCATCATCCAATTTACGAATAATAATTTCTACCCCATACATGCCAGAATCGTTTCTATCACTCGCTTGGTTTCGTGTATATCCCGCACGGCGATAGATAAAGCGCCTGCCTGCTTTGCCGGATAATCATTACCACCCGGATAAATAGCATCGCCAATAAAAATCATATCAGCAATGGCTATACTTAAAATTTCGTTTAATTTCTTTATCCCATAAGCCTTGTCTATACCGGCTCTCGTGACATCAATAGAAGTAGTGCCGCCAATATTGATAGAAAAGCCTGCTAGCGTTTGATCAAGTATTGCCTTGATCTTTTTCCGCTTGGCACTATCGGGATCCCATACACGCTTTGCTTCTAACGGCGCCTGCTGCCCTAATGCGGAAAAAGTAATCTGGCTGCCCCTATCTTCAATCTGCTCACCCCATGTTTGTGGCACAGTATAACCAGTTGTCTGCACAGCAGCTTGTATGGCCGCAATGATACGCGATTTTTCTTCCCGCGTAAAATCCTCTGCATATAGCTGCTGCCAACCGCTTTTAAGGTCTTTGATACTATAGAATTTTGTACCGCTGGTAGGCAGCAAAGATAAATTCGTCCAGTTTTCATTTGCCGGCAAATTACCCAGTACCTGCGTTTCAAACTGTTGCCAGTTGCCACCAGAGATAATCGCCACCTTAACAATGGCCAGCAGCCTGTTTATCAAGGCAGCCATCTCCTGATCAATAGCGGATTTACTTTCTGCAATAGTACCATCGAGGTCAAACACAACTAGTTTTTTCATATGACATTGCTGTTAAAAAAATATTCACTGCAAATCATTCTGTTTAAGAAAAAACATACCTGACATCGCTTTTGTTTGACGATGACAAACCGTTGAAACCGCTTAACACTCCATCATGCCCCCTACGCTGGATATATCCTTACCTGGTATATGGAAAGATATTTTTTAAAAGTCTCTCCACGTATGCCCTCTTTCAATACCAGGTCTACTTTACATGCCAACAAATCCTGCAAGCCTAACCAGATGCGCAGCAATCTCCTGGCCGTTTCTACTGCCGGGTCAGGCCGCAGGTCTATCCATAAATCAATATCACTGCTACCAGGCCTGAACCGCCCATCGATGACAGAGCCGAAGGCATACAGCTCGGCAATACCATGACTTTCACAGAATACCCGCAATGCCGGCAGCCGATCTTTCAACTGGGCATGCATTATGACTTCCATGTTTCCTTTATTCTACTCAGTAAATATTCATCCGCAATAAGGTTATCTTCCGCCAGCAGATTAGCTTTGCTGAGAATAACCGTAAGGAGGATGTCGCCTTCATCCGGCAGGAACAGATTCGCATTTTTCACCGAAACTTTCGGTTCAATATGAATATACCTGTCTGATTTTGTATTCCATACTTCGCCGGATCCGATATGAATTTTATAGGCTGCTAATTCGCCCTGTACATGGAGATACTGCTCCACTATCTTGCAACGGCTACCGAAAGCCGTTTGCGGTAGCAGCAACTCCAGGATGTCGCGTCGCACAATACCCATCGGCGATAAGCTTCTTTTCGTATAGGTTTCATAGTAAGTCCTTGCTTTGTCTATAACTTCATTCACCGGCGTGTATTCGTTACCGATAGTAGATACACTGACGATCATATCCAGATCGCGCATTACCTCCGAAAACGCCACCGCAGGCACTTCTGAAATCTTCAGGTCCTTTCTCTTATTTTTGAAATATGCCATACCCGTCACTTGAAGGTATCCGCCAGATGAGGAATATTCATCTCTCCATTGGTCCGCAATTTGGAAATAAGCACCGAGGTTATAAGCAGGTAATTTAATAGTAGAATCTTCATGTGAAAAATCTCCGCAAGACCAGCCCCGCATCTTACACAAGGCATTATATTGTTTTTGCTTTACTACATGTCCTTCGAAATGATCAGCAATCTTATCGTTGTTTTCATTAGGGCGATAGACTTCGCGGAAAGCCTGGCGAAACGGCTGTTGGAGCTGATGTTTCATACAATAATTCCGCCAACTGCTTACCACTTCACTACTTGCGGTTACCGGATGCCAGAGTTTTACGGTGGTATTGGGATCTTCTATCCAATCAAGGGTTTCGCCCCGGCTATTTACGAATCCACCCTGACTATACACAGCGCTGCCTGATTGGGTTCCATTGACAAACTCCCATATCAGCTGTTTGCCTAATGCTCCCGCAAACGGATGTACGATATAATAAGGTTCCCATTCCTCGTATTTCCAGCTGCGGTCATGGCGGTATATTTCTTCCAGCCTATTCTTCTGTAAGGTATACTGGGCCTTTATTTCCTTATGTTGTTTTTTGATAGATGTGATTTGCGCTGATAATGTTTTCTTAATAGGCGCAGGTATTTTCGCTACCGGCATCCCTTTTTCAAACAACCCGATTTCTGCCACTCCTGATTTGATCAGATCTATACCCATGGCATAATTTCCCTCTACTACCATTAACTGGTGACGATGGTTGAAACCCATTTCGGGAATAAACTGTTCTTTGATCGCTTCTGCGCCAGATTTATTGTTCTTTCCGCCAAACTTCGAGATGGCAGTATCTATCGCCTTTTTGTATGTTTTATGTTTGATGGCATCGCGCAGCGCCATTAGTCTTGGTACTGCAAATGCCGGCCCCATACTTGCATAGATCTCTAATACATCTATATATAGTTCAGGAGAAACACGTACTACCTGGTCCATAACATTAAAAAGCACCTCATTTTTAAGTACCATATTGGTATGAAGAGCACCACGTATAATCCTGCCACCAAGGGTATAGAAATAGTAATAACCATCGCGGGTATAGAGCGGGTTTTCTTTGGTATACATATAGTCTTCCGTCAATACTACGCTCACCCAGCCAGGGTTCTGATTTCGCATGATTTTTTCCATACGTTCACGTAACCAATAATCATCCAGCTTTTTAGCATTACGTTCTATTGTGGCCATTTTTTCTGTTAACCAGTTTACTGTCAGGTCAAGGTAAGTTTGATGGCCAATCTTATCCAATACTGCCGCCACCTGATCGTACCAGGCATTATCTGGGCGCTTTTTGTGGTTGTCCAAAGAAAAGAAAAGGGTAAACAGGTCTTCCCATTCTTCTCCTTCCGGCAAGGGGAAATCATACATCGTTCTCATAGGTGATCAAAAGAATTTTATCAATTTTATAAACAGTACCGTCAGCTTTTCATTAACAGGAATAGGTTCGTCCAGTGCATACTGTACCTGGTTTACAGATACAGTAAAATTATGCTGCCAATATCTTTGCAATACCAGGTGGAAATGTTCATGGAATTGTAATGGTGAATAGGCGCCCTTCATCGTTTTGTTGAGCCAGGTGTCTACGTTTGTGGGCTGTACAAGTCCTGTGGGCAATAGTTTGCGATTGTCATTCATCCAGTTGATTTCGTGCATGACCTTTTCGTATATCAGTTCCCGTACGGTGATATACGGCAGTTGCCATTCGATCACAAGCGATGCGCTGCTGGATACGGCCACGGACGTATTAAAGAAATGGATTTCCACAGGTACAGGATTTGAGACAATATAAGCAAACTAATGGTTTAAAAAAAAGGGAAAGCCGTTCCTATCAGCTTTCCCTTTTATCTGCTTGCAGCATGTAATTATTTACTATTTTTTATCGCAGCAATAAACGCATCTACTACCTGTTCTTCAGTAGCCCAGGAGGTGATGATTCTTACAGCAGAAGAGTGTTCACCGATCGCTTCCCATTCATAAAACTGATAATCTTTACTCAATTCATGAATCAATGTTTTGGGAAGTATAGGAAATAATTGATTAGTAGTAGCCTTGGTAAGAAAAGAAAAACCTTTCTCTTCTACGGCCCTGGCGATTTTCATAGCCAGCATATTCGCTCTTCTGGCTAATGTAAAATACAGGTCATCTTTAAAGAGTTCCAGAAATTGAATACCCAGCAAACGTCCTTTTGCCAGCAATGCACCTTTCTGCTTGAGTACATAGTCGAAATCTGCTGCCAGTGATGCATTATTGAAAACAACCGCTTCTCCTATTAAGGCACCGTTTTTGGTACCGCCAATGTAACATACATCCGTCAGTTGCCCGATATCAGCGAGCGTGAGATCATTGCTATCTGCAGTAAGGGCATGGCCTAATCTAGCACCATCCATATACAAAATCAGGTTATTAGCCTGGCAGAAGGCGCGTAATTTAGTTAGTTCTGCCTTACTATAGATCGTCCCTATTTCGGTAGAATTGGAAATATAGACCATACGAGGCTTCACCACATGCGGACGCATGCTGTAGTCGGCCAGCACCTTCTTTAAGTCGGCAGGGTTGAGCTTTCCTTCTTTGGTATCAACTGTAATCACCCGGTGACCGGTAGCCTCAATAGCCCCTGTTTCATGCGAAAAGATATGTCCCGTTTTAGCGCTGATAACAGCTTCATGTACCTTTAAAAGAGAAGAAATTACGATCAGGTTAGATTGTGTACCACCCGAAAGAAAAAATACTGGTGCATTGGGATGACCGATTTTTAGTCGCAGTAATTCCTTTGCCGCCAAAGAATATTCATCCTCGCCATACCCGGATTGCTGTACCAGATTGGTTTCCACCAGCTTTTGCAGGATATTGGGATGCGCCCCCTCCGAATAATCATTTCTAAAACTATACATACCGCTGTTTTAATATCTACTTATCTACACAAAAATAATAGTTGGTAATGGGTATATTAAATACCCTGCTGTATTCTTTTTTTATGATTCAAGCCCCAGCTGATCAAACTCTCTGTTACTGGAAAAACACTCTTGCCATAGTCTGTAATATCATATCGCACAGTGGTGAGTTTCGCTTCCTGCACGGTTCTGCAGACAAGCTGGTTTAGTTCCAGGTCCTGCAATTCTTTAGAGAGCATTTTAGCAGAGATGCCTTCTACACTTCGTTGTATTTTCTTAAAAGTATTTATCTCGCCAATATGATTATTGAGATGCCGCATAATCCTTAGCTTCCACTTGCCGCCCAAAACTTCCAGGCTATCGCGGATCGCATTCAGCTCCTGTTCACAGATATCTCCCTGTTTCATATCTAAATAAATTTTTAAATCGGTTAACAATAGGTTACCGGTTACCTTGGGGTAACTGGCAATAAAAGTAATCCATTTCCCAATAGCTTTGGAGTGCAAAAATTACAACATGGAAAAACTGGATTACTATGTACTGGATGTCTTTACAGATCAGCGTTACGCCGGAAATCAGCTCTCGGTGGTACATTTACAGCATACGCTAAGCCTGGAGCAATATCATCAGATTTCCAGGGAATTTGGCTACTCAGAAACATCTTTCGTATTATTCGATACAGTAGCACAAATTTTTAAAGTCAGGTCTTTTACACCAGCTGGTTTTGAAGTAGAAGGCGCAGGACATAACCTGCTGGGAGCCGTATGCCTGGCTATTCTCCAGGACTGGAATATTTTCCGGGCACAAGGCGATGAACCTGTAGTGTTGATAAAAGATACCCGTATACCGTTAAAAATAGAATATAAAGAGGGCGTGGCTTATGTGGCGATGAAACAAAGGCCTATTAGCATTCCCGGCACCGTTCCGATGTCCGATGTTGCTGCTGCTGTTGGATTAAGCACCCAAGAGCTGCTGTTACATGACTGGCAAATTAACATTGTGCAAACGGAAGTACCGCATTTGATGGTACCGGTGCGGGATTTACAGGCGCTAGAGAAAGCCGCCTGCCATAAGCCATTGCTCAAATCATTGTCGGCCCGTTATGGATTCGAAGGCGTCTATCTGTTCACCACTGAAGGCATTGCTGCTGGGTATCTGGCAGAAGCCAGGTTTTTCAACCCTGGCATGGGTATAGACGAAGATCCGGCTACAGGTACTGCAGCGGGGCCGCTGGCGGGATATCTGGCGAATCTGGAATATATTCCTGCTGGCGAATCATTCCGTATTCTTCAGGGAAAATATATTGCGCATCCTTCGGATATCCAGGTGCAGGTGGTATCGGACGGCATCTGGGTAAGCGGCACTTCTGTTATTGTAATGGAAGGAAAAATTTTCGTGTAGTTATGCCTCTTCTTTCAGCAATAGCATTGGCGCATGCATATCATGATATAGTAAACATTGCCAGTGCTGTTGCTTACCTTCTTTTTCCCAGGCAGTACGCAGCTCCATGGCTCGTTTTCCATCGTAGTCACTTTTGTAGGCTACATGCGGATGAAGGTAGTTGGCCTGTGGCAAATCATCTGCACCAAAAAAATAAATCGTCATATCATCTCTTAACCAAAATACCTGATGGAAAGGACTATGGCCCCCCACCACCTGGTAGGTAATGCCTGGCAGGATTGTGCCTTCATCCTCGTTCATTAACTGAAGGTTGGGCAATGTACGCAACTGTTCCAGCATAGGTCTGTTGTAAGCATAGCTCTCCCGCTGTGTCAGCGCGTATTCCAGCTCACGCTCCTGGAGGTAAATAGTAGCATTGGAAAAATGCGTATATAGATCACCGTTATCGATATAACCAATGCCGTTTAAATGATCTTTATGGAGATGTGATAATATTATTTTAGTTACTTGTGAAGGTTGTTTCCCCTGCTGCGCTAATAACGACAGAAGGTCATATCCTTGAGCGGATTCCTGCCCTAAGCCCGTATCCAGCAAAATAACCTCCGGCCCCGACTCCACCAGGAAAGGCCTGATGACATAATGGATATTTTTCTCCTGGGCTGCATTTCCGGGTTCATATAAAGCAAAGCGTTTCTGCTTATCTACGCTGTAAATTCCTTGTTCTAATGGTGTTATTTTCATGCGCTTCTCTTTATTCAACATGCTATTATCTTCACAATACCAATATTTCAAAATTGAAATGGAAAATTACGATATATTCTTAAATCGATAGCACGACACCTCGTGTACTATGTTAACTACTGTCAAGTAATGTTATTTACAGTTAATTAAATTCACATTTACATATATAAATAATTAATAATTATTAATCTAATTGTATGATTATTAATATTTTAAACAAAATGTTAAAGGTATATGCCACCCCGGACTATAACGTCAACCATTAAACGTTGGCATCTTATCTGCATCTATATCCCTGTAAACAGGAATTAATAATTCATTTTAAAATTGATAATTATGATGAAACATTTCTTCGCAGCAGGTATATTGATGATGACAATGGTGACTGCTAAAACTTACGCTCAACAGCCACAGCAACAGGAACCACAGCAGCATCAACCAGGTGACAGAGAAGGCTTCTTTAAGAAAATTGATAAAGACGGCGATGGTAAACTCAGCAAAGCTGAAGTAGAAGCTGCAAGTAAAGAGAATAAAAGACTGGAAAAATTAAATGAAAATTTTGCTACAATTGACACCAATAAAGATGGCTTTATTGACAAAGCGGAGCTGAAAGCTTTCAGACAAAGCCAGCCACATCCTCATAAAGACGGTGGTACTAAATAATCTCCCTTTAGTATAAACGAAAAGCGTGTCTACCAAGGTAGACACGCTTTTTTCTTAATGGTTGGTTGTTGATTTATGGTAGGAATTTTTCAATGCCCATTCCACTGCATATCACCTTGGCAAACAAGGTAGCAGCGTGTTTGAGAGCAATGTTATTTCTTATCTTCTGCCTGCAAAAGATATTTTGAAATAAATTTATTCGTTATATCATTATAGTGCGATAACTTATCAGATATTACACTATGCCTGTTTCCAGGATATAACATCAACTCAAAATTGGTATTCTGTTCCTCTTCCAGTTTACTTACCAGCGACAGTGTATTGTTCACATGGACATTATCATCCTTCACACCATGAATCAGCAGCAGCTTTCCTTTTAGTTTATCCGTATACGTTAGTACAGATGATTGCTTGTATCCTTCCGGATTTTCTGCTGGTGTATCCATATAGCGTTCGGTATAATGACTATCATACATGCGCCAATCCACCACGCTGCCGCCAGCAATACCATATTTGAAATACTCCGCGCCAAAGGTCAACGCATAACAAGTCATATATCCACCAAAACTATAACCGGTAATACATACTTTTTCCGGGTCTACCTGTTCATTAGCGAGCAACCACTTGAGACATTGTATCCAGTCTTTCAGTGCCCATCCTGCCAGGTCGCGATGCATATAGTTCTGTCCTACCTTACCAAATTCTTCTGATCCTCTATGATCAAAGCTGGCATGAATTACTCCATCATCTGACAGGAATCTTGGATTGACGAATCTGTCCTGCACCACGGAAGACTCCGGACCACCATATATAGCAATTACAATCGGATACTTTTTCCCTGGCTGATAATTCTTAGGAAAAGAAAGATGTACGGGCAAGTCAAACTTTCCATCTTCACTCTTCACATAAATCGTACGTACTTTATTTGCAATTGTACTATCAAAATCAGGGCCTTTGCTATCTCCCAGCTGACTCACAACCTTACCTGTATTGGTCACCAATGCAAGTTTGTCGGGAGTCCCTGCATTACTATACTGTGTAGTAAAGTATTGATGATCCGGTGAAAACTTTACCTCGTGCGTATAAGGCCCGAAGGTCAAACGTTGCAAATGTTTTCCACTGAAATCCACCCGATACAGGTCTTTTCTATTTAAACCATCTTTGTTACAGGTAAAATAGATGACTTTATTTTTCTCATCGATGTAATTGACTGCTTTTACAACAAAATTACCGCTCGTGATAACATTCTTCAATGTTCCATCTGCATTGTGCAAATATAGCTGTCTATAACCTGATTTATCGGAGGCCATGATAAACTGTTGCCCTCCGTTGATGAATGTTAAACGATCTTCATCATCGAGGTTGATCCAGGTAGATTGTTTCTCTTCGTACAATAATTTCTTCTTGCCATTATCTGCTTGCACAGCATAGAGCTGGTAATGATCCTGGCCTCTGTTGAGCCACTGCACCAATAAGGATTTATTATCCGGGCTCCAGAGCGGTGTGCCGAAGTATTGGTCAACATCCTTATCAAAGTCTGTCCAACGGGTATTACCACCGTTAACCGAGACAATACCTATTCTCACGCTTGGATTAGTATCGCCTGGCTGCGGGTAACGCTGATGTTCCACATATCCATGATATCCATCGCCGGCGTCAGTAATGGTGTATACGGGGACTTTGCTATCATCGGTCTGGAAGTAAGCAATAGACTTGCTGTCAGGGCTCCACCAGAACGCCTGGCCTTCATTTTGTCTTCCTAATATTTCCTCCATATACACCCAGGAAGCCATGCCATTCATCAATGTTTCAGTGCCGTCGAACGTCAACCTGGTTTCCTTTCCTGTAGCCAGTTCTAAGGTGTAGAGATCATGCTCCCTGGTGAAAGCGATGAAGTTACTATCCGGAGAAAATACCGGCGTTGCTTCCAATAGCGAATCATGTGTAAGCTGCTGCTTTTTAGCACCTTGTTGCAGATAGATATCGTTGTGGAGAATGACCAATTTTTTGTCAGCCGCAAAACCTTTTCTTCTATAGGTAGAATCGACCGTTTCTTTTCCGGTGGCAGCATTCACGTTAACATAGTAAATTTTGTTCTGCTCATTTGTTCTGGACAGCACAAAATGCTGATTATCTGTCCATTGCTGCACTAACGGCAATGAATGCACGTAATTCTTTCCTTTCTGTTGTGCATTGGTACTGAAGGCTGTCAGTAATCCTGCTGCCAGCAATCCGTGTTTACGTATCTTTTTATATTGATGCATGATCAGTTGTTTTATTTCCAGTAAGTATTTTGGATCATATTTGAGTTGGCGAGCAGCTCCGAATAAGGAATAGGGAAGCTATAATTTTTGAGTTCAAAGAATCGGCTTTCTAATAATTTAGGTGTACCATACACTTTGGTAGTACCTGAAAGGGTGATGTTGGCTCCATAGATATTTTTACTTGCCACCTGGTCAGCAATATGCCAACGGCGTATATCCCAGAATCGCTGGTCTTCGAAAGCAAATTCTATTCTTCTTTCATGACGGATGCATTGGCGCATATCTGCCTGGGACAAACCTCCGGGTAGATCCGGTTGTCCAGCGCGTTTACGAATAGCATTTACCGCATTATAGACTGTACCATCCGGGCCTATGGTTTCATTTTGTGCCTCCGCATAATTCAACAGGATTTCTGCATAGCGGAGATACTGCCAGTTCTGATCGCTGCCATAAGTAGCATCACCTAGAAAGTTGAAAGTTTCGTTACAGGCTTTTCTTACCAGATAAGTGGTTTGTGTTTTGTACAAGCCTGCATTCGTTTGATCGTAGCCGTTAGCATAGGTACGTAGTTCCAATCCTCTGTAAATGGAGCCATCATAGGCTACAGAGGCGTAAAAGCGGGCATCTCTGTTAGCATATGGAGCGGCTGCATTATATAATGGAGATGCTGTTGGTAGTTTACCATCCGTCATTTCGTAATCGTCTACGAGGTTTTGTGTAGGGTTACTTCTGGAAGTACCACTCAAAGAACCTACTGCCATATCTTTGTCGTAGGTATGTCCCCTTTCCTTAGCGACGTTATTATGCTGTATAGAGAGGATACATTCCTGGTTGTTTTTTATGGTAAAGAGGGTTTTATAATCTGGATACAGACTGTATTTCCCCAGGTCCATTACGGCTTTGGCGGCAGCAGCTGCTGCCTGGAAGCGGCCGGCGTATAGTAGTACCCGTGATTTCAAGGCCATGGACACGCCCTTATTGAGGCGGCCGGCAGGATTGGTATAACTCGCTGGCAACGCGCCTAACTCAGTAGTCACCGCATCCAGCTCTCCGATAATGTAATCTACTGTTTGCTTACGGGTACTACGTGGCACATTCAATGAATCTTTTCCATATTGTTGTGCCTTTTCTACGATTACTACACCAAGCGCATCTTCATAACCATCTACCAGACCTGAAGGTGCAGCAGC
This sequence comes from Chitinophaga sp. Hz27, assembly GCF_042263525.1. NCBI lineage: Bacteria > Pseudomonadati > Bacteroidota > Chitinophagia > Chitinophagales > Chitinophagaceae > Chitinophaga > Chitinophaga sp. Hz27. The sequence continues at coordinate 228,597 of NZ_JBHKFJ010000007.1, forward strand.
GCCTGGGGCTTTGATCGGATCATCACCAAAATAGTTTAGCATCTCGGTATAATAGTAGGCCCGGAAGAAACGCAGCTCCGCTCTGTATTGCTTACGCAGCAAAGAATCCCCGGGAACGGCATCTATATGCGCCAGGAAATCATTTGCTTTACGAATGACCTGATAGGTAGATGTGTAATAACCATTGAAAGGAGCATTCGTCGCATTCCAGCTGGCATCCATGGTAAGCGGTTTTATATAGAAGATATCATTTGCCAGCCCATTCATCCCATCATCGGTAGCTGCCGAGAGATAAAAATTACGGCTGTATCCGCTTTGCAGTGTAGAATAAAAATAGTTCACGTAATTGCCTACCAGGCCCATATCATTCCAAACTGTCAGTTCGTTGATGCTATCCTGTGGGCTTTTATTAAGAATATCTTTAGTGCAGGAAGCAAAACATACCAGGCAACCAGCGATCCATCCGAGTGCTATATTTCTTTTCATGACTTTTCGTTTAAGGATAAAAAATTAGAAACTAACGTTGACGCCTGCACTGAGTGTTTTCTGCGCACCATACGGCGTGACGTTATCGTTTTCCGGGTCCATGAATTTTACTTTGGAGAACACCAGCAGGTTACCACCTTGAAGGTTAAATACCACATTATTGAAACCTACCCTTTTCAACCATACCGACGTGAGTGCATAAGCTACTCTCACATTACGCAATCGCAGGTAATTACCATTCAATCCATAAAAATCAGAAGTCCGGCCATCGCTGGCGATGCTGCCTAATTTAGGCCAGCTGGCATTAGGATTGTCAAGGGTCCAGCGGTCCAGCTGACGCGTATCATAGTTTGTCCAGATTTTGTTCAAATAGGTATTCGTATAGTCGCCAATACCCTGTAAGGTAACGTCAACGGTTAAACGTTTCCAGGTAGCGCCAAATGATACACTATAGTTCAGCAATGGCATATAGGCATTATCCTTCACAACTACGTCCTGCTGATCGATAATACCATCATGGTTCAGATCAGCATATTTAATATCTCCGGGATTGATGGTCGTATTTTTTCTACCATCCTGAACGGCCCAGTTATCAATTTCTGCCCTCGACTGAAATAATCCCAGCGCATGATAGATACGCACGGTGTTTACACCCCAGCCATTTTTCTGACGGTCGTCCCAGGCAGCTAATCCACTTTGCTCACCAGAATCATCCACAATCGTTTTGGTATGTGAGATGCTTGGACGCACGTAGTAACTGAAGTTTTTACTTACCTGATTCGTATGAGTAATGCTCAACTCAAAGCCTGTGGTATGGTTATTTCCTCTGTTTACCTTTGGTGTATTGGCGCCATAAGTAGCCGGTACATTATCCATAACAGATATTAATACGTTGGTATTGTTTTTACGATACACGTCAAATTCGGCACTGAGCAAGCCTTTCAGCACGCTCATATTCAAACCCAGGTTAGCAGCTTTGATAGTTCCCCAGGTGATGTCCGTATTAGGCGCCGTTGTACCTGGATACACAGAAGGCACATAAGAGCCGCCAAAAATATAACCGTTTTTACCGGTAGTAGAATTCGGCCCTGAATTTTGTCCTACCGAGAAATTATACAGATAAGCGCTATATCCTGATCCAGTTTCATCACCTGCCATACCGTAGGAAGCGCGGAGCTTCAGTTCATCCAGCCAGGTCACATTATCTTTCAGGAAGCTTTCCTCCGACATCCGCCAGCTGGCAGAAATAGAAGGAAATGTTCCCCAACGATGCCCCTCAGGATAGTTTACAGAGGCCTCTGAGCGGAAGCTCGCATCTACATAATACTTACCATTATAAGAATAACTCGCACGTCCTACATATCCTACCCTTCCAAATGCAGTAGCAGTGCCATTATTGGTCGAGTTTGTACTGGCATCTCCCGCAAACAACTGATCTATACTGGAAGAAAAAATATTGGACCTCGCCGCACTCAGCGTGCTGGAATTAGACTCATTGGTTGTATACAATAACATACCTGATACATGATGCAGACCAAAACTTCTGTCATAGTTAAAACCAAATTCCATGTTGGTATAATTGGCCCTGTATAAATTTTCAGACAGGCTAGGTTTGAGGTCGGCGCCCTTGCTGTCTACGCCTGATACCGGCACATATTGGCCGCTGGCATTCTGACGATACAATTTAAATTGTTTGGTAAATGTTTTATCGCCGTAGTTATTACGATCGAAAGCCGCCATGGCATGCGCACTTAATCCTTTTACAAAAGGAATGGTATAATCTATACGTAGTTTACCATTAAAGTAGTTAGCTGTTTTGCGGTAATAACCGGAAGAGGATTCCTGCACTACAGGATTCATAATCGTACCTGTGTAATTGGCTGCAGGCAATCCATTACTAAAGTATACCGGTTGCAATGGCGAAGCGAGGTATACGTTGTTCAGTATGGAATTGGTGCCTGCAGCAATAGGATCGTTCAGCTGCTCATATACATAGCGGACATCGAAGCCCATGCTCAGATTTTTATTTACCCTTGCATCGAGGTTGGAGATCAGTGTATAACGCTTAAAGCCATCATTGGAAACTAAAGAACCCTGGTTGTTATAACCGCCAGCTACATAGTATTTCATCATATCGTTACCACCCGTCATGTTCAGGTTATAGCTCTGCGATTTGGCCCAGTTCATCAAAGCGGCTTTCGACCAGTTGGTATTTGCATATCTGTCGGGGTTCAGGCCACGCTTAATGGTATCCAGTGTAGCATCTGAATAAATAATTCCTTTATTGGAATTGATGGAGAATTCATTCTCTAAAAGCGCTTGCTGATAGCTGTCAACAAACTTAGGTTGTTGTGTCGGCTGCGACCAGGCAGTATTTGCGCTGAAATTAAAAACTGTTCTTCCTCTTTTTCCCCTTTTGGTGTTGATGAGAATAACGCCGTTACCGCCTCTGGAGCCATAGATCGCAGTGGAAGCAGCATCTTTTAATACGGTTACTGTTTCAATATCAGCTGGGTCCAGGTCATTGATGTTCGCTTGTCCCACGAAACCGCCGGAATTACCCGGATCATTGAGCGGCACGCCATCAATTACTACCAAAGCAGCATTTGCTAATGAAGACCCACGTACCAGCAGGCGGGTGTTATCTCTTCCCGGAGAGCCACCAGCTTGCTTTCCGAACAAGCCAGGAATCGTACCTACCAGCGCATTACTCAACATAGGCGTTGGCATCTGCGTGATAGTCTTATTGTCTACCGTGCTAACCGCATTGGTGATCGCTTCTTTACGCTTGGTGCCATACCCTACATCCACTACTTTCACTTCATCCAGTGTATGCGTATTCTGATTTAGGTAAATGGACATATGCGCCCCCGTTACCTTTACTATTCTGCCGCCATAGCCTACAAAGCTTACAGACAGCGAGGCATCGCTGATATTATCTTTTGCTGTCTTAATCGTAAACTGCCCATTATTATCAGTTAAGGCGCCAGCGCCACCTGGAAGCAATCTTACCGTTACGCCAGGCAAACCTTCCCGGCTAACTGAATCATAGACCATGCCTTTAAGTTCATGTATAACACCTGCCGCTATTACAGCCTGCTCATCTACATTTGGCTGCGCCGCTGGTAATATAGGCGTGCTCGTTGTTCCCGCAGGCCGCTTAATAATCATATAGGTGTTATCGTTAACATAAACGAAAAGCAGGTTGTTAGGATATAATACCCGTTTCATCAACTCTTCCAGCGGCAGCCTGGAATTTTCATCTATGACAACATTGGTGAAATGTCCTTTTAGTAATGCTGGCTCAAATACAAACTGCGTTTTATAACGCTTGGTGATCTGGTCCAATGCATTGGTAACAGGTGTTTGTTTGCCATTGCCTGGCGACTGAGCATAGGTTCCCAGCGTCAGAATGCTGCAAAGCAATAGCAGCCAAAATTTCATTGAAATTTTTTGCATAAGAATTTGTTGGTTAGTAGCTGATTTGGTTGAAACGCTAGTTATGTTGCTTAAAAATCAGTTGGTGATCCTTTTTCTCTATGTTCATTTGTAATATCCCCTGGAGAATGAAAATGATATCATCTTCATTTTTTACAGCGATAGCTCCCTGTACTGTTTTATTTAGAATAGTTGTATCAGTGATGACGGAATGATAGCCATAGGTATCTTCCAGGAGATGCGTAATCTCTCTGACAGACATATTATCCATCATAAGCTGATGATTTTTCCAGGCGCTGACGGCTACCACAGCCTTGGGTGATAACATTATTAGTCCTGATGATGTGCTGAACTGGGCAACATCTCCTGGCTTCAGGCGCATCTGCTGCTGATTCTGCGCCAGGAGTTGCACTGCGCCATAGCGGAGCCCTACTTCAGTAACACCTCTACGCGCTTTCACATTAAAAGTAGTACCTAATACTTCCACATCCAGTTGTTGAGTATGCACGACAAACCGCTCCCCTGGCCGGATTGGGGCGCTATCTTTTTTCAGGTGTCGCACTTCAAAAAATGCTTCTCCCTGTAACCATATTTCGCGAGTAGCCCCTTCTTTCCAATATTTTTTATAAGAGATGACCGAATTGCTATTCAGTACAATAGTGGAACTATCTGGCAACACGATGTTTGCTACCTTTCCATAATCAGTATGGATAGTAGTTTTTGCAAGTCTATAGTAAGCAGTACTGCTAATAATCAGTAGCAATATAGCTGCCGCGGCAGCTATCCAACGCCTGCGAACTAGTCGCATGGCAGGTTGCCGGGCATCTACAGCAATCTGTTGTTGGATAGATATCCACACCGCTTCTTCCGTTTGTCTGGAAGGCAGGATACGCCTGGCTGTCAACAGGAGTCGTAGTTCATCCGCAGCATCCTCTAATGCTTTCAAATTATCAGGCGCCGACCGCACATATGGCTCCCAAACGGCCGAATCACGCGATTCTCCACGTATATAACGGATAAAACTATCGTCGTCCAGGAAATCCTGTTTACTATATTGCTGATACCTTTCACTCATTACGCTACATCCACACCTTTAGAGAAGGGCGATTTTTAATTAAACACCAGGGTAGATTTAATTACCCCACGGAAAAGAAAAAAATTTTTACTTTTTTTTCAGATCAATAAATAAATGCATGTAAATAGGGAGATAAGAGGAAGTAAATCACTTGCTGGCAGCGACTTTCAGCAGGCATATGACTGCTACCAGGGAGATGTCCAGTATTTCGCGTAGTGCTTCCAGTGAGCGGGCAGCAAGCTTGTACGCACCTTTCACAGAGACATCCATGATAGATGCAATTTCTTTGTAATCTAATTCTTGGAAATAGCGTAGATAGATGATTTCCTTTTGCCGGGGTGTAAGCTGTTCCATGGCTACTTTCAGGGCAGTCAGTTTATGATCGTTCACCTCCCGCTGAATATAGGCAGCTTCCGGCGAAAATTCCAGTTCAAAATCGTAAGACTCCGCCAACTCACTGATACGACGGCGTTTTTCGTCTCTAAACTTATTATAAATAATTGTCCTAAGAGAAAACAATAGGTAAGGCTTGATACGGTTCACTTCTCCCAGGTTGCTTCTATTGGTCCAGATCTTTACAAACAGCTGCTGGATACATTCTTTAATCAGTTCCTCCTCTGCCGAAAAACGCATACCATACTCATATAACATCGTAAAATGTGTATGGTAAACCTGTTGAAATGAATTGTCATCCCCTCCTACTATCGCTTTCCACAATTCATTATCATCAGTCATTATTTGCATTGGCAGATATTATTACTTCCGGAAAAAGCCGAAAAAATACAACCTTTCCGGGAAATTTGGGTAGAAAAATACTTTATCTGGCTAATAATCTGTACTATTTACCACTTCATCGAATAATAAACCTGCTTTATCCAATTTATTAACCTACCTTTATTGATATTACCTCAGGCTCCTGCCTCTGCTTCTGCTGATCTAGTCTGGATACCCTCTTTTCTTCCTCAGTCTTCGCTTTTCCAGCTGCCATATTAATCATATTAAACATTATTATAATGAACATCTTTATTGGCAATTTAAGTAGCCAGACATCCGAGCAACAATTATCAGACTTGTTTTCTCCATTTGGTATTGTACGCAGTACCAAAGTAATTTATGACAATTTCACCGGCCGATCTAAAGGTTTCGCCTTTGTAGAAATGCCTGATGAGGGAGCGGCAGAAAGAGCCATAAGGAACTTAAACAACACTGTCGTTGACACACAAAAAATCGTTGTCAATGAAGCAAAACCAAGACCTGAAAGGTCCAGATACTAATATCTTCTAATTTTTTGTATAGAAAACCTCTTTTCGCAATCACGCGATTTCACTTAAACTAATAATTATGGGAGAATCTTTTTCCAAGAAAGAAAACAGAAATAAAAAAGCCAAAGCAAAAGAAAACAAAGCGCAGAAAGCGCAAGAACGAAAACATAATAACAATAAAGGGAAAAGCCTAGAGGATATGCTGGCATATGTGGACGAAAATGGTAACCTGAGCACTGTTCCTCCTGACAACACCAGGAAAGCGGAAATAGATGCAAAGGATATCCGAATCGGTGCCACTCCACGCCCAGCTGAAGACCCTGTAAAAACAGGCATGGTCGACTTCTTTAACCAATCAAAAGGGTTTGGATTTATTTCTGATGACAAGTCCAGGGAAAAAATATTCTTTCATATAAATGATTTAACAGAGCCTATTAAGGAGAGAGATAGAGTTAGTTTCATTCAGGAGAAAAATGCAAAAGGATATTATGCTATGGACATAAAGAAAATCAGCTCTGTTAACAAACCTACCCGATAATAATTCAAAGTAATTAAATACTTCAATTAGCAATCAGTAATAATATTTTTGTTTAAATATTATTACTGATTGCTTTTTTTATGCTTAAGCAACTGCTAACTGTTTCTTTACAGTAGGAGCCAACTTAATAACCCTTAGCCATTCAAACAACCTGATAACATAATACACTGGATCAATCTCAAACCAGCGTCGTCCGAAGTTTACAGAAGAAGGATGCTTATGATGATTATTATGATAGGATTCCCCTAACATCAACACATCAACAAACAATAGATTCATTGCGGTATTCCTTAACCTGAAATTGATGTAGCCGTATTTATGCGCAAACCAGTTAACGATAGCGCCATGAAATGCGCCCATCGACACTACTATCGGCAATAATAAATACTGGTAAGGATTTGTTGCAAAATAAACAAAGAAAACTATGTATCCTGCAACCCAAAGCAACCTCGAAAAGGTACTGCTAGCAAATCTATCAAGCGATGCCCACTCTGGAAGGTTCTTGGTATAACGGGGTTCTACTACTTTCTCATCATGAAGTATTTCCTGATACGCTGCCCTTGTACCCCACATCATAGAAAATATATTGGACGAATTAGCTGGTGAATGTGGATCTAATTCCGTATCCGTATGTGCATGGTGCAATCTGTGCATAATGCCATATGCCCTGGGACTCATATAGGAAGATCCTTGTGTGATATATGTAAAAATAAAAAAGAATCGCTCCCATCCCTTGCTCATCGTAAATGCGCCATGCGCGGCATATCTATGTTGAAAAAAAGTTTGCGAAAACAGTGATAGGTACCATAAAGCGGCAAAAAAAATATAAATGGCCATACTTGATTTTTTGTAGAAGCGAGGAATAAGTCTCAAATATGCCAGTAGAATAGATGATAATATAAAGCGCTGTCCGGGTGAGTTATTGATTATATCTAAATGTAGCTGTTTTAATGTTAACAAAAAGGTAAAAGAAAGGAACAACTGTAAGAGGACATCTATTTAATTTGGATTCCAATCATAACCTTTTAGCATATGTAAAAAAGGCTGCTTACAATTACCCCAAGACTATTGACAGCAGGCCATTTGTTTTATTATTAATAATTCAGTTCATCAGTAATTTTATCCCTTTGTTCTCCATCATTTTTTTGCTTCCTATATTGTACGGAATTTATTTATCTCCATATCACCAGAATATACTTCGCTTTGCAATGGCCTTGGTGATCGCTGCTGGTGCTACTGTAAAACAAAGGCGCCCCAAACTATGGAGCGCCTTCATTATCTTTCCTGTAATTTAATATCTACCTTATTGTTTTATGAAACTTCCTCATAACTCACCGCTTGCTGCTGCTTTGTATTACGCTGCCGTGGCACACTGCAATTACCACCACCACAGCCAAAATTCAATATCGGAATGAGGCTCAGCAGGCCGCCTATCAATACAAACTGCATATCATGCGAATAAAAACCCTGTACCATGATGGCGATGCCCATACCTAATCGCAGCCATCGCATAAAGTTCCATCCTGTTAAAATTCTGCTTTTCATTCCTTCAAAATTAAGTTTCAAACTATATGTTGATGTAAATATCGGGAAACTGGAATGATTATATGGTGACTTTTGTTACATAAGCGTATTTACTCCATCGATACTACTACCTTTCCCTGGTACTGCCCTTTCAGATAGTATTGATAAGCTTCTTTAGCGTCCGTAAAAGGGAAGACGCGATCAATCAGTGGTCGCAACTTGTTTACGGCAACGGCACTGTTCATCTGCTGCTGATGCTGACGATGGCCGGCAGCAATTGCGCGTATAGTCGCGGCCGTAGTCAACAATAAATTAGGATTTGATAAAGGATCTCCAGTGGCCATGGAGCCAATCATACTGATCTGCCCTGTTGCCTGCACAGCCCTGATGGATTGCGGCAAGGTAGCGGCGCCACCTACTTCAATGATATGGTCCGCGCCCTTGCCATTGGTAAGCGCTTTCACGGCTATGTGCCACGCTGGTTGTTCTTTGTAGTTGATCACTTCATCTGCCCCAAACTGTTGAAGTAATCCAATCTTTTCTGAAGAAGAGGTAGTTGCAATCACCCGGGCACCCGCGGCCCTGGCAAATTGCAAAGCCATCATAGATACCCCGCCAGTGCCCAGCGTAAGCACTGTTTGTCCTGGTAGCAAAGCTGCCCCACCAAACAAGGCATTCCAGGCAGTAACGCCGGCACATGGATAGGCAGCAGCTTCCACATAGCTAAGGTGATCCGGAATAAGCACAACACCAGCTGCTGGGAGTATTTTATATTCTGTCAACATACCGTCCAAGGCCCCGCCCAACTGCCCGGAAAACTCCGCCTGGAAAGGCCCGGATTGCCAATAGGGAAACATCACCGCTGCCACACGATCACCCGCTTTAAAATTTGAAACCGCTGATCCCACCGCTATAATTTCGCCTACGCCGTCAGCCATTGGAATAAAGGTATCCTTCACTGGTAGCGGATATACGCCCGACTCTATGATCATCACCTCCCGGTAATTAAATGCTGCAGCCTTTACCTGTATCAATACTTCCTGTGAACCCGGTGCAGGAAGAGTTTCTGTCACCATACGTAAACTGTCGGCGCCCTTTGCCTTATCCGCCCAAAATGCCTTATTGATAATTTCGCTCATTTCTTTTTTCAGCAAATCTCTCTCAGCGATCACTCGCAAACAATAACGGAAAATTTTGTTCGTATCTTTAAGTATGCGAAAATTACAATCTACCAATACCAGTAATTTGCAGCAGCTGGTAACCCTCTGCCCTATTTCTTACACCCTAATCGTGATGGGTGGCCGCTGGAAGGCGCTCATCATCGATCGGCTGACAAAGCAGCCAATGCGCTACAGTGAGCTTAAAAAATCTATTCCCTTCGTTGCAGAAAAAGCACTCACACTACAGCTGAAAGAATTGGAACAAGATGGATTGATTCAAAAAATAATTTTGCAGGAGAAACCACCCCGAAATATAGAATACCACCTCACAGACAAAGGAAAATCCTTACATCCTGTACTCACAGCATTATATGAATGGGGCAAAGAAAATAATCAACCGATTTTTATGGAGATGCCCGCTATAGCTTTGTAAAGGAGATGAATAGCGAAATACCGCACAAGTGTGCGACGCAAGGATGTCATATAGTATTACAGAAGCTGGGACAAAAAACAAACAAATTTAATACTGATTACCGCCGCATAATCAGATCATGCTAAATTTCGCTATCATGGCGCCTAAAGATAGCCAACAACACCAGACTGTACTAACCGCCAGGAAACAGAAAGCGTATCTGGCTGTAGCAACCAAATCCGCTTTCATCGCCGTTATTGTAAATCTGTAGCCACCTTGTAATGAGGATCTTCCACTATATTTACGTCAATCACAGTTCCAGCATTTTTAAGTAGAAGACGACAGTCTGCACTTAGATGCCGAAGATGTAATTGTTTATTCACTTGTCGATAGCGATCAGTGAGTTTATGTAAAGCATCAATGGCACTCATATCCGTAACCCTGCTCTCTTTGAAGTCGATGATTACTTCCGCCGGATCGTTGGCCACATCAAATTTTTCAAGAAAAGTAGTCACGGAGCCAAAGAACAGCGGCCCGTAAATTTCATAATATTTGATCCCCTTTTCATCTGTGTACTTCCTGGCACGGATACGTTTAGCGCTTTCCCAGGCAAATACTAACGCAGAAATTATAACGCCAATAAGTACAGCCAACGCAAGATTATGCAACCATACCGTAATGGCCGCCACTAATATGCCTACTATCACATCATGACGTGGCATTTTATTGACAATACGTATACTGATCCATTCAAATGTACCAATAGCAACCATCATCATCACCCCCACCAATGCCGCCATAGGCAAATGTTCTATCACAGGCGCACCGAAAAGAATGATCATTAGGATGGTCAATGCGGCGATGATACCGGATAACCGTGCCCTGGATCCAGCGGATAAATTCACGAAAGACTGCGCGATCATCGCACAACCTCCCATGCCTGTAAAAAATCCATTGACAATATTCGCGGTTCCCTGTGCCATTGCTTCTTTATTACCTTTTCCTTTGGTACCGGTGATTTCATCTACTACATTCATGGTGAGTAAACTCTCAATCAGGCCAACACCTGCCATCACCAATGAATAGGGAAAAATTGTTTTGATCATATCCAGGTTAAACGGCACAGCAGGGATGTGGAATAACGGAAAACCGCCGCTGATACTGGCAATATCTTTCACTGTTTTTGTATGGATTCCGAAGCCCAGCACCAGCAGGAACACTACAACAATAGCCACCAGCGAGGCTGGCACCACCTTGGTAATTTTTGGTACAATGTATACGATCAATATCGTCAATAGCACTAGTCCTAACATGATCCAGAGTGGTGTTCCACTAAGCCATTCCGTACCAGCAGGTGTAGTTATTTTGAATTGCTGTATCTGTGACATGAAGATGATGATAGCCAGACCATTTACAAAGCCATACATCACAGGTTGTGGCACCAAACGTATGAATTTCCCTAACCTGAATACACCTACGGCAATCTGAAATATTCCCGCCAATGCCACAGCTGCAAATACATATTCGACACCGTGTGATTGCATTAATGCGATCAGCACTACTACAGTTGCGCCAGCGCCACCGGATACCATTCCCGGACGGCCGCCAAACACCGCAGTGATAAGGCCCATTAGAAACGCAGCATACAAACCAGTTAAGGGCGACAACCCAGCTAATATAGCAAAGGACAAAGATTCAGGAATCATGGTCATGGCTACGGTGAGCCCTGCCAATACTTCTGTCTTGTAATTGACTTTTTGCGAGAAGTCAAACAAATTAAAGTAGCCCTTCATGTTTGATGAAAGATTAAGACGTATAAAATAAATAATGTTATTAATGGACAGAACAGTAAGCCAGGCCGGAAATCCGCGCTTATACTGATAACTCATGATCAGGCTATCAAGGTGGTGTCAGCAGAGAGAAGTGCGTATTGTTGTTCATATCAGGCGCAAAGGTAATATAATACAGCTAAAAACAAAAGGAACTTGTAGAAAAACAAGTTAGGTACAAAATTGTGGCGTTTCACTTTCTATTAGTAAAGAATATATAGCATGATGAAAAAAAAATCATCAAAGTGAAAAGCTAATGCTAAAATCAATCAAATACTTATTATAAGAAGGCATCAACAACACTCAATTCACCTCGGTTATTACAATAAGTAACAATAAAAATCAGCTGTATAGATACAACAAAAATGAATTAAAAACTCAACGAACAAAAATGCTTTTGGAGGAATTTCACGAATGAAAATGGATAGAAAACAGTTGGCTTTTACCAGGTACCGTTTTTATCAATTGTTGGTTCTCTACTTATAAAAGTAAATGAATCATTCCTCTTATGAAAGTATAATAATTGGTGATAATAATAGTGCTTACGAATTCTTTAGTATAGGACCCAAAGGTGTCATATTGAAAAGGATATATTTTTCTCCAACAGAAAGCACAGAACTTGTTAATTTAAGCTTTGGCGATATTAATATCAATGGTGATATAGATGATTATAGTATAAGCAACAATGGTGACATGTATAAAATCATTGCCACAATATGTCAAACAATTGAGGTTTTTTTGCAAAAATTCCCAAACAGAAAAATTTATTTCAAAGGAAGTACAAAAGAAAGAACGAGACTTTATAGAATTGTAATAAGTAAATACATTAAGGAATTTGAATTACATTTTAATATTTGGGTTGAGCAAGAAGATCAATTCATTCCATTTCACCCCAATATTGAAGCGCAAGGCTTCGTAATTACCAGTAAAAAATATTAAATTCACTTTTATGAAAAAGAAAACTTTCCAAGTAAAAAGCACATTATTAAATCAAATTATTACTTATACCATTGATCAAAGATTAGACAAAATTGATCTTAGAATGGTCAATCCCAGAGCATTGGAGGAAGCCAATAAGGCTATCCCTAAAATGGGTAATATATTTTGTGACAAAAAAATCTAAGATATTAATAAGCCATCTGCTCCCGCAGATGGCTTATTAATATTATCTCTTTCTCTACCTGTTCTCCATCCACTCCAAAAAATGTGTAATCTTCTCCTTCCCCACTGTCAGCACTTCCTCCGTAGGAACACTCATCTGTAACGCCAGCTTTCGCGCAGAATAATGCTCCACCTCTTTGATAGCATCAAAATTCACCAGGTACTGCCTGTTCAAACGATAAAACTGTTTCGCCGATAACTGCGACTGCAACTGCTCCATCGTTTGCGAAATAGTATATTTCTGTTGCTGGAATGTTACAATATAGGGCGATTCAAACTTAATATATACATATGCGATATTCTCCGTTCGAACCGTGATATACTTGTTATTGTGCATCACCAGAAAACTGGTCTTGGTCTCCGGCTTATCCAATCGCTTGATCAGCTCCTGCCAATCAGATTGGGTACGCTGCTGGAAAAATGTTTTAAAGGTATCCACCTTTTCAAATGCCGCCTCTAAATCTGCTGCTGCAAAAGGTTTTAACAAATAATCTACACCATTGGACTTAATCGCGTCCATTGCGTATTCACCAAAAGCAGTACAAAATATCACAGGAGCCGTCACCTTCACCATCCGGAAAATCTCAAAACTCAATCCATCTGATAACTGCACATCCATAAATATCAAATCAGGTTGCGGATTGTTAGAAAGATAACTCACCGCCGTTTCAATACTGCCCAACATCGCCTCTATCGTGTACGAAGGCCTCAACTTTGTAATCATTGCTGATAAAGACTTTGCCGCCTTTATCTCATCTTCAATTATGACGATCCTCATGTATAACGGGTAATTTTACTGTAAACGATTTAGTGTCAGGTATAATTTCAATATTTTTGCTGATAAGATGATCATAACGCTCATTTATATTCTCCAAACCAATGCCAGTAGAGACTTCCGGCGTAATCTTCGGCTGAAGGTTATTACTCACTACAATAGTATCTCCCTCAGAAAAAATCTTTACCTGCAACGGCTTATCCCAGGAAACCACATTATGCTTGATCGCGTTTTCCACCAGTAACTGCAAGGTAAATGGCGGTACTACAGCAGCCTTATGCTCCTCGCTGACATCAATAGAAACATCCAGCCCCTCTTCAAAACGTGCATGCAGCAAATAAATATAAGCATCCAATATCTTCAGTTCCTCCGACATCGTAATCAGGTCCAGTTTTCTGTTCTCCAACGTAAAACGATAAAAATCTGACAATTTTAAAATAAAATCAACACTATGCTCGTCCCCACTTTCTACCATATACTTGAGTGTATTCAATGTATTAAAGAGAAAATGCGGATTTACCTGCTGACGCAACAGCTCAAACTGTGCAGCCAGATTATCCATTTTGCTGCGTTCCAGCTCTATACTCACGCGCTGGTTCTGATAGGTTTGATAGATCAGGTGAATGAACATATAGAAAGTCAGATTGATCAATACTCCTCTCACCTCAAACATCAGCATCGTAGGGCCAAAATTGATATGCGTCAGGATCTGCTGCTGAATATAGGATAAGAGAAACATGACCACCACACCCACCACGAGGTTTTTCATCAAAGGTCCTAAAGAAAAGCCTTTTGCTACCTGCCTGGAAGTATAGACCGGCAATGTCTGCATGTTATAATACCATACAAATAAGGAAAACAAAAAGGTAATCGTCGAATTGGCAATGACCTCATATATATTGTACTGATGCTGAATCAGACTGGGCAAAGCCACAATTACGCCCAAAAACAAGGAGCTTAACCAAATGATCCTGCCTGATATCTTAAATGGTTGTCTTTTATTCATGATAGCTCAAAGATAATCGTATTTGGTCTCCATAGGGAATATTCAACCATTGAAGCCGGCGTTTAGGCTCCTGAAGTGGACATCCTTGCTCCTGGTCCCGGCAACCCTTCCCCCCAGGCTGTTTGCCCGCTTAAACGGCGCCTGATTATTCACCCCGGTACTTGTCCGGCTCACCTCCAAATTTGCCGGATACAGGGTATTGCGTTTCCGCAGCGCCCCAGATTTTTTTCTCTTTGTGTCATAATACTTCGCCACATGAAAACAACAAATAAGATAAAGATCACCGCCATGAGCGCAGGCATAGCAGTAGTAGTAACTGCAGCCATGTCATTCACCACACATGTGGTTAATAACCCGCCAATTACTGCAGAAGTAAATATACCCGCTCCTGTAAAACAGATCTTTCAAAGGGCTTGCTATGATTGCCATTCCAATAATACCAAACTGCAATGGTTCGATAAACTGCCTGTTGTGGCGGGGATAGTAAAAAAAGATGTACAGGATGCACGCAAACACCTGAATTTCTCCGAGTGGGATAAGCTCTCCCCCGCTGAACAAGAGTCCATGATCTGGGAAGCTTACAATATGATCAAGGCAGGTAATATGCCTTTACCTTCTTACGCAGCCCTGCACAGCAATGCTAAAGTCACTGCGGATGAAATGACCGTCTTACGCAATTATCTCGATACTAAACGTAAAACAGTACAGCCAGACTGTGCACAAAGCGCACAAACATTACCACAGGTTACCAACCACGGTGCCTCCGCAAAAGCAATACCAGTGGCACCTACGGGTATCAGGTTCATGCCAGAGTTCCGCCAATGGCAGGTGATGAGTACTACTTCCCGCTTCGATAACACCACTATGCGCGTCATGTTTGCCAATCCTATCGCAATGAAAGCCATCAAGGAAAAGAATATCAGCCCATGGCCCGACGGTGCCATCGTTGCCAAAGTAGTATGGGAGAAACAAATCGACAACGATGGAAATATTCATCCGGGAAAATTTGTAAACGTACAGTTTATGGTCAGAAACCAGACACAATACGAAAGCACCGATGGTTGGGGCTACGCGAAATTTGAAACACAGGAACTCAAACCTGCCGGCACGCTACTCACCGCCCAAACCTGCGCTTCTTGCCACAAAGCAGCCAATAAAACCGGCGGCATCTTCGATCTATCCACCTTAAATTAATATAATCATGCGCGTTATCATACCCATCTACATCGCAGCAATGCTGTTTATTAGCTGCTCCGCCAAAAAAGATATTCCAGCTATACGTCCTTATGCTTTCAACGATAGCGGCTTACAGGTGATCACCACCGTTATCAACGAGAAAGCTGGGTCAGTGTCCTTACTGTATGGCAACAAAGCCGCCTTGACACAGCAGCTAAACCTAACCACTCCACAAACAACGACAGCACAGTATACCCTGGTAACCTATCGCAATCAGGATAATAAATTCTGGTACGGCAGCTACATCAACGGAGAATTATTAAGTGTAGAAAAACTGGATATGAGCGGACAACAACCTGCCTACTCCATCCAGCAATATAACGGCCCTGCCTTTACTCCTGAAGATGTCAACAAACGAAGCGCCTTCATACAAACATTAACACCTGCAGCTTTTCCCTGCGATCCTTATTAATAACACACTAACATCTAGATAAAATGAAAAAAATAATAGCATCAACACTCAGCATAGGTATGATTTGCCTCAGTACATTCATCGGCGCCTGCAATACCTTATACGGTAATAACAACGCTGCCGTTATCAATACCAACGACAGCACCAAAGGATTCGCAGTCGTAGAACTTTTTACATCCGAAGGCTGCTCCAGCTGTCCTCCCGCCGACGCACTGCTGGAAAAACTGGAACAACAAAGTAACGGTAAGCCACTTTACCTCCTCGCCTTCCATGTAGATTACTGGGACCACCAGGGATGGCGCGATAGCTTCAGTCAGCATGACTTCTCTACCAGACAGGAAGAATATGCAGGTTACCTCCGACTGAACACCGTATATACGCCACAGGTAGTAATCAATGGTAGCAGCGAATATATTGGCTCCAATGCAGCAGACATCACCTATGCCATCAACAAAGCCCTGGAAACGCCAGCAGTCACGGATATTAGCCTGAAAACCCAAACAAATAACCAGCAGATAAAAGTATCCTGGGAACTCCCTGCGATACAAAAAAATACACGCCTATTGTTGGCTCTCGTACAAAAGAATGCACAAAGCAATGTTAGGGCTGGAGAGAATGCAGGCAGGAAATTATCTCACGTACAAATCGTTAAAAATTTAACGACCGCTAATCCGGATGATACAACCGCTACCATCGCGCTACCTACCAACTTCCAGCAACAGCAATGGGAATTGATCGGATTTCTGCAAAACAGTAACAACGGTCATATCATCGCTGCAACAAAAGTTAACATTCAATAACCTCATATCATCTAACTAAAATTATCTAATCACAATAAACTTTTTAAATACAATAACTATGAATACTACAAACACACTCGCAACAAATGTCGTGTATACAGGTAAAACACATACTACTGGCGGAAGAGAGGGACAAGCGCTTAGCAATGATGATCAACTCCAAATTAAACTCGGATTAGCAGGAAGCGGCAAAGGCACCAATCCTGAACAGTTGTTTGCCGCAGGATGGTCCGCCTGCTTCATCGGCGCCATGGGCCTGGCAGCAAAAGCACTGGGCGTAAAACTGCCAGCAGATACCGCTGTTGATGCAGAAGTAGACCTCCTCCACGACAATGGTGATTACAGCTTGCAAGCCAGATTAAACGTTGCATTACCTGGCCTCCACAAAGAACTCGCCGAACAGATCATCAACAGGGCACATAATACCTGCCCATACTCAAAGGCTATACGAAATAATATACCGGTAGCACTCCAACTTATGTAAGATTTATTCTTATCAAGGTTAGAATGGCAACATGCCCGCAGATACTATATTTGCGGGCTTCTTTCTTTATTCAAAGGCATCACATACCACTATCATCAACAGCAATAAATTGGAAATCCAGTATTTTTTATGGAAAATTGCTTCCCGAAATAATCCCCTACAAACCTATGAAACAAGCATTTTTGACTGTATTGGTATGCCTGATTTCCCTGAGCACCGCTCATGCACAGAAACAAAAGAAATACAAGAAATTAACCGGTATAGATGAAGTGATGGCAATTGCTAAATGGGAAACCGCGCATATCAGACGCAGCTCCCCAGTCCCCTCTCCTACAACTCCCGCAGAATGGGAAGAAAAATACGGTAACTATACCTTCTCTGAAGAAGTGCTTAAACATATGTATACCCAAACCGAAACCCTTCAAGGCGATCCGGTAGTAAAGAACCGGTTTGAAAGAGACTTCCGCAGTCAGATGGACAAAGAAATGTTTTATCACGAGGAAGTATATGAAGACATGATGGATATCCACTATGCGTTAGATTCAACGTCTAGATACCTCAATAGCTATAGCAATGAAGCCCCCGTTTGGAAACTCGACACCATTTCTCAACGCCTCGAAGTATTCAAATCACATTATCCTAAAGTAAATGTCAGCAACCTGGAGAAAGAAATTGCCTTCTTTAAAGCGCATCCTAAAACGCGCGACCAGCTGAAAGCTGAAGAGAATGCAGAAAATGCCCGTAAGGATAGTATAAAAAATGCTGAATGGCGGGTAGAAGTAGCAAAAAGCCGTAACACCCTCGAAAATTTACGCATAGAAGATTCTATTAATGGCGTAAAATGGTATGGCAACTATAAAGAATACCGCTTCCAGCAAGACCTGAGAAAAGAAAGTAAACATGGAGATCTGGTAGTTTTCGGGAATATGAATTTTAACTGGATGGGCATGATTCATAACTACCTCCAAAGACAGGAATGGGAAATTACGAGCGAGTCTAAAACAGCCAATTCCAAAACATATCTCATGAATGGCCCTTGCGCACTTTGTGTAGATAGAAAGCCTTGGATCAGGATCACCTGTACCTATAACCCTGCAACAAAGAAAACTATCTCACTGACGATTACCGGTTCTGCAGGTGTGTTGGATAATATATTCGTGGGTTATTGGGAACGGACAGATATTTGGCTGCTCAGCAGATGGGACTATACATATTATTATACCTTTACTTCCGACAAAATCTCTTATGTCCGCAAGCCACAGGGAGGCGTCATTAAAGTGGTGAAAGACCCTAACCTGGAAGTAGACCTTGATTCCTTTACAAAGTGGAAGGAAAAACACCCTTACGGAAATTAAGCAATTGCTAATAAATAAATGCCGCCTTTACTGAGTAGAGGCGGCATTTTCTTTTATCGACCTTTATTAAATGATTCAAAAGCCGTTTTTGCATGGGGCGGCTCTATTTTAAATCTATATATATGTAACACCGTTTCCTCCGTTGAGGAAGTATCTGTCCAGATCATGGAATAATTCCCCTTCTCATCAAACCAGTCATATTGCATAACCTGACCTATGAGAAAGTCTGCCTCCAGTTGGCTCTGACAGTTTGCGGTATATAGGACGGCGCCATCCGGCCCTTTAAAATCTAATCTCGTTGACATCGAATCAATTTACTACCCACCTAATTTCAGAAATTATTCCCAATTATGAATATACCTGTTCATTTTTATGAAGCCGGTAGGTTATTTTATTGTACGTGATAACATTAAAATTCAGCGCCAATTCAGACTTCCTTCTTCCATGGCTATCGTTCACGGCTTATTTCGCTTGTTCATTTTGTTCAAATATACTTATCATGATCATTTTATTCAAATCATATAGAGATAATTTTACAAAGGTGATTTTTTTGTAAATTCAGTAATGTATCCTAACTACACGCATCTCCCCAAATTATATGAAGACCTAGTGTACACTAGTGATACCAGCGCATGTTTACAGTCTGGATGCAATACAAGGTATCGCATCCACCATTGTAGCGTCATATCATTGGCAAATATTTTTTTTTAAAAGATGAGGTATGGGTACAGGATCGATATCATTCACTATCCATTGCAGCTAACCATTGTACTGGTATTTCATCACTTTAATATCAGTAGGCAGATATTGTCTTCGCCATGGGCAATGCTGGCATTATTCTCCATATTAATAAGTAACAATATTGCTGCTTATTACTGGTACCAATTACCTATACAGGAAAAGATCAGGCGACTGGCTTTTCCTAAACATTCAAAACTGGCAGTGTAGGCGCCCGAATAAATAGGGTAACAACACTTCCAGTAACTATTGTATAACCATATAAATTGAACTGCAATTATCCATTGCAAATTAACCGATATCTTAAAAAAGAATGGCATTCATGCGATACTACTTACTAACCCTTTTCTTCGTCGTTACCGCTTGTCAGAGCAGTAAGAACATTACCTATTTTAATGATATAGCCATGGCTAACGGTCGCGATACTACGATTCATGTACCCCCACTCCGCGTTCATCCAGGTGATGTATTACAAATAACGATTACCACGCTGGACAAAGACATTTCCCTCATTTTCAACCCTAACCCAACTGGTACCAATGTTGTCAACTCCAATGGCATAGACCAGGGATACCTTGTAGATGCTACTGGAAATATCAATCTACCCATTGTTGGCCAGGTAAATGTAAAAGATAAAACAACCTCAGAAATCAATACAGAGGTCAGCGAAAAACTTGATAAAACTTTAAAAAATGTATACGTATCCACCCGCATCGTAAGCTTTAAAGTGTCTGTTCTCGGAGATGTAGCCCGCCCGGGCTCCTTCAAGATAGGCACGGAAAGAGTTTCTATACTGGATGCCCTTAGTATGGCCGGCGATCTTAATGTCACCGCCGAAAGAAATGGCGTCATGGTTATCAGGGAAGTAGATGGCGTAAAACAATACGCCAGCATTAATCTCAACGATAGTAAAACACTTAGCTCTCCTTACTATTACCTGGAAAACAATGACGTAGTGTATGTCAGACCCGGATCCAATAAGAAATTCCCGACATCAAAATCCGTCATTCTGCTACCAGCGATCATATCACTTATTTCTCTCGGTACCACCATCGTACTCCTGAGCAAATAATAAAACCTTTTATATGGCGCCACTGAAAGTAGTACATAATACCACCAAGGCATTGGACCTTTCCGACCTTCTCCGGAAAATGCTGTTCCATTGGCCTTTATACCTGATAGCAATCCTGTTAGCTACTACCGCAGGTTATACCTATCTCAAATATGCAAGGCCTGACTATATGTCCAGCGCACGCCTGTATATCCGCGATGATAAAAAAACCAGCGGTGATGAAGCTGATGCCCTCAAATCACTATCCCTCTTTAAAGATGGGAAAAATATGGAGAATGAAATGGAACTGTTGCAATCACCAGTACTGCTCCAGCGTGTCATCAGCGCTAACGATTTCAACCTTCGGTATTTTATCAGAGAACCGCTTCATACCAAAGAATGGTATAACAATCCTCCGCTACTGATTAAAGTGCTAAGCAATAAAGCCCGTATTGGTAATTACACATTTGATGTAACTGCTGCAAACAAAGGCTATACGTTGAAAGCCAAAGCAGGAAAGAAATCCGGGACAACCGTATTATCTGTACTCCCTGATCAGCCATTTACTTTTGGCAGAGATACTTTCGCCATTTATACCAATCCGGCAGCCACCGAGGCCTTACCAGGCAACTACCGCATTGCTATAGATTCTGTCATTGAGCTTGCTACCAAAACAGTGGAAAATATCAATGCTACATTAGTTAACAGAGATGCTACCGTTATATTGTTGAGCTATAAAGACCCGGTGGCACAGCGCAGCGCCGATTTCCTCAATGCGCTCCTGGATGAATACAATGAATACACGCTCAGCGACAAAAATAAATCCGGACTTAATACCATCCACTTCCTCAATGCACGCATCGACAGTCTTCAAGGAGAATTAGGCTTGCTGGAAGGTCAGGAAGAACATTTTAAAGTTCAACGTGGCATCACTGATATAGATGCCAGCTCCAAACTAGCCCTGGAACAGGTAAAAGAAGCCGACACTCGCCTCAGTGATGCCAATATGCAGGTTTCTGTGCTCGACCAGGTAGAAGATTATATCAATAATCCTAACGCTAATTACCCTTTTGCTCCTGTAGGTGGTAGCGTGGACGGCACACTCACTTCCATGATCAACCGGTACGAAGAAGCACTACGCGAAAATCGTAGGTTATCGCTTTCGCTCCAGCCAGGCAGCGTAATCATGGAAAGTGCCACAGCACAAGTAAACGACGCCCGAAACACAATCCGGGATTATATCAATGGCTATAAAAGAAATGCGGGTGTAATACAGCAGCAAACACAACAAAAAGTAAATGGTATCAATAATAAAATAGCTCAAATCCCTTCTTATACCAGGGAATATGTCAATATCAAAAGGCAACAGGGCGTTAAAGAAAACCTTTATCTCTTCCTGTTGAAAAAGAAAGAAGAAGCCTCCGTTACAAATGCAAGTAATGTTACTGATAATAAAGTAATCGCTCCTGCTTATGTACCAGAAGATCCGGTAAGCCCTAAGAAACCACTGGTGTATATCAGTTTCGTTTTACTGGCCGTAATAGCTGTCAGCATCTATATCTACACAAAATATTTCCTCAATCCAAGAATCATTAGCAGGCCGGAGATAGAAGAAATATTTGATTTACCAGTGATCGCCGAAATATTCCAGCAGAATGAAAAAGCGACTGATCTTTCTTTGCCACAGAGATCGGTGCTCACAGAACAAATACTCAACCTGCGCACAAACCTGCGTTTCCTGCTAGCGGATCATAAAGGCTCCGCTACTATCATGCTCACCTCCAGCGTCTCAGGAGAAGGCAAAACTTTCCTGACTACGCATATTGCCAATTCATTGACGGTGAATGGTAAAAAAGTAGTAATGCTGGAAATGGACCTACGCAAACCCAAGCTCTCCGCATTTGTAAATATGGACCATAGTACTGGGATTACCAATTACCTCCTGGGACATAAAACAATGCAGGAAATTGTACGTAAGGTACCGGATAGCGAAAACCTGTATATCGTGTCTTCTGGCCCCATCCCGCCTAATCCGGTGGAATTGATCGAGAGTCAACGCATGGTAGCCCTCCTACAGGAACTGAAATCTGCATTTGATTATATAGTAATAGATACTTCCCCTGTAGGTATCGTATCCGATGCTAAAAGCATCGCACAATATGTCGATTGCACACTCTTTACCATCCGTTACAACTACACCCTCCGAGCCAAGCTGGTACAGATGGAAGAGGTATTACGCGAGAGCTATTTCAAGAAAAAAGGACTTGTATTTAATGGTATAGAACAACACTCCTTCTATCCTTTTTATTACTATGGTAAATATAGCTACGAAGAAAACATCAGCCGCAAAGGTGGTTGGCGATCATTGATCAAAAAAACAGCGAAAAGAATTGCATAAACTATTTGAAAATACGGGTTGGTTGCTCGCTGATAAAATCAGCAGGCTATTTCCAGGAATACTGGTGCTGGCATTACTTGCTCGCCACCTCGGCCCCCGTGTATTTGGTATCTGGAGTTATACCATCGCCGTGAGCGCCATCATGGGAAGCATTGCCATACTCGGTATGGATAAGCTCATCATAAAGGAACTGATGAGCGAGCAAAGTTCGGAAATAACGGTATCGACTATACTTTCTATGCGGATGTTGTCATCCCTGCTCTGCATGGCCGCCAGCATAGGACTGGTATACTTCATGAACCCTGATCCATTATATCTGCTCTGTATTTCGTTTTCCAGCACTACTATCCTGTTTCAATCTTTCGATGTCATGGACGGTTATTACCAGGTTAGCAAAAGCCTGAAATCAGTGATCATTCCAAAGGTTACCATGTTTTTATCGTTCTCGCTTTTCAGATTGCTGGCGATATTCTTTAATGCCGACTTAGTTGTTTTTCTCTGGCTGGCCGTGTCGGAACTGGCTTGCGCCTATTCCTGGATAATTGTGAAATACTTGCGCCATGCGGCTTTACATACACGGTTTATTAACCTCAAAATGGCAGGCAGATTGCTAAAAGATTCGTGGGTATTGATACTGGGAGGACTGGTAGTGGTATTATTCATGAAAGTAGACAATATATTGCTCAACTTTCTCAGCACGCCTACAGAGCTGGGAAACTATGTGGTAGCTATCAGAATATCCGAATTATGGTACGCCTTACCTACCGTGATCAGTACTGCTATGTTGCCAATTCTTTTCAGGAAGAAATCTGAAGGCCAAGAGGTATATCTGCGTACTATTGAAAAATGGCTGCGCGCTTCCTGTTTGTTAAGTACAATACTGGCGCTGGGAATTAGTCTTACCGCCAAACCATTGATGAATTGGCTCTATGGCAGCGCTTACATACATGCAGGCATTATCCTGCAGATACATATCTGGGCGGTCATCCCGGTATTCTTAATGATGGTATTGGTACAATATCTATTTGTTGAAGGAAGATATGCACTTTATCTCTACGGCAATGTAGGAGGCCTGGTGGTCAACATAATTCTAAACTTCTTTCTTATTCCTGCTTTCGGCGGAAAAGGTGCTGCAATAGCCACAGTAGCCGCATACAGCACCGTATTTATTATGACTGTCTTGCTGGACAAAGGCAGACAGGCAGTATGGCTCAGCTGGAAAATGCTCTATCCGTCACGCATGTACGCAGATGTTGCTCAAGCCCTTGTTTTCGCTCGTCGTCGTTTCGGAAAACAACTATTCATTCACTCCAATAATCCCCTAACTGATGAATAATGTGAAAGATCTTACAAAAAGATTGGCAACCAGGCTATTTCCCCGGCTCAGGTACAGTGTGCTCGCATATAGCTCAGAAGGTGAAGATCTGCTACTCAAGCGAATCTTCGATGAAAAGAAAGATGGCGTATATG
Organism: Chitinophaga sp. Hz27; assembly: GCF_042263525.1. Taxonomy (NCBI): domain Bacteria; kingdom Pseudomonadati; phylum Bacteroidota; class Chitinophagia; order Chitinophagales; family Chitinophagaceae; genus Chitinophaga; species Chitinophaga sp. Hz27. The sequence goes on from NZ_JBHKFJ010000007.1 coordinate 253,207, forward strand.
TGGATGTTGGCGCACATCACCCTTTTCGTTTTTCCAATACCTACCTGTTCTATAAAAAAAACTGGAGAGGTATTAATATAGATCCCATGCCCGGCACTATGGAGCTTTTCAACAAATACCGCCCCGGCGACATCAATCTCGAGATGGGTGTCAGTAGTGTGCCGCAGGAACTAACCTACTCCATCTTTAATGAGCCGGCATTAAATACCTTCTCTGCCGAGAAGGTGAAAGAATATACGCAGAAGTCATGCTACAAAGTCATAGGCAGTAAAAAAGTAGAAACAAGGCCATTGGCGGCTATCCTGGATCAGCACCTCAAATCTACTGCTATAGATTTCCTCACCATAGATGCGGAGGGTATGGACCTGGAAGTGCTTCGCTCCAACAACTGGCAAAAGTATCGTCCGGCTTTTGTGCTGGTAGAATCACAACCCTATGAATTGGAGAAAGGCACCAGCAGCGACCTGCTGAAATTCATGCACCAGAAGGGCTACGGCGTTTTTGCCAAAACTTATTACACTTATTTTTTCCGCGACATGCAGGGAAATTATACAGGTCCTAACGATTAAAATACCAGGAGATGAATACACCCGTGCTGATATTGATCTTTAACAGAAAAGCGAAGTCGCTGGAGCTTATCAGGCACCTGCGTGCGGTAAAACCAAGCCGTTTATACATAAGCGCAGACGGCCCAAGAAAAGACCGCCCTGAGGAAGGAGCGCAGTGTGAAGCTACGAGATCAGCCACCCTGGAAGCGATTGACTGGCCATGCCAGGTAACAACATTATTCCGGGACACCAACCTGGGATGCGGCAAAGCAGTGAGTAGCGCCATCAGCTGGTTTTTTGACCAAGTAGAAGAAGGTATCATACTGGAAGATGATTGTATGCCTGATCCTAGCTTCTTTAATTTTTGTACCAAAATGCTCCACTTCTATCGCAATGATCAATACATCATGCATATTAATGGCAGCAACTTCCAGTTTGGCCAGCGCCGTGGCACTAGCTCCTATTACTATTCCCGTATGCCACATATATGGGGATGGGCCACCTGGCGGCGCGCATGGAAGCACTATGATTTCTCACTGAACAAATACCGGCATCTTAGCACGGCAGGACTCAGCAGAACACTATTGCATGACTATAAATGGATACTTAATGGTAAACTAGACACCTGGGACATACAATGGTTCTTATCAGTCTGGTTCAACAAAGGATGGGTAATAGCTCCAAATGTAAGTATGGTACGCAATATAGGATACGACACAGAAAGTACACATACTCAGCGTATTCCATCCTGGTTCGATAAAATCTCTTATGGACAAATAAACGATGTTATACATCCTCAACAAAGAAAGATCGATATCGAAGCAGACAACTTCGAAAACAAAGTAATATTCTCTCCCAGCAGAACCTACCTGATGGTAAGAGATTTTATTAAAACAAGTCCAAGGCTGATGAAGCTGTATACACGACTAATGGCAAAATAGTAACCCTGTGGAAGCTGAAATTTTAAATCTAAAAAGCAGTAATCTCCTGGTGGAGATATTCAAAGAAATGATGCCACTCATCATTGCTGCGACACTGCTATTTCTCTATTATAAAAAACGTATCAACATTGTTGAAACTTTTCTATATGCCTTTGCCTCTGAGGCCTATACCATGATTTCCGTAGGACCTACTTTTACCGCTTCTTTCTTTGTCTCAGCATTTATCATGGTAGAACAGCTTCATCAGCTGTTTACCGGCAGATTGTATATTCGCAATTCTTATCTATGGCTGCTATTGATGCCATTGATATTACAGGTATCCGTGATGATGATCGCTGCATTCTATAAGAATCCATTTGAATGGTCAGGCAGTGGTACGAGCTTCTATTTACGACCCATTTATTTTTATCTCAAAACTTATATACCGATGTTCTCCATCGGCTCAAAGATTGTGCAAGACCGGCACTCTTTATCTTTCGAGGCTTTCACCAATACCATGATGCGTATAGCCGTTTTTTCCTGCTGGATAGGAGTTATACAGTTATTTGTACTCGTAATAATGAAAAACCAGATACTTGGACAGTTGCTGGGATTGCAGGAAAGATACATGGTACAGCAAATAAATGGCCCCCTCGGCATACGAATTCAGGCCTTTTTTGCGGAGCCGAAAGTATTCAGTGCTTTTATGTCGATCACCATACCCATCTTCCTCCATAACAGGAAATACAGGTATGCTATTTGGGCATTTGTGATGGCTACCATTACTTCTTCCCAAACATTTTGGACAAATATCCTCAGCGCCGCAATAGTGTTCCTGTTGCTCTCCCGTTGGCCGGTAGTACGGATGAAAATACTTGCCAGTTTAGGTATAATCGTAGCGCTGTTCATGTTCGTCGCAGGGATGAAAGATGTGATGATGAAACTTTACCTGAAAAACAGGAACCAACCTATCTACCAGATGTTGTTGCAACGTTCAGTTGATCGTTATGATACTAAATTCTGGCAGCAGGATAACGTATATCTCGGGATTCCATTACAGCGTGACATGGAATTGCCGGTAGTAAATTTTTTAGAGGACAATCCATACTTGCTGGTAACCGGTTATGGACCCGGAAATAGTATGTTCATTCCGGGTAGCTATTTTAATGGGAACCTCCGCTATGAGAACAGGTTTGAAGGTGTGGGCGGCCATAATCTCAATATGCGCTGGTTTTATGTATTGGCCGAATATGGATTGGTAGGCCTTTCTTTTATATTCTGGTTAGTTACCAGGACCAGGCCCGGCTTATCACAATTTCAAAAAAACTACCTGGCATTTATTGCCGTATGTTTCTTTTTTAGTCAGATAGATTTATTTCTGTTGATGACCTCTTTGTTATGCGTATATGGAGAAATATCGCCATCGCTGCATAGTGAGGAGGCTATCACTGCACTAGCTTAAATGTTATGAATATCTATTTGGACAATATTGTTTTTACTATTCAGCAGGCAGGCGGTGTTTCTGCCTACTGGTACGAGCTATTGAATGGGATCTGCAACAGCGGACAGCAGATTTCATTCCTTAATACCAATCTTACTGCTGATAATGTATTCGAACAACAGCTGCAATATAGTAATTGGCCATGCATACGTGAAAGCAAGCTACCAGCGGGCCTTTTACGCTATCTTCCTTTGCGGTATAAACTTCCAGCAGGCGCTGTCTATCATGCAGGATATCTACGGGTATCTCCACAAAAAAACATTTTGAATATACTCACCGTGCATGACTTTGCACATGAGCGCAAGCTAGTCACCAGATTTCCGAGAGGCTTGTTTAATACCACGCAGAAAGCCTATGGCATTAAAAAAGCGGATGGTATTATTTGCATCTCAGAAAGCACCAGGAACGAACTATATCATTTCTATCCCAAGGCAAGGTCAACAGCTGTCAGTGTCATACATCATGGTATTGGCAACAGCTTCTTCGTGATGGATGAGGAACGTTGGCCAGCGGTGCTAGCCCGAAAAAAAATGGCGGCATATGTGCTGTATGTCGGCGCCAGAAGTCATTATAAACATTTTAAAACAGCAGTACAGGCGGTTGCTTTGTTACCGAAAACCTATCAGCTGGTTGCTGTGGGTGGAGGTATGGCATCTGCAGCAGAAACGGCCATGCTAGAAAAACTCCTGCCTGACAGATATCACCTGTTACCGGTTGTAAGTAAAGAGACCTTGAATCATTTGTATAATCAGGCTTTTTGCTTGCTCTATCCTTCCGTTTATGAAGGCTTCGGATTTCCACCCGGCGAAGCCATGAAAGCCGGTTGTCCGGTGGTAGCCTGTAACAAAACATCTATTCCGGAAGTCTTGGGTGATGCAGGATTATTAGTGGATGAGCCTTTGCCGGAGGCATTTGCGTGTCGCATGCAGGAACTGGAATCTGACAGTTTACGGCACCAGGTAATACAGCGTGGCCTGATCCAGGTACAGCGATTTACCTGGGAGAAAACAGTAGCGGCTACATTAGATTTTTATCAAAATTGTTGGCAAAAAAAGTTTGAAAGATGAACCTGATATTTAAAATGGCAGATGCAGCAAAGGTGATGCTTCAATCAGGCAAAGGCCTGAGTGGATTGTGGCGCAACGGTGCATCCGTGGCCTCCACGCAGATCATGCACAACTGCAGCCATTATATCCCCAAATTAAACACAATCATTGATGTGGGTGCAAACAAAGGACAGTTTGCACTGGCGGCAGCCTATAAATTTCCTCATGCAAAAATACTTTCGTTCGAACCCCTCCCGGATGTTTATCAGACATTGAAACAAAATACCAAAAAAGCAGATCAGGTCAGCGCCTACAACTATGCGTTGGGAAGTAAAGATGGCATGTTAAAATTCTATAGCAATAATTATTCACATGCCAGCTCAGCACTGGAAGTAAGTGAAGAACTGATCGCATTGGAGCCTGGCGCCGCACACACCGTACTGACAGAGGTACCTGTTATGCGCCTGGACAACGTAATAGAACAGCATCCGGTTGTAGGGCCGGTACTATTAAAAATGGATGTTCAAGGATTTGAGAAAGAGGTACTGCTAGGTGCTGAGAATTGCTTACAGCAAATAGATTATCTGCTTTTTGAAACCAGTTTTGTTGCCTTATATAAAGGCGAACCATTGTTTGATGAAATGCATCATTTTGTAAAGTCACTAGGTTTTGAATTTATTGCCCCTGTAGGATTTCTACAATCTGGGAAATTGCAAATCCTGCAAATGGACCTGCTATATAAGAGAAGGTGATGTACCCGTTAAATGTATGATTTCAGTAGAGTCGATTTGTTAACTTTTAGGTGTTGTGTTATGAAACTCATTGTACAAAGACCCTTACTATTCCGCCAGTTGACAGACTGCATAGCGCTGGCGTGTGCATTCCTGTTTTCCCAGGAAATGGTCTTGTTGTTGAAACATCCGGGAATAGCTCCGCCTGCAGAACTGGGGCTGTTATTCATTAGTCAGATTACCTGGTTGATAACCGGGCAATATAGTACGCATCTTTATGATGATTTCAGATCGAGGCCGTTCTCTTACGAATTTATGGCCATTACCAAAACATTGCTGTTACACGTATGTATCCTCACATTCGTGTTGTTCTATTTCTTTAAACATTTCTATTCGCCTCGGCTCTTTATGGGCATCTATACTTGCAGCATGTATGTAACTATGCTGGTTACAAAGCTTGCTGTCAAAAAATTGCTGGTAAGACTGCGTTCCTATGGCTTAGGTAAGAAAAATATTCTGATCGTAGGTGCAGGTGAAACCGGGCAACATTTCCTGCAAACTATTTCTGCCAATGATCAGTACGGCTATCAATGTGTAGGATTTGTGGACATAGCCCCAAATGAAGCTGTTAACGGCAAATATCTGGGCAACATATCAGAGCTGACCCGCATCTTTGAAAAACATGAAATCGATGACGTAGTACTGGCATTGCCCCAAAGTACCAGGGAAGAAAGAGAACATATCATTGTAACCAGCGAACAAGCTGCTAAGACGGTAAAATTTATCGCTGATTGTCACCCGCATTGCACGAGTATGGTTAAGATGAGTTTGTTCGGCCATTTCCCATTAATAAGCATACGTGCAACCCCGTTAGATGACATAGGAATACAGCAGTTAAAACGTGCTTTCGATATTGTGTTTACGGTGTTGTTAATGATAGCATTTTCCTGGTTGTTCCTACTCATTGCTCTGCTGATAAAGGTTACATCTCCCGGCCCTGTGATCTACCGGCAGGAAAGATGGGGCCTGAAAAATAAACGTATGATCATTTATAAATTCAGGACCATGCGTGTGAATTGTGAAGAGATAGGCGATAGCGGCGAATACTTACAGGCGGCCAGAAATGATCCCAGGATTACTTCTATTGGAAAGCTGCTACGCAAAACCAATCTGGATGAATTGCCGCAGTTTTTTAATGTGTTGCGTGGAGAGATGTCGTTCGTAGGGCCACGCCCGCACTGTACGCCCATGCACATAGAAATGCGGAAAACCGTTAAACATTATATGCTGCGGCACCAGGTAAAGCCCGGCATCACCGGCTGGGCACAGATCAATGGTTGCCGTGGTGAATGCAAGTCATTACAGGAACAACAAAAACGAATCAATTTCGATATTTGGTATATAGAGAATTATAGTATTTGGCTCGACATACAGATCGTATTTCAGACCATTGTAAATATGATCAGGGGAGATAAAAATGCATTCTAATGACTAAACGGATATTATTAATCAGCGGATATTATACACCAGAACCCAGCGGCATAGGCAAATATAACGGAGAACTCATGCAGTGGCTCGCTGCCAAAGGATATGAATGTGGGGTAATCACCTCCTATCCATCCTATCCACAATGGAAAGTAGCACCAGAATATCAGCATAAAAAATTCTTCTTCTCTGATGAAAAACATCAGGCGGGCAACAATGCGATAAATATTTATCGTTGTCCGATGTATGTACCTGCAAAGCCCAGTGGCAGCAGAAGAGTATTACAGGATATCAGTTTTTATGTTTCCGCTACAATGCGGCTACTCCCGATGATGTTCGGGAAAAAATATGATATGGTATTGATCGTTGCGCCAGCTTTCCATCTTGGATTGCTGGGCTTATGTTATAAACTGACCAGGAGAGCTACTTTCGTGTATCATATCCAGGATATGCAGATAGAAGCCGCACGCGATCTGGGAATGATTAAATCTAACTGGCTGCTGAAGCAAATGTTTTCCTTAGAAAAATTTATTTTCCGCAAAGCAGATATGGTGAGCAGCATCTCCCCGCAGATGGTGACGAACATTGCCAATAAAGCCGGAAAACAGGTCAATTTATTCCCTAACTGGGTGGATACTAAGTTGTATTATCCGCTGCCTGATAAGGCAGTACTAAAGCAGAAATTTGGTCATCCGGAGAATCGGAAGATTATTTTGTACAGCGGCGCCGTTGGCGAAAAACAAGGAATTGAACATGTATTGGAAGTTGCCAGAAGATTGCATACCGACAACAATATACATTTTATAATATGCGGCTCAGGGCCCTATGCGCAAATACTGGCGGATAAAGCAAAAGCCGATCATCTTACCAATATCAGTTTTCTGCCATTGCAGCCTGCATCAATTTTTAATGAGTTTTTAAATATGGCAGATGTACACCTGGTATTATTGAAAAGCAAGGCCAGTGATCTGGTGCTGCCCTCTAAGCTAACAACGATATTAGCAGTGGGCGGCGTGGCTGTCATTACTGCAAATGAAGGCACCACATTGCATGATCTTGTAAAAAACCATCAGGTAGCTATCAGTGTTGATGCTGATAACACAGATGCGTTAGAAGCAGGTATCAGGCACGCGTTAACAAATGAAAATAGTGTGATATCAAATAATGCGAGGCAGTATGCGGAGCAATATCTTGGGGTAAACAGTATTATGCAGCAGTTTGAGGAAGACATTTTATCGGTATCAGCATAATCCTTTTCTTACTGCCACAATATTCTGAAAACAGAATATTTCATAATGTACCGGATGGTAAGTACCTAGTGATAAGGGGCCATCAGGCAGTAGTCTGAAGAAATCATAGTTGGGCAGCAAGTCAATAATATCTTTAAAGAACGTTTTAGAGATGACGTTCATTTCATTAAACTCTAACTGGATAACATCTATTATTCCGGCCTTAATGGTGTTGGTGGCGCCACGCAGCACATTCCTTTCATGCCCTTCGGTATCAATCTTTAATAGCGCTATTTTATTGATTTTATTCGTGGCGGCAAACTCATCCAACGTGGTCATGGAAATACGGATTTCTTCCGCCAAGCCATGGTGCAGCGTTTCAATCACTTCCTTGTACATGCTGGCATGTTCTGAACCTCCTTGTCCATTGTAGTCATAGATCACCGATTCCGATGATGCGTCACCTGCTCCAAGGCATACAGGTGTAAAATTTCTTTCCTGCGCAATAACTTTTAATTTGAGATAAGTAAGAGGATGTGGTTCAAACGCATATATTGGTAAGGTAACATTCGAGTTGCGCAACATGGTAGAATAGTGCCCTACATTGGCTCCAATGTCAAGTATAACGCCACTTTGCAGCAGTTTACGTGATTTCAGGAATCGGATAAATGCTTTTTCTCCGGTAACATAATCGTTTTCACTATTCCTTAAACCTAAACCGAACATACTAAGCTTGTAGAAAAAAAGATGCATAGGGTAAAACGCTTTCCTGACGAGAAGGAATACAAACACATTTTTAACGGATCTCCCTACCCTATTCATAGCAAAAGACATTTATACGGAAGTTAAGTATAAGTACTATTATAACCATGTTCATTTTGTTCATTCAATATCTTTTGCGTAGAATGAATGAACAACACAGATGACGAGTATCAGTGTTTTTCTAATAGGAATCGATTATTGTTTTCATACAACGTGGAGTTCATTTAATAATTAATGAATGCAAGAGGTTGCATACTACTGCGACACTATAGCATTTCAAACAAAATCTTACCCAAATTGGGTAACACCTCCCTCATTCTTTCATGTTGGCATGGAAATAAATTACACTAACGTGAAAGGACATATCAAACGCGCAATCTCTATATCTGAAAGCATTTGCGGGGATATCTCTTTTAAGAAAAATTCTGGATGGTATGTAAATTGTCTATGAATACCCAATAATATACTGTAACCAAAACCATCTTTATGATATCTATATTGAAAAACTGCTGTGCTGTATTATTGACGGCATTTGTAATGACTTCCTGTAGTAAGAATACAGATCCTGCGGATGTAGATATTTTTGCTGGAACATTTAGAGGGAGTATAGCCTACACCGATAGTGGCACCAATATTCAGGAGAACAATGGCAGTGTGTTCGTAACAAAGATTGGAACACAATATAATTTCAAATTTTCTGATAACATCCCTGCTTTAACTGGGATTGAATTTGAAAGGAAAGATGATAATACGATGGTAAATATCGGATCATCTGGAACTGGGCTAATTACTATCAACAAAGACAAGCTGGTAATAGGTTTCGCCAGAGATGGGAAAACCTGGACAGCCAATTGCAACAGGTAATTTTAAAGGCCTATATCACGAAAATTTTCAGGGTATAGGTCTTTATAAACTCAAATCTACATCAATTTCATGCTGTCAACTATTGTACTATTTTTCATTACTATTTTTCTGTGCGACTAGCTTCCCCTTGCTATTGTATACATTTTACAATATGTTTTTGAGAGATCGATTATTCCCACCAATTCCAACAAATCACCGGGACATTTGACAGAATGGCTCATCTATGTGACATTTATCCTATATTCGTTAAATGACAACCAAACAGCCTATATGTGTGTAAATGGTTGTTACGTTAAAAGAAGATTTATCTGTCGTCCATAGAAGGATGGCAGTAAAAAGCGGTAAACCCCGCGTGTTGTAGCTGGCTGGGCATTCTATCCGCAGCGATATAGGGATCAAGTAGATTTAGCATTAATTAGTTACTCATCATATGATTCACTCATTTTTAATGATTGGCCAATCTAATATGGCGGGTCGTGGTTTTGCAAAAGAGGTGCCTGTCATCCTGGACGAAGGCATCAAAATGCTGCGTAATGGGCGCTGGCAAACCATGACAGAACCTGTAAACTACGACCGGCCTGTTGCCGGGGTTAGTTTAGCGGTGTCTTTTGCAGCGGCGATAAGGCATGATGACCCATCAAGCGTGGTTGGACTGGTCCCTTGTGCTGATGGCGGCTCCAGTATCGACGAATGGGCGGTAGACGGCCCATTGTTTGAGAATGCAGTAACGCAGGCAAGACTGGCACAACGCAGCAGTACCCTGGCTGGTATACTCTGGCACCAGGGAGAAAGCGATAGTTTACCAGGTGCTGCGGAGCGATATAAAGATAAATTAGCTGTCGTGATAGCTGCTTTAAGGCAAGCATTGAATGTCCCTGAAATCCCGCTAATACTTGGAGGCTTAGGCGATTACCTTGTTACTGGCATGTATAGCAAAGCTTTTTCGGCTTATAATGTCATCAACGATCAGTTATGGAAATATGCGCTTTCACAGCCTAACTGCTACTTTGCAACGGCTGCGGAACTCAGCTCCAATGCAGACAAAATCCATTTTGATGCGGCTTCTCTCCGTCGGTTCGGCATCCGATATTTTGAAGCCTTCAGCAAAAAACAACATATTATTTCAGCACTGCCACATGAAAAGGCAATGTTGGAGGCCATCTACAACCGTGTACCCACCGTGGCAGAAAACACATATGCGTTACAGTTACAATTCGCAAATGGACATATCTCTGCAACAGAATTCCAGCAACAACTACAGCAATTACACCCAGTAGAAGAAAATTAAAAAAGAATGGACCAAAGGATCATCTAAATTAGCATGATGATGATCCTTTGGTCCATTCTTTTATGAAGAAAGCTTTGGCTCTTATTTTTTGTCGCTGATCAGTTTGAGCACATATTCCATCTGCGTGTCTTTCTTGTTCATATAGTCGTCGAATGTCTGCCATACCTCATGGTCAGGCATTGTTCCCCTTCCTTCGGCCTGATCTGGCTTTATTGGTGCATCCTGTACCACATATACAAAAGAAAACTGTGTTTTAATCCCGGAATTCGGCAACTGGTATACCAGTGGAGAGTGGCCGTTATGGCCATAATATCCACCTACTGTTTCCACTCCTACGATGGTAACGTTTCTTGCATAAGCTTTTACCAATGAGGCCAGGTGTGAGGCTGCAGACGCAGTATATTCATCTATCAGCAGGTACAGATGACCTTTATAGGCTGGCTGCTTAGCGTTATAAACCGGGTTCATTACCTGGTTCTGGAAGCTTTTTCCTTCTTTGGTATTATAGGGCAGATAATTTTCGTTGAGGAACTGGTGACCATTGGCCAAATCCGTGGAATCCATTCTTTTACTGGTGCTGACGCCCCAGAAGTGATCCATATAAGGAATAGAGTCGCGGTTGAAGATGATATACGCCAGTGAATTTTCCTTGAACGGATGATCTGTAAGGTACATCATCGGCTCTTCAAAGGTAGGGTCGCTGCCACCTGGATTGCTTCTGATATCGATGATCAGATTGGGTACGGCGTTTTTGTCCAGCTGCTGGAAAACGCTGTCCACAAATTTTGAATACACAGCAAACCTTGGATCTTGCGCGTCATCAGCCATGGTGAAAATGCGGAAATTGAGCAGGCCAGTGGAAGGATCTTTCATCTGGAAGCTGTATTTCGGCTGCACGTTATAATCAATAAGACTATCTACCGCAGCGCTGTAGCGGCTTACGAGGTTCTTTTTGCGCTCACTCAGTGTTACCGAAGCCAGTGTCGCCGTTTTGATTTCATTGGAATAAGGCGGCGTAAAAGCTACCTTAAAACTATCTTGTATGCCATATTCCAGGAGATAACGGACACCATAAGCTCGATTGACGCTACCGGAAAGCTTTTCCGTTATCGTATAGCCGTCGGCGGTCATGTATTTATAGAAGGACTGCATCAGGGCGGTATCCGATACACCATTGATACTCAGCACCCGCGATCCAGCCGGGATGGCCGCTGTTTGCTGGTTGAAGATCATTTTCCCCTGGATGTATTTCAGATCATAGGGGAAATAACCTTTCTGACGGTTCAGGAAGGCGTATAATTCAGTGCCTGGCTCTGTGTGATTATGACAACTACCTTCTATGTCGGTCAGTTGCAAGATAATTTTGAAGAATTCGATAGTCCGTATAGGCTTTCTTGTGACTGTCATCGCCCAATTATAGATACTGTCGATCTGTTTTTTGGTTTTGTAGCGATACAGTCCGGAATTTGCTTTTTCCCTGATTGCACGGAAGACCCTTATGTCTGCCTGCATCTGGTTGGGAGTAAGTATTTTGTTGAAGATCTTCAGGCTGTCTGCCGCAGGCAAAGGTTTAGTTTGGGCTGCCAAAAAATATGCAGGTAACTGGGCCAGCAAAGTTAAGATAAGTAACCGTTTCATATGTTCCGCTCGTGGGTTCTATTTTGATTGAATACACAAGCTACGAAAACTAATGCATGAAGCACTAATCATGATGAAATGCGCTCAAAAAATGCGATACTTGCCTAAAAATGGCGAAATAATCGTTGCAACATCTTATATTTGACCCATATGCGAATATATCCCGGAGATGAAATACTTGTTCCGAAGGCTATAATTTAAATCAATGCACGACACCCAAAAGGGGCGCCCATAAACTACGTCTATACAAACATGAATCAACATTGCGAATACAAATACCTATTCATCATCTCCCAGGAAGTGCTAACGATGAAACGCGGGTAAAATGCCAGCAAAAGTCTTCCTGAAATTTATTACTGTTATTTTGCGTTAGCTGATTATATTTTTTTGTAATTTAATATTCACCTGTGCCTGTATTTACTTATAAAACAAGTTATTAAATAATATATCAGCCAGCCAAGAGGTAACAATAAGTTAAAATAAAAAGCGAACGAAGGATTTAAAATTTAATAATTTTCCCTTGATAATTTTAAGGTTATGCTGACAATTTCAGAAGTAGGCCTATACAACTACCTTACCTGGAAACAAACTCCAGGCCTCAGGGAGAACGTTAAACTTATGACTGTAAAAAGAGGTAAGCAACTTTATGATACCTCACATAAGTATACTGATATCTATGAGATTATCAGCGGTGCTGTGAAACTGGGTGGTGTATCCGGGAAAGGCCGCGAATACATTTATGAACTGGTAACTCCCGGCGAATTTTTTGGTAACCTCGCTATGCTGGATGGCGACACCTTTCGTGAATTCGGAAAGGCCATCGCCGCTACGCAGCTGAGAATATACAAACCCGCTTTTTTTAAACACCTGATGACACATGATCCTGAAGTAGCCGCATGGTGTTTCGAAAAAATTGTATACCGATGGAACAAAACTGAATCCATGCTGGCCAACATCAGGTCCTACGAACCTCGTGAACGTATTCAACTTTTGTACGAAGAATTACAAAAGAAAGCCATCATGGTAGGCAACCGTGAAATAATTCTGAACAGGTTACTCACCCTGCAGGATATCGCTGACCTTACTGGCACTACCCGACAACTGGCCGCAGACACCCTAAACGCCGTTTAACTCTTTAACCCAATTCCTAATAATACAGCCACTCCGTTATTTCTACCATTCCTTTTTCTACGTAAGATTCTGACACGTTTAATATTTAAGTAACTATTTGGTGATCTTCTGTTTACACCATTTAAATTGCTATGCACTTACTTTGCACCTTCCTTAAGGATAAGGGTGATTCAATAAAATGAACCAGCCGCATCAAAACTTATGAGGAGTAATAAATTGTCGTGTGTACGTCTCAGTTAGCAATACTGTTAAATGGTCTATTGTTGCACCGTCGTGTAACGATCGCGGTAAACATCAACAACTACAGGCCATGCAGCTGAATGATACGACTCAACGGCAACACTGATCCATTAACTTATAAAGTTCCTAACTATCTATCGCTATACCTAAAACTTAAGCAAATGCTAAACTTATTATTCTATTACATCCTCCATAATAGTACCACTATCCGATGAAATGAGCTTTTCTGTTTTTGAGAATAGAATGGTATTTGCTGTCTGACGGACAATTGTATTCTTACAATTGTCCCTTTTTATTTTTGAATAACTGATCAATAAAAAAGAGCTGCAAAACATTGTATGTTTTACAGCTCCTATCAGTAATATTATTTTTAATTTTTAGTAAGGATAATTTTTCCTGTCAGACTCGTTCCATTTCTATGGACTACCTGTATGAAATATATTCCTGATAACAGATCAGGATTTAATTTGAACCTGTTTTGTCGTAATATCTCCCGTTGAACTTCTCTTCCGTTAAAATCCCGAACTATCAGCAATTGTCCTTCCATGGAATATTTCCCAGCAAATCTGACCTCGCCGCTTGTTGGATTGGGGGCTATTTCCAGTAAATGGTCAGATGAGGTAGGCTTTAGCCCTGCGCATTGATTGACGGTAACGTTCACGGCTATCCTGTCATTATTTCGACATGTACCTCTACTACCGGCATAATAAACGGTAGACGCAGGTGGAGAGGTGATGAAAGTATTGCCTGTGAATATTGGATTTCCGTCTGTTGAGGTAGTAAACCACTCCACCTGTAGTAAGCTGCTGCCAGGAACTGTACCATTGAACACCACAGTATCTCCCGCACAGATGCTGGCAACATTTGGTGTTATCACTGGTGGTCCAGGTACTCCCCCCACTGTAAATGACTGGCTGATACTATCGGACCGGCAACCACTAATTGTATCGATTGCCTGCACAAATACCTGGGCATTTCCACCTGTTATGGTACTGAATGACGCAACTGGTATCGTATCCTGATGATAGACTGTATAGCTGGTATCTTTCAACAGCGTAGAAAAAATGGTATAAATAATTCGTACACGATAGTTATACCCTGGATGATAATTGCTTACGGGCAGCTTAGAAGCGCCACAAACGAATCCTTGCGGCACTGTATATTGTGGGTCTGGCAGTTTAACAACTGTTACTTTTACAGGCCTGCGTTCCTTATGTTCGCAGTCAAGCGAAGAGGTCACCCAATAGGTTGTAGTAATGGCTGGAGCTACGGTAAAATATCTTCCTACATATAGCAAATTACCGCCTGTAGCGTCGCTATACCACTTGATAGTAGGTATAGTAGAACTCGGTGTATAGGCATATAACGTTGTACTATCGCCCTTACAAATGGTAACACTGTCTGCACCCACTGTAGGTATTTCAGCGTAACCTCCCTGAATGAAAGCCTGACGCGTTGTATCAGAATGACATCCTGTAAATGGATTTATTGCTTGCACTGCAATATTTGCCTGGAGGAAGATATAGGTTTGTGGGTCTGGCGTTACAATTGTATCATTATTAATGATATTGAAGGCAGTGTCAATTGGCTGAGGCAGGGTAAAGCTAGTATAATGCATATTGACGCGGTAATTGTTGCCAGCAATATGGTTTGTAATGATCAGTTTTTGAGGACCACATACCACCCCTTGTGGCACTTTAAACTGAGGAGCAGGAGGAATACCAGGATTAACATAGGCAAAATAGAGCCGCAAGCCAGTAAGCAAGCCTAATAATGAGCTGTTCAGCGTAACTTTCACCCTATCGAATGGCTGACCGGGTTTTAAAAGGATTTCAGCTAATGTATTAGATTGCAGTAATCTCACCATGCTGCTATCTACAATGCGGGCATCGTTATTAGCAGTGCTGCCGTTAAAAGTTTGGACAGTAATACCACCAAAAAGGTTGGCAGACAAACTATTATTTGTAGCACCAATGCGGACAACAAGTGAGTCGCAGCCTGATGTCCTTACAGCTGGGAAGATGAGCGTCTGGGAAACACTAACACCCAGAAGACCAGCTGTGATATTGAATTGGGAGTAGTCGCTCAGATCAGCATTCACCGGGTTATTTGGATTAGACACTCCACAAAGGAGACACAAACCAGCAACGCTATTCGTTTGTGCATTGGCGTAGGTGGGGGTTTGGCCAAAAGCATTTACCTGTAAAATTATATTACAGGCTAGCAATAGCAGGAAACTACGCAACATTAAGGAAATTGAGTAAAATCGGGCCATAGTACAAAATTTGATGAGGGATATTCAAAAGAAAATATTTACACCAAAGTATGTCCCTTTACTGCACCAAAATTACACAATTGAAAAAGATGCGTTCAACTAGTTCTAATAATAAGTTGAACGCATCTTTGCGCGATGCTAGATATTCACCGAAGGCCTGCCGGAGCCAATTACATAAGCCTCCTTCATTACTTCAGCATAGGTAGGATGCGGATAAAATGCTTTGCTCATTTCATCAGCTGTGATTTCAAATGTTTTGCCGGCAATTGCCTGTGCGATGAGATCTGCTGCACGGGCGCCAATAACATGTGCGCCGAGGATTTCACCATATTTTGTATCTATCAGTACTTTCACAAATCCATCAGTGTCCATGCCCGCTCTGGCCCTGGCATTGGCAGAAAACGGAAACTTACCTACACGGTAAGGAATACCATCATGCCTTAGTTCTTCTTCTGTGGCGCCAACGGAGGCAACTTCCGGCCACGTATATACGACACCAGGAATGCAATCATATTTTATCTGATGTGCATGCCCATGCATTTTTTCTACCACATACATTGCTTCTTCTTCCGCTTTATGTGCCAGCATAGCGCCGCCGATAACATCGCCGATCGCAAAGATGCCAGGAACGGCTGTTTCCAGGTCTTTATTTGTAAGGATAGTACCGGCAGGACTCAATTTCACGCCGGTATTTTCCAGTCCGAGGCCTTGTACATAAGGCTTTCTACCCACTGCTACCAGCACATAATCTGCGCTAACTTCCTGTTCTTCGCCTGCTTTATTTTTATACCAGACTTTTGCGGATTCGCCCAGATTTTCCGCTTTATACACTGCCTGTTGCAGGTGGATATTCACCCCTTCTTTTTCCAGAATTTTTTTCAGGGTGCTGCCTAACTCACGGTCCATGGTAGGAATGATCTGGTCAGCATATTCCAGGATGGTAACTGTCGTGCCTATACGACTGAATACTGCCGCCATTTCTACGCCTATCACTCCTCCCCCGATGATTACCAGGGTTTTGGGTTGTGCCGGCAACGACAATGCTTCTGTGGAGGTGATGATGCGTTTTTTATCTATCGTGACACCCGGAATAGTAGCCGGTTTGGAACCCGTGGCGATGATATATTTCGTTGCTTTTAAAGTAGTAATCGTTCCATCATTTCCTGTTACCTGCAAGGTGGCATTATCTTTAAACGAGCCAGTACCTTGTATCCGGGTGATTTTATTTTTTTTGATGAGATAGTCCAGGCCTTGTGTATTTTTCAGTACCACCTCATTTTTTCGTTTATTCAGCTGCGTGAAGTTCAGGTGTACCGGCCCGGTTTCGATACCATGGGTACTAAATTTATGCAGGGCATCATGATAGTGATGGGTGCTGTCCAGCAAGGCTTTGGTAGGTATGCATCCTACATTGGTGCAGGTGCCGCCGAGCGTTGCATATTTTTCTATCAGTGCGGTTTTATAGCCTAACTGTGCCGCACGTATCGCAGCTACGTAGCCACCAGGCCCGGAGCCTATTACCGCCAGATCATATTGTTCCATTATTTCTCTTTTTATCTTAATAAAATATTCATTTTTAAAATATACCAATCGGTATATTAAATATCAAAAAAATCAGGCTACTATTTCTTCTTCAATAATTTTATCGATTCTATTGAGCGCTATTTGCAGGTGTGTGGCTTGCCCCAGGGTTTTTGATAATAAGATGCCGCCTTCTATCAGCATAATAAAGAGCCGGGCATATTCTTTTGAGGAGATATGTGGTTGAAACTCCTGCTTTTTTTTACCACCATCGATAATGCGGGCTATTTCTTTTGTCCAGGTTTCGAAAGCCTTTACGGTACTTTCTTTCAGCGCAGGGAAAGTATCATCAGCATCAATGGCGGCGTTGATCAGTGGGCAGCCACCTTTCTTACAGAGCGTAAGCCAATGGTCTCTGTATAGGTCAGTAAGGCCATGCAGCCTGTCTTTCCAGCTGCGGTAGCTTTTGTTGAAATACTGCAACAGCAGCTGATGCAGAAAGTAGGCATTATATTCAAATACGGCCACTGCCACTTCTTCTTTATCAGCAAAATTACCATAGATACTACCTTTGGTAAGTCCGGTGGCAGTGGTAATATCCGATAAGGAAGTGCCAGCATATCCTTTTTTATTGAAGATATCTGCCGTTTGCCCGACAATATAATTTCTTGTCTGTTCAGATTTTTTCATGCGACAGCAGACACATTTTTCTGGCCTGCTGCACAAAGTTACAATATTTATACCGATTGGTATATTTTTTATTCCACCTAATTTTCTAACCATATTAGGATCAGGCTTGACGAGCTACCAATTGCGTTGCCAGCGAGCGTAAAATGTTCCTTCCTTCTTCTGGCATACTGAGTTCATCAATCTTCTGAAAGGCATAATCGGTATATATTCCAACTTCTTCTTTCGCCCATAGATCTACGCCACAGTCTTTAAAAATTGTCAGCACAGCCGGCACTTTATCAGGGCTTTGCATTGCCATTGCATCCAGCAACAGCTGTCGCTGTTGTGGATTACAGCGCTCCAAGGCTTTTATCAACAGGGCAGTATTTTTGTTTTCAATGATATCACCGCCTTGTTGCTTACCGGTTTTTGCCGGGTCGCCAAAAGCATCTATTAGATCATCTTGCAGCTGAAAAGCGATACCAAGATTTTTACCATAACTATATAATAGTTCCTGCTGATAGGAGGATACTTGTGCGGCCATTGCGCCCAGGGTTATGCTGGCCGCCAATAGCACGGCGGTTTTCCGGGTAATCATATGCAGGTAATCTTCATAAGTAACATTGCCAATACCCGCTGCTTCCTGATCCAGGTCCATCTGCTGGCCTTCACAGACCTCCCTGGCTGTTTTCAGGAATAGGCCAATGATCTTATTTCTGTTAGGTACAGCAATCCGGTTGATTTCTTCGACAGACCTGATCAGCAGCGTATCCCCTACCACTATGGCTGTAGGCTTGCCGTACCTGACATGTACCGTATCCATACCTCTTCTTGTTGGCGAATTATCCATAATATCGTCATGTACAAGCGAGTAATTATGAAAGAGTTCTATTGCCGTTGCAATATGCATGACATCCGTACCAGGGCCGTTATACAGCTCATTGCCGAGTAAACATAAGAGCGGGCGTATTCGCTTGCCGCCATTGGCAAGGAAATACCTGATAGCGCCATAAAGATTTGCAGGCTGGGGAGGAAAAGGCAGATCATGTAACCATTCTTCAAACAGATTCCTGAGCTGTTCCGGCGATTTCATGTTCATTGTATTTAGCGGTAAATAGATAACGATAATGACCTAAGGAAATATTCAACAAAACAAATCCCAAATGCCACTATGCTGCAGCAAAAGGAGGAATGCGTCTTATGGTCACCGGGAATTGGAAGCAATAAAGTCTTTACTGGTCAATATTGCATGACATATCAGTCTAATTAAACACCTACCTGTGTGACAGGGAACTAATCTCATACCCTCTTTCAGGAATGAGCGCTTACATGTGAGTATAGTATAACCATGAATTCCAATACCATTATTCTTTGAAAATCATGCTGAAATAAAATTAATGTGCCATGCTGAAATATTATTTCATTTTCGTGTATGCCATTGGTTAAGTAACGCGTTATGTAGATTTGATATTTATTATTTTTGGAGATAACGACCAGATAATCATCTGGCAAAACCATTGATTTAAAATCAATTAGAAAAACATACAAATAAATATTGTATCAATGTACTAACTTCATTTTGTAAAAGATAAAAAATTATGACCAGTGAAAAAGCCATTCTTGCCGGCGGTTGCTTCTGGGGTGTGGAAGAATTGATCAGGCAATTGCCAGGCGTAATTTCTACGGTAGTCGGTTATACCGGTGGCGATGTACCTAATGCTACCTACAGGAATCACGGCACGCATGCAGAAGGAATTGAGATTACCTTTGATCCGGGTATCTTACCTTACCGGAATTTATTAGAATTTTTCTTCCAGATACATGATCCTACCACCCGCAACAGGCAAGGAAATGATATCGGTACCAGCTATCGTTCTGCTATCTTCTACCTGAATGAAAAGCAGCATGAAACTGCTAACCAGGTTATTGCCGATTTAGAGACCTCCGGAAAATGGCCAGGCAAATTTGCCACAGAAGTAGTGCCAGCCGGCGATTTCTGGAATGCAGAAGAAGAACATCAGGATTATTTGCAAAAACATCCATTTGGATATACCTGCCATTTTATCCGTCCAGACTGGAAACTTTAAATACCAGCAAGTTATCATACCTACGCTGAGGCGTCTCCATAAAAAGAGACGCCTCATTTTTTATCCGTAATAATTCCGGAGTAATCTTCAAAATTGGCGCATTTTATCAATCCTTCTGCCCACCCCTATTATATCTTCGTACCACAAACATTAAAATTATGGTACAAGCAAAGAATAGCCAGGAAATAGCCACAGCATTGCTGAACGGCATGGGAAGCAGAAATATCAGTGATATCCTTTCTTTATTTGCAGACAATGTAGACTGGTACATCCCTGGAGATGAAACAAAAGTTCCCTGGCTGGGAAAGCGAAGCCACAAAAGTGAGCTGGCTGATTTCTACGCCTTACTTTGGGAGAATACGGTACCGATCCATGCTAATATTGCCGGGATTTTTGCTAGCGATAACCAGGCTGTTATTACCGGCGAATTCACCACCCTCATGACAAAAAAGAATGAAACGATCCAGTCTATGTTCTTTATCCATCTTATAATAGAAAACGGATTAATCACCAGATATAGGCTACTGGAAGATAGCTTTGCCGTATCCTGTGCCATGTAAAACCCGAGGCTGTGCAACGATCGTTTGCACAGCCACCTCATCATTCTTATTATCCCAAATCAAGTTTGCACTGCAAACAACCTGTACAAATACCGTCAAGCCCCGCCTATCAAGACAAGTTAGCTCCCGCTCCTGTAAAAATTAAGTCAGGTATTATTGGATTTTCAGTATATTAGATCAATTTTTGTACACTGTTTTAACGTATAGAATAAAAGTATTTACAACTGTTATCAGCAGCCCGTAGTCTGCTTATCCGAGACTATTGACATGTAATTAAGAGCTCCCTCAGAAACCCTGAACATAATGAAACTAATCGATGTAAACCTTACTAAACTCGTTACTGTAGGTATTAATAAAAATAATTCTATAGGGGAGAATGGCGCCATCAGAAATGTTAACCTGATAAGCCTGGTTACCATAATATGCACTTCTATCTTCTCTATTGTTCTTTATTTCCAAACTAAAGAACCGCTAATCTATGTTCCGGTAATTTTTGAAGGACTACTTTTTGGATCTCTTTTATGGTTCAATTATAAAGGCAAGTACCGCCTGACTGGTTATCTTGTCACCATCATCAACTGCTGTGCCATCACCTATTATAGTGCTGTGCTGGGCCGCATCATGGAAGTATACCTGCTTTTCATCTTTGTTCTGAGTGTATCCATCATTGTACACTTCGAGAAAAAGCAGCAGGTCATCTGTATGATCATTGCCATTATCGCACTTTGCGTTTGCACGGTTAACTATCATTTCCGCTTTGTTCATCCAATAGTAGATAAGCAGGGAACAGAAACGATCAACTGGGTAGTGCTGGCCCTCATACTCTTCCTCGATTGCGCCAGTATTATCGTCACGCATTCCTATATCCAGGACTTGTTCAAGTCTATACGTAAATCCAACCGCGACCTACGCATCGCCCACAATAAACTGAATAAAACCAACCAGCAACTTGCCGAAAACCTGGAAGTGGTAAATAAGCAAAGGAATGAACTGGAAATACTCAATAAATACAAGCAAGAATACCTGCAACTGAGCAATCATGAGCTGAGAGCGCCTTTGAATGCTATCACGCTAATCAGCCAGCTGCTCTACCATTCTTCTATTACAAAAAAAGAAAGTGCGCATCTTCGCTTCTATACACAGGCTCTCTACCAGGCGAGCATCTACGTAAAAGACCTGGTAAATCAAAACCTGTCTGTAGGCGCCATCGATTATGGCATCTTAAATAATATTAAAATCAGCTCTATCCATATCCGGTCTTTCATAGAAAACCTCATTGAAATCCACGCCTATGTGGGCATGGCAAAGAATGTGAAAATTGAAAGTCAGGTAAAAGATCTTCCTGAATGTATAGAAACAGATGAGAATATACTCCGTATTATCATCGCCAACCTCCTTTCCAATGCGGTGAAATATACGGCCAGCAATAGCACCATTACATTGCATGCCAGTGGCCAAGACGGCAAGCTGACCATCGCTGTGCTGGACCAGGGCCAGGGTATACCGGAAGATCAGCTGGACCTGATCTTTGAAAAGTATTTCAGCATGGAAACTAATCCTAATCAGATCATGACTTCCAGCGGCGTAGGACTCGCCTTTACGAAGAAGGCTGTAGAATTGCTGGGGGGCGAAATATTGGTATCCAACCGGCCGGAAGGCGGCGCCGTATTTGAGGTTTGTCTGCCTTTAGTACCTGGCGACCCTGCTGTGCCTCAGCGCAATATGAATGATATCGCCATCCTGAAGCTGAAATTCCCTCATTTGCGGGTGTTGCTGGTAGAAGATAATTATCTCTCACAAATCATGATGGAAAAGGCCATGCAAGAACTGGGCTGTCAGTTCAAGATTGCGGGCTCCGTAGAAGAAGGCATTGCTGCCGTGGCGCGTGAGGACTTTAACATTATCCTCTTGGATGCCATTCTGCCAGATGGGGATGCCGGGTCATTTCTTACCATCCTGAGAAAGACCATGCATAAGGAGATGCCGGTCATCGTTTGCAGTGGCAACCTCCTCGACGAAACCATACAAGGCTACCTGGATGCCGGCGCCAATGATTTTGTCAGAAAGCCTTATCATTTCTCCGAGATAGCGGGCATGATGCTGCTCTATGGCGCAAATGGCGCCACAGAAATTACCAAGGACCGATAAAGAAATAAGGCTGACTAAAAAGCCCCCGAACCAGCTTTTTAGTCAGCTAGCATACTATGAGTGAATAGGACGAACCCTGTAACGGATGGTATCCCTGCGGCTCCACTCAATATTACCGCACATCATCTGCTGCAATGCTTCCATATACCTGCGGAAGTTACTACGTTGCATCATGCGCGTTACCTTGTCAAACTCCACCGCATCCCTGTTGTGGATCTGGATCGCATATTTTACAGCATTATCAATAGAAAGATGGAAGTGCTTTTTAACGAGCATGACTATATTAAATTCGTCATTTTCCAGTAATTCTTTCTGATAAGAGAAAATATCATTGGCCAGGCAAATGGAGCGGGCACAGAAATCGCTCATTCTGCTGTACTCTTTGGAAGCATATTGCTCTGTGGTGAGCGAGTAGCCGGTCATCAGCTCCATCAGGAATACAAAAACGTTGGCGCCGCCGATGGCAGGGCGATGTTTCAGGTAATCGCCAATAGAGGTAACCTGGTTGTGGACATTCTGGATACGCCAGAAGTTAGCATCAAAGGCGATCTGCATGCTTTTAATAAATCTTGTTCTCCATTGCTGGTTACCGTGACTGATCATCCGCTCCCAGACGTCGGCAAAGGCGATAAGGATAGGATGATTTACCGCAATCCGGTTATGCTCCATTATCTGCATTAAACCGAATACGAATTTTTCATAGGCAGACTGTTCCTGCAATGCCGTTTTAGCACCAGAGTCCAGGAAATCATCCAAAACGAATAATAGGGAGTTGAAGTCTGATGCTACTTGTAATAATTCTTCCGTAGCATTCGGGAACATTCGGGCTACCATTTTGGGGAAGTCTGAGGCCATATGCAATTCTTCAGTGTCTGCGGTTAACAGCCCGTAACTGTAAAGCCAAATTTTAGTTTTCTCTCTTACGCATGACAGGTTTTTGTTGTAAATAGATGACGTGTTAGGGCAATAGAGGCCCTGAAATCTGTTGGACATACATTTTGATTTTAAGTGAGTAAATAGGGGATTGATTAATTATTTTGATTGGTTCGCACATGCTCATGACAGCAGCGAACATTAGTACTCATTTTAATGGCCAAGGATAATTCGCAATGATTTAAATTTATATAAATCATTATATGAATGAATTTGACGAATACGTTTCCTGGTTATTGCATTTTCTATTCTAAATGACGAGTTCCTGATAAAATTGAAAAATAATTCACAATCAGCGCAAAAAGTCGGGCCTTTTTTATGAACACCCGAAAAACCATGCGGTTTCCTGTAGGCATAAAAAAGCCAGGAAGCCCGCAAATATTGAATTTGCGCGCTCCCTGGTTTTTTTTAGTCATCTTGGCCCAATTTGGGAGAAAATAAAATTACTGTCGATAAACCACAGTAATCACCTCCTCTACCTCGATCATTATTTTTCTAAAATGAAACGTCATAAAATCCCCCTCGCCATCACCTGAAAAAAAAGCGTTTATACGCCGACGTTAATTTAATCAAATTCAATAGCTCACTCCTATCTCTGCAAAACCTGTCCTATCTCTACAAAACATTTACTGGCATTACATTCCAAGCAATTTACTTCAATTTATCATGTAAATAAATGTTGCGCTAAATTAAACTAAGATTATAGAGAAATTAAATCCTTCTAACCTGGTATTAGAATTCTTTAATGCTGTATTTCGGGGTATAGATAGGTACTATTTTTATGGGCACAATTAAGCTATGAATATCTTACTGATTGAAGACGAACCCAAGGTAGCAGCATTTATAAAAAAAGGGCTGGAAACATATCAGCATACTGTTACTGTAGCCTACGACGGCCAGGATGGCTATCATATTGCCATGCAACATGATTTTGACATCATATTATTAGACCGGCTCCTGCCTACCCTCTCTGGCATTGATGTTTGCCGCCGAATCAAACATTTGAAAAAGGGATTACCTGTACTCATGTTAACAGCATTAGGAACTGTTCAAGACATCGTGCAAGGCTTTGAAAACGGCGCTGATGACTATCTCACCAAGCCTTTTCATTTTGATGAACTGTTAGCCAGGATACAGGCCTTACACCGTAGAGGCATGACCGTTAGTCCTGCAGCCGTATACCAGGTGGCTGATCTGCAAATGGATTGCTACCATCATTCGGTAAAACGCGCTGATAAAGAAATAGCATTGACCGTTAAAGAATATGCCCTGCTGGAAGTTTTAATGACCAATAAGAACAAGGTACTGACAAGGACCTACCTCGCGGAAACGGTATGGGGCATTAGTTTCAGTCGCGGTACCAATCTCATAGATGTGTATGTGAATTATTTGCGCGGCAAGGTAGATAAAGGCTTCGATACGCCACTGATACATACTGTTGTGGGTGTAGGATATGTGATGCGAGAAAAATAATATATCTCACACAAGAGCTAACCGGCAGTAACATCAAATTCAGGCATCTGATATTTTTTTTGATGCTTGCATTAGAAATCTCTAATAACATTCTAACTGTATGCATCCACGCATTTAATGTCGCTCCAATAATGCAGTTCTAGTTTTGCTTTTGAAAGGAACAGTCATTCTGTACTCGCTTAACTAGCATTATTTTTATGAAGTTTTATTTTACCTCTTTGCTGGGCATGTTGCTATATACTGGTAGCGTATCTGCTCAGGACCGGCAGCTACACGGCGTTGTAGCCGATTCCACCAATGGCCAGCCGCTACCAGGCGTAACAGTAGCAGTTCCAGGTACAAGCACCGGCGTTATTACGGATGCACAAGGAAAATTTACTATCCAGCTTCCCTCAGGCGTGAAGAAGTTACGCTGTACGTTTATGGGTTACCGTGAGCAGGAAATCAATATAGGCGCTGCTAACCATACGCTGCAAATCTTTCTGGCAGGTTCCTCACAGGCTTTACAAGGTGTGGTTGTAACTGGTTATACCCAGCAAAGTAAATCGCGCACCACGGGCGCCATTACCAGTGTACCCGTTACCGTTACCACGCAAGCGCCTCTAGGTTCTTTTGATGTAATGCTGCAAGGCCGCGCGCCTGGCTTATATGTAGGTACGCCTACCGGCCAGCCTGGCGAACCTGGAAGAGTGTCTATACGTGGCCTCGGCTCTATCAACGGCGATGTAAATCCACTCTATGTCATCGATGGTGTACCTGTGTCTAACAATTCATTTTCGGCGCTCAACCCCGAAGATTTTGAAACCATCAGCGTACTGAAAGATGCGGCTGCAACAGCAGCCTATGGCTCTCGTGCCGCCAACGGTGTGATCATCATCACCACAAAAAAAGGAAAGGCCTGGGAAGATGGAAAAGCTCGTATCAACTACCGCAATCAGTTTGGGATTTCATCTGTCAATAGTTCCAAATGGGATATGATGAATACCAACGAGCGCCTACAATTCGAAGAGATACTAAAAGACCCTAGCCTTCCTGGCTGGGCCTATTCACCGAATAACCCGCAGAAAATAGTCAATGGCGTAGCTATGCCCAAATCATTGGAAGATTATACCTACGGCAATGCTATGCTCGATAGTTTACGACAGATAAATACAGACTGGCGCAAACATTTACTGCGACAAGGCCGCATGCAATCACATAGTCTGAATGTTTCCGGTGGAAGCGATAAAACGGTGTTTTATCTCTCTGGCTCCTATTTCAACCAGGAAGGAATTGCGTTGAATTCAGGATTAGAAAGATATAGTCTGCGTGCCAACATCCAGCATCGTAGCGGAAGATTCCGTACCACACTGAATATGGGCCTATCTGCGGCCACCGTAAAATATATTCAGGACGAAGGCGTAGCGGAAGAAGGTGGCGCGGCAGTTGGTGGTGGTGGCATCACAGAAAAAAATCCTATCGCGGCATTGTACTATGCGCTGCCATATGAATCACGCTATGGCAAACCCGGCGTAGGCAACTATGGCGCCAATGCACTGGATGCCTATGCCAACAGTCTAAAGAAAGATAATCAGTTGAAAGCTGTACTATCCCTGAACGAGGCGATTGATCTTACCAAAGACTTGCAGCTGACAGGTACCGTAGGCATGGATTTTCAGCAAAGCAATACCACCGAATACCTTAATCCTGACTCCTGGTATGGACAGCTCGTCAATAATGGTAACCAGGGTTATTATCAGCGCGGACTAACCAACAGACTGGGATTGGTGGGCACAGGAGGTTTCAGGTACAATAAGCATTGGAACAGCCATCATGAAATTGAAGCTAACCTTTTAGCAGAGATCAATAAGATTACGGGCAGCGGATTTGGATTCACCGGCTATGGCCTGGTATCAGAACTACATAACACACCGGTAGGCATCACTCCCGGTACAAGTGATAATAATTTTATTCCTGACATCAGCGGACAAACAACACCGAATCGAATGTTATTGTCGCAGATAGGACTGTTTCGCTACTCTTACGGTGACCGATATACGATTACCGCCAGTTTGCGCCGGGATGGCTCTTCTCAAGTACCGGCAGCTAATAGATATAAATTGTTTTATGCTATCGGCGGCAACTGGAATATCCTCGCGGAAAACTTCATGAAATCACAGACTGCTTTCAGCAACCTGCGTATGCGCGCCAGCTACGGCCTCACAGGCAATGCCGGCGGCTTTACCAGTGATTATGGTTACAAAACACTGTATGGCTCTGCTGATTATAATGGAAACAAGGCATTGATACCAATAACCCCAGGTAATCCAGCCTATAACTGGGAAATGAACAATATCGCTGACGTAGGATTAGAATTTGGCTTCTTTCATAACCGCCTCCGTGGAGAAGTAGATGTCTATAATCGTGTTACCAAAGGTTTGTTTGTAAATAGAAATCTTTCGTTGACTACAGGCTTTGCTACCATGGCTACCAATGCAGGAAAGGTGAGAAACCGCGGTGTGGAATTAATGCTGGAAGGTGATATCATCAAGCAAAAGGATTTCACCATGACGATGGGACTAAACTTGGCTTATAATAAAAATAGAATACTGAGTTTGGGTGAAGAAGAACAGATATTTTCAGATGAAGTGACTATGAATATGGTAGGAAAACCTTTAGGGAGCTTCTATGCGGTGAGGTGGAAGGGCGTGGACCCGCAGACAGGCGCTCCATTATATCTCGATAAAGAAGGCAAAGTCACCAGTATTTACAATCCTGATGATGCGGTACCTCTGAACGCCACCTATGATCCGCCGGTGATGGGAGGTGCTACGCTAAGCATACGCTGGAAGCGCCTGGAATTCAGTACCCTCATCAGCTTTATACATGGAATGTCGCGGCTCAACTATCCTGATATGTATGCGCATTCCGGTAGTGCAGCCTATCGCAGGTACAGCCAGTCCAGAGATATGTTGAGCATCTGGCAAAAACCTGGCGATATCAGCAAATATCCAGGGGCGCAATATGCCACATACGTTACCAGCAGAGATATTACCAGCGCAGATTATGTGAAGCTCAGAAACATCACCATTGGTTATAATATTCCTGTAACCGATGCCACCAAAGGTGCTATTAGAAACCTGAAAGTATTTGCTTCCGGCCAGAATCTTTTTTCTATCATGAAGTGGAGAGGTTTCGATCCTGAAGATGCCAATGACATTGCACAATATGAGTATCCAATGCCACGCATCATCACCGCTGGTATTCAGGTAGGCTTTTAAATAAAATTAATGTAAACACTATGATTTTCACTACTATAAAAAAATGGACATGGGTCGCTTGTCTGGCTACAAGTCCAATTCTATATACTTCCTGTAATAAGATGCTAGACATCAAACCTACCGACCAGGTAGATGAAGAAGATATCTTCCAGTCTGTTTCCACTGTAAACCGTGCTGTGCTAGGAGTATATGCTGGCTGGGCGCCAGAATACACATTGCGTATAGGTTCCGTGATGGCGGATGAATGTGTGATCGGCCCTAAAAACGCCGGTGTAAATGGCGACGCCCAGCTGCTGTACCGTTGGTCCTACACCGGCTTTGATCCTGCAATTGCCGCTCCCTGGACAAACGGCTATCAGGTTATCAACCGTGCAAACCGAATACTCGCCGGATTAAGTAAGGTGCCGGTGCAAAATGACGCGGATAACAGTGCGAAACAGCAACTGGAAGGCGAACTATTGGCGATACGCGCTTTTCAACATTTCGAACTGTATCGCATATACGCTAATTCCTATCTTCCGGAAGGATTAGCCGTTCCTTATATTACCATTACAGATAATAACAATAAGCCAGCACGCCCATCCACAGCTGAATTCATGGCAAAACTTCAGGAAGACCTGGACAAAGCAATGACTGAAATCAGTGAAGGAACTGACAATACAAGGATGAACAAACAAACTGTTTATGCCCTGAAAGCCAGGATAGCACTATATACTAGCCATTGGAGCGATGCGTTATTGTTTGCAGACAAAGCCATCGCCAATGCTACGCTGGCTACCAGAGCAGAGTTCCCGGCCATATGGACAGATAAAAGCAATGCAGAAGTAATCTTCAAACTGAAAAGAACGAACCAGAGCAGCATGAGGCCCGGAGATATCTGGAAGAATGCAGGTCTGGGTATTATTTACTTCGCACCTTCTCCGCAACTGCTACAGGCCTATGATACGCAGAATGACGTTCGTGCTGCTGCCTACTTCGACCATGACCCTACCCTGGAGGAGGAGGGGCAGTTAGCAGACATCATTACTAAATATAAAGGAGAAGACGGCGCCACAAACAGAAATGATGTGAAAGTCTTTCGGATTGCTGAAATGTATCTTATCCGTGCCGAAGCCTATGCTCAGCTGGGCAACCTGGCAGCTTCCATCGATCAGCTCAATACGCTTAGGGAAGCACGTATACAGGATTATAAGCGGATAACGTTTCCGGATATACGAACTATCAATGATGCGATTGCAACGGAGCGATGGAAAGAATTACCTTTTGAGGGACATCGATTTTTTGATCTTAAACGCCGGAGACAGCCGGTAGTAAGGGAAACGCAGGCAGGACAAGAGATACTTTCGCCGGAAGATATTTACTATAATATTCCAATACCACAATCAGAAATACTTAGCAATCCTAATATTAAACCCAATAATAGTGGTTGGTAACGATTTATATCATAGAGAAAGATAGGACAATTAAAAGATCAACGCAGTATCTACTGTCGGTTAGACAACAAAAGAGGCCTCTACTAAGCAGAGGCCTCTTTTCGCGATTAGAAACATAAGAATGTAGGGCAATTCTGAGAGCAGATAGTTGGGCAGATGTGGCCACAGCTGGAGTTGCTCTTCATAGCCTGAGCTTCTTGCAGATTTGCGCCGTTCATTGGGGCAATTTTAATTACACCCAGTTTAATTTTTTTTGGATTTACAGGTTTCATAACAAAAAAGTTTTTGTGTGAAAAAGAAATGTCCGAACTGAAATTACAGACAAACACTTACAATAGGAACTGCATCTCAATAAATCACGGAAAACCGTGATAAGTGAGCAAAACAGCAGATACTGCTACTAATTACTGACAATAAAAGCACTGTATATTTCAATAAAAATTAAACTGCGTACTGCATTTTTATAGCATGGTTTAAAGCAATATTTTAACAAGATGTTATAGAAAAAATCACCTTGCAGCTATTTAAATTTATTGGACTGATCAGATTTCCATTGCAGATATTTCTTGCGCAAACAGGCACCACAAGGCCGGTATCCATAGTTTAAGGCTTCTTGTTCATTTGCAAAAAACACTCTGTTCTCCGGTTTCATTTTCTTACCCGCATTACAGGAAAGTAAACCATAAATTTTATCCTTCTTATTACCGCCCATTTGTATGACGCCCTGATGTATCAGACGAAACAGGACTTTCTGTCTTTCTAACACGGTTTTTCCTAACTGGATATGATGTTGCATGCCATCTCATTTGTATGCGAATTTCCAGGTAATCCGTTTTAAAGACAACCCGAAACTTGCGGTTAAGTGCCAACAAAAGTATTGCAGTTACTGTTTTACATAAATATTATTTGTATCTTCTATTCACCGTAAAACATAACCTACTATGGCTCAGGAAGAAATCTGTCCACACATGAAAGCGCTGCAGGAATTAAAGCAGGCTACAAAGTATGAGTGCGAGGAGTGCGTAAAAATAGGCTCAGACTGGGTGCATCTCCGGACTTGCCAGACATGCGGCGCTACGTTATGCTGTGATCAGTCGCCACACCAGCATATGACGGCACATAATCATCAGACACATCATCCCGTTATATCTTCTGCTGAACCGGGAGAACGGTGGTTGTATTGTTATGAAGATGATAGTTTTGCAGAATATTAAATGGAGGATTTTATGTAAGATTATTGCATAAAATATATATTATATCTGAAAAAAATCTATCTTTATTACTCAACCAACTTCTATTTTTTGAAGAAAAAATTTGATGCTCTGTAGCACCCAAAGTGTTACAATTGAAAAAGTACAACATTTTAAAAGAGACCGACAACCGGCATACGTATAATGTTGCCCAGCAAATCCTGAATGACATTTATCCTCGTGATTCCATCTGGCATGATGATTTTCGCAACTTTTGCGAAGATGATCGCTTGTCTGCGCAATTGCGGCTATGTAATGATCCGGGGCTTCAGCTGAATTCTTATGGCGCTAATCATAGCAGGAAATCCATTTCCAAAAACAGGAAACAATGGATGCGAAAGTCTATTAAAATATTGGTCATGCGCCATGACAGATCATCTCATATTATCATTGGCTGGTAAAACACAGGTCATCTCTAATTAAAACTTATGAAGAAAAAATTTGACGCGCTGTAACACCAAAAGTGTTACAAATGAAAAAGCACAACATCTTAAATGAAACGGATCATAGTCGTACCTACCTACTGATCAGAAAGGAATTTCGTTTTGCCTGTCGTATTTGTGGCTGGAGCTCAGATTTTTATCGCCCCTGCCCTGACCGTAAAGAGAGATTTTCATTTTTCGAATGCGACGAGAACATGCAGCCAATAAGAAAGGTATATGGCGGCTATTATAGCTGGAAGCTGGTTTCCAAGAACAGAAAACAGTGGATGAAAAAACGATTCATTTCTCTCCGCAAAAGTAGGTTCTATGATCCGGCACTTTGCCGCCTCGGCTGGTAAAAATAAAGGCTTACAACACAAATGTTGTAAGCCTTCTTTATATCTTCGCTTTTGCTATTGCGGCCTTGTTTCTTTCATTCGTATCCAAACCAGCAGGCCAGAAAGGAAAGTGAGTATGCCTGCGATATGCACGGCCCAAATCAATCCTACGAGTTGCGCCACAATCCCTGCCATCAATGCTCCTACAGCATAGCCAATATCTCTCCAGAACCTATATACACCCAGAGAAGAAGCCCTCCAGGCAGGATGTGCGGAATCACTGACTGCCGCCAGCAATGCAGGATATACCATGGCCGTACCGATGCCTAGCAATACAGAGCCTACCAGCCCGGAAGCAAGTGGTGGTAAGAGTTCCAGGCCTATAACGATATGCCCCAGTACCTGAACAAACATCCCCCACACTATCAGCGGCTTTCTTCCTATTTTGTCGGCAAGCGGGCCGGTGATGATTTGTCCGGCACCCCATACTACCGGGTATATTGCTTTAATCCAGCCCACTCCTTCCAGGCCTACGCCTGCGGAAATAAAGAGCAGTGGAAATACGCCCCATGACATACCATCATTCAGGTTGTTGATGAGGCCCGCCTGAGAAACGGCAAAGAGGTTTTTATTTTTCAGCGTTGTTTCCTTGAAAACCCAGAGCAGACCTGGTTTATGCGCCTGCTCTCCAGCGGTGGTCATTTTCACAGAAGCCGCTTCTAATTGAGCGTGCTTCCTGGTATCTTTAACAATGAATACAGATAATAATAAACCTATTATCGTATAGGCGATACCGATATAGAAAGGTTGAGGGCGTAATCCATACCTAGCAGCCAGGTAACCAGTAAGTAAGGCGGTGAGTCCAACAGCCCCGTAACCAGCGGCCTCGTTGAGGCCCATTGCCAGCCCTCTTTTCTTAGGCCCTACCAGGTCTATTTTCATATTTACAGTCATAGACCAGGCAAATCCCTGGCTGACACCTAACAATATATTTGCTGCGATAATCCAGTTCCAGGAGGGCCCCCAGCCAAGCAGGAATGGAACAGGCAACCCTATCAGCCAGCCCCATATCAATACCCGTTTGCGGGTATACTTATCTGCCAGCATCCCTGAAATTAAGTTGGTAAAGGCTTTCACTACACCAAAGGCTATTATGAAGCTGAATACCACGAGGTCCGCATTGATCTTAAACTCCTCCGTTCCCACCAGCGGTACTACCGTGCGCTCCAAGCCTACCATGCCTCCCACCAGACTATTCACCAGTACCAGCAAACTGAATTGTTTCCAGTTCTCCTTTAACCCTAACTTAATCTCCACTTCTGTTAAATTATTTATCCTGCAAATATACAAAGAAAAAAACTATTCAATGAATTCATTGAATAGGTACATGTCAAGAATCGTCATACACGGATTCACCAGCCAAACTCATCCTATAAGATGCAGGGCATTGCTAGTTTGCGTGGTCGTAAGAAATAAAAAAGGCGCCTAGGGCGCCTAATAACTTTAATCTTTTTTAACTGATACCGGATAACCTTTCAGCACCCAGTCAGGAAATCCTTCCTGCAAGCGCCTGGCCTTGTAGCCCTTCTTCTTGAGTAAATGCACTGCCTCATCGGCGTATACACAAAAAGGGCCACGACAATAAGCCACTACGGCCTTATTTTTGGGCAACTTCTTTAACAGATGATCTAATTCTTCAATAGGTGCTGAAATGGCGCGATGTATATGTCCCCGGTTATATTCCTCTTCCGGCCTGACATCCAGCAGAATAACCTCATCCTGCTGGATCATATGTGCTAATGTAACCGCATCAACGCTTTCCAGGTTACTATATCCTTTACGGAAATCACTGACCACTTTTTCTATCTCTGCATTATAAGCCAGTCCAAGCTCCCTCAGCCCTGACCATGCGTTGTAAACGTTTTCACCTGCCAATGTGTAATTGATAAAATTCCCATCACGGGTAATTGTCACCAGTTTAGCGCTTTTCAGTGTTTGTAAATGCTGTGAAGCATTAGCTACAGACATGCCTGTATAGTTCGCGATCTGCTCCACCGTAAAAGGCCCCTGTGCCAATAGATCAATTATCTCCAGGCGATGCGGGTTCCCTAATGCTTTGGTCACTTTCGCCAATTCACCGTATACTCTATCTTTAAATACTCTCTTGTTCATATACATCACAGTTACAGTGTAAAGTAATTGTGTTAATCGTTAGTTGGATAATGTTTATCCAGCCAGTTCATTTTAATATTCTTTGTAAGATTCAGCAATTTAGCATTTTTATACCCCATCTCCTGTAATGCCTTAAATGCAGGCCTGATATTCGGACATTTATCAAATGGACAGCATCCGCAATAAATCACGATCTCCTTACTTTTGGGCAGCTTGCTCACATACTTTTTCAATTTGTCTAGATTTGCCTCATCAGAGGCCGGCCCCATATCCACTGAGCCTTTGATCAATGCACCCGGGCCTACAGACAAGATTACCACCTCCTTTTTATCAGTGATACTTTTAGCTAATGTTTCCGGCTGTATCAGCTGAGCGGCCGTCCATGGGTCCTGTTTGGCCTGTGACTGCAGCTTTCCCTGGAATAAAAACAAGACAACAACTAACAACAGGTAGTTTTTCATAGATATCATTTTTTGTAAAGGTAAAAAAACAGCAACAGCTATTCAAGTTTTTTATTGAATAGATAATATTCGCCATTTTCTCACTCGCGCTGAATACCTTATATTGCTTCCCCAATTGTATAACCCAATTAATTGAAATGAGTAACACGGAAACCATTACTACGGATATTGCCAGGGCATTAGCAATGCTACTGGAAAAACTGAATAACAGCAAAGACGCGGCCACCCTGATTTCCAGGACAAGCTTACAGGCTGGTATTTTCGACTTCGCCAGGTTCGTTTATAAAAACGGAGAAATGCACCTCTATACAACCAATGACGATTTCAGCGATGCAGACATGCACTATGAAGGGCTGCCACAAAGCATTACAGACGAGGCCACTGTTGCAGAGATCTCCGAACAACTGCCACCGCAGCTGAAAAAAGTGCTTGCCTCCTACGATAATCTTCCTATCCTTGATTATGTTTTTATCGTCCATGGAGAAATCATTATCGGTAACAGACGTCATAAGATAGCACCGTTTATCCATGTCAGTGAGCCGAAGAAACAATGGCTGCTTACCGCAATAGACAAATATCTGCAAGAAAAAATCAGTAACGGTACATACCCAACGAAAAAACTGGAAACCTTCTTCCTGGCGCGGCATCTGGTATCGCCACAGTTGTTTCCCCAACCTGATTACCATCAAATCATCCGGACATTTGATCTACTTCTGGAGCTCAATAAAAATAATAAAGATGCACAAAAAGAGCATCGTTATCATATCACCCGTGCACTGTCGGATTGGGCGGAAAACCACTTTCTGACCAGGTTCTACGATATTACTAAAATAGGTTTTCAGGCACCTGTATATCAGCTCAAAGCGGAGCATCCAGCTGCCGAACCTGCGGCATTGGATCTTTTGTTATATGTTGCCGGATCAATCATTCGGTACGAGCCAAATTATTCCAGACCAGGTGGCGTTACATACGTTAACCTTGCAAAAGAATTAGGTAGCTCTAAAGCCGCTACCCTATTGAGATCCGGCACTGGAAATTTCCAGCCGTATACATCGGCGGTCGTAAAACTTACCCCCAACGACGTTTTTGCTACCATTGATATACAGGTATTACAGGAAGATGGCAGTGCATACCAAGAAGCACTTGCCTACCTGCAAAACTTGCTCAACAGCGGTTTCCCACGCAGCTATAGCATTGTTCTCAAATCAAAGGAAAAGCAATTCCTGCCAATAAAAGGCTTAGCAAAAAACGGCACACATCGTTTCTTTGCCAACGCTTTGCAATATGTGGAAGTATATCCAGCATTGGAAGCCTATGCACGTATAGCCATGTCCGTAGAATATCAATGGTATGAAGATGCAGAAGCACAGCAATGTTGTATGCCTGGCTCCTATGCGGTATTTGGACTGGGTTTCGCTGATACCGGCTATTCCAATCTTGTAAAAGATTATATGGCGAGAGTTGACACAGAACATCAATCGGTACAAAATCAATTTACATTGGCATATATTGACAAACATGGCGCTGCAACAGAACAAATGCCTGTTATCACTACCTGTCTGCTGGCTTGTCAGGAAATGAAGCCTGTAAAGCAATTATCAGCAATCAGCCATGATGCGCTGTCCGCATTGATATTATCATTACAAAACGAACCATCATACAGCGTTGAACACGTTATCTTTCAGATCTGGGGTGGCAAAGAGAAACTTGCAGCTCTGGCTAAAAAGAAAGGTGCGGCGCCACAGCTACAAACGTTATTGCAGCTGGCTGCCAATTAATGCTGCCGTATAAACGACACTACAGCAGGGATTAGCGCAGGATGCAATGGCAAGGCCTCTTTCTGATTAACGCCAATCCCTGCTGCATCTTTCAAAGGATGCACCATATCTTTGATCAGTAACAATGCTGAATTAGGCTGACACTCATGCAGATGGGCCGCTTGCGCAGGAAGCACCTGTGTATCTTTTGTGCCATTAATAATCAACATCGGCATATTGAGATGCGACGCCTGTTCACAAGGCAGATAGCGAAAAGAACTACGCCAATAGGCATACGAAGCCGGACTCAATACGGATAACAAATAGGTAGGCACATCATTCGGCTCTGCCCCCGCTTTCAGCTGGTCCAGTATATTTTTAGCAGTATGCGCAAATTCAGCTGAATACATTTGGTTGATTTGTGCCACCACCACATCTGCCACAGGATCGGCTGGCCCGGCAATAGATATAAACGCATCATAATGCTGCAGAGAAGCCACCGCCATACCTATCAGTGATCCTTCACTATGTCCGATGATAATGATACGACTGAAATTGCCTGAATTACGCAGGTGTTGCACCCATGCAGCGGCATCGCTGATATAATCATCCAGCGATGTTTGTGCCATAGGCTTGCTGATTTGTGTACTGCGTCCTACACCGCGCTTATCATATCGTAATGAAGCAATACCATTGGCATTCAGACCATCTGCCAGTTGCAGATAGGAATGTTGAAAGGCCATTTCTACTGCACCGGCATCTCCATTCCGATCCACCATCCCAGACCCTGGAATAATCAATACCATCGGTACTTTATCATTCGCCGCAGGTTGCTGCAAAGTACCATATAACACACTACCATCCTGTGTTTGAACAGTATCCAGCGTTTCATTTTCACGTAGTCCAACTTTCGGTAATACTTTTGAAAATGTAAAGCCTACTATTTTTCTTTCTGGACTAATAGCAACATTTATTATTACTGTACTT
Source organism: Chitinophaga sp. Hz27 (assembly GCF_042263525.1). Lineage (NCBI taxonomy): Bacteria > Pseudomonadati > Bacteroidota > Chitinophagia > Chitinophagales > Chitinophagaceae > Chitinophaga > Chitinophaga sp. Hz27. The sequence continues at coordinate 290,336 of NZ_JBHKFJ010000007.1, forward strand.
CTCTGGAATTCGTTGTAAACGCGCACCAGGTCATACAATCCTTGTTTGCCGGCCTCCTGTACTTCCCCCAACTGCTCCCATTGTCCATATTGCTGCTGTACCTCCGCCCACATGTCGCGTAGCATTGCTGAATGATCGCCCTTCATACCCTGTCCATCCATCATGCTCATAGCGCTACTCCAATTTTCTCTGGACAGCAGTATACAAAATCTGGCTGCCAGATCTTTCGTTTGTGCATTGACGGTAGTAACAAAAAAGATAAAAAACAAGATACTCAGGTAACGCATGATCAGGAATTAACTTGTTGACGATAGAGATACCAGGAATAAAAAATAGGGATAAGCGCGGTAACCAGGATAACAGTAATCATAATGTATTTGGTAGCGGCTGCCTGCATGAATATTGATATTATAAAGCCTGTGAGGCCACCGATAAACAACAAGGTGCCACCCAAATGATGGGTTTTACGCCATATCAATTCACTGCTGAATGTCCAGGGTGTTCGGATACCCATCATGCTATTGGGTTTCACATTATACAACAGGTTACCCAGCACGGTTAGAAATACTAACACAAATTGTGGAATAAGCTTTTCAACATTGAAAAAATTTGGTGCAATGATGGCGCATAAAGGCCCGATTGTAGTCACAGCATGCGTTGCCACCCAAAGGATATTATAGTATTTATGATGTATGGCCTTTGTACTGATGGTAGGCTGGGCAATTTTAAAGACAGCAAACACCAATGCATTTGCAAGCAACAGAAATAACAACATAAACCACAACGCGCCTGATTCAGTGGAACTTTGCGGTATATAATTCGTCGCTTTCAGCATCTCCACCACAGGGATGGCAGCCAACAATACCAGCAGGGCTATTTTGATCCAATACTTCGCTTGAGGCATGGCGGGCAAACTAATGAGCTGCATGGATGGGTTTCCACGTAGGAAAGTCATAGCGGCCCATATCAGCAGCATACCTGGCAGTAAAGCCAGCAGCATTGGCAATGGCGCCATGTGGCTATCTACGACCATGCCTTTGCTTGTAAAACTATAGTGCGAAGGTATTTTTGCGGGCAACTCCGCACGCAGTAAAAGGTACACCAAAAATGGTGTAGCCATAATCAGCACGGAAAGCCATTCCTTTCTCCAGTTATTTGCCTTCATAATTCACCTTTTTAGCTGATTTAAAAGAGAAAGCCCCATTCGAAAACTGCATCATCCATTTCAGCAATTCATCCATTACCGTTGTGTTCAATGAATACGTAATAAACTGCCCGTTCTTTTCACTCGTGATCAATTCTGCCTGCTTCAATAAATCCAGGTGATGAGAGATGGTAGGCTTGGAGAAATCGAAATGCTCCGCTATCTCTCCAGCGGTAAGGTCCTGCTGCTTCAGCAGTTCTAATATGTCGCGGCGCGTCTTATCATTTAGCGCCTTAAATATGTTATTCACAAGAAGATATTTAGACAACTATCTAAACACTAATTTAGACATTTATCTAAATACACAAAAATAAAATTTCGGGCCTGAGCCCCCACTGCGCTACATGTAGAACGCAATCAGCTGATACCGAAGGCATCAGCTGATTGCATAAAAAATTTTACAATTAAAAATCTGTTAATTATGTTAGCGCTTAGAATTTCAGGGCGAAAGTACCGAGGAACCTAGCCGGTGGCTGAGGAGTGAGTCGAACAGACCATGCCTGTTCACTAGTAAGATTATCCACCTTAACGCCTACACGAAATTTAGGACGCTCATAAAAGATAGATGCATCCAGCATCAGGTAGCTTGGAATCGTGATCTGCACTTTTTGTGTATTGGTCTGATAAGACATACTACCGGCATTTCCACCAAATCCAATGCCCAGGCCATTCAGCTTACCCTTGGTAAGGCGGTAGCTTGCCCAGAAATTCCACATATTAGCCGGGCCGGACAATGCAGGGCGTCGGCCTTGTACAGTGGAATCGGCCTTCGTGTATTTACTATCGTTATATGCATAACCTGCTACGATGTTCAAGCCCGCAACAGGGTTTGCAGTAATTTCGGCCTCTACGCCTTTACTACGCTGCGTTCCATCCTGGATCTGGTAGTTCACATCATTAGGATCAATGCGCAGCACATTCTTTACCTGTATATCATAAACGCTTAACGTACCTACCAATTTGTGATTCCATACATCCGCCTTCACACCATATTCCAGCTGATTGCCCTGCTCAGGTTTGAAGCTATTGCCTTGCGCATCAGAACCGGCTTTGTTGAAGAACCCATTCATATAGTTACCAAACAAGGATACTCTATCTTTCAGCACCTCATACACCAGGCCCAGTTTAGGCGACAAGGATGTCTGGTTATAAGCACCTGTTGTTACACCAGTGGCTATATTATAAACGCCCTGATTACGGTAGTGATCTACACGCAAACTCACCATAGCCATCAGTCGGTCTGTAAAGTTGAATACATCCGAGAAATATGCAGCATAGCTATTGTCGCCATTATTTTCTGTACGTGGCGTTCCTGTTGGCAACAGGGAATCGATCTTATAACTGTAAACCTTATACGAAGAACCAGGATTGATAAAGTTTACGGTGGGGCCGTTTACAGCGATCCTGTCGAAAGAATTAGCATTGTTGTAATAGTCCAATCCCAGCACCAGGCGGTTGCGGAAGTTACCGATCTTAAAGTCACCGATAAAATTCTGCTGCATATCTGTAGCTATAAATGCCGTATAACCTTTCATGACATTGGCGCGTAACGTAGAATCCGTGCGGCCGTTAAGCGCAGTGATATAGCCATCAATAGAAGATCTGGCACGGGAGACAATGGTTTGTGAGGTCCAGTGTTCCGAGATTTTATAATTCACCTGTGCAAAGATGTTCAGCATTTGTGTGTTATAGGCAATATCATTGCTCAGGAACATCTTATTATATGGGAATCCCATATTGGCAATAGAAATATTTTTGGTACCGCCGGTATATGGATTAAAACGCACTACTGACGTGCCTTTGGCCTGACCAAATTCCACGTCCAGTAATAAAGACAAGCGATCATTGATCTGATAGGAAAAGCTTGGGGCCAGACTAACGCTTTTGGTAAAACCCATATCCTGGAAGCTCTGCTCAAAGGTGGTAGCACCATTCACACGAAACAGCATGGTCTTGTCTTTATTTACAGGTGTGTTTACGTCTACTGTCAGTCGGTTGAAATTCCAGGAACCGCCGGTATATGCTACTTCTCCACCGAAGCCGTTGTAAGGTTTTTTGGTAACGCGGTTATACAATCCGCCATAGCTGCTGGATACGTTGGTCCCAAACAAAGTAGCAGAAGGCCCTTTGATGGCCTCTATCCTTTCCAGGTTGGCATTATCAATGCTGGAAAAAGCCTGACCAGCCACGCCGTTGCGGGCATTAGGTTCCGTTTCGAAGCCACGGGAGCGGAAAGTAACCCTTCCCTGGTTGGCGATCATCGGGATACCTGCGCCAGGAACGTTTTTGGAAACGCTGCCCAGGTCTACAGCCATCTGCTGTTGTATCAATTCTCTTGGAACGATATTATATACCTGTGGATTTTCCAGGTTCTTCAATGGCAGACGAGAAATATAATAACTTTCTTTTTTAGATAGTCCATTCACATTACCCACTACGCGCACTTCCTGTAATGCCTGGATATTTTCTTTTGGCAGCTTATAATCCAGGGTAGCGGCTTTACCCGCTTCGATATCTATCTGGAAATCCTTTTCCGCAGCGCCCAGCAATTGAATGCGAAGAATATAATGCCCTGCCGGAATACCTTCAAAGCTATAACGGCCATCATTATCGGTTAAAGTACCCTTATCCAATTGCACGATGGTAACAGATACCAGCTCCAGTGGCTGACCAGTATTGGAAACCACCTTCCCTACCAGGGAACCGCCATTAATGGTTTTATCATCAGTTTGCGCAAAGGTTAGTAAAGGGAAAGATAAAAGAACGAATAGCAGTAGGCTCCTCAGCAGTGTTGGCATGTATAAGAAATTTCGGCAAAGGTAGCGGCCGGAATTTTTAATCATTTATCAAATCGGGAAAAATTTGCAGGTGATATTTTTTCCAATTCCGAATAAATTTTAAATAGAAATATTTTATTTAGATTCTCCAGCTAATGTAAAATATTACAGACGATCAGGACACCACACTAAATATAGCACTGCTACTTGCAGGCAGTAATATATAAAAACGCTTATAAATCACAGCAAGGCAAATAGTTGCAAACACACCATCCATGCAGGAATACAGCAATCTGCATCTTCATAATTATTTATTATTACGCGAAATAAAATCTACCTGAAAATGTTTTAATTTGGCATTACCCAAAAAACTACATCAATGAAATATCTGCTTATGTTTGTGTTGACTTGTTACCCCCGGATAATCTACGGCCAATCCGCACCCCATGAGTTGTATACCGTGGGCGTTGCCATTGGTCTGTTAGGCGGACTTTATGAAGGTTTCTATCCTATCGGAGAATTAAAAACCAAAGGAGATTTCGGCCTAGGCGCGCCAGACAAAATAGATGGAGAGTTGCTACTATTCAATGGAAAGGCCTACCAGACCACCGTTGATGGTAAAACCAGGGAATTACCGGATGATTATAAAGTTCCTTTTGCTATGGTCAATCATTTCCGGCCTAGCATACGTATAAGCATAAACGAAAAGATAACTAAACAGGAATTATTTCATCGCCTGGACAGCCTGTTTCCAAACCAGAATGGCATGTATGCCATTCATATCAAAGGAAGATTTTCTTATGTAAAAAGCAGGGCGCTCCCACCTGTGGATCAACCGCCTTACCCTACCTTTAAGAACTGGGCGAAGCAGCAACACTTCTTCGAATTCAAAGAAGCCGACGGAGACCTTATTGGATACCGATTACCAGCTTATATGGATAATACTAATATCTCTGGTTATCATTTTCATTTTCTCTCTGCTGATAAAAGTGGTGGCGGACATATGATCGATACGGAATTATCATCGGTAATAGTGGAGCTGGAACCTTTAGATGGCTATACGGTTAAAATCCCGCAGACGAAAGGGTTTCAGCAGTTCAACTTCCATGAAGGACGAAGTACGGAAGCAAAAGATATCGATGAAATCTACGAGAAGAAATAACGCCTGGTAACAACAGCTGCCTTAGGGCAGCTGTTGTTCTCTTTCGAAAAAGCTTTTTGCAGCCATCTGGGCTTCCACTTCGCCAATGGCCAGCATGAGGTTATGTTGCGTGCTAGTGAGCGCTGATAAAGCCTGCTCCATACGTTTCCAGATAGGCTCCATTGCGGCTATGAGTGCTGCGCCTTTCTCTGTGAGCAACAACAGGCGCTTACGCTCATCCTGCTTGTCTTTTTTAGAACGGATCAACTTTTGTTTTTCCAGTTCCTTCAGCAAACTGATGGTGGAAGGATGCGTATAACCTATCTCCTGGGCTATCTCCATTACACTCAGCATACCTTTCTGATGCAAACAGAATACTACCGGAAACCATTTCGGTTCAAAATCGATACCATGTGCTTTATAGATCTGCTGCCCGTCTTTACGGAGTTGTTCCGCAACACGCTGCAGCCGCGTTGAGATGGCAAGAATCCCTGAATCGTCGATTACATTCCGCATAGTAGCATTTTTATAAAGCAAGATGGTAAAATACATTATCCGCGTTCATCAACGGGAAATACGAAGGTAAGTCGACTTTAGCGATTATCTTAAACTGATTGCGTTCATAAAAGCGCATCGCCGCATGCAAAATATCCACAGTACCCAGATAAAGGTCTGTAATACCATGCACTTTGCAATAGGCAATAAGATGCTCCAGTAGCTGTTGCGCCAGCCCGTATTCCTTTCCACGGTATTCCTTTTTCACAAACATCTTCCTGATCGCGCCTGCATGATGACCGATATTAATCAGTGCAATTGTTCCTGCCAGCGTCTCTCCTACATAAATACCCCAGAAACCACCGCCAGATCCATGGTAAAAGTTATCTATATTACTCAGGTCCGGCTGATCTGCCAGGGTTACGTTTACGCCAAATTCCTTTGTCTGAATAGGAAGTATAATATCTATTACCTCCTGCGATGAGTCATCGTGAAGCTTTGCTATGCTGATTTTAGGCAACATAAATATATATTTTAGTATAAAACTACGTAGTTAACTACATATATCCAAATAATAAAAAAAAACGATTCTCACAGAATCGCTTTTAATGTAGCTGTAGGAGTAGGAGTCGAACCTACACGAGGCAGTTAGCAGTAGCAAAAAAAGTTAGTGGTTAGCTGTTTACGCTGCTGTTTGTCCTGTTATCCTCACCCTCGAGACAAGAGGGCATGTCTGCCAGTTTCATCATCCCACAGTATGTGTGTTTCTTTCAATGACAATACAAACATACAACATTTTGTGTTTTTAATCCAAATTATTCAATAAATAATTAGATTTTATTGATTTAATCTAAAAAAATAAGATTTTGTTTAAATAAAATAAAATAAACACCTTTTATAGTATCCTGCATTAGATTTCATTTATTTGGGGAGAAATAGCATGCAAATACCGCTACGTATATACTATAGCGTTACTATTCTATGTGGATGTCATACTTGGTAAGCAGCCCAGCGACGTCTTGTAAAGAGAATTTAGCCTTCTTGATTTTATTACGTTCGGGGTCAATTATGTAGCCTGTAGCTTTGCGTAGATCTGCTTTTTCGAGGTTGGTATTATCAAAGGTCGCACCAATAAGGTCGCAATTCAGCAAGACAGCCTGGCTGAGATCTGCCAGTGTGAAATCTACTTCACGCAGTATGGTGTCTTTACATTTAAGCTTTTTCAGATTGCGGTTATAAAAGGAAGCATGTTGCAGGTTACATCCATCGAAACTCACTTCAAATCCGAAATCATTACACGTATCAAAATGAAGTCCCAACATTTTACAGCCGATAAACCTGACTTCTCTAAGCGCGGTCTTGTTGAGCTGCACCATGCTCAGGTTACAATCTGAAAATTCACATTCCACGAAAATACTTCCAGAGAAATTCACATTGGAAAAATCACAATGTTGAAACTTACAATTTTCGTACTCTCCCGCTGGAAACCCACTCAGTGAGAAGTCTTGCTGCTTAAAGATTTCATCCGTAAATACCTTTTCCATACCTCGCTTTTTTTACCAGCGAATGTAAAAATTATTCAGCGGAATGTTTTGTTATTTATGATTGCTAAAAGTAAGTTGTTGTGCTGGTGCCACGGTGGTGGCTACATAGGGTCGTATAAGGCTAATCATCTTCTCCGTTCTCCAAATTCTTGTTTTTTTTGTAAGATGATAATAAGAATCGAAGAATAAACTATCCGGGTACACGAAGTCTTCGGGTTTATTTAATACGGTAACTTTCAGATCGGCCAGAATGCTTGCCTGATATTGATGAATCACAGATTTATTGAACTCATAGGACGACTTAGCAAAGGTAGGAAACAGGAAATATAGCTTTGCTCCTTTTGCACTGATTATATCATTGGCTTTATTGATTTTTGCAATACCGTCCCAATAACCACTCTGTAGCTTCAGCGGCGTGGCCGGCGCGCCATCAGGGCGCAAGTCCAGGTGTGCGATCACATCGCCATAACTATTAAATGCATGACGAGAATACACCTGTTCCAGCTCCGCCTTCCTCTCTCGGATAGCTGCAGGCTTGAATCGTAACATCAACCTATCGCGATTATAGCAAACCTGGTCAAACTTCGCTTCTACCAGGTGTTTGAATGTTGTATAAAAGTCCTGTTCATAATAATTACCTGCATCTGGCAAAAACTTGCCTGCAGCATAATCCAGGTCATATCTCCCTTTCTCTAAAAAATATTCTGCAGATAAAAATACCACATCTCCAGCGCGTACATTATGTTCCAGTTCCTGTAAAATAAAATCAAGTCCTAGTCCGCCGTGTAACCCTAGATTCACTACTGGCATATGAATAGCATCTTCCACCATTTTACTATCGAGTCCAAATGCCACATTAGATCCCCCTGCAAATATCACGCGGTTACCCTTCATTTCATTGAGCCTTGCATGTTTCACCACAATGCCGCCTACATAATCGAATTCGCCCGGCACCGCTAATGGTGGCCCCAACAGCAGCAGTAATCCTGTGAAGATTGCAGTAAACAAAAATATGCGCAGTAAAAACGACTTCATATTAAAACTGGAAATAAATGAATTGTTGTTGTTCTGATTTCAGGAGGATTATAACAAACAGCAGCACCAGGTATACAGCCCATCTGACGGGTCTTCCCAATCGCAGGCTGATATTGCCTAGCGCATACGGATAGGCTCTCCCCTGCCATTCTATTACCATGAATAATGCTACAAGCAATAACATCGTCATTGGAAATACAGTAGGCTTGTGAAAGAGGCCTGGCGAAAATATTTCCCGTAAATAAGCGAATGCATGCGCCGCATTTTCCGCCCTGAAAAATACCCATGCCAACGTCACCAGCAAGAAGGTTGACAACATCTGAAAACCCTCTCTGAAAGAAGGCAACAGCCTTCCCTGCGCCACAATTTCCATATTTTTTCTATTGCGATCAGATAACAACAGCGGTAGGAAGTAGATAGCATGAATACCGCCCCAGATGATAAAAGTCCAGTTAGCACCATGCCAGAAACCGCTCAGCAGGAAAATGATAAATGTATTTCTGACTGCTTTAAAACGCCCTTCCCTACTGCCTCCCAGCGGAATATAAACATAGTCTTTAAACCAGGAGGAAAGGGAGATATGCCAGCGTCGCCAGAATTCGGCGATATCACGCGAGAAATAAGGATAAGCGAAATTTCGCAACAACTCAAAACCAAACAGGCGCGCGATTCCCAACGCCATATCAGAGTAGCCAGAGAAGTCGCCATAGATTTGAAATGCAAATAATACCGCGCCCGTCAGCAAGGTACTACCGTTATAATCTGCCGAATGATTGAAGATCTGGTTAGCATAAGAGGCACAACCATCGGCAATCACCATTTTTTTCAGAAGCCCCCAAAGTATTTGCCGTAGGCCATCTGCCGCTTTTTCACTATTAAAAATCCTGGGCTTTTCTATCTGCGGCAGCAGATGCGTAGCACGCTCTATAGGGCCTGCTACCAGCAATGGAAAGAAACTAACGAATAAGGCGTAATTGATGAAATTTCGCGTAGGCGTTACCTTTCCATAGTATACATCTATCACGTAAGACAAGCCATGGAAAGTATAGAAGGATATGCCTACCGGCAGGATAATGCGCAAGGTCCACAGATGAGGCTGAAAGCCCCCCGCCTGCAATAACTCCGCAAAAGAGCCAATAAAAAAGTTGTAGTATTTGAAGAAAAAAAGGAATCCTAAATTAATACCAATGCTTGTTGTTAACCATATTTTTTTCTTGCTGATACCTGCAGCCTGGTGTATCATGATCCCTGAAGTATAATCCAGTAAAATCGAAAAAAACAGAAGAAACAGGAAGCGATAGTCCCACATGCCATAGAACACAAAGCTGGCTACCAGTAAAATTAAATTTTGAATCATTAGGGAGCTTCGCGCCACCAACCAATACAGGATGAAAACGATCGGCAGGAATAATGCAAACTCGAATGAGTTGAAAACCATAAACAGTATAGGGGTTTACCGCAGTCTAAAGTTGGATTGATAACTGACTCCGAAAGTAGCGCTTTCAGGTGAAAATTCAAAGTTGCGCCATAGACTAGTATGGCTCTCAACCATTTAAATCCAGCACCAATGAGGGAAAGCAAAAGACAATCATTCTAAAACAGATAATAAATATTTATAAATTATAAACAAATATTTATGTATAGAAATAATTATCAGAAAGGGCCCACTCAGTGGTGAAAGGTGCGGTCCAACTGTACCCTATATTCCGGATGTTTCTTCAGAAAACTGGCTACAAAGGGGCAATATACCATTACTGGTTTATTGAGGGATTTAGCATAATCGAAGGCCGCTCTTGCCAGCAAGGTAGCAATACCTTTACCTGTCAGGCCGGCAGGCACGGTCGTGTGCATGAAAGCGATATCTTCTTTATAAAAACGATAAGTAAGGATCGCTTTCTCCATTCCCTCGCTGATTTCAAATTGCAGCTCCTTCGTATTATTGACAATATTGTAAATAGTATCAGACATATATCCGATAACAACCAGTAATTAATGGTTGTTTTAAAAATGAAAAAGTCCCGTCTCTACCGGATAGAGACGGGACTTAAAAAAATAACAAGATCAATATCAGAGTACGCTCACAGGTCGTTTCTGATCATCTATTGCCACAAAGGTAAAAGTGCCATTGATGGCCAGTTCCCGGCGGTCGGAGTACATTTCTTCCGTGTATATTTCCACGGTTACTTTCATGCTGGTATTACCCACTTTCGATACTCGGCCAATGAGTTCAATGATAGTACCCGCAGGAATTGGTTTGTTAAAATCAATTTTATCAGAGGATACTGTCACCACTTTTTTCCTGGTAAAGCGTGTAGCGGTAATGAAAGCTACTTCGTCCATAAGATACATGGCAGTACCGCCAAACATGGTATCGTAGTGGTTGGTACTATCCGGGAATATCGCTTTAAAGATATGTGTCTGCGATGCCTGTATACGTTCTTCTATTGTCATTGTATAAAATTTATGAGCTGTCACGGTTTGTCAGGCAGGAATTTTATTACGCAATGTTTTAGCGGCTGCTACCATGGCAGCTACTGCAGCTTTGGTTTCCGGCCAATCCCTGGTTTTGAGGCCGCAATCAGGGTTTACCCATAATTGCTCGGCAGGAATTACTGCCATAGCCTGTTCCATCAGGTTTACCATTTCTTCTTCTGAAGGAATGCGCGGTGAGTGAATATCATAAACACCCGGGCCAATATCGTTAGGATATTTGAAACTAGCAAAACCTTCCAGCAGTTCAGACTGAGAACGGGAGGTTTCAATAGTGATCACATCGGCATCCAATGCGGCAATACTTTCAAAGATATCATTGAATTCGGCATAGCACATATGCGTATGAATCTGCGTTGCGTCTTCCACACCGGAGGATGCTACTTTAAAGGCCCTTACAGCACCATCCAGGTATGCGTTCCAGTTCTCCTTGCGCAAAGGCAAACCTTCCCTTAATGCTGGTTCGTCTATCTGTATTACTTTGATGCCGGCAGCTTCCAGGTCTTTCACCTCATCACGGATCGCCAATGCGATCTGCAGGCAGGTAGCAGCTCTTGGCTGGTCGTTTCTGACAAAGCTCCATTGCAGAATAGTTACGGGGCCTGTCAGCATACCTTTTACAGGCAAAGTTGTGAGAGACTGCGCATATTTGGTATAGTAAACGGTCATGGCTTCCTTACGTTCCACATCACCGAAGATGATAGGAGGTTTTACACAACGGCTGCCGTAGCTCTGTACCCAACCATTTTTAGTGAATACAAATCCTTCCAGCTGCTCTCCGAAATATTCGACCATATCGTTTCGCTCAAACTCACCATGTACCAATACATCCATTCCGATAGACTCCTGCCATCTGATGGAAGCGGCGGTTTCTTCTTTGATGAGTTGATCATATTCTTGCGGGGTGAGTTCTCCTTTCTTCCATTTACTGCGCCAGGAACGTACCGTAGCCGTTTGCGGGAAACTACCGATGGTAGTGGTCGGGAACATAGGCAGTTTCAATACCTTTTGCTGCGCTTTTTTACGGGCTGCGAAAAGGCTTGTACGCTGCGCATCAGCCGCAGTGACAGCTGCTGCTCTTGCCGTTACTGCTTTACGGTGAATCAACGGAGATGTTCTGCGAGACGCCATTGCAGCATCATTATCTTTCAGCTCCTGTTCTGCATTCACAGTTGGATTCTCCCCTGCAAGCACCGCCAAAGTTTTTACTTCATCCAGTTTTTGCTTTGCAAATGCCAGCCAGTTTTTAATGGTAGCAGGAAGATTCTTTTCATCTGTTTCCTGGTCCAGGTCACATGGAGAATGCAACAGAGAGCAGGAAGGAGCTACCAGCAGGCGATCTTCTCCCAGCACGGCTTTTGCTTTATTGATCAGCTCCAGCGATTGACGGAAATCATTTTTCCAGATATTACGACCATCCACTACGCCAAGGGATAAACGAAGTTTTGTTTTTCGTATATCCGTTGCCAGGATATCATCTAGCTGTGAAGGACAACGTACGAGGTCCAGATGTAATGTCTGTACCGGTAATTTAAGCACTGCCTCCAGGTTAGCGCCGTAACATTCGAAATACGATGCCAAAATCAGGTGCAGCTGCGGAAATGCTTTCTGGATAGCGGAATAGGCACTGCTTATTGCATCCAGTTCTACTTTATTGAGATTGAGTGAGAGACAAGGCTCATCAAATTGAATATAGTGTGCATCCAGTTCATCGAGTTTTTTCAAAACTTCCAGGTATACCGGCAGCAAACGATTGAGGAGCTGTAAACGATGGAAGCCTTTTTCTTTTTCCTTACCTAATAACAGGAAGGATACAGGCCCCAGCAATACAGGCTTAGCATTAAAGCCTGCACGTTTTGCTTCATTGAACTGATGAATAACTTTTTCAGAGAAGAGAGAGAACTGCTGATTGGCAGTAAATTCAGGAACGATGTAATGATAGTTGGTATCAAACCATTTAGTCATTTCCATGGCTGTAACATCCAATCCTTCTTTCTGGTAGCCGCGTGCCATAGCAAACTGTAAATCCAGCTGTGGCAGCTGCTTTTCGACCAGCAGATCATGGTAACGCGTTGGAATGGCACCTGTCATCATACTGGTATCCAACACATGATCATAGAATGAAAAGTCGTTACAGGGGATGATATCAATGCCGGCATCTTTTTGCAAATACCAGTTATTTAAGCGTATATCCCTGGCCGTTTGTTCCAGTTGAATAGCGGTGATCTTACCACTCCAATAGGCTTCACTGGCCTTTTTCAGTTCACGGTGGGCACCAATTCTTGGATAGCCCAGGTTATGTGTAATCATTTCCCAGTTGGTTTTAAAGTGATTGATGATATCCTGTCATCTTTACTTCAACACCTTCTGCGGGAATAGTGGGGAGGATACCTGGCCTGTTACTGCGTACGTCAGTAATAGCAAGTATACCCGAAAGCTGACCCCACTTCAATCCGCGAAAGTATTGTCAACATGCAGAAAAGGCAGGTCTCCTGGCTCGTAGTATCCGTGTCCGTTCTTCTCGTCTTCAGGTGACAATGAACATAAGTTGGACAGGATTCAGGTAACTACTTACAGTTGCGGGACAGCCGGCGATTTAAACACCGTTCCCTTTTAATGCTGCGTTGGCAGCAACCATTTCTGTATCAAAAAGTAAATTAAATAGATATTGAGGGCAATTTAAGGAATAAATATCTTCATAAACAAATTTAAAAGAAAAAAAGAACATTAATCTACCCATATATCAGAACAAAACAATTGTTTTAACAAAACAAACAGAAATATATTCCAATACAACAATAGTTTAATTACTACTTATTTGATCTTTCGTTCTGCCCTGCTGACAGCACTTGTTCCAAACCAACCTAACATTTTCACTTTCCCTTTAGGCGTTGTATTCTGCATATTGGAAGGCACATTTTCCAGGACCTTTGCAAACAGGCCAGTAGTCGTAATTTGCTGATACACCTGCGCCATAAAATCATAGCTTTTTTTGCTTAATGATGATAAACGCACCACCACCGTTTCGTTTAGGCGGAAAGGATGTTCATAATCCGTGATATGCTGTGTCAACGGCAGAATAAAAGGTGTGCCGTCAGAGATACCTCCTTCCAGCGAACCATCAATAGAAAGTAAATCTTTCAGCCGATGCAGGGTATCATTCCTGTAAGAGCGGATCCAGTAGTTGTCGCCAGCGCCAGGGATATCCACCGCAAAAAACTTAGCATAGAAACCTTCCTTTCCGGAAGTAGCTTCTTCTGCTGTTTTATGGCCGAATAATATAGAATCAATAGGCGGCACCCTCTTGATGGAGTCTGTGCCTTCAAAAATTTCATTCTTATATTCTATATGCAGCTTATATACATGATTTACATAGCCAATAGGCCTGGCGCTGGCATCATACGTATATACGCCACCGTTATAGGTGAATGGATAGCTGTTACCAGAAGTGAGATCATTCAATATTATCCTTGCCTCCTTCACCGCAGGAGCTGAATCCTGAGCAGTATAAGGCACGGACATGGTTAAACGAATAGTCTGTACGCCCTGATCGGTAGTGATCCAGGCATCCAGTACCGGGTACGACTGGCCTTCTGCCACGTTGAGATCAATTGCATCTTCACATGCAGTAAAACCCAAAAGCAACACCAACGATATCATGCTTATTATTTTTTTCATGGAGATAAGTTTTACTGTTATCAGAAACTAAAATTATAGGTGATGCCCGGAATGATGGTTCCAATAATAGAAAGGCGAACAGCTTCTCTCTTATTAGGATCGTCAGGGTCTTGGCGGAAGTAAACGGTATAGGCATTTCTTCTTGCATAAACGTTATAAAGAGAAAATACCCACTCCCCTTTCCATCGATGTAATTGTTTGCCACGGAGGGTCATAGAGAGGTCGAGCCGGTTATACGGAGAAAGGCGGTAAGTATTCCGTCTGTTAGTGCTGTTATAAGGAATATCCCAGCCCTGGAACTCGAGGCGGTTATCCGCGAACGTTGCTGGTGTGCCTGATGCAAAAACAAAATTACCGGAAACGGATACACGCTTACTAATAGTACGCGTGGCGGTGATGTTTAGATTATGGGTACGGTCATACCTGTTGAGGAACCATTCGCTCAAACTGATACCTGGCGTCCTGCGTTCACTACGAGACAGCGTATAACTGATCCAGCCCGTTGTTTTACCAATATCTTTTTTCGCATATAATTCAAGACCATACGCTCTTCCTTTGGATGGCAGCAAATCGGCTTCTATCAAGGGATTTAGCTGCAAGTCAGCATTGTCGATATAATCCACCTGGTGCTCAATCCACTTATAAAACACTTCCGCTGATATTTCAAATTTATTATCGGGCGCATGGTAAAAATAGCCTGCGGTATATTGGTCGGCCACCATCGGCTGTATGTTATTGGTGCTTGGTGTCCAGATGTCTAAAGGCGTTGGCGACGCAGTATTAGATAACTGATGCATGAACTGCGTGGTTCTGCTATAAGCCAGTTTAACAGCATGTTCATCGGTGAATGCATACCGCAAGGAGATCCGTGGTTCGAAGTAAAGATATCTTTTCATTGGGGCCCAGGCGTCATAATTCTTCTGTCCTACCAGCCGTTTGCGAACACCAGCAGTAGTATCTGCATAATAGTAGGCAATACCGGTACCTAAAAGCTGGTAAGCTGAAAAACGGGCGCCATACTGAATACCGAATTTTTTTCCGAGCTGATATTCATGATCTATGTAAACAGCTGATTCCAGCGCATGCTGATCGGGCAATTGTTTCACCGTTTGTGTGAGTCCTTCGCTACCCACGCCAGTACCGGGTTTGATGGTGTAATAAACACCCTGCGCCCCGAAATGAATAGTATTGCTTGCATTCACATACCAGGTAAAGGAAGGTTTAAAGCCATAGTTAATGATGTTGGAAGTCCAGTCGTAGCCTTGCTCCGGTTCGTTTGATGTTTTCTTGCTTAGGTTTGTAAACTTCAGACTATAATCATATTTACTGTAGTAGGTAGAGAGATTCAGAAATAGTTTATTATTAAAGACATGATTCCAGCGTAGTGTGGCTGTGGCATTGCCCCAACTCATATCGATATCATTACCGAGTCCGAATATATCTCTTCCGAGATAACCACTCAGAAAAAGTGTATTGTTATCATTGATCTTATAATTTACTTTAGCAGTGAGATCATAGAAGTTCAGCTTGGTATCTTTCATATCTCCTGTGGTAAAGGGTTTCATAAGAACATCTATATAAGATCTTCTGGCAGCAACAATA
The DNA here is from genome assembly GCF_042263525.1 of Chitinophaga sp. Hz27. Classification (NCBI taxonomy): domain Bacteria; kingdom Pseudomonadati; phylum Bacteroidota; class Chitinophagia; order Chitinophagales; family Chitinophagaceae; genus Chitinophaga; species Chitinophaga sp. Hz27. The sequence goes on from NZ_JBHKFJ010000007.1 coordinate 306,302, forward strand.
AAAGAAGATTTATCTTTTACGATCGGCGCCTCCAGTGATAGTCTGCTAAAAATATTGCCGATACCTCCGTTCATATTAAACTGCTGGTTGTTACCATCTTTCATACGTATATCCAGCACAGAAGAGGTACGGCCGCCATATTCAGCAGGGAAGCCGCCTTTGAGGAGGTTCAGGCTTTTCACCGCGTCAGGATTGAACACCGAAAAGAAACCTAGCATATGGGTGGCATTGTACACTGGTGCTTCATCCAGTAGGATAAGGTTTTCATCACTGTTGCCTCCACGAACATTGAATCCGGAAGCTCCTTCGCCCACGGTTTGTACGCCTGGTAATGTTTGTATCGCACGCAATACATCTACTTCACCCAACAGTGTCGGCATCTTTTTCATCTGTTGTATATCCAGTCTGTTGATACTGGGATGAATGGCATTGATGGAATTCTCTTCTTTGTCACCCATTACGGTAACTTCATTGAGCTGGCTGCTGACTGGTTCCAGGCTGATGTCTTGCTTAATGTTATGCTGAAGATGAATAGTGGTTTTAAAAGTTGTATAACCTACATACCGAAATTGCAGTTCGTGATCACCAGCTGGTAAGGTCAATGAATAGAAGCCGTATTGATTAGTAACAGCGCCAATGCTTGTACCTGCTTTACCAACGGATATGCCTATCAGGGTTTCGCCATTATGCTTGTCTTTTACATATCCGCTAATCGTATATCGGGCCTGCTGTGCATATACACAGGACAAGCTCAGTACCGAACATAGTACAGACAACAGTACGACGATAGTCTTATTTTCCATAGAACTAAATGCAAAGGTTTTTAATAAAGATGATGATGGTTTCAGCTCATGGGCAGGGCAATAAGACGTAGGCGTATGCGTTATCCGGAAAAAAATTTAGTAAATTCATTAGCGATATGGTAACAAAAAATTCACATGAGATATGGTATACGTAACGCAATTTACTCGCCCTAATCATCAAGAATAATGCCAGCGGCCTTCGTTTTTTTTATAATTAAAAGACTGCGGTCACACTTCATTCGTCATGTATTTAAATTTGATTTAAATTCCCCAACAATCTTCCCCTTATGAGATTCATTTTTACATCCCTGCTAATTGTATTGACGATAAATATCAATGCGCAAACTCTTACAGATAGCGCCTACGTACTGCATACCTCAACCGGCGATCTTTATGGTACGCTTACCTATCCTGTGAGCAACCTGCAGGTGCCGGTAATGTTATTAATTGCGGGTTCCGGTCCTACCGACAGGAATGGCAACAATAAATTTGGTGTCCGTAACGACACCTATAAACAACTTGCTGACTCTTTGGTACAATATGGTATTGCTACCTTACGATATGATAAACGCGGGATAGCCGCCAGTAAAGCAGCTATGAAGTCGGAAGCTGAAATGTTGTTCAGTACTTATGCAGATGACGCCGCTTCATTTCTACATGCATTAAAAGCGGATAAAAGATTCAGTAAAGTTTATGTTGCAGGTCATAGCGAAGGCTCGTTGATAGGTATGCTGGCCTTTGAAAAAGAGCCAGTAGCTGGTTATATCTCTATTGCAGGAACGGGAGAAAATATAGGCATCACCCTAAAAAAACAAATAGCTGTCAGCGCTCCGATGGTAAAAGATAAGGTGGGTAGTATGTTGGACAGTCTGGCCAATGGTATGCATGTATGGTCTGATGGCAGTCCGGTAATGCAGTCACTTTTTCGTCCTTCACTACAACCGTATTTAATCTCCTGGCTGAAATATGATCCTGCAGTGGAGATAGCAAAAATCGATGCACCGGTACTGATTTTACAGGGCACTACCGACATGCATGTACACGAAGAAGATGCTGAATTGTTGAAGAAAGGAAATCCAAAAGCAGCTTTACATATTATAGCTGGTATGAATCATATATTAAAGGCAGCTCCGGCCGATCAGGCAGCCAATCTGGCTACCTATAGCGATCCGAAACTGCCTTTAAACAGTGAATTAGTGCGATATATTACGCAATTTCTGAAATAGCTTCCGTAACGGGAGACGGAGTGCTATTCGCACGTTTAGTCTTCACCATTTTACTTACGCGGCCTAACAATACGATACTGATCAAACTAAAGGCTACAACGACCCAGCCTACAATATCATAATGTTGGAGCGGAGAAAAGCTATCCTTACGTGTTACGATCATGCCTGTTAATACAGCAGCCACGCCACCTGCAATCTGTTGCAGCGATGCGTTGATACTCATAAACGCGCCTCTGTCTTCCATAACAGGAATGGCAGTCACCATGGTAGTTGCCGGCACCATACGTGCTAAAATACCTGCAAGCATCAATACGTTGATAACTACGAGTATCCATAAAGGTTGTGGTGTAATATTGGTGTAGATGACCACCATTACCATCAACCAGCAGGCAGCAACGGTATACAAACCGAATTTGTCTACCTTATCACTCAGTTTACCTATTAGCGGCATAATTATCAACGAAGCACAACCAGAAGCAGTAAACAATATTGGTAGTTGCTCCTGTGTAACATGCAGGTTGTTGATAGCATAAGTGCTACCAAAAGGCATCATCATAAAACCACCAATAGATAATAACGCAGTAGCGGTAAAGGCTACACGATAATCTTTCTTCTTAATGGTATGCAGCAGGTGCTGAACAATTGATTTATCATGCTGCATTTTCAGATGCGCTGTCACTGGTGGCAAGCGGAAAATGATCAGGTTCATGATAAGTCCGGCCAGTATCACCACCATAAAGAAAGGTGATTCCCAGCCCCAGCGATTAGCGATATACAAGCTTACAGGAATACCAAGTACCTGGCTAGCTCCAAAGCCCATCTGGGCAAAGCCAATTACGCGACCACGCTGTTCCAGAGGAAACAGGTCCGTCACAATGGCCATAGATATGGAGCCGATAACACCACCAAATAACCCGGTGATGGTACGCGACGCAACCAACATGGTATAGTTAGTAGAAAGGCCACAGCACAAGGTTCCTAGCATAAAGCCGCCGTAGAAAAATATCAACAGTTTCTTGCGGTCATATTTATCGGCAAAACCTGCGGTGAGCAATCCGGAAGCGCCAGCACTGAAGGCATACGCAGCTACTACGATACCAAAGTGGTCAGGCGTTATTTTCATAGACTTCATCAGTATATCACCTAACGGAGATAACACCATGAAATCTAGTACAACTGTAAACTGAGTAAGGGCTAACATTAATACGATGAGCTTCTGCTCACCACTAAAGGGGATTTCTTTTTTCATATACAACGATTAATAAGCATGCTCTCATCCTTTGAGATGCAAAAAATAATTAGTTTCCGGTTGAGAATAGAGCGGTTACATAACTTTAAGATTTAGATCGTTATTTAAAGGATTTAATTACTTTTTCGAAGGCCTCTCTCAATATTTCATCAGTAAGCTGAAACTTTCTACCACCAAAGCTCTTGCCTTGCTGGTGAAATCGGATCAACGTATACAATGGCGAAAAAGCCACTGCCCAGTATACTTCCAGCGACATACAGGTTAGCTCTCCCCGCTCATGAGCTTTGGTCATAAACGTAGAAGAATGTTTCTTCATCTGGTCGTTTATCTGTACCTGTTGGCAGTTACCAATGTCCGTATTACGCATACGCTCCATGAAAGTATTCATCATGGGTTCTTTCAGACAATATGCCGCCCTGTTTTTCCACTGCTTCCACAATCCTTCCTCAAAGCTTGATTCAGGATCAAAATCATGAAAAATGGCTTTTACCATGGCATCACTCGCCTCCGATACAATATTTGAAATCAGGTCTTCCTTATCCTTATAGTAGATATAGATGGTAGCCGGAGATACCCCCGCCGCCTTTGCCAAACGATTAATCCCGAAATTTTCATACCCCTCTTTTGCTATCATTTCGATAGCTTTTTCTTTAATATTCTGGATTTTATTCTCGTCTCTATATCTCATGACGCAAAAATAAGTAAGCAATCGCTTATTTTAAAATTATTTTTCTCTGCTGAATAGATCCCGGAGTTAGAACCTTTGATTTTTAAGGCGTTGAATTGGGAAATAATAATAAAAAATACGCCTGGGCACAGGAGTCAACTCCCAGCCCAGGCGTATTTTTTATCAAAAACTATTATATAATTACTGCGGCAACTGCTCTGGCCTTCTCATCTTATAAGGTACGCCTGTAATAGATTGCAGGAAAGCAATCAGGGCTTGCTTTTCAGTAGCAGTGAGATTCAATGGCTGCATTAGCCTATCCGTGCGAGGAAACAGCGAATCCTGCTCTTGTCCTGGCTTTGGCTTCATCATCTGCATACCGCTGTTATAAATGTTGATCAGCCCTTCTATGTTGTCGAATAATCCGTTGTGCATCCATGGCCTGGTCAGCATCACATCACGTAGCGAGGGCGTTCTGAAACGGCCTACATCTGCCGGATCTTTGGTAATCGCATATCTTCCCAGATCTTCATACTTACGCTGGTAATAGGTAAGACCGATATTATGGAATTCATCGTCAGTAAAGAACTTACCATTATGGCAATTCATACATCTTGCCTTGGTACGGAATAGGTGCAAGCCTTGTATTTCCTGGTCGTTCAGGCGTTTGTAGTTGCCCATAACAAACTGGTCAAACTTACTGGTGCGGCTTTTAATGGTGGATTCAAAAGCTGCCAACGCCTGTACGATCCTATCTATCGTGATCTTATCGGAGCCATAGGCCAGCTTGAATAATTTTTTATAGCCCGCGATCTTACTCAGCTTATCTGCCAGCAGTACAGGCTCCATGTCCATCTCGTGGTGGGTGGCAATAGGATTGATAGCCTGATCTTCCAGGCTTTCGGAGCGGCCATCCCAGAAAAAACTGCGATGCGCCTCGCCTATATTAAGCAAGGAAGGCGTGTTGCGGGAACCTTGCAAATGATCATTGCCTAACGACACCCTGCGTCCATCTGTCCAGGCCATATCCGGATCATGACAGCTGCTACAGGAGATCTGGTTGCTGCCAGACAAACGAGGATCAAAGAATAACATCTTCCCGAGGTTAACATCGGGTAACTCCAACAGATGTGATAAACTAGTGTCTGGCAAAATCGCTTCGAACTCTTTATACTGCACGCCTGAGTCTATGGTTGGCCTGGGCCATTCTGCCACCGGGCGCGCATATAGCGCACGTAAGCTATCAGCCTCCAGCTGTGCATAGCCGTTGCCTGTTGTCAACGCCGATGCAAACACCAGCAACAGCAAACAGGAAATGATAATAATTGTACGTTTCATCGTTGATATAAATACTGCTTCCTTATAGATAAAGATTAAATGAAACTCCATAATGCAAACGGTATGGGCCCACTTCTCTGATTTCCGCCAACGGATAATTATCTGAATTTAACTTACCGGTATACTTCACCTGCGCACTCAGTCCTGCTGGCATTGTTTTAAATATACGTCCTGTGATATAATTTGCGTATAGTCCAATACTTCCTGCCAGACTTTTCCAATAGTAATAATCATGGTATAAGACATCTGTTACCATTTCATTTATCTGCAATGGCGCTACCTCCACGGCTGTTTGTACAGGAAGATATGCGCCCACAGTCAGTTTCACTTTAATGCGGTCATTGTTTTGCAGCTGCCCATTCAATGTACCTCCTATCGTTGGTGTGATAACCGTATAATCCAAAACTTGTGTACTCAAATAGTCTTGTTTAGCGGCATGTTGTAATCCTGCACCTGCATCAACGCCAAAAGATAATCCTTTATGCGCAGCCCCAGCATAGGCATAATAGGCCTGCATTTCCGTGGCACGATATACGTAGTTGGTACCATTCAGTGCTACTTGTGTATTCCCGGCGGAATAACGATTGATATCATCCCCTGCCGAAACTTTTCCACTCAGCTGAAAACTATGCCTGTTGCCTTTGTAGAAGCCCAGATTAAACGTATATTCTTCCAGTGTATAGGTCCCCCACAATGATTGATTTAATGAGTTATCCAGGTAGCTACCGGTTTTATACCTACGCCAATCGTAGCCCAGTGAGGCCTGTAAGGTCCAATCATTTCGTTGATACATTTCCGTTATACGCAATCCTTTTGTATTGGAATTGGTGCGGATATTCCCGTCTGCACCGGGTCTTGGCTGCCGATAGCCCATGCCCATGATCATCCAGGTACGTCGTTCCGGGAAGCTATCGATATTATTCTGATATTGTTTGTTGAGGTAAGCTACTTGCGTATTTTCAAAAGAATAACCCATAGAAGGCGAAACGGCGATAGTGTGCTTACCTGCTATCAGTGCCACTTCCGGACTCACACGCATTTCAAAATCTTTCACGCCGGGCCGTGGATCAATATTACGAAAGGCAGTGTTGTAGAGATAATAAATTCCACTACCCACCAATAACTTGTTGGGAATGGCTTCATAAGATACTCTCCCGTTGATTTTATATTGCTGACGCTCAAAGCTGCCGGCCTTGCGGGCTGCAAGAAAATAAGGACGGTTTAGGTCTGGCAGCCCTTGTAGCTGCCAGGATACGCTGTCATCACTAGTACGGCTATATGAAAAACTACCATATACCCTGAATCGTCCTAATGTACGAATACCTTCACTTTCAAAAGATATTACCGTATGTTGCTGTGGCAGTTGTGCCAGCCGGAAGCCGCCATCCTCTCTATTAATGCCCACCGATACGATACCCACATCATTGGTAGTATATCGGTGTAAGCTGGCAATAGACTGTGAAGCCCATTTATAGCGGCTCAACGCTGGCTCATAACTGAGGATACTGTCCGCTGTAATAGCCTTCTGTGCAAAGGCTGCAACAGAAAATAACATCGCCGGTATCAACATCGATAAATACTTCATGATATAATAAATTCTCGCTTATTTACTGGTAAATGCATTCTTAGAAGGATCTGCCTTGATCACAACAAAATCCAGAATTGAGTTATTGGTATCCTGCAATACGATACGGCCGTCTACTTTATGCAACGTTTTACGCAGGATAGACTGCCCACTATACGAACCATTGCTGACATAACTGTAACCCGCATCCAGATCAGCTGGAAGGCGCTTAGGGGTATGTTTAGCCATTTCTGTGGTTTGCATTTCTACAGCATCAAAAATCTGCATACCTGCTTTTGGCATACGGAAAAACAGTTTGGTATCTTTAGGATTGTTATCCGGCGTTTTGAACAGCTGCCATGCAGACTTAATATCAGCGGTTGTTTTAAACAGCATCAGTCCTTCTCTGCCCAGGTTATCGAGAATCAGATCGCGGTTGCTGTTGGCAATAACGGTAACGTGTGTAGTAGCCGTGTTGAGATCAGAAGCCAATGGATTGGTACCTGGAAAATTACCCATGTACACATCAAAATCTGCTTTGCTCAAATCCACCGTCAGGTCTGGATTACGTACTCCTACTTCTTTACCATTGATATCAACAAACGGCACTTTGTGATTGATGGCTGTTTGTGCAATGATCAGACTTTGGCCTGGCTGCACCGGGTAAGTAGTACCATTACCAGGGATGCGGAAGATCATACCTGAATAGACATAATCCGTATTAGCATTGGCAACGGTATTACCATCGGATTTAGACCAGTCCCATTGTCCGGTTGTAAGTTGGTAGTAACCTTTATTAAAGTCGATACTTGCCAGCGCAGTTGCTACACCTTCCACCTGCGCGAAATACAGACTGTCGGCATACAACACATGATCCGAGTTGTTATAAATTTCAAAAAACTGATCTCTGAAAAGTGCGCCATCCTTAGTATCGGAGCCAGCATAATAAATTTGTTTGATCACCCAACTTTCAGAACCGCCACCCGTTTTAATACTCACGGTTAAATTGTTTTGAGGCGATACTGCGGCTGCAGTAAGCGTACCCGTGAAAATGACGCTGCTGCCCACTTTCTGACCGGTTGCTTTAAAATAATCATCTGCAGATAATTTCAATTCTACAGAAATATTATAAGTCCCGGGGGTCATCTTACTAAAAAATACGGTATTGGTATCTGTAGTAATACTGTCTTTATACTTATTACTATTTGTAGTATTGGTAAGCGTAACCACAGCACCCTTATATGGAATGCTCACACTATTATCAGCAGATAACTGAAGCGATACGGCTATATCTACCGGCTGCAAAGGCGCTGCTTTATCTTTACTGCAGGAAGCAAAAACAAAGATGGACAGCACGACAAAAAGAATTTTTCTCATAGAAAGTTTTTTAGAATTTCAACGCTATTTCTCCGGACAAAACCACTGGCTGAGAGAAGCTCCGCACAGTTTTGGTCATGTCGCTGTATTTCTGATTAATTAAATTGAAAACATTGTAGGCATTCACCGAAAACCTGATTTTCTTCTTGATTTCTTTCACCACCTGCATGTTGAACGTGAGGTAAAATGGATCTGAATTGTCGTAAGCAGATGTATCCAGGTTGCCTAATATTTTGATGATCGGATCATCTGGTGAGAGTTCCGAATTCGGATGATAAATGCTGTTCAGGTCCGTATATCCCAGCAACCTGTTACTATTATTAAAATTCGACTGTCGTTTGTAGAGGGCAAGATTGGTAGTAAGATTTACAATAAAGCCCAGTTTAGGAATATGTGTAGACGAATTCACTCTGGCGCTGAATGCCCATGATTCATAGTTCAACGGAGAATACACGCCATACCAAACGTTGTTGGCAACAGCCAGCGAGCTAGTTTCTACATAAGTCCGGTTCAGATGACTGCCATACTTGCTATACGCCGCCGCTGCTGAAAAACTGAAGCTGGTAGCAATCGGTTTTATCTTTCCAATATTCAGCATCCAGTCGGCGCCTATATCATCCGTATTCACATCATTCATTACCTGGCTCACAGCCATGCCTGTCAGTTTCTTATATTTCCCGGTAGGCCAGTAATGAATTTTACCACCGATGGTATCATAATCATATTCAGGCACCTGGTACATTTTCTGATCAGAGCCTGTATTAAAGCCACCACGCATATTTCTGTAGTAGAGAAACAAAGAAGTCGCGATTTTTTTATCCTTGTATTTCCAACCCCACTCTACCTGTGTGGAGCGTATAGGCTTCAGGTTATTATTGTTTGGTGTCACTTTTTCGGTATACATCAGGGCTACGCGTTTATTAGGGTCCTGGTCATACACCAGCAGCACGGGAATATCAAAATAAGATGGCGCTGGATAACGGTAAGCCATACCCGGCGCTTTGCTGGAAGTTCCCAAACCCAATGTGGTAGTAAAGCGGCTATTCAGCTCTAAAGCTGTATTGACACGAGGCTGCAGCGTTCCGTAACCATTCTGTATATCATATCTCAAGCCTGGATCAAGCGTAAGTTTTTTATCTCCCAGGAAAACATTAAAATGGTCTTGCAAATAAAAACCTGTGTTTATCAACGCTGGTAAAAATTCATAAGAATAAGGGCGCTGGTTCTGATAACTTTGGTTTACAAACCTTGGCGTGGTGGGATCTACGATCACTCCATCTCCATTGTTATAACTGATAGCAGTTTGCCATCCCATATTCCAGCGGTGCTCTATATTGCCCGTAAGCCAGGTACCATCAGCATTTAGGTCGGCGCTGGCATTATCCGGTTGCCCCAAAACATGATCTATCGCCATATAGTTGCCCGGAATATAGTAGCCTTCATAAACGCCTATAGTATCTTTGTCTGCAATGGCTTTAGGCTGCGAATTAATCAGAAATTGAGCATATGATTCCTGACGTGCATGCGAGTAGCCAATATTCAGGCTGACACTGCGCAAGGCTTTTGAATTTACTTCATAAGCCATTCTGTTAGTGATGCTGAGGTTATTCGTTTTCGCGTAAACGGCCTGTTCACGGCTATCTTCAGGGTCTGATTTTAAATTATCATTTCTGTAGCCATAAGAAACTGATATAGTATTCTTTAATTTTTTAGAGAGATAATCTGTCCACATTACATTCAGATTTGTTCTGTTGTATGATTGCAGCATGTTACGTGGATCAGTGTTATTACGGAGATGACTGACAGAGATATTCAACGCACCTAATTTCTTTCCAAGATCAAAACCCTTTCCCAGAGAGTATTGCGTGGTATAACCATTGATACCCACGTTCATAGACCAGGGCGAATATCCTGCCTGCCGATCGATGATGACTGCCCCGGTAGTAGCATTACCAATCCTTGCGGAGGCAATACCAGACACGATTTCAACACGTTCAATATTACTCACCGGAATATCGCGCATATCCAGTCCGGTGTAAGGAACATCAAATCCCCTTTCGCCGTAAGGCCTTACCATAGCGGTGCTTAGCCCAAACATGGAAAGACTTTTAGACTGCATATTTGCATCATTGGATTGTGCAATACCATCAACAATATAGGTAACGCCCAGTGCGTTCAGGTCTGAAGCTACGTCGGTAGCTGCTGTTCTTATATTCAGCACCTGTACATTTTGCAGGTCTGGCGCCTTCACTTCACGGCCTGGTAATGTGCTCAGCAGATCCGCCAGGGAAAAGGCCTGCGACTGTTCAATCACATCTCTGTCGAACACGATGGACGAATTGGAGTTGGTCCCTTTCTGTACCGCATTTACGTGAATACCATCGAGGGTAAGACTTAACTCTTTTAGTATATAGGTTGGTATTTGTTTGTAATCACTGGCAGTCAGCAGTATTTCCAACGTTTGTTTTCCCATATAACTGATGGTCAGGTGAGATGCCTGCCTGGTATCAGGAATTTTAAAGGAAAACATACCATTATTATCAGTTGTCTGCTGATCGCGGTTATCGTCCAGCTTTATGCTGGCAAAGGCCAACGGCTTATTCTTTTCATCTATTACCCTTGCGCTGAATATCCCTGGCTGCATGGGCATACCGTTATGATTTGAGAGCTGCTTTGGCGTAGCTGCAATTATATTTTTTGGATAGATGACATAACTGCTGCCATTATATTTAAAGTCATAACCTGTCTCTTTGAGCAGGTCTAACACAATACCACTAATGGTTACATGACTATACTTCTTGGTACCGGTTTTAAAGCGGCTGAGGTCAGCAGGATTATAGGTGAAAGTGCAGGAAGTTTCTCTTGCCAGCTGCTGTAATACTTGTGGTAAAGGGCCACCTTTGAGTACAACGTCAACGTATGTTCGCCGCGCCTGCTGAGCGGCTACCAGTAAGGCCGACAACAGTATGACCAAAAGTAATGAGAGCTGCTTATATGAATTTAAAAATTTCATTTCTTTAAATTATTGACAAGGCTGTCCTTTAATATGAATGATATTACCAGTATTCGTATAGGTGATACCGTAAATCATATGTAATGCGTCCATAATCTTTGTAAGTGGATCAGTGCTGTTGAAACTGGCGGTGATCCTACAATTGCCGATGCCAGGTGTATCAAAAACAACCTGGATGTTGTATAAGCGTTCCAGGTCTTGACGTAATTCCTCGAAGCTTACATTAGTGAGCGTGATGGCGCCATTTCTCCAATTAGCCGTTGCGATGGCATAAGGCTCCATGCGCAGGGTGCCAGTGATTTTATCTAAAACTGTTGCCTGTCCGGCTTTTACAGCATCTGCTTTATATTTTGAATTGCTTACGGCTACTATGCCTTCTACTACCCCTACCTTTTCTTCGGTGAGTGTTGTATAACTTTTGATGACAAACGCAGTTCCCAGGTCGGTTACTTTCATCCCCGAAGCGGTGGTAACAGTGAATGGTTGCAGACTATCGTGTGCCACCTGAAAATAAGCTTCTCCATCCAAGAGTTCCAGTGACCTATCACTGGCAAACTTTTCTTTAAAACGCAGCGTAGTAGCGGCATTGAGCCATATAACAGAATTATCAGGCAATACAAATTTCTTCCGCTCACCTTTCTGTGTGCCGACAATAATATATTCAGGTGAATAGGAATTTTTCCATTGATAGTAAGCACCGAAAGCAATAAACAGCAGTGTTACGGCAGCGGCTATACGAATAAATAGCGGGTATACTTTAGGCCGCTGTGGCGTCTCTCTTTCTGACTCTTGCCACATCAATTGCCGGAGCTTTATTTTCTGCGCAGCACATTCGGCAAGCTCACCATGGAGATGCAATGCCAGCACCAATACAGCGGCTTCCTGCAACAGTGGATGCAGTTCAGGATGGCTTGCCTCAAACTGTTGCCAGTAGGCAATATCTGCTGCATTATTATTCAGACAATAATTGATGAATGATTCATCACTGGCAAGGTTTGTTATTGTTAAAGGTGGCTGCATTTTCGCTGTGCTTTATTATAAGAGAGCAGCACCCCTGATTTTTTACCCGCCTGAAAGCATATTTTTTTCTACAGTAATAATAGCTGTATCGCAGAGATGATTTCTTTTGAGTGCCCGTCCGCTGTCAGGTTGGCTCTGAGCGTTTTTATGGCCTCATGAATTTTGTTGTATATAGTTCGCTCTGTTAATTTAGTTTTGTTCGCTATTTCGCTATAGCTCAGTCCCTCGTAGTACTTCAATCGTATCAGTTCCTGTTTCCTTACGGATAATCGCCCGATGGCTTTAGCCAGTATCAGTTCCAGTTCTTTGATCTTGATCTGGCTGATAAGTAGTTGTTCATGTGAATCTTCTACCTGGTCTATGCCTTCATTTACAAGGTCGCCGGGAAACTGTAGCAGCGCATTCGTTTTTTCTGCGGCAGTGATCAGCCTTCTTCTGAAAGAAGTATACATATATGCGGATGGGTGCTCTACAGTAGCGAGTATAGCGCGTTTCTCCCAGAAGTAAAGGAATGTCTGGTTGATCGTATCTTTTACCAGCTCCCTATCGAAAGTAATACGTAGTCCATATGCCAGCATCCCGGGATACCAGGTATCGAACAGTTCAAAAAACCTGGCTTCATCGCCTTGCAACAGTCCCTCCCACAATTCGCCCACTGCTGGTATTTCCATTAATAACTACTTTAAGTATTACTTTCCTCCTGTAAGGGAATGCAAAAGTACGGGGAGTTCTCTCCCGCTGTTTACGCAATCGGGAATTTTTAAAACGAGAGAAGTGAGTAGTAACAGAGGGGGAATCATCTACCTAAACCCAATACCACAAAAGATTGCAAGCGAATTTATCCCCGTTTACAAATCGGGAAATATTACAACAATGGAGGAATTTTTTCGTGTATTCATGACAGATACCCAACAAAAATGTTGTTATCAGCCCTCAACCATCTGTTGATTTTCGCTGAAATAATTAGGAAGATGCGCAGATTTATTCCGGATGATCTGCCGATAAGTTTCAAAGAAACCAGTGGTGATATCACTTTGAATAGGCGCCAGCTTTTGGTATGCTTCCGGCAACCGAAACCAGGGTATGGTAGGATATTTATGGTGGATGTAATGAAAGCCGTTGTTATGGGTAATCAGGTTGGTAAATGTGTTGATATTGGTGCGTGTACCAGAGATGGTATGGAAATGATCGGAGATCTCAGACCAGTATAAATAGGCGCTGCCACTCCAGAACAGTGGTATTAGCCAGAATTCCAATAGCCATAATAGTTTGCCGGTGATCGCAAACAAGGTTACCACCACTACCCAGAATGCGATTATTTTCCAGCCACTTTTAAAAGGTTTAAGGCTGATGGTACGCATATAGTGTATGCCTGGTAATCCGGTGAGTGGTTTGATAAACCAGATATATGCAAAATGATAGCGTGGGTTAAATAAACCCATACGGCGATAGTCATCTACCAGGTGGTCTTCCATTTTTCCAAGGCGGCTGTGATGCACCAGGTGTTCGTGGCGGAACTGCTCTACCGTTTTAAAAAAAGGAAGGGCGTATAAAAATTCCAGGTCGTAATTCAGCTGTTTTTGCTGGAAGAGATTATGATGTGATGCCTCATGCAATAATGATTCACCAATCGCAAATTGAAAGGCGCCAATTACCCATACGGATGGAATATAAAGATAAATAGATGGATAACGGATGTTTAGCCAGGCGATCAGCACAATAACGCTCCAATCTCTTGCTATGGCTAATGCTGCCTTGCGGTTATTATGGATGAGATATTCTTTCATCTCCGACTCCTTTTTGAGGGTGAGTAGTAAAATGCGATGTTAGCAGGGTTAGGTCGGGGCTAATGCCAGTTCTCAAGGAATACACGCCAAGGTCAATGACGTTGTGTCGTGTTATAACGAAGATAAAGAATTATTTCAAGAAAGCGGGCAGCTACTTTCCCGCATTTGACCGGGTGTACCAGCGGGTATTTTCACGGTATGCGGATAATAAAAGGACTGCCTTATTAGTTGGATAACTAACGAGGCAGCCCAGGAAATATAATAAGCAGGCAACTATTTTACACGCACAAATTTCAGCTTCTGATAGGCATCACTATTTACTTTTCCTTGTAACCCCTGGATATCAGTAGTTACGTCTTTCTGTATCAGCCTTCCTTCCATGGTCAGGGTATCACCGCTGATAAGATAGCCGTAGGTGGTCACTTCAGGGAAGGAAATATCTGCGCTAAGCCCCAATCCTGACAGGTCTGGCGCCATTAACGGCACCTGGATAGAATCCTTGCCAATCAGTTGATACGAGGACTCGCTATCGGTGGCGGGAATGGTATATTCCAGGTCCTGCGTCATTGGCTGTGAAACACCGGAGGTCACCATGGTGGTGCTCAAGGTTGTTTTCACCTTAAAGGTCATTCCTTTGGCTGTGGCATGATTGGCCGCAAAAGTGAATAGGCCTGCAGCGTTGACATTATCCAGGAAGTTCATTACGGTAGTGGAAGAAACCGTGGTACCACCGAAATCGTAGGATGTCTGCGTGAAGTTTTTTGACTCAATAGAGGCCAGTTTCCATGTACCGGTAATATCTGTGGAAGTACTACCACCGTTGTTTCCATTGTTTCCGGTGTTTCCGTTTCCGTTGTTGTTACCATTATTACCACCAGACGAAACCGGACCATTAATATTAGGTTCGACGATCACCTCTTTATTACAGGCGAAAAGGAATGCCGACAATAATACGGCACTCAATATTATACGGGCTTTCATAGGACAATCTTTCTACCCGCAAATATAGTAATTATTTTTATTATACGAAGTATTTACGTATATACAATAACGTTAGGGTCAGTTACCAAGTGTTTTCAACGCTAGGTAGGTCATCAGTCCGGCGCCGGTTTCCAGGCAGATCTCATCAGCATCAAAAGTGGCAGTATGCAGTCCGGAAACGATACCTCGGTCTTCATTGCGCACACCAAGGCGGTAGAAGCAGGCTTCGGCCGACTGAGAATAATATGCAAAATCTTCGGCTGCCATCCAGATATCCAGGTCCACAACATTTTCTGCACCCAAAAAGTCGATCGCATGTTGTTTAGCAACAGTGGTCAGCACTTCATCATTGATCAGTACAGGATATCCTTGCTGTATATCTATTATGCATTCCGCCTCCATCCCTTCTGCAATAGAAACGGCCATCTTACGGATTTTTTCGTGAGCCGCCTTGCGCCAGCCTTCGTCCAGACTCCGGAAAGTGCCTTCAATACGTACTTCGTCTGGTATCACATTGGTAGCGCCATTAGCGATCATCCTTCCAAAAGATAAAACAGAAGGCAATAAAGGATTGGCTCTTCTGCTCACGATCTGTTGCAATGCAGTGATAATATGACAGCCAATAACTACCGGATCAATACCCAGGTAAGGCATGGCCCCATGGCTCCCCTTACCTTTTACAGTAATAAATATTTCGTCGTTGCTGGCCATATATCTGCCACCACGGAAACCCACCTTGCCAGCTCTCAGCTCCGGCATCGTATGCTGCCCGAAAATATGGTCTGGCTTGGGATTTTGCAATACCCCTTCTTTGATCATCATGCTAGCGCCGCCAGGGATCAGCTCTTCAGCAGGTTGAAAAATCAATTTCACTGTGCCACTGAAATCTGGCTTCATCCTTTGTAGAATACCAGCAGTGGCCAATAAGGAAGAAGTATGTACATCATGGCCGCAGGCATGCATGACGCCTGAGTTTTGAGATTTATAGTTCACATCGTTCAACTCCTGTATGGGTAAGGCATCGATATCTGCCCGCAGGGCGATAACTGCATCAGAAGCAGCCTTCTCTCCTTTCAGCAGCGCCACTACGCCCGTATCAGCCATCCTTTCATGACGGATGCCATAAGCGTCCAGCTGTGCTTCAATAAATTTTGCAGTATTATATTCTTTGTAAGATAATTCGGGGTTGGTATGCAGATGTCTGCGATTAGCTATGGTTGAAGGTTGCAGCTCTTTTGCGAGCTGTCTGATTTTATCTTTGAGCATATTATTTCCTTTTTGATAAGCGGCAACTGATTACAATAACCAGCTGCCGCTTACCCGAAAATAACATTTATCAATCTCCCGAATCGATTTTTTTTACCAGCTCTGTTCTTACAGCTGCAGGCAGTTTGCTCAGGAGCTTCAGATTTGTGGCTTTTTCAATTTCTTCAATAGAAGTAAGATAAGCATTCCATTTGGTGCTCACATCATTCTTATTAGGCGTATTCACTGCGATTATACGTGTATTCTTCGTGATACGCTTCAGGTCATTATTGCCTTCAGGAATTACGACAATTACTTTCCAGATATGATCAGGAACAGTGATATTATCGCGGTCAATTTTCTTGCGAAGGCCTTTGGCACCATATCCGCCCACACCATAACTTCCCATGATTATATATACTTCGTTGCCATCTTTTACAAGATCACGAGTATAATTTTCCAGGTTTGCCCAGAGATGCTGATTATGCATTGGCGCCTGCGGGATCATGTTAGTCATTAGGAAAGTGGCCTCATTAGCATCGCGCGAAAATGTTCTGTCGCCGGAAGGACAGTTATGTCCACGATCAAAACCACTACCAATATAACTCGACTGTGAAACCTGGTACCAATTGTCTGGCAGGTCTGCATCCGGGCGGAAATCGTTGGCACGCGACATTGGACCAAGGTCATCGGAACCCACATGCCAGCTCACCCAGTTAGGCGTACCACGATCACGGTTATACGATAATTTGTAATAGCCTTTATCCATCAGATAGTTGTTAGGCATTACCAGCGCTTGTTGTGCATCGCTAGGGTTACCCAACAAGATATTGTCATTATCGCCGGTTACTTCATTGCCGGTATTACCTTTGTTGCCACCAGTGCCGGCAGGTGATTCAATACTACTACTGCTGAATACCACACTGAGTGCATCAAAATTGATACGTCCATTATCCTTATCTGCATTTCTTATTTGTAGTCGTAATGTTTTTTCTGTGGAGATAGTAAAGGTAGATGTTTGTAGTGTAGCAGAACTTGTTTTCACCGCATTACCTATCTGGAGGAAGCGCTGGCCTTTATTTACAGAAGCCCAGAGTTCCCAGTTGCCACCAGCGTCCGTACCATAAGCAGCATGCTTTAGCGTAACCGTTACCGTACCGCTTACATTCACATCGAAGTTCATGGTAGCACTACCGCCGCCGCGTATACGAAGCGCATAGTTACCCTGTTTATGATCTTCTGCCTTCCCACCTATCACTGCATCTTTCAGCGTCCAGCTACCAGAAGGAAGCGTAATGGTTTCGCTGTTATAGTTTTCTTTAACAGGACCATCGGTCTCAAAATTCTCTCTGAGTAATTCAGTTTTTTTCTTTCCGGAAGAAGTTTTCTTGTGAGCAGTTTTCTTAGGAATTTCCTTCGCCTTGTCTGCTGTAAACTTACGTGTACAATATGTTACCACAAAGGCTATGATAGCCAGTATGATGACGAGGGAGCTACTATTACTACTCTTACTTTTTTTCTTTGGCATAGTGCAGGTTACGAGCGCGCGAAGATATCGATTTCCTGTGTTCCTGCAAAGCAGTAGAGCTGCTAAAAAAATAAATGTCGTTTATACTTCACCGTTTCAACGGCTAAGTATAAACGACATTAAAAAAATGACGGGCAGATTATCAGAAGAATAACTGAGATAACAGATTGGTAGCGTCGCTGGTCTTAGGTTTCAATCCCAGGAACTTGGAGTACTGCGCTACGGTAAGTACTGTTTTTAATTTTCCAAAGAGTCCTCCTTGCAGTCCTTTGAATTTCGACGTGTAGTCAGCAGGGTTAGTTTGCTGTAAAGGCATGATACCTGCTTTTTGCTTGAGGAATCCAGATACCAGGTCAGTGACTTTTGGTTGCTGGATGTTGTTGAGACCTAAATTCGGTGTCAGTTGTCCCATGATGCCACTGGTCAGGTTAGAGAGGTTTCCCAATGAAGACGAAGATCCGGTGGCTTTTTTGGCGGCATCTAAAATGCCCTGGGCCTTGGTTTGGCTAATAGTCAGCATGCAGGCTACTGCTGCGAGCAGGAGGATTTTTTTCATTTGTTAATGTTTTAGGAAGATGATTTACCGGTTTCCTATAACAACAACATTGAAAAATGGTTGGCTGGCAGACAATGGCCGGTTTGAACAACATTTTGACCCTTTATCATATTTGAGCCATCCGGATTGCGCGTAATTTTATGCCGTGCATGTGAATGCAATTAACCATCATCAAAACAATGTACGAAGATAGAATAAAGAGATCTGGCCTGCAAGGAAAGATCACCAGTGCAGCCAATGCCGCTTCATTTATTAAAGACGGCATGGTGGTAGCAAGTAGTGGTTTTACCAAAGCAGGCGACAGTAAAGCCGTACTGAAAGCTTTGGCTGCTCATGTACAGGACAACCCGATGAAGATTACGCTGCTTACCGGCGCATCTCTCGGCCACGGTACAGACGGACTACTGGCAGAAGCCCACGCCTTGAAAAAACGTATGCCTTTCCAGGTAGATCCTGTATTGCGCAGTAACATCAACAATGGTGATGTTTTATTTATGGACCAGCACCTTGGAGAAAGTGCAGAGTTGATAAACGAACATATCATCACACCAGATATTGCGGTCATTGAAGCACTGATGATAGAAGAAGATGGCAGCATCGTCCCTACTACATCGGTAGGTAATACTGCCAGCTTCGCTGCCGCAGCGGCCAAAATCATTGTAGAGATCAATATATCTGTTCCATTGGCATTACATGGCGTACATGATATCTTCTCTGCAGGCATCTGGCCAAACAGGCAAATTATTCCAATAACCAATGCAGGCACCAGAATAGGACGTACGTCCATCCCCGTAGATCCTGAAAAAATAATTGCGATAGTAATAACTGAAACAACGGATAGTCCTGCACAAATCAATGAGCGCGATGATAAAACTCGCGCCATTGCAGGACACCTGCTTCAATTTTTCGAACATGAAATAAAAAGAGGTCGCCTCACTCCTTCCCTGCGCCCATTGCAGTCAGGCATCGGCAAAGTAGCCAACGCTGTATTGGAAGGCTTTATCGACGGCAACTTCCACAACCTAACCATGTATTCGGAAGTGCTGCAAGACAGTACTTTCAATTTGATAGATGCCGGCAAAATGGATTTCGCATCTGCTTCCAGCATCACCGTTTCACAACCTTGCTATACAAGGCTGATGAACGATATCAATAAGTATAAACCTAATATCGTATTGCGTCCACAGGATATCAGCAATGCAGCGGAAGTGATACGGAGACTTGGTGTTATCAGTATCAACACCGCCATCGAATTTGATATTTACGGTAACGTCAATTCAACACATATTGGCGGAACAAAGATGATGAATGGCATCGGTGGTTCCAACGATTTTGCACGCAACGCATATATGAGTGTGTTTGTAACGCAGGCATCATCTAAAGCAGGTGCCATATCACATATTGTGCCGATGGCATCTCATGTCGATAACAGCGAACATGATGTAGATATCCTCGTTACAGATTTTGGTCTGGCCGATCTGCGTGGACTGGCCCCTCGTGAAAGAGCAAAACTCATTATCAGCAATTGCGCTGATCCTGCTTATAAAGAAGAATTAAAAGATTATTTCCTGGAAGCATGCAAGAAAGGCGGACACACGCCTCATCTGCTACAGGAGGCATTAAGCTGGCACCAACGAATGGAAAGCACCGGCGCAATGAAAAAAATAGTGGTTCCGCAAGAAATGTAACCATGCTTATGAGGAACAGGTGTGAAAGGCAAAGAGGTCGGCTCCGTAAAAAGAGCGGCCTCTTTTTTTTCAAAAAAAAAGTCCCTACCGAAGTAGAGACTAATAAATTTGTCATGAGCAGACAATAACGATGATCAGCTGTGCTAACCTAAACGTTTACGCATGCAAATGCTGTTGTCCATGCCAATGTACTGACCATAGTTATCCATGATCGTATATCCGCTTTTCTGGTAAAAACTGATTGCTTCCGGCTGACGCTTTCCTGTTTCCAGGATAGAATAGCCATAGTTCAGTTCTTTAGCCCAGTTTTCCAGTTCCTGTAATATGCCCATTGCAATGCCTTTTCCGCGCAACTCCGGCATTACAAACATACGTTTGATCTCTATCGTGTGATCATTGAACTCACGGAAACATGCACACCCTACAGCCGCTCCGGCTGCATACGCAATTACCACCGTATTAATGGCTTCTATTACGTTGTGCTCATCATAAAGGTCCTGCAACTCATGATAGCGGTCGCGAAGATCATCATCCAATGCGCTGGTTAATGACTCAAAATCCCGTTGTTCATTGTTTGTGCGGAGATAGGTTACCGTGTTCATTACTTTTCTGTTTTTTACGGGCTACAAAATTCACCCCAATGATATAACCAAAAAATATATCTACAAAAAAAATAAAATCGCGGTGAGAGAAAGTGAAATTCGTATATCCATCAACGTTATACTATCGCTGCTCAATGGTCTGACACATACACATAAAACAAAAAAATATAATTTAACGATAGTTATAAAGTATATATATCATTGTATAATTATTATCAATAGCTCCGGGGCATGGACGCTGGGTATTTCTATAGTATCTTTGGCACGTTAAGCGAAAACCATAAAACAAATACCCATTGACAACAACAACGATATCGCCCTCACGGTTCTTTTTTTTGATTTTAATTTTAGGCGCACTGACTGCTTTAGGGCCTTTTTCTATTGATATGTACTTGCCGGGATTTCCGGCCATAGCAAAAGATTTCAGGACAGACGTTACGACCATCGGCTTTTCCCTGACCAGCTTCTTCATTGGCATTTCCGCCGGACAGCTGCTCTACGGCCCCTTACTGGACCGATACGGCCGTAAACGCCCGCTGTATGCCGGACTGATTCTTTATATCGTCGCTTCTGTAGGATGTATCTATAGCCATAGCATTCAAAGCCTGATCATACTTAGGTTTTTCCAGGCAATAGGCAGCTGTGCCGCCACGGTAGCCGCCGTAGCCATGGTAAGAGATATTTTTCCGGTAAAAGACAACGCCCGCGTATTTGCCTTGCTCATGTTGGTGGTAGGAGCTTCTCCAATGGTAGCTCCTGCTGTAGGTGGTTATATCACCTCCGTATTTGGCTGGCATACTGTATTTCTTATCCTGACTATCTTAGGCATCGTTATACTGGTTTCCAGTCTGTTATGGCTCCCCGAGAGCTATGAGCCGGATCCGGCCATCTCCTTAAAGCCTAAACCTATTATTACTAACTTCCTGGCGGTACTTGGCAATGCGCAATTTACCACTTACGCGTTCGCAGGTGCATGCAGCTTTGCTGGCATATTTGCCTATGTTTCCGGCTCCCCGAAAGTATTCATGGAGCTATATAGTGTAAGCGCTAAAGTATATGGCTGGATATTCGCCGGGCTCTCCGTAGGATTTATCGGCTGTAGCCAGGTAAATAGTATTTTGCTTCGCAGATTCCACAGCACACAGATTCTCCCTTATGCGCTCACTTTCCAATCTATTTTTGGTATCCTGATCGCACTAATGGCAATGTTACATCTGTTGTCATTACCTGTGCTCATCGTACTTTTATTTGGATATCTCTGCTGTCTTGGGTTCGTAAACCCTAACACTGCAGCGCTTTGCCTGGCGCCATTTTCAAAAAATGCCGGCAGTGCATCTGCTGTGATGGGAGCCCTACAACTTGGAATTGGTGCAGTTACTTCCGCAGCTGTAAGTGCTGTAAAAACACCTGACGCTATGCCCATGGCCGTTACCCTCGCTGCTTGCGGCGTAGCTGCGTTAGCGGTACTCCTCATAGGCAGGAAATTTATTAAAACAGAAATGGTACAATCCAGCGGCAGCACCGCTGTACTACACTAAGTCTCCTAACAACAATCATAGCCGTCCACTTTCGTGACAAATCCTGTCCGAAAGTGGACGTTTTATTTCCCCCTGTATGCCGGAAACGCCCTATTTTCAGTACTTTCATAAAATGGTACACTGTTAGTTCTTTA
The DNA here is from genome assembly GCF_042263525.1 of Chitinophaga sp. Hz27. Lineage (NCBI taxonomy): Bacteria > Pseudomonadati > Bacteroidota > Chitinophagia > Chitinophagales > Chitinophagaceae > Chitinophaga > Chitinophaga sp. Hz27. The sequence goes on from NZ_JBHKFJ010000007.1 coordinate 328,618, forward strand.
TCTTGTCATAACACTCGTTTTATGATTAAAAACTATTTCAAAACAGCCTTTCGTAACTTATTAAAACATAAAACTTTCAGTTTACTGAATATATTCGGCTTAAGTATCGGTATCGTATGCGCCGGACTTATCCTGCTTTGGGTGGAAAATGAATTATCCTATAACGCTCACATCACACAAAAAGAAAATATACAGCAGATAGAACTCAATTGGAACGGAGATAATAACCTGCGTACCTATAGCTCCACTCCTGGCCCGCTTGGCCCTGCAGCCCTTGCCAGCATTCCTGGCATAACCGCTTATTGCCGTAGTACTGAAGGACAATCACAAGCACTATTTAATTTTCAAAACAAGCCTGTTTATGCCGCCGGTAGATATGTAGACAACTCTTTCTTCTCCATATTTCAGTGCCGCTTCCTGGAAGGCAATGCCACCACTGCTTTCAGCCAGCCAAACAGCTTAGTCATCACCGCCCGCACCGCAGAAAAATTCTTTCATACCAAACATAACATAGTAGGAAAAACCATCCTGGTGAATAACCAGATCGCCTATACGATTGCAGGTGTAGTAAACGATGTACCAGACAATGCTACCATACAATACGAATGGCTCGCGCCTATCACCAACGCATTCAATGACCAGGGCCAAACACTAAACCGCTGGACATCCTGCGGACTCGAAACTTATCTCCAAACAACACCTGGCACAGACCTCACAAACATCAATAATAAACTGTCTGACATCATGCGCAGTAAGATGCCTGGCTCCATTCACAGCACAGTACTGCTCAACATGAACGACTGGCACCTGCGCGATGTATTTAAGAATGGTAAACAATCCGGTGGCAATATCGAATTTGTACAACTCCTCAGTATCATTGCCTGCATCATACTCATCATCGCCTGTATCAACTTCATGAACATGGCCACCGCCAGAAGTGAACAGCGATCCAAGGAAGTAGGCGTACGTAAAGCATTAGGAGCAGCCAAAAGTAAACTGGTAATACAATTCCTCATAGAATCAGTGCTGCAGGCATTCCTGGCCGGCATTGTTGCCATAGGTCTTATCGCGCTGCTGCTACCAGCATTCAACGCGCTGGTAGGTAAATCCTTGACGCTCGACTTGTTCCTACCTTCCCATTCTATCGCCATCACTGGCATCATTATTTTATCAGGACTGCTGGCAGGTAGCTATCCAGCCCTTTACCTGTCTGGCTTTCAGCCTTTAACCATTCTTAAAGGTGGAAAAGTAAATACTGCTGGTGCAGCTTTTATCCGCAAAGGACTTGTGGTTACACAGTTTACCATTTCCATTTCTCTAATCATCGCCACTATCATCATCTACCAACAAATAAAACATGCCAAAACAAGAGACCTTGGCTTTAATGTAGATCAACTAATTTCCATTAATATAGAACAGGAAGATGTAAAACAGTTTGATGTAATCCGCCAGGACCTGCTCAATACGGGCATGGTGAAAAGCGCTGCCCTCTCTGACTATAACCCACTCGAAAGCGGCAACAATACTGATGCATTCTCCTGGGAAGGAAAGTCAGCCACCATCACCATGACCTCCATGCGCTTTGTCAACAAAGACTTCCTCAGCACTACGGGCATGAATATCCTGGATGGTAACAACTTTCAAAGTGAAACCGATGATAGCTCCAATGTGATCATTAATGAAACACTGGCTAAACTGATGGGTAGCGGCAGTGCCGTTGGTAAAAGTTTATACCTGAAACATAGTAATGGCCCACAAATGAATTTACGTGTAGCCGCTGTCGTTAAAGATTACATTTATGGGGATATGTATGGCAATCCTGATCCCGTAGTGTTTTTTAATATGCCATCTGCCACCAACAGCATCTACCTAAAACTGTTACCTGGTAAAGATCCTGAGGCCGCGTTATCCAAAATAGGCGCTGTTATCACACAACATAATCCGGCATATCCTTTCCGCTATAGATTTACCAATGATCAGTTCAATGCCAAGTTCAATACGGAAATGATGCTCCAGAAACTCACGCGCATCTTTGCATCTATCGCTATCCTGATCAGCTGCCTCGGCCTCTTTGGCCTCTCTGCCTATACTGCAGAACGCCGCACCAGGGAAATAGGTATACGAAAAGTTTTAGGCGCCAGCTCCTTCAGCATTACGAGTATGCTTTCGATAGATTTTCTGAAACTGATCGTACTAAGTATTTTGATTTCCTTCCCGGTATCCTGGTGGTTGATGAGTCACTGGCTGCAACGCTTCCCATACCGTATCAGCATAGGCCCAATGGTATTCCTGCTGGCAGGCATTACGGCTTTGCTCATCACCATGGTGACTATTTCTTTCCAATCAATTAAAGCATCGCTGACAAATCCTGCCAGGAGTCTGAAAGCAGAATAATAACCCTGCTGCATTTTAGAAACTAAAAAAACAAGTAACGTTTCCTTTTTATGCATTATTACTTATAAAAAAATCCAAGGAGCTACATTGTTATTCATCAGCCTGATGGGCTATAAAACGCCCTATAGTACAGTATTTGGCCCATCAGGAACCAGGGAGGAAATATTTTCTTCCCTATAAGTCAACTTTTTTCCTCTTCAAATCCTTATTTAATTACCACACTGGTTTCCGAAAACCCCTGTGTTTGTTTTCCAACTGACATGATTACCCCAAAATAGATAAGTACTGTCCGAATTGTTGATGAAAGACTGGCTATACCCGCCTGGCACTGAACCCAGAAATTTTGAAATACAAACAACTTTTATTGAGAACCCGAAGTTGAAATCGCCATTTCAGAATTTTTACTCACTCAAAAACTCAAAAAATGGAAACATCATTTATGAAAATGCTTACCTGGCCCATTAAAAATATAGCAGCTCCGGGAACAACGGTGATTCTGTCTATTTTTTTATTAGTAAGTACCAGCTGTCATAAAAACAATCACAATGAATGTCTCTCCTGCGATTGTTTGTCTAAAAACAACCAACAGGTCAATCTCGTTTCTGATACCGCTAGTTTTACAGGTGTTATCATTGATAATAACCTGGTGAATGCCTGGGGCATCGCACTGGGCCCAACTGGTGCATTCTGGATTTCTTCCAATGGAGCTGGCCTTAGTGTTATTTATAATAACAGTGGAAACACCTTATTATCGCCTGTGACAATACCAGCGCCGGGCGGTGGAGCTGGTGCGCCTACAGGTGCGGTATTTAATAATACCACCAGTTTTCTTGGCACCAAATTTCTTTTTGCTACAGAAGATGGTACGATTGTTTCATGGACTTCCGGAGCAACGGGCGTCATTCAGGCTGATAGATCAGCTACCATGGCAGTATACAAAGGGTTAGCCATTGCCAGTAACCAGGGAAATGATTATATATATGCTACCAATTTCCGTAGTGGAGCAATTGATGTTTTCGATACTAACTTCCATTTAGTGAATGGCATGTCATTTACTGACCCTCAAATACCGGCAGGCTTTGCACCCTTTAACATCAGGAACATAAATGGAGAGCTATTCGTTACCTATGCAAAACAAAAACCAGACAAACATGATGACTTAGCCGGATCTGGTAATGGCTATGTAGATGTTTTCCGGCCAGATGGTTCATTAAAGAGAAGGTTTGCTGCTCAAGGCACATTAAATTCTCCATGGGGAATTACACCAGGTTGTGCAGGTTTAGGAGGAAATGCTAATGATGACGTGATCCTAATAAGCAATTTCGGAGATGGTCGTATAAATGTATACAACGGGAACGGCAATTTCCTTGGCCAATTAAAAAATGGTAATACCCCCGTTACAATTCAGGGTATTTGGGCTATTGAAAGTAATGTATCATCTGCACCAGGTAAAATATATTTCACAGCAGGGCCTTTTGATGAATCACATGGATTATTTGGTTATTTGCAGAAAAACTGATCTCTTAATGATAAAAGAGGTTGTAGATTTTAATTCTACAACCTCTTCTGCATAAAATTAATGATGAGAGAAATACTGATTTGTTGTAATGATCTTTTACTCTCCTAGCGATACCGCCCACAAATACCAGGCAGTATGGGGCAACCACTGTTCTGCCCAGCGCCAATCAGCATCTTTGCCAGTAACCGCATATGGAATATTAAAGGAGATATCATTTTCGTCTTCAAAACCGGAAGTAATACCATTGACGATACCTCCCGGCGCATTGGTGTATTCAAATGTACCAAAGAAGCCATAGGCAGGATTATTATGCCCTGTCCCTTGTAACATACAGGCGTCATAAGGATTCAGGCCGAGTATCCAATTGAGCTGATCACCGGCAAAATTGCGCAGGCTATCAGCAAAAGGTTTATCAGCTGCAAAAAATTGAGCGCCCATGCGCGCTGCTGCAGCCAGAGAAGCCAGTCTTGCATTCTCTCCCTGCCACCACGGTGCCGCCTCGCTGGCATGCGGGAAAAAGAAGCTACTCCTTCTATTGCCAAGGGTATCCTGTACTAACTGTCTGCTATAGCCAAATGGATTATTCACTTCGTTGGTTACTGCCAACTCGAAACGCAATGAAGCAGCTACGCCATTACGTATAGCCGTTTGCGTTTTAGGTGTGGCATATGGATAGTATTTCAGCAAGGCCACCACCGGCAAACCTGCATCGCTAGGATGGAAAAAAGGTCGGTCTTTATCGTCTGCTCTCCAATAATTGCGGTATTTGCCCCAGCCAGAAAGCCGCGACAACAAGCTGTTGGCACGTTTCTCTGCTGCTATTTTAAAACGTGCATCACCCGTGGCTTCCAACAGTCCTGCCGCAGCAGATAATGCGCAATAATCATCCACGATATTTTCCTTTCCATCGTTGGTCATCGCTGCATTATGTACTTCCAGGTAATCAAAGGCACGGATAGCGGCCTTCAAATAATCTTTGTTGCTATATTCTCCACTGGTATCATACATGGAAGCTCTTGCCAGTGCAGCAATCGCAATACCTCCACCAGAGCGATAACTCGCCTGAAAACTTTGCCAGTTGGCATCATCTCTTCCGGTAGTAAAAGCCGTCTGGTCTTTGGTCTGCTTGATTTTATAATTCTTTTCTTCCGGGCGTATAACCCTGTCGACTGCACGTTTTCCCGGGCCAGGTGCATTCACGCTTCTGTAAAATGAACCTTTCTTCGCTTGCATACGTGCAAGATAGTCCGCACCATACATGGCCTCATCCAGTAAACGGCGGTTAAACTGCCTGTAATCTGTTCCTGGCTTATGTGTGAGCAAATCATAGGTATTGAGCAGGCTCCATACCGTAAGTGAAATTTGTTGTGGATTGAAGTAAGTAGAAAAAGAAAGATGAGAAAGGTGTTTACCATAATCTCCTGTAGCATCATACCATCCGCCATGCGCATCTACAGTATCTTTTGTTCCAAGCAGTCCAACATGATGATCGGCCTGATCCAGGAGCCCGGAGCTACGTTGTCCTTTGAAATAATATATCACATCGGAAATCGTCTGGCGTTCTAAAACATGCGCCCCTACAGTGAAAGCATAGGAGCTACATTGGTGATCAGGCAGTGCAACTACCAATCTGTATTTGCCTGGTGTGGAGAAAGAAGAAAAGTTGATACGCCAGAAGTAGAGGTTATGCCATTTATCGACGGTGCCTTTATCCGTCAACTGGCCGCTGGCGCTTACATGGTTGGTGGCGTCATCTATCAGAGTCCAGCCGGAAGGCTTCACTGGCTGATCCGCCACCAACATGGCTGTTTTCTGTTGGGAGGTTTCGTAGCCAACGTGATTGGTGACTACTCGTATTTCTTGCGAACTGGCTGCCAGAGGCAACAGGCAGCATACAAACAAATGTCTGAAGGATAGTGAAAAGGGCATGGGCGGGAATGTTTTCTTTAAGATAATAATTCCCGCCACAAATCCTTAACCTTTTATGTTGAACGGTTTAGACAACTTAAAATGTTCTGAATCGGGTCCAATATTAATAGTATAGTTCCCTTTATAGAGTTTCCACTGTTGTTGTTGTAAATCCCATTTCTGTAGTTCCCTTACTGGAATACTCAGCTCAGCTACTTTGCTACCAGCTTTGTCGGTATGTACGCGTGCAAAGGCTTTCAGCTCTTTTACCGGCATACGGTCTACCGCAGGGTAGCTGATATAAGCCTGTACAACTTCATCAGCCGCCATATCGCTGCTGTTACTCACGTTTACTGCTATACGAATTGTATCACCTGCTTTATAATTAGCTACAGGCTCTTGTTTCCACGCATAATCGAATTTAGCATAGCTCATACCAAAACCGAAAGGCCAGGCAGTTTGTCCCTTAAAATAACGATAGGTGCGATTCTTCATACTATAATCTGTATAATCAGGTAAATCATTTACAGATTTGTAGAATGTCAAAGGCAGTTTACCAGAAGGAGAATATTTTCCGAAGATGATATCTGCGAGTGCGTTGCCACCTTGTTCGCCAGGGTACCAGGCCATGATAACAGCATCGGCATATGGTGCGATCTCGGCCACATCTACGGCGCTACCGGAAGTGATTACAGCGATAATCGGTTTTTTATGGGCAGCACGTAATTTCTGCATGAATACTACCTGACTGCGAGGCAAGCTCAAAGTGTTTTTATCGCCACCATGAGCGGCCAGGAATGCGTCGCCGTCTTCTCCCTCCTGTAAGGCTGTCAGACCTATAACGGCAACGGTTACATCACAGTTTTCTGATGCCCATATACCTCCAAAGTGCAGCGTGTCGGTAAAGTCGCAGCCTTGATCGTATTGAACGGCCATGCCCGGACCCGCTGCTTTCGTCAGTCCTTCTACGAAAGTGACCATATCACCAGAGAGGCCATGATAGTTACCCATCAAAGCTTCCAGCGAAGCGGAATTGGAGCCGGTTACCAGCATAGAGGCCATCTTATCCTGGCGCAGTGGCAGTACGCCATCATTTTTCAGGAGCACCATGCTTTCGCGCGCTGCCTGACGAGCCAGTTCCTTATGCCAGCTGTTATTAACGCTATCAGCGCCATATCCAGCGTAGGGGCGATGTGCTGCATCATTGTACAGGCCCAGCTTCATTTGGGTACGTAAAGAATGTATCAAGGCGCTGTCGACATCTGCCATCGTCAACCATCCTTTATCCATTGCTTTCTGTACATCATCCTGCAGGATATTGGCGCAGTCGAGGTTTACACCCGCCTTGATGGCTGCTGCCGCCACTTCTACTCTTGTAGGAATAGATTTGTGGCGTGTCCAGATATCTTCTAATGCCCAGCAGTCTGTAACTACCTGCCCGGTAAAGCGCCATTCTTTACGTAGGATATCCTGCAATAAAGTATTACCTGTGCAGCATGGCTGGCTGTTGACACGGTTATAGGCGCACATGATAGACGCTACATTCCCATCCACCATTTTCTTGAAGGCATAGAGATAAGTCTCGCGCAAATCTTTCTCATCAACGATTGCATTGAATTGGTGGCGGTCTGCCTCAGGGCCGCTATGCACTGCGAAATGCTTCGCACAAGCCGCTGTTTTCAAATGCTGTGGATCATCTCCCTGCAAGCCGTTAACAAACGATCCGGCCATGGTAGCAGTAAGAAAGGGATCCTCACCATATGTTTCCTGGCCCCTACCCCAACGGGGATCACGGAAGATATTGATATTGGGCGTCCAGAAGTTCAGCCCCATGTATTGTACATGTCTGCCCTGCGCCACTGCCAGGTTATACTTAGCCCTGGCTTCTGTGGAAATAGTGTTGGACACAGCCTTCGCCAGCTGAGGATCAAATGTTGCCGATAATGCAATCGCCTGCGGATATACGGTAGATTCACCTCCACGGGCAATGCCATGCAACGCCTCATTCCACCAGTTATAGGCAGGTATTTGCAAACGCTCAATAGCAGGACTGTTATACCCCAGCAAAGAGATTTTCTCTCCTAAAGTCAGGTTTTTTAACAGGTCCTGTACTCTCGTTTCATTGGGAAGGTCTGCCCGCCTGAATACAGGCTCTTGGGCATAGACATGCGTCAAACCCAGGAAAGACAGGGTAATAGTAAAGATGCTTTTTCTCATCATTTCGTACGAAAAATCTGTTGGCTAAATAATATCTTAAAGCCAAGATATCAATAAATTCTTTTACTTACTAGCCATGGATGTAATCGGTTAATGCAGCATTAATAAACGAGACAATAGCATAAAAAAGCCAGGCCTCTACTGAGTAGAGGCCTGGCGGCAAATCAAGTATCGATCAAATATTAGAAATTGAAGTTATCCGGATCAGGACCTACGCGAGTTCCTTTATCCAGCGCGTCAATTGCCGCAATATCTTCTGCAGCAATTTCAAAACCGAAGATATTTGCATTATCTACAATTCTCTTCTGCTGAATGCTCTTCGGAATAGTTACAACTCCTTTCTGCAGATCCCATCTGAGCACCAGTTGCGCAACAGACACACCGTATTTCTGTGCCAGTTCTTTCAGCTCAGGCATATCAAAGATTTGTCCTTGCATCAATGGGCTCCAGGCCTCGTACTGGATGTTATGTTTCTTAGTAAAATCCAGCAGGGAAGGCTGTACCAGACGAGGATGGAACTCCAGCTGGTCTACCATCGGATTTACTTTTGCACCTTGCATCAGGTCTTCCAGCTGATGCTGCAGGAAGTTACTCACACCGATAGCTTTCACACGACCTTCCGCATACAATGTTTCCAATGCACGCCAGGTTTCTTTATACTTTCCTTTTACTGGCCAGTGGATCAGGTAAAGATCCAGGTAATCAGTTTTCAGTTTAGATAAAGATGTTTCAAACGCTTTTATAGTACTATCATAACCCTGGTCAGCATTCCAAACTTTTGTTGTAATGAAGATATCCTTTCTGTCTGTTGCATGATTGGCAATAGCCGTTCCTACACCATCTTCATTACCATAAATTGCAGCAGTATCAATATGACGATAACCTGCGTCCAGTGCATATTTAACTGCATCGATCACCTCTTGTCCTTCGTTTGTTCTCCATACTCCTAAACCGAAATATGGCATTTGTACACCGTTTGCAAGTTGTACAGTTCCTTTAATGTCTGTAATTTTCATAAAATTTTCTTTTGCGTCTTAAATCAGAACCTGTTTATGATTTGCTCGTGACCACAAATATAGTTCCGTATTTACAAATTCGTTATTGTAGATATAATAGCTTCTATTAGAAAAATGATAACTGGCTACAGTGGCCGTTTTTTATTCACTGAGTCCAGCGGAAGATTATAAAATTTCTTTACCAGCCTGCTATCCGGAAGAGAGTTTAATGTTGCAATCAACCATTTGTCATTCTTCTTTACCATCTTGCCCTTATAATAACCCACACTTAATAACTCAATTGCTCCGCTCTTCAGGTCTGTCCATAAATTTGCGCAATACATACTTACTTTCACCGTATCGCTAGTGGTAGGTTCAAACTGCATGTTAGACAAAAGGTGGCGCTGTTGGAAATGCGCATCTTTCACACTTTCTGCAAGATCAATAATACGCGCGGAGAAATCTGTTTTACCTCTGAGTACTATTCCATCTATTTCTCCGCTGATGCTATCATCCATATATTCCAAACATTTATCCAATTTCACGTTATCAAAATTTTCTGCAAATCCATAAATGACTTTTTCTATCTGTTGTTGATCACGGAACCGGACTTCATACCGAACGGTACTATCAGGGAGCTCTGTACTACTTTTCGTAAGTGGGTTTTGTTTGTCGGGTGGATAAGTACAGGAAATTGCGGCGAGGCAAATAAAAACAACAGTCAGGGTCTTAAAATTCAGCATGCGTAGGGGGAATTTAATGGTAGACAAATCGCACATGGACAACCTCATTACGAATATAACAAAAATGGACCAAGGCTTGTTCCCTGATCCATTTCATTTATTTCTTAAGATTTATCTGCCTTCAATATTCCTATAGCGGGCAATTCTGATGATAATCTATCAATTCTATTTCCTGACGTTGCAGCTCAATGCCTTTGTAGTAAGCTTCTATCTCATCCAGCACTGCTACTACTTCTTCTTCAGTTTTGAGGGTAACCAGGCGACTTCTGAATTGCTTTATCTCAGGCAATCCTTTCAGGTAGCCGGCATAACAACCTCTCATTTCATTGATACCTTGCACCGGACCTTTCCATTTCACTGATTCGTGCAGGTGTTTCTTACTCACTGCTATACGCTCTTCGAGGGTAGGGCCGGCCATTAGCTCGCCGGTTTTCACATAGTGCTTGATCTCACGGAAGATCCATGGATAGTGTATGGCAGCACGTCCTATCATGATACCGTCAACACCATAGCGGTTTTTATATTCCAGCGCTTTTTGCGGTGTATTGATATCGCCATTGCCTATGATGGGAATGTGGATACGGGGATTATTCTTCACTTTGCCGATGAGCGACCAGTCGGCCTCGCCTTTATACATCTGGCAGCGGGTGCGGCCATGGATCGTCAGCGCTTTAATTCCGACATCCTGCAGCCTTTCAGCAACTTCCTCAATATTTTTGCTATCATCATCCCAGCCAAGGCGTGTTTTAACTGTAACGGGTAGCTTAGTGGCCTTTACACAGGCTTCTGTAAGCTTTACCATCAGGTCCAGGTCTTTCAGTACGCCAGCGCCGGCGCCCCTCCCTGCAACCTTTTTTACCGGACAGCCAAAATTGATGTCCAGCAGGTCTGGATTGGTAACATCTACGATCTTGGAAGCCATAGCCATACTGTCTTCATCTCCTCCAAAGATCTGAATACCAATAGGTCGCTCAAATTCAAAGAATTCCAGCTTACGACGACACTTGATAGCATCACGGATCAGGCCCTCACTTGAAATAAATTCTGTATACATCAGATCGGCCCCGTTTTCCTTGCACACCACACGAAACGGCGGATCACTGACATCCTCCATAGGAGCCAGTAACAGTGGAAAATCAGGGAGCGTTATGTTATCAATTTTCACCAAAATGCTGAATTTTTGAGGGTGCAAAGTTAGGCTTTTTCTCGTCTCTACCCAAGTAGCGCCAGCAAAGACTTCCCACCTATTTTTTTCACGGATTGGATGGATCAATTAGTTTGAATAGTGGCATGAGATACATATATTAAAATGTATCAGAATTAATAACAGATTCTGCCCTGTTTTGCATAACTTCCGTACGTTTTTTGATTAATCCTGAATAATGCTTTCCAACATTTTCATATAAATACTGTTTTCTCTAAAAATATTATAACAACAACGCACAAACGACAAAACAAAATCCTTTGCTGTCTCTACTGAGTAGAGATAGGAAAAACCTTATAAGCCATGGAAAAATTTGACGCTATCATTATAGGATCAGGCCAGGCAGGAAATCCACTAGCATTGAAACTTGCCGCCAAAGGGCTGAAAACCGCCATCATTGAAAAACGTGCGCTTGGCGGCACCTGTATCAATGATGGCTGTACGCCTACAAAGGCCATGATAGCCTGTGCGAAGGTAGCCGACACCATTCGCAACAGCCAGCGCTGGGGCATCTCCATTGACGACAACTCCCTGGAAATAGATCTCCCATTTATCGTTCACAGAAAAAATGATATCGTTCAAAGCTTTCGTCATGGGATACAACGCTCACTGGAAAGTAAGTCGGATATAAAAGTTTTCTATGGCACTGCTACTTTCTCCGGATTAAAAAAAATCAGCGTAGCAAAACTGGATGGCAGCGCTGCAGAATTAGAAGGAGATAAAATCTTTATCAATACTGGCGCTACTACTATCATTCCTGACATTCCAGGAATTGACACGGTGCCTTTCCTTACCTCTACTACCATTCTTGATCAAACCACCGTACCACCAGAACTCATCGTTTTGGGAGGCAGTTATATAGGCCTTGAACTGGGCCAGCTCTACCATCGTTTAGGCAGTAACGTTACCATCATAGAACCTGGTATACACCTGATGTCCAGGGAAGATGACGATGTAGCTGCCACTGTAAAAAAGTTTCTGGAAACAGAAGGCATGGACATTCATCTTTCTTCCCATCCAGATAAAATCGGTTATGATAATGGTGTGATACAACTGGATATTGTATCAGGCACCTCCCGCAAAACAATTACGGGTAGTCACTTGCTGGTGGCCACCGGGCGTAAGCCGCAATCGGCCGCATTACAACTCAGCAAAACCAACGTCACCACGGATGATCATGGTTTCATACAAGTCAATGATTATCTGGAAACCACTTGTCCGGGTATTTATGCACTCGGCGACGTGAAACCCGGGCCTGCATTCACACACATGTCATACAATGATCACCTGATCGTTTACCATAACATTTTTGATAACAAACATGAATCTACCAGAACAAGACCGGTGCCCTACTGTATGTTCACCGACCCTCAGCTGGGGCGTATCGGACTATCAGAAAAAGAAGCCGTACAGGCAGGATATCCTATCAAAGTAGCAAAACTGGGCATGGACAAAGTATCAAGAGCCATTGAAACAGGGCAAACTACTGGTTTCATGAAAGCCATTGTACATGCGGCCACAGATAAAATTCTCGGCGCCGCCATCATCGGAGATCAGGGCGGAGAAATCATGTCCATGCTTCAACTGGCCATGGCAGGAGATATTACTGCACATCAGCTGAGTGAAATGATTTTCGCTCATCCATTATATGCTGAATCTTTAAATAACCTGTTTTTAACATTGGAAAAATAAAACCCAGTATGGGTAAATAATTCCTCATCAATCCTGATAAACGGATGATTCAATTAACGCATGTCAGCAAAACTTTTGACAACGAAAAAAACGCAGTAAACGATATTTCTTTTGATGTACAGGCAGGTGAAATTCTTGTATTACTTGGCACCAGCGGCTGTGGCAAAACCACTACGCTGCGTATGATTAACAGGTTACTGGAACCCTCTGCCGGCAGTATTCTCATCGATGGCACTGATACCTCCACTATCCCTCCTACGGAGCTACGTAAAGGCATGGGCTATGTTATGCAGAATAATGGCCTCTTTCCACATTATACCGTATTGGAAAATATTAGCACTGTTCCGCAGCTGCTGGGATGGGAAAAAGATAAAACCATTGAACGTTGTATCACCCTCATGCATAAGCTGAAATTAAATCCTGAAGCCTATGCCTCGGTATATCCGGCGCAACTCAGCGGTGGACAGCAACAACGTGTCGGCCTGGCAAGAGCGCTGGCCGCCGATCCTCCCATACTCCTGATGGACGAGCCTTTCGGCGCATTAGACCCACTCACCCGGGCGGGCGTACGAAAAGAGTTTAAAAACCTGGATGAATTAAATAAAAAAACTGTAGTACTGGTAACACATGATATTGAAGAAGCACTGGAATTAGGCCACCGCATATGCCTGATGAACGAAGGCCGTATCCAGCAAATCGGTTCCCCCATCGACCTACTGTTTCGACCAAACAATGATTTCGTGCGCAACTTCTTCGACGGACAGCGGCTACAGCTAGAGCTTTCAGCCCTCCATCTGCAAGACATCTGGCAGCAAATACCGCCGGCAGACATCCCCGACAGCTACCGGGAAATCCCTGCTACCACCAACTGTTGGGAAGCCTTCTCCTTGCTTAGTAAAGGTAATGTGGTAGCACGTTCGGGCAATATTTGCAAACCCGTTACCGCCAGCAGTATCATGGACGGTCTTCACGCATTCCAAAAACATTAATGGCCATGGACACATCACCAGGATTTTTCACTTTCATACAACAGGAGTCCGGCAAACTGCTGCAACAAACCATTACACATACTGGCCTTACTTTTATCTCTGTGCTCATAGCCATCGCCATTGGCCTGCCCGCTGGCATTATCATCACCCGGCGTAAAAAGCTGGCAGCCCCGGTACTGGGGATTGCAGGTGTATTACAAACCATCCCAAGCATTGCGCTGTTAGGCTTTATGATCCCCCTGCTGGGCATTGGCCCCAAACCAGCCATAGTAGCACTGTTCCTCTATGCATTACTGCCCATCATCCGCAATACCTACACAGGCATTCAAGGCGTAGATCCCGCGGTCACTGAAGCCGCTACAGGCATGGGTATGAGCAGCAGGCAACTGCTGATGAAGGTGCAGCTGCCACTAGCAATGCCGGTGATCCTCGCAGGTATACGCACAGCGACAGTAATCAACGTAGGTGTGGCCACGCTGGCGGCTTATATCGCCGCTGGTGGACTTGGCGAATTCATCTTCGGAGGAATCGCGCTCAACAATACCAATATGATTCTCGCAGGGGCTATCCCCGCAGCATTATTGGCTATCCTATTCGACTGGCTCATCTCATTACTACAAAAATCAAGGATTAGCGGCTCACGGTGGCGACTATACGCACTACCATTAATACTACTAGGCTTATCATCTTTCTACCTGATACCCACCACGGGAAACAACAAGCTAACAGCGGGTTTCACACCTGAATTCATGGGCCGCCGTGATGGTGATATCGGTTTAAAAGCAGTGTACGGCCTTCATATGCGCACACTTGTTATCAGTGATATGATCATGTATAATGCAGCCTATGAAAAAAAAGTAGACGTTATCAGCGGTAGCAGCACTGACGGGCGCGTTAAAGCATTTAATTTAGTGGTTCTGGAAGATGACAAACATATCTTCCCACCTTATTATGCGGCGCCAATAGTGCGTGATGCTACTTTACAGCAATATCCCGAATTAGCCCCCGTTCTTGACCAGCTGGCTGGTACAATTAATGATAGCATAATGACGGCACTCAATTATCAGGTAGACTTTCTGAAATATAGTCCGGAAAAAGTAGCAAAGGACTTCCTGGTGTCAAAAAACCTCTGGAAACCCGCGCGCAACGGAAGTAAAGGAAACATTACAATTGGCTGCAAAATCTTTGGCGATGGCTATATCCTTGCCAATATGTATAAAATGCTTATAGAAGGGAATACGGAGTTACAGGTAAGTACCAAATTAGGTCTGGGTGGCACCAAAATTTGTTTCGAAGCATTGAACAATAATCAGCTTGACTTGTATCCCGAATACAGCGGTACCGGTTTGCTGGTCATACTACAGGCGCCCCAGGCGGTTACAGATAGTATCATCGGCAGCAGCCAGCAAGTGTATGATTATGTAAGCAGCGAATTTGAGAAAAGATATCAGATCAAATGGCTCAAACCCATCGGCTTCAATAACACTTATGCGTTGATGATGCGAAAGGAACAGGCCGACAATTTAAATATTCACAGCATTTCCGATTTATCTCGTTACATGAAAAAATAAACTATCGTATGGCTTTGCTCGAAAAATACAAAACTGTAAGATCACGTTCTGAATATATCTGCGCACCGCTAAAAACGGAAGACTATGTAGTGCAACCTGTTGTAGATGTGAGTCCACCGAAATGGCACCTCGGCCATACTACCTGGTTTTTTGAAACCTTCATTTTACTTCCTAACGCACCCGGATATACGGAGTTTGATCCGCAATACAACTTCGTTTTCAATAGTTATTATGAATCGGTGGGCGCTCGTGTAATTCGTACAGACCGCGGTAATCTTAGTCGCCCGGCTGTAGAAGATGTAATGAGATATCGCCGCCATGTAGATGCCGCTATGGAAAAATTTCTGGCAGGCCCGCTGGAAGCCGATTTGAAAGCATTGATAACACTTGGACTTAATCACGAAGAACAGCACCAGGAATTATTATACACTGACATCAAATATATTCTTGGACATAATCCATTGATGCCCGCTTATGATGAAAACAAGCAGCCTATTGGCGCACAGTCAAAGCTTGCCAATTGGATAACGCTACCTGCAGGGATATACGAAATAGGATTTCAGGGAGATGGATTTTGTTTTGATAATGAGTTAGGCAGACATAAAGTTTACCTAAACGAATATGCAATCAGTTCCGCATTGGTCACCAACCAGGAATACCTGGAATTCATTAATAGTGGCGGCTATCAGGATTTTAAGTACTGGCATGCAGAAGGCTGGGATTGGGTAAAGAAAAATGAAGTGCGATGCCCGATGTATTGGTATCAGATAGATGATCAGTGGCAGTACTATACCTGGCAAGGGTTGCGGACATTAGATCTGGATGCGCCGGTATGTCATATCAGTTATTATGAAGCAGCTGCGTATGCCGCCTGGAAAGGATTGCGCCTGCCTACAGAAGCAGAATGGGAAACGGCCGCCGGCAAATTCGACTGGGGACAACGCTGGGAATGGACAGAAAGCGCTTATCTACCCTACCCTGGCTTCACCAAAGCACCAGGGGCAATAGGCGAATACAATGGAAAATTCATGGTGAGTCAGATGGTGCTGAGAGGCGCCTCTGAAGTAACACCTCCTGATCATAGTCGGATTACATATCGCAACTTCTTCCATCCGCCACTACGGTGGCAGTTTACCGGAATAAGACTTGCAAAAGGCTAATTATTTACTCATGACTCAAACATGATTTATGGCACATTCACCTGTAATTTCCACACCAGTAAACGTTTTCCGGACACGCCCCACTAGTACCTTCTACCACGACGTGGTGCAAGGGCTGCGCGCACCACAAAAATACCTGGACCCTAAATATTTCTATGACGCAGCAGGCGATGTACTTTTTCAGCAGATCATGCAATGCCCTGAGTATTATCTAACCAGCTGTGAAATGGAAATCATGACGCAGCAATCTGCCGCCATAGCAGCAGCTTTCAGCAAACATGCAACAGACTATGATATCATCGAACTGGGCGCAGGAGATGCATCGAAATCTATTCACCTGCTTCAAGCGTTGATTGATAACGGTACCGACTATACGTATTACCCGATAGATATTTCCGGTAATGTCATAGAGTTGCTGGAAAGCACTTTACCGAAACAGTTACCACAGCTCAATTTCCGCGGATTACAGGGAGAATATTTTGAGATGTTGAAATATGCATCTACGATATCTTCGAGAAGAAAGATTCTGTTGTTTATGGGTGGTAATATCGGTAATTTCTCGCCAGCAGCGGCGCGTAGCTTCTGTCAGCAGCTAAGGCAACATTTGCAGCGTGGCGACTTACTACTCACCGGTTTTGATCTGAAGAAACATCCACAGTTGATTTTACATGCTTATAATGATAGCGCAGGTATCACGAGGGAATTCAACTTCAACCTGCTGAGACGCATCAACAGAGAGCTAAACGCTGATTTTGACATCTCCCGTTTTGAGCATTTCCCTACATATGATCCGCAATCCGGTTCCTGTAAAAGTTACCTGATCAGCTTATGTGCACAACAAGTGCATATAGGCGATGACGTTATCATCAATTTCAGGGAAAATGAGCCGATCTATATGGAGATCTCACAGAAATATGATCCTACAGAAATCAATCAGCTGGCTGCTTTTGGCGGTTTTGCACCAGTGGTGGAATTCCACGATCAAAAGAATTGGTTTGCTGATTGTTTATGGCAGGCGGTGTAAGTATTTTCTCGCAAAAGTATGGATATCCAGAATTTCCTTTCTCGCAAAGCAGCA
Organism: Chitinophaga sp. Hz27; assembly: GCF_042263525.1. Taxonomy (NCBI): domain Bacteria; kingdom Pseudomonadati; phylum Bacteroidota; class Chitinophagia; order Chitinophagales; family Chitinophagaceae; genus Chitinophaga; species Chitinophaga sp. Hz27. Next base: position 346,088 of record NZ_JBHKFJ010000007.1, read on the forward strand.
TAAGCAGCCAAGGACTGCATTTTGTTGTTTAAATGATTTTTTATAAAAACAAGATATATACAACATAACATCATCCTTTGCTGCTTTGCTTCTTATGCTGCTTTGCGAGAAAAAAAAGGCCGAAGGTTCATTCCTTGAACGCTTTACGAGAAAAAAACCATTGCAAGCACATCATGTAAACTTAAACTCACTTCCATGAACGACAAAAAGCTAATTGTACAATCACTCCGCGATGGATTGCTCAAAGGCAATGCCCATGTAACTTTCGAAGAGGCTATTCGCAACCTCCCTGCTGAAAAACGCGGAGAAGTGCCGGAGAACATGCCTTATAGCATCTGGCAACTAGCAGAGCATATACGAATAACACAATGGGATATACTTGATTTCTCTCGAAACCCACATTACAAAGAGATGAAATGGCCGCATGATTACTGGCCTAAGGAGCGTGCGCCGAAAAATGAAGATGCCTGGAAAAAGTGTATGCATGAAATCAAGGAAGACCTCCACGCATTCATCGCGCTGCTCGAGGCACCCGATGCGAATCTCTTTGAGCCTTTTGCTCATGGCGATGGACAGCATCTCTTCCGGGAAGCTTTGCTGATCATTGATCATAACAGCTATCATGTGGGCGAAATCGTTGCCCTGCGCCGCTTACTGGGTGTATGGCATGGATAAGGAAGGTTTCAGTAACTTGCGTCGGATACAAACAGGCAGCAGTTGCGCATGGATTTAAATTATTGGAATACGTATATCCGTAACAGAAGATTTTATAAAGATGTCCGAGAGATGTATATCGCGGATGCAGACAGAGAAAGGATTATTACTAATATCTTTTCTATCGGCGGTAAACGCGGATGGTACTATGGCAATTGGCTATGGCAGCTACGTGGATGGATGGATATGCTGGTGGGCGGCCCTGGCCTCAAACGCGGCAGACGAGCGCCACGCATACTGGAGGCAGGTGATTATGTAGATGTATGGCGGGTATTGGAGACAGATAATCGAGCAGGACTACTGCTGTTAAAAGCAGAAATGAAAATGCCTGGTGAAGCCTGGCTGCATTTTGAGCTGAGAGATAATAAAGTAATACAAACTGCTGTATATACACCAGGATCGGTATTAGGAGATATTTACTGGGCAAGTGTCTGGCCGTTTCATGGGTTTATATTTCCTGGAATGCTGCGAGGAATTGTAAATTATAAAGCATAAAAAAAGCGTCTCTACAAATAGTAGAGACGCTTTTTTTATAAAGAGCAATTCCTTTGTTATTGGTTAGCTGGTTTTTCCAGCAGTTTGAAGAACTGGTCGAGCTGAGGCAGGATCACAATTCTTGTTCTGCGGTTAGCAGCTTTACCTTCTGGTGTGTCGTTAGAAGAAACAGGCACATATTCAGAACGGCCAGCAGCGGTCATCCTTGCAGGAGGAATACCGTATTGGTTCTGCAGGATACGAACCACGGAAGTAGCGCGTTTAACAGAGAGGTCCCAGTTGTCGAGCAGTACGTTCGGACGGTAAGGAACATTATCTGTATGACCTTCTACCATGAATTCAATATCAGGCTGGTTTAAGAGTACTTTAGCCACTTTACCCAGCACATCTTTTGCGCGATCGGTTACATCATAGCTACCGCTTTTAAACAGCAGTTTATCAGAGATATCGATGTAAACCACTCCTTTTTCTACTTTGATGTTGATATCTTTATCATCGAGGTTACCGATAGCACCTTTCAGATTCAACACCAGTTGCATATTCAGAGAGTCTTTACGAGCGATAGCGCCCTGGAGATCTTTGATATATGCATCTTTAGCACCGATATTGTCCAGTGATTTTTTGATGCTTTCTGCCTGAGAGCTGGAGATTACAGAGAGTTCTTTCAGGTGTTCCAGCATCTGGCTGTTATTTGCTTTCAGCTGATCTTGTTGATCAGTCATGTTTTGAACACGGTCCCTATAAGCAGCTGCAGCGCGTGCTGCATCTTCATCACACTTCTTCAGTTGTTCTGCCGTGCTACGATATAAACTGTCCAGACGAGCATTTCTTGCCTCAGATTCCCGCAGCTTTCTTGGAGCTGAACAGGATGCCAGTACGGTGGAAATTGCAAGCACAGGCAGGACAAAACGTTCTATTTTCATAAAATGCACTTTTAATTAATCTGATAAATTTCTTTAATAAGTTGACTATAGGTCCCCTAAGGTAAGGCAGCACATGCAAATAACAGGCCGAAGCAGGTTATCTTTAACAAAATCTTCTTAAAATGATATTAATTTTTGATTAGTAGCAAAGAAATAAATATTATTGCATTTATATATCTGTCTAAATTATTGTATTAGACCTCACTGATACGACCTCATTCTTTCTGTTCAATTCCGAGTCATTTATAAGAAGCCTGTGGTAATCAGTGGCTGTTTTATCAGTAGATATCTGTTAAATAAAAACCATTAACCATATGTCAACTTCTATAAACTATCACTATTTTCGTTGAAATGCTGTTCACAAACTATAGGGTAATAAAGAAGCGCGATACTGAAATAATTGATTATATATTTGTCGCCAGCTTGTTCACTGTATCTATTTTCCATTAATTGCTGAAATGTATGAGAAAGGTGGTTTCTTCGGGTCAACCAACAATAAAGGAAATTGCTAAAAGGCTGAATATCTCTGTATCAACTGTTTCCAGGGCATTACACGATCATCATAGTATCGGGTTGAGGACCAAGACGAGAGTACAGGAGCTGGCCGCAGAACTGGGATATGAGCGCAATCAGACGGCGATCTTCTTCCAGCAGGGCAAGACTTTTACTATTGGCATTTTATTACCTGAATTATCGGAGGCATTTTTTGCCAGTGCTATCAGTGGTATTGAAGATGCTGCTTACAGCAACAATTATACAGTATTGCTAGGCCAATCACACGATGATGAAGCCCGTGAGAAACAGATTATTCAGAGCATGAAGCATCATCGCGTGGATGGTGTGATCGTGTCTGTCGCTAAAAATACCCGTAACTACGAGCATTTTGAGATGCTTCGCCAGGCGAAGATCCCGGTGGTATTCTTTGATCGTATTCCGGCCTTACCTAATATCAATAGTGTTTCCTGCAATCTGGAATCAGGCACTGTAGAAGCAGTGGACTTTCTGTTAAAGAAAGGCCATCGTGTTATTGGGATGATCAATGGTCCTGAGCAGATGGTGGCGAATAAAGAGCGCACCAATGGCTATATCCAGGCATTAAGCAAACATCGCCTGAAGTATGACCCTGAGCTGGTAGTGAATGCCGACCTCACTGCCGCCGGCACCGCCGCTGCCATGGAGCAGCTGTTGTCGCTCAAAAGGAAAGTCACGGCAGTAGTTACCTTCAACGACTATGTAGCCATGGATGCCGTACAATATGCACTCAAACAAAACCTGGAAATAAACAAGGATATTACGTTCGTATCGTTTGCCAATACACCGGTAAGCGGATATACAGCCTTCCCTCCTGCTGCCTCCGTAGAGCAGTTTCCTTATGAGCAGGGACAAGCAGCTACTAACATGCTGCTGGATATCCTCAACGGCAAACATGCGCTCAATGATTACCAACAGATGATTATTGAATCAAAATTGGTATCTCACTAAAAAAATAAATATCTTGTGGGAATATAACTGCCGATAACCCTGCCATAGTTGGTTTTACCATGGCACAGGTTACCTGCCTTGTTCATTGTTCTAAATAAAATTGTTCACTGTTGCGTAACTTACCACGCTTCATTGTTCACTGTACACACCTAAACAGATGCGGTCTCTTTTCTGGCGGCGCTAATTGTTCACTGTATTGCGCCTTACTGTTCACTGTCTAAATAAACTGCTTTTCTTACGTCAGAAATTTTACTTTCTGTATTAATTGCTCCTCTAGTTTACGCAAATGTTTTAACAATTTCTTTACGCAAACGCTTGCGCTATCAACGCAAGCGTTTGCGTAATTCCAGCGCAAACGCTTGCGTAAACCTGTCTTGATTTGTGTATACCATACACACTATTCGCGCATCGCTCCATGAAAATTCCATCATTTTTTATTATCCTTGTCTCCACTATTCTTTTATACATTCATTTATTATGAAAAGAAAATTCCTTCGCTGGATGAAACCCTTGCTTCCAGCGGTACTTTTATCAACCATGCTACAGGCGCAAAATAAAGACGCCACCAAAGACCTTATATTTCATGATGCCCTGGAATTTCCGGTAATAGATAAATACCACGATGAAGCCAACTATAACAGATTACCCGCAAAATTCAAGGCTACCGTGCGACCAGAAGTATGGGCGCTTGGCCTTAATTCTGCCGGCATTGCCATTAGATTCCGCTCTAATGCGTCCAATATCGCCGCTAAGTGGAAAGTAAAGAATACAGCCAACCTTAATAATATGAACGCTACCGGCGTAAGAGGCTTGGACCTCTATGCACTCGTAGGTGAAAAGTGGCAATACGTCAACAGCGGCGTTCCTGAAAACACCGCCAATAGCCAGAAAATGCTGATTAGTGGCGGCAAGCCGGAATACAGAGAATACCTTCTTTTCCTTCCCCTTTATGATGGCGTAGATTCATTGTCGATAGGCATAAACAAGGACGCAGAAATTTCCAAGCCTGCCACGCAGCATCTGCTCAATAAAAAACCAATCGTATACTATGGCAGTAGCATTGCTCAAGGCGGATGTGCCTCCCGGCCAGGGCTGGCTTATACTAATATGCTTGTGCGCGAACTGCAACGCCCTGTCATCAACTTCGGATTCAGCGGAAACGGTATGTTCGAAGCCTCCGTGGGAGAAGCCATGATAGAAATAGACCCTGCGCTGTATGTCATTGATTGCAGCCCGAATACAAGTCCGGAGCTGATACATGAACGCGCTGTTAAACTGGTGCAACAAATTCGTGCGAAAAAGCCAGATGTGCCGGTATTACTGGTAGAGAACTACATTTATGAGGCGGCCTTCTTTCAGCCCACCATTATGGATATCGCTACAAAAAAACAGGTGGAGCTGAAAAAAGCCTATGATGAACTAATTGAATCCGGTGTTAAACATCTATATTATAAAACTGGTGAAAACTTCATCGGCACCGACCATGAAGGCACTGTAGACGGTATACACCCTAGCGACTTAGGCATGAAAGCCTTTGCTGAACATATTCTTCCAACATTGCAAAAACTGACCAAAGGTCAGCCATAATACACAACGCATACTCCGCCAGAACCGCATCTTTGCAGAGGCATGCCATTTTTTATCTCAAATCATACTTTTTTTATGAAAAGCGTTTATGCTTTCACGTTGCTCTTCTTCTTTGCCGCTTTTGGAGCAAAGGCTGCCAACCTTTCTGATTCTGTACGTATTCCGGGAATGCCGGGCCAGGGCAGCTGGATTAACCAACCTGCCAAAATCACTGTAAAAGGCAACAACCTGAATTTATTTGCACCTAAAGAAACCGATTTCTATCACGCCCCGAATGGTGGCTTCAAAGCTACATCTGCATCCATCCTGCTTTTCCAGCCGGATTCTAATTTCACCATCACCACACGTACCAAGGTAGCATTTGGTAAAACTTATGATGGTGGCGCTATTTTCGTGTATGCAGACACCACGCACTACATCAAATTCCTCTTTGAATTCAGTCACTATGGTAAATATTCGATCTGCTCCGGCGCTACAAACGGCGTAACCGATGATTGTAACAATGCAGTGGCGGTAAAAAATGAGGTTTATCTACGCCTCAGCAAAAACGGTCCTGTTTACGGTCTTTTCTATTCATTGGATGGTAAAGAATGGTTCTGCGCCAGGATGGTGCGCTTCAATCCTGGTGGCAACATCAGGGTGGGCTTCTCTTCACAGGCACCGCTTAGCCAAACATGTGAAACCACTTTCTCAGATATTCAATATGCGCCTGTCGGATTTAAGAACGGCAATACCGGCGATATAAAATAACGGTAACACACCTACGAAGGAGCCTTGTAATAGGCTCCTTCGCTGTTTATACGGGTTTCCGTTTTTGATATTGCTATTATACATATTGCTTCAACGTAATCGAATTAGCAATCTTCGTAGGCATTTCTATCATCATATTTTTCCAGGGGGTATATGGTAATATCTTCCACATCAGTTGTCCCATCCAGAATTTAAACCGAGTGGCAGGTACAAACCATTGTGCGCCATCTGCCATTTTCTGACAACGTTTTACCAATGGCCTCATATGCGCCTCGTAGCTGGCAAAAGCCTGTTCGTAATTACCATTGGCCTCCTTTAGCTCTCCAGCCAGAATATAAGCCCCTATTACCGCCATACTGGTGCCCATGCCCGACATTGGAGAAGCGCAATGTGCGGCATCGCCCAGTAGGACTACCCTTCCTTTTGACCAGCGATCTATCTTAACCTGGCTAATAGCATCAAAATAAAAATCGGGCGCATTATCCATCATCTCCAGTAGTACAGGTACTTTCCATTCTTCCTTGGCAAATTTCTCTTTAATAATCTGCTTCTGTTGAGCAATATCCCGATGATTATACGCTATTTGTTCTCCTGCGAAATATAAGGATGCCCTGGCTTCTGTACCTTCCCTGGCGCCAAATACGCCTACTCTTTTACCTAATGTACTGTAAAACACCCCATCCATATTTAATTTCAGAAAATCTGGCGTGGTGAAGATAGCCACATACATTCCCAGGTGCGAAACACAGCTGGCTTCATCTGCAAAGGCGATACTTCGCACTTTGGAATGCAGGCCATCAGCGCCGATCACCAAATCGAAGTCACAGGTTTTATGACGTTTAAACGTCACCGTTACACCATCTGTATGCTCTGTTAGCGCAGTAATCGTATCATCAAAAATATAGCGTACATTTTCGCGGGTGGCATTATAAAAGATGTTTGCCAGATCTCCCCGCATAATCTCTAACTCGCCACTGGTAAAGGCGTCAGGAAAATTACCTACTTTATTATTATGTTTATCAACAATATTGATTTTGGCGGTACGTGTTTCAAATTTTTTGATTTCCTCCAGGAGACCCATCTGTTGCAGCACAGAAAAAACCACGCCTCGAAAATCAACGGCATAACCACCTGGTCGGATGGCAGGCGCCTGTTCTATGATAGTAACATCAAATCCAAATTTGTGCAGCCAAAATGCAAGTGCAGGTCCGGCGATACTGGCGCCTGACACCAGAATAGTTTTTGTTGTTTTCATGCTTCAAAACTAGTCGCACGGCTACTCTTCATCAATTGACAATCGGTAGGTTTCTGAAAAACCTCGGTAAGCTATTCTATTTCTCCGGCAAAAGCTTATCTATTATAAGCATAAAAAAAGGCTGACCAAAAGTAGGTCAGCCTATGGATTATACAGTGGTCATCACAGTTAACCTTTACCTGCAATCAATTTGTTTAAAACATTCACTATTTCTTCTTTTTGAGAAAAATCCAGGTTGGCTGCTATAAAACCGCGATGGTCAATAATCATCACGTGCGGGATGCTGGTAATGCTAAACAGCGGTGTAACTCCCTCTTTGGGAGATAATCCGCCAGGGGTGATTACCTGTTTCCATTCCATTTTTTGCGCAGCCAGTGCATCTTTCCATTTCTTATCATCTTCATCGATAGATACGCTCACAAATACTACACCTTGATCCTTGAAGTTATTGTAATGCTCACGCATTTTGGGGATATAGGCCAGGCAAGGCGCGCACCAGGATGCCCAGAAATCCATGACAACGATCTTACCCGCGAAATCCTTCATTGAAATGGGTTTTCCGGAAGGATCCGTCATCTTGAAATCTTTCATTTCCTTGCCCGCACCTACGCGCTCGTAGTTGAGTAACTTAGTTTTTAGCTGTTTGCCATAATAGGAGTCCTTTGCTGCCGCTGGCAACAAATTGTAAACCTCTGTTGTATTAACGTAATTAAATGCCAGCAAGCGTGCTATAAACGGCGCTACCAATGTATTCGGATGCGCCTTGAAATAATCTCTTGCAGAGAGTTCACTCTTCTGCCATCTGCAATACTCTGCATTGGCAACGCCGCCTTTCAGGCTATCCGCAGCAATGGTGGCAAAATTCCCTTCGATTGAATAGCTTGTATTTTCCAGGAAGACAATGAAGGTTTTGGTACTGATTTTAAGCAACACCGGCTGCGGATGATCAAGCTTTCCACTATAGGTAAATTCACCGTTTTCGATTTTGACTTTCGGTGACAGGAGCGAATTTATTTCTCCATCGGGCCCGTCTTCTCTCAAAGTTATGCTTACACTACCACTGATTATTCCATTCACTTTCCCTTTGATGACAAATCCATCTTCAGCTAAGCTCACCAATGGCGCCAGTATGCACACTACAAGTCTGAGTAAATATTTCATGTAGTAAAGATTTATTTATTTTGAAGCAGCGGAGTTTTTCGTAGTCGTGCCAAAGATCTCTGCCATTTTTTTATCGAGTTCAGCATCAAACAGATTTTTAGCTATCACCTTTCCATCTGGGCCTATGAGGACGTTCTGCGGAATAGCGGCAATGCCATAAGCAACGGCAGCAGGCTCGCTCCAGCCTTTCAGTGAAGAAACGTTTATCCATGACAGTTGGTGTTTCTCAATGCCATGCAACCAGCCATCACGTTTGGAATCCAGGGAGATGCCCAGCATTTCAAACTGCGTACTTTTATATTTTTCGTGCATGGATTTAAGATAAGGCACCTGCGCAACGCATGGCGCACACCAGCTGGCCCAGAAATCTATAAACAGGTATTTACCTTTAAAATCAGCCAGGGAAATTACTTTACCGTCTACATCCGGAATAGTGAATGCCGGGGCAGCCTCACCCACTTTAAGGTTATGTGGCACACCTGGTACGTCGGCGCCATCATCTCCAATTTTAAGGCTCATCGGACTTGGATCAACCTTGCCGGGATGCAGGTAACGCTGCATAATACGGCTATTCACCGCATGTTCTCCAAGTGTACCAAGGATAGAATCTCTTTCCTTTTTCCCTTGAATATAACAGGTAAGTAAATAACCGGTGACGCCAGAATTACTGTGTTTTTTTATCCATTCTTTAAAGAAGGTATCTCGAACGACTGAACGCTCTGTCGCCTCTTTCAGGTAGATATCTGCTTTATCTTCATCTCCCACTTCCATTGCTTTATGATAAAGTGCTTCCAGGTCTTCATCTCTCTTACCATCAGCAAATGCCGGGTTGATTTTTCTATCTATCTCCTGCCATTCAGCTACCCACGGAGATCCGGTATACTTTGCATCGTTGAAATCCTTACCTTTTATTTGCATGTTGCCCTCTTCCAGGTAAAAAATATTCATTAAACTATCTTGCGCATTCCCAATTTGAATAATATAGATACTTCCACCTTTGGGCATAGCCATACTAAACTTAAACTGATGATTTTTTACAATACAGGTATCTGATTCCCCTGAATATGGTTCGTAAAGCAAGGCCTTCTTACCATCAGCAGCCTTATCCAGCTTACCCGTGATTACTACTGCTTTTTGTGCATAGGCAGCAATACCACTTATACTCAGTACCAGTGTCAAAAACTTCTTAATCATTTATTATTTTTTTAGGAAGATGATCGATATTATTGTTGTGAACGAAATCTATTTTTTTGATTCATTGACCATATCTGTTAATATGTTTAAAGTTTCTGCGAGATAAACATCTTTCTTCAATCGTTCCAGCATGTCACTATATCCTTTGGATACCTCATTCATAGGGGATTTAAACGCTGGATTCAGGTTGCGGTATAAAGCCGGCGACACATTTAACCAATTGGGCGTTGATAATTCTCTGTTAGCCAGGATTTCTTTATTATACTTATTCATTAGCTTATACTGCTCACAAAAAGCGGTGTATGCTAAAGACATTGGTTGATCAGGAAGCGAATTCAGTTGTTGAGAATAATTCTCGATATTTTTGAATGCTGTATTTTGTTTAACTCTTTCTCTTGCTTGTGCTACTATTTTATCATAGTTAAAAGGAAAAGATAAACGCTCGAATGATGTCAGCATAACAGAATCAAATGCTAGTGCGGAAGGATAATCCTTTTCCATTATCGCCTGAAAACTAATTCTGTTTTGCATTACAACATCTGGTGTAACCCCCTTTAACTGCGTGGCATTTCCGGTAACCCTGTAAAACTTCTCCACGGTCAATCGCATGTTACCATAGTTTACATCCTTGGTACCGAGGGCAGGGTCGCCCATTCTGCCAACATTGAGTGTTTGTTGTGCGGTACCTTTTCCAAAGGAAGAGGAAGGCCCCACGATGATAGCGCGGTTACGGTCCTGCATGACAGCTGCAAATATTTCAGAAGCGGAAGCACTGTTCTCATCAATCATTACAGTGAGTGGTCCTTCATACAACGCATTGCAGCTACTCATCGCATAACTGTCTATTTTATCTTTACTTCGTAACCAGGATACCGGCCCTCCTGGCAAAAATGCCACAGACATTTTTACTACCTGATCGAGTGCACCACCACCATTTCCACGGAGGTCCATTATCATCCCATCTACTTCCTGTTCTTTGAGTTTGGCCACCTCTTTCAAAACATCAGCCGCAGATCCATTACCTTGTCCGCCTGATTGGTCCATATAAAAAATCGGGAGATAGATATAACCGAATTTCTTCCCATGTTGCTCTATTATAGCGCTCTTAGCACGGTTCTCCACATCATTTACCTGTTCCCGTTTAACCGTTACCGTTCTTGCGGTTTCTCCAGGTTGTTGCAACATCAGCCTAACGTCTGTATCTTTTTCTCCGCGGATCATATTAGAAACATCCGTAGATTCAAGCCCACTAACATTTTGCATTTGTCCTTTATCATCTGAGATAGCCAGGATATTATCATTCTCTTTTACTACACCGCTCTTGAAGGCCGCCCCGCCAGGCAACAGACGTTTTACAAAATAGTCGGCGTCTTTTAGTCCCAGCTCCATTCCCAACCCGTAATACATTTTGTTCAACTGCTGATTGAGTTTATCATCCTTAGGCCCCGCGAAATAAGTATGTGGATCTATCTCTATCATAGCTACCGACATGTATTGTGTAAACAGCTCATTCGAATAGTTCGCTGCGAGTGCCTTTTTAAAAAACAGGTCGTTCATCTTCCGTGTTTTCTCTCTGGCCTTTATCTCCAACGCGGAATCCATCCTGCTCGTTTGTTCAGCTGATTTTCCAGTGGCCGCCAACAGTTCCTGGTAGTTGCTAAGCGTGGTATATTTAAGTCTCTTACGCCAGATATCTTCCCGCTCCTGCAAAGTAGCCGGAGCAGGAAGTTTTTTTCTGTTTAGAATGACTGATTCTTTTATCGTATAGTCGAATGGGTTAGCCAGCAATTTTTTATACAGATCATTGCACTCCTTCAGCCGTTGGTTATAAATGGTAACGGTCGCATCAAAAAAGGCTGTCTGCCCATCGTTAAAATCTTCATCAATGGATTGTTTATATTTAGCAAGACTATCCAGGTCTTTCTGCAGAAAAACATTTCTGTTTATATCGAGTGCCTGCATAAAACTGCTCCATACTGCCTCACTGTATGCATTATCAATTGCCCTCGGCTGGAAATGCATTTTCTTTACTTTGGCAATAGTAGCTGCTACGGTACCTTTTCTGAAAGCCGGTAACTCTGCCTGGTTGGATGGTATCTGTGCATGGGCTGATATACCTGTCAGGGTAGCTCCCATGAGCAACAGCCATTTATTTCTCTCAAAAATTTTCATATTATCTTAAATATTTTAAAGAAGGTCTTCCTATTTAACCTACTGCTCTTCACCGATTGCTTGTAAGTCAACGCCGATGCTATTGAAGTAATTAACGACAGTAGCATATTTCTTTTTGATGAGTCCTTTGGTATCTACTTTTGGATCGAATATACCTGCGGTGGTTTCCGCCTGCGAATGACTGGCGATATACTCTACATACCCCAGAAAATCCACCATCATGTTGCTGATTTGCCCTGGCAATATTGGTTCTATAATTCCAAAGGAATATTGTGTAGAGGCAATCATCGCATTATAATCTGGCGGACACAAAGCCACAAATGAAGGGGGAATTGTCAATGCAAGCCCTTTAAATGCTCTGTCAAAGTAATTCCGGTGAAGACTTCCTCTGATTTTTTTTAATTCAGCCGAACTTTTAGATAGCAAGGTGCTATCTGCCCAACCTATGCAGAGCATACTTCTTGTATTGGCAAATCCATTTGCATTACGTTTATTACCTGCACCTATATACGCTGCCAGCAAAACCTTTATAGGCAAAGTTTTTCTCAATAATGAATCCGGGTATCTGTTCAACACCTGCGTCTTAAAAAGATCAAGTACCGCAGGGATATACGCTGGATTTGCAGCAAAAGCACTGTCGGATAATTTGTCGATATAATTGTAAGCATAATCTACCTGTGAAAATTTATACAGGATATAGGTATCATACTTTTTATATATAGAAACGATCGTATCGTCGTACGCTGCTGTTCCCTGAGGAATTTTGTATAGTGGTCCTGCCGGGGTGGCCGTCAGGTCTTCTTTTTTGTTACACGCAGTCAGTAAAACAACCGCTGTCAGAATATAAAATATTTTCATAACCAGTATTATTGAAGATTATTCTGCTTTTCTCAATCCTGAGATAGTCGGGTTTGGTGTTAATGCAGGGTTTCTTGTCATAGCACTCTGCGGTATGGACATGATATACTGCGGATCGCGGCGTTGCAACTTATAATATTCGGTAACGCCTGCAGCAGGCAGGTAAGCATGTGTGATAGATGGCATGCCATATCTTCTCAGATCAAACCAGCGGTGACATTCTTCTACATATAGCTCCCTCCGTCTCTCCGCTCTGCAGCTATCCAGCATTTCACTTGCAGGCAATAATGTCCATGGTTTAAAGTCTGCCGGCATAAACCTGCCCTGCCGCAGCGTGTTCAAAGCCTGGAGACCTTTACTACCCGCTGGTCCATCTCCCTTCGTACGATACAACTGTATGTAAGCCTCCGCCATATTCAGATAGGCTTCTGCACTTCTCCAGGTATTTGTGAGACCATTATCAGAATTTAACCCACCTGTCATATTTTTCTGGGAGGAATAATCAAAGGCAAAAATAGATTTCAATTCATCCGGCGTCTGCTGAATAGCTATCTGAGATCTCAAATCAGCTGGCTCAAAACAATTTGCCAGATCATGCGAAATATTATAGCAAGTACCGTATGGCTGCAGGCTTTGCTCATTTACATTTCCATAACACCATATGGTTTCTATATTAGCTCTTCCTGTTAAGGGCTTGGTGAATATATCGTCTATCCCAATCCATTCATTGTAATTCATCAATTGAGGATGGTCTCTGATAACCACCGCTGCATGGCCGATTGCCTGATCCCATTTTTCTTCATAGAGATATACTCTGCTCGCCAGGAGATGAGCTGCCAGGTAGGAGATCCTGTAGTCTTCTACTTTACTTTTATGTAACTCCATCAGATATATGGCACTATCCAGATCCTTTTCGACCTGCTCATAGACTTCTTTCACGGTACTCCTTGCCAGGTATTGATCCGATAAATTGGCTGATAATCTCAACGGAATACCCGGGCTCTTTTCGGGAGTAGTAGTAGAATCGTTATAGGGCCTGCCATATATATTTACGAGCATAAAATGATAAAATGCCCTTAACGTATAGGCCTCCCCTTTATATTGGTCTTTCTCTGCCTGTGTACCGATTGATTTATCAAGGTACTGCAATGCAACGTTAGCGCCCAGCAATACCCTGTAATACGCCTCCCAGGTGTCTACAGTCGGATATCCTTTTGAAGGGGCAGTGTTATCGAAATTGGGTTGCCATTGATAGAAATCGCGTGCAGTGCCTGCCTCGCCTGCTATAAAGGGAGCAAAATAACATTGCACATCATCGGTCAGATAAACCATCCATGGTTGCAGGAGCTGACTTCCTACCGGATATCCTTCCGTATAGAGGATCTCTCCAAAGTCGGCCGCGGTTTTAGGGATAACCTCTGTCTGTGAATATTCCCGCAGGAACTTTTTACACGACATTAAACTTAAAGTTCCCAGAAGTAGCAATATCAGTTTCTTCATACTGAAGGATTAAATATTTTGTTAAAATGTCGCGTTTAATGAAAAGGCATATTGTCTCATCCTTGGCAGTGCAGAGCTTCCAACACCGTCAATTTCAGGGTCCTGACCATGCAGCTGCTTGTTAGCAATGGTGAATACATTATTTACTGAGAAACCAGCAGAAGCCCCTTTTATGTAATATTTCGCCAGCAAAGATGCCGGGATACCGTAATTGATATTGATTGCATTACAGCGGAGATAATCATTGCGCACCACTCTTATATCCGATAAATTATATGCTGTATAAGGATTAACCTTATTGGTTAATGGTAATCCCTGAGCATCCGTCGTAGCATATGGCACAATTATAAAGTCTTCATACGGTACCATACCCATCATTGCCGGAACATTGGTATGTTGCTCATCACCAGGTTTTCTCCAGCGATTAAAATAATCGCGTGTCACATTGGTATAAGGTGCAGGAAGAACGCCTACCTCCATTGCCTTCAGGTAAGGATCATTCAGACGTTTGCTACTGCCAAGACTAACATAGAAAGCTGCACTGATAGAAAAAGATTTGTAAGTGAAACTAGGCGTGATACTACCTGAGAATTTAGGAAAGGTCTGTCCGGAATACACTAGAAATGAATCCGGGATACTAGTTTTAGCCTGGTTCATTTTATCAAAAGTTGGCAATCCGGTATTATGATCTAAGCCTTTGAATATATAGGAATAGAACCCTGATACCGCCTTGCCTGCAAGGTGTCCGGTTCCGGTAAACAGGTAAGCATAGTTACTGAGATAGGCCTGATCAGATACACGGTTAATAACCTTACCAGCGATAAAACTCATCGAAAATCTGGTATACTTTCTTCTGATAATAGTAGCATTAACTGAAACATCCACGCCACTATTGAATAAGTCGCTGCCATTTCTGTACATCATCCGTCTCCCGTATTCCAGTGGAATATCTATATTATCCAATACGTCTACGGTTTTTTTCCGGAAGTAATCAACTGATAATGTCAGGCGTCCATCCAGCAAGAATGCGTTCGTACCAAAGTTCCACTGCCCGGTTTTTTCCCAGCGCAGATTAGGGTATGGTAATGTTTTGATACGCAGATATGGGACATTGGTATAGGTATCCCCCATTCCATTTGCCGCATATGTGGCAATGAGCTCAGGCCCCACAGCACTTACCACATTCCCTTGTGTTCCATAAGATACGGTGAATCCCAGATCGCTGATAACAGCACCAACCGGGAACCACTTTTCTGCTGCGGCGTTCCAACGCCCGGAAATACTGTAGTTAGGTAAAAATTTTCCGTTGGAATATTGACCGAATCGGTTAGATCCATCGCTTCTGATCGTTCCACTAAAAATATAGCGGTTCATCAAATTATATGCTGCCGTGCCTAATACTGAAACGGTGTTTTGCAGATCATTCATAATAGTAGTATTACTTATCTGCTTCCTGGATACATCCGCAGGAAAGAACGCCTTACCTCTGTCAGGAAAATAACCAGGCTGTGTGGAATAGATGCTGTTACTTTTAAGGCTGCTTATTTCATTAGCAATAGAAAAATTGACCTGGTCCCTGTTATTAAATACACTGGTGCTATAATCCAATGTATTGACCATCCTCAACGTTCTGCTGGCAGAGGTGATCATATCAGCAATACCGCCATAAGGAATGGGTGAACTGAGAAAAAATTGACTCTTGCTGTCAGGAGTCTCTCCATAATTCCACCCTCTCATATTGGCAATGTAATAGGACTTGTCATCAGCCGCAGACATGCCACTGGCATTATTAATGATAGCACTCGAATTGTGACGGAACAACCAACCGTGGCCAATCTTATATTCTAACTGCACATTCATGCTGGTTGAATTGGAAGTGCTGGTATTTTCTGTATGCGTTATTTCATTAAGGATATTAAAATTCAAAGCATTTAACTGCTTCCTGATATCAAGGTAGCCATAGGAATCGCCATTGACTGAACTTCTCATTGGATAAAAAGCGTCTGGACTGTATCCCCTGTTGGTTTGCAAAGCATATCCCAATGGATTAGCCGACCTGTAATAACCGGTAGAATTACTGTAGTTACTGTTGAGCGTAACATCCAAAGTCAGCCGCTTACTCAAACGCGAATGAAGATTGACATTTCCACCATACATTTTCTTATTATCATTGGTAGCAGATCCGTAAAAATTAGCATAGTTCAATGAGGCATAATAAGTGGTTTTATCATTTCCCCCGCTTACACTCAATGAATGCTGCATACTCAGCTGACTTCTGAAAAGAAGCTTAAACCAATCCGTATTGCGGGTTTCCATGGCTGCCACTTTTTGATTAAAGGTCGCCTCATCAATATTCCTTGCATATAAATCCTGCAGCAAGCCTTCATAGGAAATGTTTTCTTTTACACCAGTCGTTATACCACTATTTACAATTCCATCTTCTTGCATCTCCTTGGAAAATTCCAAACGCTCTTTTGAATTCATCAAATTCAATCTATTGTAAGAGGGCCGACCCGTATAACTTATATTGGTATTATATGTCACTTGCATAGGCCCCGATTTACCACGTTTGGTAGTCACCACGATTACGCCATTCGCCGCGCTGGTTCCATAAATGGCAGTAGCCGCAGCATCTTTCAGTACAGTGATACTTTCAATATCGTAGGGATTCAATCCGCTTATTGCGTTTCCCATCAATTCAAAATTCGATTGAGAAGCACTGCTGATCATATTGTTTAATACCGCTGAAGAAATGTCTACCGGGTCAGGACGGATCATCCCATCTATCACCCATAGTGGCTGGGCATTTCCCAGTAATGTGGACGTTCCACGCAAACGGATGGTAGGTTTTCCATTCACACTACCCGTGGTATTTATGATCATCATACCAGGCACTTTTCCCTGCAACATCTGATCTACACTGGTAACTCCAGGTTGTATGATATCTGCTGCCTTTAATTTGAACACAGAACCCGTCGCCATACGTGGATCTATTTTCTGATAACCATTCACCACCACCTCTTTGATTTCCCTGGCAATGGTATCCATTTTAAAATCGATTAGTCCTTCAACACCAGCCTTTACATTATATACCAGCGACTTCATACCAATCCTGGAAAAGATGATTTCTTCATTAGGATAAGGCACCATAGTAAAAAGGCCGTCGGGCTGCGTTACCGTCATTAACTTAGATTCACTGGCCCGGATACTCACGCCAGATAAGGGATTACCACTTGGATCAGTAACCCTTCCAATCAAAACAACTGCTGTTTTTCTCTGCTGGCTTTCCTTCAGTATATTGGTGGCCGACGTTGACTCCTTCTCATAGATGGTAATACCACCTGTAGGATCTACCTCATATACCAGATTTGTATTGGATAATATTTTCTTTAACAACTCCCCTAATGAAATATCTTTTACATCAATAGTTACAGGAGGTTGATGACTGATCAGCTCTGTGTTGTAAGTGAGCTTTAATTTAGTTTTTAAGCGCAGTTCCTTCAAGGCCTTACCCATAGGCAGGTTATTCACCTTATAGGAAAACTTTTGCGATAAGAAAATCTGGTTGGTTTGTGCAAAGATTGTAGTTCCCTGTAGTAACAGGAAGATAAACAGAATAGGTAAGCAATAGGCATACAAAGCCCGCCCCTTCCGTAAGAAGGACATGCCAATAATTTTACGCATTTAGTCTGGTATTTAGATTTTTCTAAACAACTATCCGTTGTAGTGAATTCGAGCTGTATTTATGCCAGCACGTGTTTTATGGTTGATATAATACTGTAACGGTTTTATCTTTTATCTGAAATCTGATCTTATGATCACTCTGCGTGATTTTGTTTAATACATCCTGTAATACAGGTGTCCTTGTCATATTCAGTGTAAATTTATTTTTCGATGTCAAAGGATTTTCAAAACGAAAATCATAATCATAACTTCTCGCTAAAATGGTGGTGATGTCCTGTAACGTAGCATCCTCAAAAAACAACTCTCCATCTTTCCAGGCAGTATAAGCACTTACTTCTACCCACTGCGTTCCAATATCGCCGCGCGTTCCACTGTAAACGGCCTGTTGGCCAGGCTCCAGTAATACAACGCCCGTTTTTTTCTCTACCGCTATTCTGCCACTTTCCAGCGTAGCCACCACATTATTCGTATAGTTGTTTACGTTAAAAGCGGTTCCTAAAACCTTCATATCCACATCACCTGCATGTACGATAAAAGGATGATTTTTATCAGCAGCCACATCGAAATAAGCCTCTCCTTTAATATATACATCTCTGGTATTTTTCTGAAAGGCCGCAGGATAAATCAGACGTGAACCGGCGTTTAACCAAACCTTGGTTCCATCTGCCAGACGTAGGGAAAACTGCATCCCACGTGGAATATCAAGCGTATCAATACTGGCAGCTGTTTCATTATTATCCGCTTCATATACAATGGCTGATTGAGCGGCAACTACTTTCGCCGTGCTACTTTGCAGCACTTGCGTATCTTTATCGATGGTAATTACCTTACCATTTCCGAGCTTCAGCTGCACCTTTCCGGATGGCAGCTGATCTGCCAGCTGCACTTTGGTATGTGTATATTTTGAAGATGATAATATCCACCATCCTGCTCCTATCATCAGCAGCACAGCTGCCGCTACTTTCAGCAGACTAAATATTTTCGCTCTCTTCTGTTGACGTTGTTGTTCAAATAACGCCCAGCCATCTTCAAGAGAGAATTGATCAGCTCCCAGCCTTGCCTGCATTTCCTTTGCAGTTGCCAGCAGCTCCAACTCCTCCTGCGTAAGACTTCCCGGTATACGATTCTCTTCCATCGCATCCAGTATCTTATCCCAATCTATCCCCAATTCATTATCCTTATCATTCATATATTAAATCATTGATAAGATGATTACTAAAGTGGTCAACTTAGCCATCCAGCCGCATTCCTTTCGTAAAAACTGTAAAGAGAGTTTGATCTGCGTTTTTACAGTATTGATAGAGATATCCAGTGCCGCTGCTACCTCTTTATATTTCATACCATCGCGGGTACTCATCAGAAAAATCCGCCTGCGCTGCTCCGGCAACTTCGACACAGCAGCCCATAAAGCCGCATTACGGCGCTCTTCCTCATCCAAATCTGCCGAAGGAAACTTGTGCAATAGATGCTCCATCACATGCGTTTCCTGCAGTGTCATTTTATCCGACTGTTTTATATAATTCAGCGAAGCATTTCTGATAGCCTTCAAAGCATAGCTTCTGAAGTCGTGTGTCAGCTGGATAATATCCCGTTTATTCCAGCAATAGAGAAAGAAGTCCTGCACTATATCCCTGGCAGCTTCTGCATCGTTCACTACATAAAAAGCGGCTGTGCATAGGAATCGATAATGAAGCCTGAACTGTTCCTCAAAAGAAACCGCTTCACCTGTATTTGGTTGATACATAATCCATTTTCCACCTCTGTTTATATGGCCACAAAGTAGAAATAAATCCTGGTTAATTTCTATCATCAGCTTTTCCTGCTTTATGCATGATTGAAATAGTTACCACTTACTATCTCATTAAAATAGTTATTACACATGACTCCTGGCTATAGCTTCCTAAGGCTCGCTACTGATTTAAAACCCTCATTTGGCGCTGACCGATGCTATAGGCAACGAAATGGTAAAAAAGGGTGAAGGCAAATCATTATTTTTTTAAAAATTTTTTGTTAACGAGGTAAAACAGAAATTTTGGGAGAGAATTGTATCAGTATATAATAAAAAAGAGCAGGTCAAAATGAATGACCTGCTCTTTTTTATCACTATAAGGATATCTTACTTCAGATATAAGTCGAAATAATCAGTAATCTTCTGCATCAGATGTACCCTATCTTTTCCAAGTACATTATGTAAATGTCCCGGATATACGAAATAATCCACCTGCGTACCCGTATCCACACAGGATTTCAGGAATTTGATAGAATGTTGCCATACCACTACATCATCGTTGGTACCATGAATTAACATCAGGTGTCCTTTCAGATTTTTGGTTTTTGTCAGCAGATTATTATCCGCATAGCCTTGTGGATTTTCCTGCGGCGTATCCATATAACGCTCTGTATACATTACCTCATACATGCTCCAGTCGATCACCGGACCACCTGCTACCGCCACCTTGAACACATCCGGATGACGCAGCATCAGTGAAGTGGTCATGAAGCCACCAAAGCTCCAGCCGTGCACGCCCATTTTGTCGGCATTAACGTACGGTAAAGATTTCAGGTAAGCCACACCTTGCAACTGATCATTCATTTCCATTGTTCCTAACTGGCGGAAAGTAGCCTGTTCAAAAGCCATTCCTCTGTTTGAACTACCACGACCATCCATAGTAAATACGATATAGCCATGTTGTGCCATGTATTCATACCAGAGGTTTCCACTGGCAGGATAAGTGTTTTTGATCAGCTGTACATTCGGGCCATTGTAGAGATACACAATTACCGGGTATTTTTTGCTGGCGTCAAAATCTGTAGGCAGAATCAGTTTGCCGTAAAGTGGTGTGCCATCATCTGCTTTCAGCGTTACATTCTTAATCTCAGGGCGCTTGAAGGCTTTGAGAGGATCTGCGCTTTCGATAAGGGTTTGTTTGAACTTACTTTTAACACCCAGGATTTGCGCTACAGCAGGCACATTCGCAGAACTGTAGGTATCCAACAAATAGTTACCATCTGTGCTCACCTGTGATTCATGCCAACCGGCGGCATCGTCGATACGGCGCATGGCAGCGGTTTTCAGGTTCACGGCATACAGATGTTTCTCCATAGGACTTTCCTTGGCAGTGCTAACGATCACCTCATTAGCAGCCTGGAAACCCAGTATATCATTCACTACCCAATCGCCTTTGGTCAGCTGGCGCTGTAATTGGCCATTTGTGTTGTAGAGATATAAGTGCGTATAGCCGTCCCTGTCAGAATACCAGATAAACTGATCATTTTTTCCAGGAACAAAAGTAAGCGCATGACTAGGATGCACATATTTAGGATCTGTTTCTTCGAACAATGTTTTTACCAGTTCACCGGTAGTAGCACTATATTGATTTAACCAGAGATGATTTTGCTCACGGTTTAATATGGCGATATATACAGATTGCTGATCAGGCGCCCAGGTAACACAGGTTAGGTAATGATCTGCAGGCAGGCCTGTTTTCAGGAATACTGTTTTTTGTGTAGATGGTTGGTAAACGCCCAGTGTTACTTCATGAGAAGTACCGCCAGCCATTGGATATTTAATAAGATTTGCTTTCGCAGGTGTAACAGACCAATCGATGATGGGATAATCGTTCACCATGCGCTGGTCCATACGGTAGAATGCCAGCAGGTCGCCGTTTGGAGAGAAGAAGATGCCACCGTTGATACCAAATTCATCACGGTGTACACTTTTACCATTTACGATATTGATATCGTTGTCGTTGGTGATTGTCTGTGTCTGACCATCTGCTGTGCGTAGATAGAGATTATTATTAACGGTCCAGGCGATCTGGCGGGTTTTATTATTTACACTTATATTTTCAGCGCCGGCAGGCAGTTCGCACCAGCTGGCAGCAGTCCATTTGCCATCTTTCTGGGTAACGGTATAAAGTTGGGTTCCTAAGGCAAACCAGGCATTGGAGCTGTTGGCCCAATGTAATGTAGGCAGATTGCTAAGTGTTCTTGAGCCGGAAAGTTGCTGATTCAGGGTAGCGGCGGTAAGCAGGGTATCGGCTTTCATGGACGGAAGGCTGTACTTAACCCAGGCGCTGGAACCGTTGCCAGTGATCATCCTGGTATAAGCTTGTTCGCCGGGCACCCATTCAAACAGTTTAAGTCTTTCAGGGGCCAGCTCCATGCGAAGCCCGTTGGTAGCTTCCGACATGGTGTACATCCGTTGCTGGGCATAGGTATGCTGCCAGGCACTCATCACACATCCAGTCAAAAGCACTAGGAACGCTTTTTTCATCCTTTTTACAGTTTTAGGATGCGAATGTAACCAAAACGGCCCTGTTTACCAGCGCAAAATCAGGTCACTTGCCAGTTGCGTTGCATCCATTCCTGTTCTTCCGGAAGGAGATAGTCGGCACGTTTCTCTTTTATCCAGGAAAAGGTTTTCCGTACCTCGGCTTTTGCAGTCCTAAATTTCCAGAGATATTCCAGGCCTAACATCAAATCTGTAAAGCCGCTTTTCACCGCGTCTATATTGAGATGGGGCACATTAGTGCGTTTTTTTGATAAAAGGTCTGTCACCCTGTTAATCACGGCCTGGATAGCATTTTCGTCGCCATATTTATAAATGGCTTCCATGGCCTCCGTTTTGAGTTGCCCCCGCATCAGGTTGCGGGTATAGAACATCACTTCTTTCTCTCTTTCTATATCAGCAATGGTGGCAAATGCCATACTACGGATATCCTGCCTGGAATGCTCCAGCAACTTTCTAAGGGCAGTCAGACTCTTACGGGAGGCAATCTTATGTAAAAGAAGGGTTATATAATATATATCATACTCATTTACAGTCCGTTGCAATAATTGCAACGCCCATTCTTCTACAGCAGGGTTTTTCGTCTGCCGAAGCGCCAGCAGCGCTGATCTTCTTACATTCACATTACTGCTGAGGGTATTATTGAGTAGAGGCTGGATGTTGATATATCCGGGCACAGGTAATCCTCTTTCCAAATCCTGCTGAATACCGGTAACCATATCTGCATCTTGTTCTATACGAAGGCGATCTATTAGGAATCTTACTACTTCAGGCTCGTTGGTATTGCGGGCTAACTGTGCAATGATATAACCTGCAGCCCGGCGTTTTTCTTTATCAGGTTCATTTTCAATGTACTGATATAAAGTAGGAATATAGGCGTGGTTGGCCAGTTGTTCTGCCTCCCTGAGTGCCTGCCAGCTGATGGTCTGAGAATCGTGAAGCTGATCTGAGCGGTCGCATATCCTGTTGATTAGGTTTGTTAAATAATCCATCGCTATAGATTTTTGATCTGCTACCTTAACATTTTCAAGAACCATACCAACATGGATGTATCAGCTTAATTGTATAGTTGGCCCTCTCCGATTAACAGTTTTATACTACATTTGCGACTGTATTTTTGGATTGGTTTCGATATAAAGCTCAGTACATACAGATGCACATATTACTCAAAAACGTAAAGATTTTAGCGCCTTCTTCTCCCTTCCACGGGCAGCAAAAAGACATTTCCATTCAAAATGGCGTCATCCATCAGATCGCTGATCACCTGGAAGATAGCCATGCCACTGTAATTTCAGGCGACAACCTGCATGTTTCTGCGGGCTGGATGGATATTTTCTCTCATTTCTGCGACCCAGGCCAGGAGCATAAAGAAGATCTGCTCAGCGGTATCCAGGCAGCGGCCAAAGGTGGTTACACTACTGTGATGGTAGTACCTAACACCCAACCAGCCCTGCATACCAAACCACAAATCGAATACGTAATTAGTAAGTCGCGCCATAGCCTTGTAAACGTACTCCCGATTGGCGCCGCCACCAAAAATCTGGAAGGCGCTGGCATCGCAGAAATGTATGAAATGCATGAAGCAGGGGCTGTCGCATTCTCCGACGGCTGGAAACCAATACAGTCTCCCGGCCTGCTCCTAAAAGCGCTACAGTATATTAAAGCCTTCAACGGTACGCTGATCCAGCTGCCAGATGATACCAGCATTTCCGCTCATGGCCTGATGAACGAGGGTATCTACTCTACCCGCCTCGGTATGCCAGGAAAACCTGCGCTCGCCGAAGAACTCATCATCCAGCGTGATCTTGAACTGGCAAAATACACCGATTCCCGCCTCCATATAACGGGCATCTCTACACGTAAATCTGTAGAACTCATTGCCAGAGCCAAAGCAGATGGTATCAAGGTAACCTGCTCCGTAGCGCCTTACCATCTCTCCCTGACAGATGCGTCGCTCATGGACTATGATTCCAATTTTAAAGTAAATCCTCCACTGCGCACCGCGGATGATGTCAAAGCACTGCAGGATGCCGTGAAAGACGGTATCATCGACTGCTTCGCCACCCACCATCTGCCACAGGACTGGGACGCTAAAGTGCTGGAGTTTGAATATGCAAAAAATGGTATGATCGGCCTGGAAAGTACCTTCGGCGTGTTACGTAAACACCTGCCGGAAGTACCACTTGAACAGTTGCTGACCATGCTCACAGATAAACCTCGTCAGATCTTCGGTATTACCCTCCCGGCCATCCAGGAAGGCGCCGTAGCCAATATGACCATTTTCAATCCTGACCAGGAATGGACATTTACAGAAGCGGATATTGCTTCCAGGTCCAAAAATTCAGCGTATATTGGAGCTGCCCTGAAAGGTAAACCTGTAGCTATAGTGAATAACGGGCAAGTAACTAGTAAGTAAGTCATTTATTCCTACATCTAAATAAACTTTGTTGCTATGTCAAACAAAAACCATATTGCTTACGGCGTTGCCGCTGCTTTGATCCAGTTTGTACTCTCCCTGGGCTTCTATTTTGCAAAATTGAACCAGGAAAAATGGACCGGTTATGTGAGCCTCGCTGTACTCGTTGTCGCAGTTATTCTTTCTTGCCAGGATTATGGTAAGAAGAATCCAGGCCAGACTTTCGGTAGCATTTTTGCCAATGGCTTCAAAACAACCGCTGTTATTACTGTCATCGGCATCTTGCTGAGCATAGTTTTCCTGGCTATTTTCCCGGATGTAAAAGAACAAGCGATGGAAGCTGCACGTAAACAAATGGAAGCTGACCATAGGTTAACAGAAGACCAGATTGATACAGCGCTTGAACTAACCAAAAAAATGTTCTATCCGCTGGTAATCGGTGTTGCGCTCTTCGGTAACCTTATTGCTGGTTTAATCGCTTCACTGATTGGCGCAGGAATTGCACCAAAAGCGCAACAAGGCCGGCCACAATAAAACCATCAGCCGACCGCAATAATATCAAGGAGAAAAATAATGAAGTTGAACATATCCGTCATCGTTCCTTTAAAAAACGAAGAAGAATCATTACCAGAGCTGGCAGCCTGGATAGACCGTGTCATGCAAGCCAATAACTATTCCTACGAAGTATGGATGGTAGATGATGGCAGCACCGACAACTCCTGGCAGGTAATCCAGCAACTCGGTACCGAAAACCCTAGCATCAAAGGCATCAAATTCCAACGTAACTACGGCAAGTCAGCAGCCCTCAACGAAGGCTTTGCCGCCGCTCAAGGTGATGTAGTCATCACCATGGACGCCGACCTGCAAGATAGTCCGGACGAAATCCCCGAACTCTACAAAATGATTGTAGAAGACGGCTACGACCTCGTCAGCGGATGGAAAAAGAAACGCTATGATAACGCCGTTACCAAAAACCTTCCCTCCAAACTCTATAACTACACCACCACACGTATGAGTGGCGTAAAACTGCACGATATGAACTGCGGCCTCAAATCTTACCGCAAAAAAGTCGTGAAGTCCATAGAAGTTTACGGGGAGATGCACCGCTATATCCCTGTAATCGCCAAATGGAACGGATTTCGTAACATCGGCGAGAAAGTAGTGGAACACCGCGCTCGTAAATATGGTACCAGCAAATTTGGCCTGGAACGCTTTGTAAATGGCTTCCTCGACCTGGCAACCATCATGTTTATCAGCAAATTTGGTAAAAGGCCCATGCACTTCTTTGGCGCCCTGGGCTCCCTGTTTTTCTTCCTGGGTTTTATTATCGCCGGATATCTCAGCCTCGCTAAAATTTTCTACGATAAATATAACATGACAGACAGACCTATCTTCTTCCTCGCCCTGTTGAGCATGATCATAGGTTCACAACTGTTTCTCACCGGATTTATCGGAGAACTGGTAACAAGAAACGCCAGCGAACGTAATCACTACCTCGTAGAGGAAAGAATGAACAACGCTAAATAATGCCACACGGCCACCATTAAGGCCGCGAACGATTTATACAATGGCTCAGAAAAAGAAAATATTGATTGTCGGCACAGCCTACCCTTTCCGGGGTGGGCTGGCTGCTTATAACGAACGCCTCGCCGAAGAATTGCAGCAGGAAGGCCACGACGTGGAAATATTCACGTTCACCGTCCAATATCCTGAATTCCTCTTTCCCGGCAAAAGCCAATACTCCACTGATCCAGCACCAAGCCATCTTCGTATCAAACGATTGGTTAACTCTGTTAACCCGCTGAACTGGATCAAAGTAGGTCGCAGGATCCGGAAAATGAACCCGGATTATATCCTCGTGAAATTCTGGCTGCCCATCATGGGCCCTGCCTTTGGTACCCTACTCCGCATAGGAAAGAAAAAAGGGCATACCAAAGTGATTTCTATCCTGGATAATGTTGTTCCACACGAAAAACGCCCCGGCGATATTCCTTTCACAAAATATTTTCTCAAACCCGTAGATGCATTCATCGCTATGAGCCAATCTGTGCTCAACGATCTCCGCGTGTTTGAACCAACAAAACCTGCTTCCCTCATCCCCCATCCTATCTACGATAACTATGGGGAACATATCTCCAAAGAAACTGCCAGGGCTAACCTTGGACTACAGCAAGACAAAAAATATGTCCTTTTCTTTGGTTTTATCCGCGCTTATAAAGGCCTGGACCTCTTCCTCAAAGCCATGGCTGATGAGCGCATGAAGGACATGAACGTACATGCTATCGTAGCCGGAGAATATTATGAAGATCCAGCCCCTTACCAGCAACTGCTGGAAGAACTGCAACTGGGCAACCGTGTGCTCATGCACACCGACTTCATTCCTACGGAAGCTGTTAAAAATTACTTCTGTGCCGCCGACCTGGTAGTACAACCCTACAAGAGTGCCACCCAGAGCGGTATTTCACAGATAGCCTACCATTTCAATAAACCTATGGTGGTCACAAAAGTAGGTGGACTCACAGAAATGGTGCCCGACGGTATAGTAGGTTTTCAGGCGGATCCCGAGCCACAAAGCATCGCCGCCGCCATCGGGAAATACTACACCGACCATCGCGAAACAGATATGACAGAGGCTGTGAAGAAAGAAAAATTACAGTATTCCTGGCACCGCCTCGCCACAGAAATTCATAAATTAGCCGACGAAATTTAAACACAAATATCTAAACCCATTCCTGGCGTGATTTACAGAAGTAAAGCTCCTCTACGTATAGGCCTTGCCGGTGGCGGCACCGACGTAAGTCCTTATTCAGACTTATACGGCGGCGCTATCCTCAATGCTACCATCTCTTTATATGCCCGCGCTTCCATTGAACCGCTGACAGAGAATAAAGTTATTTTTGAATCTGCTGACAGAAGAGAATCCCTCTCTTACGACGCCGTATATCCCTTACCGTTAGATGGTAAGCTCGACATACTCAAAGGTGTTGTAAACCGTATCTTCCAGGATTACGGCAAACTACCGTCCGGATTCAGACTCACCACCTACGTAGATGCACCTCCAGGCTCAGGTCTCGGTACCTCCTCCACACTGGTAGTAGCCGTACTTGGCGCATTCGCAGAATGGCTCAAACTCCCACTGGGTGAGTACGACATGGCACATCTGGCATACTCCATCGAAAGAGAAGACCTTAAACAGGCTGGCGGTAAGCAAGACCAATACGCCGCCACCTTTGGGGGGGTCAACTTCATGGAATTCTACTCCGGCGATAAAGTGATCGTAAACCCACTCCGCATTAAAGACGTTTACCTACATGAATTAGAAAATAACCTCGTGCTCTTCTATACCAGCACCAGCCGCTTATCTTCTACCATCATCTCTGAACAACAGAAAAACGTAAACGAGAAAAAAGACGATAGCATTGCTGCCATGCATCACCTGAAAGAACAGGCAGTAATGATGAAAGAAGCCCTGCTCAGAGGTACCATCGATAAAATCGGTGATATCCTCGACTATGGCTTCGAACAGAAAAAGAAAATGGCCCACGGTATCTCCAACCCCCAACTGGACGAAATCTATGATGCTGCTCGTAAAGCAGGGGCCAGCGGAGGAAAAATCTCCGGCGCAGGTGGCGGCGGTTTCATGATTTTCTACTGCCCGAAAAATACCAGATTCGCCGTAGTAGACGCCCTCAATAAATTCGGAGGAGATGTTAAACGTTACCATTTTACCAATAATGGTGTTCAAACCTGGAGCATCTAACTTAACTTTAGCAGATGAAGCAAGAAATAGCGAATAGATTGAAAGCCAGCATTTCCGTGAAAGAGGCAATATGCCAGGACGAACAATTGCTGGAAACCATACACCAGGTGGCCGAAACAATCACCAACAGCCTGAAAGCTGACCATAAAATTCTTTTCTGTGGCAACGGCGGCAGCGCCGCTGATGCACAACACCTCGCTGCAGAGTTCTCCGGCCGGTTTTATAAAGACCGTACACCACTCTACGCAGAAGCATTACACTGCAACTCCTCCTATATGACCGCTGTAGGTAATGACTACGGCTACGATCAGGTATACGCCCGTATCCTCCGCGGTATCGGTCGTCCCGGCGACGTACTCATAGGCATCTCCACTTCCGGCAATTCCGGTAATATCCTCGAAGCCATGAAAGTGGCCAAAGAACAAGGTATGATCGTAGTAAGCATGACTGGACAAACAGGCGGAAAAATGAAAGAAGGAAGTGATTTCCTCCTCAATATGCCATCCACCGATACGCCACGTATCCAGGAAGCACATATCACCGTCGGACATATCATCTGCGAAATAGTTGAAAATAACCTCTTTTCATGACGCCAACTGAATGTATTGTGCTGGCAGGAGGCTTGGGAACAAGACTTCGTGATGCAGTAGCAGACAAGCCCAAATGTATGGCGCCCGTTGGCGACCAGCCTTTTCTCTATTTTCTCCTGCAATATCTCCACCGGCAAGGAATTACGCATGTAATTCTCTCTCTTGGATATATGGCAGAACAAGTGATAGAATGGTGCAATAACAATCCTCAGCCTGTTCGTATCTCCTTTGCCACAGAACCAGAACCCCTGGGAACTGGTGGTGGTATCATGTACGCATTAGATAAAGTAGAAGGAGATAATATTTTTATCGTTAATGGAGATACCTATTTCGATGTCAATCTGCCTGGGTTAAACAGCGTCCATACTAGCCACCATAGCAATTTATCCCTGGCATTGAAGCCAATGACGATGTTCGACCGATACGGTACTGTAGCCATCAACAATAAGGGGCAAATTTTCGAGTTCCGCGAAAAACGATTCACAGTGGATATGAGTTTGATCAACGGAGGCATCTACATAACCAGCGCCAGCTTCCTGAAAAGCCTTGGCCTACCCCTGAAATTCTCCTTCGAGAAAGAAGTACTGGAACCTTTGGCAGCATCAAAACAACTATACGGTTTTGTCAGTGATGCTTACTTCATTGACATCGGTATTCCTGACGATTACTATGCGTTCGTAAATAAGTACGAGCAATAAATCTGTTATCAGTATTATGACTTTATTCCTTGACAGAGACGGTGTTATCAACGATGAAATAAAAGACGGATACGTACTAAACTGGGACATGTTCCACTTCAGCGACGGCGTTCTGGAAGCCATGCCTCTCCTAACAAAAGCATTCGATCGTATTATTATCGTTACCAATCAACGTTGCATTGGCCGCGGACTCCTTACTCACAGTGGCCTGGAGGGCATTCACTCCAAAATGATGGTGGAGATTCAGAAAGCCGGTGGTCACATAGATAAAATCTTCTATTGTCCTGAAGTCAACAATGATAGTCCCTGCCGTAAACCACAAACTGGCATGGCCTATATGGCACAGATGGAATATCCCGATATTTCATTTACCGATGCAGCAATCGTAGGAAACTCCATGAGTGATATGCAGTTTGGGAGAAACCTGGGCATGAAAACTGTTTTCATCGCTTCCACGCATCCTGAAATCACCCTGCCTCATCCGCTGATAGACGAACGCTTTGATACCCTGCTCGATTATGCCAGGGCCATACAATAAATTAAGCGCATAACCGTATAATAAGTATGGTAAAAAAACTGATTTTATTCTTGCTGCTTAGCAGCGCTACCTATACCAGTCAGGCGCAAAGCCGCGTTCCGGCTACAACACCCGGAGTACCAGCACTGGAGCCCGCGGCCCGTACCAGCCTTAAACATTACCAGGACACCCTGAAAAAGCTTAGCCAGGAGATATTCCTTGGCAAAGGAGATGAAGGCCGCCAGCATGCCTGCGATGAGTTTATTCCCATACTGGTGAAAGCCCTGAAAAACAAGCATTCTTTCCGCTTTCCTTTCGACTCACTGCGCACCATATCGATACAGTACCCGAAAGATAGCAGCTTCCGTATTTTCTCCTGGGCACTCGAACGTGAAAATGGCTTCTATCGCCACTTTGGCGCTATTCAAATGAATACTCCAGACGGACAATTAAAACTGTTTCCGCTCTTCGATGCCTCCGATTACATGACCAACACAGACACTATCACCGATAATAAATACTGGTATGGTTGCCTCTATTATCATATTGAGCAGCGCCATTATTTTAACCAGGAATTTTATACCCTCTTTGGATGGGACGCTAATAACCCACGCAGCCAGAAAAAAATCGTGGACATGCTGACATTCAAAGATGGGAAACCTGTATTCGGCGGGCCGTATTTCAGCTTTGCACAAGACAGTACGCCCAAACCTGGTAAAAACCGCTTTATACTCGAATACAAAAAGGAAAGTACCATTAGCCTGAACTTCCAGCCAGAAAAGGACATGATTATCTACGATCACCTGGTATCAGAATCCAATGAGCCGGAAAAAAAACACACCATGGTATCCGATATGGATTATGAAGGCTTCAAATGGATGATGGGAAAATGGATGCATGTAGATAAAATCTTCCACGATGCCATCCCTATGGGCAAAGGAGCACCCGTTCCGATGCCAATGGACGTGAAAAAGAAAAGCATGACCAATCCGCAGAGCTATGAGGAAGCAACAGGCACTGGTACTGCTGCACCAGCTCCTACTCCGCAAAAAAAGAAAACGACTAAGTCATAAATTATCTGTTCAATAAAAAATCCCCAATGACTTCAGTCATTGGGGATTTTTTATTGTTCTTTCCGTCTGTTTCACAGGCAGAAATTATGCTGAAGAAACAAAATACAAGCCTTTGCCTCTCTGCGGGAAATATTAAGCGAATAATTCTCCCTGTACATTGCTATCATCTTCCGGATCTGGATCTTCATCTTCAGAAAGTAACTCTGCACTGATCAGATCATCACCGGCAATCCTTGTACCCACTGCTTTCCAGCCAGTCACTTCGATAAACTCTGCCAGGTTGATTTCCTCTTCTTCTGGATTACGTTTTTTACCAGTTTTCAGCAATACCACTGGTTGTGTATGCGTAGTCACCATTTCCAGATAGTTGCCCTGTCCTTCCTTAATGAATACAAACTTGTTATTCAAGGTTTGCGTTTCAATGCGGAAACGTTTTACATTGAACTGTTTTTTGTCTGCATCAAAATAAATAGCAGTAACGATTTTATCCGGATTGAACTTCTCAATATATACGACATCGTTAGATTCGTAACGGTTGGTTAACTCATAATTTGTCAACTCATAGGTACCATTCTTAAATGCCACGAAGATTTTATCTTCTCCTTCAAAACTACCGATGTATACACCTCTTTCTTCGGTATTCAGTCGGCCGGTTTCAGGATCATACCAGATTTTTTGTCCTGCCAGTGTACTAACGCCTTTCTCTTTGAATTTCACACCACGGATAGGATATTTAGTTACCTGGTTACCCATGGAGTTACGCCCTTTAATCGCAATGGTTTCAAAGAACAGATCAAATTCTTTATTTCTGGCGGAGCAGTTCGGACTAAGCTTAATGGTTACTACTTCTGCTTCTCCGTTAGGGTTAGCAGAGAAGTAATGTACCTTGGAGTTCTTTTCTCCTTTATGTGCCAGATCGTATTCTTTATCACGCGTTACACCCGTAACATTGAAACGTTTTGCGTAGCTGACGCCTGTTTTACCTTCTACATAAATCATGTTGTAGGTAGTACGTTCATCATTTTTACGAAATACATCTACGTGAATAATATCTTTACCCACAAAGGTTTTATCAGCTACTTTGGTCACCAGCATCTTACCATCTTTGCGGAATACAATGATATTGTCGAGGTCAGAGCAATCTGCAACAAATTCATCTTTCTTCAGGGAAGTACCGATAAATCCATCTGCACGGTTCACATAAATTTTGGTATTGGCAATCGCCACCTGTTGTACCTGAATGGTGTCAAAGGTTTTGATTTCTGTATTACGTTCACGGCCCTTACCATATTTTTTGAGGAGTCCTTCGAAATACTCTACAGAGTAGTCTACCAGGTTAGCGAGATGGTGTTTTACCTCTTTAATTTCGCCTTCAATTCCTTTGATCTGCTCATTTAGTTCATTGATATCGAGGCGGTAAATCCTACGTACAGGCTTCTCCGTTAGTTTAACAATATCTTCTCTAACGATGGCACGTTTCAGGTTTTTCTTATATGGAGCAAAAGCCTTGTCGATGGCCGTCAGCACAGCTTCCCAGTCTTTATGCTTCTGTTCCAGTTCTTTATAGATACCTTTCTCGAAGAAGATTTTCTCCAGGGAAGTATAATGCCATTTATCTTCCAGTTCTGCCAATTTAATTTCCAGTTCCTGCTTCAGCAGTTCTTTGGTATAATCAACAGAAGATTTAAGCAGATCCGAGGCAGTGATAAACTGCGGTTTATCATCCACGATTACGCAGGCATTCGGGGAGATAGAAATTTCACAATCGGTAAACGCATATAATGCATCGATCGTGATATCTGGAGAAATCCCTGGTGCCAGCTGCACTTCAATTTCAACATCCTTAGCAGTGTTATCAACTACTTTACGGATTTTGATCTTACCGCTGTCGTTGGCCTTAACGATAGACTCCATCAGCTGGGTAGTGGTAACACCGTATGGCACATCCTTTACCAGCAGGGTTTTCTTATCTTTCTCTTCAATATGTGCACGAACACGCACTTTACCTCCACGTTTACCGTCGTTGTAGTTGCCTACATCGACCATACCGCCGGTGGCGAAGTCAGGAAACAACTCAAATTTTTTCCCTCTCAGGTATTTGATAGAAGCGTCCAGCAGTTCGTTAAAGTTATGTGGTAATATTTTAGTAGACAGACCTACTGCGATACCTTCTGCACCTTGTGCCAGCAGCAGCGGGAACTTCATCGGCAGTGCCAGCGGCTCATTTTTACGGCCGTCATAGCTCTGCTGCCAAGTGGTAGTTTTAGAGTTGAATGCTACATCCAGTGCAAACTTAGAGAGGCGAGCCTCAATATATCTGGCCGCAGCCGCATCATCACCGGTTCTTACATCTCCCCAGTTACCCTGTGTTTCTATAAGCAGATCTTTCTGTCCAAGGTTTACAATGGCATCGCTGATGGAAGCATCACCATGCGGATGGTACTGCATCGTTTGTCCGATAACGTTAGCCACTTTATTGAAGCGGCCATCATCCATTTCCTTCATGGCATGCAGGATACGGCGCTGAACGGGTTTCAACCCATCTTCAATGCTGGGAACCGCGCGTTCCAGGATTACGTAGGAAGCATAATCCAGAAACCAGCTCTCATACATACCGCCGACATGCGTGACATTATGCAGAGATTCGTCTGTTGTTTGATTTTCCATATCCATTTATTACTCTTACGATTTTACTTTTATCATTTTTTCAAAATCCTCTCTCCATACACGTACACTATCTTTTCGTACATCATCCATGGAGTTGAGTTCTATAAAACAGCAGTCTGTTACAGCAATGAGCTGATGCCATACCAGGATAGGTATTTCTACCCGGCAAGGCGCCTTTATCTCCGTAATCACAATTGCATCACCATCCAGCGGACACCAATGTATTTCGGCTGTTCCACTGAAGAGATACATGATCTCAGGATTCTTATTATCACTATGACCTTCATGATAATGCTGGCCACTGCTACTGCCTGCATTTCTGTAACACAACATGAAATCACCAGTACGTTGGCTATTCCACATATAATTACTACCTCTTTCATCTTCTCCCTGCAGGGATACTGGCGTTATTTCGATCATAGTAATAAAGCTGGCTTAATATATCTTTCTAATTACTGGCGACGCACTGCTAGGCATTTTCTACCGGTACTGTGGCGGTTGCTTCTTCGCCACCAGGTTGTTTAATTTCAAAATCTTTCACAGTTTTGAGCTCTCCCCTGCTTTCCAGTTTTCCTTCACGTACCAGCTCCTTTAATCGCCAACCAAGGAAATGCTCTGGCAGCGGATATTTCAGCTTACCTCCCACCTGATTGGCTATACGCCAGGCTTTAGTAAACTCTTTACCTGCCTGCAGTTGCAAATCTTTATCATAGAATGTTGCCGGCTCTCCTCTTAGTTTTTTACCGCCTTCGAGTATACGAATTCCAGCATTTTCATTCATGAGGCGATGCCACTCATCGCCATCCAACTCAAACTCAGCCAGCGACACAGGGCGGGCAAGTTTCTTAGCTTTCAGGAATTCTTTCGGAAGTATCTGATGCAGATGAGTAGGATAAAATACCGCCCCTTTTTCATTTAAGAAAGGAAGATTGTTCAGGTAGATGATATGAACACGACCAGAGAAGTCGTACAACTGACTGACCAACCAGAAATAGCCGGTTACGTCCTTTGAGTTTTGTCCGGCCCAGATCCAGATTTCTAATTCAGGATCCTCTTTCAGCATTGTTTTTAGCTCTCGGAAACGATCCTCATCACCAGGTATTTCAGGTGCTGATTCCACTACCGGCGCAGCCGCTTCTTCAAACATATCGGCAGTTGTAGCCGCAGCAGGCGCTGTGCCCTGCATTTGCTGCCACCACTGACGACGGCCCGCTTGCCCTTCCTTCGTATCAAGGATGAACAAAGGTCCTACGGACAGGTCATCTTCAAAACACAGAACATCTCCCTGCATTTTTTCATCCATGCCAATGGCTTCAGCCAATACCGGCACAGATGACAGACCAAACACAATATGCTTTAAGCTCATACAATCTCTAAATTACCTGACAAACTATTCTTCCACGAGATCCTTCTCGTAACGGAGGTTATTAATGATAAATTCTTGTCTTGCCTGTGTATTCTTACCCATATAGTATTCCAGCAGTTTCTGGATATGGATGTCTTTAGACAAAATGATTGGTTCTATACGCATATCATCACTGATGAATCTGCCGAATTCCTCCGGAGAGATCTCTCCCAATCCTTTAAATCGGGTAATCTCTGGTTTACCAGTCAGCTTTTTAACCGCCTTCTGTTTCTCCTCTTCATTATAGCAGTAGATGGTTTCCTGTTTATTACGTACACGGAACAACGGTGTTTCTAAAATATATACGTGCCCGTTCTTCACCAGATCAGGGAAGAATTGCAGGAAGAATGTGAGGATCAGTAAGCGGATGTGCATACCATCCACGTCAGCATCAGTTGCTACTACAATATTATTGTAACGCAGCCCTTCCAGCCCTTCTTCAATATTCAAGGCATGTTGCAGCAAGTTGAACTCTTCATTTTCGTAAACGATCTTTTTAGTCAGACCGAAACTATTTAAAGGTTTACCACGCAAGCTGAATACCGCCTGTGTTTCCACATTGCGAGACTTAGTAATAGAACCACTTGCAGAATCCCCCTCCGTAATAAATATCGTCGTATTTAATCTGCGTGCTTCCTGTTCTGCTTTGTCCTTACCCGTAACTTCCTCATTCAGGTGAATACGGCAGTCACGCAGTTTTCGGTTATGCAGGTTCGCTTTCTTCGCACGCTCGTTGGCCAGTTTTTTAATACCTGCCAATTCCTTACGCTCTCTTTCACTCTGCTCGATACGTTTCTTCAACGCATCCGCTACTGCTGAATTTTTATGCAGAAAATCATCCAGGTGCTTAGACAGGAAGTCCAGTACAAAAGCCTTCATAGAAGGACCGCCATCGTACACTGTCAGGGAACCCAGTTTGGTTTTTGTCTGCGATTCAAACACCGGCTCCTGTACTCTTACTGCAATAGCAGCGCAGATAGAAGCACGGATATCAGTAGCATCATAATCTTTTTTGTAGAAATCACGTACCGTTTTCACAAATGCCTCACGGAATGCCGCCAGGTGCGTACCTCCCTGTGTCGTATGCTGCCCATTCACAAAGGAATAATACTCTTCCCCATATTGGTTTTCATGGGTAATCGCCACTTCAATATCTTCTCCTTTCAGGTGAATGATAGGATAACGCAAGTCATCATCATTCGTCTTACGCTGCAATAAATCCAGCAGACCATTTTTGGAGATATACTTTTTACCATTGAAGTTGATCGTCAGGCCCGCATTTAGGAAACAATAATTCCACATCTGGTTCTCCAGAAATTCAGGAATATAACGGTAGTTCTTAAATACAGTATCATCAGGCGTAAAGGTCACTAAGGTGCCATTCTCTTCGTTTGTAGCCGTTTCTTTATGATCTTTTATCAAAACGCCACGATCAAACTCTGCTACCTTCATTCTTCCTTCACGCACGGATTGTACGCGGAAATAGCTGGACAAAGCATTCACTGCTTTGGTACCCACACCATTCAAGCCCACCGACTTCTGGAACGCCTTGCTATCGTATTTGGCACCAGTGTTGATCTTACTCACCACATCCACTACTTTACCTAATGGAATCCCACGCCCGAAGTCTCTCACCGTTACGCTATGCTCCGTTACCTTAATATCTACCTGCTTACCAAAGCCCATTGTATGCTCATCGATACAGTTGTCGGTTACCTCTTTCAAAAGAATGTAAATACCGTCGTCCATGCTGGAACCATCGCCCAGCTTACCGATATACATACCAGGACGGAGGCGGATATGCTCCCGCCAGTCCAGCGACCGTATGGAGTCTTCCGTATAGGAAGCAAATAGATCCTTATTATCCGTTTTGTCCGTATTTGCCATAATATATTAAAGTTTCCTTA
The DNA here is from genome assembly GCF_042263525.1 of Chitinophaga sp. Hz27. Lineage (NCBI taxonomy): Bacteria > Pseudomonadati > Bacteroidota > Chitinophagia > Chitinophagales > Chitinophagaceae > Chitinophaga > Chitinophaga sp. Hz27. The sequence continues at coordinate 383,187 of NZ_JBHKFJ010000007.1, forward strand.
TATTTATACTGTTTCTTCTCAAATCCGGCTGTCATCTCTACTAAATCTTTTAGCAAAACCAGATTACTGGCAAAAATAATGGATTCAGCGAATCAACCCAAGTCTAACTTAAATAAATAAAAAAATGTATGCGTAATATTGGTTATATAACATATATTATTATATTTACAAAAGATAGCCTTTTCTTGTAATTTCTACTGTAGATGACGAATTATTTAATAAAACAATCATCTACAAATAATAGTTTTTCAGAAAGATATCTTTACAATATACCTATTTTTTGAAATCCTAGCCAATGTCCTTATGAAAACACTATGCCTTATCCTTTCCCTGCTGCTCATAGTTGCAGCCTTTATTGCCAGCCGCTATATCCGCAAAGAGCAGGAAAATAACGTAGGAAATAAATTTCTCAGACTCATCCGCAAGTTCGATAAATGGCAGATGATGCGCTAACTTCTTATATTTTTTATTCCAATTAACCGGCTTTACCTACTGAATTGAAATTAGGTCGCTCAGCATGGCTATGACAGATTAAGATACTTTCATCTTTAATCCTGTTCCCTATGAAAACTAGTTTATTATTTAAACTGGCTTGTCTGTTGATTGCCGCAATGGTTTTACTGGTATACCAAATACGAAATTGGTTAAAAACAGAAAGGCATTGAATAAATCAATGCCTTTCAATTTCTTATTACTTATGTAGTACAGTAATTATCGGTTGTAATACTTGTTCACTGCATCAGTCCTGCTGCGTACATGCAGTTTTTCATAGATATTGTGGACATGCCTTCTCACTGTCTCAATACTAATAAATAAATTGCTCGCAATTTCTTTATACAGGAAGCCTTTGGACAACTGATCCAGGATTTCCTTTTCACGGGTAGTCAGGGCCTCCAGCGCCGGATTAGGTTTCGCCTGCTTCTGGAAAAATGCTACCACTCTTCTCGCAATCTGTGAACTCATCGGTGAGCCACCTTCATGTAAATCACGAATAGCTTCCAGTAATTCTCCCGGAGAGGTTTTCTTCAGAATATAACCACTAGCGCCAGCTTCCAATGCATTGAAGATTTTATCATCATCCTCATAAACCGTCAACATCATAAACTGCATATCCTGGTATTCCGCTTTTAATCGCGCAATACATTCAATACCATTCATACCTCCCGGTAAGTTGAAATCCATCAACACTACATTTGGTAATAAATGAGGGATCTGTTCCAAAGCGGTTTCTGCATTATTGAAAGTGCCAACACAGGCATATCCGTCAGAACCATTAATCAGCAATTCCATAGCCGTGCGAATATCATGGTTATCCTCTACTATAGCAATAGAGATAATATCCATGTTATCCTGGGACTTCTTCTTTGAGTATACCGTCATGTTTTAAGTAATTCTAACACTTAGATGTTATAGTAACAAATGTATGTTAATTTAGTGGGATATCGAGAAAAACTATTGTTCCGTTATTAGACGTTATTTCAGCATTTCCCCCTACTGCTGTCATTCTTTTCTGAATATTTTTCAAACCATTTCCGAATAATCTCACCTTTTCCTGATCAAATCCTTTTCCATTGTCCTTGATCATAATGGTCATATTCTTATTGTTCATCTTCACCTCTATCACCACCTCGGTCGCCTTTGCATGCTTCATCACATTATGCAACGACTCCTTCACAGCAAGGTAGATATTTCTTCGTGTCCCCCCGCTCAACTTGATGTTAGGTATGGTTTCCGGAAAATAAAATTGATGCGTGATATGTGCGTGCTCCAGAAAATCAGCCGCGAAACTTCTCATATAAGCAATCAGGTTAGCAAGCGAATCATTTGATGAATTCATGGCCCAGATAATCTCACTCATCTTATCCACCATCTCTCCTGCTGTCTCAGAAATACGCTCGATCTCCTTCGTCTGCGAACTGTCCTGTATCTTACGCTTCGCAATTTCACTCAGCAACCTGATAGTGGAAAGCCCCGACCCCAGATCATCGTGCATATCACTCGATATACGCGCACGCTCCTGGTCCACCGCCTGCTCCTTCTCCAATTTTAATTTCTCATGACGAATCTTATAGTCAAGATACAATGTTGAAAAATAATATGCAATGCCTAACAATAATAACAGCAATAAAAATCTAAACCACAGCGATTGCCAGAATGGTATTCGTATCAAAATCTCCAAAGATGTTGGCGTAGTATTCCAGATATCATCGTTATTGGAAGCCCGCACCTTAAATGTATATTTCCCCGGATGAAGATTCGTATACCTCGCCATCCTGAACGTTCCGCCATCTACCCAATCCTCATCCGCTCCCTCTAACTTATACTGCACCCTGTTCTTCGGCGGGTTCGTATACTCCAATGGTACAAACTCCAACGCTATCGTATTTTGGTTATACGGCAACTCTACCTTCTTCAGTAAAGAAACCACCGTGTCAGACTCATACGGCTTGTCCAACACCTCCATGCGCCTGATCACCACCTTCGGATAATAGGGATTGTTACGGAAATTCTTCGGATAAAATCCATTTACCCCTCTGATACCTCCAAAAAACAATTCTCCATCCACCGACTTAAAACATGCACCTGTATTAAATTCATTCGACTGCAACCCATCTTCATGATCAAAAGTGATAATCTCATTGGTGACCATGTTTATCTGCGACAGTCCTTTGTTATGACTCACCCAAATCTTATCCTTATCGTCCAGCAACACGCCATACAGATAGTCATTGATCAGCTTCGGATTATCGTAACTGTTGAAATGCTGTACGATCTTGTCTTGCTCATTTAATACAAATAACCCTTTGGTGCCTGCTACCAACGCCTGCTTATGACTATTCTTAGTGATAGCCTTTACTGCTGCACCCTCTGGCAAATTAACACGGTTCCAATGACTGTTACCTGTATGTCTTACAAAAACCGCCGACTTAGTTCCCACATACTGATTGCCCATCATATCTTCATAATAAGCAGTCAATACTTCATCACCAAAATCATGCACCAGCGATACTTTATACTTGCCCGCCTCTGAGGTGAACGTCAGCAGATAATGCCCATAGTTGAAATATAATTCTCCATTGGACCGCTTGAATAAAAACGGAAACTGCCCCGGATCTCGTGGCAGCCCCAGTGGCTGAATATATTTCGTCAGATCTGTGTAATTGCGATTGATCACATTGAATAATCCAATATGCATGCCTTCAAAACTCAGCCAGATATGTTCATAATCCTCTCTGCAAATGGCTGCCAAACTGTTTCCCGGGAATTTTTCAGGATAGGTTTCATTGGAAATCCTTTCCAGGAACCTGCCGGCATCCCCATAAACATTCAGCCCATCATTCATCAGCCCTACATACAATTTGCCATCATCGTGCTTGTATATAGACCTGACCATATTATGGGTGATATAGGGAGATCTGTAAAGATTAAATATTTTTCTGTGTGGAGAATATTTTTTGATACCATCACCATCTGTTCCTACCCACATGTTATCAGAAGCATCCCTGTAAAGGAAAGTAGTTACATTGAACGAGTGCGTTTCAAAAGTATTGTAACTAACAATATGGCGGATGATTTCATTTCTGGCAATACTATATATCAATACGCCATCATTACCGCCAATCCATGCATTCCCATCATGGTCCAGCTCCATTGTTCTTGGAATAAAAGGCTCATTCCGCTCATTACGTACCTCATAAGCACGGTCGCTGAACTTATTCCTTTTTTTATTGAAGATGGTAATATGTCCGTCGCTGGCAATTATAAGCGAATCTTCATTCAGCCGGCGCATCACCGGATTCGCACCTACACCAGGCAAACAGAATGTTTGTAGCTGTAAAGTGTGAATATTCAATGCCAGCAACTCTCCCGGCTGGTACGACATCCAGATCAGGTCATTATCCTTGTAGGCAAACTGAGGAATGATGCCAGCAGCAGTAAATTGCCGCGGATATGCAATGATTCGTTTTTTAGAGTATGTGTCTCTGTCCACTACGTACAACCCTTTCATCGGACGCCATATCCAATAAGTATGCGTCGCCGTATCTTCGCCAAGTATCTTAAACTTTACATTATTATCCCGCTCTGCAGCATTGATACAAGAAGTATCTAATAATATAGCGTTGAAATTATTCAGGTACTTATTGTAAATACTGATACCATTATTATGGGCCAGCAACAATTGATTACGACTATCTTTAAAAAAGGAGTATCCTTTATACCCTCTCAGATCAAATCGATTAATAACTGCCCTGTTACCATTGGTAGTACGAGGTACCAGCTCCCCTCTCCCATCTCCGGGCTTAATCTGAACATTGGGTTTATATCGGTATTCGTTGAAGATATATCCATCAAAACGGTTAATACCATCTCTGGTAGAAAACCACATAAAGCCCTGGTCGTCCTGGGCAATATCAAATATGGAACTTTGAGAAAGACCCTCATTTACACTATAGCTGTCAAATATGTAGGGCTTCTCCTGGGCACGTGCGATCATCGCACATAAAATGCATAGGCTTATCAGGACAAGTACTTTCATATTACGCGGTAAGTGCACGATGGTTTTAGTGTTAATGACAGTAAGCAGGTTAAGGCTTTATTGCAAATATATAATTCTGCTTCACACTTTATAGCAATTTTGTAATTTTCTTCCCGCTAACAGATTGGAAATAAATATCATAACTTATGTTCACTGACCCTTTTTTTGGTACCGCTAAGAAACGTTACACTTTACAGTGGCTGCTTTCAGCCGCAGGAGTTCGTTTCATATTATTGATTATTTTACTCCTGGCAAACCGTATTTCATTGTCTGCCCAACAAAAATATCAGGTAAAAATAATCTGCCCTCAACCTGAAGCTACCAGTATTCGTGGTCTTGCCACTACCAGCGATAGTGCCATCTGGGTATCTGGCACCAAAGGCAAAGTGGGCAGGTCACTTGATGATGGTAGCAGTTGGGAATGGTTTATGCCCGATCCCAATTGCGATAGCTGCGACTTTCGCTCACTACATGCTTTCAATCGCAATACAGCTGTCGTTATCCGGATAGGGCAACCCGCAAAAGCTTATCTGACACAAGATGGCGGAAAATCTTGGACTAATACGCTCACCATCGATACCGCAGGTATATTTATCGACGGACTCACTATCTCAAAAAATGGCGAAGGCTATGCTATCGGCGATCCACTCCCCGATACCACAGGACAGCTACGCTTTGTAATGCTACAAACTCACCACGGAAAACAATGGCAAACCATCACAGGGCCTATTGCTGCTAACGGTGAGGCCATCTTCGCCGCCAGCAACACCAGCCTGATATTGCTACCAGATGGAACACCCTGTTTCGTAACCGGTGGATCAAAATCAGCCATTTACAAGAAAAAAGGACTTAACTGGAATGCCTATACGCTGCCAGTCATTCAGGGCGAATCCGGTACCGGCGCTTTTTCCGTAGCCTTCCGCGACCAACAAAATGGCATCGTCGTTGGCGGAAATTATAAATCAGATACCCTCCGGGATCGTAACTGTTTCCTGACCACCGATGGTGGGAAAACATGGAAACCTGCCCGTACAGCGCCTTCCGGTTATAAATCCTGTGTAACATGGCTGAATAAAAATATGGTGATCACTACCGGCACCAGTGGTACCGACATCTCTCTGAATGGTGGCCAGGACTGGCAAACTATTGGCAAAGGATTTAACGTATCCACCAAAGCTGTCTATGGAAACAAAATTTTCCTCGCAGGCAAGGAAATTGCAGTAATAACTGTTGAATAATAAATGATGAAGGGAAGTGAGATGGACCTGCTACTAATCAAAAAGGTGCTCCTGGAAAGGTGCACCGCTGGAATAGGTTAAAGCAAAAAGTACATTTATTGCTTTCAAGTTAATAAGATATTTATACTTTTTTGTGTCTTTTTTGTCAATTGAATATTTTTTATCGTAAACGTACCGATATACATTCTGAACGTGAAAGCCCGAAAGCACAATTTTTTTTGTGTAATTTAAGCCCGGGATATCCAATACATTGAATTAGAGTTTATGCAAGTCGAAACTTCATCCAGCAAATATTCTGAGAAACACTACCCGGACGCGATCAGGTCCTGGAAAAAAGAAGGCAATTATTTTTCTTTCTATACCTCTGAAACCATCCTCGAAATACGCGTTATTTCAGATAAAATAATACGTTTCAGATACGCTTCTGATGGCACTTTTCAACGGGATTTCTCCTACGCAACCAGCGATACACTAGAAGAATCCCCCATCGCGTTTGGTATCCGGGAATTTGAAGAAAACTTTGAAATATATACAAACTGTATCAAGGTATTGATTGCCAGAGATAACCTGCGCATCACCATTACCGACCTGAATGGAAAAGTGATCAACCAGGACGAAATGGGATTTCACTGGCAGCACTATCTCCAAAAAGGTGGAAAAATCGTTTACTGCAGTAAACTCATTCCTGAAGGAGAGGTTTTCTACGGACTTGGTGATAAACCTACTGACCTGAACCTCCGTGGCAAACGCCTGGAAAACTATGGCACCGATGCCTACGGCTACCAGAAAGATACAGACCCACTCTATCGGAATATACCTTTCTATTACGGATTGCATAATAATATCGGCTACGGTATTTTCTTTGATAATACTTTTCGCACCATTTTCGATTTCGGTAAAGAAAGAGAAAATGTATGCAGCTTCTGGGCAAGAGGTGGTGAGATGAACTACTACTTTATCTACGGCCCACAACTCATGGAAGTAGCGGAAGCCTATACCCGCATTACAGGCACGCCCGAATTACCTCCCATGTGGGCACTGGGTTATCACCAATGCCGCTGGTCTTACTACCCCGAAAAAAGAGTTAGAGAAATAGCCACCGAATTCCGCCAGCGTCAAATTCCTTGTGATGTCATTTACCTCGACATCGACTATATGGATGGTTACCGCTGCTTTACCTGGAACAAAGAATATTTCCCTGATCCTGCTAAAATGATCAGCGACCTGGAGGCACAAGGCTTCAAAATCGTTGTCATTATAGATCCTGGCATCAAAGTAGATCCGGAATACAGCATTTATCGCGACGGCCTCAAAAATAATTACTTCTGTAAACGCGCGGATGGCGCACTTATGGAAGGCGATGTATGGCCAGGAAAATGTGTATTCCCTGACTTCACCAATCCTGAAGTACGCGAATGGTGGGCCAGCTTATTCAAAGGTCTTGCAGAAACCGGCGTACGCGGCGTTTGGAACGATATGAACGAACCAGCTGTTTTCGAAATGGGTAGCTTCCCGGAAGATGTACGACATGATTATGATGGCGAAGAAGTAAGCCATAGAAAAGCACATAACATTTATGGGCATCTTATGAGTAAGTCTACCGCAGCCGGGCTCAAAAAATACCTGATGCCGCATCGTCCTTTCGTAATTACCCGCTCCGCCTATGCAGGCGCACAGCGCTGGTCATCCGTCTGGACAGGTGATAACGTTAGCAGCTGGGAACATTTATGGCTGGCTGCTGTGCAATGCCAGCGCCTTGCCGTTTCAGGTTTATCATTTACGGGCAGCGATATTGGCGGTTTCATTGGTGAGCCCGATGGTGAACTTTATACCCGCTGGATCCAGCTGGCCACTTTCCATCCACTGATGCGCACTCATAGCGCCAGCAATGAAACAGGTTTCAACCAGGAACCATGGAGCTTCGGTGAGAAATATGAAGCTGTCACCAAAAAATTTATTAGTCTAAGATATCAGCTGCTTCCTTACTTCTATACCACTTTCTGGCAATATGCACAAAACGGTACACCGATGATCCGGCCACTATCTTTTGTAGCACAAGACGAACCTGATACCTGGAACTGCTCGCATGAGTTTATGTTCGGCGACTCCCTGCTGATCAGCTTTGTGAATGAAGCCAACATGCAGGAAAAGGATGTTTATCTGCCTAAAGGGGAATGGTACTCTTACTGGAATGATCAACGCTATACTGGCGGCCAACATGTAATGGTACCTACTCCACTGGAAGAAATGCCATTGTTCGCAAAAGCAGGCAGCGTAATTCCTTCTTTTCCGCTTATGCAATATACCAGCCAGCAACAGCCAGAAGAAATGATCCTGGATATTTATTATGGAGAAGAAAAAACAAAGAGTACCCTCTATGAAGATGCAGGCGATCATTACGGCTATAAAAATGGCCAGTATAATGTAATTCGCTTCAAGCAGTTATCAGACGCAAATAAATTCTTCCTGAAGAAAAAATACTTCGTGAATTACCAAACTTCCTATAACCGCTACAGGATAAGAGTACACGGTTTACCATTTGCAGCTAATACGATTCTGGCAGATGGAAAAATCATCCATGCAGAACAAAACGCTGCGGCAAACATCACAGAATTCTTTACAGATAAAGGATTTGAAGAGATTATCATTCAGCCTTGATGATCGTTGCAACGTGCTGTGGATTTTTTTAGAAAGATTTGATAGTGAAGTAAAAAATAGGTTTAAAAAAAGCAGGCACAATAGATAGATATCTAATGCCCTTTGTCCTAACCTATGCCAACTTTAGAGTATCAAAATTAAAGCGTCTTTAATACACTTCAAAATTCATTGCTGCAAAACAGCCATAATGAACAAAATGAACAGGAATAGCAACTGTTCATTTTGTTCACATCAGTCCAACCTGCTCCCACACTTGATTTTCAGGCAAAAATGCATTTTGCAGATAGCTCATCCGTGCAAATACAAATCAGCATTGTGATCGCTAGCTGTAACAGCCAATTATGATTTGGGAGAGGTATAAAAACAAAAACTCCCCTTTTCAGGAGAGTTTTATATGGCTATAAACTGCGAAAAATTTATACCATCAGGCTAACCAAGTATTGCTCGGTATTCATGTTAATAATATATCGATAGGAAACAAATAGACATTAATGCGCAAAATATCAGAAAAATAAATACTGCTCTAAACATCAATTCAATTTTGTCTACACTGAAATCATAATGATTCCCTTCTGAGTGACGTTTCGCGTGGTGCAAGCTTAGGCTTTTCATACAAACAATTTAATAGGATTATGGAATAAAGAAATACAAAAAATAGCTGTATTTCAATGGGTTGATATAGCTAAACATCCAGATAAATTGAAAGTACAACTAAAAAAGCTAAAATGGACAAATCTTTTTGTTCATTTTAAAGTATAGGTTGTTCATTTTCTGCCTAGTGCTTCTTCTTGCCGCCTGCAGCCGCTTCATGTGGCAATTGTGATACTGGCGCCTTTGGTGCCACAGACACTGGGATGGAATCATTATCACCAGCTTCTGAAGCTGGGATGATCTCTCCCAGGCGGTAATATTCCTTGCTCATTTTTCCTGTTTCCTCGTCATAAACCTTCCAGAGTCCTTGTCTTACAGGATTACCTTCCCTTACAATCTCCTTCATCGTCTCATTTCCAGTTTCCAGATCAATTACAGCAATAGTATCTTTCTGTCCAGGTATTTCAGATGATACAATCAGTCCTTCTGCACTTTTCTTTCCATCCGGATAGAAATACTTGCAATAGCCGTTCAATGCGTTGTTTTTATATGTTTCCTCCGCCAGTAAAATTCCTGAATGTGTACTTTTCGTCCATTTTCCGTCTTTCCGGTCATTTTTATAAACTCCCTCCCAGGTAAATCCAGGCTCTCCCCTGATCTCTCCTACTTCCTCCATCCACAATCCCTGCTTTCTACCTTTTTCATCCTTCTGATTGTGTTTAGGGACCTTATACTCCAATTGCTGGGCAAAGGCACATAGCACAAAACACTGAATCATACAAACAAGTAATAACCGACGCATAAAATAGTTTTTCACAAGTTAAAGAAAAGATATATATATTAACAAAAAAGCCTCTCCCTTTGATGGGGAGAGGCTCTGACAATAAATACGGCGTTACTGTTTGCTAAGTTTGATCTGACCCAGCGGTGTATCCTGGCCTTTATTAATACTTACATTGGAGATAGTGGTATCCTTGTAAGGCGCAGATGGATTGATGAAAACATTCCAGTTACCTGGTTTCAATCCACGCACTTTAAATGAACCATCTTTCCATGGCAGTGCATAAAGGGTATCGCTGTTACTGTTATAAACAGTTATAACAGGGTAGGCATCTGTAGGTGTAACGCGACCTGACAAGCTGCCCATTTTCAGGATAGTGAATACGTTAATGTAAGGGCTCAGAATAAATTTACCATCTCTGGTTTTGATAATAGAACGTTGTACATCAAAATCAAGCCATAACTGCAGGTTATCTGTGCTCAGCTGATCCCATTCTGTATGTCTCACACGAATGATGATCTTACTCTGACCAGTGATAGAAGTTACAGGATAGGTAACTCCGTTTTTAACCAATGAATTGTTACTACCGATAGTGATACGGATACGTTCCATGGTACCTTTGTGAACTGTGCCTCCGGCAAGCAGGGTATCAGCGCCGTTACGCAGGGTTAACAGGTCATAAACACCTGGATGAATGGCCAGCGAGTCCCATACTTGGCAACTGTCGCTTTTCTGACCTAATTCATTGTCCCAGCCACAACGATTATGGTCGTCCCAATCTTCGTTGCCTGCCTTTCCGCAGGTGTCTACCAGCACTTCTACTTTACGGATATCCAGCATTACTTTGTCAAAGTATCCAGGATCATCGGAAAGGAAAAGACTTACTTTTTGCTGATTGGCCGGAATGGGCTGGGTAGAAGTGGAGTTATCCTTGTTACAAGCTGTAAAAAATATGGCTCCTGCTGTAACAAGCACTGCAAATACTAACCCGGCTTTACGGAGATAGTTCCTCATAAATAAATGGTTTTAAATCAATAAAAAATATGGATGCAAAAACTTGGTTGAAAAATTTCTGATTAGTTGACAATGAGCCTTATTGTCTGCCATTGGGGCACTCTCTGTTTCACCGCAATTTCCGGCCCGCTTAAATAGATTGTTAAAATTCCTCAGGGTTTAAAACAGCAAAAAAAATGGCTCACCTGGTTAAGGTAAGCCATTATATAACTCCAAATGCGATCAGTTTATTATCTGGCGGGCGCAGAATAACGAAGGATTGTGGCTCCCAATGGTGGTAAGCGCAAACCAATCGAATATTCTCTCCCATTGTAAGTCTGCTTAACTGCCTCCTGCTCCTGCGAATTAATAACGCCACTGCCATAATACTCAGCAGCATCACTATTCAATACTTCCTTCCACTTACCTGGAACCGGAACTCCAATAAGGTAGTTTTCTCTCGGAATAGGTGTCATGTTCAAGGCAACCAACAGCAAATCATCTGGCCGTATGCCTTTACGCATGTATACCAGCACGCAATTATCATAGTCATTTACGGTAATCCACTCAAAAGTAGCGCTGTCAAACTGCTGCTCATATAACGCGGTAGAACTGGTATATAACTGATTCAACGCTTTCACATATTGCTTCAAACCTTCATGTGGCCTGAATTTCAGCAGATGCCAATCAAGTTCCGTTTTATAATTCCATTCAGATGTCTGCCCAAACTCATCTCCCATAAATAACAACTTCGTACCCGGATGCGTAAACATATAACTATACATCAGTCGCAGGTTAGCAAACTTCTGCCACTCATCTCCCGGCATCTTATATAACATAGGAGATTTTCCATGTACAACTTCATCATGACTCAATGGCAACATGAAGTTTTCGCTAAAAGCATATACCAGGCTGAATGTCAGATCATTCTGATACCACTTTCTATACACAGGGTCCTTTTTGAAATAATCGAGGGTATCGTTCATCCATCCCATCATCCACTTCATTCCAAATCCCAAACCGCCGAGGAAAGTAGGTCTGGAAACGCCATAGAAAGAGGTTGATTCCTCTGCGATAGTTTGCACGTCAGGAAACAAGGCATACACCGTTTCATTCAGCTTCTTTACAAACGTGATTGCTTCCAGATTTTCATTTCCACCATGTTCATTAGGTTCCCAGCCACCACGCTCCCTGCTGTAATCCAGGTGTATCATAGATGCCACTGCATCCACCCTTAAGCCGTCTGCATGATATTTATCTAACCAGTAAACTGCATTACTCAAAAGAAAAGAACGCACTTCATTTCTGGCATAATTAAAGATATAACTGTTCCAGTCGGGATGATAACCTTTACGCATATCCGCATATTCGTAGGTATGAGAACCATCGAATCGGAAAAGGCCATGAGCATCATATGGGAAATGCGACGGTACCCAATCAAGTATCACACCTATTCCTTCCTGGTGCAGTGTATCAATCATTTCCATAAACTGCTGCGGCGTGCCGTAGCGCGAAGTTGGAGCATAATATCCTGTCAACTGATATCCCCAGGAGCCATCAAAAGGATGTTCCATTACCGGCATCAGCTCCACATGGGTAAAGCCCATCTCCTTTACATATGGCACGAGCATACGGGTAATTTCCGGATAAGAATAAAATTTTTCTTCATCCAGCGGATCAGGCTTACGCCAGGACCCCAAATGCAATTCATATACACTGAAAGGACGCTTAAGCGAATTATGATCTTTACGTACTTCCATCCATGCTTTGTCTTTCCACTTATAATCCAGCGAATGAACAATAGAAGCGGTTTTAGGCCTCACTTCCCACATGGTGGCATAAGGATCTCCTTTAAACAATTCTTCGCCGCTATTGGAGCGGATAAAATATTTGTAAAGACTGCCATCACCGATATCAGGAATAAATCCTTCCCAGATGCCGGAGCTATCCCAGCGTGGTAAAAGGGTATGGCTGTAATGATCCCAATCATTAAAATCTCCAGTTACGGATACATAGGCCGCATCAGGCGCCCATACTGCAAAATAAGTTCCCTGCATACCGTCGCAGGTAGCGGGTCGGGCACCAAACTTTTCGTACAGCCGATAATGTGAACCGGCCTGAAATAATGCGATGTCTGCGGATGTAAAAAGGGAAAAGGGGATAACGGACTGTTCTACGTTATAGGAATCTCCGGTCATAAGACTGCTGGTTGAATGTAGTATCAACCAAGATAGTTTAATTTTTGGGAAATTGACAAAATAAAATTCTGTTTACGAAGAACATTTTTCGACTCACGGTAGTGGCTATATGAAGAAAGTTGCATCGGTGGGAGCAGCCATAGGAAGGGCATGACAATAAAAAAGGGCTCTATTGTGTAGAGCCCCTTTTCTTATTGCAATTTCAGGTATTGATTAGTCTTTAGAGAACTTACGTTTAAACGGAGGTCTTCCACCGCCACCGGAGAATTCTCTTTTTTCGCCTCTTTCACCACCACGGTTTCCACCGCCTTCGGTGCTGTGCCAGCGTTTGCGAGGGCCGTCATCTCTGCGACCACCACCACCGCCACCGCCGCGACGTTTATCACCATCCTGGGACATTTCGATCCTTACAGAACGGCCATTGTATTCAACTTTCTTGAAGCTCTGGGTTACTTTTTCTACCACATCGTTTTCTACTTCGAAGAAAGAATAAACACCTTTCAGATCGATACGACCAATTTTGTTACCGCGAACGCCAGTGTTATCACACAGGTAACGCAGCATATCACCACGGTTGAAATCGTCTACAGAACCCAGGTTGATGAACAGACGAGTGAACTTGCCGTTATCGCGGCGTCCACCTCTTTCTTCACCAAATGAACGTTTTTCTTCTTTCACGTTCAGGTCTGCAGCATCCTGGTAGTATTCGAGGAATTGGTTGAATTCCAGAGAAGCGAAGCGTTTGATCAGCTCTTCTTTGGTCATGTTAGCAAATTCTTCGTTGATACGTTCCAGATATGGTTCGATCTGTTCTTCGTTTACCACTACGTTATGTACTCTGTGGATCAGACCAAACAGTTGTTTTTCACATACTGCGAAGCCATCAGGTACTTCACCTTTAGTAAATTTCTTACCGATCACTCTTTCAATCTGACGGATTTTACCGATATCACGGCTGCTAATGATAGCGATAGAAGTACCAGACTTACCTGCTCTGGCGGTACGGCCAGAACGGTGAGTGTAGTTTTCTACGTCATCAGGCAGTTCGTAGTTAATAACGTGCGTAACGTTGTCAACGTCGATACCACGGGCAGCAACGTCAGTAGCTACCAGTACCTGCAATGCTCTTTCACGGAAGCGTTTCATTACCTTATCACGCTGTTGCTGGGTAAGGTCGCCATGCAGTGCATCTGCATTGTAGCCATCTTTAATGAGAGATTCTGCGATTTCCTGAGACTCAATCTTGGTACGTGTAAAAATGATACCGAAGATATCCGGGTTGTAGTCAACCAGGCGTTTCAGTGCTGCATATTTTTCACGTGGGCGTACCACGTAGTATTCGTGTTCGATATTAGCGTTACCGCTGTTTTTATTACCTACGGTCAGTTCAAATGGATCTTCCATGTACTTCTGTGCGATACGACGCACTTCCTGCGGCATGGTAGCGGAGAACAACCAGGTAGTTTTTTCTTCAGGGGTGTTAGAAAGGATACTGTTGATATCTTCCTGGAATCCCATATTCAGCATTTCATCTGCTTCATCCAGTACAGCATAGCGTACATTGTCGAAGTTGATAGCGCCACGATCGATGATATCGAGTAAACGACCCGGGGTCGCTACTACGATATGAACTCCTCTTCTGAGTTCACGCAGCTGTTGAACGATGCTGGAACCACCATAAACGGCAACGATGCTAACGTCGCCCAGGTGTTTACTGAAGTTTTTCAGATCATTGGTAATCTGAAGGCAGAGCTCACGGGTCGGGCATAATACCAGTCCCTGAGGTTTGTGCAGGTTTACATCAATTTGCTGAAGCAGCGGCAGGCCAAATGCTGCTGTTTTACCAGTGCCCGTCTGGGCAAGACCCACGAAGTCGCGGTCACCACTCAATAAAACGGGAATTGCTTTTTCCTGAATAGGGGTTGGAGCAACAAAGCCCAAGTCTGTAATTCCCTTTAAAATGGACTCTTTTAAGCCCAGTGATTCAAATGTTGTCATTGATTTACATTGATCCGGCTCCGTCGGGAGCCTTAGTAAGAGTGCCCGTTTAATGCGGGGACTTTTGAAATATTTTTTCTGTTACTTCAGACATTTTGCCTGAAGCAAAGAGGCAACGCAGGTTTTTTCAGCGCGCTGCTTACACCAGTTCTCCTTCGAGGTCGTAGTCAAATGCTTTCGTGATACGAACCTCCACGAAGTCGCCGGGTTTAAGGCGTTTGGTGGTATTTATTATCACTTCATTATCTACTTCCACAGAGTCAAATTCAGTGCGGGCAAGATACCTGCCGGACTCTTTCTTGTCTACGATTACTCTAAAAATCTTCCCAACCATTTCCTGGTTCTTTTCCAGGGAGATTTCCTGTTGCACAGCCATAATATCCTGTGCTCTTCTTTCTTTTTCCTCAGCCGGAATGTTGTCTTCCAGTTCGTAGGCACTGGTACCTTCTTCATGGCTGTAGGTGAATACGCCTACACGGTCGAAACGCATTCTTTCGAGGAAACTTTTGAGTTCTTCCACATCTTCCTCTGTTTCACCAGGGAAGCCGGCAATCAACGTTGTACGCAGCGCAATGCCTGGTACTTTTTCGCGGATAGCCTGAACGAGCTCTTCAATTTCTTCGCGGGTTATCTGACGTTTCATCGCTTTCAACATACCATTAGACGCATGTTGCAGCGGCATATCCAGGTATTTGCAGATATTTGGGAACTCATTCATTACATCGAGCACCTCCAGTGGGAATTTAGTAGGATATGCATAATGCAGACGTATCCATTCTAATCCTTCTACCTGGGCAAGGGCGCGCATTAAATCACCCAGACGGCGCTTTTTGTAGAGATCCAGACCATAATAAGTCAGTTCCTGTGCAATAAGCATGATTTCTCTTACACCTGATTTAACCAGTTTTTCTGCTTCTGCCACCAAATCTTCAATCGGCTTGGAAACATGTTGACCGCGCATCAGTGGAATTGCACAAAATGCACAGGTACGGTTACATCCTTCTGCAATTTTCAGGTAAGCATAATGGGAAGGAGTACTAAGTAAACGCTCTCCTATCAGCTCAGCCTTATAATCAGCATCAAATTTTTTGAGAATCAGCGGAAGTTCCATTGTACCAAACCACGCATCCACTCCTGCAATCTCAGATTCGAGATCACCACGGTAACGCTCGCTCAGACAGCCGGTAACATAAACTTTGTCCAGTTTACCTCTCTCTTTGAGTTCTACTTGTTCCAGGATGGTGTTGATGGATTCTTCTTTGGCTTTGTCGATAAAACCACATGTATTCACTACCACAATGTTGTGGTCGCGTTTTGTACTTTCATGTACAACGTCAATTTCGTTAGCAGCAAGCTGACCGCTCAATACTTCCGAATCAACCATGTTCTTGGAACAACCAAGCGTAATAATATTAACCTTGTCTTTCTTTAAAGTTTTCGTCTTCAAGGGCGAATGTTTTAGAGCATGCGGGTCAGAATTTTTCTGTTCCGCTACCGCCACGAAGACACACAGACACTAACATAATAAAACAGCAGACTTACTGTACGTGACTTTGAGCCTTAGTGGGGGTTGAATTTGGAAGGTGCAAAGTTAACAAAAAGATTGATAATTATAAAATTAAAGATAAACGACTGCAAGTCAATTTTTTATAATCAGCTCAGATCTAATCAGGCATCAATTAATTTTAATACCTTATTAGCCCTGTCCTGTGCCAATTCGCGTTTTTTATGATACCACCATTGCGGAGCCAGCTTAATAAGCAGGTTATTCATGCCTCTTAAACCAACTATATGATAGAGCCCGTTTAATTTACCAGCCAACGACTGGTCCAATGCACGTAAACTCATGGCAAAACCACCATCTATATATTCCATATGGTGCCAGTAGCCACCAGGCATAAACAGGGTATCTCCATGTTCGAGTATGGTGGTATAACCGCTGGCATAGTTCAATGCCGGGTATTCAGTTGTGTTTAATTGCTCATGCCAGTTTACAAAACTAGCGGCACTCTCCACTGTAAATGGCATACGATAAATGTAAGGCGATTGGTCATTTTCCAGTAAAAGTACTCTTTTACGGCCTACAAACTGTGTATGGAAAATATGAGAGAGGTCGATATCATAATGCATATGCGCTACTGATCCTGCGCCGCCTACAAACAACATCGGGTACTTTTTCAATAACCCTTTTGCATATACGTCTGGCCAGGTAAAATCTTCGGTTAGCTGGGGTACATGCTGGAAAATGTTGAAGAGGAAAATCCTCAAGGCTACAGGTCCTTGCTGGACCATGTCCAGGTAATCGCCGAATTTAATGTAGTCATCGGCGCCGTTGACGGGTGTGTTGGCATCAGCGCGGGTATTATTATATACCCCTACTGTTTTATCGCCTACGATCGACTTGAAATAATCCCAGGTCCATTTATCCCTCGCTATCCAGTCTTTACTGATCCCTGTCATTATAACAGGTTTCCTTGTTTCATAGTAATTCTTTCTGAAGTCTTCCGGGGTGATCTTATCAACTCGATCTATGCTTTTTATATTCATAATCGCGAATTGTAATTATTTGGTCCAAAAAAACGACAACTCTAATTTAATGAATGGCAGGGTTATGAAGCAACAATACTAGTCAGTAAGGAAACTTGAGATGAGTACTAACCAGCAGGCAGCAATATAGTTATTGCGAATATAACGTATTTGTTTACTTGCTGGTTAGGTTTACTTAAAGTAAATATGTAAGTGGAAATTACTTAAATAATCAGATAAATTATACAATATTATGTATATCATTCGTTTATGCTAAACAGAGAATCTACAAAAGCATTTTTATCAAATACCTGTAAATCTTCCATTTTTTCACCAATACCGATATATTTTACTGGAATTTTGAATTGATTAGCAATAGCTAATACTACACCACCTTTGGCAGTTCCATCTAACTTGGTAATTGCAAGTGAGGTTACTTCGGTGGCAGCAGTAAACTGACGGGCTTGTTCAACGGCATTTTGTCCGGTAGAACCATCGAGTACCAGCAGTACTTCGTGTGGTGCCTCAGGAATAACCTTTTTCATGACGCGCTTTATTTTACTCAGCTCGTCCATGAGGTGGAGTTTATTATGTAATCGGCCGGCAGTATCGATGATAATTACATCTACATCTTTGGCAGCGCCACTTTGTACGGTATCAAATGCGACAGCGCCTGGATCAGAACCCATTGCCTGTTTTACAATAGGCACTCCTACTCTTTCGCTCCAGATGGTCAGCTGGTCAACAGCTGCAGCGCGGAAGGTATCCGCGGCACCTAACATTACGGATTTACCAGCTTTTTTAAAGTTATAGGCCAGTTTACCAATGGTGGTGGTTTTACCTACCCCATTCACCCCAACCACCATAATCACATAAGGTTTTTTGCCGGCAGGAACATCAAAGTCACGAAATCCACTATCTGGCGCGTCTACTAGCAATGCTGCAATTTCCTCTTGCAACAACCTGTTCAACTCACTGGTACCCAGATATTTATCTTTAGCAACACGTTGCTCAATTCTGTCAATGATTTTTACGGTTGTATCCACGCCAACATCTGCAGAAACGAGAGCGTCTTCCAGGTTATCCAATACTTCAGTATCAACGGTAGACTTACCTGCAATTGCACGGCCAATCCGGGAGAGGAAACTTTCTTTTGTTTTCTGGAGGCCCTGATCCAGGCTTTCCTTTTTCTCTCTGGAAAATAGATTTTTGAAAAAGCTCATATTAGTTATAATAGGTCTGTAATGCAGTCCCTGTCATTTTTGCAATTCAAACAGGTCGCTAAATTACGGGTTTTTCCCGGTTTCTTGACCTGCAAAGATTACGCCAGCAGGTCTTTTCTTGCTGCTATGTAGCTCAGACTGCAAAAATAGCAGGTAAGGGTTAACTTTTTTTATCTCCAAGACATTTTGGGGAATACCTGTCTTTGTTAGATGAAGCGGAAAATCCGCTTACAGCAAAACCAGGAGCATCGGTATACAAACACAAAAAGCCGTCCCAAGAGGGACAGCTTTTTTAGTATGATTAGTAAAGCCGAATTACTTTGCGTTGATATGCTCCTGCACTTTATCTTTGTGCACGATAGCTTCTTTGAAAGTATAAGCACCAGTTTTTGGAGAACGCACTGCTTTCACCACTTTGGTCCATACTTTCGCGTCAGCTGCTGCTTTAGCATCCTTTACTTTCGAGTTCTTTGAAGCTGCTTTTGCCATTGTATTTATTGTTTTTATGGACTAATGGTTATATGGCTGGTATGCAAAACAACCATCAACCATCAACAATTAACTATTTAATTTCTTTGTGTACAGTCACCTTTCTCATGATAGGGTTGTACTTTTTCAGCTCCAGACGTTCAGGAGTGTTTTTCTTATTTTTTACAGAGATATAGCGGGAAGTACCTGCGAGACCTGAGTTTTTATGCTCAGTGCATTCCAGGATTACCTGCACTCTATTACCTTTTTTTGCCATTTTGTATACAAATTAAGTGAGTCCACGAATTAGATTTCCTGACCAGCTGCACGCAATTCCTTCACTACTGCATACAAACCTCTTTTATTGATGGTTCTTAAACCGTCAGCAGATACTTTTAAAGATATCCATTTGTCTTCTTCCGCCAGGAAAAAACGTTTTTTCTGCAGGTTAGGCAGAAACCTTCTCTTTGTCTTAATGTTGGAGAAGGAAACATGGTGACCTGTAATCGGCTTCTTTCCTGTCACCTGACATACTCTTGCCATGATTCTTAAAATTTAGGAATGCAAAAGTCGAATTTTTATGTGGATTTTGCAAATATAATTACATGAATTTATTAACAAATTCGAAAATTCATGATTATAACAGTCAATTCCACACGAAAAACAACTCCGCAAGTGATTAATAATCAATTGTTTATGGAGCAAATTTTCATCTGTCCCCCGATTCAAATATTTTTTATAATAATACAATCAAACTCCTCAGTACTGCACCGAGTCTGACAGCATCCAAAACACGCTGTGGTTCTGTACCATGTTTCACGACAGCCTCCTCATGAGAGGTTACACACATCTCACAACCATTCAGCGCAGAGATCACCAGGCTTAACAGCTCGAAAAACTCTTTTCCTAAAACAGGGTTAGCCATAATACTCATACGGATACCTGCAGAGGTCGCGGTATAAAACTCCTTATTTACAAAATGTCTGAAACGATAGTACACATTATTGGCACTCATCAGCGAAGTACAGCTAATAGCTTCTGCCACCTCTTTTTCACTGGCTCCTTCCTGCACGGCCAACTTTCCAAATGAAGCCTCTAATATAGTACTTCTTTCATTCACCGCAACAGCCAGACCTATCAGATAGGCTTCCTTCTTGCTCAGGGAGGCAGCTCCCAGCGAATTGGTTACGTTAATTTTCAGATCCTTCAGGTAACGGGCATCTGCATTCACTAAAGCCTGCAGCTTTTCTGATACCGGCTGCTCTGCTAAACCAACAGCTTCTAACAATTGAATAGCGGTATCCTGATTTGTTGTTGCGAACATATATATTTTGTATAGTCTGTTAAAACCTGGGGAAACAGGCCATGCTTATTGCATTTCCTGTTTCCCCGCTTTATTGTAATAATTATTTGCTGATTAAGCGTTCAGGGTAGCTTCACCTTTCTGCCAGTTGCAAGGGCACAGCTCATCTGTTTGCAGTGCATCCAGTACACGCAGAACTTCTTTCACGCTACGACCTACAGACAGATCGTACAGAGATACCCAACGAACGATACCTTGTGGATCTACAATGTAAGTAGCACGGTAAGCAACTTTCTCATTTGATTCCAGGATACCCAGTTCTTCTGCCAGGGATTTAGAAGTATCAGCCAGCATTGGGAACTGCAGGCCACGCAGATCTTCGTGATCTCTTCTCCATGCAGCGTGAACAAACTCACTGTCAGTAGAAGCACCGATCAGTACAGCATCACGGTCAGCGAAATCTTGTGCATGTTTGTTGAATTCAGCAATCTCGGTAGGACAAACAAACGTAAAGTCTTTAGGCCACCAGAACATCACCATCCATTTGCCAGAAGCTTTCAGTTCTTCGGAAGACAGTTCATAAAATTCTTTTCCTTTTTCGATAGAAACTACAGCCGTCTTTTTGAACTCAGGAAACTCTGACCCTACGGATAAGATAACATTTTTCATAATTCTATTTCGATTTTTGATTTGCAGATTTAGCTATTTACTTTTTCCGGGCGCAAAGATCACTTTACATTCATTATTAATCAAATAGATTTTAAAAATGTGACATAGAGATTGCTTATATATTATGCTTTATACCCTATATCCGCGCCTATTCTCCGTTTATCTTCCTATAAACAAAAAAATAATGTACAGCATAACATTATTATGGGATTTCTGTAACATTTTGGCACGTTATTTAGTTATATAATCGGACTTAATTAAAAATAGCATGGAAATGAAAAAGAAATATTTTATACTCGTAGTACTCACGATTGGACTTGCTCTGATTCCGTTTATCAAAAACAGCATCATAAAACAAGATGAATTTGACGCCACCAGAGATCTGTTCATCTAATGTTTAGCGGGTCCCGTTGTACTTTCAGAACTTCCCCAGCCCGGGGTCAGGCTTCCATTTGCTGTTAGGTTCATAGTGCTGCCAAATTGCATACCCAACCTTCCTAAGTAACTGCCAGGCTTCATTATCCCGGTTCCAGCTTTGATCTGTATTGTTTTTTGTGGCAATACAGTATACATAATCACCGTGAGGTGCATTTACCATAATCACCTCCGATCTGGATTCATCCACCGCCCCATTTTTAGACGCTGTTCTGATATTCTCCGGGACCTGTAACAAACCTTGTGTATCCCAATAATTGCGCGTTAAATTCCTGTACATACGCTCACTACTACTCTTATCGATCACTTCACCTTTATAAATCATTTCCATTAATCTCGCCATTTCAAAGGGAGTCGTCTGCCCCCATCCATAAACTTTTCTATTCTCTTCCCTACCCGGTGTTCTGCTATTCACCCGCAATTGCTTAAATCCATTGGCCTCCAGCCAACTGTTAATCGCCAATCCTCCACCTGCTAACCCCTGCAGCCATAAACTTGCTGTATTATCGCTCATCGTCAGCATTAGCATCATTACTTTGTCCAGGTAGATTTTCTCTCCATCCTTGAATGATCCGAGTATGTCTTCTCCTTTATACAGCAAAGAATCGCGGTAAATCAATTCCTGATTATATTTCAGCTCTCCTGCGGCTATTTTATTGAAGAGGCCTACCTGTATAGTGGTTTTGATCATACTGGCCGTAGGAAACAGCGAATCTGCATTAATAGCGACAGTTTTATTAGATTTCAGGTGATGTACATAGATGCCCACCTGACCGTGGAACTCCTTTAACATAGGCGCCAGAATGGCTTCCAATTTTTTATCCGTTTTCTGGGAAAAGGTTGCCAGCGACAGCAGGCAACAAACGAGTGTGGTTGATAACAGTTTCATAGGGATAAGATAAAAAAAAATCCCTCGCTGTTGCGAGGGATTATATATCAGGTAACTTCATTTATCAGGTCTGCAAAATTTCGAATGCCTAGCTTTTTAGCGGTGGTATAACCTTCGGCATACTCAACCCCTACCATTTTCCCGAGCATCCTCGCGCGATATATCACGCTATCGAAGAAGCCAGAAGAAGATATATAGGTTTGCGGCTCATTATCCTTGGGTGCCAGGAATTGTGAACTAAATGCCTTAATGGCTTCCAGTTTACGATCCATTACCGGGCTGATATCAAGTACAAAGTCAGGTTCATGATACCTGTCTTGCAGGAAATGGAATACCTGCTTAGGTCTCCATGCTGCCTGCTCTTCTCCATTGTGCTGTGTGCTGATTTTGCGTAGGCCTGCCAGGAAACAGCTGTCTGCAATTAGTTTTGCAGCGCGGCCATGGTCAGGATGGCGGTCATCAATCGCATTTGCCAGCACGATCTCCGGCTGATACTTCCTGATGGCAGTGATGATAGCCATTTGCTCCATGGTATCATTGCGGAAAAATCCGTCTGCCAGTCCTAAATTTTCACGTACTTCCAGTCCCATTATGCGTGCAGCGGCTTCCGCTTCCTGTATCCTGCCTTCCGGCGTGCCACGGGTACCGAGTTCACCGCGGGTAAGGTCTACCACGCCGGTTTTCAAACCTTTTGCTGCATGCATCATCAATGTCCCGGAACACCCCAGCTCCACATCGTCGGGGTGCACCGCTATTGCGAGTATATCCAGTTTCATGTGCTATAAATTGTGCGGCAAAGATACGTATCAATCTTCTGTACTGAGAATAGCAACGCCGGCTTTCTTGCCTGTAAGGTGGTATTTCTCTTCTAACTCTTTGCTGCTAAGTATTTGCAGTGATTGAAATGTACGGCTGTCTACCGTAAATAACCTGGCTTCGTCTGTTGGCGTCACCACTTTATCATTTACAATAAAAACCAGGCTACTGTCTAATGGCTGTTTTTTACGCAAACTGTCATAGGCCTGAGAAGATGATCGTAGCAACTGATCTACTCTTCTGCGCGCAAAAGGTTTTGTTTCTATATATACCACGCCATTCTCCGCCTGGCTGCCATATAGCAGCACTGCTCTCTTACCTTTTGCAATGGTGATCAAGCCTACCTGGTCAGGCGTAAAATTATTGGCAGCAGAAGTAGATACGCGTACAGAATCAACTACATATACAGGATCATCATCTGCTTCCTGTGCAAATAATGTAGTGGGTAACAATAAGATGGCAATAAAAAGTAATTTAAATCTCATGTAAACGAAGGTATGGAATCTATTGGTGCGAGTTAGTTAAAGGCGCGATAATGTTGGTATTGCTCCAACTCCTGGACAATCACCTCAATATCTTTATCTTCCTGTTTATCGTAATCGCTTTTCAGGTTGCCACCGAAGAAGAAGGCTACGGTTTGCCATACACGGGCATTAAAGCCACCTTTCAGTTCTTTGATAATCTCAAAGCAGTTCTGTCCTGTTTCGCGATCAATTAGTTTCATCAATACTTTTCCCTGATATACAGAAAGATTAGTGAGTTTATCGCCAAATTGAGCCTTCAGCTCTTTTTCCTTAGAGGCCAGGTAAGCCTTTCTGGCCCGGCCATTGGGCAGTTTCGCCAGTTCTACGTTTACATCCTTGAGAATACGGGCAGCCGATTTAGCATAAGGGTAAGTAACATACACGGCATTGCGTAATCTTGTCCAGCGTTCTCTTTCTTTTCTCAATGCTTTAGGCAACTTATCCACTACATCGAAAATGGCGAGGGTAATAACGGGGATGGTGTCTGTTCCAACGACTACGGCATGCAATGCGATACTGTCCGCGCCATGGGCCTGCTGCGCTGAAGCATTGCTACTACAGAGGCAAACACCCATTACCAGGGATAAGTATAAAAAGATATTTTTCAGCGGACGCATATGCTATAAACGCAACTTACTATCGGAATGTTACCACAAGTTAAACAAAGATTTGACATTTAGTACACCCCTCCTATCGCCCGCATATGCAGGGTGTGAACAGCAAAACTATCCATCACTTCCTCTACCCTAGGCACGGCTTTGCTGGTAAGATTACTTCCCAGCACATGTGCGCCTGCGTCAGGGATAGGTACTGCGATCTTTTGGTTGGCGGGTGTCCGCAAATCGCGGTTCATGGCGAGTATAGCAGATACTTTCACAGTAGGGTCCTGATGGTCTTTATCTTTGTAATAATACATCGTCAGGGATGGTTGTTGTACATGCTCAAAGGTAGATGCTATCATCGTTGTCTCCAGTAGCTCTTCCAGCTGCACCACTGCCTCGAGGCGGTAAGTATTATTCCAGTATTGATGGTGGATGGTATTGGTATCTTTCCCTACCCTGAAATTCCCTTTGGATATCAGCCTTGCCAGCTGAAGCCCCCAGTGGTCATTGGCGAGGAAAGCAAATTTATCATTGATGGCAACGTTGGGCGACATATTTATCAATGCATAAACATCATCGGGGAAGGTGGCGGCAAGTTTCAGGCTGAGCGTACCGCCAGTAGAAGTACTCATCAGAATCACTTTTTCACCTAACGCCTTACCGATACTTAATGCCCGGCAGGCATCATTCCAGAGGCCTTCGGCAGTCATATGCAGGAGTGGATTATCGGAGACTAACCCATGTTCGTTTAGGCGTGACAGGTAGAGGTTGCAACCAAACTTTTTAGCGAAGTCGCGGTGTACAGGATTTCCTTCTTCCTGACTGCCAGAAAAGCCATGGAGATATACGATTGCATATGGTGTCTTATGATGCAGGCTATCTGCCCAAATAATCCTGGCTTCATTATCTGGTTTTACAGGCAAAGAATCTTCACCAGTACGTACATAGGCAACCAGAGAATCCGGCTGCATCGGTACTATTGGTAATACCTTTTTATATTCCGGTTCAGCAGGTTTGGGGCCTAACAGGAATAAAACCAACAAAGAAGCAATTATGATCAAGAATATACGAAACCTTCTACGTTTCATAATCAGGGTTTTGGAATATAAATGTAGGAAGATAAAACGATCAAAAATCGCATAAAAAAATGGTGCCAGAGTATTCCCTGGCACCATTTAATCATTTATTAATAACGGCTTATTAAACACGTTCTTTTACTGGAGGGACTGATTTTGCAGCTCCCTGTTTACCGCCTTTATTCAGTCTTACTCTGTAAACAATACTGATAAAGGTACCAGCCACCATTACGATTACGCCTAACCATAATACATTGATATATGGGAACACAAGCGCTTTCATGATCACATAATCGGAGCTGCTGTCAGCTTCTTTTACTTTGATCTGCACTTTATTTTCAGCAGGCATAATTTTGCTGAAGCGTACCTGCAGGGCCAGTGGCGCCAGTGTATCTTCGATACTGTACTGGTAAGCACTGTCACGGATCAAGTATACCGGTTGCAGATTGAAATGATCATCTGTCTGGGTATATACTTCCAGGTCGGCACCAACAGCCAGATCACCGATCTGTGCCTGGTAGTTCTTATTGGAAGGTTTAGCATTGATATCTTTGAGGATCATGAATCCTTTAGAGAAGAAGATTGAATCACCTGGTTTCACATCATGTGTAACATAATCAGCTGTATCATTTGCCGCTGCATTTTTATCTTTCAGCGGAGGCGTTGCAGTGATATAGGTGAAGATATCTTTCGTCAGGTAATGCCTGGAAGACGGATTGGAGGTCAGGGCATTTTCCTTGGTATTGATAAAGGCGTTTGGATAGAGGCGGAAATGTTCTACAACGTTACCCGCTTTATCTTTACGTTCATAATCTACTTTGAAATATACTTTCGCATCACCAGTAGCAGTAGAGTCGCCGATATAGGTAGCGTGATAGTCACCCATTTCTACCGGAATGTTTCTTGGCAGCATGATGTTTTCGCGTGCTACCTGCTTAGATTCTTTACGGAACAGGTCCTGGCTGAGCATTTTCATCTTATCGATGGAAATAACTTCTTTTTTGGCCGATGATAATAATATACCAAGTAACACCATACCAAAACCTACGTGCGCGATAGAAGCGCCTGCGGCTTTGAGTTTGCCGTTAAGCCCGGTAAAAATGAACATCAGGTTACCTACGATTGAGTAGATGCTGGCAAACAGCATGAAATAAATCGCGGCGAGGAAGCCAGCACCATAGTCGGTATAATTCACTCCACCAGAGAAGATGATAGCCAGGGTAGCTGCCAGTGAAATGACAGTTGGTGGCAACAGCTTTTTAGTGAGCTGACGACGTGGTGTGTCTTTATACTTCATAAACTGGACGATCGCGGTGAGTACACCCAGGATCATAGCCAGCCAGATCTGAATTTTGTTGTAATGGAATAATGGATCTGCCGGGGGCGCCATTACGTCCATTTTGAAGAGGCTTCTGAGACCAGTGAGGTCCAGTAGTTTATTCCAAACAGGGATAGAGGTAGTGAAGGTAATCTGGATAGCAGCGATCAGCAGTACCAGGGAACCAACGAACAACCAGAATTCGCGGGAATAAGTACTTTCTTCCTTATTCACTGTAGGAATTTCTTTTCTGCGGATGATCATCAGTGCAACAGACGGGATAGTGAATGCTGCCATGAAGATCAGCAACTGTCCACTCATACCGAGGTCGGTGAAGGAGTGAACTGAGGAATCTCCCAGGATACCACTTCTTGTGAGGAAAGTGGAATACAGGATGGTGATATAGGATATAAAGAAGAAGAATACGGTAGATTTCAGTGCATGACCAGTAGATTTATAGGCCAGGCAAGTATGAACGCCTGCTACCATGGTGAGCCAAGGTACAAGGGAGGCGTTTTCTACTGGATCCCATGACCAGTAACCACCGAAGTTCAGTGATTCATAAGCCCATGCGGCCCCCATCATGATACCAGTTCCCAACATCATTACTGCGAAGAGGGCCCAAGGTAATACTGGCTTTGTCCAACCGGTATAATCGCGGGTCCAGATGCCAGCGAATGCAAATGCAAAAGGAACGATCATGGAGGAGAAGCCCAGGAACAGAATTGGCGGGTGAATCACCATCCAGTAGTTCTGAAGGGTAAGGTTCAAGCCATTACCATCTTTAATGAAGCTAAGGTATTCCGCTTGCTGGAAAATAGGGGCTGCCTGATTTTCCTGCGCCTGGCGCAGCAACATAAATGGATTGCTACCTACTTTATACCCAAGGATAAAGATACCAAGCAACATACTGCTCATCATAAACTGAGACAGCGAGATAACAGACATTACAGGGTTCTCCCACTTGCCGCTGGTGCGGATAAGGATGATACCGAGTATGCTATTCCAGATACTCCAGAGAAGGAAGCTACCTTCCTGATCGGACCAGAGGCTGGATAAGAGATATTGAACAGGCAGGTCGCGGGAGGTATTGCGCCATGCGTATTTGTATTCGAAATAATGATTATACAGAATATGGTAAAGACAGATAAATATACCTATAACGGCAACGGATTGAATAAAGAAACCCCATCTGGCTACCTTTTTCCAGGATTCTTTCAATGGATCTTCCTTATTTACCACTGCGCAATAGTAGGAAACGGTCGCTACTAAAGATGCTACAAACGCTAATACGGCAAAAAAGTGACCCAGTTGTCCTGGCAATAAATGTTCCCCTACAAACTTCATAAAATCTACAGATAAAAATTAAAGAGACTGATTACCCATGGCAACCTGATCATTTTTATACTTTGACGGACATTTCATCAGTATTTTACTGCAATGAAACTCAGTACCTTCCATTTTGCCGGTGAGCACAACGGATTCGGCCTTCTCAAAGTCGGTCGGTTTAGCGCCATAGAACACCACTTTACGGGTCTCTCCTTTTTTATCTTTTACAAAAAAGCTGAATAAGTTAGCATCCTTTAACGGATCATATGACATTGTCTGGAGTGTATCGAGTGTGCCGATTACATGGAACTCCTTCCCTTCTTTCTGACGTGCGGTTGCAAATGTTTCATAGGTACTGAAATCACCAACCATCGTTATGATCACCCCTATAGCCACTGCAATAACCACTAGCAGGATAATATTTGTTTTTTTCATATAAAAATTATCTTCCCTATTGTTATGATACAAGCGCAAAAAACCTTTACCAGTCTATATTTCAAATCCCTTGCAATGTACCTGTAATTATCTACTCCAGATTAATTGCGCAAAATTAACGCAAAATGACTTGCCGACGACAAAATTTATATAAAAGGCAATTCTTTTTTAATGAAATCAGGCTGTAAGTAAACATAATAGTATCTTTGCGCGGAATTTAGAAATGTAAGATTTTATCATGGCTGATTTATCTCAATTTGATCCCAACTCAGTGGGTCTGCTGTCGAACAATATTTTCGGGCTTCCATTCCAGGAAGAAGACGCGAAACTGGTATTGGTGCCAGTTCCTTGGGAAGTAACTGTTTCTTATAGTAATGGTACTGCCCGCGGTCCTGAGCATATCTTCAGGGCTTCTTTACAGGTAGACCTGTACGATGCAGATGTAAAAGATGGCTGGAAAGCAGGCTTTTTTATGCGTGAACCAGACAAACACCTGCTATTACGCTCTGATTATCTGCGTAAAGAAGCAGAATTATATCTGAAATTTCTGACAGAAGGCGGAGATATTTCAGAAAATGAATTTCTTAAAAAAACACTGGTAGATGTTAATAGCGGTACCAAAGCAATGAACGAATGGGTATACACCCAAACCCGTGAACTGCTGGCCCAGGGTAAACTGGTAGGCCTGGTAGGTGGTGACCACAGTACACCACTGGGTTTCTTCAAAGCAATCGGTGAGCACAAAGGCGATTTCGGTATCCTCCAAATCGATGCACACTGCGACCTGCGTGACAGCTACGAAGGATTTAAATACTCTCACGCTTCTATTATGTACAATGCACTGGCCGAAGTACCGCAGCTGAAAAAGCTGGTACAGGTAGGTATCCGTGACTATTGCGAAGAAGAAGTAGATTATATCAACAGCAGCGAAGGCCGCGTCGTAACTTTCTTTGACAAAGACATTAAAGAAAGACAATTTGAAGGCGAAACCTGGAAAGCCATCTGTGATAGCATCGTTGATACTTTACCACAACAGGTATATATCAGCTTTGATATCGATGGACTGGACCCTAAATTATGCCCGCATACCGGTACTCCAGTAAGTGGTGGTTTTGAGACAGAACAGATTTACTATCTCTTCAAACGTGTGATTGCGAGTGGTCGTCAGCTGATAGGCTTTGACCTGAACGAGGTAAGTGCTTCCCACGACGAATGGGATGCCAACGTAGGTGCACGTGTACTGTTCAAACTGTGTAACCTGCTGGTAAGCGCTAATCAATAATTAATAACACCTATGTACAGACTGCGAATTATTCATCCCAATGCCAATAGCAGATTACGTTTATTACCTGTTATGCATGGTGTGGCGGGAGTTGTGTTACTGGTAAATGCTATTGCTATTTCCCGGGGCGATCACCCAAGTTGGTTACTGGCAATTGTATTCTTGCTGGTAGGGCTTTTCAGCGTGATGTTTCCCTTCCTGGCCAAGAAGTTCCGCAACTTTGCCTCTGCAAATACCTTTACAAGACTGTTACAGGTATTTGTGAGTCTGTCCGGCAGTTTGTATTTTTTGTCGCACCTGCAGCCGCTGGCCGCTTTACAACTGATTATCATAGGGTTAGGCCTTGGCTATATTGGATGGGCAGAATATAAAATATTACAACCAGCCTGGTTAAGGATGGATGAGAATGGCATAGAAGTGCCAGGGGCCTTCACTCCAAGGCAGATTGGCTGGAACGAGCTGAATAATGTAATTTTGCGTAACGACCTGTTTACAATAGATTTCAGAACTAATAAAATCCTGCAGCTCGAAACGATCGATCTGCCTGGTAAGGAAGAACAGGAAGCAGTTAACGCATTTTGCAAAAGCAGACTTTCATAAGGAAGTCTGTATCAACATTAACAAGAATTATGGCGGTATTAAAGCAAACACCTTATATACTTTATTCCGACGGGAACGGTAATATCTTTGAAGATACTTCAATGACCGTAACCGGCCGTAGTGGCTGGGATGCATGGCCTATTGAAGCGGAAGAATGGATAGAATTACCAGAAGGCGGAAATTTATATGAACTTCCCGGCCGTCGTGGAATCGGCATCAGTGTAGAAACCGGAGAAATGCAGCTGTGCGACAAAGGCTGGGCTGTAGCCGCTTTTATCCCGCCTGCTCATACTGGCTTTTACCTGGCTGCATATGAGACCATGCCGGACGCGCCTACCCTGCCACTGTTCTGCTACACCGCAGTAGGTTGGCTGGATGGTAAATTTTATGTCCCTGCTACCCGTATTGAAGCGGATATCCGTCAAGAATGCGCCGGTTTCGATGATAAAAAAGTTAAACAAGGCGTAAATCAACTATTAGAAGCTTACCCGCACAACAGGCTGGTTCAGCATCTGGCAGAAAACTGTGCATTGACTTATCATTGCCCTGCTGCCCGTAACTATTTTATGGGAAGATGGGAATGTCCTATTCCTTCCTCTCCTGCATGTAATGCCAACTGCGTAGGATGTATTTCCTTCCAGCCGGAAGAAGAAAGCATCGTTTCTACCCAGGACCGCCTGCGTTTCAAACCAACTGCAGAAGAGATCGTGGAATATACCGTTCCTCACCTGGAAACAGCACCTTTCCCTATCGTTAGCTTCGGACAAGGTTGCGAAGGCGAACCCCTGCTGATGTGGGAAACCATTCGCGAATCTATCATCGAAATAAGAAAACATACGCCTAAAGGCAGCATCAATATCAACACCAACGGTAGTAAGCCAGATGCAGTACGCGCACTGTGCGAGGCCGGACTAAACAGTATTCGTGTTAGTATGAACTCTGCACAAGAGAAGTATTATACACCATACTATCGTCCTAATAACTACCAGTTTGAAGATATCATTGAAAGTCTGAAAGTGGTACGTGAATTTGGTGGCTGGACATCTATCAACTATTTCGTATTCCCTGGTATTACTGATAGTGAAGATGAGTATCAGGCCCTGCGTAAACTGATTCGTGAAACAGGACTGAATATGATCCAGTGGCGTAACTTCAACATTGATCCAGACTGGTATATGGGCAGAATGAACATTACAGAAACAGGCGACTGTTACGGTATGAAACAACTGCTGGAAATGATCCAGGAAGAATTCCCTGATCTGAAGTACGGTTATTTCAATCCGCCAATGGAGCGTATTAAAGGAGATTATATGGAAGATTTCGCGCACTAATTGCACGATATCTTTTTAAGAAAAATCCCGACTCTACAAATTAGAGTCGGGATTTTTCTTAAAAAGATATTTTAATGCTATGCTTCCAATGATAACAGCAAACCATCTCTGGCAGCTGATTCTGTAGCAAAGCGATATTGTCTTGCATAAGTAGACGGTGACATGCCTGTTATCTTCCTGAATACCCTATTAAAAGTAATAGGATTATTATATCCAGTGGCATAAGCTACTGAAGCAATACTATCATATTCGCCGCTGATAATCTTCTTACAAGCGATGTTAATGCGTATTTCGTTCAGGAATTCGAGGTATGTTTTACGTGTATGTTTCTTGAAATACTTGCAGAAAGCATAGGTAGTAAGGTGTGCCACCGAAGCTATTTTCCCCAGTGTAATATTTTCTGCATAATGTTCCAGTGTATACTGGTAGATATCGTTCATTCGCAGCCCTTCCGATTCGCTGTAAGCATACCTGGAGAACCCTGTTGACAAGGACTTCCACTCTTTCACCTGTTTTGTCATCTGCAATAGCAGCTGTACAAATGCGAGAAGTCTTTCCGCGCCGGTGAGTTTAGAGATGCGTACTACATCAGGGCCAAATCTTTCCTCGAACATGGCAGGCAATTGCAGACTGTATTTTGATTGCTGCAGGAATTTACGGACACCATCCATTTCTGGTAATGCCAGCAAGCCTTGTAAGGCATGTTCATGGTCAAAGAAAATATGTATGGCGTGAATATTTTTCTCTTGTTGGTTTTCAAAATATTTAGCATCGCCTTTAAACATATGTGGCTGGTTAGCGCCGATGATATAGATTTCTCCGGCTTTAAAGGGCTGGGTATAGTTTCCGGCGATGAGGGTGCCTTCCCCCTTAATGATCAGGGTGATCTGGGCTTCCTTGTGGCGGTGCAGGTAATGATAGAAATAAGGTAAGATGTCCTCCTGTACTACAACGGAGCCTTCGTCGGCGACCGGAACGGTAAATTGGATAACTTTCATTTACCAATTTTACTCATTTTTTGTCGATTTTGGCAAGATGAGGACAATATTTGTATATCGTTTAACAATTTTTGTTGATGACAAAAGCGAGATATTACTGTTGATTGGGAGCTAAAAAAGGTGGCACTCCATATGGGTGCCACCTTTTTTTAGCGAGTTCCGGCCGCCAGCGGCGACCGATATTAATTCAGTGTATGATTTATGCTTTCACCATTTTTTTCTGCAACCAATAAAACCCTGCAGCTGAAAGCACACACCCCCCGGCGGTAATCATCCACCATGGGCGAAATCCCAGGTGATCTACTACAAATGCACCGGAAGTAGGAGAAACAATATTGGCAACAGAATAAGATATTGTATATAAAGCGGCGTATTGTCCGCGGTTATGATCTTTGCTGCGTTGTATCCAGAAGCTGTTCATGAAAGGCAGACTAAACATTTCACCGAAGGTGATGATGACCATAAACAGAGAAGCGCAGGCCCATATTGGCGGCATAATGCTCAGGAAGAGATAAGCCAGACAAACCATCAACGCACCGCGAGTAATAAAAATGAGGTTAGGATAACGGCCTTCCAGATGAAAGATCATTACCATTTCTACTACGGCGATCAAGATACCATTGATAGACATATTCAGTCCGATAGCCCATTCCTGCAGGTGTAATACTTCTTTGAAAAACAGCGGTACTATGCTGTTGAACTGGAACAAACAAACTGCGTTGATCATCGCAAAAATTAAAAACCAGATGTAGATTTTATCTGCCCAAACAGATTCCTGATTCTTATTTTTATCGGCATGACTTTTGGCGGGAGCTGGAACAGGCGGCAGGAATACGCGCATGAGAATGGCAGCCAGCATACAGGTAGCACCATCAGCCCAGAAAAGCAGATTATAGCTAAAACTGGCCAGTATACCGCCTATTGCAGGCCCAACAGACCATCCTAAGTTAACGGCTAAACGATTCAGTGCATAAGAACGCGTCCTGTTTTCAGGAGCACTATAGGCTGCAATCGCCACGCTATTGGCAGGTCTGAAGGCATCGCCAACAGAACTCAGTACGAATACACAAGCGCATATTTGCGGGAATGTATGCATCTGACCCAATAAAATGAATAATAATCCGTTAAGGAAAAGACTCCAGAACTGTACCTGATAAAAACCGATACGATCTGAGAGCCATCCGCCAAGCGTAGCACCAACAATGGCGCCTGTTCCGAAACAGGCCATTACAATGCCTGCCTGGCCAATAGAAAAATGCAGATGTTGTGTAAGATAAACCGTCATAAACGGTATCACCATAGTGCCACTACGGTTGATTAACAAAACCAGTGAAAGCCACCAGGTGGCAGGAGCCAGTCCAGAATAGGCGTTACGGTATAACGAGATTGTATGATTAAGCGGTTTCATGAGAGAAACACAAAAATAAAATTAATTCATCAGATATTAGCATAACATAATGCGTAATTCTTAACTTTGAAGCGTTCATAAGTAGCTACCAATGGAGGAAAAAAACGGGAAGAAAAATTTACAGGCCTTAGGTGTAACAATCGGCGTTCATGCGTTACTGTTAGTAGCGCTGTTATTCGCAGGCTTTTCAGCACCTCCTCCCCCTCCTAATCAGGACCTGGGCATGGAAGTAAATCTCGGCACTTCTGATGATGGTATGGGAGAAGTGCAGCCTTTGGACCCTAATCCTCCTGCCGCTGAAGCGCCCGCTCCGGAAGCCTCACAACAACAGGAAGCGGCCAAAGATAATGCAGAGCCTCCACAAGATATCGCTACAGATAATGACGCAGATGCACCGGAAGTAAAGAAACCGGAGAAACCAGTAGTAAAGCCACCTAAAGAGTTGCCTAAAAAACTGGAACCCAAGCCTGAAAAACCAGTAAAAAAACCAAACCCAGCTCCTCCTGTAGAAAAACCTGCACCGCCAGCACCTGCTCCTAAACCTAAAGCAGTATTCGGTGGTGTAGCCAGCAATAACGCACATAGTGGTAACGGAGCCAATGGCTCCAACAATTCTCCTGGTGAAGGTAATACCGGCAAACCTGGAGACAGAGGCCAGATCAACGGAGATCCTAACGCCAAAGGATATACGGGCGGTGGTGGTCTTGGTGGCGGCCGCTCCGACTTTGCATTGAAAGGCAGAAGCCTGGTGGGAAGGCCCAGTGTAACCTACGACAGCAATGAATCCGGCTATGTAGCTATCAATATCAAAGTGGACAGACAAGGAACAGTGATCGCAGCCAATTATACCATGAGCGGCTCTACCATTAGTAATGACCGACTCATTGAAATAGCACGAAAAGCAGCAATGCAATTGAAATATAATGCCAACCCAGATGCACCAGAAGTGCAATTTGGCCCGATTAGATTTTATTTCAAAGCAGAATAAAATAGCAGCATATCTTGTAGCAAAGAACTGTGAGAAAGAGCCTTTATTGAGAAACCGAATCTTGTTATCAAGCTGTAACCTGTTGCAGTCCTTGGAACCAGACCTATGAACCATTGACAGGAATGCGCAGTTTCATGCGCCATAATTCACCGTTATCTTATTTCATTGCCAACAAATGACAACTGTTAGAAAGATCCTATTTGCTGCCGTTATGGCTTCGTCGTGCGGTATAGCTGCATCGGCACAAACTTTTTCCGGATTTCACCAAAGTAATTATGCCGGTGTTTACGGCATACTATCCAACCCCGCCAGCGCCGCTGCTACCAGGTACAAATGGGACCTCAACATCTTCGGCGCCGATGCCAAAGCAGGAAATACCTATATGAAAGTGACCAAAAAAGCCTTATTCAGCAACATGGACTCACTTCATAAAAATCAGGACTACTTCCTCGATACTGCCGCCAGAAGAAGACAGAATGGCTGGGAAATGGCAGAAATAATGATGCCTTCTGTTATGTATTCCATCGATGAAAAACAAACCGTTTCCTTCATCTGGCGCATCCGTAGCAGTAGCAGTGGCGGAAATATACCTACAGAACAAGCTAATTTCTTCGGGAATAATTTCCCAAATTCTGAATATAAAGGCACTTCCTACAATATCCAGCATGCTGCCGTTTCCAGTAACATCTGGCATGAATTCGCACTCAGTTATGCCCGCGTACTACGCAATTCCTATGGTGGCGTCTGGAAAGGTGGTATTACACTTAAATATCTTAGCGGCATAGCCGCAGGTTATGCCGCTGTTGACAATGCACGATTTACTATGAATTCCTCTCGTAGTGGAAGTGTAAGCAGTGGTACCATGCGTTATGGCTATTCAGAAAATATTGAACACTGGGACAAACCATATATCAATAACCTCAAACCCAATGGCAACAGCGGTTTTGGTGCAGATATAGGCGTCATCTACGAATACCGCCCTGATAATGATGGCTTCGGCGATTATGAAGGCGACCACTGGAATCCTGCTTCAGACTCTTACCAATTTCGTATAGGCGTTGCCATTACCGATATTGGACGAATAGGTTATACCAAAGCTCCGTATAATACAGACCTGGCACTTGCTTCAGAAGACATTGACCCCTATAGCCTGGTGTATAGAAAGAACCAAAGTATTAAGCAGTATACCCGACAGTTGAATAATGTATTTACGCCAATACCATCAGATCCGCATTTCAAAATGAGCTTACCTACTATGCTGCATCTTACCGGCGATTATAATATCAACGATAAGTTCTTTGTTGCAGCAAATGCAGACATCTCCCTTAATGCTGGTCCCAACAATATCTACAAAACGTATGGCATGACGCAGGTGATGGTAACACCTCGCTACGACGCTGAATATTTTGGCGCCTATATGCCTATCGTAATTAATCATAACGGCCAGGCAGACATGGGAGCAGGCTTTCGCGTAGGGCCATTGATTCTAGGTTCCTATAGTTTATTTACCAATCTGTTCCGGCATACCATCAATCGCGCAGATGCTTATGTGGCCCTACGTTTCATTCCTTTCGGAAAAAATGATCCAAATGGCGGTGGCATTTTTCATATGCGTAAACGACAGCTACGTTGTCCGGCCAACAGTCAATAAGTAAGGAAGGAATAAAGTGTTGGAAATTGCAAGAATATCTATCTTCGCTTTGAAGATTGAAATACCATGCAAAAATATCAAGAGACACTGGACTTTCTTTATGCACAGCTGCCGATGTTTACCAAAGTTGGAGAAAGCGCCTTTAAGAAAGACCTGGACAATACAATAGCACTTCTCGACATCATCAACAATCCGCATCAGCGGTTCAAATCAATACATGTAGCCGGTACCAATGGGAAAGGTAGCTCCAGTCATATGCTGGCAGCCATTTTTCAACAGGCCGGCTACAAAACAGGTCTCTATACCTCTCCTCACCTGCTCGACTTCAGAGAAAGAATTAAGATAGATGGCAAAATGGTTAGTGAAGCATTCGTGGTCGATTTTACAGAAAAAATGAAGCCCCATATTGCTACTATTCATCCTTCTTTTTTTGAGTTGACTGTAGCAATGGCATTCCAGTACTTTGCAGAAGAACAAGTGGATATTGCCATTATAGAAGTAGGCTTGGGAGGTAGAATAGACAGTACCAACGTTATCACACCGGAAGCCTCACTGATTACCAATATCAGCTATGATCATAAAAATATTTTGGGAGATACGCTTACCCTGATTGCCGGCGAGAAAGCAGGCATTATCAAACCTGGCGTGCCTGCGGTGATCAGCGAAAGGCAAACGGAAACTAAAGCAGTATTCATCGAAAAAGCCGCGGCAGTAAAAGCGCCACTGACCTTTGCAGATGAACGCTGGATGGGATCTGCCACAGGCACCAATATTACCAATACCCACCTGGAACTAACGTTACTGAATATACGTCAGAATGAAACTCATCACTACAAGCTTGACCTGAACGGACAATACCAGGAAAAGAATGTGATGGGTGTATTAACTGTAGCGGGCATCATGCAGGAAAAAGGCTGGAATATCACACAGGAGATCATTACTACTGCATTATCCCGTGTCAAGAAATTAACGGGGCTTCGTGGCCGCTGGGAAGTAGTGAATGAACATCCGCTGACAGTATATGACGTTGGCCATAATGAGGCCGGCATCACAGAAATCATGCAGCAGTTAAGGCATGTCACCTACACGCATCTGCATATTGTTACCGGTTTTGTAAAAGACAAAGAGGTAGATAAAGTATTGCCGTTGTTTCCGTCTACGGCCAGTTACTACTTCAGTAAAGCACAAATCCCTCGTGCACTGGACGAAGTAACCTTAACAGAGATGGCCGCTGCGCATGGGCTGGAAGGCAAAGCCTATCCAACTGTGCAACATGCGTTGCAGGCAGCTAAGCAATATGCGCAGCCAGATGATATGATATTGGTTTGTGGTAGTTGTTTTATAGTGGCAGATGCACTCTAACAGATAATTATTTCATCTGGATACGTCCGAGATGCAATAAAGCATATAACACACATGCTACGTGTAAGCTTTGCAGCAGCTGGTTATCTCTGATCAGTTGCTGCAATTCTTCGATAGACATCAGTACAACCTCGATCTGTTCATTATGGTCCAGCTGTTGTTCCTTCACTTTTTTCCCACCGATAGCCAGGAACATATGGGTCAGGTTATTGGTAGATCCTGGATTTGCAGAAATACTTCCCAGCGATATAATCTCTTCAAAAGCATATCCTGTTTCTTCCAGCAGTTCTCTTTCCATTGCGAATTTCGGATCGGGATCGGTATCATCCATGGTACCTGCGGGGATTTCTATAAGCGTACGTCCCAGCCCGTGCCTGTACTGACGGATCATAATAGCTTGTCCCTCTTCGGTAAGTGCAAGGCCATTTACCCAGTCATTATATTCTAAAACATAGTAAGGGGAAACGGTTTTGCCTTCCGGGGTGAGGCAGATATCTTTTCTTGCAGTCAGCCAGTTGTCTCTATGCAGATATTCTGAAGAAACAATCTTCCATTCCATGTTATTCATTGCCTATCGGTTTTTACTGCCAGTTCATTCGTTCTTTCAGGCTCATGATATGCGCCAGATGGTGCATACTATGCCAGGAATAGAGGGCAGCGAGTTTTGTAAGGTCATTCTCCTCTCCCGATGCGGGGTGGATATATGTACGTTTCCATTGTTCCGGTTGCATATTATCGAAGATGGACACCCATCGGCGATGCAGTGCGTGGAGCAGGGTAATGGATACGTTGATAGGATTGGCCGCAGTGTCAGGCAGTTTTGCCCATTCGGCTTCCTCGTAAGGTTTTATGATGGGTCTCTCTTCTGTCAGCGCCAGTTTGAGTCGGATATATGCGTTCACATGGCTGTCTGCCACATGATGCACCAACTGTGTTACTGTCCAGCCTTCAGGCCTGTAAGGCGTTTCCAGCTGTGCTTCATCAAGGTTTTGCACCGCTATCTCCAGGAGGGAGGGCAGATTTCTAATATCGTTTACGAAGCTTTTTACTTCTTCCTGCGTATAGCTGGCTTTAGACTGAAAGCGCCCGATAGGGTATTTGAGAGATTCCATTGGTGGAGTGAGTTTAGTCTTCTCTGAGTTCTTTGCCGGTCATGTGAATAAATACGTCTTCCAGGTTGGCTTTCTTCACTTCTTTTTTTCTTTCAAAGCCTTGGGAAACGAGTTTATCGATCAGACCATCAGGGGAATCCAGCGCGATGATTTCACCTGCATCTACGATGGCACAACGATCACAAAGGAATTCGGCTTCGTCCATGTAGTGGGTGGTGATGACAACGGTGGTTCCTTGGGCGCGTACTTCCAGGATCAGGTCCCAGAGGCTGCGGCGGGCCTGCGGATCGAGGCCGGTGGTAGGTTCATCCAGGAAGATGATCCTTGGTTTGTTTATGAGTGTAGTGGCGATAGAGAACCTTTGTTTCTGGCCGCCTGACAACTCTTTGTATTTCGATTTGGCTTTATCTTCCAGGTTGAACATTGCCAGTAATTTCAGCGGTTCTACCGGTTGATTGTACAATCCTCCGAACATTTCTATTAGTTCCACAAGGCTGAGGCCTGGATAATAGCCGGAGCTTTGCAGTTGTACGCCGATGATTTTTTTTATATCATTTGGATTTTTGTCGAGATCAAATCCTCCAACATTGACAGTACCACTGGATTTTTCACGGAGTGTTTCAATGATTTCCAGCGTTGTGGATTTACCGGCGCCGTTAGGACCAAGCAGCCCGAAGATTTCACCTTCATACACCTCAAAGCTGATTCCTTTCACAGCAGTAAATTCTCCATAATTCTTCACCAGGTTATTCACCTCGATGATCTTCCTATTTTCCATGGTGCCAAATTATAAATTTATTATCAAAAAAAGGCTGTCTCTAGCGGGTAGAGACAGCCTTTTTATTTTTTCGGCAGTATAAGATTACTGCTTAATAAATACCTGGGTAAAGAAAGTGATACGACCATTTCCTTTGGCGGCGCCGATGCCGATGAGGTTATAGTCGCCCAGCATGTTTTTCCGGTGTCCGGGACTGTTAATCCAGCCCTGTACCACCTGTTCGGCGTCGAGGGTACCGTAGGCAACATTTTCTGCTGCTGCTCCTACTCTGCCCATTTTTTTGGAAATGTACGCAACTCTGTCTTCAAAGCCTTCGTGTCCGAAGCCGGTGCTTCCATCCGCCATATCGCGGCTATGTTGCAATGCTTGCTGGCTGCATAAAGGGTCCAGCTGCAGTGGCTTCAATCCTTTGGAGGCTCTGAATTTGTTTGTGTAATACAAGATTTGCTCCGCTAAAGTACCGCCCGCGTCATTGCCCTGATGACGGGAGGTAGATTTACAGCCTGCGCTCACCTGGAGTGCACTGAAGATAACTACCAACAATGTGAAGATGCTGCGGCTTTTCAATACGTACATAAAGTAATAATGGTTAATAATAAAAAATGATTAATGCGTATAGCACTGACTAAAAAATTGTGCCAAGGTTTATTTTTTTGTGTTTTGGAGAAAAATTTCTGCAAATTGTGGCCATTAAAACGAAAAAGGACCGGTACAAAGTATCGGTCCTTTTCTTTTTTTATTCGGTAGATGTCTAGTGCTTGTTTACGATATCTTTCCAAGTCTCCATCATATTTTTGGAGCCGATAAAGATAGGAATGCGCTGGTGCAACTGGGCTGGCTTCAGCTCCAGCAGGCGTTGACGGCCATTGGCCATAGCTAAACCACCGGCTTTTTCTACGAGGAAAGACATTGGATTACACTCATAGCAGAGGCGCAGGCGGCCAGATTTATATTTTCCGAAGGCAGGATACATAAATATTCCTCCCTGGATCAGCGTACGATGTATTTCCGCTACCATACAACCTACGAAACGGTGACGGTAAATACGGTCGTTCTCATCTCTCGCCATAAAATGATCTATTGAATCGCGTATATTTTTTTCATAAAGATGATAATACCCCATGTTTACGGAGAAGATATCACTTTCCGGAGGGCATTTCAGGTTAGGGTGCGACAAACAGAATTCGCCGATGGAAGGATCCAGGGTAAAGCCCTGTACACTTCTGCGGGTAGCGTAGACCATCATGGTAGAAGAACCGTAGATGATATAGCCCGCGGCAATCTGCTGCGTACCTGGCTGCAGGAAATCTTCCAGGTTACATTCCGTACCATCCGGTGATAAGCGCCGGTATACGGAAAAGATAGTACCTATGGATACATTCACGTCAATATTGCTGGAACCATCGAGGGGGTCCATCAATACCACATATTTAGATTTCATGGAATGTTCATCGGTGAATGCGATGAAGTTTTCATTTTCTTCGGAGGCGACACCACAGCAGTAGATACTGCTTTGAAGAGAGGCGATGAACTGGTCATTCGCAAATTCGTCCAGTTTCTTGACAGATTCGCCCTGAACGTTGGTTTTTCCTGCTTCGCCGAGAATATCGGCAATCCCAGCTTTGTTTACTTCTACGTTTACTCTTTTGGCGGCAAGACCAATATCACGTAAAAGCCCGGACAGCTGCCCGGTTGCACCTGGGTAATTGCGTAATTCCTGGATGGTAAATTCATCCAGAGTCATTACTCTTTGCTTGTGATTCATAACGCTAACGATGATGTTCTTCAGCAAAATTACGCCAATTGAGGTTTATTTTAATGAAACTGTCATTTTACTGTAATCAGATTTTAAAACAATTCTAAACTTGCCGTACTTTGCCAAACAATTTTATCAAAGAAGCAAACTATCATATGAAGGTTTTCAAGTTCGGAGGCGCAAGTTTAGAAAGTGTTGAACGTATTCGCCAGGTAGGGCAAATCGTACAGTCTTTCCCAGAAGACAAACTGTTGATCGTTATTTCAGCAATGGGTAAAACTACAAATGAGCTGGAAAAGGTGGCACAGAACTTCTTTCTTCGTAAGCGGGAAATAGCAGCGCAGCTGCTGTTTAATATCGAGCGCTATCACATGCAGGTGGCGGAAGAAATACTTGGCACCCGCGATAACCCGCTGTTTACACAGCTTCAGCAATTTTTCACTGAGGCGGAATGGACACTGGGCGAAAAACCTATGCGCAACTACGATTATTACTATGATCAGCTGGTAAGTCTGGGCGAATTGCTTAGTACCGCTATTGTGAGTGCCTACTTCAACACGGTAGGTATCCGCAACCATTGGTTGGACGTTAGAGACGTTTTCCGCACAGATGATAATTTCAGAGATGCCAATATCGATTGGGCTGTAACACAGCGCCAGGTCACTGAAAGGGTGCTGCCAATGTTCAGTACCGCCAACATTGTGGTGGCACAGGGCTTTATCGGCAGTACTGACCAAAACGAAAGCGTGACGCTCGGCCGTGAAGGCAGTGACTACTCCGCAGCCGTATTTGCTAATATGCTGGACGCTGAAAGTCAAACCATCTGGAAAGATGTGGAAGGCCTCAAAAATGCCGATCCTAAAATCTTCCCTAATACCGTTAATATTCCTGAAATCAGCTACGGCGAGGTAATTGAAATGGCGTTCTATGGGGCACAGGTGATTCACCCTAAAACCATTAAACCGCTGCAAAACAAACAGATACCACTGTATGTGAAGTGCTTTTTGGATAAAAACCTTCCAGGCACTGTGATCCGTGAAGTAGCAGATGTCAGACAACTGCCACCACTCATCGTGTTGAAAAAAAATCAGGTGTTGCTACATATAACTTCCAAAG
Source organism: Chitinophaga sp. Hz27 (assembly GCF_042263525.1). Classification (NCBI taxonomy): domain Bacteria; kingdom Pseudomonadati; phylum Bacteroidota; class Chitinophagia; order Chitinophagales; family Chitinophagaceae; genus Chitinophaga; species Chitinophaga sp. Hz27. The sequence continues at coordinate 426,176 of NZ_JBHKFJ010000007.1, forward strand.
ACTACTCTTTCATTACGGAAGCTAAGATCAGTGGCATATACGAAATTTTCCACGGACTGAAAATCAAGATCAATCTGATGCAGAATGGTGCAATCAGCTTCTCTTGCTGTATAGACCACAATCCGGAAAAGATAGAGCTTCTGATCAAAACCTTACACAACGATTTTAAAATCAATTATAACGAAGGACTGGAATTACTTACCGTCAGATATTATCAGGATGGCCTGCTGGAAGAATTGAGTAACGGACATTCAGTATTACTGGAGCAACGCTCCCCTGCTACAATACAGCGCCTCTGGAAAAAATAATTTTATCTACTGGATAATATTTCGGACCCCTTGTGCAACTTTTTTCATACCTGTACGTCTTTAGAAAAACGCAGGTATGAAAAAGGTTGTTTTTTTATATAGTTTCTTCATCGTTGGACTCATGGCCGTGGCATGCAGGGGCAATTATTTGTCAGGTCACAGGTCAACCACCGCCCCCGACATTGTGCCTTTTTGTCTGATAAGTGCTAGTAGCTTGAAGGAAACCCAAACTCCCCCATCTGACAATATCACTCATCTTAGAACGGAAACCACAGGAAAAGGTTTGCAGGTATTGTTAAAAAGTATTTTCACAAAAGAAGTTAAATAGCGGGCAATCAGCCCTAGTTTTTGCTAAGAGATTAATAACTACCCGATAGTATGAAAAAGTTTATGATAGCGTTAGGAATGCTTATGCTCCTGATAGTGACCTCCTACGCTCAAAAATCAGCCCCCGGAAACGGAAAAATATCAGTAAAAGTCAGTGATAAAAGCGGGAAACCATTACCATTTGCAAATATCCTGTTACGCAACTCCAAAGATTCTTCACTGGTAAAAGGTGAATTAAGCACCGAAACCGGCATCTGTAATTTCTCTGAAATTGCGAATGGCTCCTACTATATTCAGGCCTCTCAAATGGGCTTCAATACTTTCTATACCAATGCTTTTATTGTAGATGCCAACCATAAAAACATCAATATCGACAGCATATCCCTGGCCCCACTAACCAAGACATTACAGGCAGTAAATGTTACTGCACAAAAACCATATATAGAACATGAACCTGGCAAAACCGTTCTCAACGTAGAAAGCAGCCCTACCGCTGCGGGTAATACTGCCCTGGACCTCATCAAAAAGGCACCTGGCGTACACCTTGACAATAATGAGAACGTTATTCTACAGGGCAAAGCAGTACAGGTAATGATAGATGGCAAGTTGACCTACCTTTCCGGAGACCAGCTGACCAACCTCTTAAAAACTACGCCAGCAGAAAACATTGCACAAATCGAATTGATGTCTACACCTCCTGCTAAATATGATGCTGCAGGTAATGGCGGGATCATCAACATAAAAACTAAGAAAGGAAAAATGAGCGGGATCAATGGCGCTGTTAACGGCACTTATACCCAGTCATATTATCCTTCAGCAAATGGAGGCGGTAACTTCAACTGGCGTACAGAGAAATTCAACCTCTATGGAAATGGTAATATTGGACGCTACAGAAACCATGTAGACCGCGTTTTCCATAGAAACTTTGAAGATAGCATTGGCCCCGCAGAACTTAGACAAGACATCTCTCAGCGCAACAGATTTGAAGACAACAGCTATAAAGTAGGATTGGATTATTTCCTGAATGATAAAAACACCGTGGGTGTATTGGTTAACGGATATAACAATGCTTCCAAATCTACCATCCCGACAACTACCAAACTATACAGGCCTAATATGGCGCCGGATTCTACACTGACCTCTTTCTCCTCAAACAACAATTCATTCAATAATATCGCCGTAAACCTTAACTATAAAGGTCAACTGGATACAAGTGGCAGGGAGATCAGCTTTGATGCAGATTATGCAAAGTTTGGAAACCAAAGGCATATGATCCTGAATGATAGTATGTACAACAATCATTTAGGGGAATTCCGCAACATGAATGGTATACAGAACAATACCAGAACAAATATTACCATTAAGAGTCTGAAAGCCGACCTGGTATGGCCGCTCGACAAACAAAGCAAGCTCGAAGCTGGTGCTAAAGCCTCTTTCGTATCTACAAACAACAAAATGTTATACGATTCTTTGTTGCAGGGAAAATATGTACCGGCACTGACACAGAGCGATGAATTTGATTACCAGGAAGATGTCTACGCAGCATATGGCAGTTACAAAAGAACGATTCAGAAAACCAGTTTCACTGTTGGCGGAAGATTTGAGTATACCCGTTCCCATGGCTATTCTCACACGATGGATAGCGTAGTGGAAAACAATTATCTAAACTTCTTCCCGAACATCAACATTGAACAGAAATTCAATGATAAAAATAAAATCACCGCTGCTTATACCAGAAGAATAGATCGCCCGGACTATGGCCAGCTCAATCCCTTCTTCTGGTACCTGGACAGGTATACTTTCCGCCAGGGAAATCCTTTCCTGAAGCCTCAGTACACCAATAGCTTCGAGTTATCCTATGTGCTGAAGGATAAGTACATTTTTACCCTTGGTTATAGCAGAACCAAAAATATCATGGAAGAATTCCTGCAACAGAATGATAGTACCAAAACTACGCTGAGTAAAGATGTTAACTATCCGCATGCCGATTTCTTTAACCTGGCAGTAACAGTACCAATAGACGTTACGAAATGGTGGCATATGGATAACAATGCTAATGCTGGATATACCTCTTACCTAGTGCAAGCTGGTACCGGACCGCTGGAGACGAGGAGTAATTTTAATTACGGCTTTAATACCACTCAGACAATCAGCCTGCCTAAAGACTATAAGCTAGAAGTAACGGGTTATTACAACTCACCTTTTATCTTCGGTATCTTCACCGGCAAGCCACAATACAATATGAATGTTGGTATCCAGAAAGCTTTCTGGGACAAGCGTGCAACAATAAAATTAAATGCGAATAATCTGTTGCGCAACGAGGTTTTTGAGGGACATGCGAAGTACGGCAACCTGGATATGATGATCAACAATATCTGGCAGTACAAGCAATTCAGTATCTATTTCAGTTATAAATTCGGCAGTAACACCATTAAAGCCGCACGTGACCGGCAAACAGGTACCAGTGCAGAATCTAAGCGCGCTGGTTGATGCTTACACCAAATAGAAAAAGGGTTGGCTGTTTCTGATGCAGCCAACCCTTTTCTTTTTTGGAAAAGTGAGCTGGAAAAAGTTGACTTTGGAGCTACCCTGCTTCGTACAGCCGATAACGTGAAAGCGCCGGATGATTATTGGATCGCGGTTTTCTTAGCCAGCAAATTGTCTTTTCGAAAATGTAATTTTTTGTTAGGTGTAAATTCAAGAGTGACTACCGCTAATGTAGAGTTCAAGGCTGGAGATAATGTGTTTCTGGTCGTCGATGATGTACTTTACTACGTCGCCAATGGAAATAAGTCCGATCAGTTGATGCTTGTTGTCTACAACCGGCAGATGACGGATATGTTTATCTGTCATCATGATCATACAGTCTTCAATTGAATTTTCAGGAGTAACCGTGATTGGATGTTCGGTCATAATCTCGCTGATAAGCGTGTCTTTAGATGCCCTGCCTTTAAGAATGACACGACGGGCATAATCGCGTTCGGAGAAAATACCAAGGAAGTTGCCATTGTGGTCTACCACAGTCAGAGCTCCAACGTTACGATCAACGAGCATCTGAATACCTTCTAATACTGTATTATCCGGTCGAATGGAGTAAACCGCAAGACCCTTGGCTTCCAGGATGTTACGTACTGTTCCCATGGTAAGCCTTTTGATGTTTAAAAAAGAAAAACTGACTCTTACCTAAGATAAGCAATTTCGTTGAGATATAAAAGCAGCAGGCCCCACCTGATGGTGAGGCCTGCTGCTTTTATTTTTGGGTGATATTTTTACAGTGTGCGTACGCCCTGAACGCTGGCAGGTTCCTGCTGCAACAGGTCAAATACTACGATTTCATTGCTTCCTTTTTTCAACCAGGATGCAGGACAATACAGATGCTTCTGTGGTCCTATTTCCCAGTAACGGCCCAGGTTATGACCATTTACCCAAACAATACCTTTTTTGAAGGCTGACATATCGATATAAGTATCATTTGCCTTTGGTAATTCGAAGCTGGCCTTAAAGAACTTACCTTCCCTGCCATCGTTGCCACCATGTTTTGGTTGCAGCTGCTGGATGAATTGCTCATTCATCGGGAGCTTGTATTGATCCCATTGCATAAGGGTCATGCCGTTGAGTACTACTCTGTCGGTAATACCTTTACGGTCGATCATCGCTTCTGCAAAATTGATACGTCCCATGCCTTCTACCAGAATTTCCAGTATTGGATCTTTTACATCAGATTTAGGCAGATCAATAGTTTTCTCTCCCAATCTACGATCCAGTTTACCGACAAATTTTCCGTTGAGGAAAACAGTGGCATAATCATGCAGGTCTCTGATGGTGAGTTTACCGCTTTTATGACCGATCAAGGTCGTCTTATACAGCATGAATCCATAATCCTGCCCCAGGGTCTCAAAAGGCACTGGCTGTGGCGTATGCACAGGCGTAGGCAGTTGGTCCCAAACAGTGGTCATAGGTTGCAATGTCACCGCAGCAAAGGTGGTGGTAGGAATCGCCTTAGGTATGGCAGGTAATTTTTTTCCTTTAGGAAGATAAGAACCGATCAGGTTACGCAGCGCCATATATTTAGCGGTGGTGTCACCTTGTTCATTGATCGGTGCATCGTAATCATAGCTGGTAACATCAGGCTCGTAGCCACCTTTTCCTCCAGAATTGGCGCCGGCCATGTACCCGAAGTTAGTACCACCGTGGATGACGTAAAGGTTGAAAGAACGTTTCGTGTCCATCAGGAATTTCACTTCTTTGGCAATACCATCAATACCTGGTCTTTGCCATTGTTCGCCCCAATGTGTCAGCCAGCCTGGATAAGATTCACTGCTGAAGGAAGGCACATTTGGATTTTGTTTTTTAGCCTGCTCAAAGTCGGCCTCGGAACCGCCAGAATCCAATCCTATTGCTGCTCCCGGCACACCGCCTGCTTCGAGCATAAATGGCGTAGGGCCGTCAGCGGTATAGAAAGGTACATTGATACCATTCTTTACCCACATATCTTTCAACGCATATAAGTATTGCTTATCGTTGCCATAGCTGCCGTATTCATTTTCTACCTGCACCATTACTATAGGGCCGCCATTGGTTACCAATAATGGTTTTATCTCCGCAGACAATGCATCTACGTAACGTTGTACATTCTCAAGATAACGAGGATCTGAGCAACGCACTTTGATATCAGGCGTCTGTAAAAGGTAAGAAGGCAGGCCACCAAATTCCCACTCTGCACAAACATAAGGACCGGGTCTTAACATCACCCACATGCCTTCCTGTTGTGCTATTTTGATGAATTCCGTAATGTTATGATTGGTAGTAGAGAAGTCAAATTTCCCTTTTTCAGTTTCATGATAATTCCAGAAAACGTAAGCTGCTATTGTATTACAGCCCATTGCTTTTGCCATCTGGATACGATGACGCCAGTATTCATGCGGGATACGTGCAGGGTGCATCTCGCCGCTGATGATCTGAAATGGCTTGCCATCCAACAGAAAATCCGTTTTACTTAACTCAAAGGAATGTTTGCCTTGTGCCATAGCACCCTGGCCCATCCAGCAGGACAGTGCCAGCATTCCACTCAGTATCACCTTTTTCATTGTTCTGATATTTTGATCCAATAAGCGTTCAAAATACATTTACTTTTTCAGGTAAAAAAGAAAGCGATAAAAAAATGTCAGTATTTGCATTTTTTTATCGCTTATAGCAAAAGTATATTTAGTGCTGCCCTGTTTCCAACGCAGCACCTCTTCTTAAATATTACCTTTCTTCAGTTCAGATACAGCATGATCACATGCACGTGCAGTGAGTGCCATATAAGTAATTGAAGGGTTCACGCAGGAAGAAGAAGCCATGCAAGCGCCATCGGTAACGAATACGTTTTGCGCGGCATGCACCTGATTGAGACCGTTGAGTACAGAGGTTTTAGGATCACGACCCATGCGCGCGGTACCCATTTCATGGATACAGTGGCCTGGAGGAGGGGCGCCATCGTAACTACCTACATTTTTCAACCCTGCTGCTTCGAGCATTTCGACAGCACTTTGCTGCATATCTTTTCTCATCGCCTTTTCATTCTCCTTAAATTCACAGTCGATGTCGAGTGTTGGCAGTCCGTACTTATCTTTTTTCTCTTTATTGAGTGATACCTTATTCTCGAAGTAAGGCAGATGCTCTCCCCATGAACCGATGCCCATGCTCCATTTGCCGGGAATGCTTTGCGCTTCTTTCAATTCCACGCCGATACCATCCCAACTGGTTCCTCTGCCCCTGCCAGCGCCGCCTTGATAACCGAAGCCACGTACGTAGTCTTTCTGTGTCGTAGCTGCGTTCACGTTACGGAAGCGTGGAATATAAATACCATTTGGACGACGACCAGCATTGTAGTATTGGTCCTGGAAATCTTCTGTATCGCCATATGCACCTACACCAAAGTGATGGTCCATAAGGTTATGGCCAAGCTGTCCGCTGTCGTTACCGAAGCCGTTAGGGAAGCGGTCAGACACGGAATTGAGCATGATAGAAGTGGTACCCAGTGTGGAACCATTGAGGAAGATGATTTTAGCATAATACTCAATGGTTTGTTTTGTGTGGGCATCCATGATTCTTACGCCTGTTGCTTTGGAAGTATCCTTATCATACAATACTTCGAGCACAATAGAATCAGGCCGTAAAGTCATATTACCAGTAGCTGCGGCCGCAGGCAATGTAACACCATTACTGCTGAAATAGCCGGTAAACGGACATCCGCGGGCACAAAGGTTTCTTGACTGGCAAGGACCTCTGTCGTGATGTTTCACTGTTACGTGTGCCACACGACCAATGGTCATGATACGATCAGTGAAATGTTGTTTGATACGGGCTGCCACGTCTTTCTCCAGGCAGTTCATATCCATTGCCGGCATGAAGATACCATCTGGTAATTGTGGCAGTCCTTCGGTCTGTCCACTAACACCGATATAACGCTCTACATACTCATACCAAGGTGCAATATCTTTATAACGGATAGGCCAATCAACGCCATGCCCATCTTTTGCATTGGCTTCAAAATCCAGATCACTCCAGCGGTATACCTGGCGGCCCCACATGAGTGAGCGGCCACCTACATGGTATCCACGCAGCCAGTTGAAAGGTTTCACCTGGTTATATGGGTTTTCCAGATCGTTTACCCAGAACTGTTGAGTACCTTCATCAAAGGCATAACATTGGCTTTGGATAGGATGCTGTTCACGCATCTCGTTGGTATGTTGCAAGTGATGTTTAAACTCCCATGGAGCCATCATTGCAGTAGTATAGTCTTTGATATGCTCAACATTACGACCTCTTTCGAGTACCAATGTTTTGAGGCCTTTTTCACTGAGCTCTTTCGCTGCCCATCCGCCACTGATGCCGGAGCCCACTACGATAGCATCGTAAGTATTCTCTTTCTGCGCTTTTATATTAAGGTTCATTGATAACAGCATTAAGAAGGCCGACTAAAAGTTGCTAACGGCAACGCCACTACGTTTTTTGTAGTGAAACAATCACCTTGCTACTTCCAGTCGGCCTGTGATTAATATGATGGTCAAATCAATCAGAGATTGCCTTTCTTCAGTTCTTTCACGGCGAAATCAGCAGCACGTGCAGTCATTGCCATGTAGGTCAGAGAAGGGTTCACACATGCAGCGGAAGTCATGCTGGCGCCATCTGTAACGAATACGTTCGGAACAGAGTGGATCTGGTTGTTTCCGTTGAGAATAGAAGTTTTAGGATCGCGGCCCATACGAGCGGTACCCATTTCATGGATCGCCATACCTGGCCATGAGCCATTGTCGTAGGTTTTGATGTTTTTCATACCGGCAGCTTCGAGCATTTCGGCAGCATCATTCATCATGTCTACGCGCATTTTTTTCTCGTTCTCTTTAAATTCAACATCGAATTTCAGCACTGGCTGGCCCCATGCATCTTTCACGGAGTGATCCAATGTTACCATGTTATCTTCATAAGGTAAGCATTCTCCGAAGCCACCTAATCCCATTGACCAGGTGCCTGGTTCTACCAGTGAATCTTTGAAGTCTTTACCAACGCCCATTTCAGCGATACCTTTGCTCCAAAGTGCACCACGGCTAGCGCCCCCTTGGTAGCCAAAGCCACGGAGGTAATCACGTTTATCGCTGCCGATGTTGCGGTAACGAGGAATATAGATACCGTTAGCACGGCGACCATAGAAATATTTATCATCATAGCCTTCAGCAGTACCAGAAGCACCTGTGCGGAAGTGGTGGTCCATCAGATATTTACCTAATACACCGCTATCATTTCCTAAACCATTCTGGAAACGGTTAGAAGTAGAGTTCATTAGTACGAAGGTGGTACCTAAGGTAGATCCATTTACGAAGATGATTTTCGCGTAGTATTCCACCATGTCTTTGGAATGTTTGTCGATAACGCGGACACCTGTAGCCTTACCTAATTTTTCATCGTAGATGATAGAGTTTACGATGGAATCAGGACGAAGCGTGAGGTTACCAGTAGCCATCGCAGCAGGCAATGTAGATGACTGGGTGCTGAAGTATGCACCAAATGGACATCCACGGCTGCAGAGGTTACGGAACTGGCATTTTTCGCGGCCTGGCAGTGGTTCTGTGATGTTTGCCACACGCCCCATTGTCATGATACGCCCTTTGAACTTACCTTCAATACTTTTCTTTACATCTGTTTCTACGCAGTTCATTGGCATTGCAGGCATGAACTGACCATCAGGCAGCTGAGGCAGTCCTTCACGGGAACCACTGATACCAGCAAATTTTTCAACGTAATCATACCAAGGCGCTAAATCTTTATAACGAATAGGCCAATCAACGGCGATACCGTCTTTCAGGTTAGCTTCGAAATCGATATCACTCCAGCGGTAAGACTGGCGGCCCCACATAATGGACTTACCACCAACGATATCCGGACGATACCAATCGAAACGTTTTACTTCATTATAAGGAGACTGAGAATCGTTGATCCAATATTTTTCGTTGTGTTCACTGTAAGGATAGTCACGACTCAGTTTAGGATGTGTTTCGCGCTGATCTACTGTCAGGCGGCCACGGTGCGGGAATTCCCATGGATCTTTGGTAGCGGTATCGTAATCTTTTACGTGTTCCAGTTGTTTACCACGATCCAGCATTAATACCTTCAAACCTTTTTCTGTCAGTTCCTTGGCAGCCCAACCACCACTCACACCGGAACCGATCACAATAGCATCATATGTATTTTGCGCCTGTGCTTTTGTATTTAAATTCATTTTCAACAATTTAAGAAGACAAGAAAGTTTCAGTGGTCAGAACCCAACCAAACTGAAAGTCAGCAATAGATTCCTAAATATATTCAGGATCAGGTAGCCCAGGCTTTGTCACCTTTTTTGTAAGGGATGCAACCGTCGTAGTGGCCAGGAACGGCAACATAGCGAAGCGCTTTAGTAGCACCGGGTTCGGAGGTAAAATAGCCCAGCATCGTCAGTTCTTTCATAAACTGGAAGTAGTGTGCTTTATCACCTTCTTTCTTGTTTTCACGTTTGTTGTAAGCAACGCGTTCCTTATCGATTTCGGTAAGTACTTCTGTGCGTTGTTCAGGAGTCAGGTCAAGAAATGCCTTTTTGAATTTCTTGTTGCTGGCTTCATCAATTTTTGTCAGCCCCTCCAGGAAGAGTGCCTGATCTTCTTTCTTGTAACAATCATTCATCATGGTGATGATGAATTCGTCTACCTTGCCGGCTTTCGCGCCTGGCGTGTCGGTGGCAGGAATAATGGTTTCCGCGACCTCAGCCACCATGGTTTTCGTTTGTGGCTTGGTGAGATCATAATTTTTAGGAGCGGAGCCTGTACAACCTTCTAAGGCTGATAACGTGGAAGCGGAAATGGCAGTCCCCAACAAAATCGCCACATTCCTTATTGCGTCTCTTCTGTGCATAAGTAAATATTGATTTGACCGACTGGTAAGTTTGAAAAAAAATATTTAATATCCAAATTAACATGGATAAACGCATGTAATTGGTTATAAAAGCGAAAAGGCCTGGCTGAAACAGCCAGACCTTTTCGCAAATAATATTATTATACAGTGCTTACATTACGTATTTGCCTTTGTCATCGATCATTACCACCGGTAATTTGTGGTGCTTCTCGAAATATTCATAAGCAGTTCTCAGGTCAGCCCAGAACGGACGACTGATAGAATCTGCAACCGGGAAATTACCCAGGTATTCTACAGAACGGTAATTGCTGAATTTAACAGGGAATACATGAACAGGAATGAAGTCCTGTCCAGCATTTTTAGCATTGACCGCGAGTATATATACTTCGTCGATAAATTCATCCGTTAACGGAATACAACCTACGGTAATGCAGTTACCATGTATGTATATTTCGTTTCCTGGCTTTTTAGGATCGCTCAGGATACGGTCTGAGAAGTTAGGATAATTTATACCCAGCGACAGATGATAGTTGCTGTTTGGGTTGAAATCATTGATATAATAGAACCCTTCTGGCACCTGTCGGTCGCCTTCTCTTCTTTTGGGCCCCATCTTCCCGGATAAAGTACATACCCTATAAGATTTGAACAGACGGAAAGTATCCTGGGGATTGTTTTTCACCCAGATTTCCATTTCACTGTCGAGCTTGAAAGAGCGTATAAATATATACCTGGCCGGATATGCCAGGCCTTTCTTTTCAAATTCCTTTCTGAGCAATTCTTCTTTCTGACGATATGCCTCTCCTACTTTAGGATACATTTTCTGGTTTTCAAGAAAAGATTGCTGGGCAAACAAAGTGCCCCCTGCCAACAACATCAGTGCGAGTATAAGTAGTCGCTTCATACCAGATCAACAAAAAATTTTAAGTTATGCCAGATTAATATACGCAAGAAAAAACAAAAACAGGGCTAATAATGAATATACCACTAAGGCTACTTTTTTATTCATAAACCTTAAAATATAGTGTTTACTACCCTGATAAATCAGAATGGCTGTAAAAGCCTGAAAAATCCCACCTAACAGAAACAAAATACCGAACAGCGTTTGAATGCTCATAGACAACGAAACAATTACTCTAAATATTGTTGTAAAGTTAAGTTATTGTCCGGGTTATTACAACCTTGTCCACTCCAATTTAACAGTTGCCGGATCAAGATCGGAAGTTTGGGTTGCCTTTACCGGGAATTTACCTGCATTATACGTGTATACAAAGGTGTTGGTTACAGCCCTGGAAGAGTTCATGCTGGTAAGGGTTTCAGCCACTACATTGTTGGCAGAGAACTGTGCCGGGCGGAAGTCTGTCAGGTATATCAGATCTGACTGTTGCTGTGGATTATTCTTGTTATCATAACGGTAACTGATAGCCGAAAGTGCAATAAACTTTGAGAACCCTGGCTGTTTTCCAAAATTATCCTGGCGGATTACATTCCCGTTTTCCCAGGTCCAGGCCTGGTAGCCACTGTTTTCAAAGGTATTTTTTGCCGGCTGTTTCGTGTACATGTAACGGGTAGAAAGCTGTCCGGCCTGATTATATGCCAAAGAATCCCATGCATATACGGCATTTGCATGGTAATAGCTGATTTTGATCACCCTACCAGCTTCGTTGTATTCCATGGAAGTATTCAGGTCTGCAGGAGTGGCTGCCGGGTTGTCGCCGGAAAGTGTTTTGATAATGCGGCCGTTCTCATACACTGGTACAATCACTTCCTGGTAGTCGGCGCTTTCACCTTTATGCAATACAGTTAGTTTGCTGATGGTGCGGTCGGTATTATAAGAAATGACCGTCTGACCCAGAGGTGAGGAAACTTTTTGCAGATAAGTAGGTTCTGGCTCACCGGCTTTGGCAACAGCAGTTGTCAGCACACAGGCGGACAACAAAAGGACATGGCTTACCCTACGGGCAATCGTTGTGTTGTGCATAGGTTATAATTATTAATTATATAACGGTTAATAGATCTCTAAAGTAATATGGTCTTCTTCTAAATGATGAGTAACGCCTACAGACAAAACTATGGGCATAATAGATACGAGTGAATCTACTGCACGGATTTGACATAACAAAAAATACACATTAATTTTTTGTTACTATGAAAATTACAGGTAAGGACTGCTATTTAAATGCAGTGAATTTTATTCCAGCACGGGCCCGAATTGCTCGGCAGGTGGTGGTGAGCCCTGCATAAAAGCCCTCGGCGACTGCCCCGTAAAGGCCTTGAAGTCTTTTACCAGGTGCATTTGATCAAAGTAACCGCAAGTATGCGCGATAGTAGTCCAGTTGATATCCGCGTCAGACATCTTCATACCCATGGCTTTCATAAACCTGGACACCCGGGCATATAATTTGGGAGGCATACCCACCTGCGCCAGAAAGTGCTGTTCCAGGGCACGCAGGCTCATATTAACACTGGCAGCCAGCTGCTTTACATTCAAGGCTTCCGGACAGGCACTAATAGCCAGTGCCGCCGCAGTGATTCTATCTCCAGTGCCGGTAGCGGTATTACGGATTAGCTTGCCAAGAAAAAAAGCATCAGCGACAGCTTTCATTTGCTGAAGATTTGCTGCTTCCTCCAGCTGTTCCTGAAGGAAACTCACCTCCTTCCCTATCACATCATCGCTATGTACAAGGGTATCGCTCAGTAACTGCATAGGGACATTGAAAATCCGATAAAATCCATTGGCCTTGAGGTTAACTGAAAAGAAACTATAACGGCCATTATAGGTTTGATACCCCTGGAAACGACTAGGAATGCAAAGCAGTTGCCTTTCTTTAGTATTAATGGAGGAAGTACCTTTACTCGTAGCATATAATAAAGGCGTTTTTGCAAGCCAGAAGGTCATAAATGACTGATCAATAGCATGAATAGCCTTTACCAGATCTGTACCATTGGTATCTATTTCCCGCAGACAATAACTACTGATAAAATCACGCAGGGGTAGTGCCGGGAGTGCTTCAGTTGTGAGTACCATAGCAGGGCGGAAATTGGGGATTACAACTTCTTCTGCAAAGCTATTTAAATTCGGTTATGTTGTCAGTCATCCCTGCGTTATTTTACTATTTTCTAAATAAAAACAGCTACCATGGCTTGTTTCTAAAGCTTTGCGATTTTTTACTATTATTTCTGCCTAAAACTAATATCCGAGTAACCGATATAGGCAAACAAAAAAGATCCGCCCCGGAAATTCCCGAAGCGGACCAGCAGGTAGACCTTGTTGTTGTTTTGAAGTATGATTTACAGGTTTCCTCTCAGCGCCTGCTCTCTTTCGATAGATTCGAACAAGGCTTTGAAATTACCTTTACCAAATGATTGCGCACCTTTACGCTGAATAATTTCGAAGAATACAGTAGGACGATCCTGTACTGGTTTGGTGAAGATCTGCAGCAGATACCCTTCATCATCACGATCTACCAGGATGCCCAGTTGCTGCAGTGGAGCAATTTCTTCATCTATCTTACCTACTCTTTCCAGCAATGTTTCATAGTAGGAAGAAGGAACAGTAAGGAATTCCACACCGCGCGCCTGCAGCTCAGCTACGGTTTTAACGATATCATTGGTAGCAATAGCCACGTGTTGTACACCAGGACCACCATAGAAATCCAGGTACTCTTCGATCTGTGATTTCTTTTTACCTTCTGCCGGCTCATTGATTGGGAATTTCACACGACCGTTACCGTTACTCATTACTTTACTCATGAGTGCAGAATATTCTGTAGAGATATCCTTATCATCGAACGACAACAGGTTGCGGAAGCCCATTACCTGTTCGTAGAAATCTACCCAAGTATTCATTTCGTTCCAACCTACGTTACCAACACAATGATCTACATATAACAAACCAGTATCGGTTGGGTTATAAACGGTTTTCCATTCGCGATAGCCTGGCATGAAAGCACCATTGTAATTCTTACGTTCTACAAAAATATGAACAGTATCGCCGTACGTATGAATACCACTACGTACTACTTCACCGAATTCATCTTTTTCAACGGTTGGCTCCATGTAAGATTTAGCGCCACGCTTAATCGTTTCTTCATAGGCAGAACGCGCATCATCCACCCAAAGGGCCAGCACTTTAATACCATCGCCATGTACGTTGATATGTTCAGCAATTGGACTATCCGGATGTAACGGAGAAGTAAGAACAAAGCGAAGTTTATTTTGTGTCAGCACATAAGAAACGCGGTCTCTTACACCAGTTTCAGGGCCTGCATAAGCGGCAGACTGAAAACCGAAAGCTGTTTTATAATAGTTGGCAGCCTGTTTTGCATTTCCTACATAAAACTCAACATAGTCAGTTCCATTCAACGGTAAAAAGTCTTGCTGACCTGTGGTTGTAGCTGTATTCCTGGTAGCTGTTTCCATAACATTCAATTAATTGGTTTAAAGATTTTGTTGTAACAAGATTGGTATTTGATTACAGGAAATTTATTCGGCCCAGCTCATGGTATAGGAGCCATCTTCTATACCCAGCGCGGCTTCTGTTATCTGCAGCGGATGGAAAGTATCAACCATTACTGCCAGTTCTTTCGTTTCTTTAGCGCCGATACTTTTTTCAACAGCGCCAGGATGAGGACCATGCGGAATGCCTGCAGGATGCAGGGTGATCATACCACGTGTAACATGTTTACGGCTCATGAAATCACCATCTACATAATATAGTACTTCATCACTGTCGATATTACTGTGATTGTAAGGAGCAGGGATAGCTTGCGGATGGTAGTCGAACAAGCGTGGACAGAAAGAGCACACTACGAAGTTGGTGCCTTCAAAGGTTTGGTGGACTGGTGGCGGCTGATGCACGCGACCTGTAATTGGTTCGAAGTCGTGGATGGAAAAAGCAAATGGATATTCGCAACCATCCCATCCAACCACATCAAATGGATGATGTTTGTAATGGATAGGATACATTACGCCTTTCTTTTTAATATTAATAACGAAGTCGCCTTCCTGATCAATAGTTTCCAGGTTTTCAGGCTGCCTGATGTCACGCTCGCAGTAGGGCGAGTGTTCCAGCAGCTGCCCATATTTGCTGAGATAACGTTTAGGATAACGTATAGGGCTAAACGATTCAACAATAAAGAGTCTGTTATTTTCAGTATCAAATTGAATCTGATAGATTGTACCTCTTGGAATAACGAGGTAATCGCCGTAGCCAAATTTCAGTTGACCATATTGCGTTTTCAATGTACCGGTACCTTCATGAATGAAGATCATTTCATCCGCATCGGCATTTTTGTAGAAGTAGTCGCGCATGCTTTTACGTGGAGCAGCTAATACGATGTGGAGGTCGCTGTTAACGAGTACGGCTTTGCGACTTTTCAGAAAATCATCTTCCGGAGCGATATTGAAGCCCTGGAAACTGCGGTGTTTCAGCATTTTCTCTTCTGCTACTTTTGGAGCAACCTGATAAGGCTCATCTACTTTCACTATTTCAGTTGGTGGATGGCAATGATATAGCAGTGTGGAATGGGAAGAGAAACCTTCTGTCGAAAACAATTGTTCCGAGTAGAGGCCTCCGTCCGGTTTCCTGAACTGTGTGTGGCGCTTATGTGGAATCTGTCCTAGTTTATGATAATGCGGCATAACAGGAATATTGAATAATGAATAGGATTGTGTTGGTGTATGATGTTGTTCTGGTGTATGATTTATATAGATAGATGCAGATACAGTTACCTGCGTAACCTCCTGCTGATGATATATTTCCTGAGATGATAACCAGTTTGTAGCGCTGGTTGTTAAAACCATTCGTGTAAGAACAGCCGGACTAGCAGCAAATGCTGAAGTAGCAATGAAACGATGAAGCAGGTTTATCAGCTACTACAAAGTTACGCTATAATTACAGGAAAGGGCCCGGTTAGGGCATGGAAGTAAGGGTTATTACAAAGCCGAATCCATGGCGAGGGTGGCCATGAGAAAATAGTAGCGTAGCTGACTATTAGATGTATATTTTAATGATTCAGACAATGCCTGTATTTGTTTACTCGCTAAAGTTAATGATAAATTATTGGTATTTGGTTACCACCGCCAGATTTTTTTAGTTCAGATGATTTTATGGGTGTATTATTTACTAATAGCTGCGGAGCTGCTGCATTAACAATAAATGGCAACAAGATTTGCCATGGAAGTTTGGAACAATACCTTTCATCGGCAAGGAATATCTAACGGGGCATTAATTATTCATGTCAGGTTGCTGTCAGCTGAATCCAGGCAATGCTCATTCAAAATCATAATCAAACATCTTTTTGTCATGTAAATGTCAGTTAAATTTAAAAAACATACTACCCGGTCGCATATACGCAAATAATTTATCTACATTATTGTCTCATAAAACAATTAAAACATCTAATAAAACAACAAATACTTAAAATTTAACAATCTAAAACCATCAATTTTGAAATATTTCAAAATATATTCACTGCACTTTTAATTACCGTTGGAAATATAGACTTTTGTAACACAATCGTCACAAAAAAGTAATAGTGCAACACTTCTCTACATATCACCTCTCCTTCACTCCCTCCTCCGGGGAATGCATGAGCACTATTATTACAACCACCATTATTACAACCCCAGTGCGGGGTTAATTTTCACATATCATCCAACGACCGCAACGAGCGGTAAACAGCCGGAAGGAACCGGAAAATCCATACGTATAAACTTTATTTAATATGCAAGTTTTAAAATTCGGAGGTACATCCGTAGGCAGTGCTAAAGCCATAGAACAAGTTTGCCTCATACTGAAAGAAAATAAACCAACAGGAAAATTCGCTGTCGTTGTATCTGCCATGGGAGGTATCACCGATAAACTGATCAGCTGCGGACAGCTCGCCAGCGCCGGCAATGATCAGTATAAAGCTGTGTTGGAAGAAATAGAAACCCGCCACCTCACCGCCATCCGTGAGTTATTCCCCATTACTGCACAGAGCAGCTTAATCAGCCAGCTGAAAAAGAAATTGAATGCACTGGAAAACCTCTGTGACGGTATCTATCAGATAGGCGAGCTCAGTAAAAGAAGTCTGGATAAAATCATGAGCTTCGGCGAACTGATCTCCTGTGTATTTGTAGCGGAAAAATTGAAACAACAGGGCCTCCATGCAGCCTGGAAAGACAGCCGCGAACTCATTGTAACAGATAATCACTTTGGTCATGCCGCAGTTAATTTCGCAGCAACCAATCATAATATAAAAGCATTCTTCGATCAGCAACAGGCGGACTACACTGTATTACCAGGGTTTGTAGCTGCTACTATCGAAGGAGAAACGACTACACTTGGCCGTGGTGGCTCCGATTACACTGCTGCTATCATTGCTGCCGCTGTAAATGCCGACCTGCTGGACATCTGGACAGACGTTAGTGGTATGATGACCGCTGATCCACGTATGGTATCGCAAGCCATTCCAATTGCACATATCTCTTACGAAGAGGCGATGGAACTTTCGCACTTCGGCGCTAAGGTCATCTACCCTCCTACCATACAACCGGTAATGGATAAACGAATTCCAGTGTGGATCAAAAACACCTTTGCGCCTAACGATTACGGCACATTGATCCACGATGGCACCGATCGTAACTACCCAGTAACAGGAATTTCCGGCATACAACACATTGCCTTACTAACCCTCGAAGGTAGCGGCATGGTGGGTATCCCAGGATTCTCCAAACGCCTGTTCGAAGCACTCTCACGTGAACGCATAAACGTTATTCTCATTACACAGAGTTCTTCTGAACACTCGATCACTGTAGGTATACACGAAAATGAAATGCTCGCCGCCAAAGCGACCGTTGACGAAGAATTTGCCATCGAGATCCATGAGAAAAAAATAGAACCACTGCTGGTTGAGAAAGACCTTTGCATCGTGGCGGTAGTAGGTGATAAAATGAAAAACCACCACGGCACCAGCGGCAAACTATTTGGTACACTGGGCCGCAATGGTGTCAATGTTCGCGCTATCGCACAAGGATCAACAGAAAAAAACATCTCTGCTGTCATCAACAAAGCAGATGTTAAAAAAGCACTTAACCTCATACATGAAACCTTCTTTGAGCAACCACTGAAACAGGTCAACCTATTCATTGCTGGTGCAGGCAACGTGGGCGGCAAATTACTGGAACAATTGCAGCAGCAACAAAGCTTCCTGCAAGATGAACTGGGATTACAGATACGTGTGGCCGGGCTAGCAAACAGTAGAAACATGTTGCTGAGCGAATACGGCATCAAACTGAGTGACTGGCGCGATCAGCTGCCACAGGGCGACAACAACGATTTGCAACAGTTCATTGAAAGAATAAAAACACTTAACCTACGCAACAGCGTTTTCGTGGATAACACCGCAAGTGCAGATGTAGCCAAGGTTTACCGCGAATTCCTCCAACATGGTATCTCTGTTGTTACCTGTAACAAAATCGCTTGTTCATCAGACTACCAATATTATAAAGAGCTGAAAGAGCTGGCGCGCAAGTATGATGCATCTTTCCTCTTCGAAACCAATGTAGGCGCAGGATTACCGGTGATCAACACCTTAAATGATCTTATCCGCAGCGGCGATCGGGTGCACAGTATTGAAGCTGTACTGAGTGGCAGTCTCAATTTTGTATTCAATAATTTCGTTAACGGAGCCGACTTCCGCAAGGTGGTAAAAGCTGCACAGGATGAGGGTTACACCGAACCAGATCCACGTATAGATCTGAGTGGTGTGGATGTAATGCGCAAGATCCTGATCCTTGCCCGTGAAAGTGGTGCAAAAATGGAAATGGATGACATCACCAACAACCTTTTCTTACCAGATGCTTGTCTGAACGCCCCTTCTGTGGCTGATTTCTATGACCAGCTGGATGTGCATGCAGATCATTTCAAAGGATTGTTGCAGCAGGCATCTTCTCAGGGCAAACGCCTTAAGTTTGTTGCCCGTTATGAGGAAGGCAAAGCTTCTGTAGGTTTACAACAGATAGCGCCGGAACATCCGTTCTATAATCTGGAAGGAAAAGATAACATTGTATTATACACTACCAGCAGGTATAAAGAACAGCCACTGATTGTGAAGGGAGCAGGTGCAGGTGCAGATGTAACAGCATCCGGGATATTTGCTGACATCATCAGAACGGCGAGATAGGTATTAAGTTTTCATTATCCTTCTCACCGCATTCACCGTTCCTAAATTTCAATTATTAAATTAAGTATATGGATTGTATAAAAGTATTTGCTCCTGGCACTGTTGCTAATGTTGCCTGCGGCTTTGATGTAATAGGACTGGCCATGGACGCACCCGGCGATGAAATGATCCTGCGCAGGAGCAAGGAACCCGGCATCCGTATTACCGCCGTTCACGGGGCTGACCTCCCGTTAGACCCGCTTAAAAATGTGGCCGGTGTTGCTGTTCAGGCTTTATTACAGAAGTATGAAAATCCTGAAGTTGGCATAGAAATAGAAATATTCAAGAACATACATCCAGGTAGCGGCATCGGCTCCAGTGCTGCCAGCAGTGCCGGCGCTGTAGTAGGTGTCAACTATCTGCTCGGCGAGCCTTTTAGCCGCAAACAGCTGGTACGCTTTGCCATGGAAGGTGAAAGACTGGCATCCGGTTCGGCCCATGCGGACAACGTAGCACCTGCCATCCTCGGTGGATTCACCATGGTAAGGAGCTACAGACCACTGGATATTATCTCCCTGCGCTGTCCATCTGAGTTATGGGTAACCGTTATACATCCGCAGATAGAAGTAAAAACTTCTGATGCACGCGAGATCTTGAAACAGAAAGTATTGATGACAGATGCTATTCGTCAGTGGGGTAATGTAGGCGCGCTTGTAGCAGGTCTTTACCAGGATGATTATGACCTGATCAGTCGTTCCCTGGAAGATGTGATCGTAGAACCGGTACGTTCTATCCTGATCCCTGCCTTTCATGAGCTGAAGATTAAATCCAAAGAAGCGGGCGCCCTCGGTGGCGGTATCAGCGGCTCCGGCCCTTCCGTTTTCATGCTGAGCAAAGGCGAAGGCAATGCCCGCAAAGTGGCAGAAACTATGGACAAGGTATATGCTCCATTAGGAGTCGACTATAAAATCTACGTTTCCCGTATTAATACAGCAGGAGTAAAGGTGATTGATTAACTTTTTAAAGATTGTTCTATGCAGTACTACAGCTTGCAAAATCCGGCACATAAAGTATCCTTCGAGACTGCTGTTACACAAAGTATGGCGCCAGATAAAGGATTGTATTTCCCGGAGCAGATACCACAGCTCGATCCGGCTTTTATCAAAAACCTGGACAAATACTCAGACCACGAAATTGGTTACGAGGTCATTAAAGCTTTTGTAGGAGATGAAATCCCTGAAGATAAATTAAAGAAGATTATTGCAGATACCCTGCATTTTCCTTTTCCTATACAAAAGGTTTCGCGTGCTACCTACGCGCTGGAACTCTTCCACGGCCCTACCCTCGCCTTCAAAGATGTCGGCGCCAGGTTCATGGCTGGCTGTCTGGGATATTTCCGTAGGAACAGTAAAACGCCAGTAACAGTGCTGGTGGCTACTTCCGGTGATACGGGTGCAGCTGTTGCCAGTGGGTTCTATAATGTGCCTGGTGTTGAAGTGATTATCCTCTACCCTTCCAAAATGGTGAGCACTTTACAGGAAAAGCAGCTCACCACCCTTGGTGGAAACGTGCGCGCACTGGAAGTTTTAGGCACTTTTGATGATTGCCAGCAAATGGTAAAAACCGCCTTCCTCGATCAGGAAGTGCAGGCAAAGCGTCCATTGACATCTGCCAACTCCATCAACGTAGCCCGCTGGCTGCCACAGATGTTCTATTACTTCCTGGCGTATAAACAGATGAAGGCGGCACATCCTAATGTAGTATTCTCTGTGCCTAGCGGCAACTTTGGAAATATTTGTGCCGGTATGATGGCTGCTGCCATTGGTTTGCCAGTACATCACTTTATCGCTGCCACCAATAGCAACGATACCGTGCCACGCTATATGCAATCCGGCAAATATGAGCCTGCCCGTGCCGTTCCGACCCTATCTAACGCGATGGACGTAGCGGATCCAAGTAATTTCGTACGTGTATTGGAGTTATATGGCAAGAACTTACCAGAACTGGCTGCCAGCATGAGCTCCTACAGCTTCAACGATAAAGAGACTGCACGCACCATGGAGCGGGTTTATAAAGAATCACATTATATGTTGGATCCGCATGGCGCCGTAGGCTATCTGGGCTTGCAGAAATACCTCGCAGAAGACCCTGAAGTTACCGGTGTTTTCCTGGAAACAGCCCACCCCGTGAAATTCGAGGATACCGCGCCTAAGTCTATCCGTGATGAGATCCATACCCCGGCAAAAGTGATGAGTCTTTATGGAAAAGAAAAGTCCTCTATTGTTATTCCGGCAGATTATCAGGCCTTAAAAAAGACTTTAATGCAGTTAGAATTTCAGAATTCAGAATTAAGCCGTTAATTTGGCGCTGATTATGAGACGACTAACTATCCTTGCCTTGGGGCTGGCCATAACAGCCTGCAATAACAACAATAATAAAGAAACACATAATAGTCAGCAGCAGGACGCTGCTGCTGACTCTGTATATTATAGTGATATCATCCGGCCGGTAACCGACTCGCTGGAGAAATTCCCTGACAACCCGCCACTATACTATCGCCGGGCGTTGCTACTATTCAATACGCACCCGGAATTATCATTAAAAGATTTTGAGAAGGCAGCAGCACTGGACACCGCCAACGTAGAATACTGGGCAGGCGCCGGAGAAGCATCATTAGCCACTGGTAATAATAAAAAAGCCATTGACCTTTTCTCCCGTGCTTTAAAAGGCGCACCGGAATATTCGTACCTGCGCTATAAACTGGCCAGTGCCCTGGTGGAAGACAAACAGTATCCGCAGGCAGATAGCCTTGCTGACATCCTCACCCACTCTGCAGATGCCAAAGACCAGGCCTACTACCTGAAAGCCAGGATAGCAGAAGATCATAAAGACACTGCCAATGCCATTCAGCATCTTCGTATGGCCGTTAGCGTTGCTGGTGACCATCCTGAATATGAGGCCTTGATGGAACTGGGTGATTTGCTGCGTACCCGTAAAAATACCGATGGACTTCAGTTTTATCAAATGGCATTCAAACTGGATAGCACCAATGCGGAGCCCATCTATGCTTTCGGCCGTTTCCAGGAAGACCTTAACAACAAAGATGCAGCGATAACCGCATACCGCAAGGCTATCATCTCGGATCCAGGATATGAGTCAGCCTATATGGCCCTGGGAGATATTTACCGAAAAAGTGGAAATTGGAAAGATGCCTATGTTTTTTATAACCTTGCCGCCAAAGCAGCTCCTACAGACGCCGATGCCTACTTTAATCGCGCGTTAAGCCAGGAAAACCTGGGCAAAAAAGAAATGGCACTCGAAGACTATTACAAGGCAAGCTCCTTCAGAAAAGATTTCAAAGCGGCAAAGGAAGCCATTACCCGACTCAATGGGAAGTAATCCTGCAAACTATTTCTTAAATTTATTGTATAAAAAATTGATAGCCATTGGAACAAAAACCTGTATTAATAGCACCTTCATTACTGGCTTCTAATTTCCTGGAACTGGGAAATGAAGCCGCCATGCTTAACCGCAGCGAAGCTGACTGGTTTCATCTGGATGTAATGGACGGCCGCTTCGTACCTAACATCAGCTTTGGATTGCCAGTGATTGCCGCCATCAGAAAGGCAACACAGAAGACTTGTGATGTACACCTGATGATAGAGGAACCAGGTAAATATGCAGAAGATTTTCAGAAAGCCGGGGCCGACATGCTTACCGTTCACTATGAGGCATGCCCACACCTGCACAGAAATATCCAACAGATAAAGAAACTGGGAATGAAAGCTGGCGTAGCACTCAACCCACATACGCCAGTAGCGCTGCTGGAAAATATAATCAGAGATATAGATCTTGTGCTGATCATGAGCGTAAATCCGGGTTTCGGCGGACAGTCATTCATAGAGCAGACCTATCATAAGATTGCACAGACCAGGCAACTGATCAACGATAACAATGCCCATGCCCTTATAGAAGTGGATGGGGGCATCAATGCACAGAATGCCGGCCAGCTTATTCAGGCAGGAGCAAACGTATTAGTTGCTGGCAGTGCTGTATTTGCAACACCAGATCCGGAAAAAACCATCAGAGAGCTAAAAGCTGCAGCAGAGGCAGGTTTAGGAAAGATGTGAGATAATCTCCTTTGACAAGGGCTTGGTCAGATACCCGCTGACAAACTTGTAACTACGCACGCGTTCCTTGTCCTTTTCATCTATGCTCGAAGTCAGTACAAAGATTTTCACAGATTTAGGTAAAGCAGTTTGGAATCCTGCATATTCATCCAGGAATTCCCATCCGTCCATTACCGGCATATTCAAATCCAGTAGGATCAGATCTGGTAATGCGTCCGGATTATTCGTGTTTTCTCTGAAATAGTCCAGCACTTCCTGGGCATCAGAGAATACACGAATATTATTGCTTATGCCCTGTCGCTCAATCATTATTTTGGCGATCTGCTGGTGAATAGGGTCATCATCCACAATAAAAATCATATTGATCAGGTCCATATAAGCATATTATTCAGGCCTAAAAGTAATAATAAATTTTGTTCCGAGGCCTGGTTTGCTTTCTGCTTTTATACTACCCCCCATTGCTTCTACCTGTGTTTTGGTAATAAACAGTCCGATTCCTTTGGCATCTTTGTTCTTATGAAAGGTTTTTCTGAAGCCAAATAATTTGTTGCCAAATCGTTCCATATCTATCCCAACACCGTTATCTTCAACGGTAAGCATGATGAGGTCATTTTCGACCCAGGAGTGTAAATGCAGTTCCGGCGTGCGTTCCGGAGAGCGGTACCTGATGGCGTTCGTGATGAAGTTTTGTAAGATACTGTCGAGGTAAACCCTGGAGTATATCAGGGCTGGTGCTTTACTGAAATCTGATGAGATTTGAATATTACTGGTTTCAACATCTACCAGCAAAATATCGGTAACTTTCTTCAATCTGTCTGCAAAGAAGAGTTTTTCTTTTTCTACGTTTACATCCTTTCTGATCTGTACTACTTCTACAAGATCATTCAAGGTTTCATCTATCTTTTTAATCACCTCATGCAGCATACCCAGGTATAGTTCACGTTCCTGCTGAGAGGTAGCCTCATTATGCATTTGCATTAACGCTTTCAGGTTGGCAATAGGCGCTCTGAGGTTATGAGAAGTGATATGCGCGAAGTCTTCCAGCTGTTTATTCTGGTTGACCAGGTTTTTATTAAGATTAGATAATTGGTCATTGGCGCGACGCAGTTCCTTTTGCATTTTTCGGCTTTCTGTGATATCCCTGATAAATACCGAAATACCACCGTCTTGCATAGGCGTAAGCAAGAAGTCGAACCATTTATCAGGCGCAGGGAAATAAATCCCGAATGACTGAGATGCTTGCTGGCGGATGCATTCCTGTAGGCGTGCATAGAATACTGTGCCGCTAAGTTTAGGAAATACTTCAAAGATATTACTGCCGGTGAGCGCTTTCCTACCAATCAGTTTTTCTGCTTTCTGGTTGAGGAAGTTGAGCTGTCCATCTGGTTCCATGGCCACGTAACCCATATCGATGGTATCAAAGAAGAGCCGCATCAGCTCTGTGTTACGGGTCAGCGCGTCGCGGATGGCGGACTGCTCCGTGATATCCTGCACAACGCCGTATATGCGTTTGGGTGAACCATTGGACATATCTGCCTGCCCGATAGCTCTCACCCTTTTGATCACGTGGTAAGGCGTTTCGATGACCATTTGTGCATCAAATGGTTTACCATTGCGGATACATTGATCTATTAAAATGCGCAGCGTCTGCCGCGATTCTTCTGTGTAGAAGCTAAGTACATCATCTAATGTAATGGAGGTTCCCGGCGTACATCCATGAATGTTACACGCCTCCTCAGACCATCTGAATTCCCCTGTATTAACAGCCAGCTCCCAACCGCCAATCTTACCTATCTGGCCTGTTTGCTGGAGGAATTCCTGGTTTTTAATATTTTCGAGTTCCTGTGTTTTCTTATCTGTGATATCATTAACCAGGGCCACTACTATCCTTTCTTTATCAACAGGATTTACTACAGGAAATACGGTGAGATCCAGATATACTTCCCTGTCGATGTTTGTCCACCGGCCATCTTTCCCAAAATCTACTTTCTTCTCCAATCGCAGGGGCATATTATCCTGCAATGCCTGCTGGAAGAGATCATCCAGTTCAAACATGGTGGCAAATTCATCGTTCATTACATTGAACTGCCGGCGGGCAGTAGGATGTGGTGAGTCAAAGAAATTACGTTGTGTTTGATTGATACGGCGGATAAATCCGAAGTTATCAAACTGAATATATCCGATTGGCAGATTTTCTATGATGTTATCCAGGAGTCTTTCGCTTTTCTGGAGGCTGATTTCGGCTAGTTTTTTCTCCGTGATATCATCGAGGATGAGGAATATGTTCGCCATATTACTCTGTTTATCTACCACTGGGAAAATGGTTGCCTCAAAATAAATAGGATAAATACGGGTGATATCGTCATAATTCTTCTCAGAGAAGTTGAGCAGAATTTCCCTTTTTAATGTTTTGCGACCACTACGAACATCTTCGAAAAGTTTGGCGAGTCCGTTGAGGCGGTAGTGTGGATCATAGAGCCAGTTATAGTTGGGGGTGGTAAAGAACGCGTGTTCTTGTCCCCAGATCTGTCGTTGGCGGCTATTCATTTCCATGGAGATTCCATCCGGTGAAAATTGTTGCAGTCCGATGGGCAGATTTTCAAGGATCTGACGGAAATATTGTTCATCTTCCTGGATACGTAGTTCAGATAATTTACGATCAGTGATATCCATACCCAGGATAAGGTATTCGTCGGAATGTTGATTATCCACGGTCAGTGGATTGATACCGGCTTCGAGCCAGAGTGGTTTTACGCCGTTGATGAGGAAGCAGAACTGTTCGCGGATAGCTTTACCATTTTTTATGGCATGTAGTGTGCGCTCCCACTGGTCCCCGTTTGCGGGTAGTAGGACAGATTCGAGTGGTTGTCCGCAGACAACCTGTTCTGGCAACTGCAGTGCATTGAGCATCAGTTTATTCACCGAGGAAATGGTACCATCTGTGCTTACTGTGACCGACAGTGCGCAGGCGTTGATGGCAGCTTCCAGGTGTAACAGATGCTGGTAATGCTGATCCATAGCTATATTCATATGATAGCAGAACTTAATATCGTTGTGTCTGCAAAGGGCGTAAAATAGATATTATAAACCAGAAATTTGTTGATAATTCTATAAAAGTAGGAAAATGTTTATGGATTGAATGCGAGGTCTGTCAAAAGTTTGGAGATGTTTTATCCACGTGTGTGGATTTTTCATTTTGTAGAATTTGGTGAACGAGTAATATCTTCGCGTTAGATTAACAATCTGACAAACAATCAAAAAGCAGTTATTTGAAAGTTTTGGTTATCATGGGTCCAGCCGGCGGCCTACTGTTCATGAAGAAGTCGTAGCTTCAGCCCCATAGTAATCCTGACAAAGTAAGTACAAGATGAATTACTGCACAGGAGAGCTGCATGTATCCTGGCACTGGGTGCTGCTGCTGTTGCTTCGAGCTTAGGACTATTGAAGCAGAACGGCTGCAGAATTTAGTGTAAGCTTAACAAGATTGCTATCCAGGTTGCGTAAGAATTAAATATATTCGGTATGATAATATCGACTTTTTTCCTGGACAATTTAAATCTTTGAATCATTGACTGAATCGATTATCAACTTAGATAGTATTAATCCCATTGAGTTTTTCGGAGTAAACAACGGAAAACTGGATTTACTGAAAAAGAAGTTCCCATTGTTGAAAATCCTGTCCAGAGGTACCCAGCTGAAGCTGAGCGGCTCGCCGGAAGAGGTGGCAACAGCGGAGGAAAAGATTGGCCAGATTGTAAAATATCTGGAGCGTAACGGCAATCTGACCGAGAATTATTTTGAACAAATCCTTGGGGATGAAGAGGGTGCCGGTATTGATAATTTCAGTGACCGTAACCCCAATGAGGTGCTGGTATTTGGTCCTAACGGCAGAACAGTACGGGCCCGCACTGCCAACCAGAAGAAAATGGTTAGTCTGGCAGACAGGAACGATATTATTTTCGCTATTGGGCCGGCGGGTACCGGTAAAACCTATACAGCAGTAGCGTTAGCTGTGAGAGCGCTGAAGAACAAAGCGATCAAAAAGATCATTCTTACACGTCCGGCGGTAGAAGCAGGTGAAAGCCTTGGATTTTTGCCGGGAGATTTGAAAGAAAAGATTGATCCTTATCTGCGCCCGCTGTATGATGCGCTGGATGATATGATACCAGCAGAGAAGCTGAGCTATTATATGGCCAACCGCATTATAGAGATCGCACCATTAGCGTATATGCGTGGACGTACCCTTGATAATTCATTTATTATCCTGGATGAAGCGCAAAATGCTACTGATTTACAGATTAAAATGTTTCTTACCCGTATCGGCGCATCTGCGAAAGCAATTATTACGGGCGACCTTACCCAGATCGATTTACCTAAAAATCAGAAGTCGGGCCTTGATAAAGCTACCCGAATCCTGAAAAACATCGATGGTATTGGTTACCTGGAGCTGGATGAAGAAGATGTGGTGAGACATAGGCTGGTGAAGGCCATTATCAGGGCTTACGAGGCCAATAAAGATTAACAGGGTTTAGTATTGGCACTTCATTGAGTGCCAATACTTTAACGCTTCATTAACGAGCTTTAACGTAAGTTCGGGCCTGAAAAGGGGAACTCAGTTGATGACGTTATAATGACGGAACTTTGCAGATATGAATGTTTAACCCTATTTTTGTTAGTGATATATTAATAATTTATCCACCGCATGACCAATATTCGTCGAATCCTGTTACTGGCTGTTATACCAACCTTGTTGTTCAGCTGCAAAAAAAAGGCTACACCGGAAGAAGTAGCGCTGGCTTTTATGCACGCCATCCAGGATTCGAACTTTGACAAGGCAAGGGATTATGCCACTAAAGAATCCCAACAGGTAATACAGCTCTATTCCTTTTTTGATGCTCGCCGCAGCGATGCCGAAAGAGAAAAGATTAAAAATGCCAAAATCGAGGTAATTAAAACGGAGAAAAACGAGGCGGGCGACAAAGCATCTGTAACGATCCTTAACTCTTCTGCTCATCAGGAAGAAGTGCTACAATTAGTGAAAGAAAGTGGCCAGTGGAAGATTTCACTTACACTGGAAAGCATCATTCCTAATTATGCGCCCCCAGCCAACAACGGACAAACCCTCGATTCAGCCGGTGCCGGCGCGGTACCAGCTGATACCGCAGCAGCCAGCGTTCCTGTCCATTAATAGCTTCCCTTTTTTCCCGGCATAACTTACGGGATAATAATAATTTAGCTATTAACACATTGTTACGTAATTTTGCCACGCATTCCGCGAGGGCCGGATATAGATTTTCTCTTAATCTACCCTTTTAAGAACGCAGGGCTGCACCCCCTGTTCACAAACTTAAGCTTGCATTGAACTATAAACATTAAAGTAAAGTAGATTAAATTATGATGACAAATCCCTGGCATAGTGTGAGTCCCGGTAATGAAGTACCACACATAGTAAATGCTATAATTGAGATTCCAAAGGGATGCCGTGCCAAATACGAACTGGATAAAGAAAGCGGTTTACTGAAACTGGACAGGGTACTGTACTCTTCTGTTTACTATCCTGCCAACTACGGATTCATACCACAGTCATACTGCGACGACCATGATCCACTGGATATCCTGGTACTGTCTCAGGTAGATTGCGTTCCAATGTGCATCATCGAAGCAAAAGTTATCGGCGTTATGCAGATGATCGATGGCGGTGAAGCGGATGACAAAATCATCGCTGTAGCTGCTAACGATATGAGCGTAAACCATATCAACGATATATCTGAACTGCCTCCTCACTTTATTG
Source organism: Chitinophaga sp. Hz27 (assembly GCF_042263525.1). Taxonomy (NCBI): domain Bacteria; kingdom Pseudomonadati; phylum Bacteroidota; class Chitinophagia; order Chitinophagales; family Chitinophagaceae; genus Chitinophaga; species Chitinophaga sp. Hz27. The sequence continues at coordinate 455,304 of NZ_JBHKFJ010000007.1, forward strand.
AAGAAATGCGTCATTTCTTCGAAGAATACAAAACACTGGAAAAGAAAACCGTTATCGTGGAAGAATTCCAGGACAAAGCGAAAGCAGAAGAAATTATTAAGAAAAGCTTCGAAGATTACCGTAAAATCTTCAAACAAAGCTAATCTGTATCACTGGTCATTTACCAGTATACGCAAAAAAAGCCGTCTCTATGTAAAGGGACGGCTTTTTTGTTATCGTAAAATGGCCTGGTTAGAGCAATCGTTTTATGATTCGCAGCTTATGGGTACGAATCCCTGTATCACTGTTGATAATACCCTGATTATCGATTGGATCTATTCTTACTTTACCAGATGAATGTATGATTTCATGGTCATTTAGTAAGATGCCCACATGTGTTATTCTCCCTTCTTCATTATCAAAAAAAGCCAGATCGCCCAATTGCCCTTCCTGGAGAAAATCAACGGTGGTGCCTTGTGTTGCCTGCTGGTAGGCATCACGCCATAACGCCACTCCTGCCAGCTTAAAGGTGTTCTGGGTAAGGCCTGAACAATCTACGCCAAATACAGATCTGCCACCCCATAAATAGGCCGTATTAAGATATTTCAAGGCAGCATCTCTGATGATGATTGCCCGCTGCGCTGTAGCTACATCGGTAGTCACGAGATTTGTCGGGATGTTGACCACAAATTGACCCCAGTTTGAGGAACCAGCCTGACCTTTAACGAGGCAGCCAAAAGGAACCATCATTGGCTGACCATTTAACATCACCTCGTTACTCCATCCTGGCAGAAAACCCGAAACCGGAGCCTTGTAAAACGATTCATCTACCAGCTGAAGATGTGATTCCGTGGCCCAACCGATGTAATCATCGTATTGATTTTTGACCTGTACCCAACCTCCGGCGGCGGATGCCAATATTTCTACGCATTCGCCCCATAGCAACTGGGAAATCATTTCGCTTCTATGTGCCGATTCCATGCGCAAAGGCGCAACAGGCACAGTTACAACAGCATATAGCATATGAATTGTATAAATCCGTTTTATAATCCAATATTCTTGTTCCGGTAGTGAACTTTTTCCGATTTAATACGTAAATATAAAATATTAAGTTTATGCACCAGCAGTTAACCAGTTTATCGGACAAAGAGTTAATATCCCGGACCAGAAAACAAAAAGACCGGGAGGCGGAGGGCGTGTTGATGGACAGATACAGTCATTTACTGGTGGCCATTTCCCTACCTCAGCTAAATAGTCGTACCAACCTTGACCCCAACGTTGTTTTTCCCAATTTACTTCAGCGACTTAGCGCCAGTCTTAAAACACAATCCATCTATAAAGCCAATGAATGGATCTTGCATACGCTGCGCGGTTACTTCAGCAAACAGGAAAAAACCACCCCGTTCTATCCATCCCGCGATGGCAGAGATATCATGCACATCGAGAATAAGGTGGAAAAAGCATCTACCAACACCATCGACCGAGAGGAGCTGGTGATCAGACTGGAACAGGCTTTGCATCGTCTTCCAGCTGAGGACAGAGCGCTGCTACAGGAATTTTATCTGGAAAATAAATCATTCACTGAATTAGCCGCAGCCAAAGGCTGGAACCGAGATAAGGTACGTAACCAGCTAAAGGTTGCCAAAAACAAACTGGCAAAGCTTTTCATCAATCAGGCGTATGTTAAGTAATAATTCATCCCAACATGATAAGGTGATCAAGATCTTCTCAGGAATCCGGTGCCTGAGTAAAGATCAGCTCCCTCGTTACCTCGACGGGAGACTGACAGATGTGGAAAAACACCTGGTAGAGCAACACCTGGTAGACTGTGACCTCTGTTTTGAAGCATTGCAGGCTTTAGAGAAAGAAGGAAATACTGACAGATATAATGACCTTACCGGCAAATTACAGCGCTATATACAACAGAGTATTTCCCCCGTTTCTCATACTCAAAAAGTGGCGCAGTATACCCGAAAAGAAAAGTATAAAGAGAACTTCCTCGTATTCTTCTGGATACTTGCTTTTGGCGCTATGGGCATCAGTGGTGTCTATGTTTTGCGTGGCCATATGCGCAATCAGCCGGAAGTTCCGCGTATCATGGCTAGTGCGGTAACGCCTTCCCGTGAAGCCAGCGAGAAGGTTGAAGGTAATACTGATCAGTCTATCGTAAAGCCTGACCATGAATCTCCTCCACCCACTGTACCAGTGGCCGCACATCCGGCGCCTACTACCCCTGTGGTTGCGCCCGGGACTCCAGCCACAACAGCAGTAACACCGCCTGTACCTTTATCTTCTGCAGATTCGGCCAAGCTAAAGGCTTTAAACGCAGCCAAAGCCGCCAAATTAAAAGCTAGGACAGATAGTATTCGTAAAGCTAATCTCGCAGCTGCCGAAGCCCGTAAAACGGATTCTATCAGAAGAGAAAATGAGCAACAGGCGAAAGATCAGCAGGCAAAGGCAGATGCAGCGGCAAAAGCAGCGGCGGCAGCCAAAGAAAAGGATCAGGCCCCACCTGAACCAGCCAAACGTGACGATGCACCCAAAAAGGATGCAGCGGCTATCCCTATCACCAACAGCGATGAAAATCTTTATAAATCTGCATTACAACTACAGCAACAAGGAAATGTGAATGAGGCCATGGATCGCTATCGCAGGATTGAATCCAATGGCAATCCCAGATATGTAGAACTCGCCCGTTATCAGTTGGCCCTTTGTTATCGTAGTAAAGGTCAGTCAGGCAAAGCAAGGCGCATGTTTAAGGAAGTTGTGCGAATGGATGGTAGTATGAAAAATGCTGCCCAACAGGCACTGGACGCAATGTAATTACTTATAGCAGCTATTAAAGACGGCCTCTCTATTCAACAAAGAGAGGCCGTCTTTTTATTGGAATAGAGCAGTTAATTTGCGTGATATGGTAGGCATCTCTCTACGATATAAAAAAAATTATATCTATTATCCATTAATTTTATGGAATATTTATGAAGATTGCATCTCATAAGTAGCATTCTATTTTTAGCCTGTGAATTATCCGGATATACATACACTTTCAGACCAGGAATTACTGCAGCGGTACAAAGCAGATGGTAACACCGAGTGGATCGGCGAATTGTTTGACCGCTATGCTGTACTTTTACTTGGTATGTGCATGAAATACCTCAAAAATGAGGAAGATGCACGCGATGCCGTACAGCAGATTTTCCTGAAGGTATTGTCAGATGTTAATAAACATGAAATACAATACTTCCGCGCCTGGATTTACCAGGTAGCGAAGAATTATTGCCTGATGCAGATTCGTCAGAACCATATGAAGTACAAAGAAGAGATCAGCGATCGTAATCTGGGTGCTATGGAGGCGGAGCAGGAAGATAAACGAATGCACCAGGAAAAAGATATTATGCTGGACCATATGGAACAGGCCATGAGCCAGTTAAGTCCTGAACAGAAAATCTGTGTGGAACTTTTTTATCTTCATAAAAAATCCTACCAGCAAATTGCTGATGAAACAGGATTTAACCTGATGCAGGTAAAGAGTCATATTCAGAATGGAAAGCGTAATCTCAAAATTATACTGGAAAAACAACAACGCGCAAACAAGAGTTAATTTGCATCAATTGTTATGAACGAGCATTTCAAAGATATATTTGTCACTACTGGTTGTCCTTCGCAGCAACAGTTGCTGGATTATGTCCAGGGGCGACTGACACCGGAAGAACAGCATGAGGTGGAGATGCATTTGTCTGATTGTGAACTGTGCAGTGAGGCACTGGAGGGTTTGTCTGCCATTAAGGAGAAAGAAAAAATCCCTGCGATGGTAAGACAGATGAAGTGGGACCTGATGAAAAAATTGCATAAACGTTACCGGAGGAATCGCCGGACAGGGAATTTTAATATATCCCTTACCGTTATAGTGCTGATAATTTTATTTTTCGTGCTGGCTATGTTTTTCGGCTATCACTTCTATACACATCATAGATAGGAAAGATTTTCTACGGATATAAAAATGGGCCCTGGGGGGCCCTTTTTTATTAATATAAGGTCCTGTTTTCCTTACTGTTCCAGTCTTCGAATACGCTGATTGCATCTGGAGAAGGAATATGTATGAGTGGGATACGTTTTTGTTCGTGTGGTTTTTCTATTTCGTCATAAATAAATGAATCATCAAAGGCGATGGCAGCGGCGTCTTCTTTGGTATTAGCATAGTAAACGCGATCTGGCCGTGCCCAATAGATAGCGCCTAGGCACATTGGACAAGGTTCGCAGCTGGTGAATATTTCGCATCCATTAAGCTGGAAAGTATTCAGATGAGCACAGGCATTTCGTATAGCCATTACTTCAGCGTGGGCAGTAGGATCGTTATTGCAGAGTACCTGGTTCCAGCCCTCTCCTACCACTTCATCTCCCCTGACTACAATAGCGCCAAAAGGTCCACCGTCGCCACTTTTCATTCCACGAGCCGATAAACGAACAGCATGTTGTATGAATTTTACTTCTCTTTCTCCGATCATGATTATTATGAGTTGATGTAGACACAATTTAATAAAAAAGCGTTGGATATTTGGTTTGGTTAGGGAGATGATAGGCCTGTATTTCCTGCATTATTTGAATGGAGGCCATTGGCAATTGATACCAAAGGTATCAGTTGGGGGATTCCGCGCTTCCCACGGCAGGCTATCGGCTTGCAACAGTAGCTTTGAATAACGAGGTAGAAACGCATAAAAAAACCCCGCGAAGAATCGCGGGGTTTATTGTAAACTATGTATCGTCGTATTTAGAATTATTTGTTTCGAATTACTACAACGCCATCAAACACATCAATCAACACTGGTTTTGACTTGTCGATATCGCCTGCGAGAATCTTTTTACTCAGCAGGTTGATGATTTCTTTTTGGATGAGGCGTTTTAATGGTCTGGCTCCAAACTGCGGATCATAACCCTGTACAGCCAGGAACTCAAGCGCATAATCTGAGAATTCCAATATTATGCCATTTTTAGCGACCATCTCCTTCAATTGTTGTAATTGTATGTTAATGATTCCTTTAATCTCGTCGCGCATTAATGGCTGGAACATGATGACCTCGTCTACACGATTAAGGAACTCTGGACGGATAGTTGCTTTCAGCAGTGACATTACCTCTGTTTTGGTTTTGTCTACTATTTCTTCCTTATTTCCTTCGTCAATGTTTTCGAAGTTTTCCTGGATTATCTGGCTACCCATGTTACTTGTCATAATGATGATCGTGTTTTTGAAGTTCACGATCCTGCCTTTGTTATCGGTAAGGCGCCCATCGTCGAGTACTTGTAACAAAATGTTAAAAGTATCTGGGTGTGCTTTTTCGATTTCATCTAGGAGAACAACGGAGTATGGTTTACGACGCACGGCTTCAGTCAGCTGTCCGCCTTCATCATAACCTACATATCCTGGAGGCGCGCCCACTAAACGGCTAACGCTGTGTTTTTCCTGATATTCGCTCATATCAATGCGCGTCATCATGGTTTCATCATCGAAGAGATATTCTGCCAGGGCTTTTGCCAGCTCTGTTTTACCAACACCGGTGGTACCGAGGAAGATAAATGAGCCAATAGGACGGCGTGGATCCTGCAGGCCTGCGCGGCTACGGCGGATCGCATCAGATACTGCGATGATAGCTTCTTCCTGTCCTACAACACGTTGGTGTAGTTCTTCTTCCAGGTTGAGTAGCTTATCTTTTTCGCTTTGCATCATTTTAGCAACTGGTATACCGGTGGCTTTAGCGACGTTTTCCGCGATATCTTCCGCATCTACTTCTTCTTTGAGCATACGCTTATGATTCGCAGATAAATCTTCCAGTTCTTTGGTTAGATCATCTACTAACTTCTCTTGCTCTTTCACTTTACCATAGCGGATTTCAGCTACGCGGCCGAAGTCGCCGTTACGTTCTGCCTGTTCAGCTTCGAGTTTAAGGTTTTCGATGGCTGATTTAGCATTTTGTATTTTATCTACTACTTCTTTTTCTGCCTGCCATTTCGCTTTGAAGGTATTACGTTCATCGCTGAGACGTGATATTTCAGCAGCCAGTTCAGCAAGTTTATCTTCATCATTTTCGCGTTTGATCGCTTCTCTTTCAATTTCGAGCTGGCGTATCCTACGTTCCAGTTCGTCCAGTTCTTCCGGCATGGAGTTCATTTCCAGACGGAGTTTTGCTGCACTTTCATCGATCAGGTCAATCGCTTTATCAGGTAGGAAACGATCTGTTATATAGCGGTGTGATAATTCAACGGCAGCAATAATTGCTTCGTCTTTTATCAGCACGTGGTGGTGGCTTTCGTATCTTTCTTTGAGTCCGCGGAGAATAGAGATCGCATCTTCCACACTAGGTTCGTCTACCAATACTTTCTGGAAGCGGCGTTCGAGAGCCTTATCTTTTTCGAAATATTTCTGGTATTCGTTGAGCGTGGTGGCACCGATGGCGCGGAGTTCACCGCGGGCTAATGCTGGCTTCAGAATGTTGGCAGCATCCATTGCACCTTCCATGGCGCCAGCGCCAATGAGGGTATGGATTTCATCGATAAAGAGGATGATTTCCCCATTACTTTCTGCAACCTCTTTTACCACACCTTTCAATCTTTCTTCAAATTCACCACGATATTTAGCGCCGGCCATTAATGCACCCATGTCAAGGGCGTAAATGATTTTGCTTTTCAGGTTTTCTGGAACGTCGCCATTGATAATACGATGTCCGAGACCTTCTACGATCGCGGTTTTACCCACCCCTGGTTCACCGACGAGGATAGGGTTATTTTTAGATCTGCGGGAAAGAATATGTAACGTTCTGCGGATTTCCTCATCACGACCTATCACCGGATCGAGTTTACCTTCACGGGCAAGTTCGTTGAGGTTTTTCGCATATTTCTGTAAGGTGTTATATTGGTTACCGCCAGACTGAGAGTTAACGGTTTCGCCTTTACGTAATTCCTTGATAGCTGTTTTGAGGCCTTTTTCGGTGAGTCCTGCATCTTTTAGCAGTTTGGCGGTATCGTCGCTGCCACCGAGTATTCCCAGCAGCAGGTGTTCTACGCTTACAAATTCATCTTTAAATTCTTTGATAGCGGCACCTGCACGAAGCATGGCATTGTTAGCATCGCGGGAGAGCATTTGTCCTCCCTCGCCTCCGGCCATGCGTGGATATTTTTGCAGCTGTTCGTTGAGTTTACCATTGAGGAAGGTGGTGTTTACATCATTCTTCTTCAACAGATATTCAACAGGACTGTCCTGATCATCCAACAGTGCTTTAAGAATATGCCCTGTTTCGATAGCCTGGTTCTGGTTGTTGAACGCCAGTTGCTGCGCCTGTTGCAGTATTTCCTGCGATTTAATTGTGAAATTATTAAGATTCATAAGTTCGTGTTTTCTCCTTTTTTGTGTCATCAAACGTGCTTTTTTAACAACAAAGCACGAACCAATGTTTTGGGACCGGAAATTTTGACACTTTTTTGCTTTCTGACCTGAATTTTTAGCAGAAAAATGATGTAGAACCTGCTAATATTACATCATATTTAAAGCAGAACCTATATTAAATTGGGCCATGCCTTTGGATATTAGAAAAACCGTACAATCAGTCGTTTGTGCGTTGACGTTAGCAACAGCAATTTTGCCTGTACAGGCCCAGGAGACGCGTGTTATTACCACACCGGCAAAGTTGAAGACTATATTACATGACAACCGCGACAAACATCCGGGAAGCGTCTTACAGGTTATTATTCCCGCAGGAACCTATTACCTGGAAAAACCGTTGGAAATAACACCAGCGGATATCAAGGGATTAAAGGCAGTAAGCATTCAGGGCGCCGGCAACAACGCAACAGTGATCAGCGGAGGCGCCGTGATACAGCCCCTTTTCCGACCCTGGAAAAATGGCATTTATGTGGCTAAAGTCTCGATTCCATACGAATTTGACCAGCTATACATAAATAATGAAGCGCAAGTAAGAGCGCGATATCCCAATTATGACAGCAATGCTACACATTATCATGGTTATGCTGAAGATGCTGTCAGCAAAGCGCGTATTGCCACCTGGCAACATCCGGAAGGCGGCTATATCCATGCCTTACATAAGGCGGAATGGGGGGGCTATCATTACCTGATCAAAGGTGTAGATAAAGATACGACCCTTGTGCTGGCAGGCGGCTATCAGAATAACCGGCAGATGGGCATGCATAGTAGTATTCGTTTTGTGGAGAATATTTTCGAGGAACTGGATACGGCAAGAGAATGGTATTATGATGGCCGTACGCAACAGCTATATTATAAACCAGCTCCAGGCGTGAACCTTGCCAAAGCTGCATTTCGTGTATCCAGGCATAAGGAGTTGATTATTCTGAAAGGTAGCGCCGCAGCACCTGTGACTAATATAACGATCAAGGATATACGCTTTACGCAATGCAAGGCCAGTTTCATGGATACTAAGGAGCCACTGCTTCGTAGCGACTGGGCGATATACCGCAGCGGCGTGGTTTTAATGGATGGTACGCGTAATTGCGTTATACGTGACTGTGATTTTGATAATAATGGTGGTAATGCCATCTTCCTGAGTAGTTATAACAAAAGGGATACGATAGCCGGCAACCACATTTATAACAATGGTGGTAATGGCATTTGCTTTATTGGTAACCCGGATGCGGTAAGGGCGCCATTATTTGAGTACAATGAATCACAGGCCTTTGACGGCATGGACACCATTTCTGGCCCTAAAAACAATCATTTCCCGGATTCTTGCGTAGCAGCCGATAACCTGATTCATGATATAGGTCAGATTGAAAAACAGATAGCCGGCGTACAACTCTCTATGAGTGCGCATATTACGGTTGCTCATAACAGTATTTATAATATTCCTCGTGCAGGCATTAACGTTAGTGAAGGCACCTGGGGCGGACATATCATTGAGTATAATGATGTATTCAATACGGTGCAAGAAACCGGCGATCATGGCTCGTTTAACTCCTGGGGCCGCGACAGATGGTGGTATCCGGACCGTAAGCAAATGGATAGTCTTGCTGCGGCCCATCCATGGCTGGTAAAGCAGGATGCAATGTATACGAATATCATTCGCAATAATCGGTTTCGTTGCGATCATGGCTGGGATATAGACCTGGACGATGGTTCCTCTAACTATGAAATTTACAATAATGTCTGTTTGCATGGCGGATTAAAGCTCAGAGAAGGTTTTGAAAGGAAAGTCTATAATAATATTATTATCAACAACTCATTTCATCCGCATGTATGGTTTAAAAATAGTGGGGATGAATTTCGGCAGAATGTGGTCATGAGTAGTTACAAGCCTATTGGCATTAAATATTGGGGAAAGATGATTGACAATAATTTCTTTCCAGACAGCAGTGCCTTGTTCGCAGCCAGGAATGCAGGTACAGACGCACATAGTCAGTACGGAGATCCTGCATTCAAAGCCCCTTCAACTGGTGACTATACAGTAACGAACAAAGCAGTATTTACAACCGGGTTCAAAAACATTGACATGACAGCCTTTGGTGTCACGGTTCCCCGACTGAAAGCAATAGCAGCCAAGCCTATTTTCCCTGTCCTTGTAACAGTTATTGATAAAGAGAAAGGAAAAACATTGGAATGGAAAAAAGGCATCTTTAAAAATATAGAAACCCTGGGAGAACGTTCAGCCACTGGGATGGCAGACAACAACGGAGTATTGGTAGTAAAAATTCCTTTTCCTGCATTAGGGTTACAGGAAAATGATGTGATACTGGAAATCAATCATCAACCCACAAATAATTTAAAAGAACTGCAATTGGCGCTGGACAAGGTAAATGACAAACCAGTGTTTAAAGTTTTCCGCGGACAGCGGATGATAGCACTATAATTGACTACATCACCCTACTATAACGTAAGAGCATCCTGGCAGCAGGATGCTTTTTTATTGCAGTTCCTTGTCTTTCTTCATTTGGCGGCGAATGCGGGTTCTGTGTTCCGCGCCCCAGGCATGTAATGCCATTACTACGGCTTTCAGTGAACCTGCGTATTCTGTTACTGTATATTCTACTATAACCGGGGTTGCTTTGGAATTGACATTTCTTTTTACGAAACCATTGAGTTCCAATTCTTTCAGCTCATTGGACAGCACACGGGCAGAGATACCTTCTACGAGGCGTTGCAGTTCGTTGAAGCGCAACGGCCCTTCACTGAGTGCAACAATAATGCGGAGTTTCCATTTGCCTCCGATCGCATACAATGCATCTCCAACTGCGCCCAGTGCGGCTGTACAAGCACGGCTCATAGGCGCCTGGTATTCTGGTAAAATTGTTTTTTCTGCCATAATTCCTGATTAACTAACCAAAAGGTTACTACTAACCTTTATATTACTACTAATCTTTAGTAAGCTAAGGTATGTAGTTTTGTGTTATCAAAAAAAGAACATCATGAAGAACATATTCCATATCAGCTCAAGCCCAAGTGGAGAAGCTTCTAATAGTATATTACTGGCTAACAGGATCATTAGCAGCCTGCAGGAAAAATATCCAGATAGTAAAGTAACACATAATGACACTGTTAAAAAGAAATATGGCCATATAGACGGTGTTTTACAAAGCGCCTATTTTACACCTCCATCTGAACGCACTTCATTGCAATTGGAAGCTTTACAGGATTCTGATGAGGCAGTGACACAGCTGGAAATGGCTGACATTATCGTTATCAGCGTAGCTACGCATAATTTCGGTATCCCTTCAGCTTTGAAATCATGGATAGATCATATAGTAAGAGCCGGCAGGACCTTCAGTTATGGCAGTGGAATGCCGGAGGGATTATTAGATAGTAAGAAAAAAGTTTACCTGGCGATTGCCTCAAAGGGTGTATTTTCTGAAGGACCACTTAAAGCGATGGATTTTACGGAGCCATATCTTCGCGTGGTACTTCCGTTTATTGGATTGACTGACATTACCACTTACAGGATTGAAGGTGCAGGAATTCCAGGCTTAATGGATACAGCTGTAGAGAAAGGATTACAGCAAGCTGAAATGGTTTAGTTCATTTACTAAAAAGAATAAAAGAGGATACCTCAAATGGAATAAAAACTTATTGCATTTGAGGTATCCTCTTTCTATGTATAGCTAATCGTGGAATTTAATTCATTATTACTCCCAGGAGTTTACTAATTCCTGATTTTTTTCAATCCATGCTTTTACACCAGCAGCTTCATTGCCATCTGCATCATTAATAGCGCCCATCAACGACCCCAGTTGCTCACTGTTGAGTTTAAGTTTACGGAAGAAATTAACTGCGGCTGTATCTCTGATAGTAAATTCATTATTAGCGATCGTTTGTATTTTTTCTGATTCGCCAAAGACTTTTTTAGGATCTTCCAGGAAACGAAGTTTATATTGAGAGAACATAACATGTGGCTCCCAGCCTGTGAGGACAATTGCTTGTTTTTCATCGATGCTTTTCTTCAGCGTTGCCAGCATAGCTGCTTCACTGGAAGGTTGCAGCTGATAATCGAGGTTGTAAGCGTGTACAGCTTCTTCTGCTTTATCCATGATACCGGCACCAGCATCGATACCTACTATCTTACCACCAAATTTAGCTTTCGCATTATTAAGATCTTCAATTGATTTTATATCTACATAATCCGGTACCACCAAGCCAATACGCGCACCTTCGAAGTTGGTATTGAGTACAGTGATTTTCTCACCGAAGTTCTGCATATATGTCTTATGGGTAACTGGCATCCATGCATCCATAAATATATCTGCGTCTCCGCCGGCTACCGCAGCGAATACGGGTGCTACGTCAGCATTTTTCAATACAACTGTATAACCTTTTTTCTCCAGCAGGTTTTTAGCCAGGTTGGTCATGGCTACACCTTCTGCCCAGTTGACATAGGCGATGGTGATTTTCTTTTCGGCTGATTGGTTGGACTGACAGGCGGAAACACCTATCATGACCACTGCCAATACAGCCAGCATAACTTTTCTCATACTCTTCTATTTTCTGTTCTATTTACTACTTACAGGTTGTTTTTTAATCCGCTTTTTACCGAATGACTGTGTAATACGATCGAGGATGATAGCCAGGATCACGACGGCGATACCACCTTCGAAGCCTATTCCTATCTTCAGTTGCGTAATCCCCTTCAAAACAATCTCTCCCAGGCCGCCAGCAGCGATCATGGCTGAAATAACGACCATGGACAGCGCCATCATGATGGTCTGATTCACACCTGCCAGTATGGTAGGCATAGCCAATGGTAATTCTACCTTAAATAACAGCTGTCGCGGTGTAGCCCCGAAAGAGCGGGTAGCTTCCACAATATCTGCAGGTACCTGTTGAATGCCGAGCGTCGTTAATCGGACAGCTGGGGGCATTGCAAAGATGATGGTAGCAAAAACACCTGGAACTTTTCCGAGGCCGAAGAATAATACGGCAGGAATCAGGTATACGAAAGCCGGCATAGTTTGCATTAAGTCGAGGACAGGCCGAATAATCCTGCCTACTACTTTATTTCTGGCCGCCCAAATGCCAAATGGTATGCCAATTAATAGTGCAATCAATGCCGCTACCAATATCAGCGCCATTGTTTCCATGGTTTGGGGCCAATAGCCCATACCATATACGAGGCTTAATCCCAATAATGAGAACACGCCTGCACCCCATCCTGCACGACGCCATGCGAGGAGGGTTATCAGCCCTATAACTACGTAGAATGGCAAGCCGTTGAGCAGCCACTGTACGGAATTTACCATCACTTCTACTACCTCTTTCACCATTTTGAAAAAGGGATGGAAATTGTGGGTAAGCCAGTTAATAAAATCTTCTATATATTTTCCTATTTTAATCATAATTATCGTTTAGTCATAAGGGTTATAATGTCTGCGTTCCCATCGTTTCAATGATGAGCGCAGTCTGGGAAATAAGTCCCAGCAATTTGTTTGACTGTGGATGAACCACCGCAACTGGTTTATCGGTTTCCGCTATAAATGGTAGCATTTGTTCCACAGTTGTGTCCGGATAAGCCACTGGTACTTCGCGGTGAATCACGGCTTCAATGGTTTTATCGCCGCGGCGTTTTACTTCCAGTATTTCGTTGAGGTAAACAAATCCGAGGAAATGTTTATCTATGGTGACTGCCGGGAGTATATTGAGTCCGGTGCTTCTCATTTTGCGCAGGCTACCTTCAGGGCCGTCTTTACGGAATACAGCAGATACGGGTTGTGTTTCCATCAATGAAGAGGCAGTGATAATAGCTTTTCTATCTACCTTTTCCACGAAGGAGGAAACATATTCAGTAGCAGGACTGGTAAGGATTTCCTCGGGTGTTCCTATCTGAATAATTTCACCATCTTTCATGATGGCGATGCGATCACCGAGGCGGATGGCTTCATCGAGATCGTGGGTGATGAAGACGATAGTTTTATGCATTTTTTCCTGGAGGTCCAGCAGTTCGTCCTGCATTTGCGTACGAATGAGCGGGTCCAATGCGGAGAAGGCCTCGTCCATGAGCAGTACTTCCGGATCATTAGCGAGTGCACGCGCGAGGCCTACACGTTGTTGCATACCACCGGAAAGACCTGATGGATGCTGGTTTTCATAACCTTTGAGTCCTACCAGTTCTATTACTTCAGCGGCTTTTTGATTTCTCTCTTGCGGCGGCGTGCCTTGTAATTCGAGTCCGAATGCCACATTTTCCAATACGGTACGATGTGGCAGCAGTCCAAACTGTTGGAATACCATTGCAATTTCTTTACGACGGATTTGCTGCAGCTGTTTATCATTGAGCTGTGTAATGTTGGTATCATTGATAATGATATCGCCGGAAGTGGGCTCAATAAGTCTGTTCAGGCATCTGAGCAGACTAGATTTACCACTACCAGAAAGGCCCATGATCACAAAAAATTCACCTTTCTGAATTTCAAAAGAAGCTTCCTTCACACCTACAGTACATCCGGTAGCAGCGAGGATATCAGCTTTGCTTTTCCCTTCTTTCAGCATGCGTAAAGCGGTTTCGCGTTCGCGACCGAAGATGAGGGTAAGATTGTCTATTTTAAGTTTAGGCATCATCGTTAGTTGAGTTTAGAAGTAGTAACCAATATTGATGTTAAAGCGGCTGTGCCATTTTTCGCCGGGAGTACCGGCGGCCAGGGCATCGTCCCATACAGGGCCCAGCCAGGGATGATTTTTACCAGCGGCCCAATCTATATAAGTAAAGATGTGGCCTGCAGTGATCATACATCCTAATACATTCATTTGTGAATCTTCAAAGCCTGTTACTTTTTTATCCATATAGGAATAGTCATTGTAGAAGGTCAGCGAAGAAATTGGGCCCCATTTTACCGGTTGGGTAAATGATAGCGAGGCCGTATGGATGAAAGCTTTAGCGGCCACCTGGTAAGCAGCGCCATAGGCGGCCATATCTACTGCATCTTTATATTGCGCGGAATCAGCAACATTGTATTGATAGTACATCGATTGTAGTTTCAGGTTCCACTTGCGGTAGTTCAGGTTAGCATGCAATGCAGCAGCGAAATGATTGCCCATATCGCGGGTGGAAAGATTGTATAATCCGCCGGCCATAACGGAAGCGCCTATACTATTATCTTTATTGATAAAATATTCTGCACGGGCATTGCCCTGGTTTACTTCTTTATTTCTTCCGGCAACATCATAAGAATACCTGGAAGGGTCTGTGGGCGTGTTATCGCCGAAGTTGATTTCTTCTGCATTTTTGAAGAAAGCAAGTTCATATTTCCATTTGGGCGTAATACGTTCAAATTTCACTCCCATATCATAATCATCTTCTTTACCTACATAATAAGGCAGGTTAAAAAACCAGCTGTGAGAGTTGTAGGTGATATTACCAAAGGGCACTTGATTAAGGCCGATATCGATTTTAGTGGAATCGTTGAAATGATAAGTTACATAACCTTCTTTGAGCATACCACCGCCAAAATCTTTTGAGTAGAAGCGATATTCAGCATGCATGGAGAGCTTTTTCCATGCGGCATCTGCGTTGATGCGAAACATATCATAACCGAAGTCGCCGCCTCGTTTTACCTGTTCTTTTTTCCAGGAAGAATTATTGTAGTTAAAGCGTATGGCCCCTCCTAAATGAAAGGTGGGTGCTTCATTTTTTTTCACTGTATTTAAAGAGTCCTGTGCCTTGGAAAGCATTGGCAGCAGCAGGAATAAGCAAGTGCATAATGTTATCCATTTAAGACACTGGTAACGGGAAAAATAAGCGTTAATGGCATAGGAGTTCCTAACCATCCATGATCGTTGAATCATAGCAGTCATAATTCTAATGTGTTTAAGCTGATCTTTTCCTCTGCGACATAGGAATCCTATATGCAGGAACTGCATGTTAACAGTTAATCGGAAATGAAACCGGGTGCGAAGTGACCCGACAAGTGATCAATACCAATAAATATCGACTGTTCTATCGTAATGAGCGTGCTCGGAAGGCACATTAAACAGTCATGAATTGCGTCAAGCTTGACGAAGGTACAAAAAAACGGGCAGGAAGCCAAACGATTCTTAAAAAAATGTGAACAAGGAGTAGGCATCTGCTGTTATAAACATGCAAAATTGTGTCTACGGGCACCGAAAAAGAGATAGATATTCCAATTCCGCCCCGAAATATTTTCTTCATTATTAAACCCTACAATTATGTCTTTCGACTTACTAGAAAGTGTAAAAAATCTTTTCAGCGGCAATGTTGTTAGTCAAATTTCCGCACAATTAGGAGAAAGTGAAGGGAACGTACAAAAGGCCCTCGGCGGTATTGTACCGACTGTATTAACTGGTTTACTTCATAAGACGGAGAACAGCGGTGATGCTTCCAGTTTGCTGAATATGGTGAAAGGAGCTGCTTCTGATGCTTCTCCTTCAGCATTGACATCAGCCGTACAGGGAGGCGCAGGTAGTTTGATAGGCAAAGGTACTGATATGCTGAAAAGTTTATTTGGAGATAAGGTTGGATCTATTGCATCCATGATATCTTCCTTTTCAGGTATAAAAGAAAGCAGTGCCAATACCTTGCTGAGCTCTGCGGCGCCGGCCACTCTTGGAACAGTTGGCCAATACGCTGTCCAGAATAATCTGAACCCTAGTGGTTTTGCTTCTTTCCTAAGTTCTCAAAAAGATAAAATCCTTGGCGCTATGCCTTCAGGGCTAAATCTGGCTGGATTGCTCGGGTTAGGTAGTCTTGGCGAAATTGGTCATAAACTGACCGGTATGGCAGGCAATATAGGCCATTCGGTAGGTAATGCTGCCAGCTCTACTGTCAACTCCGTAAAACAAGCCGGAGGAGGCAATAAATGGATCTGGTCGCTCATATTATTATTAATAGCCATTATATTACTTTGGTATTTAATGCGTGGATGTGGCAGCAAAAATGGTGAGCAGCCAGTTACGGATAGCATCACTAACTCACAGCTAGCCGATTCTGTTGGCGCTACCACCCCACCTGTAACTTCAGAAACAGTTAGAGAAACGATACAGGTAACATTGCCTGACGGCACTGTATTGAATGCTTATAAAGGCGGTATCGAAGATCAACTGGTGACTTTCCTGAAAGACAGCACCAAAGCTGCGGGCAAGGACATATGGTATGATTTCGATAACCTGAACTTTGAAACAGGTAGTGCCAGACTTACACATGAAAGTATGACACAGGTGAGCAATATTGCTGCTATCCTGAAAGCATTCCCTAAAACGAAGATCAAAATAGGCGGCTACACAGATAAAACCGGTGATGCTGCAGTGAATAAGAAATTGTCGCAGGAAAGGGCGGATGCTGTAGTAGCTGAGCTGAAGAAATTGAAAGCGGATGAAAAACAGTTACTGGGCGCGGAAGGCTATGGTTCTGAATTTGCCAAAGCTGCTGCTGATGCTCCAGATGCAGAACGCAAAAAAGACAGACATATTTCTGTTGGCGTAAGAGAAAAATAAGGGAATGTACCTCTGCGGAATTCCCGTAATGTACTTCTCACCAAACCATATCAAAAAAGGCGTGTCTATTCTGTAGACACGCCTTTCCTTTTAATTAGCTAATGTTATTGTTCTTTTACGAAGACGATCCTGGTACGATCTGATTTATAGATCGCATTTCTGAATGCGGCCAGTTCTTTATAATCACTGGCAGGGAACATGCCTGCTTCAATATCCAGTTTGCGTATATACGTGATTGTTGTTTTGTCTTTAATGCTGATGCTCATATCGAAACTACCAAACTTAGTTTTCAGCTGCTGTGGCTTAGGAAGCCCTTCCAGCTGATATCCTGCAGGTATCCTGATATAACAGGTATCAATATCACTATAGGCCATTTCGAAGCGTATGGGAGAGTTACGCAGGGAGTCTTCTTCCAGCTTAAGAGCTGTGCGATGCAGCATATTCGGAGTAAGGAACATACGCTTTCCTGTAACTGTAGCATAGTTGTTGCCCTTAATCTTCAATATCTCGGTTACTGCTGGCAGCTTACCATTGTTGGCGGTTACATCGTAGCTTAAAACGTCGTAGCTGGCGAGGCTAAGGCTTTCCCGCAGGTATTCCAGCTGCCTGGCTTTACTCACACTATTGACGAAATCGGAGATATCTTCCTGTTGCTGGCCGGTAGATTTCATAACCGCACTAATCATGATATGTCCTGTATCATTAACTTCTGCTTCGATCACTGAAATCTGTTTGTTATCAGCTATACTGTAAGACGGTGTATATACCAGTTTACTATTCACTGAATCCATGATCAGCACAGGCCTGTTGCCTGTGAAGCTTCCCATATAACCAGCGGAGGCAATGCTGCTGGTACATTCCAGCCATACACTGTCTTTTCCATTTGGTACGCATAAAATCACGTGGTTGAAATAATCTGACGGAAAATCTACAGGCACCTTATACGGACTACTACCACCTTGTACCAATACTGTATTGGATGGAATACCTGCTTCTTTCAATATGGAATACATCATATTGGAAAGGGATTTACAGTCGCCATATCCCGTTTTAGCTGTGGTAGCCGCATCGATGGTTTGAAAGCCACCAATACCCAGCTGAATGCTGATATATCGGAAATTCTTCTGTAAATATTTATACAGTGCTTTTATTTTCTCTTCTCTTGTAGGCAGCGGATCTGCGATTTCATGGACTTTGGCCTTTACATTGGCAGGCAATGCATCTCTGCCAGCATTGATAGAATAGAAGAAGTTACCTAGTTCCTTCCAGGAATTGCTCGTACCATGGAACCCGCCATAGTCAAACTCTCCCGGCGATAATAGGATGCCCTGTGTACGTTCACGCAGAGGAATGGCGTATTGCTCACTTTTGGCAGCAGGGATTCCGGAGAGTGTCCAGCTATAGCTTTTCCCTTCTTTTGCATCGGCAATAACCGGTTCCTGATTTGCATTCAGTGTTTTATAGTGAATTGCTATTCCTTGCGGTGAGATTACGTTTAACACAGCCTTTTCGATAGCCTGTGATTCAAATTTCTGAGGAATCCAGTCGCCCAGGTAATAGGCAGAATTATATCTGTACTCTACCTCATACTCTACTGTATAAGGAAATATTGTGCTGCTGCCGAAAGTAAAAAACTTATACCTGTTGTCGGTGATGAGTGATTCATCGCCGGTGCCGGCATAATCCTTCACCTCACTTTGTTTCAGTTTTGCGTCCTGTATGCCCAGCAGGTTATAGCGTGCGCCGGAGATATTACGTATTTCGCGTAATTTATCATAAGATAATACCAGAGCAGCGTGTTTCTCTCCTTCTTCATCCAACACTGTAACCACAGTATGAACGGTGGTTCTGATTTCTTTGGTACTGATAATTCTGTTGGTAGTTTCGGAGAGGCGCATGATACTATGCGCATTTTTTTTCAGCTCTGCAGGGATGCCAGTGACAGGGTATAATGGTTCCCCGGCCAGCGCCAACTTAGCAATGCTGCTAATGAATATTAATAAGAATACTCTTTTCAAGGTTATGCTTTTTTCTTTTTCAGAACGATTTGCTCTGCCTGTTTTTTCACGATCATATCGAAGAAACTACGCAATGATTCATAATCATCAGGCGGGAAGGTTGCTTTAGAAAAACGTACACGGCAACGTAATTGGACACGGTTATCTGCTTGTTGAATGAGATATTGGAACTGGCCTTCATTGTCGTTGAAGTTTACGATGGCAGGTTTTGGCATTTCATCTACTACATAACCTTCCGGCACTTCCAGATTCATGGTATAGATTTCATCAAATACAGCAGGCATCTCTACTGGATATCTTCTTTCTGCAGCTTTGAATATATTATGCTTATAAGCCTCTCCCAGCATAGGGTTCAGGTAGATAACATCATCTCCGCTACCTTCTTCTCCTTTCATCTTGAAGTTATATTTTACCAATACCGGATTATCTAAATCTTCCAGGTTTTCGATTTCTGATTCGGAAAGTTCTACTTCTCCATTGTAGGCTTTTTTAATAGATTCGAAATAACCTTCTTTCTTCTTTTTAGCCACATCGGTACGAATCTTATAAGAAGTCAGATAAGTAGGCTGTTGCTGGAATTGGCCAGAGAAGCCGCCATTTTCGAATTTATCGAAGGTAACGGTTGTCAGGGCGATTTCGTGGAGGGAATCAGCAGAGATATTGAAAGCAGTGCCAATATCATCTACGATACGTGCGTCACCGTTATAGCAGTCGCCCAGGAGTTTTCCGAAGCCCAGCATAGGATGTGTGGCGTCCAGTTTTACCGGTTTACCATCGATTTCTACCAATGCAATAATATAGTTGAAGTTGGTCAGCATTGGATAGTATGGGTATACGTAACCATTTTCTCTGGTACTTAAAATCACTGGCGCAGCTTTCAGATTAGCACGACGCAAAAGCCCTACTAATAAGAGATTCACGTCCGAAATATCTCCTTTTTTTTCTGTCAGCGTAGTTTTTAATTTCTGGGAAGTTGTTAATCTTCTTCTATCTGTACATTTAATATTTGTACGAATCCAGTTGAAGATTTTCATGGCTTTCTCTTCGTCTGTTTGGGCACCTTTGATGATTTCTTCGGTGATATTGTCCATGAAGTTGTTGTTCTTACCCATGGCTACACCAAAGTTTTCGTTTTTATTCAGTGCTTCCATCAGCTTAGGCCAGGTGTTACGGAAATCTTTGGTGATCATACCTAAATGGTATGAGCTGAGCTGGAATTCGATTTTATTTACATAGTTATCGACAGTGGTTACATAGCTTTCATCTCTGATTGGCATGAGGTCTTTGGCTGCCCAGCGGTAGTTGTAAACATTTGCATCCATGGTACCCGTTTCGGCAGCAGAGGTACTACTTTTACCACTTCTGAAAATATAGGTGGTACGAGAAGTGCTTCTTGTTTTTTCCGCATAAGGTTCAAAGCCCTGGGCTATCTGTACGTAATCAAAAATTTCTGGAATAGATACAGTATACTCACTCCACAGCGTAGGGATACTATGCTGAAAGGTCCATGGCTCGAGGTTTTCGTAGTATGGAGATATTTTTACGTAAGAATATTCGATGATGGTACCTTCTTTAATTGCCGGGATAGCGAATTTTTTTTCGGTGCGGTTATCATCAATTTTCTCGGTGTAGATATCCTTGCTTTCCAGCTTTGTTTCTACGATCTGACCATTTTCCAGGTTATAGGCAGTTGCCTTGATTTTGCTAACGGTTTCTTCTACGTTATTGTTGTGATAGAGCATGATAGAAACCTGGCCTCTATCAGCGCCGGCTTTATCGACTATCTTAATACGTCGGTGAATTTTATACACCAGGTTGAAGTCCATGGAGCCATCTGACTCAAAAGACGAAGATCCTATTTCGGAGATAATGATAGCGTGTGCTCCAGTGTCTTTATCGAAGCCGAGTTTAAACTCTTCTTTGGAAATCTTTCCATATTTCATTTTTGCTCCGTCCTGAGAAAAACCACTCAACGAGCACAAACAGATCAGCACAATGGAAAATGCTGGTACGACAGAATTATAGCGCATATAGATATAGGAATTATTAATTTTTATCCTGGGTCAATATTGGGCGCAATTTATACAGGCCTGTGAAATTTAAAAAATCGCGGGGGATGTAATCTCGACAAGTTGTAATTTTGCGGCGTGGAACATACCAGGTTTATAAAGGAGCTTGCCCGGGAGTTGGGATTTGAGTACTGTGGCATTTCTAAGGCTACTCAGCTTGACGAAGATGCGCGCAGGCTTGAGGCTTGGCTGAATAAAGGCATGAATGGGACAATGCAGTATATGGAAAATCATTTCGACAAACGGATTGATCCACGTAAGCTGGTAGATGGGGCGCAGTCTGTGATCACACTATTATACAACTATTTTCCTACTGAAGAGCAGCGCTCTGATGCCCCCAAAGTTTCCAAGTACGCCTATGGGGCGGACTATCACGAGGTGATAAGGGCTAAGTTAAAAACGATGCTGGCGCGGATGCAGGAGCGGATAGGCCAGGTGCAGGGCCGTGGTTTTGTGGATTCAGCACCTGTATTAGAACGGGCCTGGGCGCGTAAATCGGGTCTGGGTTGGGTTGGCAAGAATGGTAATATCATCAACAAAAAATCTGGATCTTTCTTCTTTATTGCTACGTTGATCACTGATATTCCGTTGGAGTATGATGGGCCTGTGGGAGATTATTGTGGTACTTGTACCCGTTGCCTGGATGCCTGTCCGACCAATGCCATTGTATCTCCTGGCGTAGTGGATGGCAGCAGGTGTATTTCTTATTTTACGATAGAGTTGAAGGATTTGCTGATACCTTCTGCGATGAACGGCAGCTTTGATGACTGGATGTTTGGCTGTGATACCTGTCAGGATGTTTGTCCGTGGAACCGGTTTAGCAAACCTAATAGTGAGGCGGCTTTTACGCCTATTCCGGCTATTCTGAATTTTTCTACCAGTGATTGGGAGGAGATGACGGAAGAAGCCTTTAAAGAAATCTTCCGTCATAGCCCATTAAAACGCAGTAAATATGCGGGTATCCGCCGGAACCTGCAGTTCCTTAAACTAGATAAATAAATTACTTCTTCCCTTTTGCCTGTTTGATGGCCCAATTGCTGAGGTCAATGGCTGCCTGATAGTTCTGATAATCTGGTGTCAGTCTTTTTCCATCCACATATTCGTTATAGAACCAAGGGTCGCCTACTGCGAATACAGCGCCTTTACCTACTTTGGCTACCGCCATGATAGCGATGTCGCCATCTTTATAAACAGCTCTGGCAGGGGCTTTGAGTGTCAGGCTGGAAATCTCTTTAATATATATTTTCTGTACGCTGGGGAATACTTCATGATTGGCAGGGATCATGAAGGCGCCTTGTTCGTAATGTTTGCCTTGTACGCGGTTACGGGAATCACCGTTGAAGTGAATACCAAAGCGCTCGGAAAGTTTATTGAAATGATCGAACTCCGCGTTGAGAGAATCATTTTCGAGTAATATCAGAACACCACCGGCTTTTACCCAGTTATATATTTCATTGGCATCGCGGTCGTTCATGTAGTTGGGATGGGCCGTTTCCTGCTCTGTATCCGGGTCTACCATGATATAGATATTAGTATTACGCAGGTTGGCTTTCGTAGGCGCTACAGCGAGTGTATCTCTTTTTACGCCCAGGGAATCGAATATATGGCCCCAAAGTGAGAAGCCTCCGTTTTCCTGTTCGTCCCAGATATAATGCCAGCGAATGGTGTTGCCAGCTTTATCTTTCTTAAACTCGTGGTTGTAGTAATAGTCGAGTGTTACCGTCAAACCTTTTCCTGAAGGACTTTGCGCAAAAGTAGACGTAAGTAATCCCATCGCCAGGATGGACATGATTCCGTGGATTAATAGAGAGCGTCGCATAAAAGTTATCAAATTGGGGGAAAAAATTAATCATAATTTTTTACAAATTATAGTCCCTTCAATTTAATTTCTCCCCAATAAAATCTGCAAATTCTGCAAAAATATCTTTGCTAATACTTGACAATGCTTTTAGCAAACTATACATTTGTATTGTGGGAAAGAATGGAGGCGATTGATTTCTGCACTGTAAAATCATTATCACGATAAACTTTTTATGGACCTGAGTGCCATAACGTGGAATTTAATTAAACCTACCCTAATTCTTTAGGGTAGGGATTTTTTCTCTTTCTTTTATGTCTAATTGTATGTCTAAGACGACAGCTGCCTGTATTTTCTTAATCTAATTTTTGTTGATAGAAGAAGGATGAATCCTTTCCCATAGAAAACATGAACTTCCCTGTAATGGTGAATGGAATAGAAGTTTTACCAATCTTCTGTACATATACCGCTTTATGGTAAAAGTCGATTACCATAGAATCCAGGTACATATAGGAAATACGCATATCATAATAGCCAAGGTCCTTCATACTTTTGAAGGCCTGACGATTTTTATCACTTTCATTTTCCAGGTTCCATAAATCATTGGGGAATACCTTATGTTCCAGCCGATAACGTTTTACCGCTTCTACAAAGGCCATGCTGGGGATGATCTGATGTTTTCTTTTTTTGATACCTACGGGAATACTCATGGTATCACAGCCACTTAACACCATGGCGATAGCCATAGACAGGCATAGGATGCTAGTACAGATTTTCATTTCTATCTCAGAATATATATAACGAATGTACTGGAATCGATTGAATATCAGGAGACTGTTGTTTCGATTTATTTTCGGAGAGAAAAAACTTATATTGCCCTTAAGTTATGTCAACCAAAGCAGTGTGTAAATGAGGAAGAGGACCTTACTGAATCTACTTGTATCGACCGTATTATTTTTTGTGCATGCCGTCGGCCTGCACGCCCAAACGCTTAACTACCAGTTCAACCACATCGATATTAACCAGGGCCTGCTCAATAACCAGGTCAATTGCATATTCAAAGATAGCACAGGTTTCATGTGGATAGGCACCATATCGGGATTGAACCGCTTTGATGGCTACCATTTCAAAGCCTTTCAGCACGATATCCGCGATACTGCCAGCCTTTCAGATAATTCCATAGAAAAAATACAAAGAGGGCCCAGTAACCAACTATGGCTCTATACACGCAGTGGTATCAACATCTATGATCCCGCTACCAGCCGCTTTAATCATCGGCCTGCAACCTTATTACAGCAATGGGGTATCCCGGGAAATACAATCAAGTCAGTCATCTGCCTACAAAATCAATACCTCTTCCTACATCCCACCAATGGCGTTTACCTGCTGGAATATAGTATTGACAAGCATCTCGCACAAATCATCTACACAGATAAAAAAAATCACTACCAGACCAGACATCTCCAACATCTCCCTAACGATTCTACTTCTATTATCAATAATATCATTGCAGATATCAATGCTGACAAAGATGGTAACTACTGGACCATTCATAGCAACGGTATCCTGGAACATGTGAACAGTACTACTTTACAGGTAGATTACCGTAATCATTCCCTTGAAAGACCTGACAGCACTGGGTTTACCATGACTACCGATCAAGATGGTGATCTGTGGCTATTTTCAGAGAAAGATGATAATGGAGTATGGTTCTTTAACACCAAAGAAAAAAAATGGACCAACTTTTCGCAAACCACGCCAGGACTAGCGTTGAACAACAATATCATCAGAGGGATTGTGCAGGCGAGCAACGGTGAAATATGGATTGGTACAGATCATGGCGGTATTAATATCATCAATAAAAAAACACATAGCATCCGCTATATACAACATATTGTAGATGATAACCGTAGCTTAAGCCAAAACAGCATTACCACCTTGTACAAGGATAACAGCGGTATCATCTGGGTAGGGACTTTCAAAAAAGGTCTGAACTATTACCATGAAAACATGGTGAAATTTCCTTTATATCAATATCAATCGTACAATAAAAACAGCCTGCCTTTTGACGATGTAAACCGATTTGTGGAAGATGCAAAAGGCAATCTTTGGATTGGCACCAATGGCGGCGGACTCATATACTACGATCGAAACCACGGTACATTCCAGCAATTCAAGCATGATCCGGCCAATGCCGCCAGTATCTCCGGAAATGTTGTCGTGAGTTTATGTATAGATCATGCCCAGCAATTATGGGCAGGCACTTACTTCGGAGGACTGGATCGCTTTACCGGCAATGGTTTCGTGCATTATAAGCACCAGGCAAATGATCCCAATAGCATTAGTGATAATAGTATCTGGGAGATCATGGAAGATGACCAGCAACAACTGTGGGTAGGCACGTTGAATGGGGGACTGAATGTCCTGAATCCCACCAGGGACAAGTTCCGCCATATGGACGAGGTATATAAATCAAAGTATGTAGCAGCTTTATTGGAAGATCATGCCGGTAATATCTGGACAGGCAGTTCAGAAGGAATAACATTATATAACCCGGCCACGGGAACGGTTACACGCTTTGTTGGCAGTAATGGCAAAGCTGGGAGCCTTAGCCACAACAACGTGGTATGTATTTTTGAAGACAGCCATCAACGTATATGGGTGGGCACCCGTGAAGGCCTCGACCTCTATAACCCCGCTACTAAAACATTCCATACCCTTCGCCGCGAAGATGGCCTCCCTGATAATACGGTGCTCAATATCCTGGAAGCCAACGACGGCACGCTGTGGATGAGCACTCCCAATGGGTTGAGTTGTTTGACCGTCAGTGCTGATAACAAGGACTTCCGCTTTAAAAACTATGATGAATCCGATGGATTGCAAGGCAAAGAGTTCAATGAAAATGCAGCACTGAAGACATCTAAAGGAGAGCTATTATTTGGTGGTGGCAACGGTTTCAACCTATTCTACCCCGATAACATCTTACTGAATAAAACTATTCCGCCGGTAGTACTGACCGACCTGCAGGTATTTAACCGCAGCATTCAGCCTGGTGAAAAGCTGCGCGGGGACGTGATTTTAGCGCAAAATCTTTCGCAGACAAAGGAAATCACGTTACGGCATGACCAGAATATGTTTTCCATTGAGTTTGCCTCGCTGAATTATTTTCATCCCGAGAAAAACCGCTACGCCTATATGCTGGAAGGCTTTAACAAGAACTGGCTCTATACAGACGGGAGTCAGCGCAAAGCCACTTTCACCAATCTTGATCCAGGAGATTACATCTTTAAAGTGAAAGCCTCCAATAACGATGGGATCTGGAATGAGGCCGGCACCACCTTGCTGATACATATCCTCCCTCCTTTCTGGAAAACCTGGCCGGCGTTTCTTCTGTATGCATTACTGATATCAGGTGCTTTGCTACTGGCACGCAGGATCATCCTGGAAAGGGAGCGTTTGAAATTCAGCATAGAGCAGCAACGCCGCGAAGCAGAAAGAATGCATGAACTGGACACACTGAAAATCCGCTTCTTCACAAATGTTAGCCACGAATTCCGGACGCCGTTGAGTCTTATTATTACGCCCTTGGAAAAGCTGATTGGCCACGGAGAAAATCCCTTGAAAGGTCAGCTGGAGTTGATGCACAGAAATGCGCGACGTTTATTAAATCTGGTGAACCAGCTGCTGGACTTTAGAAAGATGGAGGTAGAAGAGATTAAACTACATGCAGCGGCTGGAGATATTGCCGCCTATGTGAAGGAGCTGACCTATTCCTTTTCAGACCTTTCGGAAAAGAAGCATATACAACTGACCTTCTCTAGCAACGTGAAATCGTTGAAAATGCTGTATGATGCAGATAAAATCGAAAAAATATTATTCAATCTCTTATCCAATGCTTTCAAATTTACGCCTGAAGACGGGCGGATTGAAGTAGAACTTCAATATGATGCCGGGCAGGAACAATTAGAGATAACGGTAAAGGATAATGGAATTGGCATTCCACTTGAAAAACAGGCGCATATCTTTGAAAGGTTCTTCCAGCATGACGTTCCAGGGTCGGTGATGAACCAGGGCAGCGGCATTGGACTAAGTATTACGCGAGAGTTTGTGAAGTTGCACGGTGGCAGTATCAGTGTAGACAGCGCTCCGGAAATGGGCAGCTGTTTCCTGGTTACTTTGCCGGTGCATACTATGGAAGCAGCTGTGGCCGGGCAATTGAGCACCACCGTAAGAGAACCGGCCAATAGCACCATGCCCACGCCAGCAATTGTTGTGAATAAAGATCTGCCAACCATTTTGCTAGTAGAAGATAATGAAGACTTCCGCTTTTATTTGAAAGATAATCTTAGTCAGTATTTTAATATAGAAGAAGCGGAGAACGGGCATGCCGGCTGGAAAAAACTACAGCAACTGCAACCTGACATGATCGTAAGTGATATAGCCATGCCCGTTATGGATGGGCTGGAGTTTTGCCGTAAGGTAAGGAAAAGTGATAAAACCAGTCATCTCCCTATGATCATGCTCACTGCCAGGGCCGAAGAAACGCAACAGCTGGAAGCCTTGGAGATTGGCGCCACTGACTATATTACCAAGCCATTCAATTTCGAGATGTTGTTGTCCAGGATACGGAATACTATTGCCAGACAGGAATCGTTGCGTGAAACCTTCAAGCAACACTTTGAAGCCAATCCAAGTGAGATCGTCATTTCTTCCGCTGATGAACAGTTTATACAACAAGCCATAGACATTGTAGAAAAAAATATATCTAATCCAGACTTCTCGGTAGAGGAATTAAGTCGTGCACTTTATATGAGCCGGGTATCTGCCTACAAGAAAATTTTGGGCATCACGGGGAAGTCGCCCATAGAATTTATCCGGAGCATTCGTTTAAAACGTGCCGCCCAGCTGTTGGAAAAAAGTCAGCTGACGGTAGCCGAGGTAGCCTATGAAGTAGGGTTCAACAACCCAAAATATTTCACCAAGTACTTCAAGATGGAGTTTAATGAATTGCCATCTGTTTACAGTAAGAAAAAAGTAGACACACCTTAAAATCAGCCATGATGGCGGATACATTAACAATCCGCTACCTACAGCATTCTAAAAAAGAGCGTTTTCAGTTAACATTTTGACCCCTAATCCTGAACAGAACCGTACCCTCAGTCTGACATGGTGCCGTTATTTTTGTTTTCACCGTTATGAACGTTGCCAACGCAAAAATTCCACTATTATGATAAAGAGGACGATTCCGATTGTATTACTCACCTGGTTATCTTCCTGGTGTTATGCCGGGCAGGTAGATAAATTAGCCGACGGACTTATCATCAGACCTATGCATCCTGCCGCTAATGGCGCCAGGCAAATCAGACTGCAGGTTGTCAACGACAAAATAATTCATGTTACTGCTACTCCTGGTGAAACATTCAGCACCACCCCAAGCATTATGGCCGTGACGCCGGCTACCAGCAATGCTAAATGGGACTATACAGAGGAGGGAGATGATTTTGTAATACGTACTACAGCATTACAGGTGCATATCAATAAAAATACCGGCAGGATCTCCTATAAATATCCGTCTGGAAAAATCATACTCACCGAAAACCAGGATGGAGGGCGTCAGTTTGAAGATATTACCATAGATGGTAAAAAGTTATATAAGATACAGCAGATCTTCGGGAATGAGTCTCAGAGCGGCATCTATGGACTGGGCCAGCATCAGACGGGTCTGATGAATTACAACGGCGAAGATGTGGACCTGACGCAATATAATTCTATTGCAGTAGTGCCTTTCCTTGTATCCACAGACCGATATGGCATCTTGTGGGACAATTACTCCATTACTAAGTTTGGTGATCCGCGTAGCCGGCAGCAGTTGAGTGCCTTGCACCTGACCGGCGCAGATGGTAAAGCTGGCGGATTAACAGCAACATATGCAGATAAAGCCACTGGTCAGATATACCTGAAAAGATCCGATGACCATATAGATTATGAATTCCTGGAAGATCTTCCAAGGTTGCCGGAGCAATTTCCGATGGCTAAAGGCAAAGTGACCTGGGAAGGTAAGATGAGCGGAGATGAATCAGGCGACTATAAATTTTTCGTACAGGCGTCAGGGTACCTGACCATTACCGTCAATGGTAAAACCCTGCTGAATAAATGGAGAGAGAGTTGGAACCCAGGTCCATCGCAGTTTAAGATCAACCTGAAAAAAGGGGTAGCCGTTCCCATTAAGATTGAATGGACGCCGGAAACAGTGCAGTCGTTCCTGTCCATGAAGTTGCTCACACCAACACCGGCGGCCTACGCACAGAAGACGGTATTGAGTTCGGAGGCAGCAGAGAAACTGGATTATTACTTCGTTAGTGGTAATAATATGGACGAAGTTATCAGCGGTTACCGCCAGATTACCGGTAAAGCCACCATGCTGCCACAATGGGCCATGGGCTTCTGGCAGAGCCGTGAACGATACAAAACGCAGGATGAGATTGAGCAGACGGTCGCCACTTTCCGCGAAAAGAAAATTCCATTAGATAATATTGTTTTAGACTGGAGCTACTGGAAGCAGGACGAATGGGGAAGTCAGGAGTTTGATCCTGCTCGCTTCAGTGATCCTAAAGGTATGATTTCCCGCCTGCATGATAAGTACCATACTCATTTTATGATCAGCGTATGGCCTAAGTTCTACGAAGGTATCGATAACTATAAGCGTCTCGATGAAAAAGGCTGGCTGTATAAGCAGAATGTCATCAACAAGCAGCGCGACTGGATCGGCCAGGGTTATGTATCTACCTTCTACGATGCCTTTAATCCGGATGCCCGCAAAATGTTCTGGGGTTTCATGAATGAGCACCTGTTCAGCAAGGGCGTAGATGCGTGGTGGTTAGATGCCACTGAGCCTGATATCCTGAGCAATACTACTATTGAAAACCGCAAGGCGCTTATGAATCCAACCGCTATTGGCCCATCTACCCAATATTTCAATACCTATTCTGTAGAAAATGCCCGTGGCGTTTATGAAGGGCAGCGTGCTACCAATCCTGATCAGCGTGTATTCATTCTTACCCGCTCTATGTATGCAGGCAGCCAACGCTATGCAGCGGCATCCTGGAGTGGAGATATTGCGGCTACGTTTGAAGAGTTGAGCCGTCAAATCCCTGCAGGACTGAATTCCAGCATGTCGGGTTTACCTTGGTGGACAACAGACATAGGAGGTTTTTTTGTAGAAGATAAATATGATCATCCGAATCCCGTTGGTCCTGCATTAGATGAATGGAGAGAGTTGAATACCAGATGGTACCAGTACGGCGCATTTTGTCCGCTGTTCAGGGCACATGGTCAGTATCCATACCGTGAGATGTTTAACATAGCGCCAGAAGGCAGTGAAGCGTTCAAGTCTATGCTGTATTATGATGAGCTGCGCTATCGCCTGCTACCTTATATCTATACCCTTGCTGGCGATACTTACCATAACGACTATACGGTAATGCGTGGTTTGCCTATGGATTTTGGCGCAGATACTACAGTTCGTAAGATCAAAGACCAGTATATGTTTGGTCCTGCCCTGCTGGTAAATCCAGTTACAAAGTATAAAGCAAGAAGCAGAGAATTATATCTGCCAAAGGGAACAGGATGGTATGATTTCTATACAGGAAAATATGAAGCTGGCGGCCGTATGATCACTGCAGCAGCACCACTTTCGAAGATGCCTTTGTATGTAAAAGAAGGTAGCATCCTTCCTATGGGCCCTGTTTTACAGTATACCTCCGAGCGCAAACCAGACACTTTAAACATCTATGTATATACGGGTAAAGATGCTTCCTTTAATTTATATGAAGATGAAAATACAAATTACCAATATGAGAAAGGAGCATTCAGCAGAATAGATTTTAAATGGAACGACACCAGGAAGGAGTTCACGATATCCGCCAGGGAAGGCCGTTTCCCGGGAATGCTGGAGACAAGATATTTCAGAATTTTTTACGTGGGAAAAGATAAGCCGGTATCACCGGATCAGTACAACACAGGAGGTGAACTGATAACATATAATGGAATAGCAAAAACGATCAGGGCCTTCTGACCCGGATCAATTTTTTCAGCTACTCGTAATGGATTTGAAAAAAGCTACTCGTAATTGAATTTAATAATAACCAAGACACATTACCCAGCCTTATAAAACACGTTAAACATGAAAATCTGGTACAATCAAGGCAGTACACTGTTCAAGCAGTATTTGCTAGGTACGATGGCCGTGTGCGGTTTCACCCTTACTGCACCGACACTGGTACACGCTACCACACTTAACACAGCTCCATATACCTTTCGGCAGGCAGTAAGCGGACAGGTAGTGGATGCTAAAGATGGCACTCCCCTTCCAGGTGTCAACGTAATGGTGAAAGGCACCACCAAAGGCGCCACTACCAAAGAAGACGGAACATTTACACTTGACGCACAACCAGGGGACGTACTCGTTATCTCACTGGTTGGTTATACCAAACAGGAAATTAAAGTACAGCGTTTAGCCGGCAACGTTATTAAGCTGGCATCTGCTGCTACCGGCCTCAATGAGCTGATAGTAGTAGGTTATGGCGCACAGAAGAAAAAAGTGGTTACCGGCGCTACTGTCCATCTGGGCAATGGGGACCTTATCCAGAACCATAGCGTAAGTGTAGAATCTTCTTTACAGGGCCAGGCGCCAGGCGTGCAGGTAACTTCGAACTCCGGTCAGCCGGGAGAACAGCTGAAAATCCAGATACGTGGTATAGGTACGAATGGCGATAGCCGTCCGCTATATATCGTTGATGGATTTCCGGCAGATGATATCACTTACCTGAACCCGTCGGACATTGCCTCCCTGGACATCCTGAAAGATGCTGCCAGTACAGCGATCTACGGTACCCGTGCTGCCAATGGCGTAGTATTGATTACTACACGCAAAGGTAAAGAAGGACGTACCAACGTTACCCTCGATGCCTCTTATGGCGCACAGAATCCGGCCCGTAAGATGTCGTTGCTGAATGCCCAGCAATATGCGGTGATCATGAACGAGGCGAGCATCAACTCCGGCAAATCACCAATATTCAGTGCCGACGCGCTCAGCAAACTGGGCAAGGGCACCGACTGGCAGGATGCGGCCACCTTGAAAAACGCGCCGATTCAGAATTACAGCATTGGCCTGAGTGGCGGCAACGCCAAGTCCGTATATTCGACCGCGTTATCCTATATGGGACAACAAGGTATCATGGGCTTGCCAGGCAGATCTTTCTTTGAACGTACTTCCTTCCGCATTAACTCAGAACATAAAGTTTGGGACGACAGGATCAAAGCCGGTGAAAACCTCAACTATGCACATATCCGTCAATCAGGCATCGGTACCGGCAACATCTATAATAACTCTATCCGCGGCTTACTCAATGCCAGTCCTGTGATGCAGCTGAGAGATACCGCCGGCAACTATGGCGTGTCTCCAATGGCGGCAGATGAAGTAAACCCAATCGGATTACTTGACTATACACAAAACAGCAAAAGCATTACAGATCGGTTGATTGGTGATGTTTATGTAGATGCTACCATTATTAAAGGACTGGTGTTCCGTTCCGATTTCGGTATAGATCTCTCCTATGTATACAACAACAGCTTTGTTCCGGTATACAATCTTGCTACCAACAACAGCAATACGCATAGCACTGCCAGTCAGGGTATGTACCGCAACCTGAAATGGAACTGGGATAATACCCTCGCCTATCAGCGACAGTTTGGCAAAAGCAATCTGAATGTAATGGCCGGTATGACTGCCTTATCATTTGATGGTTATAATGTAGGCGGTTCTGCCAGCGATCTTATCATCAACGATCTTGCACATGCCTTGCTGAGCAATGGTACCAATGACTCTCTCCGTAAGGTATTTGGGATGCAGGCAGGCAACAGGTTGGCGTCTTACTTCGGTCGGGTGCTGTATAATTTTGATGAGAAGTATTTGCTGACTGCCACCATCCGTAGAGATGGTTCTACCAGGTTCGGTTCCAATAATCGTTATGGCGTATTCCCAGGCTTCTCTGTGGGTTGGGTAGCAACAAATGAAGGCTTCATGAAGGCAGCCGATTCCTGGCTGAACTTCCTGAAAGTCCGCGGTGGATGGGGCCAGAATGGCAATGACCGTATCCGTGATTACGCGTATATGGCTACTGTTTCTAATCTCTACAGATCTTACTATTTTAATAATGCAAAATCTGTGGGTGCATCTCCCGATATTATCGCCAATCCAGATCTGAAGTGGGAAAGATCAGAACAGACAGATATTGGATTTGATGCAACTGTATTTAAGGATTTCAACATCACCTTTGACTGGTATAGGAAGCTGACCCGCGACTGGCTGGTTACCGCTCCTATTCCGCAGCTGGCAGGTACCGGCGCTCCAACCATCAATGGTGGCAGCGTGCTTAACAGAGGCGTGGAACTGGCGATCAACTACTCACACTCCTTCGGCGATTTACGTATAGGCGTTGGTGGTAACATCACATTCAACCACAATGAAGTGATGAGCATTCCTAACCAGGAAGGCGTATTGCATCCTTCGTACAATGGCGTCCTCTCTTCTAATATGGATGAATATTATAGAGCGCAGAACGGAATGCCAATGGGTTACTTCTATGGTCTGAAAACAGCAGGCATCTTCCAGAATCAGGCAGAAATCGACGCTTACACCGATAAAAGTGGAAAGAAAACCCAGCCGAATGCACAGCCTGGCGATGTTAAATTCGTAGACCTCAACGGCGACGGCGTCATCGATGGAAACGATAAAACAAAAGTAGGTAGTCCTCTTCCTACAAACACCTATGGCATCACACTGAATGCCGACTACAAAGGCTTTGACCTCTCTGTATTACTCAGTGGTGTTGGCGGCAACCAGATTGTAGATGGTACAAGATCTTACGATAGATTCTACAATAATTATTCTACAGATATTTTCAATCGCTGGCATGGAGAAGGGACTTCTAACAGCACTCCTCGTGTAACACTTGGCGATGAGCCTAACGGTAACTATACGAAGTTCTCCGATCTGTATGTTCGTAATGGTGCATTTATGCGTATCAAGAGCGTAAACCTCGGCTACGATTTTAAGCATAGTCTGCTCAAACACAGCAGTCTCCAACAGTTCCGCCTATACGTTTCAGGTATGAACTTATTCACCTTCACGCATTATCATGGACTGGACCCGGAAGTGGGTTATGGTATCGACACCTGGTCATCAGGCACTGATCTGGGTTATTATCCACAGCCAAGGACACTGTTAGTGGGACTCAATGTTAAATTCTAATTGCAGCAATTATGAAAAAACTAATCGTATTATTTATAGCAGGCAGTATGTTAGCCTCCTGCGGCAAGAAGTTTCTTGAAACCAGTCCGCTGGACAGGAAGACAATAGACGCTTTTTACAAAACACCAACAGATGCTTACCAGGGGCTTGTTTCAGCGTACAGCATGCTGAATCAGGATGGTTATGGCAATATCTTGCTGACCTCCGAAATAGCTTCAGATGACGCTTTCGGCGGTGCCGGGAATGCTGACCAGGGCTTGAATCAATGGGATAAGTTCATCAACATGAACGACATTAATTCTGCCGCCTGGAGTAAATATTATCAAGGCATTTATCGTTGTAACATCTTGTTACAAAACATAGATGGAGTAGATTTCAAAACAGATACTGCTACTAAAAACAGGTATATCGCGGAGGCAAAGTTCCTGCGGGCATACTATTATTTTGATCTGGTGCGTATGTTTGGCAATGTGCCATTGATCACCAAACCATTAGAGCCGGGCAATTATTTCATTCCGCAGTCTAGTCCGGACAGCGTTTACGCGCAGATAGCCACTGACCTGAAAGATGCGGCCAATGCCTTACCTGCCAAGCAATTCAGCGCTATTCCAAGTTCAGAGTATGGCCGTGCTACCAAATGGGCTGCCGAATCCTTGCT
The DNA here is from genome assembly GCF_042263525.1 of Chitinophaga sp. Hz27. Taxonomy (NCBI): domain Bacteria; kingdom Pseudomonadati; phylum Bacteroidota; class Chitinophagia; order Chitinophagales; family Chitinophagaceae; genus Chitinophaga; species Chitinophaga sp. Hz27. The sequence goes on from NZ_JBHKFJ010000007.1 coordinate 490,085, forward strand.
GGGTCGGGTATTCCTGTATTATACCGGTTATTATGGCAAACAGAGTATAGGCGCTGTAGTTAGTAAGGATGCCGCTACCGCAGCAATAGAAGATGTGATCCAGAACAGTGGCTATTCGCTGGTACCTAAGTTCAACAACCTTTTCCGGGCCTCTTCAGACGCTAATGGTTTTGCCGGGCAGAATAACCAGGAAGGCATCTTTGTTATTCAATATACTTATCTGGGATTAGGTGATGCGAATCAGAATAATGGTAACAGGGTGCAGGTGATGATAGGTATCAGAAGCCAGGTGCTGGGGCCATATTATAAAGGCTGGGGGGCTGCTACGGTGAATCCTGCATTGTACAGGGCTTATCAGATCGGCGATACACGCAGGTCATCCTCTATCATCTCTATTGATGATGAAGGATATGCCAGTCAATACACACTAGGAGATCAGGCACAGTATACCGGATATTTTATCAAGAAGTATACACCTATTAGTGATAAAAAGCCAGAAGATCTGGGTGGTAATTTCCAATGGGATAACTACGATAATTATCCGGTGATTCGCTTTGCAGATGTGTTGCTGATGGGTGCAGAGCTGAATTTTAGTAGCAATATCGGAAAGGCGCAGGGTTACCTGAACCAGGTCAGGGACCGTGCATTCCAGGACCAGGCACATCGTGCAACACTGAGCAGTTTACAGCAGATCATGGATGAGCGGAGATTTGAGTTGGCGTTGGAAGGGCATCGTTACTGGGATTTACTGCGTCAGGGAGTGAGCGTGGCTAAATCCGCGATCGACAATGTCGGCGCTACTGCGGCCTTCAATATTACTTTCCGTCCAGAAACCAAAGGACTGTTCTCAATACCAGAAACACAGATCAATCTTTCCAACGGTACACTGCATCAGAATACTGGCTGGTAATAGCTGTCATCATAAATACTTACTACAATGAAACGTCTTCATATATATAGTTTAATACTGCTGGCAGCAACGGTGTATGCCTGCAAACCGTATGAAAAAGACATTACCCCTGAAAGTAATGCAGGTATCAAGCTGGATTTCAGCGTAACACAGACACCAGGCTATGATAACCAGGTCACTTTTAAAAGTAATACTAAGGGCGCCATTCCTTACTGGGATTATGTTTTTGGTGGCACCAATCAAAAAGATGCGGTGGTGGTGATGCCTTTTGCGGGCGACTGGTATGTCAAGTTCTTTGCCTATGGCGCGGCTACGCCAAAGTATGATTCTGTGAAAGTGACCGTATCAGAGAACGACCCGTATTATTTCAGCAGCAAGTACTGGGAGCTGCTCACTAATGGCGCCGCAGGTAAAACATGGGTATGGGCAATGGATGCACCCGATAACAGCTACTATGGCGTGGGCCCGGGCGATTCCCCTACGCCTACCTGGTGGGTTCCTAGTGTTACAGAATTTACCGGTTATGGTGTGATAAATGATGAGATGACCTTTGATCTTAACAAGGGGCTCAATTATCGCTTGTTGCATGCAGGCACTACTACCAAGGCTAATTTTTCCCTGGACACCTTGAACCTGACTTTAAAAATCAGTGGTGCTGATATCTCTTATGGAGAGAAGGTTACCTATAATATATTAAAGCTGACAAACGACGAGCTGTCATTAGTACAGCAGGGTGATGGCTGGCGTAAGTACTGGCATTACAAGCGTAAAGGATTTACATTTTAAAATTCCGCTTATGCCCCGTCTCTACTTTGTGGAGACGGGCTTTTATTACAAAAACATTCAGTATACAATATGCTGTTTTGGTTGTTACCTGTTGCCGGTGCTTTTCAGCTCCGGCTATTTTTTTTGGGAAAGATATTTATTATCTTTCCTTAATAACCTCAATGTATACATGGAAATAAGCGTTCTGACTGCACCTGGGCTGGGTAGTTCTGGTCCTGAACATTGGCAGACCCTCTGGGAGCAGATTATTCCCGGCACTAAACGAATAGAGCAGAGTTCCTGGGATGCACCGGTATGTGCGGCCTGGGTGGCACAGATAGAGCGGGAAGTGGCTGCAGCGGGTCCGAAGGTGGTGATAGCTGCTCATAGTCTGGCTTGCATAGCGGTGGCTCATTGGGCACAGCAAACGAAACGGAGTATTGCCGGCGCTTTGCTGGTAGCGCCAGCAGATGCTGCAAGGCCAGGGTTTCCGGTGGCAGCATCTGGTTTCACACCCATTCCTTCTTCCAGGCTTCCATTTAAGACTATTGTTGTTGCTAGCACCAACGATGAGTATTGCAGCTTAGACAGGGCCACTTACTTTGCCGCTTCCTGGGGCAGCCGGTTTGTAAACCTGGGTGCCAAAGGCCATATCAATGCAGCATCGGGCCTTGGCGAGTGGCCAGACGGCCAGCGGTTACTGAAGGAATTAGTGATGAATTGGGCAACCCTGTAAGGGCTGCCTTATTTTAATAATGCCAGTACCGCCGGATCATTGTAATCATCGATAAAGGCTATAATATTACTATAAGCATCGAACTCATCACGTGTATGCATGGTAGTGAGTACGACTGCCTGCATACCTGCATTAGCAGCGGCTTCTACACCTTTAGGCGCATCTTCGAATACGATACACCGTGAAGGTGATACCTCCACCGCAGCGGCGGCCTTCAGGAAAACTTCCGGGTCTGGCTTGCTGGAAGTAACATCTTCTGCACTTATCACCGCTTTGAAATACTGGCGGATATTTAAATTATCCAGCACATATCCGATATTAAACTGGTTGGCAGCAGTACCGATAGCCATTGGAATTTCCAGTGCAGCGGCTTTTTCCAGGAAAGCAGGCAATCCTGCGATCAGCTGCAGATGCGGGCGGAAAGCCTCCTGATAAAGTTCTTCCTTCTCCTGCGCGATAGATGCCATTTGCTCTTCGGTAAAGTGATCCTTTCCGAAAATACGCTCCAGCAATTCTTCATTTTTACCGTACATATGTGCCCTCACCTGTTCCCGGTTCAGGTTTGCCCCGAGTTTGTTAAGCATATTATACCAGCCTTCCAGGTGATATTCCATGTCGTTGATCATGGTGCCGTTCATGTCGAAAATAAAAGCCATGTTTCTGGTTCTTTTGATGAAGTTCTACGATAAAAAAATGTATATTAGGACTGATTTTAGTGTTAACTAAATGCATACAAGTAATTGTATGGTCCATTTGGCCGTGTCTGCTGCAACAGGCGCGGTTTTTTTTGCAAAGTACGGAGATTCCCCGAAAGGTGCAGCTTGTAGCGGCTGATAAACAAATTACTAAGCACGGCCATATTGGTAAGTGCCCAAAAAAAATTGTTATATTTGGTTCTGACCTCTTAGAAAACCCGATAAATAATCATTGCGATGGATATAAACCGGAGGAATAATATTCATATCATAGGAAAACCAGATGCTACAGCTACATTAATCTTTGGCCATGGATTTGGATTAGACCAGACTTCCTTTCAACAGGTAATACAGGCATTCTCTGATAATTATAAGATTGTATTGTATGATAATGTAGGCGGTGGAAAATCAGATATTTCCGCTTTCAGTTTTAACCGTTATGCCACCATAGAAGGATATATGAAAGATTTAGCCGATATCGTACATGGGCTGGACCTTCAGCAGATCACTTATGTCGGGCATTCTGTTAGTGGCATGATAGGGCTGATGACCAGTTTGTATTATCCGGATATCTTTAATAAAATCGTCATGATAGGTTCAAGTCCACGGTATGCCGATGATCCCGCACAAAACTATATCGGTGGATTTGATCAGGCATCGCTGGATCAACTGTATGAATCCATGGAAAATAACTACTATGCATGGGCCAGTGGCTTTTCTACCTTGGCGATGAACCAACCCGATCGCCCCGAGCTTGCGCGAGATTTTGCACATTCTTTGCAGCAGATCCGCGCAGATATAGCCGTTAGCGTTGCGAGGTCTATTTTCTCTATGGACCAGCGTCATCTGCTGCCGCAGGTAAAAATACCGGTGCTGATTTTAGAAACTGCCGAGGACATTGCTGTCCCATCTGTAGTAAGTAGGTATATGGAAGCGCATATTCCTGGAAGCAAGCGATATAAAGTGAATACTACCGGCCACTTTCCTCATATCAGCGCGCCTGAGGAAGTTATTGCCGGTATAAAAACTTTTCTATAATTTTCTTCATCGATTTAACTCATAAGTGTGATAAGTTGGGAAAGTAAAGCGCTTAGTTTTATAAATCAGACAAGCCGCTGGGATAAAGACAAACACATAGCGTCCTTCCTCTCTTTTAGTATAGATCTGCTGAAAACCCTGTTACAAGCAAATATTATATTACAGATAGAGTTTGAAGATGAGGCTACCGCTAAAATTAAAAATGCCACGCCTTCTTACCTGGAAGATATGGTGCTGAATCCTGAGCCTATTAAAAAGCTGTTATACAGCAACGGTTTCAAAACTATTTACTGGCAAACGATGCCACCAGATAGCCAGAATGTATTAAGAGAAGTACTACAGGCATTTTCTTCTGCGACGCTCATACCACTACATACCGAACCTGCCAGCAGCCTTATTCTGCTGGGATGGAGCGAGCCTATGTCATTCAACAACTCTTTTCAGGAATGTATGGAAACGATTCGCCTGCGCCTGAAGGAGATTATTACCTATACACAGCAGCATGTTCATTTTCAGCGGGTGGCAGCTCGGTTTTCTGCTATCATGCATACGATCCCTCATGCGCTGATATTCATTAACAATGACGGATATACGGGATGGGTCAACAATTCAGCAGCAGAACTACTAAACCTTTCAGGGCCTGGAGAACAGCTGCCAGCCATACTCTCCGACGCCATGATGCAGCTGCGTAATAAAACCAGCAACGCCTCCGAAATTTACCAGGAAGCCATGCGCCTCTTTAGCAGCCCTAACAAAGCTATTACCGACTGGGAATGGAAGTTTCCTGCACCAGCGGATACAACCTACCTGGTGCAGTGTTTGCCGGTATCTACCCAGCAAATCAGTGGAAGATTATGGATTTTTGAAGAAAAGAAATTGTAGCATCTGATAGTAAACGTATAACCGAAAACGTTACTGCTTATACCAAAGAAAATAAAACCTGCTACCCTTACCTGGATCTGATTCAACCCACACTTTACCACCTTGCTCCTCTACCAGCATTTTAAAGATATTCAGCCCAATACCGCTACCACCAGACTTTTCATCCTCACCCCTTTCGAATAGTTTAAAGATACGGTCTGTATCTCTCTTGGCTATTCCAGGCCCATTGTCCTGCACATAAAATTCATAAAAATCTTCTTTATCCTGCCCACCGATATTGATTTCGGTTTCTTCCTTATCATTATACTTAATGGCATTGGCCAGCAAATTTTGAAATACCTGCTGCAATTTTAATTTATTTGTGAAGATGACCGGCAGTTGATTATCGAAATGAAAATGTACATTTTTTGGCAAAAACAATAATTTAATCAGCTGGTTCAGCAGCTGCTCTACATCCACTTCTTCCTTAGGTTGGTCATCATCATTTTTCAGCGTATAATCCAATACGCTGGTGATCATTTGGGTCAGATGATTGGTAGCAGTAAGTACGATCTGCATATATTCATTTAGATCAGGCTCCTGCTTGATCCGCTCATCTTCACTGATGATATTCAATAACCCGATTGCACCGTTCAACGGGGATTTCAGGTCATGTGCCACTACGAACATAAATCGCTCCAGCTGCTTATTCACCTGTTCCTTCTCTGCCAATGCATTTTTAAGCTCGTTCTGATAGAAATACAGTTTTTCAAATACATTAACCTTTGCACGTGTAAGGTCTATGTCTAACGGCTTGGAAAGATAATCTACCGCTCCTTCCTTAAAGCCTTTCAGCACATACTGTTCTTCCTTGTTGATCGCTGTAACAAAAATGATAGAGATATCTTTTGTTTTTGGATTGGATTTCAGTAGTCTTGCTACCTCATAACCATCCATATCTCCCATCTGCACATCCAGCATGATCAATCCGATATCATTGTGTTTCAGGGCCAATCTCAGTGCTTCATTTCCTGAATTAGCCTTCAGGAAGGTACGCTTAGGTGCCTGCAGCATCTCTTCCAGCGACAACAGATTTTCAGGTCTGTCGTCCACCAGTAAGATTGTTAGCGTATTGGATGCATCGGTCATCGTCATGTTATTTACTTGGTACGGTGTATTTTAGGATATATGATATTATTTCGGCTTCCCGCATGATCTTTATGTTGGAAGAAAGATCTATCGCTGCTTGAGGCATGATGCTGAATTCCGCTTCCGCTGGCTGTTGAGCAATGCCAATGCCACCTGCATTAACAATACTGAGTAAGCCTGCAGCGCCATCATTGTTAGCACCACTGAGCAAGATCCCTACAGATCGCGCACCATAAGCATCTGCCACACTATAAAAACTTTCATCAATAGAAGGTCTGCTAAAATTTACCGGCTCTGAATAATCCAGTGAAAAAGTATGATCTGCTTCTATCAACAGATGATAATTCTGCGGCGCGAGGTAAATTTGATTTTTCTTAATTGGCTCTTTGTCTTCCGGCTCTATGATAATTTTATCACCAGAGAGTAGCCTTCCCAATTCACTATTTACATTTTTCAACCGATGCACAATCAATACTACGGGCACTTTCAGGGTATCTGGCAGTTGCCGGATGATTCTTCCCATTACAGGTAAACTGCCGGCAGAGCCACCTATGGCGATGATATCAATTTCGGTTGCTTGTTGCAATAGATTATAATTTACGTCTGAAAATTTTATTAACAGCGTCTATTACTTCAAAATTTTTTCTTTCCTTACTGAAAAGTAATGATTCCTTAATTCCTAAAGCAAGGTATCCTCTGGGTGTCAAACTATCGTAAAACAGCGACACTACTCGTTCTTGCAGCACTTTATTAAAATATATAAATACGTTCCTGCAACAGATCAGTTGAAATTCGTTGAAGGCATGATCTGTAACGAGGTTATGCTGAAAGAAGATGATATTTTTTCTCAGGCCGGGATTGATAATAGCGCTATCATATCTTGCGGTATAATAGTCGGAAAAATCGTGGCGTCCGCCCGATTGAATATAATTATAGGTATAATCCTTCATCCATCTGCTGGGTACTATGCCAGCATTGGCTCTTTCCAGATTGGCGGCATTCATGTCTGTTGCGTATAGCCGACTCCGTTCGAGTAATCCGGCTTCCTGCAATAAGATCGCCATAGAAAAAACTTCTTCTCCTGTAGCACAGCCAGCATGCCATATCTTGATGATGGGATAGGTGGCGAGCCGGGGCAGCACTTCTTCTCTAAGCTTTCGGTAGAATGCCGGATCACGGAACATCTCTGTTACATTGACCGTAATAAATTCTATCATCTTCCTGAAAAACTCCTGGTCAGATAACAGCAATAGCTTTAGTGTTGCCGTATCATTCAGGCGCATATGCCCCATAAATCTTATGAAGCGGCGTTTCAGCGAGGCGGTCGCATAATTATGAAAGTCGTAGCCATACTGTTCCTGAATGATCTGGATCAATTCACTAAGTGCTGTATTGCTAATTTCTTCTATCATAATTATGGGTAAAATGCTATGACAACCACACTCTAATTACCGACAATAGTTTGTTACCTTCCACTGGTTTGGTGATATAATCAGAAGCCCCCGCATCAATTGAATGTTGCCTGTCTTCCGCCATGGCTTTGGCTGTCAGGGCAATCACCGGCAATTGATGAAAACGTTTATCCGCACGGATTCTTCTCATAGCTTCATATCCATCCATACCGGGCATCATGATGTCCATCAGTACGAGGTCGGTGAGTGGATGTTGTTGCAGTAGCTGTAGTGCTTCTTCACCGTCGGCAGCTGTAAGTACGCTGGCGCCTTGTTCTTCCAGGAGGGCGCTGATCGAAAATACGTTTCGCATGTCATCATCCGCCACCAGTATTGTTTTGCCGGAAATAATATTTTCGGTATCACGAATCACCTGTACTGTTTCCAGTTTCTGCGGATCTATTTTCTGTAATTTATAGAAAAAGAGCTCCAGTTCGTCGAGGAGGCGATCGGTAGCCAGGGCAGAGCTGCGTACAATGGCGGTCGTATATTTTTTCAGCTGCACTTCTTCTGATGTGCTGATGTCTTTGTCGAGATAAGCGATGACAGGCGTTTCGGTCAGATGCGTTTTTTCGTATAGTCGTTGGAGATCTTCCAACGACTTTTCCATTTCATTTCCCAGTTCAAAAATAACGGCATCATATTTCTTGTTTTCTAAATAACTGATGGCCTCGTCGATACCCGTCACCTGGTCGTACTTTGTATCGAGGCGTCTTTCTTCACTTTTATTTTTGATACCTGCGTCATCGCTGAAGCTGCCATAAGCCACCAGCAGTACTTGTTTCAACCTGGCGTTGATTTGTGTAGATATATCCAGGAAGAGGTTGTCTAAGTCTACCGGTTGCAGTGGTTTTTGCGTATATCCATTCACGTTATCTGCCGTATGAGAAGATATTTCATTTGCAGAAACAACATGTACTAATATATCTTTCAGGTCATCTGAACTGCGTAATATTTTCAGAATGCTTTCGCCGTCTATCACTGGGAGGTTCATATCCAGCACAATCGCCACCGGCTTATATTGGCGAGCCATCGTAAGGCCATCCTGACCATTATGGGCGATGATTGTTTTAAATCCTTTGCTATGTGCTACATCGCTGAGCATAGTTGCAAACCAGGTATCATCTTCTACGATGAGGATGAGTTTATCTGAAGACAGCAAGTTATCCCGGTCATCTATAGGCCTTAAGATGGGAGCGACAGGCTCCGGAATAGGCTGGCGCTGCACCTTTACAGGTACGGGTGTGTTATTAACTGTAACTGGAAATACAATGGTAAAGGTACTGCCGGCCGGACTACTATTATCCAAACGGATTTCGCCTTGCAGCAATTGCATCAGTTCCCTGCTGATGGAAAGTCCGAGGCCGGTGCCGCCAAATTTCCTGTTGGTAGAGCCATCCGCCTGTTGGAACGCTTCAAATATAAGCTGCTGCTTATCTTCAGGGATGCCCATACCAGTATCGGTTACGGATACATGAACATATTGGTTCACCATATACCAGGAGAGCGTAATCGTGCCTTTCTCTGGTGTAAATTTAAATGCGTTCGAAAGCAGATTTCTGAGTACCTGTTCCAGTCGTTGTTTATCAGTAGTGATATATGATGGTATATCAGGCGCTATTTTCCTGATAAAACGAATATTTTTCTGTTGTGCAACAATAATAAAAAGATCTTCAATATCCTGTTGAATATTATCTACCCTAACATCTTCCAAATGCATCTCTATCTTTCCAGCTTCTATCTTTGAGAGGTCGAGGATATCATTGATCAGGGTCAGCAGGTCAGAACCAGATTTATGAATGATACCCGCATATTCTATCTGGCGAGGCGTAAGGTTTTTATCTCTGTCTTCTTCCAGGATTTTAGCCAGAATAAGCACACTGTTGAGCGGAGTTCTGAGCTCGTGCGACATATTCGCCAGGAAGTCCGACTTATACCTGCTGCTGGCTTCCAGCTCGGCAGCTTTAGCGGATAATGCCTGGCGGGCAGTTTCCAATGCATGATTTTTCACCGTCATTTCTGCATTTACCTGTCTCAATTCTTCTTCCTGTACACGTAATTCTTCTTCAGAGGTTTGTAATACTTCAGATTGACGACTCAGTTCTTCGTTGGACTGGCGCAGTTCTTCCTGTTGATTCAGCAATACTTCCTTTTGTTCCTGTACCTGGTCTAGCAGGTCTAAAACTTTTTCGCGGCTGATGGCAGCATTTAATGCTACGGCAATATCTTTTGATTGTGTTTCGAGTAATTCCTGTTGTACGGTGCTTACTTCATGAAAGGCGGCCAGTTCGATTACCCCAATGATTTCACTATCGAGCCATAATGGGATCATCACCAATTGCTTGGCGGTGGCTGTTCCGGAGGCGGAACTTACTTTCCAGAAGTTTTCGGGGATATCCGTAATCAGGCGGATGGATTTTGATTTCAGTGTTTGTCCGAGTATGCCTTCGCCGGGCACGAGCGAATCAGGTATATCGGCAGGCATGCCAACGGTAGCGGCTAGACGAAGTTTCTGCATGCTTTCATAGTATACATAAAATGCCCCTGCCACAAAGCGGCCGTAGTTGACCAGTTCAGTCAAACTTCTTTCCGCCATGGTTTTTACGTTCAGGATACCCTGAAGGCTGCTGTTCATTTGGTCCATGCCTACCAGTTTCCAGTTACGTTGATTGGCCTGGTTATTCAATGCCACTACTTCGTCGAGGTTGGCATTAAGATATTCTTGTGTTTTGAGGCGTCGTTTAAACTCGCGGTAGGTAACGGCGATGAGAATGAAGCCAACAATCAGTATGAAGAGATTATTCCAGAGCAGGCCGAAGAAAGCTCTGTTAACAGAATTTTCATTTTCGGTTTCCCGCTGCATGAGAATCCTGTTTTCTTCTGTACGTATTGATACAAAGCAATCGCGGATTTTGTCCATTAATACCGCTTCATTGGAGGTAATAGCGATATTTTCCTCAAACGTTTGTTTGAAGGCATGATGGTCCAGTTCGTTCCAGAAGCTGAGGATAGCGTTTATATTATTTTCCAGGGAGTCCATATTACGCTCTTCCGCAGGATCATCTGCCAGCACGGAACGCAGGGTTAGCAATGCCGGCGCCATTTTAGGCAGATTAATTTCATATGCCTGGAGGAATCTTTTTTCGAAAGTGGCGCGGTATCCGCGACGGGACGCTTCCATGTCTAACAGTAACCTGTCGACACGTTCCAGCTGGTTCAGCCCTTTATAAGTTTGCTGTACCCATACAGATTCTGCCCGTTGTTTTGCGAAGGTGCGCCAGGTAAGGTATCCTCCCAGCAGTACCAGCAACACAACAAGTGCGAATCCAATATACAATCTGTTCACTAAAGAAATCTTCATGCTATCTTATGAGAATACAAATATGAAAATAATAAAGTTGGCCTTTGGTTACTGGAGATAAAAAATATTCTATAATTTTGCTAAAAATATCAAAACTTACTCATATTCAACCTTTTTAACAAATCAAACACATAGTTAGAAAGACTAATATTTCACTGGAACCAATCCAGCTGCGCGATTTGTAAGTATATATAGTATATACGTAATAAGTTTTAACCGCCGATCCTTTTGAATTATCGATCTCGATTTGACTTATCCTAGGGAACCCGTGAACTTTTGAAAAATTTCTGAACCACCGACGTGAACAACCGTTAGTCCGTGTTGTTATCGCGGTTAAAAAAAGCGCCACAAAAATGAGTAAGAAAATTCTCCTGGTCGAAGACGATGAAGTAATGCCAAAGATCATTTCCCGCATTTTACCAGAACCAGATTTCATTGTAGATATAGCAGTGAATGGAAAAGAAGCCATGGAAAAGTTAGAGAGCAACAACTACAACTATGACCTGATCATTACGGATATTATGATGCCGTATGCAAATGGATTCGAAATTTTAAGCAAAGTAAAGGGTCATAACCCTGAAAATCCTATTCCGGTAATTATCGTTTCCAATGCAGGAAATGAGGATATGATCATGGAGGGGTTTAAGCTGGGTGTGGATGATTTCCTGAAGAAACCTATCATCCCTGCAGAACTGACACTCCGCGTTAAGCGCTTATTAATGAAGAAGTAAATTTCAACATATTTTGGGAACAACAATATCCGATTACTGGCAGGAGGTCCGTTATGTGTATGGTAACGCGCCACTGGCCATACAGGTTGCCATGATATTTATAGCCGTTGCTGTCACCGCGACAGTGCTGGCCTATCTGACTATCCTGAGAAGCAGATATAAGGCTTATATTAAACGGAAACGGTTGGACAAGCTCCTTCCTCGTATCGATGATTTGCTGATAAATGAAGTGATGACTAATCCTGACATTCCGCAGAATGTGGCACCTTCAAAGGTTTCTTTAAACCTTGCCCCTTTTGAAGAATTGCCTTTACACCGCCGCTGGGCAAGGGAAATGCTGACAACGCGCATCATTCATTTCCGTCAGAACGTAAAAGGAAATATGAGTGAATTGCTGCGTGGTTTATATACCCAGCTGGACCTCGACAAAGATGCCTATCGCAAATTGAAATCACGTAAATGGAATAAGAAAGTGGAAGCCTTGGTAGAATTTACCAATATGGATATGTCGATTTCGGATGTGACTATTTTACCATTGGCCAATAGCCGTAACCGTGAGTTGCGTGCAGCGGCCCGCCAGGCGTATATCAAAATCAGTAAAAACGAACCATTCAAATTCTTTGACTCTGTAACAGACCCATTGCTACCCTGGGACCAGGTAGAGCTTTTCCGTATTATTACTACCACAGAAGATATTGCCATTCCAAACTTCGCCAGGTGGATCACCTACTCTTCCAACAAAAGCGTGGTATCATTCTGTATGAAACTGGTGGCACATTATAATCAGCTCGCAGCTGTTCCTGCCATTATCAAATTGCTGGATAACAGGGACCACTATACGAGAGCAGATGCAATCGAATGTTTGGGACGCCTGAAAGTAGAAGAAGTGGAAGACAAACTGGTGCAGCTTTACACCAGTCAGCCGCTTTTCTGCCAGATAGAAATACTCCGTGCCTTAGGACGTATCAGCAGTGGAAGGCATATTGATTTTCTGAAAAATGAATTCTTGCATGCCACTGACTTCGACCTAAAAAAGGCTGCAGCGCAGGCGATCGTGAAAAATGAATGGATAGCCCGCAATGTTCTTGATGAACTGCTGGCAACTACCAGCGGCCAAAACCTATTGATATTAAAGCATTGCATGAACCCGTTAATTAAGTATTGATGGATACAATTTCAGAAACGCTTGTAAAGATTTATGAGTCTTCTATTTTCGTATATGGACTAACGTTATTAGTCGTATATGCGATGCTGGCATTGTTGTCTATCATTGCTATCCGACGATATCTTTCCCGTACAAAGCAATCGCAGCTGGATACCCTGGCATCCTCTCCCCTCGCGCCAGGCATTACCATACTTGCGCCGGCTTATAATGAAGGGTTGACCATCATTGCCAACGTCAGATCTTTGCTCACACTCAACTATCCCAATTATGAGATCGTGCTGATCAACGATGGCAGTACCGATGACAGCATGGCACAGTTGATCCGTGAGTTTGATATGGTGGCTGTTGATTTTGCCTACAACGAAAAAATCAGGACACAGCCTGTAAAAAATATTTATAAATCCAGGAATCTGGCTTATTCCAACCTGATCGTAATTGATAAGGTCAATGGTAAAAGCAAGGCAGATGCTTCCAATGCAGGTATTAACGTAGCCTCTTTCGATTATTTTGTTTGCACGGATGTGGATTGCGTTTTGCATAAAAATACCTTGCTGGAGCTGATAAAGCCAGTGTTGCAGGAAGAAGGCCGCCGCGTCATCGCCGTGGGTGCTACGCTCCGCATTGCCAACAGCAGTGAATTTGACGAAGGTGTACTAACACGTATGCGTCCTCCAAAACAGCTGCTACCCAGGTTCCAGGAAGTAGAATATATCCGCTCCTTTGTGTTGGGAAAAATGGGATGGAGCGCACTAAACTGCGTTCCCAATGTTTCCGGCGGTTTAGGATTGTTCAACAAAGAAGTGGCTATACGAAGCGGCGGTTACGACCATCGTTCTTTCGGAGAAGACATGGAACTGCTCATTCGCATGTGTCGTTACTGCGATGACAACAAAATGAAATATGCTGTTCGTTACATTCCTAAAACACTCTGCTGGACGGAAGGTCCTGCCACACTGAAGATTTTCGGCCGCCAGCGCACGCGTTGGGCAAGAGGACTGGCACAGCTGATGGTAGCACACTTCGGCATGTTCCTGAACCCACGCTACGGCAGAATGGGATTTGTTGTCATTCCTTATAACTTCTTCTTTGAGCTGCTGGCGCCAATAGTGGAACTCAGCGGTATCATCGTTTATATTGTGCTGGCTATCTCCGGACAAATCAACTGGCCATATGCCATACTGTTGCTCGTATTCGTGTATACGTACGCGGTAATGATTTCCACATTGTCTATACTCTGGGATCAGCTCAGCTTCCATTACTATAAAACTATCAGAGAGGTAATGTCTTTGCTGATCATTCCTTTTCTCGAATTTCTGTTATATCACCCGCTGATCGTATTCTTCTCTATCAAAGGATATTTCTATTTCCTTACAGGAAAGAGAAGTACGTGGGGGACTATGCAACGACAAGGATTCCAGAAGGCAAAGACAAACTAATCTCCAAACATTTAACGCATGGTCGGTATTATATTTCAGAATTGTGTTTTTATCTATGGCATCATCATGTTGCTCACATATGCCTTACTGGCTATATTGAGCAATCGTGGTGTACGCCTGTTCAAAAAGCGGCAGCCGTTTACCGACTACTCCCTGCTGCTGGATTCCCCGCTGACGCCCGGTATATCTGTGATAGCACCGGCTTTCAATGAAGGGGTAACTATTATTTCCAATGTACGCTCCCTGTTAACACTGAACTATACGAAATTTGAAGTCATTATTGTAAACGATGGAAGCACAGATGATACATTAGAAAAACTTATCAATGAGTTTGAACTGGTAGAAGTAGATTTCGCTTATAATGAACGTCTAATTACCAGGCCAGTAAAGAGGATGTTTAAATCTACCAATATTGCCTACGACAAACTATTGGTAATTGATAAAGTAAACGGTAAATCCAAAGCAGATGCCTCCAACGCCGGCATCAACGCTGCTGCTTTCGATTATTTCTTATGCACGGACGTAGACTGTATCCTGGATAGAGATACCCTGCTCCGTATGATCCATCCTTTCATGAATGAGGAACATAAGAAGATCAAAGAAATCGGAGAACCTTGTCCTGAATGCGGATATGTGCATGTAGAAGAAGACAGCATGCGTGTAATTGCTACCGGGGCCACGCTTCGCCTGGTAAACTCCTGTGAAGTAGATGAAGGCGTGATGGTAAGAGTAAAGCCACCACGTAAATACCTGCCAAGGTTCCAGGAAATGGAGTATATCCGTGCTTACGTATTAGGAAAGATGGGATGGAGCGCTATCAACAGTGTACCAAACGTTTCTGGTGGTTTAGGCTTATTTGATAAAGAAATTGCTATTAAAGCTGGTGGTTACGATCATCAATCGTTTGCAGAAGATATGGATATCGTAACGCGTATGGCCAGCTATATGGTAGATAATAAACTCAAATATGCCATCAGGTATATACCTACCAGCCAATGCTGGACAGAAGGCCCTCCTACCATGAAAGTATTTATGAGACAGCGGACACGCTGGGGCCGCGGACTTGCAGAGATCATCACTATTCACCGTCACATCATTCTCAATCCACGGTACAAGCGACTGGGATTAATCGTTTTACCATATAACCTATTATTTGAATTCCTGGCACCCATTATTGAGTGCATTGGTATTATATTTTATATCTACCTGATCATCACCCATCAGGTAAACTGGCCTTACGCCAAAATATTGTTACTGTTCGTATACCTGTTCTCCATCACCATCACCACCTTGTCGATGTGCTGGGACCAGCTCACCTATCCACATTATAAAACCTGGAAAGAGGTCATGGGCCTTACTTTGATGGCCTTCCTCGAACCAATATTATATCACCCGCTGATCGTATTTTTTGCATTAAGAGGTTACTGGTTTTTCCTTATTGGTAAGAAAACCTCCTGGGGAAATATGCAGCGTCAGGGCTTTGCACCGAAGAAGCCGAATTAAATTTTATGATTTTGAGGATAAAGATGAACAAGTATATAACCGTTATCTTCCTGCTATGCTTCACCTTTGAAGCACAGGCGCAATTTCTTAAAAAGAAAAAGAGCAGCCGGGCAGGTGAATACTACGAACAGGCCGTTCAAGAAACAAAACAGCAGCATTATGAAAAGGCAATCGACCTTTCCTTAAAGGCGCTGCATGAACAACCTGACTTCATTGACCAGGAACTACTTCTGGCAAAACTTTACCTGCTTACACGCCGCTATGATCAGGCAAGAAAATACACTAAAAGTGTATTGGAAAAAGATCCGAAATATAAAGACGCCTACTATTTTGGTATCAACATTGAAATGTCTACCAATAATTATCCGGAAGCGGAATGTTACGTAGATGAAGCCCTTAGCCAATTTCCGGGCAGTAAGGACTTTATGGTCAAGAAGCTGGAGATTTTGGATGTACAGAAAAAACTATACCGTGGAGATCAATGGGCAGAAAACATCCTGGAACATTATCCTGACGATACTACCGTAAAAAGAGCCTATGTGGATCATTACCTGCAATCTGGATTTTACCAGCAGCAGCAAGGTAATTTCAATATGGCTCGTCAAAGCTTTGATAAGGTTCTGGCCATTGAACCACAAAACAAAGAGGCCCGGGAAGCCGGACTGGGAACAGAATTGCGTGGTGGTAACCTGCCACATGCACTTGATGTAGTTAACAACCTACTCACCGGCCAGCCAGATAATTATGACCTGCTGATGAAGAAGCTGGGTATTTTACAGGAAATGCATGCTTATGCAGATGCCCTAAGTGTATTACAACAGATCTATAGGAGATATCCAAACGATGCAAAAGCACGTAGCCTGGAAACTGCCCTGCGTATGGAAGCGGCAAGCTACTATACTAACACTGACCCCTACTCGCTGTATCTCTCTGTACTGGAAAAAAATCCTGGTAACAGAGAAGCATTAGACAAAGTAATCGGTTATTGCATGGCAAGAGGTGCCTACATGGAAGCACTGGCCTGGATCAACAAAGGATTGCGTAGCAGTCCTAATGATACACGTTTACTCAACCTAAAAATGGATGTACTGGAAGGCGACCATCGCTACGGCGCCGCTGCCGCTATCGCTGAAGTGCTGTATCAACGCGCGCCAAACGCCGACCTACGCGATAGGCTCGTAAACCTGGAAATTCAGTCTGGCCGACAGTATATGGCCGAAGAACAATATGATCTGGCACTGGCTGCATTCCAAACAGGGCTTAAAATTAGTCCGCGAGATACTACCCTGCTGGGACTTATCATCAATACCTACAGTTCATTGAAAGATAATAAAGCCGCCCTGAAAGCGACCGACAATGCTTTATCTTTCTACCCCGACAATGAAAAATTCCTTTTACGCAAAGCATCTTTACTGGAAACTGCCGGCGATTATGATGGCGCAGCAACTGTGTTGACAACACTTAGCAGCCGTCATCCAAATAATGAAGCCTACAAAGGATCACTGGCAGAGTTAAGACTGGCAGCAGCCCGCAATCTTATGCGCGCAGAAGAATTTGATCTGGCAAAACAGCAATTGTATACCGTACTGGAAGTACAGCCAGAAAACAGAGATGCATTGGATTATATGATCAATCTGCAAAGCGCCACACATAATTTGGACAGCGCCTTGTGGTACAACGACAAAGCACTCAGTTATTATCCTAACGATAAAGATTTGCTGCTGAAGAAATCCAGTGTATTGCAGGATGAAGGTCGCTACAATGAAGCTGCTGCTATTGCCGCTGAGCTGATGGTACGTTATCCATATACCGCTAAATTCAAGACAGCATATATAAATAGTGAGATGTCTGCCGGTACCGCATATCAGCGTAATCAGCAGCCAGACAGTGCATTGGCAGCATTTAACAAAGTACTGGAGCTTAATCCGAAAGATTCATTAGCATTGTTGTACAGCATCAATCAGCTGAATGGACAACAGCGGTATGACAGCGCAATGGGTTATGTAAACCAGGCACTGAAATATTATCCTGACAATGAAAATTTCCTGCTAAAGCGGGTGAATACACTCGAAAATAAAAAAGATTATGCAGCTGCTTCCCTGGCTGCAGATACGCTGGCAAAGCGGTTTCCAACGGCTAACAACAAAGATTATTATGATCTGCTGGCAGTAAAAACCATGAAAAACCAGTTTGGATTATATTACCTCAACAGTACTTATGATTATACTGATAACAGGTATAATATTGCGACAGTAGAGTATAGAAGATTCATCAAAAAAGGTTCTTATGCATTTCGCCTCGATTATGCCGGAAGACAGAATGGCAATGGCTTGCAGGGAGAAGCCGAAATGTATTATGTGCATAATCCGAAACTCTATAGTTATGGGTTGATAACCTTTTCCAATAAAGTGGTGTTTCCACAAGTAAGAGCGGCCTACTCTTTGTTCAAGACCTTTAAGCATGACATAGAAGTAGAGCTGGGCGCACGATACCTGAACCTGGATAGTGTGAGCAGTGTTTCTGGCGTGGTTTCTGTGGCAAAACCATTTGGGGATTTCTGGGTAAACCTGCGTGCTTATGTCATCAGTGAGCCGCCAAGAACGACGACGTCCTTCAATCTGACTACCAGGTATTATACCACGCCTGCACATACCGATTTCATATCGCTGATTGCAGGTTTGGGAACCTCTCCGGATGATCGCAGCCGTTTGATTAATTACGAACAGCTTTCAGGATTACTGACACATAGCGTGGCAGCAGGTTATCAAAAAGTATTTAAATACCGTACTACTGTTGGGTTGTATGGCACATGGATAAATTCAAAATTAGCACCTAATCAATATGGAAACCAGTATGACATCTATGTGGTGCTCATGCGTAAATTTTAAGTAATCAACAATGATTCGAACAATGAGTAGTATCCTTTTAACCATGTTATTCCTGTTGAACAGCAGCTGTGGCACGGCCAGCGGGGATATTAGTGTGGTAAGCAACGGACATAGTGACTACAGCATTGTGACGCCTGCGAGTCCATCCAAAGCGGAAAGCAAGGCGGCCAGCGTGTTACAGGATTATATTCAAAAGATCAGCGGCGTTAGACTGCCGGTAGTAAAAGAAAATGATTACAGTGGCAATACGGCCATTTTTGTAGGTAATACAGAACATACCAGTGGCCCTGAAAAGGTGTATGGAGATGGTTTTTATACGGGCACCGCCGATAAAGCCGTATATGTTCGGGGAGGAAGTGGTAAAGGTGTATTGTATGGCGCTTATCATCTGCTCGATACGTATATGCATTGCCGTAAGACTTCCGGCGAGGCCGCCTTTGTTCCATCCTTAAAAACAATAACGCTTCCTCCCAATATGAAAGATTTACAGGAGCCACGATTTGTATATAGAGAGAGCTATTACCCTATGAGTGCAGATCCGGAATACCTGGACTGGCATGGGTTACAGCGCTTCGAAGATCTATGGGGTTTATGGGGGCATTCCTTTTTTAAGATCATTCCTCCACAACAATATTTCGCTGGACATCCGGAATATTTTTCATTGGTGAATGGCAGTCGGCAGCCAATGCAGTTATGTCTGAGTAATGAACAGGTATATAACCTGACGGTGGCTTATTTCAAAAAGGCGATCGCTACACATCCTGATGCCGTTTATTGGTCTATTTCCCCGGAAGATGGCCCTGGATATTGTACCTGCGCAGAATGCAAAAAAGCAGATGAAGAAGAAGCGAGTCATGCCGGTGCGTTGATACGCTTTGTAAACCGAATAGCAGCGGCCTTCCCGGAGCAACAGTTTACAACGCTGGCTTATGGTTATAGCGCCAAGGCGCCTGCCAGGACAAAGCCAGCACATAATGTATTCATCTTCCTAAGTTCTATTGATGCATATAGACAAACGCCTTTACAAACAATAGCTTCTGCTGCTGACTTCAGGAAGAACCTGTCATCCTGGGGGAATATCTCTGATAATCTCTTTATATGGGATTATACTATACAATTTACCAATTACCTCTGCCCTTTCCCCGATTATGCAAATTTGCAGGCCAACATGCAGTATTTTAAAAACAATCATGTTAAAGGTGTTTTTTCTCAGGGTAGCGGAGAAACGTATGGAGATATGGCGGAGTATAACAGCTACGTACAGGCGGCACTGTTATGGAATCAGGATGCAGATATACAGGCCGTTTCGGCCGATTTCATGCAAAGCTATTACAAGGCAGCGGCACCTTATGTGCAGCAATACATACAAGCATTAACTGAAGCTGTGCATCAAACCCATGCCGTGCTGGATATCTACGGCAGTCCGATTTACAGCGCAAAGGATTATTTGTCTCCCGCGAAGATAGACCAATACAGCAGTTTGTTGGATAAGGCCGAAGCGGCCGTTGAGAAAGATCCTGTGGCATTGAAAAGAGTGAATTGGGCCCGGTTACCACTGGAATATGTGGTATTGCAGCAAAGCCGCACTTATGGCACGGAGAAATATGGTTACTTAACCCCTTCTGGAAATGGTTATGTAGTCAATCCAAGATGGCCGCAGCGTGTGCAGCAATTCGTTACCAACAGTACAGCCGCAGGTGTTACTGAATTATCTGAAGGTGGATTATCTCCAGATGCTTACCAACAGGAATGGAATAAATTGCTGGCGCAAAAATGGGTAGGCGGATTGGCATTTAAGGCGCCTGTGACACTGGCGAATCCTTATACGCCCGAATATAGTCCTATGAAAGAGAAAACCTTGACAGATGGATTATTTGGCACTACTGATTTTAGTTATAACTGGCTGTTTACATATGGCAAGGATATGATTGCGACTATTGATTTAGGTAGTAATAAGGCGGTAAAAGAGGTGAGTATGAATTTCCTGCAGGATGCCAGGCATTATATTTTCCTGCCGGTTAATATCAAGGTAGAGGTATCCAGTGACGGAAGTACTTATCAAATCTTTGGCAGCAAACAGGTGCCGGTACCTGGGGAAGATTTTACGGCCAGTATTTCGCATTATGTGTTTAACAACAGTGTAAGTGCCCGATATATCCGGGTTACGGCTTCCTGTGCGGCGCAACTGCCTGCCTGGAGGACCGTGGGCAGCAAGCAGCCTTCTCTTTGCTGTGATGAGATCGTAGTACAATAAAGCTCAGAATAAATATAAAACGCTGACAGGCAGCCATTTAATGGCAATTTACCTGTCAGCGTTTTTTTTATTTTCAAAAATTATTGAAAGATTATTTGGAAATAATAAACACTGTTCAGTATATTTGCACTGTAAATATTTTCAATGGGCATAACAGAACGCAAAGAGAGAGAGAAAGCAGAGATGCGGCGGCGTATCGTAGATGCGGCGATAGAGATGTTTGTGGCGGAAGGATATGAAAAAGTATCTATCCGAAACATCGCCGATAAAATCGAATACAGTCCCGCTACTATCTACCTGTACTACAAAGATAAGGATGAACTGCTTTATGACGTACAGAGTGAGGCATTTCATAAGCTGGCTGCCTGGTTCCGGGAGCGCATTATTGCGGTGAATCCATTGGAGCGCCTGGAACAGCTCATGATGGCTTATGTATCCTTTGCGCAGGCACATCCTGAATTATACGATCTGATGTTCATCATTAAGGCGCCTATGAATTCGGTGGAAGATGAAGAATGGGATAATGGGCTGGAAGCCTTTAATTATCTCACCGGTACAGCAAAAGCCTGTGTAGACCAAAAGTTGATTCGTTTCGACGACCCTATGGTAGCAGGTTTGAGCATATGGGCCTTTGTCCATGGTTTCGTGAGTCTGAATTTACGCTGTCGCATCAAGATTTCAGAACTCCCCGATGAAGTCCTAGAACAGCTAATCGTCAACGCCGCCAAGATTTACATCTCGCAAATAACTGCCTAAAATATAGTAAAAAAGCCTTCGGGCTTTTTTTAAACAACAGTATTAAACACCGTTCAGTATATCAACAATGATTATAGCCTCATGGCTATTTTTTTTAACACCATTAATAAACACTGTTTATTATGTCAACATCAATAACAAAAGGAGCATTGTTAATATTAGCCCTGGCCTTAGGTTTCAGCGCCAGCGCCCAGCAGAAAACATTGGATAACTATATTCAGCAAGCCTTTAGCTCCAACAAAGGTTTGAAAGATCAGAACATACAACTGGACCAGGCTCTGTATGCATTGAAAGAAGCCAAAAGTTTATTTGGGCCAGATGTAACCTTCCTTGGGAGCTATGTAAAATCCGGTGGCGGCCGTGTCATAGATATTCCCGTAGGCGATATGCTGAATCCTGCATATAGCACTTTGAACCAGCTAACAGGCACCCATAATTTTCCTACAATGGAAAACATGAAATTTCAGTTGAACCCCGATAACTTCCTCGATACGAAAGTGCGCACCAGCATGCCTCTCGTCAATGCGGAAATTTATTACAACCAGCAAATTAAAAAGGAGCAACTGAGCAGACAACAAGCGGCAGTAAACGTATATAAACGTCAGTTAGTCCAGGATGTAAAAACCGCCTACTACCGCTACTATCAAGCTGTTCAGGCGGTAGCAATTTACAAAAGCGCAGATGCACTGATCAATGAAAATATCCGCATCAATGAAAGCATGGTCAGAAATGGTGTCAGAAACAATACTGCTTTATATCGTTCTAAAACAGAAAAAGAAAAGAACGAGGCTTCCATAAATCAGGCAGAAAACAGCAGAGATAATGCCAGAGCGTATTTCAACTTTCTGCTCAACAGGCCACTGACAGATAATATTGAAATAGATAGTAGTACCATAGATCTTCCTGCTACTAATATAGCGAGTGATGATGTTAGTCAGCGAGAAGAATTGCAGGAATACAAACATGCAATCGGCGCTTATCAATACAACAACAAACTACAGCGGTCCTATCTCATCCCTAAGCTGAACACTTTTCTGGACCTGGGTTCCCAGGGATCACCACTAACATTCAACAGCAGCACCCGTTATTATTTCTTTGGTGTAAATATGGAATGGAATCTTTTCAGTTTTCATAAAAACAAGTATAAAATCAAACAGTCAGAAACTGCATTGAGTTCTGTAAATATGGCGGCCTCACAAACGGAAGACCAGCTGAAGTTACAGCTGTTCCAGGCGAAAAATGATTACATCAGTGCTGTAAAAAATTTCAACACCGCCAGAACCCAGCTAGATTTTGCAGAACGTTACTATCGTGATCAGCTAAAGGTTTACAAGGAAGGACAACTATTATATCTCGAGCTGGTAGATGCACAAAATCAACTTACACAAGCCAGGTTGCAGACAGCAGTTACGCAGGCAAATGTTCAAAGCACCATTGCCGCTGTGGAACGCGCGCAGGCAGGCTATCCACTTGAAAACAAATAATCGCTCCTATCATTTACATACCACTACTTCGACTAATAAAACAAGACTTATGAAACAATACGCTTTGCTCATAGTATTATCCGCTGCGCTGGTATCCTGTGGCAGTAAACAAGAAGCAGCCAAAACAGATAATTCAGGTGTCATTCCTGTGAAGACCATGCCCATGGCAGCTCATAGCGGCACACAGGTAATACATGCCTCTGGCCAGTTTACAACAGATGATGAAGTTTATCTTTCTTTTAAAACAGGTGGCATCATCAACAGCATACTGGTGAAGGAAGGTGATGCTATACATAAAGGCCAGCTGCTGGCTACTTTAAATCTGACAGAAATTAATGCACAGGTACAACAGGCTACATTAGCCTACGAAAAGGCAGCCAGGGATTTTCAGCGTACACAGAATCTCTTCAACGACAGCGTTGCTACATTGGAACAACTGCAAAACAGTAAAACTGCTCGGGAGCTGGCTAAGCAACAATTGTCATCCGCACAATTCAACCAAGCCTTTTCTGCTATTCATGCAACCCAGGATGGTTACGTATTGCACAAACTAGCCAATACCGGCCAACAGATTAGCGCAGGCACGCCTGTATTGCAAACAAATGGTGCTAAAACGGCACATTGGATTTTACGTGTAGGCGTTAGCGATAAAGAATGGGCCAGTATTAAAAATGGTGATAAAGCCAATATTGAAACACAGTCCGAAAATATCGGCAAGCTCACAGGGTTGGTTACACGAAAATCAGAAGGTATAGATGCTGCCAGCGGCACTTTCAGCATCGACGTACAGCTAACGGGAAATAAGCCAGCAGCCCTTGCTGCCGGCATGTTTGGGCGTTGTCACATATCCACCGCCGCAGCCGATACCTCCGGAGTATGGCGTATCCCCTACGCCGCTTTACTGGACGGTAACGGCAGCAGCGGATACGTTTTTGTTACGGAAGATGGTAAAACTGCGCATCGTATACCCGTGACCGTTGCTGGCATGGAAAAAGACCAGGTACTTATCAGCGGCACCGTCAATGGGCAACTGATCATATCCGGCAGTGCTTATCTCAAAGACCAGTCTCCTATCCGTATCATCCAATAACTACTGCTCCCATGAAAATTTCAAAATATGCTGTAAAAAATTATCAGTTTACGCTGGTGATATTCATCATGATCATCGTGCTGGGCGTGAGTACGATCATGAATATGCCGAGGTCAGAAGACCCGGAGATGAAAGCGCCGCAATATACAGTGGTGGCGGTTTATCCAGGCACCAGTCCTAAAGACATGGAAGACCTTGTGGTGGATCCACTGGAAAAAGAAATTTATAGCCTGGCCGATATCAAACGCCTCCGCACCAATATCAGCGACGGTGTTGCCACCATGCGGGTAGAATATAAATACAGTTCTAATGTAGAACAGAAATACCAGGAGTTGGTACGTGAAGTGAATAACAAACGGAAAGACTTACCAGCAGACATTTTCAGTCTGGAGGTATTGAAGTCAGAGCCCAGCGATGTAAATGTTTTGCAGACTGCACTGATATCTGAAAATGCGTCCCGTGATCAGTTACGTTTCTATGCAGAAAAATTACAAGAGACATTAGAAAAAATTCCTCAGCTGAAAAACGTAAAAATTCATGGGTTGCCTGATCAGCAGGTGCGGGTGGAATTACAGCTCGATAAAATGGCGCAGCAGCATATCCCTGTAAGCGCTGTGATGGGGGCTATTCAGAGCGAGATGGCTAATATCCCCGGTGGTAGCATAGATGCAGGAGAAAAAAGCTTCAACATCAAAACCAGCGGTAATTACCAGGATATCGCGGAAATAGGAAATACGATCATATCATCTGCCAACAATAAAAATATCTTTTTGAAAGATATAGCCAAGGTTTATTATGGATTTGATGATGAGAAATATTTTGTAAGATTGAATGGACATCGCAGTGTTGTGGTTTCTGCGGCGCAGAAATCAGGCGAGAATATCAGTAAAACCCAGGAGGCTTATTTACCTGTCATCAATGCTTTCAAGAAGACCTTACCCGCGAATATTGACCTGGTGTTGTACTTCAATCAGGCGGAAGCCGTGAACTCCCGACTGGCAGGACTTGGCAAGGATTTTCTCATTGCGATATTACTGGTTGCCATCACCTTACTGCCATTAGGCCAGCGGCCAGCGATCATTGTTATGATTTCAATTCCGCTATCGTTATCGATTGGCATTGTGTTATTGCAGTTGTTTGGCTATAACCTAAACCAGTTGAGTATAGTAGGTTTAGTAGTAGCGTTGGGGTTATTGGTAGATGATAGTATTGTTGTTATT
The DNA here is from genome assembly GCF_042263525.1 of Chitinophaga sp. Hz27. Taxonomy (NCBI): domain Bacteria; kingdom Pseudomonadati; phylum Bacteroidota; class Chitinophagia; order Chitinophagales; family Chitinophagaceae; genus Chitinophaga; species Chitinophaga sp. Hz27. The sequence goes on from NZ_JBHKFJ010000007.1 coordinate 515,578, forward strand.
GAGAATATAGAGCGGTGGATGCTGGAAGGTCATAGTCGCATGGAAGCTACGCTGAAAGCCACTTCACAGATAGGCCTTGCGGTTGTAGGTTGTACTGCGGCATTGATCATTGCCTTTATGCCGATCGTATTTATGCCAGAAGGCGCGGGTGATTTCATACGTGGGTTACCGTTAGCGGTGATATTCAGTGTGCTGGCATCTATGGCCGTTTCGCTGACGATCATTCCTTTTCTGGCGAGCAGGTTGCTGAAAGAGCATACTAATCATGAAGGAAATATTTTCATGCGTGCATTGAAGAAGCTGATCCATGGAAGTTATGCGCGTTTACTGGACAAGGCGCTGCATCGCCCAGTGCTGACGATAGTAGTGTCGTTAGTAATATTTGGTGCTTCTATCATGGTGTTTAAAGCTGTTGGTTTCAGTTTATTTCCTTCCTCAGAAAAGCCACAGTTCCTGGTGAATGTGATAGCACCGCCGCAATCGAATCTGGGCTATACTGATCAAATTGTGAAGCAGCTGGAAACTGAACTCTCCAAAGAAAAAGCAGTAAAATATGTGGCCAGTAATATTGGTAAGGGTAATCCTCGTATCTACTATAACGAGATTCCTGAAAACGAGCACAGTGATTATGCGCAGTTATTTGTTCAATTAGATCCTCATACTAGTCCTGCAGCAAAGCTGGCATTGATTGAGCAATTGCGCAGCCGCTGGACACCCTATCCTGGCGCGAAGATAGAGGTAAAGAACTTTGAGCAAGGCCCTCCTATGGCTGCGCCGGTGGAAGTCCGTTTATTTGGCGACAATCTGGATTCCTTACGTAGTCTGGCTGCTACAGTTGAAAAGATGTTGGAGAAGACGACGGGTACTATTTACATTTCTAACCCTGTGAGTAACCTGAAGTCGGACATACGCGTAAAAATAGACCGCGAAAAGGCACAGCAGCTGGGCATTCCAACTGCCAATATCGACAGGGTTGTTCGTTTAGCCGTAAGCGGTATCAACTTAGGAAAATATAATGACATCAATGATAATGATTATGATATCTTGCTGACCAAGCAAAAAGAAGGAAAGCCAACGTTGGACGTGTTCAACGACCTGTATGTGAACAACAGCCAGGGTGTGGCAATTCCGCTGAAGCAGGTGGCTACCTTGCAACTGGAGACATCTCCTTTGAGCATTCGCCATCAGGAAAAAAACAGGATGGTAGCAGTGACTGCGTTTGTGCAGAAAGGTTTTCTGGCTGATAAAGTCATCAATGATGTAATCAAACAGATGGATGCAATGAAGTTACCATCGGGTTACAGTTATGAGATGGGGGGAGAAGTGGAAAGCAGGAAGGACTCTTTTGGCGGCTTTATGACGATCATCATAGTAACGGTATTTATGTTTATTGCCGTGTTGATATTAGAGTTTAAGACCTTCAAAAGCACGTTGATCGTATTATCTGTAATACCACTGGGTATTGTGGGAGCCGCGCTGGGATTGTGGATTACGGGCAATTCACTTTCTTTTGTGGCTATCATTGGATTGATTGCGTTGGCGGGTATTGAGGTGAAGAATACTATTTTACTGGTGGACTTTACGAACCAGTTGCGTATGCAGGGGCATAGCCTGGAAGACGCTATCAGAGAGGCCGGAGAAGTGCGCTTTTTACCAATCGTACTTACCTCACTGACAGCTATCGGAGGATTGATTCCTATTGCGATATCTACTAATCCGCTGATAGCGCCACTGGCGATTGTATTGATAGGAGGTTTGATCAGTTCTACGTTGCTGTCCAGGATAGTGACGCCTGTAGTTTACAAGCTGATACCGCCTAAGATTGAGGTGCCGGCAGCCGCGGTGGCTACTGTCAGGCAAGAGGCGGAAGTAGCCCTGGAGGAAGCATAAGTAGTTGGAAATTATAAAGGAATCTGTACATTTACAGATAATTGGCAATCACCAAATCCTTTTTGAAAATTAGATCTTATGAAAAAAATCTTCCAGGCAGCAGCTGCCTTACTGCTGTTGATCTGTGTTACTGCACAATCATCGCAGGCACAGTTAAAGCGATTCAGTATTGGTCCTTTTGTAGAAGCCGGTTTTCCTACCGGAGATTTCAGCAAAACTAATAAAACAGGCTATGGTATAGGACTTGGCGCCGACATCAAACTGGTAGCTGGTCTTACTGCAGTAGGTTCTGTGAGCTATATGTATTTTGGCGGTAAGTCATTCAATATTAATGGTAATAACGCTGATTACGCAAATGTAAAAGCAATTCCAATCCGTTTGGGGCTGCGTTATAAAGTATTCTCTATCCTGTATGCTAAACTGGAAGGCGGTACTATCCAATTTGCTGGTGGCGATTATACTGGTGTTGGCGGTCTGGTGGCTCCTGGTATCGGTATCCGTTTACTGGGCCTGGATGTAGAAGGTAAATACGAAGCCTGGTTCAAAGATGGCACCAAAGGATTCTGGGGCCTGAAAGCAGGTTACAATTTCTAATTCGCACCGTTTAGGTTAAGCAATACATTTTATAAAAAGGCTCTCTCTACTTGTTAGAGAGAGCTTTTTTTATAAGGATATCTCAAATAGAAATTTTCTGGCTTTAGCCTTCCACGCAGCGCGAAACTCCTCCTGCTGAGACCTTCGGTATCACATGTAAATCAAAGACAGATAAGATAATTCTCTTTTATAGAAAAATTACTCGGGATAAATTATTTCAAACAAACATTCTTATCTACTTAAAAATTTGTTGTTAAAAATATTTCTTCCATTAAAATAGTTATTATTTTCGTTAGGCATCTCACATAACAGATGCAGAAAATTGTTTGTAACCTGACTGTATTAAAATGTCATGAGTATGAAGTAATACCCGACCTATATTCAAGCATTCAAATACACTACTGCTAAGCATTTCAACGACTGCACTTATTTTTACATGAACTGATTTATTATTTTTTTAATTTCTAAAAAATCAATTTAACAAGATAAAATTCCCCTATCTGTATTAGTTAACTCGTTTTAAAAATTAAACAAAAAACAAATGAAGAAAACCTTATCCTTTGCCTTAGGGTCACTGATCCTGGCAACGACGTTCTATGCCTGTACGAAAAATGATGCTCCAGGGAAACCTGCACCCGTGGAAGGTTCCTGGAAAGGCGAAACACAAGTAGTAAAATTGGCATTAAAGGGAGACCTGGTGATTACTGAATCTCCATTGGGCAATGGCAGAACAGCTACTAACCACACAGGCCGTGGCACCGCCGACAGCGTGCTATATGCTGTAGATATCAGAGTAGGTAACTACCAGCCATTTGCACAAGGTATTCTGAAAAGACTTGATACCATTAAGTTTGAAGTACCAAAAGGAGTAGGCTATACGATTGGTTTAGCAGCCATTCGCAAGGGCAGCAGCGAAGCCGGCCTGTTTCAGACTGACAGCCTTGGACTTACTTACTTCGACAGCCCTATCAGGAGTTTTACCAATTTTAAGATGACCAAGGACACCATAGGTGTCAGCAAATTGCAACAAAATTTCCTGGACACACTGAACTACTTTAGTATGGCTGTAGGACAGTTTAACAAGATCGTCAGAAAACATGCTGAGCTGGACATTTACTACGGCTTCTACAATGGCACTGCTGGTGATTCGCTGAAAAGCGCTATTGACATTAACATGCGCAGGCTGACCTATGGCTTTAAATTTATGCCTGTCAACTTCAGTGGCGGCAGTCTGACCGTGAGCTATGGCAATTTTGCTGCAAGCAAAACCATTGCGGCTGCCCAGGCTGGCAATATTGAAAACCTTTATAGTGCGGATGAACTCCGATATGTGGAGAGTGTATATACTGGTATTCCGGTTACACTTCAGTGGAATCGCCCTGATGGTGGTACACAAGATTTAGGAACACGTGTTTTCTATCCTAAGCGTAATGTGCTGAACACGGTATTCATTTCTTTGCCTAGTAACAACAGTTTACCAGTGAAGCTAAATATTACTGAGCAAACCTGGCGTCAGGACACGATTATAGTTTGGTGATCCTGTTTAAAATAAAAGCGGGCGTCTCTGAAAATAAGAGGCGCCCGCTTTTTTACTTTTATAGCTTAGTAAAATACTGCTGACCAGGTCCTGTCGAACAGCTGACCAGGATGCAATACGTTAATACCTTCTTTTTCGGTAAGATCACCAGTAGCCGTTTCGCTGTCTGCAATACCGCACCATGGCTCTATACAAACAAAGTCTGCATCCTTAGCAGACCATATGCCCATATAAGGGAATCCTTCGAAGTGAACACGGATACCATAACCAGTAAGATCGCTCTTGATAGAGATAGTATGAGATGCCAGGTTTTTGAATACGAGTGCATCTTCATAAAATAATGATTTTTGTAAAGGGAGTTTATTGGTATTGTTGAGGAATGGAACAGAGAAAGCAGCGATCTGTCCTTCTGCTGTAAGCGGCCATCGGCCGGCATTCTCCACCTTTTCAAATTCGAGGTAATAATCAGTGAAGGCAGAACCTTCTGCTAATGGCACTTTAAATGCGGGGTGTGCGCCAACAGAGAAATACATCAGTTCATCACCGGTATTTTTCACGTGGTAGGTTACTTTCAGCTCGTCGGCTGTGAGTACATACCGAACGCTAAATATGAATTTGAAAGGATATACCTTATGTGTTGCTTCGTTGTCTATGAGGCTAAACAGTACGCTATCGGGGCCTTGCTCCGTTACTACGAAGTTCATTTCTCTGGCGAAGCCGTGGCGACCCAGCGTGTAGGTCTGTCCGTTATATTGATAGGAATTATGTTTCAGACCACCTACGATCGGGAACAGTACCGGGCTTTTCTTTCCCCAGAAGTCGGGGTTACCGCTCCACATATATTCGAAGCTATTATCATTACGAATAATACTTTGGAGTTCTGCGCCTTTTTCTGCGATCGTTACTGTGAGTTTTTCATTGGAGAGCCGTACCATGATACAGTTGATTTGATTTCTAAAGCGAAGATAATCTGTAAATTGCAAAAGATAAGGGGTAAATCTGTATTGAAAAATAAAACATAAAACACAGTATATGGAAACATTAAAAGGAAAAAAGGCACTGATAACAGGTGCTGGCAAAGGGATTGGACGAGCGCTGGCATTGGCGCTGGCGGCAGAAGGAGTGGATATTGCACTAATGGGTCGTACACTGGAGCCGCTAGAAGCGGTTGCTACCGAAGTTCGTACGCATGGTGTTAAAACTGCCATCGCAACCGGCAATGTGGGTAATATTGAAGAAGTAAATGCGGCCGTAGCCAAACTAAGTGCAGAACTGGGTGCAATAGACATCCTGATCAATAATGCCGGCATATCTACTTTTGGTGGTTTTATGGAGCTCACACCAGAACGCTGGGAAGAGATTATCCAGGTAAACCTGTTGGGTGCTTATTATGTGACCCGTGCCGTTTTACCATCTATGATTGAGCGTAAAACCGGTGATATTATCAATATTTCCTCTACTGCCGGACAACGTGGCGCGCCTTTGACAAGTGCATATAGTGCCAGCAAATTTGGTTTGCTGGGCATGACAGAATCTCTGATGCTGGAAGTACGTAAACATAATATTCGTGTAAGCGCGCTTACACCTAGTACTATCGCAACAGACATGGCGAAAGAACTTAAACTGACAGATGGTAATCCTGAAAAAGTTTTACAGCCTGAAGACCTCGCTGAATTTGTGGTGGCGCAGTTGAAGCTGAATCGCCGTGTGACGATTAAGTCAGCAGGATTATGGTCTACCAATCCATAATATTTATTTACATAAAATAAATTTGATACAATAAAGGCGATCGTTATTATATAGCGATCGCCTTTGTTGTAGGTAGTATGGCGCTTTTTGCTGTTAATGAATATTTATCTAGACGAAATACCATTTGTACATTTTAAATCATGCCATTGCTGTTTTTAATTTTCAAACCCCTAACTTTATAGATAAATCTGATATAAAAAACTATGAAACTCCAGAGAATTCCCCTACTGCTGGCAACAGCAATGCTGCTGGGCGTAAGTGCTAAAGCGCAGCATATTGATCTCGGCGTAAGAGCCGGTCTCAGTATCCCAAAACTCTCCGCCGGCGGTAGTTCTACTAATCCACTCAACGAAGGTTACAGTAGCAGACTTGGGCCTGACTTTGCTGTATTGGCAGAATTCCATTTCAGCAAATTGTTCTCTATTCAGCCGATGATCGAATATTCAGCACAGGGTGGACAGAAAAACGGATTCCAGGCCTTCCCTACTCCAGCTGCGGTAGTAGCAATGCTTCCAGCAGGACAGGCGCCTACTTACCTTTATGCCGACTTTAAGAGCACCGCTAAGATCAATTATCTGATGGTGCCGGTACTGGCTAAATTTGGCTGGAACCTTGGTAAGTCGCCATTACGTTTATACGTGGATGCAGGTCCTTTCGTAGGTTTTCTCCTTTCAGCGAAGCAGGAAGTACGTGGCACCAGCCAGTGGTACCTGGACCCAGGAAAAACACAACCAGTGCCTAACGTTCCTGCACAGAACATGGATGCAAACCAGGATATCAAAGATCAGCTAAACAAAGCTAACGTAGGTATCAGCGGTAACGTAGGACTGGCCTATCAATTCGGCAAGAACCAGCTCTTTATTGAAGGTGGTGGCAACTACGGTTTCCTGAACATTCAAAAAGGAGATGCTAACGGTAAAAACAATATTGGAGCAGGTACAGTAGCTATTGGCTATGCTTACAGGCTTAAATAAAATTACTTGACAGCAAAGTACAAACGCCTTCCAGCAATACTGGAAGGCGTTTATTTTTTATCCATGATGATGTGATAACCATTGGAAGATAAAAAACAGAATATCCTTGCGGTTATCCTCATTATGCATTTCGTGATAACTACCAGGCCATTCCTTGTAGGTAACCATTCCTTTCGGCGCGCGCTCCGCAAATAAACGGGAACCTTCTACAGCTGTGAGTTCATCGGCATTTCCATGTATCAACAAAGAAGGAACTTTTAATAAGGTTGCATGACGCAAACACCAAAGTCCGTTTCTTACCATATCATTTGCCAGACGCAAACTCATTCTATCATGCCGCAAAGGGTCATCTCTGAATTTTTCAACCGCAGCCCTGTTATGGGAGATTTTATTGATATCAAGTCCCTGACTGACGCGCAGATTAGGGAATATGGTAGCGCCAATGTTCAGAATAGCACGAAGCAAAGCACCGGGTCTGCGTGCTACGATCAATGCAGGCGCAGAGATAACGGCAGCAACTATATCCGGTTGTTTTTTTAGCAGGAAACCGGTGAGCGCGCCGCCTCCCATACTATGCCCATACATGACAACGGGCTTACCATATTGTTCTTTGGTTTGCTCAAGGAAATCCCAGAGGTAAGCCATGGTAAAACGCATGCCCCTGGAAGCGCCTTTGGCGCCATCGCTGAGGCCATGCCCATAATGATCAATTCCCGTTACAGCGTAGCCTCTTTCTGCAAAATAAGCAGCTACATGGTCATATCTGCCTATATGCTCCCCTATACCATGCACGATAATCATTACCTGTGTAAACTTAGCAGGAACCCATTGGATACCATGAAAACGGCAATTATTGGAAGACCAGTAGAAATCGTTTCCTGTCATAGATATTTAATTTGAGCAAGGAGGATTGGGTGCAAAACGAAGATAAAGAATATCTTTAACCCCAAAATTTGTAATTCAACCAAACATGAGTAAAGAAAAGAGCAGTTCACCTGTATATAGCATACCGCTTAAATACCGGAAGATGGAAAACCTGCATATCGTATTCTGGCTGCTAAAAGATATAGGCTGGTGTATGATTTGGAAGCCATTGGGCATTGCCATGATTTTCCCGACACTGATAATTTCTATTGTAATTGCCTGGCGTACGCGCCAGTATGTGGCTGAACTATGCCACAATGTGGCCATTACGTTATGGATTACAGCTAACTCCTATTGGATGATCAGTGAGTTCCTGCATTTTGATATGCTGCCATTGTTTGGGGAGTATACCTACAAACACCTGGCGTTGATTCCATTCTTCAGTGGAGTGTTGATATTAGCTTACTATTATTTGTATTATCAGCCTAGACATAAGGAAGAAGAGGAAGCGGAGATTGTGGAGGCATAAGGATTTGCTTTAAAAAGAAAGGAAATAGTATACGGTATTAGTACTTCCCTGCATAATTAAAAAAAATAAACCGGTAGCAAGGCTACCGGTTTATTTTTTTTAAACGCTTCGCTTCATTCGCGAATAAATAAATTATATAGCGTCTGACAATGACGTGAAGGTGAAGTCACGGATTTTCATTGGCGGTATCAGATAGCTTCTATAAGATTCGATGCTGATACTTCTTTCTACTTTACCTAAAGCCTCTACGTTATTGAGCATAATTACAGGGCTTTCGTTGAAGCGGAAATTTTTCACCGGGTATTTGATTTCACCATTTTCGATGTAGAAAGTTCCGTCGCGGGTAAGGCCTGTCAGCAGCAGTGTTTGTGCATCTACGAGGCGGATGTACCAGAGGCGTGACACCAGGATACCTTTTTCGGTGCTTTTGATCAGTTCTTCGAGGGAAGAATCACCACCATCCATGATGATATTGGAAGGCATTGGCATTGGCTTTACCCCTTTCTTCTCTGCCCAATACTGGGAGTAAGCGAGGTTTTTCACTACTCCTTTTTCTATCCAGTTGGTTTTCTCGAGTGGGAAACCTTCTCTGTTCCAGGTATTGCCTGGCAGCATAGGATGGAAAGGATCTGAGTAGATGTTTACCTTTTCGTCCATGAGTTGTTCGCCGATACGGTTACCGCCTCCTTTCTTGCTCATGAAGCTACGACCTTCGTCGGCGCTACGGGCGTCGAGTCCGCGGAACATATTTTCCAGCATATACGTAGCTGCTACCGGTTCCAGGATAACGGTATATTTTCCAGGCTCCAGGGCTTTAGCGTTTACGCTGTTATTGGCTTTTTGTGCCGCAATTTTGGTCGCGGTCAGTGTATCCAGCTTAGTGACATCGTTGAAGCCACGGCCCGCGAAACCAGAGCCAGTACCGGCGCTGTTACGAGTGGTAATGGTAAAGATGACGTCTGTATCCTTATCATAGGCGAAGAGGCCTTTTGAATTCAGGATGGCGTTGAAGCTAGTGGTATTTTCTATGAAGCCGGCAGCTTCTAGCTGTGCATCTTTTGCGGCATTAATGCTTTTTGCTACCGCTTCTGCGCGGTCATCTGGCGTCATTTTAGCGGTGGCCTCTACATAACCTGCAGATTCCTTAAATGTTGCCGGGCCTCGAAGTTGTGTATATTCCGGATTCTCCGGCGCCAGCTTTGCCAATTCTTCTGCACGCGCCACGACACGTTTAAGTGCTTCATCATTAAATTCATTGATAGAAGCAGTACCGGAACGTTTACCGAAGCTGGAAGTAACGCTGAGTGAGATGGTACTGATATCTCCAGCAGTAGAGATGTTGTTGCGGGCATATCGGATATTACCACCTTCTGTGCCACGCAGACTTATTTCGCATTCATCTGCTTTGGAGTGAGAGAGCACTTTTTGCATCAGTGCCTGAGCTTCTTCTCTATTTAAAATTGCCATTGTAGTAGTTATCAGATGTTACGAGCGGTGTTGATTACATTTACGCCATTGAAACGGGTGGTAGCGCTACCATGCGACACGGCGTTTACCTGTCCTGGTTGTCCTTTACCGTCATTGAAGGCACCGCCGAGGCGGTAGTCGCTTTTATCAGCGATAGCAGTACAGCTATTCCAGAATTCCTGGGTATTGGCCTGATAGGCCACATCTTTAAGCATGCCTACAATCTGGCCGTTTTTAATTTCGTAGAATGTTTGTCCGCCGAACTGGAAGTTATAACGTTGCTGATCTATACTGAAAGAGCCATCTCCGATGATGTAGATGCCTTTTTCTACGTTTTTGATCATATCGTTTACACTGAGTGGTGTTTTACCAGGTTGCAGGGAAACGTTTGGCATACGCTGGAACTGAACATCGGCCCAGCTTTGCGCATAGCAGCAGCCTTGTGATTGTTTGAGGCCGATGATATGTGCCTGGTCTCTGATAGCCTGGTAGTTTACGAGGACGCCATTTTTGATAAGGTCCCACTGTCCGCATTTTACGCCTTCGTCATCATAGCCAACGGCGCCGAGGGAGCCTGGTTGTAATTTATCTGCTACTACGTTTACCAGTTTACTACCGAAGTTGAAGTTGCCGGATTTCCATTTATCCAGTGTGAGGAAGCTGGTACCAGCATAGTTGGCTTCGTAGCCTAATACGCGGTCCAGTTCTGTAGGGTGGGCAACAGATTCGTGGATGGTCAGCCAGAGGTGAGAAGGATCGAGTACCAGGTCGTATTTCCCTGGCTGCACGGAGGTAGCCTTCATTTTCTGGTTTACATCCTGTGTGGCATTTTTCACGTCTTCCAGCATATCGTACCTGTTGCGGTAACGGGTAACGATACCCTGTACTTTATCTTCAGGGCGGGCGGAGAGATACTCATATCCCATACCCATTGGAGAGCTGAGTGATTTACGTGTTTCGAATTTACCGAGGCTACGGTCAATTTTGGTAACAGTAAATGTCGGGAAGATGCGATGCACGTCCTGATCGATGTAGGAGCCATCGGTAGAGGCGAAGAATTTCTGCTCATTTACCGCGAGGATGGCGGAGTTTACGAAGCTTGCGCCACCTTTGAGGGCAACATCGTTTACGTTGAGCAGGAGATCTACTTTGTCTTTTACCGGCACAGCGAAGGTGTTTTGCTGTATAGGCGTTTTCCAGGCTACTTCACCATAACCTTGCTGGGGCGCCAGCTGTATGGGTTCAGTGTTTACGCGGCTGTTGGCTTTGGCAACGGCCACGGCTTTTTCAGCCGCTTTAGCGATACCCTCACGGGTCACTTCGTTGGTGGCTGCAAAGCCCCAGCAACCGTTGGCAATAACGCGAATACCTACACCGAAAGATTCTGTGTTGGCAATGTTCTGCACCCTTGTTTCACGGGTGGTAATGAACTGGTTCAAATAACGGCCTATGCGTACATCCGCATAGGAAGCGCCTTTGGACCTTGCTGTGTTGAGGGCAACATCAGCCAGTTCTTTCTTTACTCTTACATCGATACCATCATTCAAAAAAGCAGATGGATCAACAGGAGTTCCGAAGGCAAACTTCGGCAGGACGAGGGCTCCCAGCCCCATCGCTGATAGCTGGATAAAGTCTTTACGTTTCAAAACTGTTGATTTGGTTAGATTTGGTTAGACTTAGATTTCGTTGGTGCACAGGGTAATATAAGTCAGCAATAGCACAAGTAATCGTGTTATTCTCATCAGCTATAAAACCACTATTCTATCTTTCTCCTAAACTAATTTTTTTTCTTCGCTTTTAATAACCGTTGGTCATAATTTCTTTTCCAGCCAGAGGAAAATCATTGACAACAGCAATGGGATCAGCCACCACCAAGCCAAACGGCTCATCGTTTCCGGCTTATTCTCTGCTGGCATAGCTTTTACGGCAGGACGTAAGTTGAGCCAATCCTCCTGCCCATAAACATATATATCAAACACGTGTTGGCTGTTACTAATGGCATGCCAGCCTTTCTTCAGTGGCCACCACGAAGCCTTCCAGGTATCTGGCAGCAGCGGGTGCCCTGCCAGCGGTAAAACCATTTCATCCACCAACAGGCTTTTCTCTTGTAAAGGATACTGGCTATTTAGCGTTAATATAATTTCATCGTTGATGAACGGAAAGTCCTGTTCAGTGGTAAGCTCCGTATCCTGCTTACTTTTGCGCGCTGCCTTATTAATAATCCCTGCCCAGTAATGGCTATAGGCCGTAGTATCTCCTGCCAGCTGCCAGGCGTAGCTATCATTACGGCCCAGGTCTACTACCTGAGCGGCTCCCTGCTGATGGAATACCGGAAAAGGTTTACTGACATTACTATCAGGCTTGAGCAACAGGCCGAGGTCTTGCTCCTGCATATAGGCGTATAGGTTATTCCGCTCTGGCGTACTTAGTGTATGCCTGTCCGTTATTACCAGATCAAAATCATTCAGCAACGCAGGATTCAGTACATCGAGGCGGCGTTCCTTCATATTTGAGAAGCGCGTGGCAAATTGATTGGCCGCCACCTTGGAGCGCATGGCTACCGCAGCGCCACGTTGTGCCAGCCAGTCGGCCAGGAAACGATTTTCGAAATCAGGGCTGGCAGCCAGGAATAGCACACGCAGGTTCAGCATAGGTTTTACGACTACCGGCACTGGTTCTGTGGCCAGCGTATCCTTACCCGCAAGTGCCAGCAAACGCAATACGCCAGGGCCCAAAAATGGCGGGATCGTATGCAGCTTGAAGATCGTATCTTTTCCTGCCGCAATTGTTGTACTATCTAACGCCAAGCCTGCCAATATGAGTTTCAGGGTAATCGCTTTATCCCCAGCATTGTTGAACCTTCCCTGTAGCAGGAGTGGTTGCAGATAAGGTAGCTGCTGTTGCCAGCCTGCCGCAACAAACGCAGGTTTTGCGTTGCTCTTCTCTGCCACATTAGATTGCTTTAATGGCGCCTTCGCAGGCTGATGCCAGGCTGCACTCAATTGCCATAAACTCAACAGTGCAATAACAGTGGCTATAAGTCGCCATGGTAGCCGGCGGCGATCTGTCCGCTGGTACTCTTTTCTTAGCAATACCACCAGTAATAACAGCAGCAGTGCTGGGAATATGTAATGCCAATGCTGCGTCATCCGGGCGTTTGATTTTTAAGTTGTCTGAAATAATATTTTTGTAATCTATTAGGCCTGGAAACTCGTGGCTGCGCCTGTATCTCCGAAGGCAACAGCAATAAGAGGCCTCGTTGTGCGGCACGTATATTCGTTGGCGTTACTTTGCCTGTTAGTACCTCTTGTAAAGCCTGCATGGCATGCAGGTATTTTGCTGGCTCTTTTGCCGCAGCGGCATTGAGTTTCAGCAATGCCTGCTTTAATACCTGTGCAGTAGTATCACTAGTTTTCGTTTGTACGTCGAGGTTATCCAGTATTGCGATAGCCACTCTGATCACCGTATTAGGATCATCGCGCTGTAATACCTGCTTAAGTACGGCAGGATTTATTTTATCCTGGTCGCCAGACAAGCGTTTCTCCGGTTTTAGTGGCGTTGTTTTTATACCTGTTTTAGGCACAAAGGCCCTTGATTTTTGCTGCAAATCTTTCAGCAAGCGCAGTGCTTTATATTCATAGGGCAGCGCCTCCTGCGGCTTATAAAGACGCAATTGCAGTTCGGCTTTCCACATTTCATTGAGGGTTGCTTTCAGCTGTTGCTTTATTTCCGGGTCAAAAAAGGTAGCATCTTCTGCATTGTCGTGCTTATCTGTGAAGGCGTCGATGATTTTTGTAGCATTGCCAAAATCTGCCGGGTCTTCAGTTTCATGCTGTTCGTGTCCACCATGATCATGGTCTTCTCCTACCCTGCTATCACCGACATTCGATTCGGCCTCTTCACCCAAAAACTTACCATATCGCAGGCGTAATATTTTCTGGTCTGCCGCCAGGTCATTGCTGCGCGCGTTGAAACGGCTGGCGACCATACTATCTTTTGCTTTTATCAGTGCTTCTGTTTCGATGATAATCTGTCGCTGGCTTCGGAAGTATTCAGGTTTGATGTTGACTGCGTTGGCGAGGCCTTCGAGACTAAAAAGCGCTGCGGTATCAGGCAGCGTGACGATCATCACGTCAGACAATGTTTGCTGGTTTCGTGTATCCGTAGCCGTGACACTAAAATATAATTCATCGCCAGGCTTCATACCTAAGCCGCCCAGGTCGAGAAGTCTGTTGCCATGAAAGGAGGCCGGCTGTCCGCCGAGTGACTCATTAAAGTTGATATTAATCTCCCTGAACTTAACGGCTTCTCCGCTGCCGCTAGCGATAGTACCACTGATGGCGGCTTTGCTGATACCATAATCATCTGTAATAAGCGAATTTATTTGCAATACAGGTTTATGTCCAAATTCGATGGTAGTATTAGGTAGCGGCTGCATAACCTTAATCAATGGCGGATGATCGGCAATTGTTTGCAGTTGATAATAGGCAGACAACATTGTATCTACTTGCACCTGGTAAAAGCCTTGATGCGTGATGCAGCGGAAGGCAGTCCATTGGCTACGGCCGGCAGCAGGTTTCATCAGAATACGTGTGCTGTCACTGAATATCAGCGCGACAGTATTCGGCGTATTTGTTGTATGGATAGTCCAGGATACCAGGGAGCTGTCTGCCACCAACAGATCGTATTGCTGTTGCTGTTTTGAAGGCAGGCGAGTATATGCAGGCGGTTGTATGCTGACATTGACACCACTGGTACCAGGTAATTTATCTTGTGTTGTAATTGTATTTTGTTTTGCCGCTGGCAGATGATTTTCCCGAATTTTAACAACAAAACATAATCCCGCTATAATCAGCCAGCAGCCTATAGTTGTGGGCACTGACCTATAAAATCGCCGGGGCAGCTTCAATGCACTGAGCAAGGGCGAAATCTTGGCCAGTTGCATTTTCTCCGGTAATGTAAGTTCATCGGCATCACGCAAACATAATCCAGCACTATCTTCCAGCTCAGGAAACTGTTGATTGAGGTAGGTGGCAATTTCTTTGAGATCAGGTTTTTGACGATAAAAATTCATTCCGAAAGCCAAGGCATATACAGCACCCGCGATAATGCCGGCTTTGCCAAGCAGCACATATCCCAGCATGCCAATGGCGATGGCTTGTAGCAAAATGGTAGAGACTTTAAGCAGGACCCATTTTTTTCGTATATGCGTTAACGTACTAAGCATTCGCCACCTCCTTTTTTGCTTTTAAGGAGAGGAGGCGCTCAACAGCCAATACCAGCACCAATAGCAATAGCAGTGTATCTTTCAGATCTATCGTCCTGACAGGTGCGATACGTTTGGAAATACCTAGATTATTATCCGACAGCAGTTGCCTGGAATCGACTGCGCGCAGGTCATGTTTTCCTGGCGATGGCACAGGAACTATTACATCCAGCAGTTGCAGCGGTAACTGCCCTGTGGTAACGGCGTCGTTCCATTCAGGGTGCAGGTGGGAATACAACGTATATTGATTCCCGTTAACTCCAATAAGTGGATATCCGCCATAGTCATGGAAAATAATGGTATCTGATTTTATAGGCACCTGGTGCCTTTTATAAATTGTAAAATCTCCTGCTGAAAGGGTGTCTGCAAAGATGGCCGCACCTGTTGTATATTTTACAATGTGCAAGGGATGCATATCAGCAGGCAGTGGCTTTTCTGACAACCAGCATAACCAGTCGGGGCTTTTATCAGTAGCCATATCTGTGAAAACGATTTCTCTGCCGGAATATTCCTGTACCGCCATGATAGCGGCACGGAGGTAACGGCCATCTGCCAGATGATCATCTGCATAAATACAAACCTTAAACGGCAAAACCGGTGTGGATAATGCTTTTGAAGTCTGAGTCCAGGTAACCCCGTTGTAGGCGGCTACGCCATTTATCTCTCTGACACTATCTTTATTTATTGCAAACGTATATGCGTTCCAGTTATCAACAGTATCCTTGTTGGTATAAGTATACCAGTGTAAAGTAAGATCAAGGGAGGTCCTTGGTCCGTGAAAACGTTTCTGCTGATCGCCGGAAAACACATACAGCGGAAAATCTGGTGGCACCAAGGTTTCCAGGCGTTTGAGCAAAGTCCGGTAGGATACAGAGCTGGAATCGTATGCAGGCAGATGTTTGATATTAATACGTGTAAAAGCGGTATCGAACCTATGTAATTCGCAGCCCGATTCTATCAATGAATCGATTGTTTTCTTGAAATAAGGATAGGCATGATCTTCCAGGATTATCCAGCCCCTGTGTTCTTTTGAGAAGGGAGATTTCCATTGCGGCTGCGACAATAGCATTGCCAGCAGTACAATAAACGCACATCGTAACAGCAATAATAATAGTTCTGATAAACGAAGGCTTCTTGCATGCCGTACAGTAGCCGATTTCAACAGCTGAATACTTCCTATCCGCAATACGCGTCCGGGCTTGCGATGCCATAGGTGTATCAGCACCGGAATGATGATACCGGCAGATAATAACATCCATATGGGTTGCAGTAGGTGTAGCAAAATTATCTTCTGATTTTATTGTATTGCAACAGGAAATCTCTTAATGCGATATCTAAAGGAGATTGCAGTGATAACTGTGTATAAAGTATTCCTTTTGCTGTTAATCGTTGTTTCAATTGTGTAATAAACTGATTCCAAACGACGGCATAAGCATTAGCATCGATGGCACCGTCTAGCTGAAGCAGCTCTCCTGTTTCCAGATCCTCCACAGCCTGGTAACCCTTAAAGCTGGCCTGGCGTTCATTTTCAGCCACCAGGTGAAAGGCGATTACCTGATGTTGCATGGCAGCCAGTGTATCCATCATTTGCATGATTTCCGCTTGTTGTTCATAGAAATCAGAAATGAAAACAAAAAGTTGTCGTTTATGCGGGCCCGTGAACAACTGTTTCAGGGCCATTGGATGCTGGAAGTTGCCTCCTGGCTGTATTTGTTCCAGTTGATAATAGAATCTCGCCATATGTTGCGATTCTTTTCTGGCAGCGAGAGAAAACACCTGGGCAGACTGCATTACGGAAAGTCCGGTAGCATCACCTTGCTGGTGTGATAAATAGCCGATAGCAGCAGCGAGGTAGCGGGCATAATCGATTTTGGTGATGCCTTTATCTTCATGTAGCATAGAATTGCTGGCATCTACGATCAGTTGTATATCAATACTGGTTTCAATTTCGGATTGCCTTACATAGTATCTGTCAGACCTGGCATACATCTTCCAATCCAACCACCTCAGGTCATCACTGGGCTGATAGCTTCTATACTGGCTGAATTCCAGGCCTGTCCCTTTCATCCGGCTGGCATGCATACCCGACAAGAAGCCATCTGCCACTGTTTTAGCGGCGAGTTGCAAATCTTTTATTGCCAGTATAGTTTTAGGATGCAGCAGTTTACTCATTCGTCTAAGATAGGCTGGTAGCTGTTCTGGTAATTTTTTGGAGAAGAATATTAGTCACATCATCCGTTTGCATGCCTTCGGCTTCTGCTTTAAAATTTAGCAGTATTCTATGTCGTAGTACCGGAAGCGCCATGGTTTTAATATCGTCCATGGTAACGGCAAAGCGGCCGTGCAGGAGCGCCAAAGCTTTAGCTGTAAGGATAAGTGCTTGTCCTGCGCGTGGGCCGGCGCCCCAACGCACCAATTCCTGTATTTCCGGGATGGTGGTGGTGGCAGGCCTGGTGGCGCGCACTAATCTGCTTACATAATGAATCAATTCAGGATCTATGGCTACCTCTCTAACAAACTGTTGTAGTTGGAGAATTTCGGTGGCATTGAGTACGGGTTGAACCTGTACTTTTTTGCTGCCGGTGGTACCGGCGAGGATAGCAGTTTCCTCCTGTTCACCGGGATAGCCTATACGAATATAGAGCAGGAAACGGTCCAACTGCGCTTCTGGCAGCGGATAGGTTCCGGACTGTTCTATTGGGTTTTGTGTTGCCAGGATGAAGAAGGGCCTGTCTAGCGGATACGTTTGTCCGGCGTAGGTGACCTCAAACTCCTGCATAGCTTCGAGCAGGGCTGATTGTGTTTTAGGCGGTGTGCGGTTGATTTCATCCGCAAGGATGATATTGGCAAACAGGGGTCCTTTATTGAATTTAAAGAAACGTTTGCCGGTGACATGATCTTCTTCCAATACTTCTGTGCCGATGATATCAGTGGGCATGAGATCAGGGGTGAACTGGATACGGCGAAAAGGCAGGTCCAGCGCTTGTGCCAGCGTACGTACCAGCAAAGTTTTTGCAAGGCCTGGCACACCTTCCAGGAGGCAATGCCCACCAGCCAGCATACTTACCAGTACTTCATCCAGCACTGTTTCCTGGCCCACGATAACCTTTTGTATTTCCCGGCGCAGCACAGGCAGTTTTTGCAGCAGTTGCTGCAATGTATTCTCATTAAGCATTATACCATCGGTTTAGCGAAGAAAATTGGTTGTTTTATGGAATGGCATCTATTCCATACGCTGCACACAATGTAATAACAATCAGTTAATTTTAATAACCGGTCATCCATAAAATTGCGCATCTATCTATCCTTCTTTCCTATAAAATTTAAAAAATGCCTTATCTTGATCCTCACTGCTTATAAGAAATATGGCTGGGAATACTTTTACATTTGTTCGATTACGTTATCATTCCGGCGACTGGGATACAGACCAGCGCATGCCCTCCAATATCCTGAATTCCTTGATAGAGTATACTACAATTCCTGTGGTGATGCAGGAAAAAGTTATTGACTTGAGTAGTCCGGAAATATTTCAGTATCCTTTTTGTTACCTGAGCGGCCATAAGCTGGTGCAGTTCGACAGCCGCGAGGCTGCCAATTTCAAGCAGTATGTGCAGCATGGCGGCTTTGTATTTGTTGACGACTGCAATCATGATATAGATGGTTTGTTTGCCAGATCTTTTGAAAAGCAGATGGCATCTATGTTTGGGGCTACTGCATTGAAGAAAATCCCTAACAATCATGCTATATATCATTCCTTTTTTAAGTTTGAGCAAGGGCCACCTAATACTTCTTTTGAGCTGAATGGCTGGGGGGATGATCTGGTGCATGAGTACCTGAAGGCGATTGAGGTGAATGGCCGTATTGGTATACTGTATAGTAATAAAGATTATGGATGCGAGTGGGATTATGATTTTAGAAACAAACGATTTTTAGCGGAAGACAATACGAAGTTCGGTGTAAATATTATCGTATATGCGTTACAGTGATAATAAAGTTATCATTATAAAAATCCTATTAAAACCCAATATTTATAAGGCTTTACCCAACCTTTTACAAAAACAATTCATTAACAAAACTGATTTTATTTTTTGAAGAAAGCCAACTAATTTTGGTCATCATTAACCCTCAAAAGTCACAACAATGATGATCATATCTATAATTTTTTCGACAATTACAGGCGGATAATCTCAGTCTTTCTGGTTCTTACATATCGATACAATGCGTAGCATTTACGAATAGCAGGAAAGACCTTACAGTAAACCAAAATGCTGTATGCTATTCAGCACTTTGAATAGTAATACAACCAGGATTGTATGTAACATTTACATTATTATTTTTTATTCGGGAGATGCAGATTGGCGCTGCATGTGGCTTTGTATTGCCATCGTGTAGCCAACTGCTAACTTTCAGTTTAAACATTCAAACAATGGCAACACCGATTGCAGAAACACCGATTCTTTATGGTAAAGCAGCCAGAAAATTTCTGCGAGACATCAAAAAGAATGCGCACAAAAGGGCGACAAAAGAGGAAAAAGAAAAGATTAAAAGGGATTATGAGATGCCAAAAGTCATTCAACAATTCGAATGATCCTTGGAAATTTTCGCCTGGTTAGATTAACCCCAGATACTATTATTAAACCTTTTAACTGTGGTGATCAGGATTTGAATAATTTTCTTTTCAAGGATGCCCACAGATATTTTAAGGAATCATTAGCGGTAACCTATATTCTGGAAACAGATACCGAAACTGTAGCCTTCTTTAGTTTGCTGAATGATAAAGTTTCTCTTGTCGATGCGAGCAGCAAAAGCCAAAGGAAGAAAATACCGGGACATTTGCATGGAAGAAGAGAACACCTACCAATAGTTATCCAGCTGCAAAAATAGGATGCCTGGGTGTTACAGATTCTATTCAAAACCAAGGTATAGGAGCAACGATCCTGGATTTCATTAAGAATCTTTTTTTAAATAAAAACAAAACCGGGTGCAAGTTCATTACTGTAGATGCTTATCTCCGTTCTGCCAAGTTTTATGAAAAGAACGGTTTCAAGTATTTCCCGACTAAAGCATTAGATAGTAATACAACCATGATGTATTTCGATTTAATTTATCTCGACTAGTAACACAATCCGTTTTTAGTTGACCGAACTCACCCTGCATCTGTATATAACTTCAACCTCCTTATTTTCAAAAACATACTTCTATAGCAAAAGAAAAAGCTATACCACACTGAACTTACGGTGATATAGCTTTAGTGTAATCTTATTATTAATGCTTGTATTGCTAAGTAGATGCAATCGTTATATCGAATAAAACCAGGTTATCGATTATGTAGTAAAATATCTTTTCAAAAATGCAGCAGTCCTTCCAACACCTCCAGTAGCAATGCTTTCAGGCGTACCTGCCGCCACCACTTTACCCCCCTCCTCTCCTGCACCAGGGCCAATATCAATCACCCAATCTGCTCCTGCCAATACCCGCATATTATGTTCTACTACTATTACTGTATTGCCAGCTTCTACCAGTAAATTCAATTGCGACATCAATCTATCCACATCCGCAGGATGCAAACCCGTGGTTGGTTCATCCAATACATACAACGTATTGCCCTTGCCCATACGCTGCAACTCCGTGGCCAGTTTGATACGCTGTGCTTCACCGCCGGAAAGCTCCGTCGCTGGCTGTCCAAGCCGGAGGTAACCTAACCCTACTTCTTTCAGTACATGCAAGGAATGATGCACCGCCGCATCGTCCGCAAAAAATTCATAGGCATCATTTACGGTTAATTGCAAGACATCAGCAATAGATTTCTCTTTATATTTTATTTCCAGTGTTTTGGCGTTATACCGAGCGCCGTGGCAGGTAGGACAAGGTGCATATACGCTAGGCAGGAATAATAATTCTACCATCACAAAGCCTTCTCCATTGCAGGTTTCACATCTGCCTTTAGGCATATTAAATGAAAACCTGCCAGCGTCATAATGACGGGCCTTAGCCGCTTTGGTGGCAGCGAATATTTTCCTCACATGATCGAATAATCCCGTATAGGTGGCAAGGTTAGACCTCGGCGTACGCCCTATTGCTTTTTGATCTACCAAAACCAAACGCTTTATTTCCTCCATGCCCGCAATGATACGTCCATCTGTGGTCTCAGGCGCTTCGTCTCCCATAGAAGCAGTATCTTCTTCAGCAGGCAAGTCGGTACCCAGCAACGTTGATACCAATTCCACCAACGCCTGGCTTACTAAACTTGACTTGCCCGAGCCGGAAACGCCTGTCACTGCCGTAAAGCAATGCAGCGGAAAATCCACTGACAGTTTCACCAGATTATTACGGGTAATATCCCTCAACTTCAGCCAGGAGTCAGTATTGCGGGGAATATGTGGTGTAAGTTTTTTCTTATTAAAAAGATAAGCAGCAGTAACAGAGGTATCAATTTTCTCTAAATCAGCGGTATGACCACTAAACAGTACTTGTCCTCCTTCGGTACCGGCACGTGGACCTACGTCTACGATCCAGTCGGCATGACGGATAACATCCAGGTCATGTTCTACTACAAACAGGGAATTGCCAGCGGCTTTCAGTCTGTCTAAGGCACGAAGCAAAGCTTGCGTATCAGCAGGATGTAATCCGGCGGAAGGCTCATCCAGCACATATACCACACCAAATAGATTAGAACGTACCTGTGTAGCAAGCCGGAGGCGTTGCAACTCGCCTGGCGACAAAGTAGGTGTACTTCTGTCCAGCGAAAGATAACCTAATCCTAAGTCCATCAGCACCTGTAGCCTGGCTACAAGGTCGGTGGCAATACGTTGTATTACGATGGTTTTTTCGGGATGCTTTTTATCTTCCTGTGGTTGCAGTTGTTGCTGCATCAGCTGAAACAGGCGTTTGAGCGGCAGCTGCGCCATGTCAGCGATATCCAGGCCGGCAAACTTCACTGCCAAAGAAGAGGGTTTCAGGCGTTTACCATGACAAAGTGGACATTCCGTGCTTAGCATATATTGGGATACACGCTTTTTCATCATGGCACTTTGTGTATTGGAGAAGGTATGCATAACATATCTTCTGGCGCTCATGAAAGTACCCATATAGCTGGGTTCTGTCTTTCTTTTGAGCGCCTCTTTCACTTCTGCGGGTGTAAAGCCGGCGTATACAGGTACGGTGGGCTGTTCTTCTGTAAACAGTATCCAGTTACGTTGTTTTGCAGGAAGGTCTTTCCAGGGGATGTCTACATTATATCCTAAGGTAGTGAGTATATCACGATAGTTCTGTCCTTGCCAGGCTGAAGGCCAGGCGGCGATGGCTTTTTCACGGATGGTGAGTGTATCATCCGGCACCATGGACTTTTCAGTAACATCATAGATGCGTCCCATGCCATGGCATTGGGGACAGGCACCTTCGGGCGAGTTTGGAGAAAAAGCTTCCGCATGGATGATCTCCTGACCTTTAGGATAATCACCGGCCCTGGAATACAACATGCGGACGAGGTTACTCAATGTGGTCACACTTCCTACGGAGGAACGTGTAGTAGGTGTACCTCTTTGTTGTTGTAAGGCTACTGCTGGCGGGAGTCCGTCGATTTCATCCACTTCCGGAACAGGCATCTGGTGAAAGAGCCTGCGGGCGTAGGGAGACACAGATTCCAGGTAGCGGCGCTGCGCTTCTGCATAGAGCGTACCAAATGCCAATGAGGATTTGCCGGAACCGGAAACGCCCGTAAATACTACCAGGGCATCTCTTGGGATCTGCACGTCTACATTTTTGAGGTTATGCTCGCGGGCACCTCTCACATTCACAAAGCCCGTAGGGCTCACAGGGGATTTTTGCTGCATGATGAATCCGCCACAAAGAACATGCCGTTGACAATAAAAAAAGGCTGATCTCTGTAGTGCCCCCAAAAAGTTAGACACTTTTTGGGGGCATTTTTTATGAATAAGAAAGTACGATACAGTTTTTCGGAGAAGCTCAGAACAGTTCGATCAATTGAGTCATTAAAAGAGTCAATAG
>NZ_JBHKFJ010000008.1:0-465684 GCF_042263525.1 Chitinophaga sp. Hz27
AGCGTTCATCCTGAGCCAGGATCAAACTCTCCATTGTAAAGAAGTTGATACCTGACTAATGTCTCATCAGAGAATTAATCGGATATTTAATTATGTTTAGCTTAAACATTACCTGTGTTTATTTGAATCAAACTATCACTAATTTGATTCGTGCTGTTGTTTCCATTCTTTCAAAGAACTTTCAATTACTCTTTAGTAACTGTTGTTAATGTAAGAGATCCGATCTCTGTGCCCTATCGGCGTACATTTTCAATATTTCAATTCGACAATTGCTTTTCGTTTATCGCCCCGTTATCGTTGGGGTTGCAAAGGTAATCAACTTTTTATTTTCGCCAAATTTTTTTTAAAAAATTTTCATTTTTTATTTTTCATCATCAATGGCTTCAAACTCAGTACTAACAGGTTGTTAGCGTTAATGCCCTATCAGAGGAAAAGGTGAAAATTCAATGTCGTGAAGAGCTTTTATTTGCCGTGCTTTCTATCAAAGCGGGCTGCAAAGGTAAGCGGTTTTTAATATCTACCAACTTTTTCTGCAACTATTTTGAATAAAAAAGCTGAAATGCTTTACTACAAAGCATTTCAGCTGATAATATTTTTTGACATCAGAACGGATATGGCGTCAATAAACCTTCCGGATAATGCACTTTCATCAAAAACAAACCATGCCCAGGCACTGCAAAATCGGCATTTGTACAATCCTTACTCTCTATCGCAGTCCTGAACTGTGCCATGGTAAGCTTTCCCCTACCCACTCTCAACATAGTACCAACAAGGCCTCGCACCATTCCACGCAAGAAACGGTTAGCAGTAACGTTATAGACTATACGCTCTCCCTCTCTTCTCCATAAAGACTCTTCTATTTTACATATATATGTATGTACCTGGGTATTCCTTTTAGAGAAGGTGGTGAAATCCTCATATGATTTAATAATCTCCGCTGCTTCCTGCAAGGCATCCATATTCAGGTTATAAGGGAAGAAATAACCTCTGTCCTGCATAAACGGATCCTTATGGGTATATAATGTATACTCATAGGAGCGTCCCACTGCGTCAAATCTGCTATGTGCCTCCGCTGGCACGCTATAGATCTGGTTCAGGACCACATCTGCGGGTAATATAGCATTGATCTTATATAAAAACTGTGGATGTAACGGCAGATCAGTATCGAAATGCAGGAAGTTCTGCCTGGCATTTACACCAGCATCGGTACGACTAGAGCCCGTACTTTCAACTTTCGCTCTGAATAATGTGCTGAGCGCGCGATCCACTTCGGCTTGCACAGTATGGGCATTCTCTTGTACCTGGAAGCCACTGAAAGCTGCTCCCTTATATCCTACCTCTATAAAGTATCTGTTCATACGGCGCGAAGGTAATACGAAAAAAGAACAGGGGAGATATCCGCACCGGACATCTCCCCTGTTAATACTATTAAACTACGATAGTTATTTATGTAACATAGCTTTAAACCTGCCTTTGTAATAGTTATCTGTCAGTACAGACTCCAATACACTATATTTTTCTGTATCGTATGTTTTGGAATACGCCATATCCAGTAAGCGATAACGGGCATCTTCTCCTACTACCAGTTGCGCCAATGTTTTGATCTGGGTCGTTTCCATACAATAGTTACGACTCTGTTTACGGAAAACATCCAGCATACCATCGTCTGAAGCGGCTGCCACAAACTTGCGCAACATTTTGCGGAAGGTTGCATCATCCATAACATTAGCACAATCAGAATTAATTAGGCGTGTGCTGGAAGTCTTATCTGCTCCCTTATCGGCAACAACAGCAGCATTGTCATTTACAGCGACTGCATCGTCATCTCCTTTTTTCTTTTTCTTCTTGGCAGAAGTTGATGCCGGCTGGTCATACAATGCAACGCCATAGCCGCTGGTGTCAGTAACGATCTCACCAGAACGACTATCATCTCTTTTATGTTTTTTCCTGCCGGAAGTATGCTCCGCTTCTGTACTTACAGGTACGGCTACTGCTTCAGGAGCTGGAACAGCCACCTGCGCTTCAGTTTCAACAGCAGCATCTTCTCTTTCCTTACGTTTTTTCTTCTTCGGTGCTTCTTCTTCTACCGGCGTAGCAGTTACCGCAGGAGCTACAGTAGCATTTTTATCTTCCTGAAAATCTATAAACTCAGGATCATTTTCTTTCTTCTTATGATGTCTTGATTTCTTCGTGCTACCGTCCGCGTTAGTTTCTTTGGCTACGTCAGCTGCAGCAGCTTCACTAGCGGCAGTCCTGCTCTCCTCAGCCAGTACATCGGCCAGGAGGGCTTTTTCTTCCTCTGTGAGAGGAGCTCTTTCTACTTTTTCCTTGATAACAGCTGTAGCATCAGCTTTATTGGCCTCTTTGGCTTTTACAGCGCTTTTATTAGCTTCAGCTACCACTTCTTCGCGATCATCTCCACTCACCACAATTCTATCCAATGCAGATGCAAAACCGTTGCCAGAAGGTTTAGGTGTTTTTGTTGCAGTATTGGTAACAACAGCAGTGTTGCCAACGGCGGTCTGCAGATCGTTCTGCATTTTGTCCATCATTTCTTTGGTAGTATCAGGTGCAGCTACTGCTACAGCGGTCGACTCCTCTGCTTTTTCCACTTCCTGTTTGCCTTCATCTGCGGTAGCTTTCAGCAAAGCATCAGATTTCAGCTCACGGAATGTCTGCATATTATAGAGGGCATACGCATTAGCAGTGGCTTTCTTTAGCAAAAAGCCCTGATCTGCCTGAGTTACCTTGATATTGAAATGTTGTTCCGGCGCTTCATTTTTCGGGAAACCTACCGTAATAGGCACCGCACCGTTGCTCAGTTTAGGAAGGATGATATAACCCCTTTCCGTAGAGCTAAGGACGTCGCCATTATGTTTTACATAAAAAGGCTGCCCCTTTTCACTTTGAATATATATGTAATAGTGCTGGTTTTGCTGATTCTGGGCCACCAATCGGGTGCCCAAAAAAAGACATAAACAGGCCAGTATTACAGCCCTGTAGTTTAAATGCATACTAATTTGATCGAATAAAGCTCTCTTAAACAAATATTATTCCAGTACGATAAGCACCTCGCCTTTTTCAACAGCAGTACGCTCTGCGACCTTTATTTCTTTTACTACTGCATCCGAAGCGGCTTTGAATACATTCTCCATTTTCATTGCTTCCAGAATCAGTACCGGATCACCTTTCTTGATGGCTTGCCCCGGGGTTACCAGCACCTTTAAGATCAGTCCTGGCATTGGAGCCTTGATATCATTCACCTTACGAGCCATGGCATCTTTAATACCCATGGCGGCCAGCAGCTGATCTATTGGTTCTTCTATGGTTACTTCATGTTGCTGCTGCCCTATCTGTAATAATACAGTCTTGGCTTCTCTATCTACCTTTAAAACCTGGGCTTGATAACTAAAACCATCCATGATAATGCTATAGTCACCGGAGGGCAGTTTTACTGCTGACCAGTCAACTTCCTGATCATTACATACCAGTGTCTGAGCTTTATTTACGCTAAATGACGCTTTACCGTTTACTATTGCTTTAATCATAATGCTGTTTTATAGGCCCGAATAAAAACAAAAATAGCATTTTTAACCACTTGGCTGCTATTTGACCCATTTGTTTAAATTTGAGCCGCTTTATTTGCTATAAAGCAGATATTCACAATAAACTAAATTACATGAATCAACATCTGAAGCTGTCACTATTCGGATTGCTCCTGGGTGGCGCCACCGTTCTGGGATCGGGGCACTCTACCTATGCGCAGTCAGCTAAAGTTAACCCTGAAGACTCGCTCCTGAAAATCTACCGGGCATCTGCCACAAAAATCAATGACCTGCAACATACCAAACTGGATGTACGCTTCGATTACGCAAAAAGATACCTCTATGGTAAGGCATGGATTACACTGAAACCACATTTCTATAATACCGATTCCCTTACATTGGATGCTAAAGGAATGGATATCAAAGAAGTAGCCATTGTGGAAAACGGGAAAAATGCCCCGTTGAAATACTCATATGATAATAATCAATTATTTATTCATCTTCCTAAAACATATACTCCGGAAGAGAAATACACAGTATACATTGATTATACAGCTAAACCGGAAGAGTTGAAAGTAAAAGGCAGTGCAGCGATCTCTGATGCAAAGGGCCTTTATTTCATCAATCCAGACGGAAAAGATCCGAACAAGCCTACGCAGATATGGACGCAGGGGGAAACGGAAAGTTCTTCTGCATGGTTCCCTACCATAGACAAAACTAACCAGAAAACCACCGAAGAAATCAGTATGACGGTGGAAAAGAAATATGTAACACTTTCCAATGGTAAGCTGGTTAGCCAGAAAAATAATGCAGATGGCACCAGAACAGATACCTGGAAAATGGACCTTCCGCATGCACCATACCTGTTCATGATGGCTGTGGGTGAATATGCTATTGTAAAAGACACCTGGAAAGGCAAGGAAGTGAACTACTATGTGGAAAAGCCTTTTGAGAAGTATGCTAAGAACATTTTCGGTAATACTCCAGAAATGCTGACTTTCTATAGCAAGGTCCTTGGATATGAATATCCTTGGGTAAAATACTCCCAGATTACCGGCCGTGATTACGTTTCTGGTGCCATGGAAAACACCACTGCCACTCTGCACGGTGAATTCATGCAGAAAACCGACAGAGAGCTGCTGGACAACAACAACTACAATGAAACTGTAATTGCCCACGAGCTGTTTCACCACTGGTTTGGCGACCTGGTAACTGCAGAATCCTGGAGTAACCTGACCGTCAACGAATCATTTGCTGATTACAGCGAATATCTCTGGCTGGAACATAAGTACGGCAAAGACGCTGCAGATGAGCATCTGCTGGATGCCGGCAAACAATATATGCAAATGGTACAGTATTCCGGCGATGCTGACCTGGTAAGGTTCCATTATAAAGACAAAGAAGATATGTTTGATCAAATCACCTATCAGAAAGGTGGTTGTATCCTGCATATGCTGCGTAATGCAGTAGGCGATTCTGCTTTCTTTAAATCACTGAATCTCTATCTGAAAACAAATGCCTTCAAATCAGCCGAGGCGCATAACCTGCGTCTGGCCTTTGAAGAAGTTACTGGTAGAGATATGAATTGGTTCTTTAATGAATGGTATTTTGGAAAAGGCTCTCCGGAACTGGATATCAGTTATAAATACCAACCTGGTAAGGTTACTGTGCTGATCAACCAGCTGCAGAAGGCAGATAAGGTGTGGGAAGTGCCGATGGCTATCGATGTATATGCAGGTGGCAGTAAGACCAGATACAATGTAACCTTGAGAAACCGTGCAGATTCCTTTACGTTCAATGTTGCGGCTAAACCAGACCTGGTGAATGTGGATGCCGATAAAGTGATCCTTGGAAAGCGTGATGACCACCGTGATTTCAGCACTTATGTATTCCAATATTTCAATGCACCAAACTACCTCGATCGCCGTGAGGCAATCGAAGAAGCGCTGGATAATCAAGGAAATGCAGATGCAGTAAGAGTGTTACAGGCTGCACTGAAAGATAAATACTTCGGTCTGAGAGCTTTGGCAGCAGAGGGTCTGAAACTAGAGCTGGACGCGGTTAAAACTGCTACCGTTCCTGCATTAGTGAATATGGCTAAGAATGATCCTAGTGCTATTGCTAAAGCGGCGGCTATCAGGAGTTTGGGTGGACTGAAAGATAAATCCTATATTCCTTTATTCGAGGCTGCTACTAAAGATCGTTCTTATGGCGTAGAGGGGGCAGCATTAGAAGCGCTGAGCCAACTGGATATGGAAAAAGCCTATAGCATTGCCAAACAACTGCAGGCAGACTCTAAAGGCAAACTCGTGAATGCTATCACGCTGGTATATGCGAAGAAAGGCAGCAATGCTGATCTGGAATATGTAGCTAAGAAATTCGAAGAAACTGGCGGCCAGGATAAGCTGAACGCAGCCTTCGACTATCTGGGCTTCTTATCAAAAATCAATAATACTGATGCAGTGATTAAGGGTGTGGACCAGGTACAGGCAATGTGTGACCAGTTCAAAAATCCAACTGTGAACAAGTATATTGCTAACTTCCTGGAAAACATCTCTGATGTAAAGAAGGATAACGCTGGTAAGTCTACCGGTGCTGACCGTGATGAGTTGTTCAAACAGGCAGCTTATATGCTGAAGAAAGCAAAAGAAATACAGGTAAAGTAATTACTTGAAAAGAATAAATACTGAAGGAGGGTTGGCTATTGCCAATCCTCTTTTTTTATGCAGATGATGATCAGCAAAGGATTCCTTTGGGCGTGTGGCGCTTATTTCTGCATGGCTACGAGTCTACCCAGCTTTTTATTCCAGCGCCAGGGGCTTGTTTTTAGTCTGACTCCACCTAACCAACGATGTTCCATTGGAGCATAATCCAGGTAATTCTCTTCATTAGCTAGTATTTCCAAACCCAGGGAAGTAATTTTTAGTTTTTGATCATCTTGTTCCAGGACACCTACCTTGATCATACGATTAGTCATAATATCCAGCTGGAAGTCGCCGAAACCATAATCAGGCATTGAATCCCAGAACAGTTTGTAAAGGTCCTGCCAACGGTATTCACCCATTTGGAGGCGTTTGAGGAAGAACTCCTGTATGGAGCTAAGACCGTTTTCTGTGTTAGGAAATCTTGCCAGGTGGGCAGTGATGGCAGTGCTCATGTGTTTGAACTGCCCGTTATTCAGATGAGCGAAAAGTTCTAATGCTTGCGGAGTTTCGAGGCATAGAGCATCCCAGATATCATCAGCAATTTCGAGGTCGGTATCAGTAAGCGTGGTGCGGGTATCGAAAAGTTGTAAATAGTTTTCAGCAGTGGGGTGTCTGGGAATGTCCACCATACTGATTAGCGGCAGTACTTTGAATCGTTGTCTGATGAGGTGGATGATGAAAAGCAGGTTAAACTGGCAAAAGAGGTCACTATCGAACCAGAGGATGATTTCTTGTAAGGAACCGGAGGGTTTTAATTTCTCCAGTTCCTGTACAACCTGTGTATAATATGATTGTTTGTCAATACCATAGTGAAATTCGAGGTGTTTGGCCCTGCTTTGGAAGAATACGTCTGGGTCTTGGGTATTTTTGACTTTTCCTTCGCAGAGGACCTCCCTGCATACTACGAATTCACCGGGCAATTTGCTTTGGTGAAAGGCAGGAAGCACTGCGTCTCCGTTCAAAACATGCAGGTATGACATAACAACTTTTTTTGTGTTTATTACCAGCTGCCACTGGCGCCACCACCACCACCAGAACCTCCGCCGAAGCCTCCGAAGCCTCCGCCACCACTACCGCCGCCGGACCATCCGCCGCCACCGCCGCTTCCGAATCCACCCATACCACCAATTACAGGCCAGATCCATCCGCCTCTGCGGTTATAGGTAGTTCCGCGACCGCCGCCGCCACTGCCGCCACCTCCTCTGCTAATAAAGGAGATAACGATTACGATCAGCATTATCAGGAGGAACAGTGCACCAGGACTTATGCCAGGCTTACTTTTACGGGGATCAGCTTTGTATTCTCCTTTCATGGCCTTGATGACATCATTGGTAGCATCATCAAGTCCTTCATAGTAGTGGCCTTCCCTGAAGGCAGGCTGGATAGAATTGGAAATTATCTGATTCGCCAGCGCGTCTGGGAGGGCACCTTCCGCACCGGATCCAGTTTCGATACGTACTTTTCTATCATCTACAGCAACAAGAATAAGTACGCCATTGTTTTTGCCTTTGGTCCCAATTCCCCAGTCTCTGAGGATTTTAAGGGACACCTGGCTTATATCATAATCTCCGACAGACTTGAGAATTACGACCGCCACTTGTGTGGAGGTGCTGTCGTAGTAAGCAACTAATTTTTTTTCGAGCGCTTCGTCTTCATTTCTCAATAAAACGCCTGCAAAATCATTTACCAGTGTTGGCGGGTTGGGACGGGGCGGAATGTTTTGCGCATTTGCCAGGAGTCCCGAGAGCAGCAATACTACTGGTAAGAACCAACGTAATATTCTCATTAGTAACAAAGCTAAAGATGTTTGAAAAGGGTGGCCATTTATTTGCCGAAGACGATATCGTCTGGCAGTTCATTGACATCGTCGGCTTCATGTGGGAAGTGGGTACGAAGGGATTCACCGATTTCGCGGATACATTCTTCGATACCTTCAATGATGTGGCTATCACGGAAGTGTGAGAGCATGAGGTTAGCTTCTTTTATCCAGAAGTCGTTACCTACTTTTTCATGAATACCCTGATCACCCAGGATAGCGAACTGTCTGTCTTTTATGGCCACGTATACCAAAACGCCATTGCGTTGTTTCGTTTTTTCCATACCGAGCGAGGAGAAGGCCTCTTTGGCTCTTTCTATGGGATCGACGTATTTACAATGACTTTCTACGAATAACCTGATTTCTCCGGAAGTGAGTCTTTCGGCCACCCGGATTGCCTGCACGAGCCTATTCTTCTCCGATTCAGAAAAAATTTCCTTTCGTTTAAATGGTAAAAGCCCCATGATTTGGATGGATTTATCGGAGAGATGTCCCCGCAGGTTAAGCGGGGACTTCCTCAATTGCTGGATGTAAGAATATTAGAACTGCACTTTTGGCGCTTCCTGAGCGGCTGCGTCGGCAGTGAAACCTTGTTTTTGTTTGAAGCCGGTAACACCTGCAACGATGTTATTCGGGAAAGTACGAATGGTTTTGTTGTAGGAAGCAACGGCGTCGTTGAAATCGTTACGTGCTACGTTGATTCTGTTTTCAGTTCCTTCCAGCTGAACCTGAAGGTCGCGGAAGTTCTGGTTAGCTTTCAGGTCAGGGTAAGCTTCTGACACGGCAAGGAGTCTACCGAGCGCTTGTGATAACTGGCCCTGAGCGGCTTGGTACTGCTGTACTTTTTCAGGAGTAAGGTCGTTAGCATCCACTTTAATCTGGGTGGCGCTTGCGCGGGCTTCCATTACTTTAGTCAGGGTTTCGGTTTCGAAATTAGCGGCACCTTTAACTGTAGATACCAGGTTAGGGATAAGATCCGCCCTGCGCTGGTAGGCACTCTGAACAGTATTCCATTTATTCTTTACAGTTTCGTCCTCCTGTACCATTCCGTTGTATTTACCACAACCAACCATTACTAAAAGTGCAAGTACAATAAGTACAATAATACCTGTTCTCATCTGAGTTTGAATTTAAAGTTTAAGTTCCCGCTAATGATCAAAACGTATTCCTATTTTGAGCGTAGCCGGTGTAAGTAGTATAAAACGCCGGTAAATACTATAAATAAGGCGGTGAACGCCAGTATTTCCGTTGTCCACGAATGTAGCGAAAGAAATGCACTAAAACACTAATGCATACCGAAACGATAAATTTTAAAAAAAGTTCATCCATTGATTGAAAAATTCACGCTAAAACAGTATGTTTATATGTACCTTTACACAACGATAATGCTCATTTTCAGGTGAATTATCGTAATAGATGAATGGGGCAGAATGGTAACTAAATCGATTTCTAAGGTTTCATTGTTTTCTAACTCATTTATTATTAATTACTTGAGTCTAAGTCTTTTTAAATGAGTGCGCAACACATTAACATACTCTATATCGATGATGAAATACATAACCTGAATGCCTTTAAAGCTTCATTCAGAAGGCTTTATAGTATATTCACGGCTACTTCTGCCGAAGAGGCAGAAAAGCTGCTGCAAGAGCAGGAATTTCACATCATTATTTCAGACCAGCGCATGCCCAAAATGACAGGTATAGAATTTTTTGAGTCTATACTTGAACGTTACCCTGAACCGATCCGCATGTTGCTTACTGGTTATGCCGATATCAATGCTGTCGTTGATGCCATCAACAAGGGGCAGGTTTACAAGTACTTCTCCAAACCATGGAACGAAGAAGAGCTGAAACACAATATTGAAAAGGCTTTCGAAGTGTATTCCCTTAGAAAGGAAAATAAAGAACTGACCGCCAAACTTTTAGATGTAAACGAGAAACTTGAATTCCTTGTAAGACAGAAACTGATCTCCTAATTGCAGTCAATCGGTCATTCTGGCATTTTGTATAATATCTACCTGTATTTCATAGTCTACCTATTCCGATCATAGCAAACATCCTGGCAAGGGTTTAAACATCTTCCTGTTAATTACAGAATATTTATCTCCTTAAAATAATCCTGGACATTTATCTAACGAACAATGAAGGAATAATCTATTTAAATAAAATATAGGCAATTCTATTTCATTGTATTCAATGGAAAATAACCTACGTGTATAAGTTTTCATCATGGCACAGTAAGCAAAATCCTTAACTTGCAGCCTTTGTGAAACTTAACTTCATCAATCATGCAAGTTTGGAAAGACTACCAGGCTCAAAACAAAGATCGTTTCCTGGAAGAACTGCTGGATCTGTTACGCATTCCTTCGGTGAGTGCAGATTCTCGTTTTAATAAAGACACAGAGCGTTGCGCTGAAGCGGTTAAACAACGCCTCATTGAAGCTGGTGCTGATAAAGTAGAAGTATGTCCGACAGCTGGTCATCCTATCGTATACGGTGAAAAAATAATTGATCCATCTCTGCCTACAGTACTGGTTTACGGACACTACGACGTTCAACCTGCTGATCCGCTGGAGCTTTGGCATAGCGGTCCATTTGAACCAGTGATCAAAGACGGCAATATCTATGCGCGCGGAAGTGCGGATGATAAAGGTCAGTTCTATATGCACGTGAAGGCATTTGAAACCATGAACAAAACCAACACCATCCCTTGCAATATCAAATTTATGATTGAGGGTGAAGAAGAAGTTGGTTCTGCAAACCTGGGTATCTTCCTGAAAGAAAATAAAGAGCGCCTGAAAGCAGATGTAGTGTTGATTTCAGATACTTCAATGATCAGCCTGGAAAATCCTTCTATTGATACCGGCTTACGTGGCCTGGCTTACATGGAAGTAGAAGTAACCGGCCCTAACCGCGATCTTCACTCTGGCGTTTATGGTGGCGCAGTAGCTAATCCTGCTACCATCCTTGCTAAAATGATTGCCAGTCTGCACGACGAAAACAATCATATCACCATTCCAGGTTTCTACGATAAAGTACAAGAACTGACCGCTGAAGAAAGAGCTGCACTGAATGCTGCTCCTTTTGATGAGGAAGAATATAAGCAAGACCTGGGCATCAACGATGTTTGGGGCGAAAAAGGCTATAGCACTATTGAAAGAACCGGCATCCGTCCTACATTGGAAGTAAACGGTATCTGGGGTGGTTATACCGGCGAAGGTTCTAAAACAGTATTACCTTCTAAAGCATTTGCAAAAATCTCTATGCGCCTGGTTCCTGATCAGGATTGGCATGAGATCTCTGATCTGTTTACCAAACATTTCGAGGCAATTGCACCTAAGAGTGTGACCGTAAAAGTGACCAAACATCATGGTGGTAGCCCGTATGTAACACCAACGGATTCTGTTGCCTTTAAAGCAGCACAGCAAGCAATCAGTGATACATTTGGTAAAGAACCAATCCCTGTACGTGGTGGCGGTAGTATTCCTATCGTAGCGCTGTTTGAATCAGTACTCGGACTGAAAACTGTATTGATGGGCTTTGGTCTGGACAGCGACAACCTGCACTCACCAAATGAGAAGTATGGTTTAGCTAACTATTACAAAGGAATTGAGACTATTCCTTACTTCCACAAGTATTTTGCGGAATTAAGCAAGTAGTGCTATCGATATTTTATTAAAATGGTTCGATCGGCCTACGGCTGATCGAACCATTTTTTTTAACTTCACAGTATGAGTACGACAAACGAGAAATTAAGAGTAGATAAGTACCTATGGGCGATCAGGGTGTTCAAAACCCGCAGCCAGGCTGCAGATGCATGTGACGGCGGTAAAGTAAAGATGAATGGTGGTACCGTAAAGGCTGCAAAACCGGTATCTGTTGGCGATAAATTTGAGATCAAGACAGAAGCCCGCAAATGGGTAATAGAAGTAGTTGGGCTTATTTCTAATAGAGTGGCCTATAGTGAAGCCATTAAATTTTATGTAGATACAACACCAGAGGAAGATAAGCTGGCACCTAAATTTGAGGCGAGTGTGTTTCAGACGGGTAAGCGTCAGAGTAAGATTGGGCGGCCTACCAAAAAGAACCGCCGTACGCTGGATGGCTTTATGGAAAGCGATGAAGAATAACCCATCAAATGCCTTTCTGTTGCCCCTCTGCCATTGAATTCCCATATCTCTGCTTAGTAGTTACGAGAAAAAATAAAAATCTCGTATTTGCGTAGTAATTTTGCCAACTAATTTCTAAATCAAAGGATCAAAATGCCTAAAACAAGTGACGTTCTCAGCACCGATTTTCTGGTGAAAATCGCAGAAGAATTTGGTACCCCCGTTTATATCTACCATGCAGAAAAGATCAAAACGCAGTACGAAAAGCTTCAGAAGGCTTTTCATAAGTCTGACACCCGTTTCTTTTATGCTTGTAAGGCACTGACCAATATCAACATCCTGAAGTATATCAACTCTCTGGGATGTGGTTTGGACACTGTTTCTATCCAGGAAGTACAACTGGGTCTGAAGGCAGGTTTCGATCCTAAACGCATCATTTTCACACCTAATTGTGTTGACCTTCAAGAGATTATAGCAGCGAAAGACCTGGGTGTGAATATCAATATTGATAATATTTCTATCCTGGAACAGTTCGGTAACAAATTTGGAGACAGCTATCCTATTTGTATCCGTCTGAATCCACATATCATGGCTGGTGGTAACTTTAAGATTTCTACCGGTCACGTAGACAGCAAGTTTGGTATTTCCATTCACCAACTGCGCCATATTGAGCGCATTGTTAAATCTACCAAACTGAAGGTAACTGGTTTGCATATGCATACTGGTTCTGAAATCAAAGACGTAGATGTATTCCTGCGTGGTGTGGAAATCATGTTTGAAATGACTGCTAATTTCCCTGACCTGGAATCTTTAGATTTTGGTAGTGGCTTTAAGGTGGCTTACCAACCAGGAGATCCTGAAACTGATATTGATCTGCTCGGTAAAAAACTGACAGATGCTTTCAATAAGTTCTCTGCTAAATATGAGCGTCCGCTGCAGCTGTGGTTTGAGCCAGGAAAATTCCTGGTGAGCCAGGCAGGTTATTTCGTGGTAAAAGCGAACGTAATTAAGCAAACGACCGCTACCGTATTCGTTGGTGTAAACTCGGGCTTTAATCACCTGATCCGTCCAATGTTCTACGATTCTTTCCATCTCATAAAAAATATCTCTAATCCAAAAGGTACTGAGAGAATTTACACTGTGGTGGGTAATATTTGCGAAACGGATACTTTTGGTTGGGACAGAAAGATCAATGAAGTAAAAGAGGGAGATTTTCTGGTATTCTATAATGC
This sequence comes from Chitinophaga sp. Hz27, assembly GCF_042263525.1. Classification (NCBI taxonomy): domain Bacteria; kingdom Pseudomonadati; phylum Bacteroidota; class Chitinophagia; order Chitinophagales; family Chitinophagaceae; genus Chitinophaga; species Chitinophaga sp. Hz27. The sequence continues at coordinate 13,407 of NZ_JBHKFJ010000008.1, forward strand.
CGGTGCCTATGGCTTTGAGATGTCTTCCAACTTCAACTCTCGCCTGAAACCAGCAGAAGTACTGGTAAAAGATGGCGTTCCTCAGCTGATCCGCAGAAGAGATACGCTGGAAGATCTGCTGAAAAACCAGATCGAGCTGGCTTAAGATAATACGATCGTAAGCGGTTATCATGCGTGTGTCAGGATAACTGCTTACGATCTTTTTCATACAATATTGCCCCGCCTTATTCGTCTTCTATACTATCCGCCCGCCTGTATAACCTTCACTGTATTCAACTGTTATTTGTTTGAAGCTTTTATTCATATGAATCCGTGTTGATTCAGAATAATTATTAATATGAAAATTTTAACTGCGCACCAGGATCTGTTTAATGATGATAAAGTGATTCAGTCAAACGTGTCGTTTGCCCCATTTTTGCGCTTTTTACAAAACAAAGTGGAACATGAGAAAGACGGCCGCACCGTTTTTTATCAATATATACTTGACAAATTCCAGGACAAACCTGAGTTACTGGGGCCGATTCCTGACGAAATGAATATGGATGAATACCGTAGTTACCTCGATCTGGTGATTGCGGCGATCTTCCCTGTGACCGTGGATACAAAAAAAGATATCTATGGTATCAGCATACCGTATAAGTTTTCCGTATTTTATTATTCAGAGATGTTCAAACAGCTGTTTACAGGGGAGAATGATTTCCTGTCGACGGTGCCTCATGGCATTTCTATTTCACGTGTGAAGCGCGACAAGAAGATCTGGTTATATAAACTAATTCTTGACAGACATTATCATTTCCCTATTGGTTATGCGAATGATATCATTCACACAATAGATACGCCAGATGGATTACGCAAGCAGGTGAAAGTGAATATTGACGCTCGTTTTGTGGACGTGCGTGTAAAAGGAAAGCTGCCCAAACTGGACTACAACCAGTTTTGCACCAGGCAGATGTCTGTGGATACACTGGAAACAATACTGCCGTTGGAGAATTTCGCACTGGAGGGCTTTGCCATCTGGACGATAGAAGATGTAACGCAGTCTGAGGCAGTGAATACCATCAAAGGGCTGGTCATGAATATGAACAGCACCAATGAAATTGAGAGCTATCGTTCATTAGAGCGCATGATCCCTACTATTCTTGGGATTTTTGATATCACGGCGCATATGGTTCCCTTTCCTAAAGTGAATGGCAAGCCTGTATTGGAGGAACAGTTTACCACTTCTGATCCGGTGTTGGGCATCGGCAATAAAAAGCAGCAGCAATTATTCTTCCAGCAGATGCTGGACTTTCTGCAGAAACGTCCCGAGCCGCTGATCATTCCGGAAGTAACGGAGGAGACTATCGCCAGTTATCCATTCCTGAAATATCTCTCCATAAAAAAAATCAGGAGCTTTATCCTCTTCCCTATCATACATAAAAAAGAACTGTTGGGGGTATTGGAACTGGCAGCATCTCGTCCGAATGCATTGTCTGAACGCCCACTGTGGCAGCTACAAGGCATATTCCCATTGCTGGTACTGATGTTGAACAGGAGTATCAACATACTGGAAGGCCGTATCAATGAAGTGATCAAAGACCAGTTCACGGCCCTACAACCTTCTGTGGAGTGGAAGTTTACCGATGCAGCCTGGAAGTACCTGCTAACGCCGGAGGCTGAACGAAAAGACATTGGCAATATCGGCTTTGAAGAAGTATATCCTTTGTTTGGTGCAGTGGATATCCGGAACTCTTCTATTGAACAGGGCAATGCCATTCGTGAAGACCTGGAAGAGCAGCTCCAGCTGATCAACGACACCTTACAAAAGGTATCAAATGCTATTCATCTGCCTTTACTGGAAGAGCTGCAGTTCAAAACAAAAGATATACTGGACCATCTTCACAATACATTACTGGCAGGAGAAGAAGCTAAAATCAATGAGTTCATTGACCAGGAAATTCAGCCTGTGCTGGAACATCTCTGTAGTAATAATGAAGCGCTTACTCCGGTGCTGCAGCATTATTATTCCTACGTAGACCAACGTGAAGGGCATGTTTATCATCATAGAAGAGAGTACGAAGAAAGCCTGGCGAGAGTAAACAGCGCCATCAATAAATATCTGGAAAAAGAGCGTCAGTATATACAGCAGTCGTTCCCATGTTACTTCGAGAAGTACAGGACTGACGGTGTGGAGTACACGATTTACATTGGCCAATCTATTGCCCAAGATAAAAAATTTGACAACTTATACCTGCGTAACCTGCGACTGTGGCAGCTTTCATCGATGGCTAACATTGCCAGGATCACGCATAAAATGATTCCTGATCTGAAGATACCATTACAGACAACACAGATGATATTGATGCACAGCGCTCCTATCACCATCAGTTTTCGTAATGATGAGCGCAGATTTGATGTGGAAGGCGCTTATAATATTCGTTATGAGATCATCAAGAAACGGATAGACAAAGTGCATGTAAAGGATTCAGGGGAAAGGCTTACACAGCCAGGAATGATCGCAATTGTTTATTCTAATGTGAGGGAGATGGAAGAGTATAAAAAATATATCAGCTTCCTGCAGAGTAAGAATATATTATTACCTGAGCTGGAGATGCTTGACCTCGAAGAGCTTCAGGGCGTTAGTGGCCTGAAAGCTCTCCGGGTAAAGGTTAATTTAGAAGGCTTACCGATAGATACTAAAATCTAAAGCCTAAAGTAAAGTACGGTAGGGTTTCCTCTTTGGAATGCCCTACCACCGCTGTAATGATCAGTGCATTGACAGGAGCCAGGTAGATACCTCCGCCATAGCCATCATGCCATACATGCGATGTTTCGTTTGAAGACCAAACACGCCCCACATCATTAAACACCAGCAAACCTACGCTGGCTGGCAGCAAATAAGTTTTCACATCAAAGAGTTTCAAGCGTACTTCCATGTTATTATAGGCGCCGGCTTCTCCTGCAAAACGGAAGTTGCGGTAGCCACGAAGGTTTTGCACACCGCCTACTGTATAAGCCTGGAAGTAATCAAAATTACCCCAAACCTTTCCACCTCCGAAACGGCTCACCAGCACAAACCTATCCGGATTATTGAAGCTGAGATAGATACTCAGATCAGTATTGAATGTTCCAAGATTATTGCTGGCACTATTGAGTCCACCGAGGCCAGTGAAGGTGGTTGTCCACAATACGCCACGTGTGGCGATCAGTTTATTATTACGTGTATCCAGCTGCAGGACTACCTTTCCCCCTATATAGCCTTTGTTTGCATAGGTATTGGCAGAATCAAGTCCATTTTCGGCCCAGTTGGTAATAAAGCGGCCATTGTTTTCTCCTTTATTGAAGGCGTAATAACCGCCAACAGGGCCATAAGAGATATTTAATTTAGGTCCGAAATCGGTTTTCAGCAGCAGTTCAGCGCTATATAGATTAAACCTGGCGCGGTAGTAGCTGATCTTTCCGGGTTTGGATTTATCAAAAATGGTTTCGTTGCCGTAGCCAAAGAAGTTAATGGTATTGTTAGGCGCTTTAGCTGTGGCGCGGGCGATGAGATCCGTTTTGCCAATGACATCTGTAAAGATGCCTTCATAGCGGAAGTTCCAGGCACGGGTAGATAATGCGTGAGTGGCGGAGAATGTCTGCCGGGAAGCGAAAGGTTCCTTTCTGAATCCATGTTTAAGATATTGCCCACCAAGTCCCAGTAAAATACCATCATCTTTATTAAAACCTATTGCCAGCAAAGGGAGTAACTTATCGTATTTAAAGAAGTTCCTGACATAGGTGATATTTTCCGGATCATTGGAAAGTCTTAATGCCTCCTGTCCTTTTACGTTGAAGGTATCGTTGCCGGTTTTCTGATCGTATATGCGTATACGTTTGCCTCCATCAGCATTGGAGCTATCGATATAGGTATCTGTATCGGCGCCACCAATCAGACGGATTCGTATAGGTGTCTTTTTAGCGCCGGTAATTTCCCAGCGGTCTTTTCCTCCGAGACCGTATATATTCAACTCTTTTGTTTCTTTTGGATCGAAGGTCCTGCTGTAGATATTTTGTTGGACTTCGTTTTTCTTGCTGATTTTATAGATATCCAGGGAGACGCCTCCATTATCTTTTTTATCGAGTTTAATGAGTTCATTTTTCTGTGTTGCCGGCACATCTACCCTTTTAGCCAGGAAGCGGTAATACCGCATCATGATGTCGTCCATATATTTACGACGCTCCTTTAGTGTATTGAGCATATAAGGATTTACGAGATGATTGACTGTATCCGGGAATGCAGATGCAGCTGCCTCCAACACGCTATCAGTCATTCTTTCAACGAGCTTACGTGTTTGCTTTTTCCAATCATCTTTATCTAAACCATTGAGGAAAGAGCGGTCAAAGAATCGGGTGGAAAAGTTCCATGGGCCGATGGCTGGCGTATTTTTTCTGAAGCCATAAAACTGCGGCATGAATGATGGTTTGGCCACAATGCGCGGGAGGAAGCCTGTGTTAATAAAGAAAGACTGATCGCGGTCGCGAGGAATCGGATAGAAATAATCTACGCCTTTATGTCTCTCCCTATACCATCTCCATTGGTCGTCATGACGATCATAATCACCGATGTAAGTATCGAAGACACGCGCTCTCAGCACAGCTTTCTGGTCTATCACATTATCATTATCTCCCAATACCTTAGCGACAACTTTGGGTGTATTGTATGTTTTGTCTTTATCACCGGTTTTAGGTTCTCTCTCTTCCATTAGATAGACATCATTACCGAAGTCATTTGCATAGATGCCGAGTATAGTATCTTTAGGCAGGAATACGAAACTAGGATGTGTATGCGGTACTTTAGCCGCTTCCGCCAGGATGCTTACTGCTAGCGGCGCATAAGGGTTCGCTGCTGAGATCTGGTCTTGTACTACTTCTCTGGCGATCGTTTCTCTTAATAATGGCGGAATAGCTGCCAGCGGATATTTCTTAAGAGATCGTATGGCGTATTCAGTGCCAGTACTATCTTCCAGGCGAAGAGAGCGGGTTTGCATACCACCGCCTCTTTGAATTATTTTGAGTCCCCCTTTTGCGGTTCTGAGGTCCAGCACCGGAAAGCTAACAGGGGCGGCCCATACATCGCGGTAGTTCTTTCCTAACAGCCATTTATGGAATCTTCCTACATCATTGTAAGTAGAATCAGCCGGCATCGTCACTTCTTTAGGCAAAGAGGTTGGTTGCTGGAAAGTGAGGCCCAGCCTACGGAAGTCAGAGAAATGCAGTAATGTATCTTCGAAAGAAGGTTTGCTCAGATCGGAGGCAAGGAAATATTTTACATGTACAGAGCTATCCTGTAATACTTCTAATACGCTGAAACCATTATCACAAGTGGCATACAGTGAATTCTTTCCTTTCTTCACGCGGTTATTTTTAGCGCCGCTACCGCTTACTATATAGTCGTTACCGTTATCTTTTATCAGCTGTAAGGTGTGATCATGGCCGGAAACGAAAACAACAGGGCCATGTTGTTTCATAGCAGCTTCCACACCTTTAACCATTTCCTGGTATTTAGGATTAGGTAGATCTTCCGGTGTACCAAAGACGCCTCTGGTGAGCGGATAGATGGAGCCGATCACTGGCAAGGGCACGTACAGCCAAGGTTTCAGGTCTGTAAGCGGAAAGATATGTTGCTTGATGGTGTAATAACCACCATGCGGACCGTGGCTACGGAAAGGGTGATGCGTTGCAAATACGATAAGTTTATTCTTGTTGAGGGCCACCAGCTCTGATATCTTCACTAATACTTCATCACGGGTTTTACACTCGCAATCAGATTCCACACCTGGCTTTTCGTACGGGAACACCCACCATTCGCTGTCCATGATAATAAGTGTAACATCATCGGAGATATTAACCGCTACCGGGCCAGGACAGCCATCTTTAGGGAAAAAAGTAACATTAGGCAGATGTAAGGAATCTACATAACGTTGCTGGTTAACTATTTGCTGCCATCCGTCTGGTTTGCTTTTTTGCCAGTCGTGGTTACCAGGAATGATAAATCCTCTGGAGCCAGTGCCTTTCACGAGGTCTATCTGGTAGTCAAGGATTTGTTTTGCTGTTGGATATTTTTTGTTGAGAGAATCGGGTAACCCTAATGGGTACACGTTATCTCCGAGGAACAGTACAGTGTTACGGCTATCCTGCATATTATACTTAGACCTTACTGCATCTACAACGGAGTTATGGCCGTTGGCGTGGAGTTCGCCGGCATCGCCGATGAGGATAAAGCGTTGTTTCACCTGATCGTCTTGTGCAAACAGGGTGGCGGACAGTAAGGAGAAGATGATGCTAAATGTATATTTCAGTTTCATTTTTTATGGTAGGTAAATTTGAGAATATTGGCTACACCATCGTAGCCGCCTTCATTAGAGATGTACATGTCTCCATTATTGGCAAAGGCGATGCCTTCTGGCTGTCGGAAGAGCCGGTGGCGCAGGTTATGTGCTTCTTGCACATGTCCTTCCAAATCGGCGATTACCAGAAGCTGGTTAACGGAAGCCATTATATATAGGCGGTGTTCCAGTGGATGAATAGCTGCTGCACTAGGTTTAAAGAAGCGCATATCGATGCCCGCCAGTTTTGCTATTTCAGGTGCACTGAATTGATAGGCAGGAACAGCGTCGAATTCCATTTTGTCCAGGTGGAACTGGAAAGCGCTGGTGACACCTTGCTTTTTGTCATCTTCACAATTCTTACATATCATAAAGATGCTGTTTTTTGTTTTGTCGTAGTAAGTAGCTTCAAATTCCTGCTTGCCTTCCTTTTTCCCGAGCTTATAGTGAACAGTAGTAATAGAGTCCTTTGTAAATAACCCATTAATCCGATATAGACTTCCATTACTCTTCAACACAAACCAGCCGCTATCTGTTCGGCAGATATCTTCATAATCTCCACTTTTACCAAATTTCCATTTGGGATAGGCCTTGGTAGCGTCTACATCGATCTGGTAAATGTAGCCTTCCTCATCGTTGATGGCGATAATATTGTGTTCATCGGGGTGTAGTACTATTCCGGAAATTTCCTGCATAGATTCTCTGACACGGTACCTCACAGGGGCTGCCAGGTCGTAACCGGCAGGCGAAGAGTATATTCTTTCTTCCCTGTCGGCAAAATAGTTACATGATAGCAGAAAAATCAGCAACAATGGAAGGAATCGGCGATCCATAGTGATATATTATAGCTTAAATTTAACTCAAAAATACAGTAACTTCAGATTGGATTTAATCATCTTCGTAATATGGAAAATACAGCCATTATAGATGCAGCAAAAGAATACGTACTGGCAAGGTATAGAGACAATCCCAGACCAACACTGGTATATCATAACCTCGTACATACGCAGGCGGTAGTAAGTGCCGCCGGGCAGATAGCTGCGCATTACCATCTTCAGGATGATGAGCTGACTGCTGTGTATGTGGCTGCCTGGTTTCACGACGAAGGTTACCTGGAAGGAGAAGGCAAAGTACATGAAATAGAAGGAGCAGCACAAGCGGTAAAATTCCTACAGGAACAAGGTGCTTCCGAGTCGTTGCAAGAAATGGTGAAAGGCTGTATACTGGCTACAAAGATGCCACAGTCACCGAAAAATCTCATTGAGCAAATCGTTTGTGATGCCGACTTATTTCACCTGGGTACCAAAGAATATGCTGACAGGAGCAAGCTGCTCAGACATGAAGTAGAACTCGTTCATCAAAAAGAAATCAACAGGATTGAGTGGCTGCGAGGCAATATCAAATTCCTGACGGAACATCAGTACTGGACAGACTATGCAAGAACTCTTCTTAAACAACAGAAAGAAGATAACATCAAGCAAATGCAGAAAAAACTGGACAAGCGACTGGCAGAAGAAACCAAGACGGCAAATACTGCTGAAACTCCAGAAATCAACGCAGGTACAGCAAACAGACAACCACTCACAGAAATAAGAAAGCCAGGAAAGGTAAAAGAAGAGAAATTGAAAAAGCCGGAACGCGGCGTTGAAACCATGTTCCGTATCACTTCTACGAACCATATACGCCTCAGCTCTATGGCTGATAGCAAGGCCCATATCATGATCTCCGTCAACTCTATCATCATCTCCATTTTATTGAGTGTGTTGATACGCAGACTTGAAGATTATCCTAACTTTTTGATTCCATCTTTGATATTTATTACTACCAGCGTGGTAACCGTCATCTTTGCGGTATTAGCCACCAGACCTAATGTTACCAGTGGCACATTTACCAAAGATGATATCTCCCGTAAAGATGCCAACCTCTTGTTCTTTGGCAATTTTTACAGGATGACATTAGATGAATATGAGTGGGGAATGAAGCAGATGATGAATGATGCAGACTTTCTTTATAGCAGTATGACAAGAGATGTATATCATCTTGGCGTGGTACTCGGTAAAAAATACAAGCTACTTCGTATATCCTATAACGTATTTATGTTTGGCCTGATAGCCTCTGTGCTGGCCTTTATGATTGCTGCAATATTTTTTCCGGTTAAAGTTTAAGTGAAACAGTTATGACGCCTTTGTTTAATCGGGACCTGAGCTGGTTGTCGTTCAACTTTCGGGTACTTACCATGGCACAAGACCAACAAGTACCTCTATACGAGAGAATAAAATTCTTGTCTATATTTTCTTCCAACCTGGACGAATTTTTCAGGGTTAGGATGCCAGCCATCATGGCGGTAAACAAGCTGCTGGAAAAGGAACCAGATGCCGGCGGCGACGAAACCGTGAGTCAGGATACACTCCGACAGGTTATGACGGAGATTAACCGGCAACAAGAAACCTACGGTCTGATATTGACCAAAGAAATTCTGCCAGCGCTGAAGGATCGTGGTATTCACCTTTGCTACAATGAGCCCTTTACTGAGCTTCAGCAGAAGCTGACAAAAGAATACCTGCTTACCAGTATATTGACTTATTTACAACCGGTATTTCTATCTGACCCAGACAAAAAATATTTCCCGGAAAACAATGCCTTACATTTCGCGATATCATTGTCCAGTGTGGAAAAGCCGGAACAGATCGAGTATGCCTTATTAAATATCCCGGCTGCATTACCGAGGTTTTATCAACTGCCAAAGGAAAACGATCTCGCTCAGATAACGATGTTGGATGATATCATACGTTATCATCTCAATTATATCTTCCCGGAATATCAGATAAATGGCTGTTACAGCTTTAAGCTTACCCGTAATGCAGAAATGGATATGGACGAGTTTAAAGGAGATATATTGGAAGAAGTAGAGACCTTGATCAAGAAGCGTGAGTTGGGTGTACCTACCCGTTTTTTGTTTGATGCCGCTATGCCAATGCCTTTGCAGCAATATCTTGCCAGTCATTTAAAAATAAAGCCAGAAGAAATGGTGGCAGGCGGCAGGTATCATAACCTGAAAGACCTGGCTGATTTCCCACTGCCATTGCCTTTGACGGATGTTTTTTATCCAAAGAATGTTCCCGCCAAAATATCCATGGCAGCAGAAACAGATCATATTCTTGATCTGATACAACGGCAAGACCTGGTGGTTCATGTACCTTATCAACGCTATGACTATATCCTGCGGTTCTTCAATGAAGCTGCGATAGATAGAGATGTCACGGAGATATACGTCACCCTTTATCGTATAGCCTCCGGATCTCAGATAGCGCAGGCGTTGATCACCGCCGCTAAAAACGGTAAGCAGGTGACGGTGTTCGTGGAGCTGAAAGCACGCTTCGACGAGGCTAATAATATACGTTGGTCTAAACGTATGAAAGATGCCGGCGTTAAAATCGTGTATAGCATTCCTGGCATGAAGGTACATGCAAAAACCGCACTGGTGAAGCGTAAGCGAGGATACTACCACGATTATTCCGGACTGATAGCCACTGGCAACTTTAATGAAAGTACGGCCCGTTTCTATGCAGATCATATTCTTTTTACCGCTCACCCAGGTATTACACGCGAAATGGAGCTACTGTTTCTCTACTTACAAAGTAGAGAACAGCCTGCAGACTTCCAGTACCTAGACTTCAAACATTTACTGGTGGCTCAGTTCAACATGACTGACCGTTTCAAATGGCTGATAGATCGTGAGATCGAAAATGCCAAGGCAGGCAAACCAGCCAGGATCACCATTAAGCTAAACAACCTTCAGGAAAAAGCCATGATAGCCAAACTGTACGAAGCAGCCGATGCTGGCATACAGGTAGACCTGATCGTTCGTAGTATATGCTGCCTGGTACCCAACTCCAATATTAAAGTGGTGCGTATCGTGGATAGATGGCTGGAACATGCCAGGGTATTCATTTTCCACAACAATGGCGAAGAAGAGATCTTTATGGGCTCTGCAGATTGGATGAACAGAAACCTGCACAGACGTATAGAAGTATGCGTGCCGGTATACGATCCGGAGATCAAAAAACAGCTGAAAGACATGGTGGACCTGCAATTGCAGGACCCTGCACAAGCCCAGACAGCAATTGCAGCGTATATCGGGAAAATAGAGTAAATTACAATTATTGAATATTTTGTTTATGAAGAAGTATGTATGGATGCTGGTATTGAGTTTCGGTTTTATTATTCCCGGAACCAATGCTCAGACGCATAACCTGGATTTAGAACATATCTACAATCCTACTGCCGATGCGAAGAAAGACTTAACAGCAGCGATTACACAGGCAGCAAAAGAAAATAAGCATGTGCTGGTACAGATTGGTGGTAACTGGTGTATCTGGTGCAAACGTTTTTACAAATTCACAGAAGAAGACCCAGAGCTGAAATCAGCTATGGAAAAGAATTATGTGGTATATCATCTGAACTACAGTAAGGAAAACAAAAACCTGCCTGTATTAAAAGAGTTAGGTTATCCACAACGATTTGGATTTCCTGTAATTGTTATTCTGGATGCAAAAGGCAATCGTCTTCATACACAGAATACCGGTTTATTGGAGTCAGCAGATTCATATGATAAGAAGAAAGTAGCGGAGATGCTGAAACAATGGAGTCCGGCTGCATTATTACCTTCTAATTATGTCAATGAATAAATAAAGTTATGGCCATAGAAAACGGCATCACTTACTTTGATACGGATGCTGTGCAATCTTTTATAAGATTTGCACAGCATCCGTTTAAGTTTTCGGCATTCATGTTCTGGAAACTTCCATCAGCATGGACTTCCGGCGTTAGATTGATATCGGTATCAGAAGAACAATGTGTAACAAGTGTACCGTATATGTGGCTATCGCAGAATCCATTTAATTCTACGTATTTCGCATGTTTGTCTATGGCCGCAGAATTAAGCACAGGACTGCCTGCGATGATGTATACCAAAAGTACCAAAGCACGTATATCCATGCTGGTAACAAGTATGCAGGCTGATTATATGAAAAAGGCAGTAGGTAAAACCTATTTTACCTGTGCGGATATTCCTGCTATGAAAGCAGCCATGGAAAAGGCAATCCGGGATAAGGAACCTACTTCAATTACCGTTCGTTCAGAGGGCAAAAATAAAGATGGCATACTCGTTGCCTCTTTTGCAATTACATGGTCATTTAAATCAAAGTAAATCTGTTCACAAAATATCCTAAGTTATGAAGATAGCATTTCATGGCGCCGCCCGTACAGTAACGGGGTCCAAGCACCTGATCACCTTGAAGAATGGTAAAAAAATCCTACTCGATTGTGGCATGTTCCAAGGGATGGGAAAAGAAACGGACGCATTAAACAGGGAGTTTGGCTTCGATCCGAAGGAAGTCACGTACATGGTGCTGTCTCACGCACATATTGATCATACGGGGCTTATTCCACGACTGATCAAGCAAGGCTATAATGGCCCTATCTATTGCACACCAGGAACCAGGGATTTGGCAGAAATCCTGTTATTGGATTCTGCAGAAATACAAGAAGATGATATCAAGTTTTCCAATAAGAAGCGCGCAAAAGAAGGCGCTCCTTATCTGCAGCCCTTATATACTGTGGATGATGCGAAGATGTCCATCGGATTTCTGAAGCCTACAGGCTATAACACCTGGACAAAGATAGATCCAGACATCCAGGTAATGTTTACCGATGCAGGCCATATCGTGGGCGCAGCAGCTGTGCATCTGCGCATAACAGAAAACGGCAAGACAGAGCAGATAACTTTCAGTGGCGATATTGGCCGTTATAACGATGCTATCCTGAAGTCACCCGCCGTTTTTCCACAGGCAGATTATATTTTGATGGAATCTACTTATGGTAGCACGCTGCATGCTGATGCCAAACCAGCTGATGATGAGTTGTTACGATATATTCAGCATACCTGCGTTGAAAAAGGCGGAAAACTGATTATCCCTGCATTTAGCGTGGGTCGTACACAAGAGTTATTATATGCCCTGAACAACGCGCAACTGGCCGGAAAGCTGCCAAGGATAGACATATTCGTGGATAGTCCTTTATCCACAGAAGCTACTGAAGTAACAAAAGAACATCCGGAAGTATTTAACAAACAGGTCTCTGATTTACTTAAGAAAGATAGTGACCCCTTTGATTTTCCAGGTTTACGCTATGTGAAATCAGTAGATGAGTCCAAGAACCTGAACTTCAGAAAGGAACCTTGCGTGATCATCTCTGCCTCCGGAATGGCGGAAGCAGGAAGGGTGAAACACCATATTGCCAATAACATTGACGATGCACAAAATACTATTCTTATCGTTGGTTATTGCGAACCTGAATCGCTTGGTGGTCGCCTGATGCGTGGCGCTAAAGAAGTATCCATTTATGGTACTCGCTTTGAGGTAAAGGCTGAAGTAGGCGTGATACGTTCTATGAGTGCACATGGCGACTATGAAGACCTGAGCCAGTGGCTTTCCTGCCAGGACCCAAGAGAAATTAAAAAACTCTTCCTGGTACATGGCGAGTATGAAGTACAACAGATTTTCAGAAACTGGCTGCATAAGAAAGGTTTCCTCGATATCGAAATTCCTTACAGACATTATGAGATTGGATTGACCTGATAAAAGTCTTTCTATACCCAATACATTTCGTGAAGCAGTGCCCAAAGCACTGCTTTTTCTTTTGCTTTTGATTCCGGTATACAGGACAAGTTCATTATCCTACCTATCTTTCCTGCTTATCATCTCCCTAAAAATCCAACTTACCAAGCTAAATCCACTGCGTGCTATAACTGGTTTGAATTTCGGCAGCAATATAATTGCAGTGAGCATCTTACTAAAATCAAAACACAAAATTATTTCATACATATCTGATACTTAATCTAAGTCCCATCAATTATCTTAACATTCTTAATTAATCCCTATATGAGTACCGAAACAGTAAAAAAGAAATCTCGCATTAAGTTAATCGTTGGCGCCGTAGTATTAATTTTTCTGATCTGGTTCTTTGTTGGTGGCGGTAAAGAGCAACAACAAAAAGAACTGGAAAAGCAAGCACACGAATCATTGCAGAGCATCCAGAACCAAGTTGCTGTTGATGCAGAACAGCAATACGAAATTGCTAAGAAGCAAGGTGATAAAATGCAGACCTATGTTCAGGCAGGACTGGTAGCTGCTGCTTATCTGCAGGCTAAGGATGAAGAAAACTACAATAAGTGGAAAGCGATTGAGAAAGAAGCTGGCAAGGAAGCTGGTATCTTTAAATAATTTACAGTACCTATTTTACCTAAAGTTATTGAAAAGGGCCGTCTCTATTGAGTAGAGACGGCCCTTTCGTTTATTGCCCAAGGCCAATTTGTTTCATAAATGATTGGTTATCCCAGAATAAATATTCTTCTGTCATCTTACCATCTTTCCAGTGGCCTATCGTTACCATTCCCAACTTAAAGGGCTTTCCTGTAGGTGGAATCGTTTTGCCTCCTCCTACAGGCATAGGCTTGGTAAACGTTCCGGTCATCTCTCCTATCACTGCTGTCCAGTCGCCTGAGCCAAAGCGAACCGGATGTGTTTTGATTTTTGTGTCTGGTGCAAATACGAACATAGGCTTCAGCATATCAATATGGGCAGGAAATAATCCGGTGGTAATAGCGCCATCAGGATAATACACTTTAATATCAGGTGCATGACTGATTGCCAACGAATCCCATTCCTGGCCTGAATAGAAGTCGAAATCCAGACTATCAAAGCGTTGCAGACGCATTGCGGTCATGGCCTTTTCATCACGGTATTGTTTTAGTTCAGATTGCAGCGAATCTACTTTAGCTTGTAGATGACCATCCCCCCCGTTTGTATTGCAGGCAGATAGTATGCAGATTGTTATCACGAGAACACCAATAAAACTTTTCATGATATGCAGTTTTTATTGATCGCTATAACAGCAATATTTACAGAATAGTTTTTGTCCACGCCTCTCCCTGCCCGGGTCAACCCTTGATTCGTCCAACTCAGGGACTTTCATTATGCCAAGCGCCTGCCACACAGCATTTTTGTGTCATAATCATTCACAAATAAACCTCTTGATATTATGAAACAGAAAACAACTACACTGATTTATTGGACAGGCGTCATTTTAACTTGCTTATGGTTTGGCGCCAGCGGTTTCTTTGAAATTACTGGCAACCAAATAGTATGGGGCATTACACAACAACTGGGTTATCCTCCTCATTTTATCTACATTCTGGGTATTGCGAAACTCTCTGGTATAGCGGTATTACTTGTACCAGGTAAATTATTAAGATTGAAAGAATGGGTATTTGCAGGTGTCTTTTTCGATATTCTCTTCGCCTTTGGATCCAAGATAGCAGTGCTGGGGCTTGCAGCTGCTACAGATGCCATTATCGCATTTATAATGGTATCAGTAACCTACATTATGTTTAGGAAATTATATAGGGTGGAAATCACGCCACGCACAACGGAGGCGGTGTTCAGTTAATAATTGGTTTTGCTGATAAAGCGGGTAATAGCCCGCTTTATTCTGTTGTTTTTCCCTTGATGATTTTAGCACGATGATGCTTTCCCCATTTAATCATTTCCAGGATGATATCTCCGAAAGAACGACAATAATCTGTGGCAGTATACTCCACGACTACAGGATAATCGGGGGTTACCGTTCTTTTTATCAGTTGGTTGGCCTCCATCTCTTTCAACTCCCGCGATAGCATACGGGTGGTAATACCCGGAATGCTACGCTCTATCTCCCGGAAACGATGGTTACCATTACAGATAGCATTGATAATAGGTAGTCGCCATTTTCCACCAATAACATAAATGGTGTCTTGAAGCGCTTGAACTTCATCTTTCTGATTACGAGGATTGGAAAGGACTTCCTTCACCAATTCCAGTCTTTTATCTTCTTTCATACTGGTATACTCTGTGATACTGGTTACAAAGTTATACCATCATCGGTATAACTTTGACAAAAATTAAAAATGCCATGAAAGGTTTAAATAATAAGGTGGCGATAGTCACCGGTGGAAACAGCGGCATAGGATATGCCACCGCAAAGGTTTTAAAAGAGCAAGGCGCTCATGTAATTATTACCGGCCGCCGCAAAGAAGCCGTGGAATTAGCAGGTCAGGAACTAGGTGTCACCGCACTGGTAGCTGATCAGGGCAATGTTAGTGATATTGAATTACTGGCTAAAAATATAGCAGCGCAATTTGGTAAGGTAGATATCTTGTTTATCAATGCCGGCATACTAGGTAGCGGCGCTATTGAAGATGCCTCTGAGCGTATATTCGACAGCGTTATGAATGTCAATTTCAAAGGTGCGTACTTCATGCTTAGCAGGTTCATTCCACTATTGAATGAAGGCGCTTCGGTCGTTTTTCTATCTTCTAACACTGCTCATATGAATCGCCCGAATGCTTCTATCTATTCTTCCAGCAAATCAGCGCTAAATGCCATTATGCGGATAGCAGCCATGGAACTGGCGCCTAAAAAGATAAGAGTGAATGCAGTGAGTCCGGGGCCAACAGAAACGCCGATACTTTCCAAACAAGGCCTGAGTGATCAACAGTTGAAAGACCTACATAATATCATTATTAACGAAGTACCACTGAAGCATATGGGTAAATCCGAAGATGTTGGGAAGATGGTGGCGCACCTTTGCAGTCCGGAAGCTGCTTTTATTACCGGAGCGGAATTTGTGATGGATGGCGGTATGAGCATAGCCTAATAAAAAAAGACCGTCTCTACCAAGTAGAGACGGTCACCTAAAAGAAGAGAAGAGTTACTTCCAACCACCCCCCAAATCTCTATAAACATTAACAACAGCATTCAGCTGATCTCTTTTTGTTTCTATCAGATCGAGTTTAGCCTCTAGCGCATCACGCTGTGTCATCAGTACCTCGAAATAATCTGCCCTGGCTGATTTGAACAGATCATTAGAGATATCGATGGATTTAGATAATGCATCTACCTGCTTAGATTTTATATCATAACTCTTATTCAGATTATTGATACTGGACAACTGGTTAGATACTTCCACATATGCGTTCAGGATAGTACGTTCGTAGTTGTACATTGCCTGAATCTGACGGGCGTTGGCACTGTTGAATTCTGCCGTAATAGCATTACGGTTGATCAATGGGCCAGCCAGATCTCCTGCGAGAGAAGATAACAGCGACTCAGGAAGTCGGAACAGGTAAGTAGGATTGAATGCCTGGAAACCCAGTGTAGCAGAGATGCCGAAAGACGGATAGAATTCTGCACGTGCTACTTTAACATCCAGTTTAGCAGCTGTCAGGTCCAGTTCGGCCTGTTTGATATCCGGGCGGTTGGCCAACAACTGAGAAGGAATACCTTCTTGTACCATTTGCGGCAGCAAGGCCAGGAAATTACTTTTATCCCTAGGAATTTCCTGTGGATAACGGCCTAATAACTGATTGATTTTATTCTCTGTTTCTTTGATCTGTTGCAGGATATCATATTCCATACTCTGCGACTTCAGCACTTCCGCTTCAAATTTCTTCACGCCCAACTCTGTAGCTCTTGCAGCTTCCTTCTGGATCTTCACGATATCCAGTGCATTTTTCTGCAGTTCTATTGATTGTCTGACGATCAGCAACTGATTATCCAGCGATAATAGTTCGTAATAAGAATTAGCAATTTCCGCGATCAGGTTAGTGATCACGAAGTTTCTGCCTTCTACTGTGGATAAGTATCTGGTAACTGCCGCTTTCTTGGCGTTATGGAGCTTTTTCCAAATGTCCACTTCCCAGTTGGCATAAGCGGAGATGTTATAGTCGCCTAATACTTCAGGAACTGTTTTACCTGGAGTGATTTCGGCAGAAGCATCACCAGCGCCCTGGCTGGTATACTTACCTACTTTTTCATAGCCAGCACCTATCCTGCCTCCTACTGTTGGCAGCAGTGCGGCTTTCTTAGAACGGATATCGTTTTTAGCGATTTCTATTTCCTGTAATGTGATCTGTAATTCCTGGTTATTCTTTAACGCAGTATCGATCAGGTTTACAAGATCTTTATCTGTAAAAAATTCCCTCCATTTGATGGAAGCAATGTTTGTAGAATCCTGTTTATCATTATAGGCTTGAGGCACATTTTTGTTTTCATTTACCTGAACAATTGCAGGCACTTTACAGCTTGCAATTGCCAGGCAAATTCCTAGTGCTCCAATACCTTTATTTATCTTTTGCTTATGCATATACTTTGTCCTCGATTTCTTCGGTTAATGGGTTTTCATCTTCCTTCTTCACCAGTTTACGTTTAGAGGCAATCGTTCCGAATATGAAGTACAATCCAGGAATTATCAGTACCCCGAAGATGGTTCCGAACAACATACCACCTGCAGCTGCAGTACCAATCGTTCTGTTACCAACCTTACCAGGGCCGGTGGCAAATACCAGCGGAATAAGACCCGCAATGAACGCAAAGGATGTCATGAGGATAGGACGGAACCTAACCTTAGCTCCTTCCATCGCAGCCTTCAATACAGAGATACCTGCTTCATGGCGTTGTGCGGCAAATTCCACGATCAGCACCGCGTTTTTACCTAACAAACCAATCAGCATTACCATCGCGATCTGCGCATAGATGTTATTTTCAAGACCCATTACTTTTAACAGGAAGAAGGCGCCGAAAATACCTGTAGGCAAAGAGAGAATTACGGCCAGTGGTAAAATGAAGCTTTCATATTGTGCAGAAAGAATCAGGTATACGAAACCAAGACAGATCAGGAATATGTATATCGCCTGATTACCTTGCGCTACCTCATCTTTTGAAATACCCGCCCAGTCGATACCATAACCTCTCGGTAATGTTTTCTTCGCGATTTCATTAATTACTTTGATCGCTTCACCGCTACTATAACCAGGTGCCGCAGAACCACTGATCTCAGACGCATTGTACATGTTGTGTCGGGTGTTCTCAGACAAACCATATACTTTTTTCATCTTCATAAATGCAGAGAAAGGCACCATTTCATCACGGTCATTCTTCACATATAATTTCAGGATATCCTCAGGCAAGGCCCTATATTCAGGGGCTGCCTGTACGATTACCTTATACTGACGATCGAATTTGATGAAGCTAATCTCGTAGTTACTACCTACCAATGTGGAAAGTGTATTCATCGCATTATCGATGGTAATACCTTTCTGCTGTGCCAGGTCGTTATCTACTTCCAGCATGTATTGCGGAAAGCTGGCGCTGAAGAAACTAAACACAGAAGCTAACTCCTTACGTTTATTCAGTTCTTTAACGAAGTCGTTACTTACCTGTTCCATTTTATGGGAATCTCCCATACCTGCCTTATCCAGTAAACGTAACTCAAAACCGCCAGCAGCACCGTAACCAGGTACAGCTGGTGGCTGGAAGAATTCGATGTTGGCGCCAGTGATATCCTTAGATTTTTCTTCCAGTTCATGAATAATTTCCTGTGCAGATTGTTTACGCTCATCCCAGCTTTTCAGGTTGATCAGACAGGTACCAGAGTTAGAGCCTGTACCTTCTGTCAATACTTCATAACCCGCCAGTGCAGATACGGATTTCACACCTTCTATCTTCTCCGCTATCTTCTGTAGTTTTTCAGAAACTTCGTTTGTCCTTTCCAGTGATGATCCCGGAGGTGTCTGGATAATAGCGTAGAACATACCCTGATCTTCATTCGGGATGAAGCCGGAAGGCACGCTGGCACTGAGGAAATAGGTACCGATACAGAATATTACCAGGATACCGAAGGTGATAACTCTTCTGTTGATAATGACTCCCAGTATTCGCTGGTATTTATTGGAAGCTCTGTCAAATGAATTATTGAACCCAGCCAGGAATTTATCTACAACTGATTTCTTCTTCGGCTTACCATGATTATTTTTCAGGATCATGGCGCAAAGTGCAGGCGTAAGCGTCAATGCTACCACACCGGAAAGGATAATCGCTGTAGCCATGGTAATGGAGAACTGACGGTAGAAGATACCTACAGGGCCCGACATAAATGCTACCGGAATAAATACCGCTGCCATCAGGAAGGTGATAGCCACGATAGCGCCGGCAATCTCTTTCATGGCTCGTTTCGTAGCCTTGAAAGGTCCTATATGTTCTTCTTCCATCTTCGCATGCACAGCCTCAATTACCACGATCGCATCATCCACAACCACACCAATAGCCAGTACCAACGCAAACAGCGTGATCAGGTTCAGCGTGATACCAAAGAACTGCATGAATACGAATGTACCAATCAATGATACCGGCACCGCCATGGTTGGAATCAGCGTAGAACGCCAGTCGCCCAGGAAGAGGAATACCACGATACCTACCAGGATAAAGGCTTCTACCAGTGTGTGTATAACCTTTTCAATAGAGGCATCCAGGAACTTGGATACGTCATAACTGATTTCATATTCCATTCCTTTAGGGAAGGAGTTGGCTTTAATCTCTTCCAGCTTCGCTTTTACGTCTTTAATAACCTGGTTGGCATTACTTCCGTAAGATTGTTTTAAAACCAAAGCCGCAGAAGGGTGACCATTCAGACTGGAATAGATATCGTACATGGAGCTACCAAACTCAATCTCAGCAACATCTTTCAGACGAAGGATCTCACCATTAGGATTAGAGCGGAGAATAACATTCTCGTATTGCTCTTTACTGTTGAACCTTCCGGAATATTTCAATACATATTCAAATGACTGGGATCTTTTACCAGAGCTCTCACCAGTTTTACCAGGAGATGCTTCCAGACTTTGTTTATCCAGTGCATCCATTACTTCATCAGCAGAGATCTTGTAAGCCAGCATCCTGTCAGGTTTCAGCCATATCCTCATGGCATATTCCCTGGAACCAAGGATATCCGCAAAACCTACACCGTCTACACGTTTGATTTCTGGCAGCAGGTTGATATCCGCAAAGTTGAAGAGGAATTTCTGGTCAGCCTTAGGATCCGTGCTGTAAAGGTTGATGTACATCAGCATGTTTGATTCTTCACGGCTGATCTTCACACCTTCACGTACTACCAGTGGCGGTAGTTTATTTACTACAGAAGCCACACGGTTTTGTACGTTCAATGAAGCCTGGTTAGGGTCTGTACCCAGGTTGAATACAACTTGGATGTTTGCCTCACCATCGTTACCGGCGCTGGATTCCATATATTTCATTCCAGGAACACCGTTGATCGCACGTTCCAGCGGAATAACCACAGATTTGATCATCAACTCACCGTTAGCACCAGGATATTCTGCTACTACGTTTACCTTTGGTGGTGAGATAGATGGGAATTGAGTTACCGGCAGCTGCGTAACAGCAATCACACCAAGGAATACAATGATGAGGGAGATTACTATTGACAGTACCGGCCTTTGTATAAACTTATTTAGCATTTCTCTACGTTATTGGTAATTGAACAACTACTCCGCTTTTAATCTCAGGTGAGAAATAATTTCTGCTGGTGCTTTATACTCAAAGCTGATTTTGTCATCATCTTTAGTTTTCTGCACACCTTCATAAAGGATCCTGTCTGTTTCAGCCAAGCCATCTGTAACTACGTACAGATCTGGCATACGACTACCTACAGTGATCAGTCTTGACTTCACATTACCATCTTTATCTACCAGGAAGACATATACTTTATCCTGTATTTCGTAAGTGGCTTTTTGTGGGATCAGTAAAGCATTTTTTAATGGCATGGTCATGAGTACCTTACCAGTTTCTCCGTTTTTCAGGAGCTTATCAGGGTTAGGGAACTTAGCTCTGAACGCGATGTTACCTGTTTCGTTGTTGAACTCCCCTTCTACAGTAGTCACTTCACCCGTGTATTTCAACTGGGTGTTATTTGCCAGCAGGAGATTTACTTTGTTATCACCACGACTTTTCATGTTCGTTTCATAGTCCAGGTATTCTGGCTCTGATACGTTGAAATAAGCGAACATCTGGGTGTTGTCAGACAGGCTGGTAAGCAGTTCACCATCATCTACAAGGCTACCAGGCTTTTTAGGGATACGGTCGATGATACCATCAAAAGGAGCCCTGATTTCAGTAAAGCCAAGATGAAGTTTAGCCATGGCTATTTCAGCTCTTGCCTGGTCCAGTTTCGTTTGAGCTACTGTTTGTTCGTTTTTAGAGATGATGTTTTTCTCTGCCAGCATTTTAGTATTCTGGAGCTCTACTTCAGCTGCTTTAGCTTCTGCTTCCGCTTTCAGTAATTCTGCCTCATACATTTTAGGCATCATTCTAAACAATACCTGGCCAGCTTTTACGTACTGACCTTCGTCTACCAGGATGGTTTGTAGATAACCTTTTTCCAGGGCACGGATTTCGATATTTCTAACAGATTTAATCTGAGAAACATATTCCTTCGTAAAAGAAGTATCCATACGTACAGGACTGGTAATCGTGTATTTACTGACTTCTTCTTTCTCTTCAGGTTTTGATTTACAGCTTGTGTAGCATAGTACCACAGACAAGCCGGCGAGCATGACAATTCTATTCATGATAATTAAAAAGGATATTATTCGACAAGTTGGTTGGAAGTAAAAAGTTTAGAGAACTTGCAGTAATTGAGTCAACGACTTGAGGAAAAGCATGGCACGGCAATGTGTAAATAAGATGGTTTCTAACTAAATACATATATACCAAGGTCTACATGCAAGCATGAGCCGAGACGATATATTGCAGGTCAGATTCTTAGAACACCTTGGAGTATATACTTACAGGATTCCTGTCCGAAGAAGGAGGACCGTGCTTTGAAGTATTGGTGTTGATTACTTAAACCAGCTGAAGAAGTCTGGTAATACGCTATGAGAAAGTATTTGAAAATTAGTTTGAACTTGGCAGCGAAGCCTTCCTGGTTATCATTCTCCTCTATATCTTCACTAACCATATATTGCTTGTCCTGGTATGGATTTTCATCATTAATAAAGATGAAATTCTGAGCAGGAGAGGCTTTGGTAACATGCTGTGTTCTATCCTGAAACTGAGTATGTGTATAGCTGATGCCATTGCGTTGCGTCTCCGCAAACAATCGTACATCCCCTCTAAAGAGAAGGAGGCACAGGCATACAAAAAATACTACTACTCTCATCTGTTCGCTAAGGCAATTAAAATGATATTAGAATCGGATTAGAACGTAAAACAATATCATAAAACGGAAACTTGAGACATGCGAATCAAACTTTAAGGAAGATTTAATATTTCCCGAGCGTATGCGGCGCTAACTTTGCAAAGTAAATTAATAAAGTTTCTTTACTATTTTTGGGGCGGAGATTCAGATCATGAGGATACAAACATTTAGTGCATTTCGGAGCCGTAACTATCGACTTTATTTCAGCGGACAATCCATTTCTCTTATAGGTACCTGGATGCAGAAAACGGCTGTCAGCTGGGTTATCTATGCTCAAACCCATTCTAAGTTCATGCTGGGGTTAACACTGTTTGCCAGTATGTTCCCTTCCTTCGTATTTTCTTTCCTGGGCGGCGTGGCGTCAGACAGATATAACCGATATAAGCTGTTGCTGGTGACACAGTTTGCATCGATGTTCCAGGCGGTATTGCTCACCTTATTGATCTATTTCCGTCATTATCAAGTATGGCAGATAATTGCACTAAGTGCTTTACTGGGATTGATCAATGCATTTGATGTTCCTGCCAGGCAATCCCTGGTATATGAAATGGTAGAAGATAAATCCGATCTGCCTAATGCTCTTGCATTAAATTCTTCCATGGTCAATCTCTCCAGATTGATAGGACCAGGTATTGCTGGTATCATTTTAGAGAAATTGGGAGATGATATGTGTTTTGCCCTAAATGCGGTTAGTTTCATTGCGGTGATCGGATCATTGCTAATGATGCGATTGCCGGCATATGAGGCTAAAAAGCGGCAAAAAAAGGTATTTACAGAGCTGAAGGAAGGATTGGCTTACGCCAAACAAACTACAGCCATTGCGCAAATACTGGTATTATTAGGCTTAATGAGCTTATTCGTACTGCCTTACACCACTTTGATCCCTGTATATGCGAAAGATATCTTTAAAGGCAGCGCCGCCACTTTTGGCGTGATAGACAGCGCCATTGGCCTAGGCGCTTTTCTGGGGGCTTTATATCTTGCTTCACTGAAACCAGGACATAACCTCCGCAAGATCCTGGCGATCAACACCATCATATTTGGTGTTGGATTAATATTCTTCTCACATACAACTATCTATCCTTTAGCACTGATCTTTGCTACTTTGTGCGGCTTTGGTATGATGTCGCAGATAACAATCAGTAACACCATTATCCAAACAACCGTCGATCCTTCCATGCGAGGAAGAGTTATCAGCCTCTATGCCATGGCCTTTTTCGGGATGCAACCGCTCGGCGGATTACTCGTTGGCACAATTTCTCAAACACTAGGCACACCAGACACGGTCATGCTGCAAGGCTTATTCACACTGGGTCTTGGCCTATATTCACTACAGCTGATCCGACGCAGACAACAGCAAATACAAGAGATTCCTGCAAAATCTTTTGCCGAAGTGAAGGAAAATTGACAAATATTACGATATTTGCACCCCGGTTCTTTGATAGCAATTGCTGACAGCAAAAAAAAATTCAAAAAAGTTGAAAATAAATTTTGCAGTTATAAACAAATGCCTATCTTTGCAATCCCAAAACGGAAACGCCGCGTTGGTCAAGGGGTTAAGACGCCTCCCTTTCACGGAGGAATCACGGGTTCGATTCCCGTACGTGGTACAAAAAATTAAAAAGCTGCTCTTCATCAGAGCAGCTTTTTTTTATCCCTATCACATCATCTTCTCTGCTATCTCTTTTATCTTATAAATTGTTCCTCTCCAATAAAATTCCAGGTGCTTACGTATAACCTCCGTAGGAAAATGATTAATAATAACCGTAAGCGCTGTTCCTCCTTCTTTTTCATTCAGCTCAAATCCAATCAGACTATAACTTTCCGCGACGTCCGGTAATCTCGATACAGAACTCAGGTGACTGTAAACAAGCCTTTTCTCCTGCTCCCACTCCATCACCATTCCCTTATTCTCAAAAGCAACATGATGAAAACCACTGATCCTGATAGCTGTATCCAACTCCCAGCTGGTTACTACACCTATCTGCATATCAGGAGTCCCCATCCACTCGGCCATCAATGATGTATCAGTCAAAACCCTCCACAGTATAGCTTTTGAAGAACCAACAGTTATTGTATGCGTATATTTTTCTGTCATATGCAGACGATTAAAGCGTTTTAAACGTTAATGTAAAATTTTCGACACGGACGCAGAACAGGAACTTTACAAGTGGCATATTACTTCCATGTAAAACAATCAAAAACTACCTATATGAAAAAAATCATCTGGCTATTGCTATTTCAATTAGTGCTATCACAAGCTTTCTCCCAGCCCGCCATCTACTTAGTAGCTAACTGCCAGGGCGAGAAACGCGCTATCCTCTTCAATGAACAACTAACCAATGTACTCTATACATCCTTCGGCAACTCCTTCAAGAAAAATGGCGTGATTAAGTACGCGGCTAATAATAAAATAGATAAGGATAGTCTCGATGCCGCAGCTGCTCGCCTGAAAGACGCTTTGCCAAAAGACTTCATGGAATACAACATTCCCGCTACAGCACTGAATTCACATCCTGATGAGCAAGGAAAAATCTGGTTCCAATATGTCATTACCGAAACAGTTAAAAACAAAACCAGGCTAATTGGCACGATCAAAGTCATATTCGCAGGAACAAATGCCGCCACCGTAAGCACAGACCCGAGGATTGAAGATATCACCATCTCCTCTGATCCACAGGATCTTAAGAAATACATGACTACTTTAAAACAGTTGAAAAAAGCCAATCACGTAAAAGCGCCATTAGCATCTCAAAAAGACGCTACAGCAGTGGCTTCAGCCAGAAGTTAACAGAAGAAAATATTCAAATTATAATAGTCAGGCCACCAGTCCGGTCTGACTTTTTTATTATCCACATGCCTCTGACTTTAAAAAATATCCATAATTCTTCTGCCAATAGTATCTTTACAGGAACCATAATAATTAGCAGGAATAAACAAGACGCCCCTAATGAGCCAGCTTCGTTCTATGCCAGGTTATGCCCCTTTCTGTGCTGCGGTCGTTTCCCTACTGCTCTGTTGTTGTATTGTATTCCGGCTCCAGGCCCAAACCAGCGTACCTCATAAATTCACACACCTGGATATTTCCGACGGACTTGCCAGCAATCATGTTTCTGCTATCATGCAAGACCATAAAGGGTTTATATGGATTGCCAGTACGGCCTTGCAACGATATGATGGTACCAATCTCATAACTGTCGCCAACTTCGACAAGGTACCCGGCTCTATTTATTATGATGATATCTGTCTTTGTGAAGATAAAAAAGGCCGTATCTGGATGGGAACACCAGAAAATATTCGTGTATACGATCCCGTTACTACCAAAGTAACAACGCTGAAAATGGCTGATAACAACCAGCTCCCGGAAGGCCTTGAATGCAGCAAAATCATCCAGGATCACAAAGGCACCATCTGGGCATCCACCCGCAACGGCCTCTTTCTATACGACGAACCATCTGCTTCCTTTCAAAAAGCTACCATCCTGCCAGAGCCTATCCGCGCAGAAATCCAGGATGGCATCCTCGAAGATGAACAAGGAAACCTATGGCTAGGTGGCCGAGACGGCATCTACCTACTCAATAGCAATCATACACAACTCTATCACAGTGGCAATAATCCCCAACACCTGCCAATCTTCGACATACATCACTCTATTAAAAAATTCTATACCGATCCACATCACAACATATGGATAGCGGCACGCGGCGGAAATGTATTCAAATACAATCCTACCAATCACCATCTGGATTCCTTCTTTTTCCGCCCTCCTCCCGGAGCTATGAAACTAGCCACAGATAAGGATCCCATCTTTGATGTTTCTGCCGATGTGGAAGAGAATATTTGGGTAGCTACAGAACATGGTGGCCTTTTCCGTTATAATTACCGCACCCAAAAATTCGATCTCAATATATCAGGGAACAACAACGATCCGCAAGGGTTACACTACAACTACGAAGCTAATTGCCTCATCAACGATCGCGAAGGCCAGCTGTGGATAGGTACCGACCATGGCGTGAATATCTTAAGTCTGTACAGCCAGACATTTCATCAGCTGGACGCTACTACCACTTTCCCTACTACCAACAAACGACTCCCCGCAGCAGAAGTCACCGGAATTTTTCAAAGTACTAACGGCAACGTATATATTGGCTATTGGGGCAAAGGCTTTGCCGTATTAAATGCCGATCTTCAATTAATCAACACCTACGCCGCAGGCCCCGAAGGCAATGCCACCACAATTCCCGAAGAAAGAGGACTGGTATGGACATTTGCAGAAATGAAAGATGGTACCGTTCTCGTCGGACAGGAAAATGGTAATCTCTCGCTCTATGATCCACGGCAGCACCGCTTTACACGGCATTTGCACGACGCTGCATTGTATGATCAAACGCTGCTAAATATACTGCCTGTAGATGACACAACCGTTTGGATTGGCCTCTACAAAAGAGGATTAGCTAGCTGGAACCCACAACGCAACACCTTTCGCAACTATAAAACATTATTGGACAGTCTGCACAAACCCACCTCCGTCATGGATATAGAAGCCGGCCGGGATGGCCGTTTGTGGCTAGCTACCAGCAATACAGGACTGGTACTGTTCAAACCATCTACCGATCAGGTACTACAACAGATCACTTTTAAATGGAATAATAAAACCTACACCAATGTCACATCTATCCTGAGACAGAATGACTCCACCTTATTAGTAGGAACGGATCATGGCCTCTGGATTTTCAATACACGAAGCTTCCATTATGAGCCCTACTTGGTGAACAGGCAGCTGTTTAATGAGTGGATTCTATGTTTACAGGACGATGATCAGCACAACATCTGGCTAACTACTCAATATGGATTCTATAAGCTACAGAGTCGCACAGGGATGCTTTTATCCTTTGTGCAGGGAGCCGATATCATCGACAATAATCGCAAGGTCAGGAAAAGGATTTTACAGTTAAAAAATGGAATGATGATGGTGGGCGCTTCAGATCATGTGGTAACATTTGATCCAGGGAGCTTGCTGGTGGCTCCTCCCCCTCCAGATGTCACTATATTGAATCTGCGTGCCATGGATAGTACAATCCAGGTTGAAGGCGCTTTGCGGGAAAACCAGCCAGTACAGCTGAGTTACCGTCAGAACTTCATCACTATTGAGTTTAAAAGCCTACAATATCATCCTGAAAAGATCAACTACTATTACAAGCTGGAAGGCATGGATGAAAAATGGGTGAATGCGGAAGGCTTGCTGACAGCACGTTACACAAATCTTCCTCCTGGCGATTATACCTTTCGGGTAAAAGCAGCCAATGCTACCAGCACTTTTTCAGACCATATCACGGAGCTGCATATACGAATTCAACCAGCCTTCTGGCAAACAAACTGGTTCCGTTTCCTGGCACTCATGTTGGCCGTAGCGTTGGTATACTTCTATTTCCGTTTACGCATCTCGCTCATCAGAAAAGAAGCAAAGCACCGAAACTCCATTCAGCAGAAGATTGCACAGCTCGAGATGAACGCACTTCGTGCCCAGATGAATCCACATTTCATCTTCAATGCACTGAACTCTATCCAGATATTCATGATGAAGAATGAGACAGAGTCAGCCCAGGCTTATCTAAGTCGTTTCGCTAAGCTGATTCGCAACGTCCTGGATAACTCCCAGCTAAATAATATTTCCATCTCAAAAGAAGTGAGTATGCTGGAGAACTATATGGAATTGGAGAAGCTACGTTTCACCGACCAGTTTGAATATAAAATAAACATAGCCCCTGAGTTAGATGCAGATATGGTGCAGATGCCAACCATGATTGTACAACCCTTTGTGGAGAATGCCATCTGGCATGGTCTCGTGCACAAAAAGGATAAGGGTCGTGTAACGATTAGCTTCAAAGAGGTTTCAGAACGCGTGTTATGCACCATTGAAGACAATGGCGTAGGTCGCGAAAAATCTGCCAGAATAAAACAACTACAAGGCTTACAACATTCTTCAAAAGGCTTACAGATTACGCGCGACAGGCTATCTATTTTTAGCAGCAAATTTGATGTGGAGGCAGGTTTCGAGATTGAAGATCTGTATGATGAGAGTGGGTATCCTACTGGCACAAAGGTTACGCTATGGTTCCCTGTAGAACTAAATTAACAACAGTGAAGAACCGGTGATAACAGGCAACTATCAAGTTAACCATGAACAGCTACCTGATTATCTACATCCGGTCAAACGGTTAATCAAACTCAATATCTTTTACTGATTATAGCACTTCCGGGTATGCCCCAACGTCTATTACAGACATCCGGTGGCAGAAGTAGTATATGAGTGGTTTTGGTATTTGGTAAATCAATCATTCAGGCTGTTATTAACAATGGCATGATCAAACCAACTAATACAGACAGAATAGGATTTGTTTTCGATTATTTTGATCTGAGCATTATAATATATCAGAGAGTAAACTAGATAGGTGAGATACCGTTTTTACCGGTTATTTTTTAAATAAATGTAGATGGGAGATGAGCAGTGAGGAAATGGCACAAATAAAAAACGGTCTCTACTGAGTAGAGACCGTTTTCTTTGTACCACGTACGGGAATCGAACCCGTGATTCCTCCGTGAAAGGGAGGCGTCTTAACCCCTTGACCAACGCGGCGTATCGTTTTGGGATTGCAAAAGTAGGATTATTTTTTAATTCTCCAAAAAATATTTTGATAACTTAAAAATATATTGATTTCTAGATCTATTGATTGTAAATTCGCCTTCGATTTTTTCATATTCAAATCACGATGTAAAATGGGAACTACTCTCAAAATTGGTATTAATGGTTTCGGCCGTATTGGTCGTTTGGTATACCGCCAGATTTACGCAATGCCAGGCATTGATGTTGTTGCTATCAATGACCTCACCAGCCCTAAGCAGTTAGCGCATTTGCTGAAATATGATTCAGCTCAGGGTAGATTTGATGCAGAGGTTAAAAATTCTGACAATTCAATTACTGTAAACGGTGACGAGGTAAAAATATATGCACAGAAAGATCCGGCTCAAATTCCTTGGGGCCAGCACGATGTTGATGTGGTTATTGAGTGCACCGGTTTCTTCGCTGATAAAGATAAAGCTTCTGCTCACCTCACTGCAGGTGCTAAAAGAGTAGTTATCTCCGCTCCTGCTACAGGTGATCTGAAAACTGTTGTTTTCAACGTAAACCATAATATCCTCGACGGTTCTGAAACAGTTATCTCTTGTGCTTCTTGCACTACCAACTGTCTCGCTCCAATGGCGAAAGTTCTCCAGGATAAATACGGTATCGTTAATGGTCTGATGACTACCATCCACGCCTACACTAACGATCAGAACACCCTGGACGCTCCTCACCCTAAAGGTGACCTGCGTCGTGCTCGCGCTGCTGCAGCTAACATCGTTCCTAACAGCACCGGCGCCGCTAAAGCTATCGGCCTGGTTCTGCCAGAACTGAAAGGTAAACTGGATGGTTCCGCTCAACGCGTTCCTACCATCACCGGTTCCCTCACAGAACTGACTGCTATCCTCGGTCAGAAAGTTACTGTTGAAGAAATCAACGCCGCTATGAAAGCAGCTGCAAACGAATCTTTCGGTTACACTGAAGATGAAATCGTTAGCTCTGACATCATCGGTATCCACTACGGTTCTCTGTTCGACGCAACTCAAACCAGAGTTCAAAACGTTGGCGATACTCAACTGGTGAAAACTGTATCCTGGTACGATAACGAAATGAGCTATGTTTCTCAGCTCGTTCGCACCGTGAAACACTTCGCTCAGCTGATCTCTAAATAATTATTACAAGCCCCCGCTTCGGCAGGGGCTTTGTTATAAATTCCGCGCAACTACACCATAACAGCAAACCAGCCGAATTGTCTTCGGATGATTTAAATGCTTTGTGCTGTTGGTTCCGCGGTTTTTTTATTGACTTATCCTCTGTTATTATAAAACTGATACTCCATGAGTAAGTTTTCAGAACATAACTTTAATGGCCAGAAAGCCCTGGTCCGCGTAGATTTCAACGTACCGTTAAACGATAAATTCGAAATCACCGACGATACACGTATGCGCGCAGCTGTTC
The DNA here is from genome assembly GCF_042263525.1 of Chitinophaga sp. Hz27. Lineage (NCBI taxonomy): Bacteria > Pseudomonadati > Bacteroidota > Chitinophagia > Chitinophagales > Chitinophagaceae > Chitinophaga > Chitinophaga sp. Hz27. The sequence goes on from NZ_JBHKFJ010000008.1 coordinate 43,980, forward strand.
CTACCATCAAAAAAATATTGAAAGATGGTGGCGCAGTTATCCTCATGTCTCACCTCGGCCGACCAAAAGATGGTCCTACGGATAAATATTCTTTAAGACACCTCGTATATCACCTCATCTCCCTCCTCGATGGCGTTACCGTAAAATTCGCCTCCGATTGTGTTGGTCCTGTTGCTGAAAAAGAAGCAGCCGACCTCCAGATGGGTGAAGTACTCCTCCTCGAAAACCTCCGCTTCCATAAAGCAGAAGAAAAAGGAGACGCTTCTTTCGCTGAACAACTGGCTAAACTGGGCAACGTATACGTAAACGATGCATTCGGTACCGCTCACCGTGCACACGCTTCAACTGCTGTAATCGCACAGTTCTTCGCTCCTGAAAACAGAATGTTCGGCTACCTCATGGAAGCTGAAGTTTCCAGCGCCGAGAAAGTACTGAATAACGCAGCAGCTCCTTTCACCGCTATCCTCGGTGGTGCTAAAGTGAGTGATAAAATCCTCATTATCGAAACGCTGATGGATCGTGCAAACAACATCATCATCGGTGGTGGTATGGCTTACACCTTCCTGAAAGCACAAGGCAAAGAAATCGGTAACTCTCTCGTAGAAAACGATAAACTGGACCTGGCACTCGAACTGCTGGATAAAGCAAAAGTGAAAAACGTGAAACTGGTTCTGCCTGTTGATTCCGTTGCTGCTGATAAATTCGCTGCTGATGCTGCTACCCAGATCGTTTCTAATGACAACATCCCTGCAGGATGGATGGGCCTCGATATCGGACCTGAATCTGTTAAACTCTTCAGTGAAGTCATTAAACAATCTAAAACCATCCTCTGGAATGGTCCTATGGGCGTTTTCGAAATGACCGCTTTCCAAAACGGTACCAAAGGTGTTGCTGATGCTATCGTTACTGCTACTGCTAACGGCGCATTCTCTCTGGTAGGTGGTGGCGACAGCGTTGCTGCTGTTAACCAATTCGGACTGGCAGAGAAAGTAAGCTATGTATCCACTGGCGGCGGCGCTATGCTCGAATTCTTCGAAGGAAAAATCCTTCCAGGTATCGCTGCTATCTAAGCATCCGCCTATATAAAATATAACTAACAAAGGTCTCTCTCTACCAAATGGAGAGAGACCTTTGTTGTTTAGGCGAATGACCGATTTCATAATATAAGCAGTAAAAGGTTTTTTTTATCTTTCAGGTAGATTTCAATTAGATAGATTATGAATAAACGCTTTATCTGGTATCCTGTGATTATCGGGATCTTTGGCGCCCTCATCTGGTTTGTACTGAGCAAAGGCCAATCTCTCCCTGTAAAACAAGCTATCGTACCTCATCATAGCCCTGCCGCTGTTCTCACCTCCAGCAATACCTGGAGCCAGTACCTGGAGAATTTTAAGCACCCGCTAAGCTTACTTCTATTACAAATTGTAGTCATCATGATCGTTGCCCGCTTCTTTGGTAAGTTGGCAAATCTGATCAAACAGCCTGCTGTTGTCGGAGAAATTATTGCGGGCGTCTTACTCGGCCCTTCCCTGCTGGGCTGGATCGCACCTTCTTTCTCTAGCTTCCTATTCCCGACAGAATCATTGAAAAGCCTTCAATTCCTCAGTCAGATCGGCCTGGCCTTCTTCATGTTCATTGTAGGCATGGAAGTAGATCTCAGCAAAATCAAGAATAAAGCACATGATGCAGTGATGATTAGCCATGCAAGTATTGTAGTCCCCTTTTTCCTGGGCGTAGGACTGGCTTATTTCATCTTTGAAAGCTATGCTCCTGCCAATGTTAACTTCATTGCATTTGCACTGTTTATGGGCATCGCGATGAGTATTACTGCTTTTCCTGTATTGGCTAGAATTGTGCAGGAGAGAAAATTGACAGGTACACCATTAGGCACATTGGCCATTACCTGTGCCGCAGCAGATGATATCACCGCTTGGTGCGTTTTAGCAGTGGTAGTAGCAATCGCTAAATCCACCGGCCTGGCAACAGCAGCCATTACAATTGGACTGGCACTCATTTTTGTGACCATTATGCTATTTATAGTTCGCCCATGGCTGAAAAATATGATCCAACGTCAGTTAAGTAAGGATAGTGAAAAAACCGCAGCAGGCATCGTATTCCTAACATTACTGCTATCCGCCTGGATGGCTGAAGTCATAGGTATCCATGCACTCTTTGGGGCATTCCTCGCTGGCGCCATTATGCCTGTACAGGAAACAGTACGTAAGGTATTTACCGATAAACTGGAAGATGTATCAGTGCAGATTTTGCTGCCGATATTCTTCGTCTTTACGGGCTTACGCACGCAGATTGGCTTGCTGACACAAGGGCATTTATGGGCCGCATTCGGCATGATTATGCTAGTGGCCGTAGGTGGCAAATTCGGAGGCAGTACTATTACTGCGCGTTTAATGGGTTCCAGCTGGCGTCAGTCTGTGAGCATTGGCGCTTTGATGAATACCAGGGGCTTAATGGAGCTGGTAGTACTTAATATTGGTTATGATCTCGGCATACTTTCTCCTGAGATTTTCGCAATGATGGTACTGATGGCGCTCACCACTACTTTCATGACAGGCCCCCTATTAGATGTAGTAGCATATTCTGAACGTAAACATCACGATGCACCAGCAGTAACCGCCTAACGTTTACGCCTATATCCGATTTATATTAATTATTTCGTCTCTATTCAATAGAGAGCAGATGATTAAGTAGAAATAAAAGCAGTGCCGTCTCTGTCAAAAAGAGACGGCACTGCTGCTTTTGTCATATGAGTTTGCCCTGCGGGCAGATGATTGGAGTAGAGACATACCTGAATCAGGTACCCTCTGCCTAACGTTGAAGTATATATTAAATGAGTTTTACAGCCTTCATCCAAAGGATGATGGCCATAAAAAAAGTCCTGGGCATATACCCCAGGACTTTTTCTTTATATCGTGTATATTTTATCGTAGTTGATAACGCTTACTTTTTAGCGGTTGACTTTTTCTTAGCAGAGTGATGTTTTTTCTTCGCGCTGCTGTGGTGATGAGTCGATGCTTTTTTGGTAGCGTTTCCTGCAGGTGCTTTAGCTGCCGGAGTTTTAGCTTCAGGCATTTTAGCTGGTGCAGGGAATTTAGATTTATCCACACCGCTAGCTTTATCATCCAGTGTCATCTGTACAGATTCTTTCAGTATAGACTCTTTATCAGCCAGGAACTGCTTCATTTTATCTTTAGGGATACGCAGGTCGTAGGCATTAGCAGGAGAAGCCATTGCTTTTGCGAAACCAGGATTCAGGCGGTCCAGTGCTGCAGGCTCCATATCGAGGCCTTTAGCAATGGCTTCCAGTCTGTATTTACCGGTAACGTTTACTTCTACGGAGCTGTAAATTTCTTCTTCTGTCAACGGGCCTCTTGCTACTGCAGCCATTGGAGCAGCAACTTCTGTAGCGTTAGTAACTACAGCTTTGTTGTCGTCCATGCTTACACCGAAGAAGTTGTTGAATCTATCAAGGATATAACCTGTAGCGATGAATTTGTAAACGTGGTTACGTGATTCAGCTGGCAGGAAATATTGCATGCCCCAGAAGTCTTCGCGGCCGCTGGCTTTCATAGCGCGTTGAACGCCGCCGGCGCCGCAGTTATAAGCTGCTACTACAAGTAACCAATCTCCAAACTGATCATACAGTTGGTTAAGGTATTGAGCGGCAGCGAGTGTAGATTTATAGAAGTCTTTTCTTTCGTCAACTTTTTTACCAACACTCAAACCGAAGATACGAGCGGTACCTGCCATGAACTGCCACGCACCTACGGCGCCCACTCTGGAACGTGCGTTGGTGTTGAAGCTGGATTCAATAACGGCGAGGTATTTCATTTCCTCAGGGATGCCGTGTTCACGGAAGATCTTTTCAACCATGGCGAAATAAGGCTGTCCTTTTTCGATCATGATCGCAAGATGTTGGCTATAACGGGTTGCATAGTTATTCACATAACCGGCAACCAGGTTATTATTAATTTGTTCGTAGACTTTTGGGCTACGAATATTATTAGGCAGGCTTTGAGCCGCCTTCTTTACTGCAATGGAGGTAGCTGTAGCGCGAACGACAGTATCCTTAGGTAGTTTTACCTTAGCATGATTTAATACAGCAGTGTCGGCGTATTGCGAGGCAATCGCCGTCTTTTTAGGTATGCCGTTGCTATCCGCTTTCACAATTCCAATACTCAATGCTGGCAATAGCGTAAGTAAAAAGATTTTTCTCATACAATTTATTTTATACAATCTCTCCCTGGTTGCGCTCCATCAGGTGATGGGCGATGTTTAACAGGTTCGACTCGTCAAACTTCTTTGTGATGATCTGTACACCAAAAGGCATCCCGTTAGAATGCTTCCACATGGGGACCGATATTGCAGGTACACCCGCCAGGTTCGCTAAGACCGTGTAAATGTCGGCAAGGTACATAGCTATAGGGTCGTCAGTCTTTTCCCCTAATTTAAATGCCGTTGAAGGCACAGTTGGCATTAAAATGGCGTCATATTGGTTGAGTACTTCATTCAGTTTATCTGCAACCAATCGCCTAACTTGCTGAGCTTTAGTGTAATACGCGTCGTAATAGCCCGAACTCAGTACAAAAGTCCCCAGTAAGATACGCCTTTTTACTTCTTTACCAAAACCTTCTGATCTGCTTTTCTTGTAAAAATCGACCAAATCGAGGTTTTGTTGCTCCGTTCTGTGGCCATATTTCACACCATCATAACGCGACAAATTGGAAGATGCTTCTGCGGTAGTCAGCACATAATAGGCTGGCACCACATAATCGATATAGTCAAAACCGCTTCCGGTTACTGTATGACCATCATCTACCAAAGATTCAAAAAGATCTATAAATGCGTTCTTTATCTCAGGATCAAGGCCATCATGATACAGTGCATCCCTTAAATACGCAAATTTGTAGGATTTATTGTGTGTGAGACCTGTCTGATAATCTGGTACTTCCTTTTGAGCAGCCGTGCTATCGAACTCATCAGGTCCTGCAATCACTTGCAAAACCGCTGCCACATCGGCAATATCCTTGCCAAAAACGCCAATCTGGTCAAAAGATGACGCATAAGCGACTAAACCATATCTGGATATTCTGCCATATGTAGGTTTAAGTCCCACAATACCACAGAAATCCGCTGGCTGGCGAACGGAACCACCAGTATCACTTCCCAGACTCACCTGACAGAGATCTGCCTGTACTGCTACAGCAGAGCCTCCTGAAGAGCCTCCCGGAACGCGGGTGGTATCCAATGCATTTAATACCGGACCATAGGCTGAATTTTCGTTGGTAGATCCCATCGCAAACTCATCACAGTTCAGGTTACCGATAATAATAGCATCTGCCTCCAGCAACCTTTCAATTGCTGTGGCAGAATATAAAGAATTAAATCCTTCCAGAATACGGGAAGCACAACTTACATTATGGCCTTTATAGCAAATAACATCCTTGATGCCAACTACCACACCAGCCAGGGGCCCTACCGTTTGACCGCTTTTTATGCGATCGTCCAGTTGGCGGGCCTTTTCCATGGCTTCCTCTTCATATACCTCCAGGAAGGCATTCAAATGTTTTAGCTCAGCTATACGGTTGAGATAGAAACGTACTCTTTCCGTACAGGTTATGCTGCCGGCGTATAATGCTTTGTGAAAAGTGATTATACTGCTGAATTCAGACAAAGCTAAACCAGTTAAAATAGATTAAAATATAGATACTCCGTAACGTGTACTAACCGAATTAAGCGCCGTGGCTGGTATCGGTAGTAGAAGATTGAGTGGGAGCAGCAGGTTTATCTTTCATACCTTCCTCAATTTCCTGACGCACGTTGTTTTTGGCATCATTAAACTCACGGATACCTTTACCCAGGCCACGCATCAGTTCAGGAATTTTTTTACCACCAAACAGCAGTAATACTACGATGGCAATCAGTAACAATTCAGAACCACCCACATCGGAGAGAAATAAGAAAGTAGATTTAGCGAAAACAGCAGTCATCTTTTTCGATTGTTTATTTAAAAATTCAGTCTACAAAGATAAATTATAAAATCCGCTTTTTTCTGGCAAATACAGGAGTGGAAAGAGATTTAATATCTTTTTAAGAAAACGAAAAAAGCGGAGCCTGCTGGCCCCGCTTATTACTAATTTCCCTGTATTTATTACTAAACCCTTTTTTCTTTAATACGGGCTGCTTTACCAGCGCGTTGACGCAGGTAGTACAGTCTTGCTCTTCTAACTTTACCTACCTTGTTTAACACGATACCATCGATGTTAGGAGAGTAAAGCGGGAACAATCTTTCAACACCAATACCGTCAGAAATTTTTCTAACAGTGAAAGACGCAGTAAACCCTGTACCCTGGATTTTCACCACATCACCTTTAAAGGACTGAATCCTTTCTTTATTACCTTCCACGATTTTATAATTGACAGTGACGTTGTCGCCTGCTTTAAACTTCGGGTACTGTTTTTTAGCTGTCAGTTGTTCGTGAACAAACGAAATTGCGTTCATCTTTCAAATATTTATGGGAGTGCAAAAGTATACTAAGAATTCGCATTTACCAAATTAATAGTGCATTAATTCTGCAAAAAGTTCAAAATACCTTTGTACTAATGTTTAAGTAATTAATTTACAATAAGTCAGGTCGTCTTTCTTTTGTTCTTTCTACGGCTTGTTGATGACGCCATTCATCGATTTTACGATGGTCGCCGCTCAACAGCACATCGGGTACTTTCCAGCCCCTGAATTCCGTTGGGCGGGTGTACACCGGCGGAGCCAGCAGATTGTCCTGAAAAGAGTCAAATAAAGCGCTGGTTTCGTCGTTCAGCACACCTGGCAACAGGCGGCCTATCGCATCTACCAGAACTGCTGCCCCCAGCTCACCGCCGGAAAGCACGAAATCTCCAATGGAAATCTCTTTGGTAATAAAATGATCACGGATGCGCTGATCTATCCCCTTATAGTGCCCGCATAAAATCATCAGGTTCCCTCTCATAGACAGCTGGTTGGCCATCTTCTGGTTCAGGGTCTCACCATCTGGTGTCATATAGATGATTTCATCATATTCCACCTTGGCTTTCAATGATTCGATACAGTTTACAATAGGTTCCAGCATCATTACCATACCGGCGCCACCGCCAAACTGGTAATCATCCACCTGCTGATGTTTCAGGGTAGAATACTCCCGCAGCGGATGCACATGCACTTCCAGCAAACCTTTTGCCTGCGCGCGTTTCATGATGGAATGAGAAAGTGGACTTTCCAACAGCTCCGGCAACACAGTTATAATATCAATACGCATAATGCTGGTGTGTTTTATCAAATTATTGCTGTTTTATTCCCCATTAACTGGTATAAAGCTCTACCAGGCCTTCCGGAAGCTGCAGATGTACCACCTGGTTCTTCTTATCCACCTTCACAAGCGATTGCTCGTTTACTGGCAATAAGGCTTCCTTGCCCTGGATCATGACTTTTATCAATACCTGCATGGGCATTTCGATAACTTCCTCTACGGTGCCCAGTGTTCCATATTGTTCGTCTTCCACTGTAAATCCCAGTAATGCCAATGGAGAAGAAGAGGCTGCCTGGTTTTTAAAATCAGCTTCCTGGAGATAAATCTGGCCTGGAAGCAGCTTTTGTGCCGCTTCTTTGGTATCGATCCCTTCCAGTTTAATATAGAGCTGTTCCGCATTTTTGGCGGTAACGTGCTGAATGAAATGAGGAATAAAAGAATTCTTTCTTTCCTCCAGGAAAATCGCTTCAACGCCTTTAAGCGTGGAACGTTTGCCCAGACTATGTCTTACAAGGATCTCTCCTTGCAGCCCATGGGCCGACAACATTTTCCCGATACTGAAGTAATTGCTCATAATTGGAAATTAAAAAAGGAAATATTTGCAGCCGCAAATATTTCCTTTTCAGGTATTTGTAAAACGTTGCCGTTTTATGCTTCTGTACCTTCGCCTTCTGCCGGAGAAGCCGGAGCAGCAGGAGTATCTTCTACTTTTCTAACGATTGGAGCAGCAAGTTTAGACTTTCTGTGTCCATCGCGGCGAGCAGAAACTTTCTGTTCGTGTTCAGCTTGCCATTGTGCAAATTTCTGGTAAGCAGTAGGCTCGTCGAACAGTCCCAGGGTAACACCTCTGAGGAGATGTTTCAAATACAATACACCTTTGAAAGAGAGGATTCTTCTTACAGTATCAGTAGGCTGAGCACCTTTCTGTAACCAACGCAATGCTTTTTCAGTATCGATGTTGATTGAAGCAGGTACAGTCAGTGGATTGTAAGTACCGATTTTCTGGATGAATTTACCATCTCTTGGAGCGCGAGCGTCAGCTACTACGATGAAGTAGAAAGGTCTTTTCTTCGCGCCATGTCTTTGCAGTCTGATTTTTACTGGCATAAATAAGTCGAGTTATTTTTTGCGAGTTAGGAAATATTGTTTAATTAGGGATGCAAATGTAACCTGTAATTCGATATTTGCAAAAAAAATTTATATAACTCAGTATAAACTTTACCCCGATTTATCTAGTGCCCTGACAATCAAATGGATAACCATTTTATGCGATGGGCGGTTACACAAAACTAGCGTTTCATCATGCTACCCAGGCCTTTTCCACCAGCACCAAACTTGTTCATCATCTTCATCATCTGACGCATCTGCTCGAACTGTTTCATGAACTGGTTGACATCCTGAATGTTTTTACCACTACCTGTTGCGATACGCTTACGACGGCTGCCATCGATCAGGTCTGGATTACCTCTTTCAGCTGGTGTCATGGAGTTGATCATCGCTTCAATACCTTTGAAAGCATCATCGCTGATATCAATATCTTTAATGGCCTTGCCTACTCCTGGAATCATTCCCATGAGGTCCTTCAAGTTACCCATTTTTTTGATTTGCTGCAGCTGTTCGCGGAAATCATCAAAATCAAATTGGTTCTGACGGATTTTCTTTTCCAGCTTTTTAGCCTGTTCTTCGTTGAACTGGGCCTGCGCACGTTCTACCAGGGTAGTGATATCACCCATCCCCAGGATACGTTGTGCCATACGTTCTGGGTAGAAAACATCGAGGGTATCGAGTTTTTCACCCATACTTACGAATTTGATAGGTTTTTCAACCGTATACTTAATCGTAAGTGCAGCACCACCACGTGTATCACCATCCAGTTTTGTAAGAACAACACCGGAGAAGTCGAGGCGATCGTTAAACGCTTTTGCTGTATTCACCGCATCCTGACCAGTCATGGAGTCCACTACGAACAGGATTTCCTGCGGTTTAACGGCAGCTTTAACGTTGGCTACCTCAGTCATCATCGCTTCGTCTACCGCAAGGCGGCCGGCGGTATCGATGATGATGATATTATTGCCATTGGATTTAGCGTGTTTGATAGCATTTTCAGCGATCTGAACTGCATTTTTGTTTTCAGGTTCGCTATATACTTCTACTTCGATCTGTTCACCCAATACTTTCAGCTGATCGATCGCCGCAGGGCGGTAGATATCGGCAGCAACCAGCAAAGGTTTTTTACCTTTTTTAGATTTGAGGTAATTCGCCAGTTTACCAGAGAAGGTAGTTTTACCAGAACCTTGTAAACCTGCGATCAGTACAACCGTAGGATTATTTTTGATATCAAATTCGGCTTCGGTACCGCCCATCAGTTCGGCAAGTTCGTCTTTCACGATCTTCACCATGAGCTGTCCCGGAGAGATAGAGGTAAGAACCTTTTCTCCCAGTGCTTTATCTTTTACTTTATCAGTAAATTCTTTCGCAATCTTGTAGTTCACGTCCGCATCCACCAATGCACGGCGGATTTCCTTAACGGTAGTGGCGATATTTATTTCCGAAATACGGCCTTCCCCTTTAAGTTGTTTAAATGCGGAGTCGAGCCGCTCTGATAGAGATTCAAACATTGTCGGTATTTTAAACGGATGGCAAATGTAGTTTTTTTCCCGGAGATTTTTTCCTTTCTTGTCTCTACTGATTAGAGACGAGAAAGCCTGTCTCAGGCGAAATAAAAAAGCGACAGGCCCATCGGGCCTATCGCTTTAAACCAAAATATCAATATTATCAACTTCCGAGATAATTGCGGAGCAATTTGCTGCGGGAAGTGGTTCTTAACTTAGTGATGGCTTTATCTTTAATCTGGCGTACACGTTCGCGTGTGAGGCCAAATTTTTCGCCAATATCTTCTAAAGACATTGGATGTTCTACAGCAATACCGAAGTATAACATGATCACATCCTTCTGACGGTCCGTTAACGTGGAAAGGGAACGCTCAATTTCACGGCGTAAAGAATCATGGTGGTCCAGTTCTTCATCGGCTGAAACGGCATTTGGATTTTCGAGTACATCGAGGAGAGAATTATCTTCTCCATCAATGAAAGGCGCATCCATTGATACGTGACGGGCAGCAACGCCAAGTGTGGCTTCTACTTCGTCGGTATTGATTTCAAGAATGGTAGCCAGTTCGTCCGGAGAAGGCTCACGTTCGAACTCTTGTTCCAACTGGGAATACGCTTTACTGATTTTGTTACTCAGGCCTACCTTGTTGAGTGGCAGACGCACGATGCGGGATTGTTCAGCCAAAGCCTGCAGGATGGACTGACGAATCCACCATACTGCATAAGAGATGAATTTAAAACCGCGCGTTTCATCAAAACGTTGAGCAGCTTTAATTAACCCCAGGTTGCCCTCGTTGATAAGATCGCTGAGCGACAGGCCCTGATTCTGATACTGTTTAGCAACGGATACAACGAAACGTAGGTTGGCTTTGGTAAGCTTTTCCAACGCTCTCTGATCGCCCTGCTTGATGCGGATAGCAAGATTAACCTCTTCCTCCGGCGTGATTAAATCCACTTTCCCTATCTCCTGCAGGTACTTCTCCAGGGATTGTGATTCCCTGTTAGTAATGGATTTAGTGATTTTAAGTTGGCGCATTGACATAGAGTCGGAACAGTTACAGGTTAATAAAATGTTAAGATTTGATGAATGCCTGACAAAAATAACTTTTTTTAGATACCGACCAAAAAATTTCTTAGGTTTTTAAAACATTTCAAAACAAAATCGATTGATGTTTAAGTGCTTGCAATTTTTGTAAAAATTTCCCATGGGAAACCATTATAGCGAATATACACTCATATATCAATAATTGATATTATTATTTATAATAATAAATAGATTTTTTTTAAAGCGAAGAAAGTTTTTTGAAGATAGTTAAAAAAAAACCGTAAATTATTTTGACAGAATAAATAATTTTCTATAATTGCAACCTGATGATATTGATTTACTAATTATTTGAGAGATGTCTAAGAAAGTGCTATACGAGCTGGAATTCCCGGTTAGATGTTCACCCTCTATTCTATACGAATTTCTTTCTACGCCGGCAGGCCTGCAAGAATGGTTCGCAGATAAGGTTGACTTCAGAGATAATGTTTTCTCTTTCTCCTGGAACGGCACGGAAGAAGAAGCTGAAGTACTGGAGCAGGAAGAGGATGAGTTTATCCGTCTACATTGGACCCATGCCCCGAAAGAAGAATACTTCGAATTCAGAATACAGATTTCAGAAGTTACCAATGAAACCATCCTGGTGGTAAAAGATTTCGCTGAAAAGAAGGAAATCAAAGATCAGAGCCAGTTATGGGAATACCAGGTAAAAGATCTGTTTCACAGAATCGGCAACTAACCAGCCTTTGTGTCTAGTAACGTAAGAAGTGTTGCGTATGTCGCCACAACTTCTTCCCTTACTTTTCCCCAATGCTCCAGCGAAAACGGTTTCGCTATTTTAAGGAAATCATGACGATTAATTATTACGCTCCAATCTTCTAAACTTAAACTTCCTATGGGCCTGTAATTCCCTCCTTCAAAATCATGTTCCCAGGGATCATCTCCCAGGTAAACCTGAAAACCATTACTGGCTAATACCGCATGGTTGCGTATTAATACGTTACTGAACATAGCTTTCACCCTACCTGCAAGATGAAGGGTGCTGCTAAAATAATGCCCCCACCAAAACATGGTGCGGAACGCAAATACATCACTATACCTAAAAAATCGTGGATAATCCAGCATTACCCATGGCAAACCCTTATACTGCTCACCTTTCGATATCTTAGCATGCTTTACTACCCATTCCGCCTCAAATGGAAACTGCTGATGTGCCACCTGTTCCCGCATATCCTCCTGTATGGCCCCCATCAGTTGCACCACCTTTCCTATCACGCTGTTCTTCATCCGCAATAGTTCCGCATTCGCGGCAATGGATGCCTCCGCTGCTGTTAATTCAAAATTTTCCATATAATTTAACGGTAATTTCAGGCGTTCTTTACGCTCCTTTGTGAAATCATACTAACTTTACGGTTTATAGTACCCGGAAGCTCGTGTATACGAAGTTCGGGATTCAGATCTAATACAGCATTATCAGTGAAAAAACTCGACAAACTCATTATAAAAACATTTCTTGGTCCCTTCGTAGCCACCTTTTTCGTGACGCTGTTTGTACTGATTATGCAGTTTCTGTGGAAGTACATCGACGACTTAGTAGGAAAAGGACTGGATACTACGGTAATTATTCAGCTGATTGCCTATACCAGCGCTACCCTCGTAACCCTGGCCCTTCCGCTGGCGGTACTACTCTCCTCCATCATGACCTTCGGTAATCTGGGTGAAAGTTTTGAGCTCGTGGCCCTGAAATCAGCCGGTATCTCCCTGCTTCGTTTTATAAGACCTTTACTGGTAATTTGTACTATCATCGCCATTGGCGCCTTCCTCTTTGCCAACTATGTAATCCCAGTGGCCAACCTTCAGGCAAAATCACTTCTCTGGGATATTACCAATGCCAAACCTGCATTCAATATTAAAGCGGGTGTTTTTTATAAAGATATTCCTGGCTATACCATCAAAGTAGCCCAGAAAGATAAAGATAACCAGACCATTCATCAGGTGATCATCTTCGACCACTCTACCGGTGGTGGTGATAAAATCATTACTGCGGAAAAAGGCCAGATGGTACTTACTGCCAATAAACGTTTTCTTTACTTCATCCTGGAAAACGGCTGGAGATATGAAGAACGCGGTAATCGTGGTTTCACCGTACCTCCTGACATGATCCGCTTTGGCTTCAAAAAATACAGCAAGGCATTCGACCTTAGCGCCTTTGCCTTCAACCGCCTGAACATGGATCTCTTTGCCTCCAACCAGCAAATGCTGAACGTTCGCCAGCTGGACCAGGCCATCGACTCCCTCCAGAAAGTAGAAGCCACCTACGGCAAAACCATGCGCGCTTATGTATCCAGCAGATATACTTTCTCTAAATGGAAAGACAGTGCCTGGGTAAAAAATGCACCTCCACTGAAAGTAAAAGAATTTGAAGATATTATCCCAATGGACCAGCGCAGAAATGTGCTGGAAAGAGCAGAACAAACCGTGCGTGAAGGGCTCAGCGCATTGGAAACGCCAGCAAAAGACTATGAAGACAGACATGGTGTTATCCTAATGCACAAAGTAGAATGGCAGCGTAAATTCACACTGGCAGCAGCATGTATTGTAATGTTCCTGATAGGTGCCCCACTTGGGTCTATTATCCGTAAAGGTGGGTTAGGTACCCCGCTTGTATTTGCCGTTATATTCTTTGTGATATTTAACGTATTTTTCATGATCGGAGAGAAAATGGCCAGAAGTGGTGTGATGATGACGTGGTCGGGGATGTGGCTATCCAATATTGTACTGTTGCCAATCGCGGCTTTTTTAATTTATAAAGCCATGAATGATTCGCAGCTTTTCAATAAAGAATTCTATTTTCGCATTATTCAAACAGTTAAGAAGTTCTTACAGAGATTTAAAAGGCAACCTACAACTACTTAAAACCTACAAAAGTGAAAACGCTGTTTACACTGTTCAGAAAGAATGCCTACTTCTTTCTGCCATTCTTCCTATGGGTTATCCTTGGAGGAGTCTTACTCTGCACCATCGGCCAACGTGATTTGTTCCTCCAGATTAACGGAGTACATTCAAATTGGGCTGATATGCTAGTGACGGGAATGACCTACCTCGGCGATGGTATCATGTTTAGTCTGTTACTATTGTTGATGTTGGTTACAAAAAGATTCAAGCTCTTTTTTACCGGGCTGGTTTCTTTTCTGCTGGCTGTACTAATTGTACAGGTGGCAAAACATTATTATTGCGCGCCCCGCCCGATCAGTTATTTTGGCGATCAGGCCGGAGCATTGGTACATACCGTAAAATGGGTAACTGTACATAGCAGCAATAGTTTTCCTTCCGGACATTCTGCCGGTGCTTTCGCGATGTTCTGCTTCCTTACGCTTGTTCTTCCTAACAAAAAATGGGGCATTTCATTTATCGCACTTGCATTATTAGCTGGTTATTCCAGGATTTATCTGGCACAACATTTCTTTGCAGATGTTTATGCCGGCAGTATTATTGGTACATTAAGTTCATTAGTCACCTATAGCATATTTCAATTCCGTAACACCACTTCTGCCACCGAACTATGTGCAGAAGCTATGTTGAATGCCAACGCGCCAGCTTAGAAAAATATTCACAACGATAATGAGATACCTGTTGATTGCCCTGTTTGCGGCTTTGTTGTTTATTCCTTTCCTCGGTGCAGTGCACCTTTTTGACTGGGACGAAATAAACTTCGCAGAAGCCGCAAGGGAAATGATTGTCACGCACAACTTTAGTCAAGTTCAAATCGATTTCAGACCTTTCTGGGAAAAACCACCTTTATTCATCTGGATGCAGGCAGGCAGTATGATGCTATTTGGCGTCAACGACTTCGCGGCTCGTTTCCCTAATGCAATCGTAGGTATCATTACTTTATTATCTGTTTATGCTATCGGCAAAAAAACTGCTGATGAAAAACTCGGCCTCTGGTGGGTGTTGGTATATGCAGGTTCCTGGTTACCTCATTTCTATTTCAAATCTGGAATTATAGACCCAACATTTAACCTGTTTATATTTCTTTCCATTTATTTTGCGTACCGTATTGCTTATGCGGAGAAACCTCTGTTGATGGCTGTTATAAGCGGTTTCCTGCTAGGCCTGGCGGTCCTTACCAAAGGCCCGGTAGCCATTCTGGTAGCGATTCTTTGCCTGGTGGTTTACTGGATTGTGAATAAAGGCCGCATTGCTATTAAATTTTCACATATTGGCATTATTGCATTATTCGCGTGCTTCACCACACTCCTTTGGTTTGGATATGAAATCCTCTCCCATGGCTGGTGGTTTGTGAACGAATTCGTGAAATACCAGATCCGATTACTTACCACAGAAGATGCTGGTCATGGTGGCCCATTCTTCTATCACTGGATAGTATTACTGGCTGGATGTTTCCCGGCAAGTATATTTCTCTTCTCTTATTTCCAGGGGAAAAAACAATCAATTTACAATGGCGGCAGCGGCTCCAGCCAGGAATTGAAAGATTTCAAAAAATGGATGTGGGTATTATTCTGGGTGGTGCTGATCCTGTTTTCTATTGTTAAAACTAAGATCGTTCACTATTCTTCGCTCTGTTATTTCCCATTAACCTTCCTTGCAGCTTATCAGGTTTACCTGCTTGCAGAGGGCAAAATACGCCTTCGTAGGTGGAATCTTAGCCTATTACTCTTCATAGGTGTTATACTCGGTATTGCCATTGGCTTATTGCCACTGGTAGGGTTTTACAAAGAACAACTGATACCATACATCGGTGATAAATTCGCCGTGGCTAATCTGCAAGCAGATGTGCCTTGGAGTATAGCCGAAGCTGGCTATGGTATTGCCTATGCAATTCTTGTTATCATCAGCGGCGTATTACTGGCTAAAAAGAAAATGAAGCAGGGACTCATTTGCTTGTTTGTAAGCACTATTCTTGCCATTCAAGTAACAGTAGTACATTTTGTTCCTAAAGTGGAAGCTTATTCACAGCGTGCTGCTATAGAATTCTTTGAGTCACTACAAGGCAAAGATGTGTATGTAAAAGCGCTTGGCTACCATAGTTATGCACAGCATTACTATAGCCGTGAAATGCCGCATGCCAACAAGAATTATTATCATGAGGAGTGGTTATTAAATGGTCAGATAGATAAACCTGCTTATTTCATTTGCAGGATTACAGATGCCGATCAATACAGGAATCATCCTAATCTGGAAGTTATTGGTGAGAAGAATGGATTCGTTTTCTTCAAACGTAAATAAAGTATCATAAAAAAGAAGCGGCCCGCAAGTAAATCACTTGCGGGCCGTTTCTTTTTATCTTAAGTGCTTATCAGCCGATAGCAGCTTTGTATCTTTTTTCTACCTCATTCCAGTTGATAACGTTCCAGAATGCGTTGATGTAGTCTGGGCGTTTGTTCTGGTAGTGCAGATAATATGCATGTTCCCAAACATCCAGCGCCAGAATTGGAGCACCGAGATCTTTTACGATGTTGGTCATCAGTGGGTTATCCTGGTTAGGGGTGCTGGTGATCGCCAGTTTCCTGTCTTTTGTAACAATCACCCATGCCCAACCTGAACCGAATACGGATTTAGCAGCATCGTTGAATTTCTGCTGGAAAGTTTCCCATGACCCAAAATCCTTATTGATAGCGGCTTTCAGTTTATCTGAAGGCGATGTTTTTTGTGGTGATAAGATTGTCCAGAACAGGGAGTGGTTATAGTGACCACCGCCGTTGTTACGGATTGCTTTATCAGCAGGATTAGTGCTAACTTTATTAAGAATTTGTTCGAGCGTAAGGGATGCATATGGTGTATTATTCACTGCATCATTTAGATTTTTAACATAAGCGCCATGGTGCTTGTCATGATGAATTTCCATGGTCAGTTTGTCAATGTTTGGTTCGAGGGCGTCGTAACCATAGGGTAATGCTGGTAAAACGAATGGGGCTTTAGGATCAGCAGCATTGGTTTTCACAGGGGCTGCCGCAGTTGCCAGACTACTGAGCGGACCGCTCAGCACAGCGGCACCGGCAAGGCCGGTAAGCTTTATAAATTCTCTTTTGTTCATATGAAAAGATTGAATTTGTTTAAACTGATGGTATTCACAAATCTACTGGTTCACAGGGGAAAAATTTTATCAAATTTTACACCAATATGTTGACTTCTAAATTTCTACAAAATATTTGAAGGGGTCTATACTATTGAGAACCAGTATTCCAGGTGATTTCACCCCGTTATTTCAACAAAATTCGCAGGTGACAATATGGATAATTCTGGAAATAATACTATTTTACCATTACCTTCATGTGAAGATGAATCGATTTTTAATCTTTTTCAACTGATGAAACTATTTATCCCGGGCGCCGCTAACTTCGGAGATAGAAACGCAACCCTTGCTGCTATGACCAACGTAAATCATTATCAGCTATCTCTGCTGGCGTAATCCGTTATTAGTGTGACCGAGTTGATCAAATTTAAGAGCATTAGTTCCAGTATTGTCTAAGCAGCAGCGTGGAAGCAACCGTAATCCTGGTTATAAATTATAAAAAGCATCCAAGTTACATGCTTAAGGTAAGAGTATTCAAGGCGATAGAGTATCCAGAAGAATGTTTGCAGTATATTGCAGGGCATCGTAAAGTGTTGGAAGCATACGGTGTTACTAAAGTTACGTCTGCAAACGTAGACTGGATGTACGAGCCTTATACTTATATCATTACCGTAAGCAACGACGACTATACGAAAATGTACGGCGGTTGTCGGATACAGCTGGCAGGCGGAAGTGTAGCTCTTCCCATTGAAAGCGCGATCAACACCATGGATCCCAGGATTTTTGAAATAGTACAGGAATTGGCTGCCACCGGAGGAACCGGCGAATTTTGCGGACTCTGGAACTCACGCGAAGTAGCTGGCTGGGGAATTGGTAGTATAGTACTATTCCGTGTAGTGAATGCAGTTTTAAACCAATTACCCGTTACTACATTTCTTGGGTTTTGTGCACAGACCACCTTCAGGAACAGTATTCGCACCGGTTATCAGATCATGACCAACATCGGTAACCAGGGTACATTTTACTACCCAAAGGAAGATCTTATCGCTACTGCCCTTATCCTGAAAGACCCGCTGGAACTCAAAAGCGCTCATCCTGAAGACCGAGAAAGAATGTTGAGTTTGCGTAACAACCCTGTTCAGACTATCATTGAAAAAGGACCAAAAGGTGAGATGCAGGTAGATTACGACCTTAGAATAATGTCAGCGGCCACTTCGGACCTGCCATTAGTTAAATAGCAACAAACTTCTGATATGAGCACAACTATCGAAAAGGCACTAGCAGCAGGCAGAAAGGATAATAACGAACGACAGGTAGTTTTTTATCGTTTGCATCAGCCAGAGCAGGAAACAGCACTAACAACCCTGCTACAACAATATCCTCATATAACCATATCCGATGCCTTTGAGGCGCAGGTCGCGGAACTGATAAAACTCCGCCATCCCACACAACGACTCACCGACCCGCAAATCCGGCAGCTTATCAACGAATATCTTGGTAATACTCCTCCATCACAACAAGGTGTTTGGGTTTATTATCCATGGTCATACCGCCTGGTACACATACTGGACGAGGCCGAATTCATAGAACTCAGGACTAGCAGGAATCAACAGAAAATAACTACTGCAGAGCGAAACATACTTGCAACAAAGAAAATAGGCGTAATAGGTTTATCCGTAGGACAGTCAGTAGCACTGGCATTGGCCATGGAAAGGCTTTGCGGCGAGTTGCGTATTGCAGATTTTGATACGCTGGACCTTAGCAATATGAACCGTTTACGCACAGGTATTCATAATGTAGGTATTCGTAAAACAGTATTGGTAGCCAGAGAGATTGCCGAAATAGATCCTTTTCTGGTAGTGCGTTGTTATGATGAAGGTGTTACCGATCATAACATAGATGGATTCCTTACTGAAAATGGGCAATTGGATATCCTCGTAGAAGAATGTGATGGCCTGGACATAAAAATTCTTGCCCGCCACAAAGCCAAGGCACTGCGTATCCCCGTATTAATGGACACCAGCGACAGAGGCATGGTGGATGTGGAAAGATTTGATGTACATCCTGATTTACCTATCTTGCATGGAAGAGTGCCCGAAACGCTCCGTCCAGAAGAGGTACGTACCATGGAAGGACCAGCACGTATGGCATTTGTAGATAGTATCGTCAATATAAGTGCGCTATCCCCTAAGATGCAGTCGTCACTGCAGGAAATCGGGAAAACCATCACCACCTGGCCACAGCTGGCATCAGCTGTTATGCTAGGAGGAGCAGCCATCGCGCATGTCTGCAGAGAACTTTCCCTGGGAGAAAACATACATTCCGGCAGATACTATGTAGACCTGGAACAAATTTTCAAAACATCAAAGTGATTACCTTATAAAATGCGACATCTGATCCAACCGGTATATTATAAATTCGTATGCCTGTTACTGTTAGTAACCTCATTTTGTTTACCAGCTTGGGCAGATACTATCAATATCTCAAATAATTATCCCATCCAGCTGGCAGAATACGGCCAGCTGGAGTTTTTACTTGATGCACCAGGTACCATGGATTTCAAGGAAATCCTTCATAATGGTAAATTCGCAAAACTACAGAAACAGATCCCGAATTTCGGACTCACAAAAGACGCTATTTGGCTAAGGTTTACTGTACAAAATAATACCAATGATGGAGAACTCATGTTCAATGTTACCTATCCTATCCTTGATATCATTGACCTTTATTACCCCGATAAGAATGGCCATTTTCAGATGATCCCCGGAGGAGAACTGAGGCCCTACAAAAAAAGACCTGTCAATCACCAGAACTTCGTTTATACCATCCAAATTCCATCGGGCACTGCACAAACGTTTTATGTGCGTATACAAAGCCGGGAAGCTATACTGGTACCGATCTACATAGGCACTTCCCGAGAAATCTATAACAAACTATACAATGACGATCTCCTATTATCTATCTACATAGGTATTATCCTCGTCATGATCTTTTACAATACATTTATTTTCTTCTCTGTACGCGACTGGAGCTATTTCTACTACATCATATATATCTTCTCTGTGGGCTTGGCACAAGTGTGTTTGCAGGGCTTTGGCTACCGGTTTTTCTGGAACGAAAATATATTTATCACCGAACAAAGCGTGCTATGGGCTGGGGCATTATCGGGTATATCCGTATTAGTGTTTGTCCAAAACTTCCTGCATGTAAAGGAAAAAGCGCCATGGGCTTATAGAATATTCACTTTATTCATTGTCGTTTATTCGAGCACGTTAGTAATGAGCTTACTGGGCTATTTTAGTATAGCCTATGCCGTTATTGATTTCCTGGCTATTACTGGCGTCAGCTTCATACTGCTTTTTGCGGTATCACAGGCATTCCGCCATTCCAAGCCGGCAAGGATATTTGTACTTGCCTGGACTATCTTCATATTATCGGTGATTGTATTTGTATTGAAAGATATCGGCATTATCCCGTATAACATATTTACCAGCCATATTCTTGTAATTGGATCAGGTATGGAAGTAGTGTTGCTGTCGTTTGCACTGGCTGATAAAATCAATACTTTCAAAGCAGAGAAAGAAGCCTCTCAGGCGCTAGCACTGCAGATTTCCAAGGAAAATGAGCAACTGGTAAGAGAACAGAATATTATCCTGGAAGCCAAAGTGCAGGAACGTACGGAAGAACTGCAGAACAGTAACAAAGACCTGAACGTGGCGCTCACCAATTTGAAAGATACCCAGACAAGGCTGGTGGAAAAGGAGAAAATGGCATCACTGGGTCAGTTGACGGCAGGTATTGCCCATGAGATCAATAACCCTATCAACTTTGTTACTTCCAATATCAAGCCATTGAAGATGGATATTGCAGATCTTAGAAGTCTGCTTAACCGCTATGATGCATTGAGAGACAGTCCGGATATCCAACAGGAACTCAACGGTATTGAAAAGTTCAAACGGGAAATTGATATTGATTATATTCATGAGGAGATTTCATCCCTGATAAAAGGAATTGAGGATGGCGCTGCCAGGACAGCTGAAATTGTAAAAGGGCTTCGTACCTTCAGCAGACTGGATGAGAGTGATGTAAAATCTATCGATATCCATGAAGGCTTGGATTCCACGTTGGTACTGCTTCGTAATGGTATTCCTTCCAATGTCAACATCATTAAGCATTACTCAGAATTGCCAAAAATAGAGTGCTATGCCGGAAAAGTGAACCAGGTATTTATGAATATCTTATCGAACTCGTTAAATGCGATCAGGACAAAAAAAGAGCAGACAGATCACGAGTCGATCACCATCTCTACCAAACAGGAGGGCGAGTTTGTTGTTATTAGTATTAAGGATACCGGTATTGGGATGTCTCAAGCGGTAAAAGAAAAAATATTTGACCCGTTTTTTACTACCAAGGATGTTGGCGAAGGAACAGGTTTAGGGCTTTCCATTGTATTTAGCATCATTGAAAAGCATAGAGGTAGAATTATCGTGAATTCGGCTCCTGGAGAGGGCGCAGAATTTATTATATATTTACCACTGGACCTTTCAAATCACCTGTAGTATTTAACCATAACTGCCATTGATGAAAGAGAACCGAATCAGAATTTTATACATCGATGATGAGATCCATAACCTGAACGCCTTCAAAGCCGCTTTCCGAAGGAGTTATGAGATCTATACTGCAACGTCGGCTCAGGAAGGGAAGCTGTTGTTGAAGGAAATAATGGTGCATATCATCATCGCCGATCAGAAGATGCCCGTATCCACTGGGGTGGAGTTCTTTAATGAAATAAAGGACGTACTGCCAGACCCTATACGCATCTTACTTACCGGTTATACTGATGTAGATGATATCATCGATGCTATCAATAAAGGTCATATCTTCTCCTACATAAAAAAGCCATGGGACGAACATGAGCTACATCGCACCATCAACAATGCCTATGAGATCTATTCCACCAGGAGACAATTAAAAGATAAGATTGCCGAATTGGAAAAAACCAATGATGAATTAAACAGGTTTATATACTCCACTTCTCACGATCTTCGCTCTCCATTAATGTCTGTACTAGGTATCATCAATCTTTCCCGACTGGATAATAGTGTTACTGATCCCAACGGATACCTGAACATGGTAGAAACCTGCGTACTGAAGCTGGATGGTTTTATTCAGAAAATTATAGAGTATTACAGAAATTCAAGGCTGGAAGTAGAGTATGAAAAGATAGAGTTCAATAACCTGTTGAATGACTGTATTACTGTCTTTCAACCACAGAATACGGATATACGTTTTCAGACCCAGGTAGACCAGCAGATTGATTTTCGGGGAGATACTTTCCGCATCAGCGTTATACTGAACAATCTGATTTCCAATGCTGTTAAATATCAAAAACCTGATGAAGCCAATCCAATGGTGTATCTTTCTGTAAAGGTAGAACCGCATAAGGCCACCATCTGGATAAAAGATAACGGCATAGGCATCTTAAGTGAGCATTTGAATAACATCTTCAAAATGTTCTTCCGGTCTAAGAATAATAACAAGCCAGGTAGTGGAATCGGATTATATATCGTTAAGGAAGCATTGACCAAAATTGGCGGCACTATTAACGTCGAGTCCAAATACGGAGAAGGCACTCAATTTGAAATTACTATTCCAAACAGAAATGAATTCGATACCTGATCTGAGAGTTATACTAATCGACGATAATGAAATAGATCTGCTGCTGCATGAGAAATTAATCACTTTGCAACAGATCAGTAGAACTGTGCTTTCATTCCTGAATCCGAATAAAGCGCTGGAATTCTTGTCCAGCAACATTTCCCTGCCGCGCATCCCTCCTACCATTATACTACTGGATATACAGATGCCCGAGATGGATGGATTCGAATTTTTACAGGCATTTGATACTTATCCTCAGAAAATAAAATCTCAATGCCATATTATCATGGTTTCTTCTACATTAGACTATAGCGACATCACACGTACAAATGCTAATCCTCTTGTCACTAAATTACTCCGCAAACCCTTACTGCTAAAGGAATTGAGAGAGGCAGTAGAAGGAATTTTCAAAGATTTTGTTTAAAATGTTTGGTTTTCAAAGAAAAAATATATTTTTGCATCCCGCAAGGGGTATAACAATACCATTGATATGGGGGATTAGCTCATCTGGTAGAGCGCAAGCATGGCATGTTTGAGGTGAGCGGTTCGAGCCCGCTATCCTCCACCACAAAATAAAAAGCTGCTTCATTCGAAGCAGCTTTTTATTTTTATAGACTTCCTTTAATCTCGCCAAAATAAGTAATTTCAATACTGTCAATCATCTCCCCCTGTTAACATGCGCATTTATACACGACTGATACTCGTATACTTACTTTGCGGTTCGAGCATACTATCCTCCACCGCACCGCCAAAAAAGCCACAGGCAAAGGTTTTGATACAAGGTATCGATCATATTCCTATTATTGTAAGCGATCCGGATAGTGTGGCAGTCATTTACAAAAAACTGGGATTCGCTATAAAGCCAGGCAGGTCACATCAAAATAGTATTCGCAATCAGCATATAAAATTCCCTGACGGTACAGAACTGGAGTTGATCACAGCCTCTCAGCCCACCGATGAATTATCCACGGAGTATTATAACTGGTTAAAAACAGGAGAAGGCCCATTATACTTTGGTCTTTATAGCAATGATATAAGTGCACTCGCAAAGCAATTAGATGGCTTCCGACAGTACGAAACTGAAGGCAATTCGATTACATTTCCAACCACAGATGTACTCCATCCATTGTTTTTCGGTAGTAGGAATTTATCTCCCTCAGATAAACCTGCACATTTTGCACATGCTAATACAGCCACCTCATTGATAGGTTTATGGATTGCTACTGATAGCATAGCTACTTACCTTACTCTTTTTAAAAGATTAAACATTCCTCTAGTATATAGGAAGATGAATACACCAGTGGGGAATGTAGATGTCCAGGTAGCGACCTTGGCGCAGGGAGAAATAATACTATTACCTAAATCTTTCAAAAAGATACCCGGACACCAGGTAATAGGTGCAACTGTAAGTGTAGCAGATATAACAGCAGTTCAGCAACAATTAGATCAAACAGGTATTAAGGCAGAAAGAAAGGCAAAAAGCATTTACATTGAGCCGGCGATTACACATGGTATCTGGTTGGAGTTTCGGCAAAAATAGTTAATAAAATGGCCTCTTGATAGAGGCCATTTTATTAACTATTTTTTGATGCTTTCTTTTATCTCTTTTACTTCTTCTTTCAATACTTTATTCTCGTTATCTAACTGAATCAGGTAAAGGGTTAACTCTTCCACCTTCTGAAGGAGTTTAGCATTCATCGCTTCCAGATCTATACCACTTCCTTTAATCTGCGCAGCAGCAGGCATATCAGGAAGATGTTTATTGCTGTTGATATAGGCAGATACTTCCTGCAATGTTGGGAGATGGTAGTTATGCTCGAAAACATAGTCCGGCCAATTTGTCTGACTTTTAACAATAACTTTTTCAGCGATGATATCTCCTCCTACAGCTAGTTTATGGCCTTTGGTATCATGAACGCCGATGCCTACACTCCCACCGTTGGGGTTTAGGAAGATGTTCCCATCTTGAGAAGAAGTTGAAAATGCCTGCAAGAAAGCACTATTATCCTGTCCGACAGAAATACCCATACCTCCTTTAAAGTTGGGAGATTCAAAGGTAATATGGTGGCCACTGAAGATTGATTCGGTATAAGTAGGCACCGTTATAGCCATACCACCAGTGGCAGAATGAAGAATAAAGGCATCTCCTTGATATTTATCTTTGGGTAACGCTGTTCCACTATTGTCAATAACAAATTGTGTCGGAATAGTAATTGGCTCATACTTCTCCAGATCCTTAACATTAGTTACTTCCTGATAGGTTACTAATTTAAAACCTGTCTCAGTTGTCCATCCAGTAAAAGCGAAACTATGAACCAGTGAGCCTGCGGCAATGGATAATGCCATATATTTTATCCCCTGGTAGTATAATGTCACTAATTTGGAGGGCTCCAAATAAGCAATTAAGGAACCTCTGTTTAAGTTATAAGCAGAGGAGGTATTTACTTCTACCACCCATTTGCGGTTCCAAGAGCCTTCATTTCCTCGCAGACCTGAAATCTTTCCAAAAACGTGATGATCTGGAATGAATTGGTTGTCATACGCCACATGTAAAAGCAAATAGTTAATACCTGTTCCGTCTAAAGTTTCACCAGGGATAGCTAGGTTTGTAGCATATGTACGTGACGACACTTGTGCCTGTGCTACATTCATGCAAAAGATTGTCGCTACAGTCAACAATAGGAAAACAAAACGTTTCATACGTATAGAGATTATTTTAATTCACCTTACAATGTCAACAAAAATCCCATTAAATTTATCATATCATCTATCTGATTTTAGCTTAGTAAGTTGAAGAATTATGAAACCTACATTTTTTCCTACTCCAAAAGATTTTCGTGAATGGCTACACAAAAATCATCTCAAAGAAAAAGAACTATTGGTTGGTTTTTACAAAACGGGCAGTGGTAAGAAAAGTATTACCTGGCCTGAATCTGTTGACCAGGCCATTTGTTTTGGTTGGATAGATGGTATCAGAAAATCAATCGATGAACATAGCTATACTATTCGCTTCACACCACGAAAAGCGGGCAGCATCTGGAGCTCAGTGAATATTGAAAAGGTGAATAACCTACAAGCCCAAGGCCTCATGTTTCCTGCAGGGTTGGAGATCTTCGAAAAGCGAAAAGTGGACAATACTAAGCGTTATTCTTTTGAGCAGGACAAAGAAAATGTGAAACTAGATGCCGCTTCAGAGAAGGCCTTTAAGGCAAATAAAGTAGCGTGGAAGTTTTTCACCGCACAAGCCGCTGGCTATCAGCACCAGGTAACCTGGTATATTCAAAGCGCCAAACAGGATACCACTCGTCTAAAGCGATTGCAAGAAGCGATTGAGTATTCTGCCTTAGAACAGAAAGTAGAGCGATTTATCAAATATCATAAGAAGAAATAAAAAAAGCGCTAACGAATATACATCAACGTTAGCGCTTTTTATTTACATGGGTTTGGTCACATTGACCATCCAGTTAAAACCATATTTATCTATCAGCATTCCGAAACGTTTTGCCCAGAATGTTTCTGCGAGTGGCATCGTCACTTTTCCACCTTTGGAAAGACCATTAAATATTTCTTCGGCTTCTGAGTTGTCTTCGGCATTGTAAGTCAAACTCACATTGGTACCCGTTACTGTTTTATCCTGGCTCATGTTATCACTGGCCATCAGTGAAAAGCCATTACCTTTCAGATAGGCGTGCATTACCTGATTGTGGTATTCCTCCGGTATCTGATCTTTGGCAGGCGAATCTTTTACCAACATCACCATCAACTGACCACCAAGTGCTTCTTTATAGAAGTTCATAGCCTCCGCACAATTGCCATTAAACGAGAGATAAGGTTCGATTTTAGACATAACAATGAATTTAGAATTACAGGAGACAATAAAGTTACTGCAATTCCATCGTCACTGATGCTAACTGATCAGTACCTTGTTTCTCACTAGCAAACAGGCGCCTATAATACCAGCACGCTCACCCAGACGAGAGATTTTCAGTCGCGTATCATTGTTAACCAGACTGAGAGAATATTTATTGATAGCGCTTTTTATTGGCAGACGGATATAATCTTCAGTAGCAGCCAGGCTTCCGCCAAGAATGACCAATTCAGGGTTAAAGATATTGATCAGCAAAGCAATACCGCGCCCCAGGTTTTCACCGATTTTAGCGATCAGTTCAATCGCTAATACATCATCGTGATTAGCAGCATTAATAATGTCTTGCAGCTGTATATCTACTGGTAGTATATTTTTCTTTGTCAGTAAAGATGAACTTCCTTCCTCCATCTTCTGGCGAAACATGCGTGTGAGTGCCCAGCCGGAAGCTTCTGTTTCGAGGCAGCCTTTCTTACCGCAGTGACAGATGATTTCGTTATCGAATAATGGGATATGCCCGAACTCACCCGAATAACCAGATTTACCATAGTAGAGTTTACCATCAATCAGCACGCCCATACCAATTCCATAGTCCAGGTTCAGGAATAGAACGTTCCTTTCGCCATGTACCGAATCGGAGCAGAATTCGCCATAGGCCATGGCCCTGGAATCATTTTCCAGGAATACACGGATACCTACTTTGGATTCTATTATTTTGGACAGTGGTTCTTCATCGAAATAGAAGAAGCTGTAACTATAGCCTGTTGCATAGTTAATGCGACCAGATAAGTTGATGCCGATACCAAGAATTTTTTCGCGGGGTACGGGTAACTCTTCAATGAACTGGTTAATGTGTTGACAAAGTTGCTCGAGCGACTCCTTATTATTATCCAGTTGATAAGGCAGGCTTTCAACTGTTTTGATCAGGTTTTTCTGTAGATCAGACAGGCCGAGGTTAAGATGATTTTGTTTGATGTCGACACCGATAAAGAAAGCAGAATCAGGAACGAGGCCGTAGAGATTGGGTTTTCGGCCACCTGTGGATTCTACTTTTCCATAATCTTTAACAAGTCCGTCCTGGATCAGGTCATTCAGTAATGTGGTTACCTTGGGGGCGCTGAGGTTTAACTCCTTGCACATATCTGCAATGGTAGCGTTGCCGATGTTGGCGAAATAGGCCAGGGCAGCCTTTTTCAAGTTGATGTTCTTGTATGCCACCCCGGTAACATTTTCACTATTGAGTTCTTCAAAAAATGTTTTAGCCATAACCGGTTTTATGCTTTTGCGATTTTGATTCTCCAATTTAAGCCGCTGAATTTTAATTTTTATTAAAAAATATAAAACAAAATTCGATTATTTAATCAAAATATTTAATTTTTAAAAAATATTTTCTTAATTACCAACATTAAATAAAATAAATTAAATAGTGTCTATTGTTTTTAAATTTATTTTTTTACTTTAGACCTATTATGAAACATTTATCAACCTTTATTCGCGGAACCATGCTCGCGGTGTGCCTCTATTCCACTACCGCCTATGCCCAACAACTACAAACAGACGTACTCATCATCGGCGGCGGCGCCTCCGGAACAACAGCCGGTATCCAGGCAGCCAGAATGGGCGCTAAAACAACCATCCTTGAAGAAAGCACCTGGTTAGGTGGTATGCTCACCAGCGCAGGCGTTTCTGCCATAGATGGAAACGACCAACTGCCATCTGGCCTATGGGGCGAATTCAGAAGCCGGCTCTTTAAATATTATGGCGGTCCTGCCAACGTTTCCACTGGCTGGGTAAGTAATACGCTCTTCGAACCTTCTATCGGCGATAGCATCCTCAAAAGCATGGCTGCCTCCGAGAAAGATCTCAATATCCTCTATTCCGTACAGTGGAAAACTGTAAATAAAGAAAATAATAAATGGATTGTCACCTTCCAAAAAGGTAAAAAGACACAGTCCATTCAAGCCTCCATACTCATTGATGCCACCGAACTCGGTGACGTAATGGCCGCCACCAATACCCCATACAGCATAGGTATGGACAGCCGCAATATTACCCATGAAGAAGTAGCACCAGTAGAAGCTAATCACTATATACAAGCTTTGACCTATGTGGTTACGCTCAAAGACTTCGGCACAGGTGCAGATAAAACCATTCCTAAACCAGCCGGATACGACCCAACTCCATTCCTCTGCTGCTGTAGCGCATCTAACCCTTACGGCAATACGAACAATGGTAAAATTGATTGTGATAAAATGATGGAATATGGCAAACTGCCTAACCATAAATATATGATCAACTGGCCAGGATGCGGTAACGACTATCCGCTGAACGTGATAGAAATGAGCAGGGAAGAAAGAAACGAAGCACTGAAAAAAGCCAAACTTCATACCCTCCAATATCTATACTACCTGCAAACCGCATTGGGATACAAACATCTCGGCATCGCTGATGAATATCCAACAACTGACAAATTGCCAATGATCCCGTATTACCGCGAGGCCAGAAGGTTACACGGTATTACCACACTTACACTCAATCATGTAGCCAAACCTTTTGACCAGCAAGAAGCATTTTATCGTACAGGTATTGCCGTTGGTGACTACCCTATCGATCATCACCAAAGCAAAGATCCTAATGTTCCAAAAATCGACTTCGGAAAAGCAAAAGTACCTTCCTACAATATTCCACTGGGCTCTCTCATACCTGCCAGCACAGAGTCTTTCATCGTTGCTGAAAAAAGCATCAGCGTTACCAACATCGTTAACGGCGCCACACGCCTCCAACCTGTAGTATTACAACTTGGACAGGCCGCCGGCGCACTTGCCGCTATCTCTATAAAACATAATATACAACCACGCCAGGTACAGGTACGTGAAGTACAGGATGCTCTCCTTAAATCAGGTGTTTACCTCATGCCTTATATTGATGTAAAGCCTGAAAATAAACATTTCGCAGCCATTCAGCGTATAGGCGCTACCGGTATACTCCGTGGTGCTGGCGTATCCTATACCTGGGCTAACCAAACATGGTTCTATCCAAACAGACCAATCAGCGAATATGAATTTGTGGAAGGACTGATGTCGTACTACCCTGCCGCTAAGAAATTACAACCTACCGGTGAAGACCTGACGCCAGCTTATATCGTTAAAGCCTTATCCACAGCAAGTACCAAAAACATCTCCTTGGAAAACCTTTCTAGCGCATGGAGTAAACTGCAACTGGACCTAGCCTTTAACGAACATACTCCCCTGAATAGGGAAGCTGCTGCTGTTATTACAGACTATCTCTTGCATCCATTTGACCTGCAGGTAGACTTTAACGGACACCTCATTAAATAATGGTAACCATGCGGAAATATACACTCATGCTGATATGCGCACTGACAGCCTCTTCGCTGTGCAGTGCGCAACAGCAGGATACAGCCAAAGCCAGCTATGACTCTACCTATCACAACTACTTGTATGATTCAAGGCTGAACTACTTCAAAGGACTACCAGATACAAAACACGAAATCATTTTTCTCGGAAACAGCATCACACATTGGGGCGATTGGGCCGAGCTACTCAACAATCCGCATGTACGTAATCGCGGTATCGCCGGCGATATCAGCTATGGTGTGCTTGCACGTATGGACGAAGTACTTTCTTCCAAACCTGACAAGTTGTTTATCATGATCGGTGTAAACGATATCGGCAGAAAGATCCCTTTGGAAAACACGTTATTCAACTATCGCCGTATCCTCGACAAAATCAAAACATTATCTCCCAACACAAAGGTTTATATCCAAAGCGTATTACCCATAAACGAAACCATTATTAACCGTGCCTATTATACCGGCACTATTCCTGAAATACAACGTATGAATAAGGCCTTGAAAGAACTGGCAGCTGCCAATAATGTTCCATTCATCGACCTCTATCAATTACTTGCTGATAAAGATGGTCAGATGCCTGCTGCATATACCTATGACGGCATCCATCTTTCAGCAGCTGCATACATACGCTGGACAAGCTTTCTGCGAGATAAACACTATTTATAGATACATCATCCAATATCATTTCACACGTTAGTTAACTGATAACCTATCGTGCCATCTTAAAATAATAACAATGAAAATCACAGGTACTTTTCTTGATGAAATCAGCCATGATATTCCCCATCAAAATTGGGGTCGCGCAGAATGGGACGCTGACTTCTCGCATATGAAGGCTATAGGAATAGACACAGTATTCCTTATACGCAGCGGTTTTCAACGCTGGTTAACTTACCCTTCAAAAGTATTGATGAAGGAAGAAAATTGCTACGAACCTCCGGTGGATCTGGTAAAGATGTTCCTGGAACTTGCCGATAAACATAAAATGAAATTCTATTTCGGACTCTATGATTCTGGCAACTACTGGTGGAAAGGCGATTTCCAAAAGGAAGTGGATATCAACCTGAAAGTAATTGATGAAGTGTGGAAAACCTACGGCCACTATAAATCCTTCCAGGGATGGTACCTGACACAGGAAGTGAGTCGCCGTACCGGAAAAGTAATAGACCTCTATGCTAAGCTGGGTAAGCATTGTAAAGATATCTCCGGTGGTTTGCCAACACTTATTTCTCCTTGGATAGATGGCAAAAAAGCTGTGATGGCCGCTTCTGGAACACTTTCTAAAGAAGACGCCGTTTCCCTGAAACAACATGAAGCTGAATGGTCAGAGATATTTGATGGTATCAAAGGCGTAGTTGATGCCTGCGCATTCCAGGATGGGCATATTGAATTTTATGAACTCCCGGACTTCTTCGCAGTGAACAAAAGTATTGCTGACAAATATGGTATTCAATGTTGGACAAATGCAGAATCATTTGACCGTGACATGCCAATAAAGTTCCTGCCAATAAAATTCGAAAAACTCCGCATGAAGCTGGAAGCCGCACGCAAAGCCGGTTATGACAAAGCCATCACTTTCGAATTCTCTCACTTTATGAGTCCACAGTCTGCCTATCTGCAGGCCGGACACTTATACAATCGTTATAAAGAATATATCAAAACCCTCTAATTAAAATAACTATGGGCTATAAAGAATATGCTGCATTATACCAGAAAAATCTGCTGGAAGATGTAGTACCATTCTGGATGAAAAACTCTCCTGATAAGGATTACGGTGGATATTTCACTTGTCTTGACAGATATGGAAAAGTATTTGACACAGATAAATTTATCTGGCTGCAATGCAGGGAAGTATGGTGTTTCAGTATGCTGTACAACAGAGTAGAGAAAAAGCAGGAATGGCTGGATATGGCTGCTCAGGGAGCGGAATTCCTGAAAAAGCATGGTCGCGATGCAGAAGGTAACTGGTACTTCTCTCTAACACGCACTGGTGAGCCTTTAATACAACCTTATAATATATTTTCTGACTGCTTTGCTGCAATGGCGTTTGGGCAGTTATACCAGGCCACTGGCAAAGAAGAATATGGAAAGATCGCTACGGATACGTTTTACAATATCTTAGAAAGACAAAACGATCCTAAAGGCAAGTACAGTAAAGCATTTCCAGGCACAAGACCTTTGCAGAACTTTGCATTGCCGATGATACTCTGCAACCTTGTACTGGAGATGGAACACCTGTTAGATAAAGAACTGGTAGAAAGTACTATTCAACATGGTGTTCATACTGTAATGGATATATTTTATCAGGAAGACTCAGGCCTGATACTGGAAAACACCACACCTGATGGTAGTTTCAGCGATTCTTTTGAGGGAAGGCTCATCAATCCTGGTCACGGACTGGAAGCGATGTGGTTTATCATGGACCTTGCCACCCGTAACAATGATACAGCACTCATCAGAAAAGCAACCGATATTACACTCAACCTACTGGAATATGGCTGGGATAAAGAACATGGTGGTATCTTCTACTTCCTGGACGTTAAAGGCGCACCGCCACAGCAATTGGAGTGGGACCAGAAACTCTGGTGGGTACACATCGAAACAATTATCAGTCTGCTGAAAGGCTACCTGCATACCGGCGATACTCGCTGCTGGCAATGGTTCCAGAAAGTGCACAATTATACATGGGCCAGGTTCCCAGACCCTTCCAATGGTGAATGGTATGGTTACCTAAATCGTCAGGGCCAACCATTGCTGACTTTGAAAGGCGGTAAATGGAAAGGCTGTTTCCACGTTCCACGCGGCCTTTTCCAATGCTGGAAAACATTGGAAGAGATTGAAGCCAAATATGAAGTTTTATCAACACAAGCAAAATAACTATGCCAATAGTTTCATCAACCAATGATCTAAAATCCTCTCCTGTAAGTGGTTCCGGGCAATCATACACGCCAGCGCTTATCTCGCTGGCAGTATTGTATTTCATGATGGGCTTTATCACCTGCCTGAATGATACACTGGTACCTTTTTTCAAGAAAGGGTTCACACTCACCTATTCCCAGTCTTCATTGGTACAGTTCTATTTCTTCCTGACATATGGTATTATGTCGATACCAGCAGGTAAAATAGTTACCCGTACCGGCTATAAAAAGGGCATGGTGCTTGGATTTGCGATAGCTGCTTTCGGCGGACTGCTGTTCTATCCAGCTTCCGTGTTCCATCAGTATACTTTATTTCTGGCAGCACTATTTGTGGTAGCTATTGGTATTGTGTTGCTGCAGGTGGCTGCCAATCCTTATATCACCGTGTTAGGTCCTGCGAATACAGCATCTGCCAGGCTGGCGCTGATACAGGGCGTTGGTTCTGCCGGTACTACGGTGGCTCCGTTGTTTGGTGCACATTTTATTTTGTCCAGGTTAGAAGAATCGAATGCTTCCAGCGAAGCCGTGAGATATCCTTATCTGGGGATTGCAGCCTTACTGCTCGTGATCGCGATTATAGTTTCACGTTTATCCCTTCCCGTTATATCCACCTCTGAAACCGGCCAGGATAGCAATAGTAAAGGACTATTCTCTTTCAGGCAGCTGAATTTAGGCATTATAGGCATCTTCATGTACGTAGGTGCAGAGGTATCGGTAGGTACATTTCTCACCAACTACATTGTGGACCTGTTGCATATACCAGAGCAGGAAGCTAACAATTACGTTGCTATTTACTGGGGGGCTATGTTGGTAGGTAGATTGATTGGCGCAGGATTACTAAGAATATTGAAACCAGCAATAGTGTTATCAACATGTGCAACGGCAGCTATTGCATTGATTGCATTGTCTATAAGCAGTACTGGTCTGGTGGCTGTTTACAGCATGATTGGCGTAGGCTTGTGTAATGCCATCATGTTTGCAACAATTTTCTCTTTATCGGTTCATGGTGTTGGCAAGCATACTACAGCCGCCTCAGGGCTGCTGTCTACCGCAATTTGCGGCGGGGCCGTCATCTCTTATCTGCAGGGCTTTGTAAAGGATCATTATACCTGGCAGGTGGCGTTTATGATACCAGTAGCTTGCTATCTCTACATTTTATTTTACGGACTGAATGGTCATAAACCCAGGACAGCATGAGAAGACGTGACTTTCTAAAACACGGTAGTCTGGCTGCAGGAGTAGCTATGATGCCTACCGTGCTCAAAGCGGCAGGAAAATCTGCTGTCAGTAATGGTAACAAAAACCTGATTTTTGTCCACCTTAAAGGAGGGAATGATGGCCTGAATACCGTGATCCCATATGCAGACCCTATGTACAGGGCAATGCGTCCTACTATTGCTGTCAGTAAGGAAGAGATGATATATGTAGATGATAAATGGGGATTTCATCCTTCACTATCATCACTGTTACCCATATACGAAGCGGGTCAGATGTTGGTGATGCACCAAGTGGGATTTGATCATAAAGAGCAATCTCATTTTCATGCCGCCCAAATATGGCAGACAGGCTGTTTGCAAGGCTTAGCAGCAAATCATTGGCTTCCTGACACACAACCTGTCAGAGATTACAGTGAGTTGGAATACGAAGTGGCACTAGATAAGATTTACACAGAGATCAGTGCAGATAATGCAGGTCATATCTATCATGTCGCCTTGGATGGATTTGATACCCACCAGTTTCAAAGGGTACAGCATGATTTGCTACTGGCAGCCTTCAGCGAGGGTATCAGCAATTTTATGAAACAATTAAAGGACAGTGCACATATTAACAACACGATGGTTGTTGCCTGGACAGAGTTTGGCAGAAGTCCGAAAGAAAATAACCGGAAGGGTACTGATCATGGCGCGGCTGGACAGCTATATGTTTTTGGAGGTCAGCTGAAGCGCGCTGGTATTGAAGATTGCAGCGTGGCAGGGATGCTGGAACGGGAAACGGCCAAAACCGACTTCCGTGAAGTATATGCTACTATCGGAGATTGGATGGGAATAAATCACCAGCTGACCTCGAAGAATGGCTACAGGAGGCAATCCTGGGCCTAATTTGAAATTTCCCTTCTGTACACCGCATCGTATAGAAGGGATTTCAGTTATAATTGATTTTGTTTATTCCTAAAAAAGAATACCTTTGCAATCCTTTGCTAGCTGCCGGTTATTTTGGCAGTAATTATCAATTGCAAATCATCACCTGCGGATGTGGTGAAATTGGTAGACACGCCAGACTTAGGATCTGGTGCCGCGAGGCATGGGGGTTCGAGTCCCTTCATCCGCACTAAAGCCAGCAGTGATGCTGGCTTTTTTGTTTACTCCCCCGTAACAGGCAATAAAAAATACTTCCTGTATTTGTGGTCTGTCCAGACATAATTCCCTCTTACATGCCCTTTGAAAATAATCATGTGGGATGCTGCATTTATAAAAAACTGATGTTCTACACCATCAATCAAAGCATATCCAACTATCTGCGCAGGCAAAACATCACACATCTTATCAATAAAATCAGCATCTGCGGCTTCTGCATTTCGAATGAGCGTAACCATGGTGGCGCTATCTAGCTTCCAGTATTTGCATTTTTTATAGAGCAGTACATTTGCCATAGTGTCTAATGTTGATAGCCTGGCGTCAGCAATAATTTTATATTCCACAATACTAATGGTGGCATTACGGAAGGATGGCGGAGAATCCAGCACCTGCAATGGTGTACTAGATGGAAATGAATCAGTGAGAATATGAAAGTTAGCAAGCCTTTTTTTGATAGTATCTTGTTGCACTGGAAGTCCATTGTCATGGGGACTTTTTACAGTTTTTGAAGTGCATGAAAAGAAGATTATTACATAGAACAGCATTAGGCAGTGCATGCGCATAGGGGAAACATTTATATAAAAATTATCGCAAATACCTGCGATTTCAATGGTAAAAGACTAAATTTTAACCCGCTTTTACCCTTTTACTTCGATAAAACGTACTATCTTCGCGCTCTGCTAGATTGGGCGTATTTTCATAATTTTATGTAAATCAATAGCTTAATCGACGAGATAGGACAGAAAAGCATAGGAAATCAGGAAAAAAGAGAAGAGGAACAGGCAGGCTTTATGCCAATATGACAACACCATCAAATTATCAGGAGGGCGTCTTTCCCCATTCAGATGTTCGGGTAAAAAACAAGTCTCCGCTTACCTTTCAGGAATTTTCCGGAAAACTGCCGGTATTTTTTGAAATGACGTCATGGCAGAAAAATAAAACAGGAATTATTATTGCTTCTTAAAGAACATTTTATACAATTCAATTATGGCAACCGTTACCAGAGAAAACATTGGTTTATTGAACGATAAGATCACTGTGAAAGTGAGCGCGGAAGATTACCTTCCTAATTTTGACAAAGCAGTAAAGCAATTCACGAAGAATGCTAACATCCCAGGCTTCCGTAAAGGAATGGTTCCTGCAGGTATGGTTAAGAAGATGCACGGTGCCGCTATTTTCAGCGACGAGGTGTTGAAATCAGTAGAAAAAGAACTGATGGGCTATATCCAGACCGAGAAACTGGAACTCTTTGGTCAGCCACTGTCACTGGAAAAAGAAGCTAAAAATTTAGACTTCAATCAGCCAGTTGATTATTCTTTCGACTTTGAAGTTGGTGTTAAACCTTCTTTCGATGTGACTCCACTCGAAAACAATAAAACTACTCTTACTAAATATAAAGTTACTGTTACCGAAGAAATGGTACAGGACGAGGTTGAGCGTTTACAACTGAAAGGTGGTAAAATGACTGAACCAGAAACAATTGATTCAGAAGATAACGTAATAAACGTTACATTCGAAGAATCAGATGCTGCAGGTAATGTAGTAGAAGGTGGTATCAACAAAGAAAATGCCCTGCTGGTGAAATACTTCACTCCTGCTATCCAGGAGCAGCTGAAAGGCAAAAAAGCTGGTGATTCCATCACTTTACAACTGGCTACTTCTTTTGACGAACAGCGTCTGGGCTGGGTACTGAGAGACCTCGGCTTTGCTGCTGACGAAAAAGAAGCTGCACAGAAAAATTTCAAACTGGCCATCACTAAAGTAGGTCTGATTGAAAAAAGAGAACTGAATGAAGAATTCTTCAAAGAAGTTTATCCTGCGGATAACATCACTACAGAAGAAGCATTCCGTGCTAAACTGAAAGAAGAAATCGAAAAGTACTGGAATTCCGAGGCTAAGAACCACATGCACAACGATCTGTTTGAAGTTCTGGTTCACGAAACACCTATTGAATTACCAAAAGATTTCCTGAAACGCTGGCTGCAAGTAGGCGGTGAAAAACCTAAAACTGCAGAAGAAGCTGAAAAAGAATTCCCAAGCTTCGACCATCAACTGCGCTGGACACTGATCAGTGATAAACTGATTCGCGATAATAAACTGGAAGTATCTTTCGATGAACTGAAAGAAAACGCTAAACAAAAAGTTTTAGGTTACTACGGTGGCGCTGCTACCGACGGTGCAGAATGGCTGGATAGCTACCTGGAACGTCTGTTGCAAGATGAGAAATTCGTAGACCAGACTTATCGTGAAATGATTACCCAGAAACTGTTTGACTGGGCTGAAGCGAAGGTGAATATTAAAGAAGAGGAAATCAAAGCAGAGGATTTTGTTAATTTACCTCATAAACATCACCATCATGAACATTAATAATAACGAATTCAGAAAGTATGCGATTAAGCATCACGGGATCAGCAGCCTGGTAGTAGATAGCTACGCTAAGAGCCATCAGGTGAACAGTCTGACTCCGTATATCTTAGAGGAACGCCAGATGAACATGACACAGATGGACGTTTTTTCGAGATTGATGGCTGATCGTATTATCTTCCTTGGAGATCCTGTGAACGACTACGTAGCGAATGTAATCACTGCGCAGCTGCTGTTCCTGGAATCTTCAGACCGCAACCGTGATATTCAGATGTATATCAATAGCCCTGGTGGTAGCGTTTACGCTGGCCTGGGTATTTATGATACCATGCAGATCATCTCTCCTGATGTAGCTACTATCTGTACCGGTATGGCCGCCTCTTTCGGCGCTGTACTTCTGGTAGCAGGTACAAAAGGTAAACGTACTGCACTGAAACACGCTCGCGTGATGATTCACCAACCACACGGTGGCGCCGAAGGTCAGACTTCTGACATCGAAATCACTGCACGTGAGTTCGTGAAACTGAAAAAAGAACTCAATGAAATCATCGCTGGCCACGCTGGTCAACCGGTGAAAAAAGTGGAAAAAGACGGCGATCGTGACTTCTGGATGACTGCTGATGAAGCCAAAGAATATGGCATCATCGACGACGTACTGCAGAAAAATCCGAAAAAACAGCTGGATACTCCACAGTAAATCTTAATATCAGATCAGGGTTTCCCTGATTTAGATTATTTTAACAGTCTCTACTTAGTAGAGACTGTTTTTATTTAACCGGGGCCCGGAATTTTAGTGTAAATTTGTAGCCCTGTGTTTTAATAGCAGGCAACGCCCAAGATTCGTCGAAAATTAATTTATTCAAATGAAAGAATCGAAAATTCGTTGTTCCTTCTGCAACCGCTCCAAAGAAGAAGTACAGATACTGATTGCAGGCGCAGAGGGACACATATGTGAAAACTGTGTAGCCAATGCACAGGAAATTATTGACCAGGAGCTGTTCGCTCCAGGCAAAAAACCTGTGGCTACTCCTGCTTCACAATTCGCCCCTAAGGTTTCCAAACCAATGGAAATCAAAAAATTCCTGGATGAATATGTGATCGGTCAGGATGATGCTAAAAAAATCCTCGCCGTAGCAGTATACAACCACTACAAACGCCTCAACCAACAAATCGATGAGGATGAAGTAGAAATCGAAAAATCAAATATTATCATGGTCGGTGAAACCGGTACTGGTAAAACCCTCCTCGCTAAATCAATAGCTAAACTGCTCAACGTTCCTTTCACCATCGTAGATGCTACCGTATTTACTGAAGCAGGTTACGTAGGTGAAGACGTAGAAAGTATTCTCAGCCGCCTGCTGCAGGTATGTAACTACGATGTGGAAGCAGCTGAACGTGGTATCGTTTACATCGATGAGATCGATAAAATTGCCCGTAAAAATGATAACCCTTCCAT
This sequence comes from Chitinophaga sp. Hz27, assembly GCF_042263525.1. Taxonomy (NCBI): domain Bacteria; kingdom Pseudomonadati; phylum Bacteroidota; class Chitinophagia; order Chitinophagales; family Chitinophagaceae; genus Chitinophaga; species Chitinophaga sp. Hz27. The sequence goes on from NZ_JBHKFJ010000008.1 coordinate 82,957, forward strand.
CACCCGTGATGTAAGTGGCGAAGGCGTGCAACAAGGCCTACTCAAACTGCTGGAAGGTACTGAAGTACTCGTTCCTCCTCAGGGCGGTCGTAAACACCCTGAACAAAAGCTGATCAAACTCAACACTCAAAATATCCTCTTTATCTGCGGCGGCGCATTCGACGGCGTAGAAAGGATCATCAGCAGAAGAGTGCAAACACATTCTATCGGCTTCAATGTGAATAAAGAGAAAGAAGAAGAAAGCAGGAAACAAATCCTCCGCTACGTAAACTCTCAGGACCTCAAATCCTTTGGTCTGATCCCTGAATTACTGGGTCGTTTGCCTGTGGTGACTTACCTGAATTCTCTCGACAGAGATACCTTGAAAGCTATTCTTACTCAACCTAAGAACGCACTCGTAAAACAGTACAAAAAACTGTTCAAGGTAGAAAACATCGACCTGATCGTGGAAGAAGATGCAGTAGACTACATCGTTGACAAAGCAATGGAATACAAACTGGGCGCACGTGGCCTCCGTTCCATCTGCGAAGTAGTACTCAGCGATGCAATGTTCGAATTGCCTTCTGCCAACGAAACCACCTTCACATTAACCAGGGAATACGCAGAAAACAAACTGGAAAAATCCACACTGGTTAAACTGAAAGTGGCTTAATAATATCGATTTCGAACCCTTTAAAACCCACAATCATGCAGGAACTTATTCAACAGTTACAGGAAAAAGTAGGTCTTACCGCAGAACAGGCCACTCAGTCCATCGACGTAATAAAGGAATATGTAAAAGGCAAACTGCCTCCTTTCATTGCTGGCACCGTAGATAGCTGGTTTGCCGGTATGGCCGGTAAAACCGAAGAAAAAGGTGACGGCATAATGGATAAAGCAGGTGATTTTCTGGATCACGCAAAAGATACTGCTGAAGACTGGGCCGAAGCAGCTAAAAATAAAGTGACTGACTTTTTTAATAAAGAAAAAGACAAACACTAAAACATTCGAATAAAACGCAAAGAGGGTGTCTCTATTCAGTAGAGACACCCTCTTTGCGTTTTATTAGCCCTATATTCAAACTGAAATAATCTCGCTGAACAATTTAGTGCCAATAAAAAAGACCGGCTAAAACCGGTCTTTTTATACGAGTAAGAATAAATAACTTATCAGTAATAAATAACGTGGATTACAGGTTATAATATCTTTTCAAACTTCTACATGCGATTTGAGCAGTTTCCCAATAAAAAGCACCCTCAGAGGGTGCCTTTGTTTGCGTAAATGTGTTTCAAATCTTAGTTTGATTTTGTGTTAAGGTTGATAAACGGTAAAGAGTGATGAATTAACCCAAATTTAACGTTCCTTTTGCAATATTCTATAACACAAAAGGGGTAATATTTCATTTAATTGTCAAAAAAGATGAATGGTTTGTAGTTAATATTTTTTTACATTAAAAAATATTTTCACTCTTAATATTCATCGTTATCAACAACCTTTTTCTCTATACTTATCGTAAAGCTTCCCTTGCGATCACAATCTTCTGTATTTCTGATGTTCCCTCTCCTATTGTACAAAGTTTAGCATCACGGTAAAATTTCTCTACCGGGAAGTCCTTCGTATAGCCGTAACCGCCAAAAATCTGTACCGCGTCATTCGCTACTTTCACAGCTACTTCAGAGGCAAAGTATTTGGCCATAGCTGCCTGTTGTGTCATTTTCACTTTCCTGTTCTTCATATCAGCAGCTTGCAGGGTCAGGAGTTCTGCTGCTTCTATCTCTGTAGCCATATCTGCCAATTTGAAAGATATACCCTGGAAATTAGCAATAGGCTGATCAAACTGATAACGTTCTTTGGCATATTTCAATGCAGCATCCCTGGCGCCTTTGGCGATACCCAGCGACAATGCGGCAATGGATATACGACCTCCATCCAATACTTTCATGGATTGAATGAATCCCTCTCCTATTTCTCCTAGTACATTTTCTGCAGGAATACGGCAATTAGTAAATACCATTTCGGCTGTTTCGGAGGCTCTCATGCCTAATTTGTTTTCTTTCTTTCCTCCACTAAAACCAGGTGTACCTTTTTCGACCACAAAGGCGGTCATTCCATGGCTATCTCTTACGGAGCCTGTCCTGGCTATCACCACGGCAATATCGCAGCTTTTGCCGTGTGTAATCCAACATTTTGTACCATCAATGATCCAGTCATTGCCATCCTGTTTTGCCACACATTTCATGTTCATGGCATCTGAACCGGTATTGGGTTCTGTCAGTCCCCATGCGCCTATCCATTCAGCGGTAGCCAGTTTGGGCAGCCAACGCTGCTTCTGTGATTCATTTGCGAATTGCAGGATATGGCCGGTACATAGTGAATTATGTGCCGCCACACTTAATCCAATAGCACCGCAGAAACGGGCTATCTCACTTACTACGGTTACATATTCCAGGTAGCCTAATCCACTACCTCCATATTGCTCTGGCACTAAAACGCCCATCAGGCCCAGTTGACCAAGCTCTTTGAATAATGCTACCGGAAATTCCTGGCTTTCATCCCATTCCAGCACATGTGGAAGTATGGCTTTCTTTCCGAAATCCCTGATAGTCTGTGCGATCTGTTGTTGTTCTTCGGTGGGCTCAAAATTCATAACGGGTATATTTGTTTTGGTATTATGCTAAAAATGAGGTCCAATCACGGCATTTCAATGTAATGTTCAATTTTACGATAAATAATATCATCCACCAACGGTAAGCTTTTCAACTCACCCACTCTCTTGAAACCCGCATGGGCATTACGATAGGCCACTATCATACTCGCCAGTTTCGAACGTATGTAAGGATGATTTGCCAAAGTCTTCTCATCTGTGAGGTTGAGGTCCATTTTTTTTAGAGAACTATCACCTATCTTCAGAAATGGTTGGATTTTTTTGAATACACTATCCGCAAGCCCATATGTTTCGGCCACCTGATCCACACTGTAAAAACCACCCAGCTTCTCCCTGAAAAGAACGATGCGCCTCGCAAAACCAGGACCTATCCCCGGTAAACCCTGCCAGACCAAAGTATCAGCCATGTTAATATCTATAACCTGTAAAGATTTCTTTCTGTAAGTAGGATATATACTATCACTACGTTTATACGTAGCCGTTATTTCATCCGGAATCCTTACATACGGTAAAATACGGGCCAGCATCTCCGCATGCAAACCATATATCTTTCCCAGATCTTCCGGTTTTCTGAACTTCCCCCCTTTTTCAACATAATGGATGATGCCAGTGGCCGTTTTAGCGCTTAGCCCCTGCTTTTGCCACTTTTCTATACTCATCTTGTTGGGATCAAAATAAAACAATGCGGATGCTACATTGATAGCAGCATTAAAATGCTGCTTGTCAGTCCTTTCGGTATAAACTCGTTTCGATGGCCAGGCATTACTATCTTTTTCATAGGCCATTAACTGCGATTCAAACGCTGTTACTGCCGCTTTGAGCTTAAGACTATCGGTGTCCTGCTGATCGATATAACAAGATGCAATCCTATGTACCAGACAACAAACTACCACCAAACAACTCAATACCAGGATGCCTATACGTTCCTTCACAGAAACATGCAATACTGCTGCTTTCAGCCGATTCCACATGGGTTAACAAATTTTTGGAAGGTCGAAATTATCCCATCTACTCCTATCATTCCTTTACCAGATGTTAACAGAGGAAAAATCTTTAAAAAATATTACAAAAACGCTTGATCATCTCCCTTTGGACAAAAAAAAATGACATCCGAAGATGTCATTTCAATATATAACTGTTCTTTATACTTCATTAAATCTCTATAGACAAGCCATCATACGCTAATGCCATTCCTGCTGGCAGCTCCTTCATCACTTCATCATGCAAACCAAGCTGATGGCTGATATGCGTAAAATAAACCTGCGGAATTTCCAGTTCTTGCCCCAGTGCTACAGCTTCATCCAGCGTAAAGTGAGAGATATGTTTCTCACGCCTCAGCGCATTCACTACCATTACTTTAGAACCACGAATCTTGTCTTTCTCCTCTGGTGCTATGGAATTAGCGTCTGTGATATAAGTAAAATCATGGATACGGAAGCCGGTAACAGGCATCTTATAATGCATCACCTGGATAGGAATGATTCTCAACCCATTCACTTCAAATGGTTCATCATCAATGGCTTTCAGGTTGATTTCCGGAATACCGGGATATTTATAATCTGCAAAAGCATAGGCAAATTCGCGCATGATCACATTTTGAGAGAAATCTGTTGCGTAAATATCTATTGGACTTTGCTGAAAATAATTGAAGGCACGGATATCATCCATGCCAGCGATATGATCTTTATGAGAATGCGTAATTAAAACGGCTTCCAGGTGCTGTACCTTTTCACGGAGCATCTGGTAGCGGAAATCCGGGGTAGTATCTACCACAATATTACCTGCGGGTGAAGAGATCATAATACTGCTGCGCAATCTTTTGTCTTTATGATTGGCAGAACTACACACTTCACAGCCACAGGCAATTACAGGTACTCCCTGTGAGGTCCCGGTTCCAAGAAAAGTTACTTTCATTCCAATTGCTTTTGTCTTAAACTATTCAGTTACTTCTCCTTCCTCATCTGGTGTGGCAGCTGCATCATCTGCCACTGGTCTGCTGTTAAGAATCTGTTTATACAGCTTGTGCGACTCGGCGGTGAGTAATTCTTCATCGAGCGGCAAGGTAGTAAGAATATCCAGCAGCGTATTGATACGACCTTCCAGGTTAAGAAACTTGTTAATAACCACCACTTTCTTATGTTCCAGAATGCAGTAGCCGGAAGTGAAAGTTCCCTTTTCGAAGCGCAGTACATACTTGGCATCATCGAAAATCTTTTCCAGCTTGCTCAGGTTATTTGGCGTGACTTTTAAATTCATGCTGCAAAAATAATTAAAAGCAGATAGCGATGGACTATTTGGATACCAGACGCGCTACCGGCACTATCATCTCTTCCAGTGAAATACCGCCATGCTGGAAGGTATTACGGTAATAGTTCACAAAATAATTGTAGTTATTCGGATAGCAGAGATAACCATCTTCTCTCGCAAATATGTAGGAAGAATTTACGTTTGGCTTAGGTAAGCCCGCTTCCCTGGGGTCTCTGAAGGCTAGTACCTCTTTAGGATCATAGTTCAGGTTTCGTCCATGTTTATAGCGTAGGTTCGTGGTCGTTTGTTTGTCGCCGATTACTTTCACCGGCGTTTTAACCCTTACACTGCCATGATCTGTAGCGATGATTAGATTAATTTTCTTATCACTGAGGCGTTTCAGCGCCTGATGTAGCGGTGAATGTTCAAACCAGCTGGCGGTGATAGAGCGATATGAAGTTTCGTCTCCTGCCAGTTCTTTCAGCACTTCCATCTCAGTACGGGCGTGGCTTAACATGTCTACGAAGTTGTATATGATGATAGACAGCGGGTAATCCAGGATGTTATGAATGTTGGTCAGCATCTGCTGTGCGTCTGCATGGTTCACTACTTTAGTATAGGAAAAGCGTGTATCCATGCGCAGCCGTTGTAGTTGTGCGGCAAAGAACTTCTCTTCATAGAGGTTTTTACCACCTTCTTCATCATCATTTTTCCATTCTTCCGGGAATTTATGCTCTATATCAATGGGCAGCAATCCTGCGAAAATGGCGTTGCGGCTGTATTGTGTGCTGGTTGGCAGTATGCTATAGAAAGTATCTTCTTCTACGAGACGGAAAGACTCCAGGAATATAGGTAGTATGGCCTTCCACTGGTCGTAGCGCAGATTATCTATCAGCAGAAAAACATTCGGAACGTTGGGATCCAGTGCAGGAATAACTTTATCTCTGAAAAGCGTATGCGACATAGTTGGTGCATCCTGTGCTTTGGGATGCAGCCAGTTGCTGTAATTGCGGCTGATAAACTTCGCAAATTCAGTGTTGGCTTCTGCTTTCTGGGTATTAAAAACTTCCAGCATTTCGGGGCTGTCGGTTTTGGTCATTTCCATTTCCCAATAAACCAGTTTTTTGTAGATATCCATCCATTCTGCGTGGTCAGGGTTAGAATTCAGTGCCATAAATAGGGTCCTGAATTGCTGCTGATACGCGCTGGTGGTTTTTTCTGCTATAAGTCGTTTATTATCAATAATTTTTTTGAGAGATAGTAATACCTGATTAGGATTGACCGGCTTGATAAGGTAGTCCGTTATCTGGGAGCCGATAGCATCGTCCATGACGTTTTCCGCTTCATTTTTGGTAATCATGACTACCGGTATCTGCTGGTCTATTTCTTTAATTTTTCCCAGGGTTTCGAGGCCGGTAATACCAGGCATGGATTCGTCCAGAAGTACCACATCTACTACCTGTTCTTTAAGGAACTCCAGGGCATCGTAGCCGTTGGTGAGGGCAGATACCTTATAACCCTTATTCTCTAAAAAGATGATCTGCGATTTCAGGGAATCGATTTCATCATCTACCCATAGTATATTTATCTGGCTCATAGTTAGTATTGAAAGGTCCTTTAAAACAGGAAATTAACCCATTTTTTTGGCAATAATCGTGTGTGTAGTGTCATCGAACTGAAATTATATGTTAAAAACATAACCTAAAATTAAAATGAGGGGCTGAAAACTAGGGGTGGGTCATAAAGTTATTTACCTTTGCGAATACAATTTTTCATACCTGTGATTCGTCTCCAGAAATATGAAAGATAGGGGTAGATGACTCCAAAGGCGTCTTTATAAGTAAAAAAAATACATATAATTAATTCCTGGTGTAGCTTTGCAGCGGATACAGGATAAATATGGGTGTGGAAAAACCGTTTGGATTGAATAACTAAATGCAATGACCGAAAGCAAGCGAAAAATTGTTAATGATCCGGTGTATGGCTTTATTACCATAGATCACCCGCTGATTCTTAACCTCATATCCCATCCATATTACCAGCGATTAAGGCGCATTCATCAAATGGCTTTGGCACATTTGGTTTATCCTGGCGCTGTTCATACTCGTTTTCATCATTCTTTAGGGGCTTACCATCTGATGTGTGGGGCATTACAGGAGCTGAAAGGAAAGGGCGTGGAAATCACCCCGGAAGAAGAAGTAGCCTCAAAAATGGCCATATTATTGCATGATATAGGCCATGGGCCATATTCACATGCCCTGGAACATGGTATTATAGAAGGCGTTTCTCATGAAGCCATTTCCCATTGGCTGATGGAGGCGCTGAATAAGGAGATGAACGGAGCTCTTTCTCTTACATTGGATATTTTTAACGGACGCTACCACAAGAAATTTCTTCACCAATTGGTTTCCAGTCAATTGGATGTAGATAGAATGGATTATCTCAATAGAGATAGTTTCTTCACAGGCGTTTCAGAAGGAGTGATTGGTTACGACCGGATAATCAAGATGTTGACCGTCCATAGTGGCGAGTTGATGGTAGAAGAGAAGGGCATTTATTCCATCGAGAAATTTATTATAGCCAGGAGATTGATGTACTGGCAGGTTTACCTGCATAAAACGGTACTGAGTGCGGAGAATATGTTGGTGAAGATATTGATCAGGGCCAGAAAATTGGCACAGGCAGGAGAAAAACTCTTCTGCTCGCCGGCTTTGGAGTATTTCCTGTATAACCATATTACAAAAGACAATTTCGAAAAGGATCCGGAATGTTTGCAGATGTTCTGCATGCTGGACGATTATGATATAATGGGAGCCATAAAAGTATGGACAACACACCAGGATAAGGTATTGTCACTTTTATGCAAATGGTTAATAAACAGGCAGTTATTCAAAGTCGTGTTGAGTCACGAGCCGTTTGATGAGGAATCGTTACAGTTGTTCAGACAACAGGTTAAAGAAAAATGGAATATTTCTGATCATGATTTAGACTACTTTGTATTCTCAGACGCTGCCACTTTGCGGGCATATAATATAAACGACGAAAAAATCAATATCCTGTTCAAAGATGGAACTGTAAAAGACATTTCATCGATTGACAATGCACTGATTAGTCATACGCTGGCTATACCGGTAAAAAAATTCTACATTTGTCATCCAAAAATTCAGGTTAATGGTGTTTTATAAGGCACTAAAACATAATAAAAACAGTTTATATAAACTGATATAGCCTGAAAAACATATCAATTTTAAACTATGCAGTTTAGCGCATTACAATTAGCTACCATGCTGGATGGGAAGCTGGAAGGGAATCCGGACGTGAAAGTGAGCAACATCGGCAAGATAGAAGAAGCCGGCGAAGGTATGCTCAGTTTCATAGCGAACCCCAAATATGAAGAGTTTCTGTATACCACTAAAGCTTCCATACTGCTCGTTAACGAGAGCCTGGTGATAGAACGTCCTATCGCCGCTACACTCATCCGCGTAAAGGATGCGTATAGTAGCATGGCGCAGCTGCTGGAAAAATACCATTACATGACCGGCAACAAGACCGGTATCCAGCAACCATCCTATGTACCAAAATCAGTTAGACTCGGTGAAAATGTATTTATAGGTGCATTTGCCTATCTGGGTGAGAATGTGGTGTTAGGAAATAATGTAAAAATTTATCCGGGGGTATACCTGGGTGATAACGTCATTGTAAGTAATGATTCAGTGCTTTACCCTGGCGTTAAAGTATATGAAAACTGTGTGGTAGGAAGCAGAGTAACGCTTCATGCAGGATGTGTAATCGGAGGCGATGGCTTTGGATTTGCTCCTCAACCGGATGGTTCTTATAAAAAAGTACCTCAGATCGGAAATGTTGTTATTCATGATGATGTGGAGATTGGTTCCAATACCACCATCGACAGAGCAACCATGGGATCTACCGTTATTCAGAAAGGTGTTAAGCTGGACAATCTGATACAGGTGGCCCACAACGTAGACATCGGACAAAATACCGTGATTGCTGCTCAAACCGGGGTATCCGGTAGCACCAAGGTAGGTCAGAACTGCGTAATTGGAGGCCAGGTAGGTATGGTAGGACATATCCACATAGCGGATGGTACTAAAATTAATGCACAGAGCGGATTGTCAAAATCAATTACAATCCCTAATTCTTCTTTAACCGGTTCTCCAGCATACGATTATAAAAGTTCGCTGAAAAGTCAGGCAATTTTTAGAAATTTGCCCGACCTTGAAAAAAGGGTAAAAGAATTGGAAGAAATGGTAAGACAACTCCTGGCTGAAAAAGCAGGTGTGTAATTACTCAAAAGCCGAAACAGTTATACATTAGATAATTATGATGGAAAATCAACAGTTGGAAAACCAACATACATTGAAAAGTGATATCCACATTTCAGGTGTTGGTTTACACACTGGGGCCAGTGTGAATATCACTTTGAAGCCGGCTTCTCCGGGCTTTGGGATTAAATTTCAACGTGTAGACCTGCCTAACCAGCCAGTTGTGAAAGCGGATGTGGACTACGTAGTAGATACTGCGAGAGGTACCACCCTGGAACACAATGGCGCCCGCGTTAGTACAGTAGAACACCTGCTGGCAGCCTTAGTTGGCACCGGTGTGGACAACGTGCTGATTGAACTGGATGGACCTGAAATTCCCATCATGGATGGTAGTTCAATGCCATTCATAGAAGCTATCGAAAAAACTGGTATCCTGGACCAGGACGCTAAGAAAATCTATTATACCATCGACACTAACATCACTTATTACGATGAGCAGAAAAAAGTGGAAATGGTGGCACTCCCGGCGCTGAACTACAGCATTACCTGTCTGATAGATTTCAATAGCCCTGTACTGGGTACTCAGCATGCCAAAATGAAAGGACTGGAACAGTTCAGAGATGATATCGCATCATCCCGTACTTTCTGCTTCCTGCATGAATTGGAATACCTGCTGAGCAATAACCTGATCAAAGGTGGTGATATCAACAATGCGATCGTAGTGGTAGACCGTGCGGTAAATGAAGATGATATGGCTCGTTTAGCCAAAGCCTTCAACCGCGAAACTATGTCAGTACAACGCGAAGGTATCCTCAATAATATTGAGCTGCGTTTCCCTAACGAACCAGCACGTCACAAACTTCTGGACGTAGTAGGTGACCTCGCCCTGATCGGATATCCTATCAAGGCACATATCATCGCTAACCGCCCAGGTCACGCATCTAACGTGGAATTTGCACGTAAGATTAAAGCGTATATCAAAAAGAACAAGCATAACCAGGGCGTTCCTGTTTATGATCCGATGCAGCCACCAATCTTTGATACCCCACGTATCGAAAGAACCTTACCACATAGATATCCTATGTTGCTGGTGGATAAAATCATTGAACTACAGGAAGAACGCGTAGTGGGTATCAAGAACGTTACCTTCAACGAAAACTTCTTCCAGGGTCACTTCCCTGGTAATCCTGTAATGCCAGGTGTACTTCAGTTAGAAGCGCTGGCACAAGTAGGCGGTATCCTGGCCTTGAACAGAGTACCAGATCCTCAGAACTATGATACTTATTTCCTGAAAATCGATAACTGTAAATTCAAACAGAAAGTTGTTCCAGGAGATACCATGATCCTGAAAATGGAGTTGTTGAGTCCGATCAGAAGGGGATTAGTTGAGATGCGCGGAACAGTATTTATCGGCAATAAGGTAGCTACCGAAGCTGATATGATAGCACAAATTATTAAAACAAGAGAGAGCAATTAACAGCAATGATCCACCCGCTTACTTACATACATCCGGACGCCAAAGTTGCGCCAAATGTAAAAATTGATCCGTTTACTGTAATTCACAAAAACGTTGAAATAGGTGAAGGTACCTGGATTGGCTCCAATGTAACCATCATGGAAGGAGCCCGTATTGGCAGCAACTGTCGTATATTCCCAGGTGCAGTTATTTCTGCAATCCCTCAGGATTTAAAATATGCGGGTGAAGAAACTACCGTGGAAATTGGTAACAACACCACCATCCGTGAATATGTTACTATTAACCGCGGTACCAAAGACAAATGGAAAACCACTATTGGTAACAACTGTCTCATTATGGCTTACAGCCATATTGCTCATGACTGCGAAGTAGGTAACTACTGCGTATTCTCCAATAACACCACCCTGGCAGGTCATATCACCGTTGGTGATCACGTAGTACTGGCAGGAATGGTGGCAGTACAACAATTCTGCAAAATTGGCGATCATGCATTCGTTACTGGCGGTTCCCTGGTACGTAAGGATGTTCCTCCTTTCGTTAAAGCAGCCCGTGAACCACTCTCTTATGTTGGCGTCAACTCAGTTGGTCTGAAGAGAAGAGGTTTCTCTGTCGAAAAGATAAATCACATCCTCGATATCTACCGCGTCATCTTCGTGAAAGGCTATAAGCTTTCCAAAGCTATCAGCATGATCGAAGCTGAATTCCCTGCTACAGACGAAAGAGATGAAGTACTCAACTTCATCCGTGAATCTGGCCGTGGTATTATGAAAGGTTATACTTCCAGATCTAACGACGACTGATGACGATATCACTGAATCAGACTGGAAAGCGCTTTAACTATGACTGGATTTTCCGTCAGGTTAACCTCACCTTTCAGGATGGTGAAAGATATGCTATTCTCGGTCCTAACGGATCCGGCAAATCCACACTACTACAAGTAATCAGCGGTGCTATTCAACAAAATGAAGGCACCGTTTCATACAGCACACCGGAAGGGTCCATCCCCGTTGATGAATTCTTCCGGTATTGTGCTATTGCAGCCCCTTATCTCGAACTAATCGAGGAACTCACTCTCCGCGAAATCATAGACTTCCATTTAGAGTTCAAGAACTTTCTGCCTGGCATGACCGCTAAAAAGGCCATGGAACTGGTAGGACTGGAAAAAGCTGCCAACAAACAAATCAGGCACTTTTCTTCCGGTATGAAACAGCGTACCAAACTGGCACTGGCTATCTTTTCTGACGTACCTGTACTTTTCCTGGATGAACCTTGTACCAACCTCGATGCTGCCGGTACAACCCTTTACCAACAACTGATCAGCGAATATGGCGGCAACCGCCTCATCATCGTTAGCTCCAACGATGAACGCGAATATTTCATGTGTAAGCACTTTATACATATCAGCGATTATAAAAAGTAGACTGCGTTATTATATCTTCGTTGCTACTAAAAGCTGAACAAGCATGCAAACTGCCAATAAGAAAGTCATTAACGGCTGGGCCATGTACGACTGGGCCAACTCCGTTTATAACCTGGTTATTACCACTACCTTCTTCCCTATCTATTTTCTTGCTGTTACCAAAGAAAAAGTTTCCTTCCTGGGAATGCACTTTGTCAACTCAGCACTCTACAATTACACCATGGCAGCGGCGTTCCTCCTGGTAGCCATCGCCTCCCCCATTCTATCTTCTATCGCAGATACCAGAGGAAACAAAAAGAACTTCCTGGTATTTTTCACACTCTTAGGCTCTATCTCCTGCAGCGCCTTGTATTTCTTCGACAGCAGCAACCTCTATTGGGGCGTTATCTTCTTTATGTTGGCCACTATGGGTTATTGCGGAGGACTTGTATTCTACAACTCCTATCTGCCTGAAATTGCTGCCCCTGAAGACCAGGACAATGTGAGTGCTAAAGGATTTGCCATGGGCTACATCGGCAGCGTAATCCTCCAGCTGTTAGGGTTCGCGTTGGTTATCATCAAACCATTTGGCATGACAGACGCTAAGCCCGTACAGCTTACATTTCTGCTGGTAGGAATTTGGTGGCTGGGATTTGCACAGATAACCTTCCGTGCGCTACCAGCATCCAAAAATGCAGTTAAACACACGGGAAATGCCCTTACTGAAGGCTTTAATGAATTGAAAAAAGTATATGCACAGGTGAAGCTGATGCCAGTGCTGAAACGCTTCCTGCGCGGTTTCTTCTTTTACAGTATGGGCGTACAAACCGTTATGCTAGCTGCCACTATCTTCGGCAGTAAAGTGTTACATCTTCCAGATACCAATCTGATTGCCACAGTAGTAATCATTCAGGTGGTGGCCATTCTTGGTGCATGGGGTATGGCTAAACTTTCCGGTATTTATGGCAATCTACGTGTAATCATTGCCGTTATAATAATGTGGGTTTTCATCTGTATTGCAGGATACAAAATGCAAACTGCGATGCACTTCTATCTGCTGGCGACCGCTGTGGGACTGGTTATGGGAGGTATACAATCCCTGAGCCGCTCCACCTACGCGAAGCTGATGCCTGAAACCAAAGACACCGCTTCATTCTTCAGCTATTATGATGTAACAGAAAAGCTCTCCATCGTAATTGGTATGTTTTCATTTGCTTATATAGATGACCTTACCAACAACCTCCGCTATTCCGTACTGGCACTGGTTGTATTCTTTGTAATAGGCCTGGTTTGGGTAATCTCTGCATTGTTGAAACAGAAACAATTAGCTGTAGAAACCTTAACTTCGGTAAAAGCATAATAATGAAATTATACACCATAGAAACCGGATTTTTCAAGCTTGATGGCGGCGCTATGTTTGGCGTTGTCCCAAAAACGATCTGGAATAAACTCAATCCGGCAGACGAAAACAATTTATGTACCTGGGCCATGAGATGCCTGCTGATTGAAGATGGTAAAAGACTGATCCTGGTTGATAATGGTATCGGTGATAAGCAAGACGAGAAATTCTTCAGCCATTATTATCTCCATGGTACAGATACACTGGATAAATCACTTGCTGCACATGGTTTCCACAGAGATGATATTACCGACGTTTTTCTAACACATCTGCATTTTGATCACTGTGGTGGAAGTATTGTTAGAGAAGGTGATAAACTGGTACCAGCATTTAAAAATGCTACCTATTGGAGCAATGCGGACCACTGGAATTGGGCTACCGTGCCTAACGACAGAGAGAAAGCATCCTTCCTGAAAGAAAATATCCTCCCCATACAAGAAAGTGGTCAGCTCAAATTTGTTGAAACCAAAGAAGGTGTTGCTTTCACAGATCATATATCCATTCGCTTTGCTAATGGACATACAGATGCTATGATGCTGCCACAGATCCATTATAAAGATCAGACCCTGATCTATATGGCCGATTTGCTGCCTTCCATCGCACATATTCCATTACCTTATGTAATGGCGTATGATACACGTCCGCTGACAACACTCAGCGAGAAGAAAAGCTTTCTGCAGGAAGCGGCAGACAACAAATACATCCTATTTTTTGAACATGATCCAGTAAACGAATGCTGTATCCTGCAACAAACAGAGAAGGGTATTCGCGCAGGCGAGACATTTAAGCTCAGCAGTATCTGATTATGCAAAAGGCCTGTCAGTATGTCATCCAGGGCTATTACAGCACCAATTTTGATGATAGGCTAATAGGAGAAATTTAATAACATGGCAATACATATCACACCGGATAATAAGTTGAAAAAATTGATCGTCGTGGGCGACCGCGTGCTGATCAAACTAACTACTCCGCATGATCGTACTACCAGCGGTTTATACCTGCCTCCAGGTGTGCAGGAAAAAGAAAAAGTACAACAGGGTTATGTCATCAAAACCGGCCCGGGTTATGCAATTCCCGTACCTGTAGATGAAGATGATTCCTGGAAACCTGAAGAGGATAAAATCAAGTATATCCCTTTACAGGCTAAAGAAGGAGATCTGGCAATATTTCTGCTCAGTGGCTCTACTGAAGTAGTATACCAGGATGAGAAATATTATATCGTGCCCCAGGGAGCGATATTGATGCTGGAGAGAGAAGAAGAATTATAACTATGATATTTAAATTCCCGAAATCCCCAGTCTCTACTAGTAGAGACTGGGGATTTCGGGTTTAAGGAGATATGTCCCATAGGTACTCATCCTCTTAGCCCCTCGGAGGTATTTAGATAGTGCCTGCTTTTCATTATCTTCATACAAAACCAAACGCCATGTCCAATAAAGATGCATTTCTCGAAAGCATAACGAAAGGATATACCTTCAAAGGTGAGCATTTCAGGCTAGGCTGTGCAATGCTGGATGGTGAAGTAGTAAAAGGCGCGGATGTATATCTCCCTCTCAAAACAATGAACAGGCACGGGCTCATTGCCGGCGCTACTGGTACTGGTAAAACGAAGACCCTGCAAGTCATTGCAGAAGGCCTTAGTGATGCCAGTGTTCCTGTACTGCTGATGGATATCAAAGGAGACCTTAGCGGCATTGCTGCTGCAGGTACAGATAATCCAAAAATTCAAGAGCGTTATCAGAAAATTGGCGGCACCTGGAGCCCAGCGGCCTACCCCGCTGAATTACTCACTCTGAGCGAGGAAAAAGGTGTACGACTACGTGCTACGGTCTCTGAATTTGGGCCGATCTTACTATCTAAAATATTAGAACTAAACGATACACAAGCTGGTGTGGTAGCCATGCTGTTTAAATACTGCGATGATAATAAACTGCCATTACTAGATCTGAAGGATTTCAAAAAAGTGCTGCAATACGCCAGTGATGAAGGAAAAGCTGATCTGGAAAAAGATTATGGGAAGATATCCACCACCTCCACTGGTACCATTCTTCGTAAGGTAATTGAACTGGAACAGCAAGGCGCCGCCTTGTTCTTCGGGGAAAAATCTTTTGAAGTAGATGATCTGATGCGTATCAGTGATGATGGCCGTGGTATGATCTCTATCTTGCGGGTGAGTGATATCCAAGACAGGCCCAAACTCTTTTCCACCTTCATGCTTAGCCTCCTGGCTGAATTATACGCCACCATGCCGGAAGAGGGCGACCTCGATAAACCTAAGCTGGTGATGTTTATTGATGAAGCACATCTTATCTTCAATGAAGCCAGTGATGCCCTTCTCAAACAGATAGATACCATCATAAAATTGATCCGCTCAAAAGGCGTTGGTATTTTCTTCTGTACACAAAACCCAATGGACGTTCCAGCCTCCGTGCTGGGGCAACTCGGCCTGAAAGTACAGCATGCATTGCGTGCCTTCACAGCCAACGACCGGAAAACTATTAAGCAGACGGCGGAAAACTATCCACTGTCCGACTTCTATAAAACAGATGAGTTACTCACCCAGATAGGCATTGGGGAAGCACTAATTACCTGCCTGGATGAAAAGGGTATCCCTACTCCCCTGGCGGCCACCATGCTGGTTTCTCCACGATCCAGAATGGACGTACTCACCGATGCAGAAATTGAGACGTTGGTAAATAACTCCAAGCTGGTGAAGAAGTACAGTGAAACCATCGACAACGAAAGTGCCTACGAAATACTTACTGCCAAGCTACAGGAAGCCGCTGATAAAACAGCAGCTACTACCACCGCTAAAACGGCCAAACCTAAAGAAGAAAAAAGCGTGCTCGATCAGGTATTAGATAGCTCCGTCGCCAAACAGGCCGGCCGCACCGCCGCCAGTATTATCACACGGAGCCTATTGGGCGCTTTAGGTCTCGGCGGCCGTAGCAGCAAAAAAAGCAGCTGGTTTTAAAACATTGACATTTATTATAAACACATAGCTAACTATGAGTAAAGTTATTAAGACAGGCATTTGTTCCTTTGGTATGTCAGGACAGATATTCCATGCTCCTTTTATACACGTGAATCCAAATTTCGAATTCACCGCGGTTGTAGAAAGAAGCAAAAACCTCGCTAAAGCTAAATACCCTAACGTAAAAGTATACACGAATATTGATGACATGGTCAGCGATCCGGACCTGGACCTGATCGTGGTAAACACACCTAACTACACGCACTATGATTACGCCAGAACTGCGTTGGAAGCTGGTAAACATGTAGTTGTTGAGAAACCTTTTACTGTACATCATCTGGAAGCACAGGAATTGATAGAACTGGCTGCCTCCAAGGGTTTACTGTTGAGCGTTTATCATAATCGTCGTTTCGATAGTGATTATAAAGTGGTGAAGAAAACCATCGAATCAGGCGTATTAGGTGATATCATTGAGTTTGAGATACACTACGATCGTTTCAAGGAAGAATTAAGCTATAAAAAACATAAAGAAGAAGCATTGCCGGGCACTGGTGGCCTCTACGACCTGGGCTCCCACCTGATTGATCAGGCACTCACCATATTTGGTTTGCCAAGGAAGGTATGGGCAGATATCCGCATTATCCGCAAAGATTCCGTGGTTGATGATTACTTTGAACTGGTGTTATTTTATGACACACTTCGAGTAAGACTTAAATCCAGTTATCTGGTGAAAGAGCCATTGGCTGCATATCAAGTCCATGGCCGCATCGGCTCATTCATCAAATCCAAATCAGATATCCAGGAAGCACAGCTACAGCGTGGACTGATGCCTGATAGTCCGGATTGGGGCGCTGAAGCACCTCATGAATGGGGGCTTCTCCACACCACTATCAATGGTAAAACAGTAAAAGAATTCATTCCTGGTGGCAGTGGCAATTATATGGATTATTACAATGCCGTTTATGAAGCTATTGCTAATGGGGCTCCTAATCCAGTAAATCCACAGGATGGCGCTAATGTAGTTCGTGTAATTGAGGCTGCATTTGAGAGTAGTAATGGTGGTAAAGTGGTGAATTTCGCGTAGTAGATAACGCCATAAACGAATTGGAAATGGCATCAGCGATGGTGCCATTTTTTATTTCTTCAATATCTTACCAGAGATATCACGCTTTATCAGTCCTTCGTTTTCCAGAAAACGTAATACTTCCAGCAGGTTATTCTTGCTGACATCTCTGCATGATTTCTCAATAAGGTCCAGTTCTACTGGCTCTTTCAGCAATTCCATCACGGTATCGGTTATACGCTTGAATGCAGCGGCATCCAATGCGGTGGCCTTTTTCTTGAGGCAGGTATCGCATACTCCACAAGGAGGCGTTCCTGATTCTCCGAAATATTTTACCAGCAATTGCGTACGACAAGTATCTCTATTTCGAACATAAGCGAAAACCGCTTCCAGCCTGTCTGTATATACTTTACGTCTCACCTCTATTCTTGCCATATTAAGGCGGAGATTAACTGCTGATACTCTTTCCTGCATAAAGCAAAGCTGTGGCTCATCACGGCGTGGAGCGTACTTCAGGATCCCATATTGATGCAGCTGATGCAACATGGCTGATATCTCATCTTCCTCAATCAATAAAATACGGCTGATCTGTCTTTCATAAACAGGAACAGGGTTATCAAAAATCCCTTCGTAGGTGCGTAATAATGTCTGGATAAGCTCTGCCAGCGCCGGATAAGCATCTTCAAACTGGTAAAGCGTTTCTTTATTGGTAACAAATTCTGCGCGGGAGGGCAATAATACACTTTCACTGACCTGCAAAATACCTTCCTGTTCCATCAGGCGAATGGCACTATAGGCAATGGTTAGATTCAGCTGAAATACCCTCGCAAATTCGTTGATATCAAAATCAAAATACACACCTTCAGCAGATCCTATTGGCACCTGGAGATAGTTTACGATGCACTGGTATACCTCCCGGATCTGCTCTAGGGAAGGGAATTGCAGTGCAATACGTGCATACATCTCCGTTAGTTCGTCTTCGTTATATAGAAGTACAGCATAGGCTTTTTCCTCATCACGGCCAGCACGCCCAGCTTCCTGGTAGTAGGCCTCCAGACTATCCGGCAAATCATAATGCACCACAATACGCACATCTGGTTTATCAATACCCATTCCAAAGGCATTGGTACAAGCCATTACTCTCACTTCGTTATTGATCCAGGCTTCTTGTCTGGCAGCGCGTTCATTTTGTGGCAACCCAGCATGATAGAAGCTGGCAGTAATACCTTGTAATTGCAGCAGGGTGGCTATTTCCCTGGTACGTTTCCTATTGCGGCAGTAGATGATACCACAACCTGGCACACGTTCCAGGATATGCTGGATTTTATCAATTTTAGTGGTTTCTTCTAATACGCTATAAGAGAGATTAGCCCTGGCAAAGCTTTTACGAAATACCTTTGGATCCTTCATCAGAAGCTTATCGCAGATATCCGTTTGTACTTTAGGCGTTGCAGAAGCAGTAAGCGCCAGAATTGGTATTTTAGGGAAGAAACTACGTATATCCGCTATCTGAAGATATGCAGGCCGGAAATCGTAGCCCCATTGGGAAATACAGTGAGCCTCATCTACGGCGATCAGGTTTACCTGTAATCCATCACAGTAAGTTTGGAATAGTTTGCTCTGTAACCTTTCAGGAGAAACATACAGAAACTTGCATCTTCCGCGGCGGGCAGCTTCCATGGCTACTTCCACCTCTTTATAATGCATACCTGAGTATATACAGTACGCACTGATACCACGTCGTTTCAGGTTAGCCACCTGGTCTTTCATCAGTGCGATCAACGGCGTAACAACGAGACATACTCCTGGACTCATCATTGCCGGCACCTGGAAACAGATGGATTTACCACCGCCAGTAGGCAATAATGCCAATGTATCATTTCCACTCAATACAGCCCTTACAATATCTTCCTGTAAAGGTCTGAACTGATCATATCCCCAATATTGTTTAAGTATGTCTACAGGCTCCAAAATGAGTATGGTGTTCGTTATGCGTTGTTGTACCTCCGCAATTTACCATTAATTGGTGACTCTTTTGTAGCGCAGCCTTACTGAATTGACGGCCAGGATCACGTCAGAGAGCCCCATTATTCCGGCCCCCACGATAGGGTTCAGGAAGCCCAGTGCAGCCACCGGGATGGCTACCACGTTATACGCAAAGGCCCAGAAGAGATTTTGTTTTATGGTGAGATAAGTATGTTTTCCCAGGCCCAGGGCCAGTGGGAGCGCTTCCAGATTATTGTTGAGTAATACCACGTTGGCACTCTGCATGGCTACTTGAGTGGCGTCGCTGAGAGAAATGCCTATCGTTGCTTTCGAAAGCGCCGGTGCATCATTGATGCCATCACCTACCATGGCCGTAGGCGTCGCTTTCATCAGCTCATCGATTTTTTGCAGTTTCTGCTCAGGTGATTGTTCTGCGTATACTTCTGTAATACCGATCAGTTTTGCCAGCTCATCACATTTGCGTTGGGTATCGCCGGAAAGCAGGATAGGCTTAATACCCATCTGTTTCAGTTCCGTAACCACAATGACTGCTTCAGGTCTGAGTTCATCGATTAAATCGATCCATCCTGCCAGTGCACCGTTTTTAAGGAGATAAAGGTTATGGGTATCATCCGTAGTAACGTTACCGGCCATACGAAAAGATCCCAGCTGCCATTGATTACCATCCTTGTCGCTGGCGCGCATGCCTAATCCTTTATGTTCTCTAACCTGCTGTAGCGGCGTAGTTTCAGTGGATTTCCAGTGGCTTATAATCGATCTGGCAATAGGGTGAGATGAGTATTTTTCGAGAGAATATACGATCTGTTTGAACGCCACTTCGGTCATCTGCTCATAATGATAATTTCCTATTTGCAGCTTACCAGTGGTGAGTGTTCCCGTTTTATCAAATACCACCTGGCGGATGTTTTTAAACATTTCCAATGTATGACCACCTTTAATAAGGATACCATTTTTAGCGGCACGGCCTAGTCCAACCATAACAGCGGCGGGCGTTGCGAGGCCCATAGCACAAGGACAGGCAATAACTAGTACGGCTACACTGCGCATCATGGCCGTGGCGAAAGTAGTATGGCCTACAAAATACCATCCCAGGAAGGTTATCAGGGCTATACCAAGCACCAGTGGCACAAATACAGCGCTGATCCTATCGGCGAGGCGTTGCATAGGCGGCTTGTCTTGCTGCGCCTGTTTAACCAGTTCTATAATATAAGAAAGCACGGTGTCTTTACCAGTGGCGGTAATGAATATTTTAATGCTGCCCTCTTCCAGGATGGTGCCGCCGATAACTTTATCTTTCTCTCTTTTGCCTACTGGAGTGCTTTCTCCGGTGATCATGGATTCATTTACATGTCCGCTGCCCCAGTAAATCGTACCATCCATAGGAATCTTATCGCCGGTATTAACCAGCACACAATCACCTGTTTTCAATGTGCGGTTATCTACCTCATGAATGTGTTCATGGCCATTTTCCTGGTGAATAAGCCTGGCGGTTGTAATCTGCATTTTAGCCAGGTCGGTAATAGCAGAAGTAGTCTGTTTAACAGATCGTTCTTCCAGGAGATTACCCAGAAAAACCAATGTGAGTATGGCTGCAGTAGTTTCGTAAAAGAGATAGTTATGATCGCCGTATACGATAGTGCCAATGAAGCTGTATACAAAAGCTGCGGTGGCGCCCAGCGTAACCAATACGTCCATATTGGCGATGCCGTTCATTATAGAGCGTATGGCGCTTTTCCCAAAATGCAGCATGCCTATAATATAGACAGGCAGTGTAAGTGCAAACTGTACCCACGGATTATGCAGCCATGGCCAGCTTACCCACATATGTAGTAATAATTGGAGTGTAAATATGAGGCAGAAAAAGAATTTAAATGTAAGGGTGCTATAGGGCGACACAACTGTTGGGGGGGCATCCTCCGATACGACCCTATATCCCATCTGGTTTATTCCTTCCAGTATCTCGGCAGAATTGCTGCCTTCAGGCAGGTTGAAGCTTACTTCCTCAGTGGCAAAGCTGACATTGACCTCCTGCATTCCTTTTTTCTCCAGGTATTTGGAAACGTTCATTGCGCAGTTAGTGCAGTGCATTCCTTCCACCTTGCAATTGATTGGTGTCATCTTATTACAAAGATACCCAACCATATTTCACAGCTTGAAAATATTAATGCAACGTAGCGGCAAAATCTACATAATATTCTATATAATAACTACTTATAAATAATACAATAATCAATATATTAACAGAATTTAACATGCTGTAAATAGGAGAAAAATGCGATAAATTTGTTGATGCGTTGGACATTTTCACAGGAAGAATTACCGGCAATTGCCCGTGATTTCTGGAAACAGTATGGAAACAGAAGAGTATTTACATTAGAAGGCCCTATGGGCGCTGGCAAAACAACGTTGGTAAAAGCACTATGCGCTGCTGCCGGTGTAGAAGATACTACTGCCAGTCCTACCTTTTCCATTATCAATGAATACAATTACAAAGACGATGCAGGTAAAACCCGTCGTATTTATCACCTGGACCTTTACAGATTAAGAGATGAAGATGAGGCGATTACGGCAGGTGTAGAAGACACGATTTACCAGGATGCCATCAGTTTTATAGAATGGCCGGATGTAATAACGGCACTCCTTCCGGACGACACAATACACCTTCAGTTAAGCGTATTACCTGATCAAAAAAGGGAATTACGTGAGGCCGGCCCTAGAAACAAATAACGTATCTTTGATAGTTACCATTTCAAACACAGATCAATACTGACCGCATATGGAGCAAAGGCAAAAACCTGTAGTGAGTGCTGGCTTTACCTATTCACCACTGGAAGAAACACTGGATATACCTACAAAAAATTCTCGTTTATTTATCGGTATACCTAAAGAATCCTCTTTCCAGGAAAATCGTATTGCCCTCACGCCCGATGCTGTCAGCATACTCGCTGCTCATGGCCATCATATTGTAGTGGAGCACAAAGCGGGAGACGCCTCTCATTTCTACGACACTGACTATTCTGAGGCCGGTGCTGAAATTCTTTACGACCGTAAGGAAGTATTCAAAGCAGAGATCATTGTGAAGTCGGCCCCGCTGACAGACGAAGAAATCGAACTCCTGCATCCTCATCAGATCATCATCTCTCCTATTCATCTGGCTGCCTTAAAAGCTTATCAGGTGCAGAAGATGATGGATAAACGTATTACGTTATTATCTTTCGAAAATCTGAAAGATGATTCTGGTACTTATCCTATTGTGCGGGCGATGAGTGAGATTGCTGGTGGTGCTGTAATGCTGATTGCTGGCCAGTACCTAAGCAACGATAACAAAGGAAAAGGTATACTGCTGGGCGGTATTACTGGTATTCCTCCTACCAAAGTAGTGATCATTGGCGCGGGTATTGTAGGTGAGTTTGCAGCCCGTACTGCTATGGCCTTAGGTGCTTCTGTAAAAGTATTTGACAATAACATCTATAAACTGAAGCGTTTACAGAATAACATCGGTGTACGTGTATTCACCAGCGTTATACAGCCTAAAGTGCTGGCGGAGCAGCTACGTAATGCCGATGTGGCCGTGGGCGCACTTTCCAGTCAGAGTGGCCGTACGCCTATTGTGGTGAGCGAATCGATGGTCAGTAATATGAAAGCCGGCTCCGTGATCGTAGATGTAAGTATTGACCGCGGTGGCTGCTTTGAAACATCCGAGATTACGACGCATGAAAACCCGGTATTCAAGAAATACGATGTAGTGCACTATTGTGTTCCTAATATTCCTTCTGGGTTTGCAAGAACTGCTTCTGAAGCCATCAGTAATGTGTTGATGCCTTTATTAGTGGAAGCTGCAGACGATGGTGGATTTGAAAACCTCGTGTGGATAAAGCGTGGGGTACGCAATGGTATTTATCTTTATAAAGGTGCTTTGACGAATTATCACCTGAGTGAGAAATTTAAGTTGAAATATACAGACCTGGAGCTGCTGCTGGCAGTGAAAGGTTAATAGAAAATATTTAAGTGAAAAGGGCGGTATCTACCAAGTAGATACCGCCCTTTTTTGTTTCATCAGCTGCGGTCAACAGCCGCAGACATGTTTTATATCTCCAAAGTATACCCCATTGCAATTGCTGCAATGATGATGATACCTACAACAATTCTATAGTAACCCCACATTTTGAAACCATATTTCTTCAGGGCGCCAATAAAGAATTTAATGGCCAGCATAGCCACGACAAAAGCCACAAGATTACCCACCAGCAATAGTTTCATGCTTTCAGGATGTTCCAGCAGTAGTTTATGTCCTTTCAGCAGTTTATAACCAGTAGCAGCTGCCATGGTAGGTACTGCCAGGAAGAAACTGAATTCAGCAGCTGCGTTGCGGGTCAGCTTTTGTTGCATACCACCGATGATAGAGGCCGCGCTGCGGCTAACACCAGGGATCAGTGCCAGGCACTGATAGAAACCAATACGTAGGGCAGTGAAAATATTCACATCGTTTTCAGACTCGATAGTGCCTCCTTGAAACCATTTGTCTACAAACAACAGGATAACACCACCCAGGAAAAGTGTGATGCCCACGGTGAGTGGACTTTCCAGCAGCATGTCTATTTTATCACTGAAGAGATAACCGCAGATCAGCGCCGGGATAACGGCTACAAACAGTTTAACATAGAAGTTAAGTCGGTTCTTATCGAATACGAAGAATTTCTTCCAGTAAAGTACCACTACCGCCAGGATCGCGCCCAGTTGGATACATATCTCAAATAATTTAGTGAATTCGTCTTTGCTGATGCCCAGGAGAGAGCTCACAATAATCATATGACCAGTGGAGGAAATTGGCAGAAACTCCGTTAAACCTTCTACTATCGCGATGATGATAGCCTGAAAAAAAGTCATGGAAAACAATATGGTTAAAAGTGAAAAAAAAAGCGATGAGGGTTTAGGTCATCGCTATAATAGAGAAAGTTCAATGTTAATGTTGGATTATGCTTCGTGTTTAGGACGACGCATGATAGCATATACTTCGATCATTAATCCCAAGAGGATAACAATTGGCGCCAGGGTAATTCTGCGGAAGCTATATACTTCTTCTGGTTTAAAAACGGTAGGATCATCGTTTTTTCCACCCATCATCAGCAAGAAGCCGATAATAACCACTACTAAGCCTATCAGCATGAAGCGGTAATTCGCTTTAGGGAAAATAGGACGATCTGCAACAGGTTCATTCGTAACGGCTGTAGGATTTACCGGTTTTGATTGTGCTGCATTAGGTTTTATGCTAAGTTTAGCCATGTTTTTATGATTAATATCTTCAAAAATAAACTATTAATACAGATCATCCAGTTTCAGGCGCAGATATTTCATTACGGAGCGGTGAGTGCTCAACAATGAGATAGCGATACCAATAACCAGCATTCCCAGGAACAGCAGGCCAATCATCAGGTTGTCGCGCATGCCGGTCAGCTCTGGCAGTACTTTGTCTGCGAAGGACATAATGGCCAGAAGCCCTGCAATAGCGATGATACCGCTGATGGCGCCGTTGATAATGCTGCGGAGATCAAATGGTTTGGCAATAAACCAGCGGGTAGCTCCTACCATTTGCATGGTTTTTATCAGGAAGCGGTTGCTGAACATTGCCAGACGGATGGTATTATCAATTAGGAAAATCACCGCCAGACATAGCACCCCACAAATGATGAGGATGATCATGCCGATACGCTGAACGTTTTCGTTGAGTTTATTTACCAGTACGCGCTGGTAGGACATCTCACGAACGATCGGCTGCTGTGACAGGGATTTTTCGATGACATTGAGACTATCAGCGTTTACATAGTTAGCATTAGCTTTTATGTTAATGCTGGCGTATAAAGGATTGTATTGAAGCAGATTGATAAAATCTTCCCCGAATTCCTTTTTAAAGCGCTCGGCGGCCTTATCTTTCGAAACATATTCGATAGATTTAATATATGGCTTCGTAGCGATGGAGTCGCGGAGAGCAATCGCCTGATTCTCTTTTACATTATCTCTTAAAATAACCTGTACTTCAATACTTTCTTTGAAGTATTTGCTCAGCTTATTTGCGTGTATCACCACCAATCCAAGAGTTCCCAGGAGGAATAGTACCAGGGCCACTCCGACGATGGAGTACAGGTAAGATGGTTTAGACTTCTTTGCTGATGATCTTCCTGATTGCGCCATTAATCTGTAGTTTATCCGGCGAAAATAATAAAAATTAGTAGTTATGTGTTTAATTTTGCCTTCCAACACTATCGGTTATAGGCAGCATTCTGAACGGCAATATAAAAAGTTGTTTGTGTTTGACATTGCTGTATTAATGAATTTAACATTATTTTGCTAAACTGGCTATCGCCGATATAATATTAAAATTTACTTTGATAACGTGGTTAGGGCTGGATGTATTGTTTATATCCGCTAATTAATCACTCATCTGCAACCAATATGGAATACAATTTCAGGGCAATTGAAAAAAAATGGCAGGAACAGTGGGTCAACACCCACGCCTACCGTGTAAGCAACGACAGCACGAAGCCCAAATGTTATGTGCTGGACATGTTCCCATACCCTTCCGGTGCAGGACTACATGTTGGTCATCCACTCGGGTATATTTCTACGGATATCTATTCTCGCTATAAAAGACTAAAGGGCTTTAATGTCCTGCATGCAATGGGTTATGATGCTTTCGGTCTGCCGGCCGAGCAATATGCCATTGAAACTGGCCAGCATCCAGCCGTTACCACTGCTAAAAACATACTTACCTTCCGCGAACAGCTGGATAATATTGGTTTTTCCTTCGACTGGTCCAGAGAAATCAATACCAGTGACCCATCTTATTATAAATGGACACAATGGATTTTCCTGCAGCTGTTTGAAAGCTGGTATAATCGTAGCACCCAAAAAGCAGAAGGTATCAACAACCTGACTGCCATCTTTGAAAAAGAAGGGAACGCACATCATACCTGCCCTGGCGACCGTAGCATACAATTCACTGCAGAACAGTGGAAAAGCTACTCAGAAGCAGAACAGCGTGAAATCCTCATGCAATACCGCCTTGCGTTCCTGGCGTATGCAGAAGTTAACTGGTGTGCCGAACTGGGTACCGTACTCGCCAACGACGAGGTTATCAACGGTGTGAGCGAGCGTGGTGGCTTCCCTGTAGTGAAAAAGAAAATGCGCCAGTGGTTCCTGCGTATCACCGAATATGCGAACCGCCTCCTCGAAGGACTGGAAACAGTAGAGTACAGCGATGCCATGAAAGAAATGCAACGCAACTGGATCGGTAAGAGCCAGGGCGCTGAAATTAAATTCGATATTAAAAACTCTGCTGATAAAGTAGAAGTATATACCACCCGCCCTGATACCATCTTTGGTGTAGACTTTATGGTGATAGCTCCAGAACATGAGCTGGTAGCCAAAATCACTACTCCAGAGCAACAGGAAGCGATCAATACCTACCTGGATTATGTACAGAGTCGCTCTGAACGTGAACGTATGGCAGATGTGAAACAGGTAACCGGCTGCTTTACAGGCGCCTATGCGATCAATCCTTTTGATGGTCGTGAAATACCTGTATGGATCGCGGAATATGTGTTGGCCGGTTATGGTACCGGTGCTATCATGGCCGTTCCTTGTGGCGACCAGCGCGACTTCAGCTTCGCGAAGCACTTCAACCTGCCTATCACCAACATTGTTGGCGATACTTTCAACGGCGAAGAAGCGAATCCTACTAAAGATGCTATCCTGCAAAACAGTGGCTTCCTCAACGGGGTCGATATGCGTAAAGCTGCTGATATCGTGATCGATAAACTGGAAGAAATGGGTATCGGTCGCAGACAGGTAAACTTTAAAATGCGTGATGCAGGGTTTAGCCGTCAACGTTATTGGGGTGAACCTTTCCCTATCATCTACAAGGATGGTATCCCTTATGGCATGGATGCGAAAGATCTGCCTGTGGAATTGCCCCATGTGGACCATTATAAGCCAGGACCTGAAGGAGAAGGGCCGCTGGCTAATATCACCGACTGGGTAAATATTGCACCTGGCGTTAAACGCGAAACCAATACTATGCCTGGTTATGCAGGTAGTAGCTGGTATTTCCTGCGTTATATGGACCCACACAATGATAAAACCTTTGCCGACCGTTCCATTACTGATTACTGGAACCAGGTAGATTTATATGTAGGCGGTACCGAACATGCAGTGGGGCACTTGCTGTACTCCCGTATGTGGACAAAAGTACTCTTCGACCTGGGCCTGATTGGTTTCAATGAACCATTCAAACGCCTGGTAAACCAGGGTATGATACAGGGCTCGTCCCGTTTCGTTTATCGTGTTCGTGGCACAAATGAATTTGTTTCTCTTGGTCTGAAAGATAGTTATGATACAGATCCTATCCACGTAGATGTTAACATCGTTGACGGCGTGGTACTGGATGTAGAGAAATTTAAAGCCTGGAGAAATGAATATGCTGATGCCACCTTCATTCTGGAAAACGGGCAATATATCTGTGGTCAGGAAGTAGAGAAGATGAGTAAACGTTTGTTCAACACCGTGAATCCTAACGACCTCGTTGAGAAATATGGTGCTGATACTTTCCGCATGTACGAAATGTTCCTTGGCCCGGTAGAACAGTCTAAACCTTGGGATACCAAAGGTATTGAGGGTGTTCACCGCTTCCTGAAGAAGTTCTGGCGCTTGTTTATCGACGAGCAAAAAGGACTGATCGTAACCAACGATAATCCTACACCAGAAGAGCTGAAAGTATTGCATACTGCAATTAATAAGATCGACAACGCTACCAGTAGCTTCTCTTTCAATACAGCAGTAAGTGCGTTCATGATCTGCGTAAACGATCTGCAAACGCTGAAATGCAATAAACGTAGTATTCTTGAGTCGTTGCTGATACTGCTGACGCCTTATGCACCACATGTTGCAGAAGAGCTGTGGCACATGGTGGGTAATGCAGATAGTATCCTGGATGCACCGTATCCTGTTTACAATGAAGCATATACTAAAGAAAGTAGCTTTAACTATCCAATTGCCATAAATGGTAAAACCAAGACAGAACTGAAGTTGAGCCTGGATCTTGAAGAAGCTGCCATTCATGCTGCTGTTTTGGGTAATGAAAATGTACAGAAATACCTGGAAGGTAAAACGCCGAAACGTATCGTTATTGTGAAAGGCAAAATGATCAATCTGGTAGTTTAATCTTTTCGACATTGAAATAGTTGAGGCCATCTCTTTGCGGAGATGGCCTTTTTCGTTGATTTCCTGGCTGAGTCCTATAACGGGCAAGCCTATCCGTGATTGTTTACGATAAAAGGCCTATATTTATTAAGCCCTTTACGGCATCCCTATTATGTTACAGGATGTTTTACAACTACACCAGTCTGCTTTTCAACCGGTAATCCAGCTGCTGGATCCCGCAGAATCCTTGATGGCAATGGATTTCACCAGAAATAATACCATGCTGACCATGTCAGTGCTGGAAGATCTGGACCGTTTCTGCAGGTATATCGATACTACCCTTAGTGATAATGGGTATAGACTGGGCATAGGCGGTTATGCGGAACACCGTACCATTTATGCGGTGAGTCCGCATTTTGATGCCGGAGAAGAACCAAGGAGACTGCATTTGGGCATTGATGTATGGGGGCTTGCAGGAACGCCCGTTTTTGCCCCGTTAAATGGTCATGTGCATAGTTTCCGTTTCAATGATCACTTCGGAGATTACGGCGCCACAATTATCCTGCAACATCAGCTGGATGGTTATAGTTTTCATACATTATATGGGCATCTCAGCATATCTAACTTACAGGGACTATACGAAAACATGCCCGTTACTGCAGGTCAGCAACTGGCCTATTTTGGATTACCTCCCGAAAACGGCGGTTGGCCACCACATCTCCATTTTCAGGTGATTGAAGATATTGGTAATTACCGGGGAGATTATCCCGGCGTTTGTCGTTTTAGTGAAAAAGATAAATACCTGCGCAACTGTCCAGATCCTGATATACTCCTGCAACTCAATAAACATATCCGTTAATAAAACTTAACAGATTACATTTCCCGCCAACTTGTATTTTTACGAGCTAAATCGATATAGCAATGAAGAAAGCAATTATCTCCTGCCTGTTGTCATTGTTTGCCGGCAGCCTGCTTGCGCAAATACCGCTACATGTGATGACGTTCAACATTCGTATGAACACTCCTGACGACAGCCTGAACGCATGGCCTTACCGCAAAGACAAAGTAGCTGCTACGGTTCAATTTTATGATGTCAGCACATTAGGCGTACAGGAAGCGTTGTACGAGCAAATGCAAGACCTTCATCAGTTATTACCAGGCTATAAATCTATAGGTGTAGGCCGTGATGATGGAAAAAAAGGCGGTGAGTTTTCTGCTATATTTTATGACACAACGCGTTTGCAGGCCTTAGATCAGCAAACATTCTGGCTATCGGAAACACCTGCTGTTGCTGGCAAAAAAGGGTGGGATGCAGCTTGCAATCGTGTAGTTACCTGGGCGAAGTTTAAAGATAAAAAAAGCGGTAAAATCTTCTATCACTTTAATACACACTTCGACCACATGGGAAAAGTAGCCAGAAGAGAAAGCGCCAGGTTGTTATTACAACAGGTAAAACATATTGCGGGTATCTCCCCTGCGATTATTACAGGCGATTTCAATGCAACTCCTGATGACGAGCCCATTCGTATAGTCACTAACGTTAGCGACCCATTGCATTTAACAGATAGTAAGGAATTAAGTAAGGCGCCACATTTCGGTCCTGTGGGCACTTTCAACGGTTGGCATATTGGGGAAATGGAACCTGCTCCAATTGATTATATTTTCCTAAAAGGAAATATAAATGTATTGAAACATGCTACGATCTCTGAAAGTTGGGGTGGCAGATATGCCTCCGATCATTTCTCTGTGCTGGCAGAATTACAATTGAAATAACTAACTGATAAGCGCAAGTCCATAACCCATGCGGGTTATGGACTTATTGCTCCTTTTTATTAGTCATGTGTATGTTCTACAGACATACTGCTTTCCAATGCACCTTCCAGTTTGTTGTGAACATTGGTGTTTACATCAACATTGATAGTAATCTTAGACCCGTCGAAAGATCCGGTGAAGTCTCCCACCTGAAGTTTACTAATAACGAGATCCATAGAGATTTGCAGTTTTCCTTTCCAAACAATACTGCTGTCAGTTACGACAACATCTTTGCCTTGTGCTTTTAAGTCAATGCTTCCAGACAATTGGATATCCATAGGAATATCTTTGCCTTGCCATGTCAGACGGCCTTTCAGAATAACGGCCGGATCTTTTTTGTCGCCTTGTACTTTGGCAGTAACCTTCACTTGTTGGTAGGTTC
The DNA here is from genome assembly GCF_042263525.1 of Chitinophaga sp. Hz27. NCBI lineage: Bacteria > Pseudomonadati > Bacteroidota > Chitinophagia > Chitinophagales > Chitinophagaceae > Chitinophaga > Chitinophaga sp. Hz27. The sequence continues at coordinate 113,839 of NZ_JBHKFJ010000008.1, forward strand.
CTAAAGGAATTTTGATTGCACCGAGTTTGCCAGGAATTGCCAGCAGATTGATATATCTGTCTGTTGTCATCTTGAACTCAACCTGATCTTTTCCACGCTTAGCATCAAAGCTAATTTCTTTCAGACGTGCAGTTGCAGTATCCCAGGTGATATCAAAACCTCCACTGGTTTTAGCCATGGAAGCATCGCCTGTAATAGTGGCCAGTCGGCCTGTTGCATCCGCTGAAAGTGAGGTGGTTGGTGTGATAGCCTCAAGTTCATAGTTGACAGCAGCAGCATTTTTTTCATCAATCTTCGGTTGATCCGGCTGCGTCATCTCGGAATTACATGATGCGAGCATGAAGGCTGTAATGCCAGCTGCAGCGCAGAATTGAAGGATTCTGGTTTTCATTGTCGATATGGTTTTAATAAAATTTTTATAGGGCCAACGGGGGTAAAAATAAAGAAGAATTTTTGAATAACGTGCGTGCGGAGATTATTTTAAAAAGAAATATCCGATAACGTCAGACGTTATCGGATATTCATATGAAATGCAGTCTACTCTTGAGTTTGCTTGATTCGTGTAGGCGTATCCGTGCCATTAACGATTGTAGCGGAACTGGTCGCTATTGCCTGAATAATTGAAGTAATATTCGACATATCTAAAGTACTAATTTCATCTTTTACGGTATGATAAAATTCGTCTTTATCAATCTGTGTGGTAGAGATCGTATGAGCTGGCACTCCTAAACGGGCCAGGGTAGCATTATCTGAGCGATAGAATAAATTTTGTTCAGGATAAGGATCTGGATAGAAGTGGAACGTAGAGCCGTTGAGGTTACGTTGTAAAATAGTTCCAAAATCAGAACGTTCAAATCCAGTTATGAATGCGCTGTTCTTACCAAATTTGGACTCCTTACCTATCATCTCTATATTAAACATCGCCACAACCTTCTTCGGATCTAGCTTTCGAGAGAAGTATTGTGAACCATATCCACCCATTTCTTCTGCTGTAAATGCAACAAAAATCAGCGAGCGCTGCGGCTTAGTACCTTTAAAATAATTTGCCAGTTCTATTACAGCTGTAGTACCAGAAGCATCATCATCTGCTCCATTGGCAATACTATCGCCAGCTACAGCAGGCAAAATACCCAGGTGATCATAGTGAGAAGAAAATACTACATATTCATCAGGCTTACTACTGCCTTGTATCATAGCTGCAACGTTGGTGAACGAAACCGACTCAATACCACGATAGGCTTTCACCGTCCAGTTATCAGCTGCTGAAACCGCTTCTTTACTAACGACTACGGTTACACTATAAGGTGTTTCCATAGGCTCAATATTTTCAATCTCCTGCGGGGTATCATAATAACGTTGCGTAATATATTGCAGTCTTTCTTCCATATGATCTTCCAACATCGCAGGCGTCATAAACACAACTACGTTACGCTGTAATTTACTATTTGCGTATAGCCATTTACGTAACTCCTTAGGTTGTTGAATATATACCTCCTGATAGGTAGCGGTATCTTTTCCCCAGTCAATATTTCTCTCTTTACCTAAGACATAAACGGTGGCTTCTATTTGCTTTCCATTGACATCAACCGATGCAGAACGCTGTATCAGTCGGGCTTTCTTGAATTCCTGTTTATACGACATTGTTCCAGGAAGTGGCAACAGATTGAGTTTTGCGAACTCATCATTAATAAATTGAGCAGCCTTTAATGCACCGGTAGTACCAGGCTTACGGCCCATCATATCGTCGCTTGCCAGTGTGGAGACAATACGCGTAACATCTTTTTCTTTAATAACCTTCTGCGCATAGGAATGACCGACAGTTAAGGCAGAGGCGATAAACAGCAGCAATCGTTTTTTCATAATCAGTTGTTAGTCCCGAACAGGTTTAGTTTGCAGATTCGGGGAGATATTGTTGGCTTTACCAGTTCCTGCTGCCATATATTTTCTCATGATAGAGGAATAATTTTCCCCGAATACCAAGGGCAGCATTTTTCCATCTGGTGAAATTAGCACTTTAAATGGATATCCCGTAACGCCAAATCTGATGGCGGTTGCATCTCCTGAAAACGCGGATGCCAGTGTATATCCTTTCGTTTGAAGATATTTTTCGCTGGTAGCAGCAGCTTCATGACAGGCAATGGCTAATACTGCTGCTCCATTGTTATTTTGTTCCACCTGAGTGGCCAGGGCATTAAGTTTTGGAAGATCGGCACAGCATGGGGAACACCAGCTGCCCCAAAAATCGAGTAACAGCCATTTACCTTTATAGTCTGATAATTTATAGCGCTTACCGCCGGTCCCTTGTAGATCAAAGTCTGGAGCAACTTTCCACCTGTTAACAAGGTCTTTCCGTACAAATTCATCGAATGATTTGCCTGGATAATTCTTCTCATAAAACAGTTGTAAAGCATCGAGTTTGTCGTGGTCCATATCCTGTTGTTTCACCAGCATACCCAGTGCTACATCTTTTCTGCCTGTATTTTCGGCTACGGCAGTAACTTCCTCGAGATATTCTCCTTTTCCCTGGGTCATGGCGAGATCATAGAAGCATTTATTCAATTCTTCTTTTGTTGATGGCCCATCTGTAATAGTTTTAAGTAGATATTCAAATGCTGTTGCACTATCTGTGCCTTGGGTTGCCTGATATTTGCGATACCAGCAATCTGCCAGCAAGGCCTTATTGATGCTGATAACCTCCTTGTAGTTATTATCCTGACCAAGCATTTTTATACTGTCATTGAAGCTCCTGATACGTTGTATGGTGCCTTCGCGATAAGCTGCGGCGGCGGCATTCAAGCCATACTGCTGCATATGTTTTTCTATTAACGTTCTATATCTTGGTAATCTTCCGTAGATCATATCGTTTGATGTAAGGTTATCCAACTCGCGGGCATAAGCCGTTATCAGTGCAGTATCTGTTGTAGATACGGCGCTATTCATCAGTGACAAAGCTCTCAGTTGGCTTTTAATATTGGGAATATTGGATATCAACAGCTTGTTCAGCAATATCGTATCAGCGGCATATCTCTCCTTTTCTACAGGCTCCTTACCTTCCTTTCCATAGATAATTGACTGACAAAAGGATTCTTGAAGGAATGAACTACGAAAACGATTATTCATTACTTTAATGATCTTCACAATTGAATCTGCTGGTATATGCAGGCGTTGATCTGCATCACTTATCTTGTTGAAAAGATGAGAGGGTTCACCTTTTAGCAAATCTATCGGCATGGCAGCCAGTTCATCATAATATTCCGGCGAATCCATGTGTTGCAGCAAGCCTACTCTTTTCTGCCGATAGGTATTTCTTTTCCCATATATAGGATTGTTTGCATTCAGAAATGCTCTTACGCGAACACTATCATCCTCGCGTGCTTGTTGCAGCTCCAGCATGTCCCAGAGCATAAAAGCATACTTATCGTCAAATCGTCCCTTTATACTTGTGAGCGGCAGCTCTTCAATCTTTGTTTGTTCAGTGGACTTGTTACTCAACAGTATATTTGCAAATCGCCACATACCGCTGTCTGGTCTTAGCAGATATTCACTTAGATTTTGATTTATTTTTCTGCCCGCTGCTAGTTTAACACGCAGGCTATCAGCATTTTCACCAAGGTATGAAAGGGAGCAGTCTTGCTCTACGGTAAAGCGTTTGCCTATCATGGGTGTATAATAGTAGAAGTTGAAACCATAGAAGGGGCTTTCATCCAGGCTGTCTGTATCAAATATTTCAGGCACATAATCTTCACCGTATATGGAACGTATTTTAACCCGGAGCAATGTAAGATCTGCTACCGTATGCGCTTTCGTTTGTTCATGAAAATCTGCTCTGAAATAAACTGTGAGCAGGTTAATATGATCATCATAACTATAATCATTCGTGATCTTATAAATAACCGATTTGGGGTCTTTTTGGGCAAATGCAGCTGTTGCCAGAAAGAACATGCAACAGAGCAGGAGACTTGGTTTCATTGTTACTTTGGTTGGTTATTATAAATATAATTTTTAGCAGCTTATATAGTAGGGGCTGCCTATGAATATTTGCGTACTTTTGGGAACAATAGATATGGCTGATCAACCTTTAAGACCAGACGAAACCAAGCTCAGTAACACTGAGAAAGAGTTTGAGAACAGTATACGTCCTCGGGAAATCATCGATTTTTCGGGTCAGGACCAGATTATAGAAAATTTAAAAATTTTCATTAAAGCTGCCAAGTTACGTGGAGAGGCCCTGGACCATGTGCTTTTTCACGGTCCTCCGGGATTGGGGAAAACTACCCTGTCCAGGATCGTAGCCAATGAAATGGGAGTGAACATCAAGGAAACATCCGGCCCGGTCATTGAAAAGCCTGGCGACCTGGCAGGTTTGCTGACTAACCTGGAAGATAAAGACGTACTGTTTATAGATGAAATACATCGGTTAAGTACCGTAGTGGAGGAGTATTTGTATTCTGCCATGGAAGATTTCCGTATAGATATCATGATAGAATCAGGTCCTAGTGCCCGTTCTATACAGTTAAACCTGTTGCCTTTCACTTTGGTGGGCGCTACTACACGGAGTGGCTTACTGACAGCGCCTTTGTTATCGCGCTTTGGTATTAAGAGCCGCCTGGAATACTATAATGCAGCCACCTTAGAGAAGATCATCTGGCGTGCGTCTGGCTTATTAGGTACAAAAATTACTTCCGATGCAGCTGGAGAAATTGCCCGCCGTTCGAGGGGTACCCCACGTATTGCCAATGGCTTGCTGCGCAGGGTGCGTGATTTCGCGCAGGTAATGGGTAATGGCGTTATCGATCTGGAAATTGCACAATTCAGTCTGAAAGCCCTGAATGTAGACGAATACGGCCTCGATGAGATGGATAACCGCATCTTGCAGGTAATCATAGAAAACTTCAAGGGAGGCCCTGTGGGTATCACCACCATAGCTACTGCTGTAGGAGAAGAACCAGGCACACTCGAAGAGGTATATGAGCCATTTTTGATCCAGGAGGGCTTTATTAAACGTACGCCACGCGGCAGAGAGGTCACGGAGAAAGCGTATGTCCATTTAGGTAAGACCCCATTCAGAGGAGGAAATAACTTATTATTTTAAGGATATTCATTAATAAAGAGAGCGCTGGGCCTATGGTCCAGCGCTCTCTTTTTGGATTGGCCCTGAGGACCAATCCAAAAAGATAAGAAAATTATTCTTTCACCACTAGTCGGAACCCATTACCATGGATGTTCACGATTTCGATGTTGCTGTCATCTTTGAGATAGCGGCGCAGTTTAGCGATATATACGTCCATACTACGGCCATTGAAGTAAGTGTCGCTGCCCCAAATTTTCTTGAGAGCCAGTTCACGCGGGAGCAAGTCATTTTTATGCTCGCATAGCATGTGTAGCAGTTCATTTTCTTTAGGAGACAGTGTATGTGTTTCTCCGTTGCGGGTGAGCGTACGGAGACGGGAGTTGAACTCGTAAGAAGAGATTTTGAATTCGTGTTGTTCTTCCTCTTTGTTATGCAGCTCCTGGTTACGTTTCAGGATAGCTTTTATTTTGAGGAGAAGCAGTTCGCTATCAAAAGGTTTGGAAATGTAATCATCTGCTCCCAGTTTATAGCCCTGGATGATATCTTCCTTCATGGTTTTAGCAGAAAGGAAGAACAGCGGAATATCCGGATCTACATCACGGATTTCTTCAGCCAGCTTAAAGCCGTCCATGTTAGGCATCATGATGTCTAGCAGGCAGATATCAAATTTTTCACGACGGAAGGCCGCCAGCGCGAGGATACCGTCTCTGCAGAGCTCCACGTCATAATCATTTAACTCCAGGTAATTTTTCAGTACCATACCGAGGTTGGTATCATCCTCTGCCAGTAATATTTTCGGTTTACGTTCTTCCATAATCATAAAGGGTTGATTATAACAAATATAAATTTTTTCTGCGGCATGGAAGGTCGTAAAAATCCTGGTCCCGCCGGTCAAAAAAATTGTTAAAACTCCTGTAGTATTAGCTACATAACGCAAACCTATACACGAAGGTTGAATTATTATCGGGCTTTAAGGAGAGAAGAGAAAGGATATCTGAGGTTGCTGAAATTGATCATATCTACCACTACGCTACCTACGGAAATAGGGCTTTCTATGCGCAGGGGCACCTTATTGGCATCATCGCTGACCCATACGGTCATTTTTTCACCACCTTCAAAAACGGTCCCTTTAATTAGCAGGGGTTTGAATTTGATGGCGCGGAAGGTGCCAAATTTCGTCTTTATTTCTTCTTTACCGAGGTAACGGATATAGATATTGTAGACCTGATCATCGAGGAACATATTAAAGGGAATTTTATCGCCTTCACTGTATTTCCCGAAATCGATGTTCCGCATGTAGTAGATGGAGCTGATGATATCCTGTATACAAGGCGGAACGGTGTACGTGCCGGTGGTGCTGATCGCCTGGTGGCCGGCCTGGTTAAATACGACGTTATTGAGGATTTTATAGCCTCCTTCATTTACGTTACGAACAAACTTAAGTGGCTGCATGGTAGCGGTATCCAGGTAGGTTTCGTAACGATCGCGGACCTTGAAGAACCAGTCGTAGGCTTTATAGGTTTTGCCATCACCTACGATATGATATACATCTCTGTTGGCGAATCTTTCGAGGCCTACGTTGAAGGTAGCTTCTCCGGCGCCAATATACATTTTGCCGAGGTTATAGAATACTTTGAGGGTGATAGACTCACCCACTTTGAAGCTGGTGTTTCGGATAGAGCAGAAATCAGTCTGCGCTTTAACGGGGCATATACAGGTCAGGCCTAATAAGATAAGTAACAGATACCTCATTGCAAGAATCTATTTTTCCTTGATAAATTTTACCCCCAGCAGGAGAACGGTTCCTGCCAGTGCAGGCAGAACCAGGTTAACTAACCAGATTCCACCGGTTGCCGCCAGAATGGCTACATCGTTGGAACTGAGCAAACCGAGGAAAAAGATACTTACTTTTCCGCGAACTCCAAGTTCTGCTATGGCAATGGTGGGTACTACGGCCATTACCAGGTAAATTACGCTGTTGAGCAGGAATCCCTGCCACCATAAAAACTCCATTCCCAGTGCGTCGAGCAAAATCAAATACTGTGCCGAGAAGACCATGTATCGTAGTGCGGAAAGCAGCAACAGATAACGGAGTTCGGCTGATTTGTAGTTGCCGATTACCTGCACATATTTTGTGAATTTATGCAGGAATTTTACGCGCTTAAATACAGACAGAATAATTTGTAGCCTAAAATATAACAATATCGTCAGTGAGCAAATAACTATGATCGCAGCCAATACAATATTTCCCCAGAAATCGGGAGCCAGCCACCTGGAACCGCCTCTGGGCGCGAGACTATGAATATAATAGAAGAGTCCAATTAACCCAAAGATAACAGTCACGATGAGCTGACTAAAACTTCCTACAATAGTAGCAGCAATAGCTTTCAGCTTATTTTCGTCCTGGAGGTACAGGACCCGTCCACCGTACTCGCCTATACGATTTGGCGTATTGATCGATACAGAAACGCCGGAAAGGATAGCACTAAACGCCCGGATAAACGAAACGCGCTCCAGTGGTTTCACCAATACTTGCCATTTGCGTGCTTCAAATCCCCAGTTGAATAACATCAGAACTAAAACAAGGACAATGCCTGTCCAGCCTTTCTTATCAAGGGATTCACGCATTTGTTCCAAGGACTCGCGAAGGTTCTCGCGATGCGTTATCTGCGTATACAGCGAATAGGCCAGCCAGATGAAAAGCGCACCGCCTACTACGTAATTGAGAATTATTTTGGTACTTTTGTTCAGATATTAAGTTTTCGCAAAAATAACCTGTGGTTGGCAAACAAGGCAAAAATAATTCTGGGAATAGATCCTGGTACGCTCGTAATGGGATATGGTCTTATATTAACAGAAGGCAAAAAGGCTAGTCTCATTGAGATGGACGTAGTAAAACTATCCAAGCATAAAGACCATTACGAACGATTAGAGATGATACACAACAGTGTACATAACATTATCCAGCAACATAAACCTCATTGTTTTGCAATTGAAGCTCCATTCTTCGGTAAGAACGTACAGAGTATGTTGAAACTGGGAAGAGCACAGGGAGTGGCGATAGCTACCGCCATGCACGCCGGGCTGCCAGTAAGTGAATATTCCCCGAAGAAAGTTAAGCAGTCTGTAACCGGCAATGGTAATGCTGATAAGGAGCAAGTATGGCTTATGTTACAACGTATACTGAAAATCAACAGTCGTCCTGATTACTTTGATGCGACCGATGCACTGGCTGTTGCAGTATGTCATTACTATCAGGAAAGCAATCCCCTCGCAGGTCTCACAAAATCAAAGGGATGGGACGAATTCCTACGACAGCACCCCGACAGGATAGTTCGATAAGAAAAGCATATTTCATAAATCGGGAAATTGTAGTTACTTTGTTGAAATTCGAAATCATCCTAAATTAGAAGCTAACAGGCCATTTTTCTGCAAAATAGCTTCACTATGAAAAATGACCTTCACCTGTTATGCCGCATTTGCATAACTATATTTTTATTTTAATCAGCATCAAGCAGATATGAAAGCAAGAATCTTATTGGTGGAAGATGATCAGTATATTGGTGCAGCAACGAAGAAAAGATTAGAAGAAGCAGGCTACGATGTAGTGCATAGTATAGACGGACAAGCCGCCTGGGAACAATTCCAGTTACGCACTTTTGATATCTGCCTGCTGGATGTCGTAATGCCTAAAAAAGACGGACTTGCCCTTGCTGAGCAGATTCGCAGAGTGAATGATCACGTTCCTATTTTATTTCTCACTTCCAAAAACGAAAAAGAAGACCGTATCAAAGGTTTACGTACCGGGGCAGATGATTATATCAGCAAGCCTTTTAGTATGCAGGAACTGATACTTCGTATCGAAGTATTCCTGAAAAGGACCCGTGGCCACAACCCAGATAAAGTCAATATCTTCCATATTGGTCGCCTGACATTTGACTATGAAGACTTACGCCTCTATAATGAAACAGGAGAAATCTCCATATCATTAACACAAAAAGAAGCGGAACTACTACTCTATCTCTGTAACAATCCCAACAAAACATTGAAAAGAGAAGATATCCTTGCCAATGTATGGGGTAAGGACGATTATTTCCTGGGCAGAAGTATGGATGTATTCATCACAAAACTCAGAAAGCATTTCAAATCAGATCCGCATATCAAGCTGGAGACACTCCATGGCGTAGGATTCCGCTTCAATGTACCCTTGAAGTAATTATAAGCGTGCTATAATTGCCTGGCGTATTTCTTCAAACTCATCAACAGATAATTTCAATTTGCTGCGGGAAAAATTCATGTCATCCGCTGAATTAATCGGGATAAGATGCATATGTGCGTGAGGCACTTCCAAACCTACAACACTCACCCCTATACGATTACAAGGAATTACCGCTTCAATGGCATGGGCGATAGGCTTTGCAAATACTAACCATTCCTGCAGCAAATCATCAGATACATCAAAGAACTTATCCGTCTCCACTTTCGGTATAACCAATGTATGGCCCTTCACCAGCGGGAAAATATCCAGGAAGGCATAGAAATGATCATTCTCAGCAATTTTATAACTAGGTATTTCACCACGGATGATTTTGGAGAAGATGGTCATAGTTTAACGTTTAACAGATTTTTCTAGAAGAAATAAAAAAAGGCTTTGCGATTGCAAAGCCCTGTAAATATCGTTAAAAAGCCAGTGTATTATGCACTGATACTTTCAATTTTAAAGTTAATTTTCCCAGTAGGAGCCTGAACTTCCGCTACATCACCAACAGATTTACCCAGTAAACCCTTACCGATAGGTGAAGTCACAGAAATTTTGCCGGCTTTCAGATCCGCTTCCGTCTCTGAAACCAGCTGATAAGTCACTGTTTTTTTATTCGCGATATTGGTGATAGTCACCTTACATAATATTGAGACTTTAGAAGTATCAATGGAATCAGCCTCCACTATGCGCGATGTTGCAATTGCATTTTCCAGCGTAGCAATCCTTGCTTCATGCAAACCTTGTGCTTCTTTGGCGGCATCATATTCGGCATTCTCTTTCAAGTCACCCTTTTCTCTTGCTTCTGAAATGGCCTTGGCAATTTCTGCACGCCCCTTTGTTTTCAGGACGCTCAGATCATTCATCATCTGATCAAGGGTTTCTTTCGTAACATAGTTTATGCCAGACATAACCTGCTGTTTTTTTATGGTTATAAGAAAAAAAAATCAACGCCCCCACTTGCATGGAAGCGTTGTTTTCTGGTACTATAGCAAATATAATGAATTTTTTGGGAGAAAAAAATTTACTTTCCGTTGTTTAAATATGTTGAAAATCAACAATTTAAACAACAGAATGCAGTACTCCCCCGAGGGGTCTATATGATATTCAGCTTCTCCAAAACAACACGTGGCATTCTGATACTTGCCTCGTGACTGTAACCTGCTATATGAGGCGTCAGTACTACGTTCTGAGCATCCAGGAAATACTGTAACTGCTCTTTATCTTCGGCTGAATAGGTATTCAATTTTTCATTTTCCAATACATCCAGGCAAGCGCCACGCACCTGACCATTCTCCAACGCTGCAATCAGATCACGGTTATTCACCAGCTTACCTCTCGCAGTATTCATAAACCAGATTGGATGTGCAAAGGATTCAAAAAAGGCTGCATTAGCCAGATGCATCGTCTCAGGTGTCAGTGGCAAATGTAAGCTAACTATATCTGCCTGCTGATAAACTTCTTCCATACTCACCTCACGCACATCTCCAGTACCAAATCCTGTTTTGTACTTATCGTGTGCAATGATATTTACATCGAAGCCTTTGAGCTTACGTGCAAAAGTACTACCTGTATGACCAAATCCAATAATCGCTATCGTTTTTCCTCCAAGCTCCCATGCCCTGTTGCCATCACGCTCCCAGATACCTTTACGAAGTTCCAGGTTGCTTTTCAGCACGTTGTGCATCAGCGTCAGCAACATACCCACGGCCTGCTCTCCTACCGGATCACGGTTACCTTCAGGACTGCTTACACAGTGAATACCCTTGCTTTCTGCATATGGTACATCTATCAGCTCCATGCCTGAACCCAAACGGCCAATCCACTCCAGCTGACGTGCATGATCAATAATATGTTTATCGACTCTGATACGTGTCGTAACGATCAGGCCTACACATTCCGAAATAGCAGCATATACTTCTTCATAGCTGATATTCGGTTCATATATCACTTCAAATCCTTTAGACTGCAACTGGTCTGTAAGATACGGATGTACTTTAGCGGTAATTAATACTTTCCTGCTCATATCATCTTATGTGTCAATGCTGCAAAATCCGCCACAGTGAGCTCTTCTGCTCTTTTACTGAAAATAGGGTCCTGCAGGGTTTCTTTTGTAAATAGCGGTTTAAGTGGATTCCTGAGCTGTTTGCGACGCTGTCCGAATGCAGTTTTCACCAGCACCCGGAACTTTCTGTCCGATATCACATCGGCTGGTTGTTCCAGCCTGGTCAATCTGATAACCCCTGATTTTACCTTAGGAGGAGGATTGAAACAGTTTTCGTGAACATCAAACAAGTATTCGATCTTGTAATATGCCTGTAACAGCACACTCAGGATACCATAATCCTTGTTGCCATGACCGGCGGCGAGGCGCACAGCCACTTCTTTCTGGAACATACCCACTACCACATCCACCTGTTCGCGCCAATCCAGCACTTTAAACATGATCTGTGTAGAGATATTATAAGGGAAGTTCCCGATCAGCCTGAATTGTCCTTCAAAAGGCAGCTCAGCATCCAGTATACTGATGTTGATCAGCTTACCCTTGATGGCAGGATAGGTCTTCTCCAGGTACTGGACCTTTTCAGTATCCAGCTCAATTGCTTTGAATTGAATGCCTGGGATTTCCAACAGGTATTTAGTGATGGCACCCCCACCAGGGCCCACTTCCAGCACTTGCTGGCCTTCTGTTACAGGTAGCGACTCAACAATCTTCCGGCAGATATTTTCATCTGTAAGGAAATGCTGGCCTAATGATTTCTTTAGTGTATACATGACTAGTCCGCAAAGATAGCTAAAAGGTAATTAATCAGGGGCAAAACAGGTTTGCTGAAACCTGTCAGCTTTCACTTATCTTTGTCCATTATTGACGCTTCATAAAGCAAGAGTACTCCCAACATGAACAAACCGGTAATAGGCATCACCGTAGGTGATATAAACAGTATTGGCGCAGAAATTATTATCAAAACCTTTCTGGACAACAGAATGATGGAATTCTGTACTCCGGTGATCTTCGCGTCCAATAAAACCATCAACTTCTATCGTAAGTTGATGAATGAAAATAATTTTAACTATCAGTCTATCAAAGACTTCACCCGTCTGAACCACAAACAGGTGAATGTTTATAACTGCTGGGAAGAAGAAGTACAGATCACTCCTGGTGTACTGAACGAAGCTGGCGGTAAATACGCTGCCCGCGCCCTTGAAGTAGCCATCCAATGCCTGAAAGATGGTTCTATCGAAGGTTTGGTGACTGCTCCTATTCATAAAAACAATATTCAGAGCGAAAACTTTAACTATACCGGCCATACGCCATACCTTAGAGACGCCTTTGAAGCCAAAGACGTACTGATGTTTATGACCGCCGATAACATGCGTGTAGGTCTGCTCACGGAACATGTTCCGCTCGCACAGGTAGCAAGTTATGTTACGAAAGATAACATCCTGGCTAAATTGCAGTTAATGACCAACAGCTTGGTAAAAGATTTCGGTATCGATAAACCACGCATCGCAGTACTGGGCCTCAACCCACATGCCGGCGATGATGGCTTGATCGGCAAAGAAGAAATTGATCAGATCATCCCTGCTGTCAAACAGGCGAAAAGCAATGGGATCATGGCTTTCGGGCCATATAGCGCGGATGCTTTCTTTGCCCGTGAAATGTATGCCAAATTCGATGGCGTACTGGCAATGTACCACGATCAGGGACTGATTCCTTTCAAATCCCTGGCTAATGGCGAAGGTATCAACTATACTGCAGGACTCTCCATCGTGAGAACCTCTCCTGACCACGGTACCGCCTTTGATATCGCTGGTAAAAATATTGCCGATCCTTCTTCTTTCAGACAAGCGATTTTCACCTGCCTCGATATTATTGAGCAACGTGAACGATATGCTGAGAACACCAGAAACCCACTCAAGAAAACTGAGCTGGCTTCTGAATAATCGCTATAATCATCTTCTTATAAAAACAAAAAAGACCGGCATAACCGGTCTTTTTTTATTGATTCATCATTCCTACCTATTGGTCTTATTTTACATTGCTCAAAAGACCTTTTGCATAACCTTCTCCCCATACAGGATCCAGTGTAGTAGCTGGTTTGAAGGTGCTATATTTTTGTAATGCGAGTTCCAGTAATTTTTTACCACCTTCTTTACTTCCACCAAACTGCTCTGGCGTATAGATCAGTGACTGACCTTGCAATAAGTATACACGTGGATTTTCAGGATTGAAAGCTTTACCTTCTTCCAGTAACTGTGCTGCCATTGGGCCATACTTTGCTGCACGCTCCATTGGATTCACTGTGAGTCTTGCAGTAGCGATCAGTGATTTGATACAGCTGATCTCAGAGTTTTTAGGACTCAGTTGTTCTGCCAAGGTCAGGTCATTTTCTGCCTGATCAGCCATAGCATCTACTTTTGATTTATCCTGTTGCATTAAAGCGCTCATGATATTGCAATACGCAGCGTAGTAATAAGGCTGCCATTGTGATTTTTCAGCATTGGCAATTCTTTCGAAAACATTTGCTTTCTGTTGTAATACATCTGGCTTAAAGGTGGAACTACTATCCAGGTCGCTAATATTTTTGGTCATTGCATCCTGGTATTGTGAACTTTGCGCCATAGTAGCGGTTGTAACACCTGCAATCAATAATAAGGATAAGAAGATACGTTTCATATAATTTGTGTTTTTATGGGGAGATATTTAAAGATTATAAATTGTTAAGTACGTCCTGACGTCTGTCTATACCGAAGTTCATAAACAGCCCGAGGTAAATGAATCGTGGTACATTTGGCACCACTTCACTCCTACGCATTCCATCAGTAGAATAATGATAACCGAATACCTGTTTGTTACCTAATACGTTGGTAACCTGGAAAACGATGATGGTAAAGGCTTTGCGGATCGAAGTAAGATAACTGATGCTGGCACCTACTGAATTATAATCGATCGTTTTTTCAGACATGAACTTACTCACCGGCAAATTAGGATTGTAATAAGGACGGCCACTGGCAAAGCTGTAGGTCAAACCGAAATTCGTGCTAAGCTTTTCGACGAAATACTTACCCACCAGGCTGGCGGTATGATTGGCCGCAAAGTCAGGCTGCACCTGGAAAGGATAATTCAGATAGTTTCTTTTTGTATCTAGATAAGAATAAGACACCCAATAATCCAGGTTACGGACGGTTTTCTTATCTCTCCAGAATAACTCTACTCCTTGTGCATAACCGGTTCCATCGTTGTTATAGTCAGGCACTGTCTTTACCAGGTTATGATATTTTTTATAGAAAACCTCTGTACGGAAGGTGCGGAACTCGCTCACATACTGGTAACTGGCGATATAGTGTGTTGCTTTCATATAGTCCAGTCCTCTGTCGAAGCGAATATATTGCGGCTCTGGCTTTTGGTAATAGTCGCCATAAGCAAGCGTAAACTGTCCGTTGGCACTCACTTTATAAGACAATGACACACGAGGTGCCAGATTGGTCTTTGCCAATACAGAAGTATATTCTGCGCGGCCTCCGATACGTGCTGCCAGACTAGGTGTGAAGTATACGTCTGCTTCTGCGAATGCAGCAGTATAATTATCTGTGTAAGTCAGTTTATTGTTATTGAAAGCGGCAGATTCCTGTGCATATTGATATTCTCCACCAAAGCGTAATGCACTGAATCGTCCCAGACCTTTCGTGAGCATTAGTCTTGTTTGGGTGAGATCAGATCTTACTTTTATACCAGTAGGATAAGGAATTTTAGGCAAGGTATCAGTTGTGATACGATCGTAGTTAGTACTCCAGGATGCGCCAGCATAGAGTCTCCAGCCATTACCGATCTTATCTTGATAAGTCAGGTTCGTATAGGCGTTATTGTTTCTCATCTGGTAAGATTCCTGGCTACCTGGATATTCAATGCTGTTATTTGTAAAGCCCATTTTGCTCCAGTTGGCATAGCCATAGAATTTGAGCATACCTGTTTTAGAAGTTTTGTGACGGAAGTTTGCAGAGGTGCCGATGATTTCCGGGCCAAGATTCACTTCCTGCTTGGGTTTCACTACGCCGAAGTAAGGCGCCAGGTTAGTATAGTCTGCTTCTACACCGTAGGATGTTTTTTTGTCTTTAGAGAGATTATCCAACCCAGCATTCACACCGATAACAGATACACCAACAGAAGACGAAGATCTTGTAGGCAGGTCCTGTGATTCGAGGATCAGCGCAGAGGAAAGCCCCTGGCCATATTGGGCAGAATAGCCACCACTACTGAAGGTTGTTCCTTTGAACAGGAAAGGTGAAAATCGGCCACGGCCTGGCATATCCGGTAATCCACTATAGAAGGGATTGCGCACCAGCATACCATCGATGATGGTTTGTGTTTCATAACCTGTACCACCACGCACAAAGAGGCCTTCTTTATCATTCGTTTGCTGCGTTCCTGGCAGTGTTTTGATCGCATTCACAATATCAGCACCAGCACCTGCAGTAGTTACAATATCTAATGGTTTGAGTACTGTATTTTTCTTTTCATCACTGGCTTCAAAGCTGCCACTGGAAATGGTTACCACTTTCAGATTATTGGAACCAGTTTTCATGATGATGTTCAATTGGTCTGCAGAATCTGCAGGAACTTTCATTTCCAGTGGTTGATATCCTGGTAATGTAGCGGTAATAGTGATGACTCCTTTATTGGAAGTAACAAATGAAAACGTTCCTTCTTTGGTGGTGGTAGCACCGTCGTAAGAATCTTTAACAGCGATATTTACGCCAGCCAGTGGATGCTTTTTAGTATCTGTAACCTTACCGCTGATTTTGGCTTGTGCAAAGAGCAGTACAGGTGAAAATGTCATTAAAAGTAGCAATCGACTAAATAGTAACATGATTATAGGGGATAATTTTCGTCAAAGTTAGTCGGCTAAAAAACCATTACAAAAGAACGCCTCAAATACTCGGTCAATTTTACCGAGTATTTGAGGCGTTTTGCCGACAAGCTCAATACCACCAATAGTTTCAGGCATTTATTCGCTTAAATCATCTCCGGTAAAATCAATCAAAAACATGATTGATTTCCGGTGAAAATCGCAGTATTTACCTAACTAACTCTATCCACCCTTTGTATAGTCTTTCTCCGTTACCTGTATTTAGTTTGAGAATATAGAAATAAGTGCCTTCATTCAAATCCCTGCCATCCCAACTATTATCATAGTTCTTATTCTGGTATACCATATTACCCCATCTGTTATAGATCAACAGTGTTGAATTCGGATACCTATCTAACCCAGGTATCTTGAAGTTATCATTTTTACCATCTCCATTAGGCGAGATAACATTTGGTATGTAGATATCATCACCTGTTACCATAATCGATGTTGTAACATCGTAGTTATTGGATTGATCACCGTCAGGTGTTAAAGCACTCACTCTCGCTGCATTTACAGCAACGCCGGTATTAGTGATTCTGACAGTATAAGTGATGGTCTGCACAGTACCCACAGCCATGGAATCTTTTGTCCACAAGAGAATTCGGGTGCCTGGATCATAAGTTGCAGTACCTGCGCTTACCGCAGGTTGTCCGACCATTTCCAGGTTTGGTTTCAACGTATCTGTAACCAGCACGCTGCTAGCAGCTTTAGGTCCTGCATTGGTTACGCGGATACTATAGCTAGCCTTATCACCCACATGCAATGGATTTGCTGCTTGTACGGATTTAGTCAGCTGCATATCTGCGTTCATTCTTTCTACGATAGTAGTACCTGCAACACCGCTGGTATTGTTACTGAGGTCAGGGTCTGTAACGCCAGCAGGCACCGTAACCGTGGCCCTGTTGGTAATGAATCCTATTCCGGTTACCAGCCCTCTAACCATGACAGACACGGTACTTCCGGCAGGGAACCTACCAATGGTGGCATTCACGCTGTTATTCGAATTATTGATGATGACGTTACCTGATCCCAATATTGTATCTACGACAGTAACCACTGCACCAGAAATGGCTGCTGGCAGATTATCTGTTATCACTGCTCCATCCGCAGCCGCAGGACCACGATTGGTGGCAACCAACATGTAGGTAATAGAATCCAGTTCACCGATTTGTACGTCGCCCGACTTAGTAATCGATACATCTGCAGTTCTGCTTACCACCGTAGTGACCACATTAGAATTGGCTACCAGTCCATTCACCGCTGCCACTGCGCTGTTAGTCATGTTGCCACTGAAATCGCTGCGTATTTTTCCAGAGATATTAACAATGATGCTATTGTTGTTGCCAACTGGAATATTGCCAGAAACAGTTACCGGTGTATTAGTACCGATACCTGGCCTTGTGAGGCTAGCATTGCCGGTAGCATAAGCAATCCAGGTATAGCCTTGAATGGCTGTCGGAACATTATCGGTTAATGTAGCTTCTAATGCTGAAGAAGGACCATTATTTGTAAGGGTGATGATATACGTAATGCTATCACCTGCATCAGCGGTAGCAGGGCCGGTTTTCACGACCTGCAGCCCCGCCAGCTGATTAATATTTGTAGTAACCGTATTTGAATTTACGGCTACACTATCTGGCCCTTTGGCAACGGCACTGTTAGTGATACTGGTTGCTTTTGTATCAGAAGGTACCTGTCCATTGACGGTGATGTTAATTGAATTACCGATACCTAAAGGAATTGCACCCATCAGTGATATATTATTTCCATTACCCGAGCCCGCGCCCAATACTGTGGCGGCGCCGGTAGTTGTGGCTGTCCAGGTGACATTAGTAAGAGTTGCTGGCACTGCATCAGTTATCAACACGCCACCAATATCCGCAGTACCCTGGTTGGTAACAGTAATATGATAGCTGACTGCATTACCGGCATTCACTGTAGCAGGGCCGGTTTTAGTGATACCCAGCACTGGTACATTGGTAACGGTGGTGGTTACACTGGCTGTTTTACTTCGGCCTATATCATCCATACCAGTGGCCGTATTCACCAATGTGCCAGTAAAACCAGGATCAATTGTACCATTCACTTGAATATGTACCCGGTTAGAATCTCCCGCTGGCAAGAATCCTGCAATCCGAATCTGGTTACCGGTGCCGGTATTGGTGTGAGGCGATGTCATTACCGTTCTGCCATAGGTAGTAACTGTCCAGGTGACATTACGGATTTGTGGCGGCACATTATCTGTGAGTACTGCACTCAACAGATCAGAAGGTCCAAAATTAGCCGCGTCTATCAGATAGGTGATATTGCTGCCACTGGCCGCTGTAGCAGGCCCGGTTTTAGTAAGTACCACTGAAGGATTGTTTGTAATGGCAGTTACCTTTTGGTCAATCGCTAAGGTGCTGTTGCCATTGGATGCGCGACAGCTATTTGTGATACTGCCTGTTGCTGATGGCCCTACATACCCTGTGATGGTAATAATAATACTATTATCTGTGCCTACCGGTAGTGTACCATTAACAAGTACATTATTACCGGAGCCGGTGACGCCGCCAGTTATTGTTCCGCCGGTGGTGGCGGCTGTCCATGTTACCTGTTGCACATTAGCTGGTACACTATCGATGATAGACAGATTGTTTAACGGCACCAGGCCGGTGTTTTGCACCACCAGTGAATATGTAATATAACTGCCTGCAGATAGTGTATCAGGACCAGATTTACGGATACTTACTTTTTCATCCGCAGTAATTACAGATTGAACGGTGCTACTATCGGTAATTGTACCAGCAGTATAACTGGCAGTATTGGAAATAGTACCCGCAAATGAAGGAGCCAGTGATCCGATAACGTTTACGGATATATTATTATCTACACCTGCAGGTATATCAGCAGATATCATCACGTTACCTGTTCCTGTAAGTGTTTTAGCGCCACCTATGGTCGCCTGTCCATTAGCAGTAGCTACCCAGCTGGCGTTTACAATTGGAGCAGGCAGCTGGTCATTAATAGCCACATTGGTAGCATCTGACGGACCTGAATTTGTCACCAGGAGGTTATATGTTATTCTACCTCCTGCGTGTAGATTTGCTGCAGCCGTTTTGCTGATATGTAATCCAGATTTATTTACAACTACAGTATTTACTGTATTGGAAGGCACTGTTACATTATTTACTACCACAGCAGCATGGTTGTTGATTGAGCCAGTAAATGCAGGATCAACAATACCGTTAATGGTAACAAGAATACTATTATCTGCCCCGGCGGGGATATCAACAATAAAATCAGGGTTGCCAGTCTGGTTATTAATATTTCCACCCTGTATTACCGCATTACCTTTTGCAACCGCACTCCATCTCACATTACTTAATTGAGAAGGGACAGTGTCTGTAAAGTGAATACCGAATCCTTTGGATGGGCCATTATTCTGTAACACTACTGAGTAAGCCACTACCCCGCCTGCATTCACAGTATCAGGACCATCCTTCACTAATTGCATTGCTGCGTAGTTTGTCACTAATGTGTTAACGGTGTCGGTTACACGCATTTGGTTTGGAAGGCCCGCCTGACCAACATTGGTGATAGTACCACTGAATGTTGGGTCTATTGTACCAGTAATATTGATCACTACTGTATTGGCATTTCCTGCCGGGATATTTGCTATAAGTATTACATTTCCAGGTTTGTTGACGGTAGCGCCGCTGGTAATCACTGCTGCGCCTGTAGTGGTGGCCGTCCATACCGGGTTGAGAATTCCAGCTGGTATCAGGTCCCCAATGGTGGCATCCTGCGCATCTGAAGGCCCCGCATTTCCAACGACTATGTTGTAGTTGATTGCCTGACCAGCCATCACATTATCTGGACCTGATTTCTGAATATTCAGCCCTGCTTTCGCAGTAACAATAGTTGACACCTGGTTACTACTGAAAGTATTGGCCCCTAATGCAGCATACGTGGTATTGAGCAGTGTTCCGGTGAAGGAGCTGTTAACAGTACCGGTAACGATTACCCGCATCACACCACCGGCAGAAAGATTGCCCTGTACATTGATATTGCTTCCAGAGCCTGTTGCATTGGCGGTAATATTACCATTTACGGCCGCACTTGTCCAGGTTACGTTACTAATATCCGCAGGAATAGTATCTGTGATAGTGATACCATTAGCAGTGGCTGGTCCTGGATTGGAGACTGCTAATATATAGCTGATCGTACTTCCTGGTATGGCCGCCGCGGGTCCTGCTTTAGCCACCTGTAAATTATCACTGCCTGTTATAATAGTATTGACGGTAGATGAAACCGGCGATGGGCCTGATATGCCGGCAGGTAATGTAGCAGTAGCAGTATTAGGTAGTACCCCTGTATAATTTGGATCAACCGTTCCTGTTACAGTAACCTGCACACGTCCGGTGCTGGCAGGAATAGAAGCTAGCAATGACACATTGCCATTACCTGTAGTAGTGGCCACAGTAGCGCCACCACTGCCCGTTGCAGTCCACGTGGCATTAGTAACAGCAGCATTTAAGACGTCTGCAATAACTGCATTTGTGACATCTGCAGGACCGTCATTGGTGACGTTGATAGTATACGTTATTGGTTGTCCTGCTCCTAAAGTATAAGGTGCTGTTTTATTGATTCTGAGATTTACAGATTTATTGACAGAAGTAGTAACCGTGCTGGTACGGTCATCGCCAACAGTAGCCGTAGCACTGTTGATAATAGAGGTTCCTGCAGTAGGCAGTACCACACCTGTAATATTTACAGTGATTACACCAGACATTGAACCTCCCACATTTCCAGTAAGTGCAATATTATTTCCAGTACCACTTGCAGGGGAAACACTTGCATTACCAGTGGCTGTAGCCGTCCACTGCGTTACCTGTACGCTTGCTGGTACATTATCTGTAATAGAGGCACCGTTCGCGTCGGATGGCCCGTTATTATCCACGATAAGCTGGTAATGAATGGTGTCGCCGATATTCACACTGGCAGGTCCATATTTTGAAATCGCCAATCCAACCTTTGTACTTATATCAGCGGTAACAGTGCTGCTGTTATTGAGCAGGTTATCATCTGTAACTCCCGCTGGTGGAGAAACGATCGCTGTATTCGTCATAGTACCCGTAGCTGCCGGAGACACAGTACCAGTAATCGTTACCAACACATAATTTCCTGCGCCTGCGGCTATGTTAGCAACAGTGGTTACCTGTTGTCCATTTACTACTGGCGCCACAGAACTTGCGTTGCCACCAGATGTTGCCGTTGCGCTGCTGATAATAAAGTCGGCAGGCAACAGATCACCAATATTTGCACCGATAACATCTGCATATCCATTATTGGTTACACGCAGCGTATAGACGATGGATTGCCCGGCTGTCACAGTAGCAGGCCCGCTTTTCACGATGGCCAGGTCGGCAATCGGCATTAATTCCGTCACAAAAGTAGCCGTGGCCGGAGTTATTCCAGAACCTGGCTTAGCCGCAGTAGCTACGTTTACGATGCTATTGGCGGTAGTAGCCGGATCGATGGACGCATTTACCACCACCTGAATATTATTATTTATACCTGCAGGAAGGTCTGCAAGGAAGGATACATTGCCTGTGCCACTGCTTACAGAAACCGCAGCCCCAGCACCATTGGCGGTCGCCGTCCAGTTAACATTGGTAAGCGTTGCAGGGATAATATCCAGGAAGTTCAGACCAGTGGCATTACTAGGTCCCTGATTGGTCAGAGTTAGTATATAAGTAATTTTTTCACCAGGAGAGGCCACTGCAGGTCCACTCTTCGTTAGGCTCAAGGCCACACTTGGCGTTACTGTAGAAGTAACGGAAGATATCACTGGTGTACCACCTGTAAACTGCGCGGTCGCTGTATTCACCAAAGATGATGCACTAAATGATGGATCCAGTATACCCGTAACCGTTATCAATATTTGGTTAGCATTTCCAGCAGGAATATTACCTGTGAGATTAATATTCCCCGTACCACTTGCCGCGCTAACCGTAGCGCCACCACGGGTTACAGCCGTCCATTGTGCGTTTAATATACCTGCATCCAATTGATCTGCAATAGCAAGATTTGTAACATCAGAAGGCCCAACGTTACCCACCACAATCGTATAGGCGATATGGTTACCCGGGTTAATGGTGGCAGGCCCTGTTTTTTGTAATTGAATACCAGGACTATAAATCTTCTGTGTACTGGCTGTATCTGCCACAGGTTGCTCGCCGGAAGGCGTTGCTGAAGCAATGTTCGTTAATGTACCCGCAGTGGCATCGGAACGCAAGGAACCATTGATATTCACCACAATGGTATTACCTGTACCGGCATTGATATTACCCGTAATGTTGATGCTATTTCCATTACCGGCGGCGCCAGATGTTACCTGCGCAGTTCCGGTAGTAGTGGCTGTCCAGGAAACATTGGTAATATCCCCAGGTACAATATCTGCAATGGTTAATCCTGTGGCATTCGAAGGACCACTGTTAGACACCACCAATTGATAACTGATATTTCCACCGATATTAACTTTCGAAGGTGCATTTTTCGTAATGGCAATACCTGTTTTACGATATACTACTGTTTGTATTTGGTTTGATGGAACTGCCGGATTCCCTGTAATAACTGCCTGTGCACTATTAGGGATCACGCCTGTAAACGATGGATCTACTGTGCCAACAATAGTTACTTGTAAGAAATTGCGGACGCCTGCCGGAATATTTCCGTTTACCATTATATTATTGCCAGTACCACTTCCTGATATAATAGAGGCTGTACCAGCACTCCCGGTTGTCCATGATACATTTTGTATAAATGCCGGCACTGCATCTGTTATGAAGATATTTCTGGCATCTGAAGGCCCACTGTTAGATACCAACAATGTATAGGTAATCTGACTTCCTGCGGCTACCGAGTCAGGGCCTGATTTAACAACATTCAACGCGCTGCTGCTGGTCACGGTAGTTTGTACCGTATCGCTGTAGGTAGTATCGTGATCTTTAGGATAGATGGTGCCGAAATTGGTAAAGCTGCCAGCGTAATCAGGCTTAACGATGCCACTTACGTTAACGAATATATGATTTCCAGTACCCGCTGGCATATCTCCAGTAACAAATACATTATTGCCGGTACCTGTCTGCCCGCTACTGATAGTAGCCGTTCCACTAACAGAGGCAGACCAGCTGACATTAGTAATCGCAGTTGGAATTACATCTTGCAGTGTAACTGCTTTTGCATCACTCCTGGCGGTATTGGTAGCTACTAAAGTATAGTTGATAGCCTGTCCTGCATTGATTTGCGCGGGGCCGGTTTTATCCAACACCAATACAGGTTGATTCAATATTTGGGTGAGTACAGTTGCTTTCAGCGAATCCCGTTGATTCAATGTTTCTGCGGCTTCATTTATTACGGTACCAGCAGCAGATGGATCTGCTGTCGCATTTACAGTAATGATAACATGCCCCGTCCCTGCCGGAATATTAGCAAGTGTTTGTATTGCGGTCTGCGAACGGGATATAATACTAGCGCCACCAGTAGTCGAAATGGCATAACTACTGTTGATCATCTCTTTAGGCAGCATATCCGAAATATCCACGCGCATTGCATCCGATGGTCCGTTATTACTAACGTCTATCGTATATACGACTTTATCTCCAGCTCCTACTATTGTTGGCCCCGACTTCTGGATTACCATATTAGCGCTATTAACCACTACGGTATTCACTGTGTCAGAATTTATTGTACCAACACCATCTGCACCCGTTGTAGCAAAGTTTTGTAAGCTACCTGTATAGGAAGGACTTACCGTACCTGATACCAAAACAACAATGCGGTTGGTAAAGCCACGAGGAATATCTCCACTTACATTAATAGTATTTCCTGTTCCTGAAGCACCAGTTGTAACTGTTGCTGAGCCTAGCGTAGAAGCAGTCCATTTCACATTAGTAATTGCTGCAGGTACCACATCACTTACTGTTACATTTTGTGCATTGGAAACACCTGTATTACCTATTTGCAATGTATAGTTGATAGTTTGTCCCGCCGAAATAGAATCAGGGCCGTTCTTTTGTATGACCAGTTTCGGGTTGCTCGCTACTGTAGTAGTCACTACGTTAGATGGATAAATGGTAATACCATCATTGGTAAGATATCCAGTATTGTTTATTTGTCCCACAAAAGACGGATCTATGGCAGCAGTTATATTCAGGACAATTGAATTCGTAGCACCAGCTTTGATAGTACCCGTAACGGTAATAATATTTCCATTAACAGTGATATTGGAAACAGTAGCATTGCCATTAATGGTAGATTTAACGACGGCGCCACTGAGGCCAGCAGGTAATGTATCCCTTACTAAAATACTGGTTGCATCTGATGGGCCATTGTTGTAGATGGCAAATCCATAACTGATATTACTTCCTGCTTCTGCAGTAGCTGGCCCAGTTTTCACGATTGATAATCGTGCATTGACATTCACCTGTGTCTGCACCACATTAGAATTAACTGTTGTATTATTTCCAGTCACACTGCCAAAATTCGTAATTACGCCTGTTACATCAGGTGCAATCGTACCTGTAACAGTGACTGTTACAATGTTATTAGTGCCAACAGGAATATCGGCATCAACTAATACTGCATTGCCACTACCAGTAGCGCCAGACCTGATAACAGCTGATCCAACAGCACTAGCTGTCCAGGATACATTGGTAATCCCTACTGGTATCTGGTCACTAATAGCAGCACCCATCGCATTAGATGGCCCATTATTGTTAACCTGCAATGTGTAAGTAATTGTACCACCTGCATCAACTGTGGCAGGGCCAGATTTCACGATCTCTAACTGCGAAGCATTATCGATCAGTGTTTGGTTATTTGCTTGTTTAGAAGATCCATCCGTAGATATAGCATATGCGGTATTACTCAAGGTACCTGTAGCATTTGGACTAACGGTACCGTCTATATGAATCAATACCTGATTAGCAACACCTGCGGTAATATCTACTGTAGTATTTACAATATTACCACTACCGTTTGTAGGTGCGCCATTGACTATTGACGCCAATCCTATAGGTGTTACTCTCCAGGTTACATTTGTAATGTTAGCTGGCACAGTGTCTTTCAACACCAGGTTAGTTGCATTGGAAGGGCCGGAGTTTGTAACGGTAATATCGTATCCAATACTATTTCCAGCGACAACATGCCCAGAAGAAGGTCCTGTTTTCTGTATGGTAATTCCAGTTTTGCTGGTGATAATAGTGGTAACCGTATTGGAAGATACCGGCGTTTTGCCTGCAGGCGTAACAGTTGCGGTATTGGTAATTGATCCGGTAGCATCCGGGGAGATAATACCCGATACAAGAATTGTTACGGTATTGGCGGTTCCTGCCGGAATATTGGTAGTAAAGTTCACATTGCCGCTGCCACTAGCTGGAGAAACCGTGGCATTGCCAGCTGTTGTCACCGTCCAGGTGGGCGACAACAATTGTGATGGCAATAAATCCTGTACGCTTGCATTGACCAAATCAGAAGGCCCTGCATTAGTTACCTGTATGGAATAAGATATCGGATCTCCTGCATTTGCAGATGAAGGCCCGGTCTTTTGAACTGTCACCGCAACGGTACTATTCTGATCATCAATATCGGTCGCCGAATTTTTATCAGGATTGATATTCGTATAACCGTTAGGGATAGTTACCGACGCCGTATTTATTAACTGACCTGTATAAGAAGATGGAACTGAAATTGTATACGAAATCAGCGCACTTGATCCCGCGGGTAGATCAAAGGTCTGGTTGATAGAACCTGTACCAGAAGACCTTGTTGGTTGCGAACTGATCGTCACCACTGACCAGGAACCAATGGTAATTCCGTTTGGCAAAAGATCTGTAAAGGTACCACCAATCAGATCTGAAGGGCCCAGGTTCTTTACTACTATCGCATAAGTATTGTCTGCTCCCGGAACGTAAGTCGTTTTGTTATCTGTTTTAGTAACAACGATTTCCACCGCTTTTGTTACAGGAGTGGTAACACTATCAATGGCGAGTGTACTATCTGTTGTGCCAGCAGGTGGAATAGCAGTTACCTTGTTTGTAATAGTGGTGCCAGTATAACTAGAGGATACCGTACCAGTGATGGTAGCAGTTACTGATTGACCAGGTGCAAGCGTAACCCCTGTCCAGTTGCCACTGGCAACATACAAAGTACCTTGACTTGCAGTAACCCCTGTAGCAATAAAACCGGAAGGCAAAGTATCCTTCACGGTAAAGGTTTCATTCGGATGTATCGTTGAAACGCCTTTATTCGTAACAGTGACGGTATAGGTCAAAGCTCCGCCAGCGGTTACGGTAGCCGGACTTGCTGTTTTTTTCACATCGAGGTCAATTACCGCAGGCAGCACCGTTATATATACGTTACCGTTAACACAGGCTCCGTGAGAGTCGCATAACGTATATACGAACTTGTCATTTCCCGTAAAACCTGGTGCTGGCGTATAAGTAAAGGTACCATCAGCATTCAGTTGCACTGTTCCGTTGGAAGGACCAGAAGCTGGTGTGGTATTAACTGACAGCGCATCATTATCAGGATCATAATCATTAGTGATCACATTTCCGGAAACAGCCACATCGCGATAGGTGGTGTAGTTATCATCCACAGCTACTGGCGGATTGTTGGGAACTGTATTAGCAACAGTACTGGTGTTATTGTTTTGATTAGGATCAGGCATACTGGCATTAGGTGTAACCGTTGCGGTATTGGTGATAACAGTGCCGCCAATAGCAGTAGCAGCTATTTTGCCAGTAACAGTAATGACTATACGATTCCCTGTTGCAAAAGGAATATTAGCAGTAGCGCTCATGTTATTACCAGTACCAGACATTGGAGAGATGCTCACATTATTACCATTCGTAGCGGCAGTCCAGGAAACATTGGTAAGCTGGGCTGGCACGTTATCCACAATAGTAAAACCTGTGGCATCAGAACTTCCCAGATTTTGTACCAGCAAGCTGTATTGTACCGTAGTGCCAGTAGCGAAGTTGCCTGATAACACAGTTTTTGTAATCTGTAAATCTGCCTGAGTAAGATATTGTAGTACCACGGTATCAACAGAAATTCCACAGACACCGTTATCGATCGTCCACGTTAAAGTAGCGCTGGTATTAGGTTGCAAGGTCACCTGTGTGGTAGGATCTGTGGTACTGACAATTATGGCGCTTCCTGATATAACGGCCCAGGTACCATTACCGGTAGCAGGGTTATTGGCACTCATAGTAAATATGCCACTATTATATTTCGTTTGGTCAGGGCCAGCAT
Organism: Chitinophaga sp. Hz27; assembly: GCF_042263525.1. NCBI lineage: Bacteria > Pseudomonadati > Bacteroidota > Chitinophagia > Chitinophagales > Chitinophagaceae > Chitinophaga > Chitinophaga sp. Hz27. The sequence continues at coordinate 141,383 of NZ_JBHKFJ010000008.1, forward strand.
TCGCGAGTGTGCCTCCTGATTGAACCACGATGTTTACCGTATCAATTGTATTTGGGCAATTACCACCCTGGATACTCCAGGTAAATGAATAGGTGCCTATAGTCAGATTTTCGATTCCTGTGGTTGCGGAGCTTCTGTTAAGGATATTAGCCTGGTTTGGCCCTGCTACCTGGTTCCAGGTGCCATTTTCATTCTGCCCGGGGCTATTGGCCTGCATAGTGGTGGATGTCACGTTACAAAGCTGCTGATCTGGACCAGCATTGGCTTGTGTTGGTCCGGCATTCACGTGAATGGTTACCTGCTGCGAGTTCGGCGGACAAACAGGTCCGTTGGAGGTTGTCCACACAAATACATAAGTGCCGGCAATAAGTCCTGATACAACGGTATTAGGATCTGCGGGATTGGCGAATGTGGCGGTATTGGGTCCGGAAGATTGGGTCCAGACGCCAGTTCCAGCAGTAGGTGCTTGCGCCTGCAGGGTGTATGAGCTGCCACAAATAGTAGCATCACCTCCAGGCCGCGATGGCGTAGGTTGCTCCCAGTTGGTGATCAACACCGTATCAGATACTTTTCCACATCCCCCGTTGGTGACTGTCCACACAAAAGCGTAGGTACCAAACTGTAAGTTATTCACATTGGTATTCGGAGATGTAGGATTGTTGATGGTAGCAGTAGTTGGGCCAGAGGCCTGCGTCCAGATACCAGTGACATTATTACCCTGTAGAGAAGCGCCTGAGTTTTCACAAAGATTCTGATCAGGGCCAGCATTTGCCTGTACTCCATTAGCTACCAGGGTAGTGTCTCTAAGGAGGTTATTACATCCACCTCCCGATGGCGGTCCATCACATTCTTGTTCTGGTGTTCCAGGAATCTGGTTGTTTATGTTGGAAGCATCTATGTCAAGGTCGGTAGCCGAGCGGGTAAGGAATGCCTCTGCTATGCCCAGGTCTGCGGGTGCGGGTAATGTTACCAGTACATTAAACGTAAAGGTAGCCACACCGCCAGCAACTAATGTTACCGAATCAGTATACACGCTATTCACTACGGATCCACTTCCAAAAGAACCACCGCCAGCGATGATCTGCTTATTAGTGAGGGTAAGGGTATTAACGGCAGTGGATACACTGAATTGGAATTTCCCGTTCACGGCAGAATCAGGGCCGTTATTACGCACTGTAACTTTAATAGTATAAGGAGAATTCACACAGGCATGGGCCGGCAGGTCCATGGTGACGATCTGTAAATCCATCAGTCGTCGGGTGTCTATGACATTGGAAGATGAATTGTTAGCAGGGTTAGTATCTCCTGTAGTAGCAACGGTGGCAGTATTGGTGATGGTATTGGGTGCATCAGACGCCACTTTTACAGGAATAGTGATAACGGGATAAATGCCGTCGGCATTAAGCACGTCTGTACGTGTAGCCGTAACAGTATTTCCAGTCACGGATATACTCCAGCCATCTCCTGTAGCAGTTCCGGGAATAAGTCCGGCGGGGAGTACGTCCGTCACCGTTACCAGGTTGCCAGAAGGCTTGGCAGCACCTTGGTTAATGACGGTTAAGGTAAAAGAGCCATTAAGACTTTTTCTGAGATTGCCGCTATTTGTTTTGGTAATAGAGAGGTCAGGATTTTGGGCCTTTGCCTGGAAACCCGCCAACAGCACAGAAATAAACAACAGTAGGACGTAACGTAATGTAGAAATACCCATAAACATCAGATTGGAGTAAACTGCGGATAGGGATGTAACAGGTCAGCAGGATTAACAACCAATTTAGGGGTGTATGGGTTCAAATCGGTATTAAAATAAAAAGCCCCCTCTACTGCGTAGAGGGGGCTTTCGTTATATAAGAATTCGATTATGCGAATCTTGCTTTCAGCTCATTAGCCAGGGTAACCATTTTCTTGATACCATCTTCTGGTAAGTTACCTTTTTTGAATTCGAGGAGAACGTCTGGCAGACGAACATCCATTTCATTCAGGAATGCTTCTTCGAAAGCTTTTACCTGTTTAACAGGAACTTCACGCAGCAGACCATTGGTACCCAGGTAGATCATAGCAACTTGCTTTTCTACTGGATAAGGGCTGTACTGTGCTTGTTTCAGGATTTCCACGTTACGCTGACCTTTGTCGATTACGGCTTTGGTAGCAGCATCGAGGTCACCACCGAATTTGGAGAAGGCTTCCATCTCACGATATTGAGCCTGGTCCAGTTTCAGGGTACCGGATACTTTTTTCATGGATTTGATCTGCGCGTTACCACCTACACGGGATACAGAGATACCTACGTTGATCGCAGGACGGATACCAGCGTTGAACAGGTTACCTTCCAGGAAGATCTGACCATCGGTGATGGAGATTACGTTGGTAGGGATATATGCAGATACGTCAGATGCTTGTGTTTCGATGATAGGCAATGCTGTCAGGGAACCACCACCTTTAACCAGGTGTTTGATAGACTCAGGTAAGTCGTTCATCTGGCGAGCAATTTCATCTTTGTTGATGATTTTTGCAGCACGTTCCAGCAGACGGCTATGCAGGTAGAATACGTCACCTGGATAAGCTTCACGACCTGGAGGACGTTTCAGCAGCAGGGATACCTCACGGTAAGCAACTGCCTGTTTAGACAGATCATCATATACGATCAGTGCAGGACGACCGCTATCACGGAAGAATTCACCGATAGCAGCACCAGCGAATGGAGCGTAGAACTGCAGTGGAGCAGGATCAGCAGCGTTTGCAGCTACGATAGTAGTGTAAGCCATTGCACCAGCTTCCTGTAATGTTTTCATTACACCAGCAACGGTAGATGCTTTCTGACCGATTGCAACGTAGATACAATAAACTGGTTTACCAGCTTCGTAGAACTCTTTCTGGTTGATGATAGTATCAATACAGATAGCAGTTTTACCTGTCTGACGGTCACCAATTACCAGCTCACGTTGACCACGACCTACAGGGATCATCGCGTCGATCGCTTTAACACCTGTTTGCAGTGGTTCTTTTACTGGCTCACGGAACAGAACACCCGGTGCTTTACGCTCCAGTGGCATTTCGTACAGTTCACCAGTGATAGGGCCTTTACCATCGATTGGTTCGCCCAGGGTATTTACCACGCGACCAACCATACCTTCACCTACATTGATAGATGCGATCTTTTTGGTACGACGTACTTTATCACCTTCTTTAATGCCTGTTGATTCACCCATCAATACCACACCTACGTTATCTTCTTCGAGGTTCAATGCAATCGCTCTAACACCATTGCTGAACTCAACCAGTTCACCGTAACCTACGTTACCCAAACCGTAAATGCGCGCAATACCATCACCTACTTGCAGTACTGTACCAACTTCTTCCAGGTTGGCATCAGCATTGAAGTTGCTTAACTGCTGGCGTAATATCGCCGAAATTTCATCAGGTTTAATATCAACCATAATTATGCTTTTTAAAAAGAGTCGTTAGAATAAGTTGTGTAACGACAACAGCTTTGCGTGTACGCAGCGGCTGCTGTATGATTAACGTATATCAGATACGTAAATATTCTTAGTAAATTGTTGTTTCAGCGTTTTCAGTTCATTGAGAACAGACGCATCATACAACTGATCTGCGGCTTCCAGCACAAATCCACCAATCAGCTCAGGATTAACCTTAGCTTCCAGGTTGATAGTCTGGCTACCGGTAGCTACTTTCTGTTTGATCATGTCCAGTGTAGCCTGTTCCATAGGAACAGCGGTAGTTATTTTTACAGTAGCAATGTTTTTGATAACATTATACTGATGACCGAATTCACTTGCAATTTCTGCCAGGTTAGCCTCACGGCCTTTCACTACCAGTAATTTGATGAATTGCTGAGTGGTGCCACTCACACGGCCATTCAGGACCGCGTCCAGGATTTTCTGCTTAGCATCAGCCTTAACAATAGGGCTTTTGAGCAACAGTACTAGTTCGCGGTTAGATTTGATCACCTGTTGTAAAAACAGCATATCGTTATGCACTTCTTCTAACTGGCCCTTTTCCTGAACCAGATCGATTAATGATTTTGCATACCGGGATGCTAAACGGGGATTCTGCATATCGCTTATTGCTTTAAACCTTTAACTGTTATCGCTAACAGTCAAAAGCCGATTTTTCTTAGTTCAATTTGATTTCCTGTGCCAGTTGTTTTACATAACCTTCCTGAGCAGATTTGTCTGACAGTTCTTTTCTCAGAACTTTTTCAGCCACTTCAATCACGAGGGTACCAACCTGGTTTTTAACTTCCGTTAAAGCTGCCATTTTCTGGGTTTCGATAGCGGAATAAGCTTCAGAGATGATCTTCTTAGCTTCAGCTTGTGCCTGAGTTTTGGCTTCACTGATGATCAGATCTTTTGCGTCTTTAGCTTCTTTCAGGATTTTGCTTCTTTCAGCTTTTGCTTCAGCCAGCACGTGTTCGTGTTCAGCTTTCATCTGTGCCATCTCTTCTTTCACTCTTTCTGCAGAAGCGATAGAATCAGCAATAGATCCTTCCCTTTCTTTCAGAACCGCCAGGATAGGAGTCCAGGCAAATTTCTTCAGAACGAGGAATACAATAACGAAGATTACAAAAGAGATAATAAATAAGCCGACCGCTGGTATCAACAGATCCATATTACGAGGATTTAATTTTTTTAATTGTAAAGATTACTGCATCCTTTGCCCTGTGCGCCGGATGCAGTAAAGAGTTTGGCTTACATAACTACCGCCAACAGACCAGCGATTACACCGAACAGGGCAACACCCTCTACCAGCGCAGCTGCCAGGATCATGTTTGCACGGATGTCATTTGCAGCTTCTGGTTGACGAGCGATAGATTCCAGAGCGCTCTTACCGATGTTACCTACACCGATACCAGCAGCGATTGCTGCGATACCAGCACCGATCGCACCACCAGCTTTTGCTAAACCTGAAGCAGATGCAGCAGCTTCGTTAGCAGCCTGCAATAAAACAGTCAAAAGTGCCATAATGAATATGTATTTGAATTTAAAATTAAACGAACCTATTAGTGGTGTGCACCATGTGCATCATCATGTCCACCTTCCATCGCCTGACCAATAAATACTGCTGTCAGCGTAGCGAAGATAAACGCCTGGATAAACGCTACCAACAACTCCAGCATCATCATTACAATGTTGAAGAAGATAGTAATCGGTAAGAAACCATAACCAGCAGCCTTATTCAGACCACCAAATATAAATACCAGGGAAATAATGCTCAAGATGATAATGTGACCCGCCAGGATGTTGGCAAAAAGTCGGATAGCCAGTGACACAGGCTTAGTGAATACTCCGATCAGCTCCACCGGCGCCAGAATTACTTTAACACCACCAGGAACCGGAGGATTAAAGATGTGACCCCAGAAATGCTTGTTAGAACTAATCAAGATGGCAATGAAACTAACAATAGCCAATGCAGCAGTTACTGCAATGTTACCTGTTACGTTGGCAGAACCTGGTAACAGACCCAACAGGTTGTTAATCAGGATAAAGAAGAATATAGTCAGAATAAAGGGAGTATACTTCTCAGCTGCTTTACCAGGAATGTTTGGCTTCACCACCTCATCTCTCATGAAAATGATAACCGGCTCCATCACACTCTGGAAACCTTTAGGCGCTTGCTTGCTACCACGGGTTTTGTAAGCTTTAGCTACTGATAACATCATCCAGATCAACAGAATCGCTCCGATGATCATAGAAGTAATGTTCTTCGTAATAGAAAAATCGTAGATCTTCTCTCCAGTTGGATTATCCTGTCCGTCTACCGCAATGATAGTTCCTGTTACATATTTCGCAGGACTCAGGCCCTTCTCTTCCACATAATGCTTTGTTACCAAACGATAACCATCATGTGAAGCATGACCATGCTCAAAAGCTGAAGACATAAACGCAGATGTACCGCGAGCAGGATTGTAGATGATAACTGGTAATGGAATTGTTACCTTGGTTTCTCCCAGGTCCATAAAATGCCAGTCGTGCTGATCTTTTACGTGACCAAGGATCTCCTCCTTAGCATCAAATTTCTCTTTGTGCTCAGCCTCAGCATGGGTAGACTCGCCACCCTCGCTGTTTGCCGCGGCAAAAGCTGAATTACCAAAACCGTGAAGGCCTAACGCCATCACAAGTGCTACCATACTATGTTTGAACCGACTGAAAGATATCACCGTTTTCTGAAATTTTGCGCAAAGATAAACGTTTTTATCTCAAAAATTCAGCGATAATGAAAAAAAAGGAAGGCTTTATATAAGACAATTGAGGGTCAACAACTTATAACTTAAAAATGCTTTGATTTTTTGGAAGAATTTTCCCGTTTTTTTACAGGTTATATCGGTATAAATCTATATATAATTTTATGTAATATATCAGGAGGCCGCAGAACTGGTAAATTGCATACTGTGAAGCTTGTAATAAAACCCTTCCAGCTTCAATAACTCTTCATGACTTCCCATCTCCTTAATCTCTCCCTTATCCAGCACAATAATCTTATCAGCCTTACTAATCGTTGATAATCTGTGCGCTATGATAATCGCCGTCCTGTCCGCTATCAACTTATCAATCGCATTTTGTATCAATAACTCCGATTCCGTATCCACTGATGAAGTAGCCTCATCCAATACCAAGATCGCCGGATCATACAATAACGCCCGCACAAAGGAAATCAACTGACGCTGCCCCAACGATAAAGTACTACCCCTCTCCATTACCTGGTAATCATAACCTCCCGGCAACTGCATGATAAAGTCATGAATACCAATCAGTCTCGCCGCAGATTCCACTTCTTCTCTACTGATCGCAGCGTTATGTAAAGTAATATTGTCGTAAATAGACCCACTGAACAGAAATACGTCTTGCAGTACCACCCCTATTCTACTGCGCAAAGCATGTAAAGAATAATCCGGCAACGGAACGCCATCTATCTTAATACTACCTTTCTGCACCTCATACAAACGATTCAGGATACTGATAATCGTAGTTTTACCAGAACCGGTATGCCCTACAATAGCAACAGTATCTCCGGGTTTCGCCTCAAAATCGATGTCTTTCAACACATACCGATCCTCTACATAAGCAAAAGATACATGATCAAAGCTGAGTGCCCCTTTCATGTTTTTACCATCCTGCTTGCCATGATCAGGGATATAATCCTCATTGTCCAAAATCTTAAACACACGCTCACTAGCCACCATACCCATTTGCAAGGTATTGAACTTGTCAGCCATCATGCGTAAAGGCCTGAACAGCATATTCAGATACATGATAAAGGCAATCATCACTCCCTGGGTAACCTCATAATTCAGCACTTTATTGGAACCCCACCAAACCATCAATCCAAGGGAGATAGCCAGGATAATCTCAACTACAGGGAAAAATACAGAATAAGCAAAAATTGCATCAATGTTGGCATCTCTATGGTCTTTATTTATCTGCTTAAAACGGGCAAATTCACGCTTTTCTCCGGTGAATGCCTGTACCACTACCATCCCAGTGAGATGTTCCTGTACAAAGGCGTTTAAGGCCGAAACTGCATTACGTACCCGATAAAAGGACTTGTTTACAGTTTCTTTAAAAATATAAGTAGCGATAATAAGAATGGGAAATGGAGATAAACTCACCAGCGTTAGCCGCCAGTCTTCGATAAACATCACCGTCAAAATGGCGATAATCATCAGTAAATCAGCCACTATACTGATAATCCCTTCTGAAAAAACATCATTGATAGCTTCTATATCATTGATCGTACGGGTGGTCAGGGTACCGATTGGAGTTTTATCAAAAAAGGCCAGGTTCAGGTGAATGATCTTCTTAAAAACCGTTACACGCATATCCTTCACCACAGATTGTCCCAGCCAGTTAGTGAGGTATGAAAAGAAAAACCTTACTACTGTTTCCAACAGCAGTAAGGCTATCTGTAATACGGTTACCAGCACTAGCATGCGCATCAGCTGGTTCGCAATATATTTATCAACGGTTATCTGTATCAGATATGGCCGTAATGGTGAGATCACTGCCAATACCACAGTTAACACCATGGACACATAAAATGAGCGCTTATAGGGTTTCGCAAAGGAAAATATCCGTCTAAGCAGGCTAAAATCAAATACTCTTTTTACTGCCACGTTACTCACGGTCGTTGATCTATTAATTAGTCTATGATTACTTATCGTCTTTCATGATCTGCCTGTAAGCTTTAATGAATATAGCTCCCAGGTTTTTGTGAGGAGGAACGTAATCGCTGAACAGCTCTTTATTACGTGCATCTCCTGCAAACTTCTTCGCTAAACCTGCCCACATCTGCACCCAGTCAATATTTTTTCCACTCAGGATTACTTCTTCCAAGCTACGAATAATTGGCTCGTTCACAAAACGGGTACCCACCTGTTTGGAAGAAATAATATGTGCATCCGGTGCTTTCTGCAGCACTACCGCCAGGTTATGGTAACCACCACAAGAACCCAGGATAACGATTTTCGCAGAGCTCTGCAGGTTATCCAGTGTAGTGTTCACATGATAACTATGCCCACGGTGGATAAACACTGTTGGATGAATATCATTTTCATCCAGGTAGTCAGAAAGTCTGGAGATAGCATCTTTATCTGCAGGTTCATCTAACGGAAGATTTGCAAAGATAGTGGTTGGTTTTCCTTTTAAAGAAGTTATTACCGCCCAGTATTTCTCTTTTCTTACAGACCACTCGCCCTTAGGGAAGTTAGTCATAAAGCTGGCAAAGGATTCCTGACCATCTTTATCTCCATAGAAAAATACCTGTTGATAAACACGACCGCTGTCACTTTGCAGCGCGCTATAAGTCACGAAGTTGATTGGAGGTAACTGTAGCTTGGCGGCCATATCATTGGCAATAGTAGTTTCACTACCAGGTGTAGACTCGGATTCAAACAAGCTGCTGAGCAACTGATAGATCACGATACCACGATGGTCGTTATGTTTTTTAACATAAGCCAGGTTGTTGCGCACCTCTGCACGGAGGAAGTCCAGCAACTTAGGATCACGGATACTTCCGAAGGAATTTGCTACGTCCACGGCATCTTCCAGATCTTCTGTTTTCTCCAGGTTCTGTACATATTTCTGCATCAGGTAGTTGGAGTTTTCAGGCGCCATAGACTTAAGGAAGTTGTCCAGTGTATTGAAACCTGCTGCCATGGCGATAAATTTCTTGAAACGGTCAAAATTTACCGTCATCAGCAAACTATCACCACGTGGAGGCTTCATACGTGCCATCATCTGGTCATATAAACCAGCATTATTGTGGTTGGTATAGCTGGATGTATATAATTCTTCCTGTCCGTTGATAATGAGGTAGTATAGCTCAGCAGGGCTGAAATCATTTACTATCTTGAACCTTACCGGTGCAGATTCTTCGTGAAGGTCATTTACCTCACGGATATAGATCAGTGATTTTGCCTGCATATTTTCCATCATGGCTTTCATACCAATCGGGTGCTGGTTTTCACTTTTCATTTTCTGCAGGTTGATCATGGATTTTACCATCTGACGATAGTACTGGCGATCATTGTCTGCTACTTTCTCCAGTTTCTCGATGCTGGTAGTACCAGCCAGTAACTCATCTATGAAAGGGAGGATACGAGTGCTTTGCGGCGACTTACCAATATTCACGATCGTTTGAACGATTGGATCCGGATTACGCTTGATCGCATTTGCCATCGGCGTATAGGAGGTAGCGTAGGTAAGCACCTGATTTGGGTATTTACGGGCTACTGCAGCCACTATTGAGTCGGTACCTGGATAATCAAGGTAGTTGCTCAGTTTAGGCATCACTGTTTCCAGGTTATTAAAGGCATATTTGGTAAATACCATTCCTTTCGCAGCCTTATAACCAGGATTATCGTTAAAGATTTCAATCAGTTTTTCTGAACCGGCAAAAGAAAGTCCCTGAATATAAGGGGCAATGCTTTGATGCTTGATGTCAGCGCGCATCATGTTATGATAAGCTTGCACAATAGCAGGTGCTTCTTCGGGTTCGATCAGGTGATGTGCTCTTTTGAAGTTGTAATCCTTCAGCATGGAGTAAAGCCCAGTGAGATATTTAACTTTCAGGCGGTGGTCGAGCGAACTGTCTCTTTCGATTTCCACCTGCATATCGTCCACTTCTTTGATCAAGGCATTAGTTACCTGCAGATTGATCGTCTGATCATCTGAAACACGTACGAGATCGTCGGCTTTACCGTCGAATTTCGCCGCCATCGCTTGTTCTTTGTCTATGTTATCATGGAATCCCTGTCTCGATATTGGGATTTGCAAATGACTACTTTGTGCATACGTCAGGCCGCCTTGACAGGCAACCAACAACAACATGATTAAAATTTTCCTCATTATTTAATCTCCTTTTCAGCCAACCTGATAGCAAATTTACAACCAATTTGCTTGCATTCCCGGTCGGCGCCGTTAGTGACTAGCTTTTAAGTACAAATAAATATGATTTTCCTATATCTTTATAGAAGTTAACCATAAAAAAGGTCATAGATAGTAACAAACGAAGCACATTAACTGTTAAAAAACAGGTCATTATGAACACATTTGTGAGTGATATTTCTGGAAAAACCTTCCCCGAAATCGAAAAAGTAAGTGCAAAACTGATACGTCCATCGGTGCTTCAGATGATAAAATCTGATCATCCGCGCTTTAATCACAAATGTCATATCGCGTTATCTGAACTGACACATTACCGTCAAAAGTTCTATGAGTCATTGTTTTCGGAGGAAATGGGCGAGCTTACCCAGGTAGAAAGAGAAGTACTGGAGAACCTGAAAAGCAATAAGATCCTGACGGATAAATTGGAAGAAGACTCACAGAATGTTCACCTCAGTTATGGCGAGAGGCTGGCAGATAAAATTGCGGAATTTGGTGGCAGCTGGAGATTCATCATTATTTTCATGGCCTTTATCGTAGTTTGGATGGGATTGAATGTCTACCTTCTGCTGAATAAGGGCTTCGATCCATATCCGTTCATTTTACTGAACCTGATCCTCTCCTGCCTGGCGGCCTTACAGGCACCGGTTATCATGATGAGCCAGAACAGACAGGAAGATAAAGATCGTCAACGTGCAAAGAGTGATTACATGATTAACCTGAAATCAGAGCTGGAAGTAAGAATTTTGCATGAGAAAATCGATCATCTTATAATCACCCAACAGCAGGATATGTTGGATTTGCAGCAAGCTCAACTAGCATTGATGAATCAGATCATGGCTGCTATAAAAAATGGCAATTCGAATAATAATCAGAAAGATGTTAATATAAAATTATCTTAATACAATAGCCTTTATCCCCTTACCTGGAATTTTGTCTTAATTTTGAATTGACCGTGAAAAATGGGTTAGCATATTGAATTAACAATTTCATAATGTTATTTTTCCATTAATCACAGGGCACAGATTATAATTTTGTGCCGTCTTTATTAAAGCATAAAGTTTATGATAGACCAAGCCGTAGCTGGAAAAATCCTGGTAGTAGATGATGAGTTGGACATACTTGAAATCATCAGTTACAATCTCAAATCTGCGGGATATGATACCGTAACTGCAAAAGACGGCAACGAGGCTATCCAGAAAGCAAAGATATTCAGACCTGACCTGATTATGCTGGATATCATGATGCCGAACAAAAACGGAATCGATACTTGTCGAGAGATCAGAAAGTTCCCTGAGTTTAAAGATACCATGGTACTGTTTTTAACAGCACTTAATGATGAGAAGTCGGAGATCGACGGTCTTAACATGGGTGCCGATGATTACATTGCCAAACCTATCAAACCTAAATTACTGGTAAGCCGCATCAATGCCTTATTCCGCCGTTTGCACAAACCGGAAGAAATGCAGGTACAGTTAGGAGATCTTATTATCGATCGTGAGAAATTCACGGTTACCTACAAAGGTCAGGAAATCATCCTTGCTAAGAAAGAATTTGAACTGTTGCAATTGCTGGCATCTAAACCAGGCCGCGTATTCCTTCGCAATGAAATCCTCAACCAGGTTTGGGGTACTGAAGTAATCGTAGGTGACCGTACAATTGATGTTCACATACGGAAGATTCGTCAGAAGATAGGGATAGACCTCATTACTACCGTAAAAGGTGTAGGGTACAAATTCGAAATGTAATTCTCTTTGACAGCTGCTTTACGCAGCTGTTCCCTTTCAGATATTTCATTTTTTTGCCGGGGAATTCCACTCCGCCTGAGGCGGGATGGAATTCCCCGAGGTTTTTTCTTTGCCATAGGCAACGAAATCCTCGGAAGAAAAAACAATAATCGACAGCTGAAACCACGCTATACCAGACAATTTTATGGCAAGAAAGAAATTTAATGTAATTTCCCACTATTACAATAATTACTCACTTTGGAGTATGTTTAAAACGAAGAACCTTTCCCCGCAAAAATTGGCGGGATTCACAGCACTAGTTGTTTCGATAGTAATAGCGCTAGGTGGCCTGGTGGTCAGCAATGACTGGAAAATCGCTGCAGGCGCGTTCCTGCTCACTTTCCTGGTATCTTACTATCTGTACCTGTATACATTGCAGAACTTTATCTACAGGAAAATAAAACTGATCTATAAGTTCATCTACCAAACAAAAGCTTCTAAAAGAGAAGAATTCTTTAACAAGAATATTCTTCCTTTAAAAACTATTGAAGAGGTAAGCGAAGACGTAGAGAAATGGGCCAGTCAGAAAAAAGAAGAACTGGAAAACCTGAAAAGAAATGAAGAGTTCAGGAAGGAATTCCTGCTGAACCTCTCTCATGAGCTGAAAACGCCCATCTTCGCGGTGCAGGGTTATATCCACACCCTGCTGGATGGCGCCCTGGAAGATCCGGGTGTCAATAGGCTTTTTCTGAAAAACGCTACCAAAAACATCGATCGTCTTTGCCGTCTCCTGGACGATCTGGACGAAATCTCCAAACTGGAAAGCGGTGAGATGACTGTCAATACAGAAGATTTTGTAATACAAGACTTGTTGAAAGATGTATTCGATACGCTGTCATTGAAAGCCAATACCAAAGGCATCAAATTCAGCATCAAGAAAGGCTGTGAACAACCAATACATGTACTCGCCGATAAAGAAAAGATCCGTCAGGTACTGATCAACCTTGTTGATAACTCTATCAAATATGGTAAACAGGATGGGCACACCATCGCCAGCATCTACAACATGGATGGCAAACGCGTATTGATAGAAATCTCGGATGATGGTATCGGTATGGCGGAAGAACACCTGCCACGTGTATTTGAACGTTTCTATCGTACAGACCGCGCCCGTAGCCGTGATATCGGTGGTACCGGCCTTGGATTGGCAATTGTTAAACATATCGTGGAAGCGCATGATCAGTCGATCACTGTAAGAAGTAAACCTGAGATTGGTAGCACTTTCGGCTTCACTTTGGGATCTGGCAGAGGAGAATTCTAATCCTCCTAAAATAAAAAAAGGACGGCCTAAGCAATGCTTAGGCCGTCCTTTTTTGTGCGTAAATATCCTAGAACCTGTACTGAACGCGACAAGTCAGCACATTATCCCTGACATCTTTAGTATAGTTAGGTAATAAAGTAGATTCATTCTTTACCCAGTCGTAATACACCGTGAATTTCAAATGTTCATCGGCGTAATACAGATATCCCACCCCTAGTGTATTATAGCGTATATCCGCTTCCGTTGTACCCGAACCTGGTGCTCCGACCTGTGTACCTTTTACATCCTTGTTAGGATCATACCAATCGTAACGTACCACCACCTGGTGTTTCAGGCTTCCGAGATTTTGAATGAAATACAAGTAGGCACCGTCAAAATTGCGAATGTATAACGGTGCATATTTCCCTGCGGCATCTAACGGGATGATTCCAGGTGTTTCAGCGGAAAATTGCGTAGCTGTCTGCTTTCCACGGATATACTCCGCGCGGAATTGCGTCCACCCTTTGTTAGGACCATTAGGAATTTTCAGCTGCATATCTGCTCCATAATAGTGACGTGGGGCAATTTCACCAGCATTTGTAACAGCCGAATCAACCTTAAATGCGGCGCCGTCCATCTTATAAATAACGTTAGTAAATTGCTGCATGCCACCGTACAATACAGAGGCTCCGCCAGATAACAACCATTTTCTTTTATTCAGAAATATAGGCTTAAACCCAATCCTGCCGATAAAGTCTTTATGACTATCAAAGTCGCTGGGCCCTGTCAATCCTTGTCCATTAAACAATCCGGCATCGATCTTCAGGAAATACAGCGGGTGGTCTTTTCTTCGTGGTTCAAAAGAAACCATACCACCCAGGTCACGCTCCGTTTTCATCAGTATCTGAGACATACGCCCTCTTTCTGGTGTTTCACGGTCGGCAGAAGACAGGTTGACCTCATAACCGAATGGCCGCGCAAACATACCGGTAGCCAGACTAAGTACATTAAACTTTGTTTCGAAGAAGCGGCCATAGAAGTCGCGGATAAATACTCCCCTTTCCGTTCCGTCGAACTGGAACGCAAACTGAACTACTGGCATATCCTGCTTATTGTAGCGCTCATAGTCTACGCGGATACGCCCACGGCGTAAGGTCCAGCGATTGTCTACTTGTGGTAGGAAGTCGCCGCCAGCATAGCTTTTAGCACCTCGTTGTGAAATGGCCTGGAACTGTGGCTGAATATAGCCACTGAAACGTAGGGCATCGTATTTATGATACATGGACAACATACCTTTCCCGAGTTCGGAGGTAGTATCGATCATATCCATGAGAAACTGCGCATGTGTAACGATGGAAGAGCATAACAGTACACACGACAGCAAAAAGATTTTGGCTGTACGCATGGCGAGATTGATGAATTTGGGCGCAAAAGTATGGAATCGACAGAACAAATAACAATCCTGAATTGCTCACTTGTTTTAGTTAATCACTTGTTAATCATCTAAAACAACAGCTGGCATTAAGTATAAAGTCTCCCATTTACCGGAACTTCTTCTTAGAAATATTTTGACATGAAAGAAAGTACCCTACATCACTGGAGGGGGCTGGTAGAGAAAGCAATTGCTATCACTGACAATAACATGTCACAGGACCTATCTGTTACAGATGTTGCTGCCCAGCTCTCTGTTGACGCCCAAACATTAGGACGCCGCTTTGAAGATTTAAAACAGGAGTCATTTAAGCAATTTACCAGAAGAAGGAAACTTGAAAATGCAGGTGGTTTACTCCGACACTCATCATTCTCCATCTCACAAATCGCTGATTTATGTGGATATACTAACTCAGCTGCACTTAGTAAAGCCTTTTCCCAAGACTTACACTTTTCTCCTACCGCTTACCGCGACAGGCCTTGTCTGGTCAATGAGGACGAAACATTATACCGTACAAAGATTATCACATCTGCTGAAGATGAGATGATGTCTGATATATTCTGTATGGATAATACGGAGGAGATCAATCTACCATCATCTACACTGTACTATGTGTTGCTTCCGAGCCAGAATGATCCTATCAGGAACATGGTAACCTTTATGGAGCATTTCATACAAGAGTTCAGCATCATCAAATCAACAGTATTTCTGCAAGATGCCAAAATCATCACAGGAACTTTAGATGCTGTACCAGTAACGCTTTATCATAGGATGATGATGTATGTGGGATTGCTGGTGCCAAACGGCCCTGGCTATGAGAAGGTGCATCGTCAGATGCAATTTATGGGGTTATACGCTTGTACACTGCATACAAAAGATATTGCAGGTAATAGTTACAAACATCTGAAAGTAAACATGGGCTTCGCCGAAGCCGGCTTGCCCATGTATAATTTCATTAATCATAGTTGCCGTGTCGGATACTTTAAGATGACCAGCAACCAATTCTTTATTTCTCTTACCGGAAGAAATACCTGTGAAGTATTTATTCCTTGCGAAAAGAGGTATGGTTGTTAGAACTGGAAGTAGATTGGTATCATTGGCTGCGTACTCTTAACCTGCACCAGCAGCCAGATAAAGGCTACCATTATCGCAACGCTGCCCGCTACCGGGATACGTGCATAAAGTCCTTCCAGGGAAAGCTCTGCTTTAGCCGGCATGAAATGCAGGATAAAGCCTAATATCATTACCCAGAACACAGCGGTATAACCGGTATACAGTTCAGGCCATATCTCTGGCTGGAAGTCGTATGCTATCTGATGTA
This sequence comes from Chitinophaga sp. Hz27, assembly GCF_042263525.1. NCBI lineage: Bacteria > Pseudomonadati > Bacteroidota > Chitinophagia > Chitinophagales > Chitinophagaceae > Chitinophaga > Chitinophaga sp. Hz27. The sequence goes on from NZ_JBHKFJ010000008.1 coordinate 157,560, forward strand.
TCAGCGACCATGCATCATGGAAGGTAGATGCTTTAAAGAAAATCCAACAGAAACATACAAAGTGGAAGGTAAACAGCACGCCAAGTACTTTCAGCAGGTTGCCTGACCAGCCACCAAATTTGATTTGCTTTTTGCGGAGATAATCTATCCTTACTTTATCAATAGCCAGCATACTTCCGTGCATACCGCCCCAGAAGATAAAGTTCCAACTGGCACCATGCCAGAAGCCACCTATCAACATGGTCAAGCCCAGGTTGATGTACTGACGCACCTTCCCTTTACGGTTACCACCTAATGGAATATATAGGTAGTCGCGCAGCCAGCTCGACAAAGAAATATGCCAGCGGCGCCAGAATTCAGTGATAGAGCTACTTTGATAAGGAGAATCGAAGTTTGGCGGAATCTTGAAACCTGTCCAGCGAGCAATACCCAATGCCATATCCGAATAACCGGAGAAGTCACAGTATATTACTAACGCATATCCATATACGCCGAGGAGACACTCTAATCCAGTGTGTTTACTTGGGTCATCAAATATGTATTGTACAAAGTTTTGGTAGATAAAATCTGAGATGACTATCTTCTTAAATAATCCACTGATAATCAAATACATCCCTTTGCCAATGTCGTTGGATTCTATAAAATATGGCTTAGATATCTGCGGGATAAAATCAGCAGCACGAACGATAGGTCCCATCATCAGTTTAGGGAAGAAAGAGAGGAAGAAGAGATAGTCCATGAAATTATCCACTGGCTCGATTTCATCTCTGTAAACGTCGATGGTATAGCTAAGATTTTCGAAGGTATAGAAGGAAATACCGATTGGTAATATCAGCTTCAGTAAAGGGATATGGCCGGCGGTCATATCATTGATGATCCCTATGAAGAAGTTGGTGTATTTGAAATAGAACAGTAGTCCTAGGTTAAGGACGATACTGAATATCAGCAGTGTTTTCCTGAAAGATTTATCCTTCGATCGATGTATGGCCTTCGAGAGATTAAAGTCTACGATGGCCGAGAGTATTACCAGGCCTACATAGTAGCCACAGGCTTTATAGAAGAAAAATAAGGAGAAGAGCGTATATACCCATACTCGTCCTACTTTGCTTCGGTGTACAGCGAGGTAACACAGGAGGAAAACGGCAAAGAAATAGAAGAAGAAAGCGCTATTGAACAGCACCGGATCATTCGGGTCATAACGCAGTAGATTCAACAGCTTGTTGATGTCAATCATTGGATGTTAGTATGTTTTCTTTGTTTCAGCCAGATATTTTCTATACGCTCCCTGTATAGCTTCGTTGAGCAGCTGTCCTTGTAGTTGGTATCCTTTCACACTGAAATGCACGTGGTCCGGGGCCCAGAGTTGACTGAAGCGTGCACGTTGCACTTTATTTACAGCATTGAAATTCCAGCATGCAAGTCCGTGTTCGCGGGCATAGCCCTCGATTTGTGCGGATGCCATAGCGATATACGGGTTGGGAGTGACAGAGGTTTTGGAATATTTTCTCCATTTGCCTTTTACCTTTTTACGATAGGTGCTGTGGGTTACACGCATACAATCGGGAGGTGTGGTCAGGAGAATACATACGTTGGGATTCTGTTCCCTGAGCAGGGTAACAGTTTTGTCTATTTCATTTCTGAAAGTCAGGGCATCAAATCTGCCATAGGCTTCATTAGTTCCCAGGGAGATGATCACCAGTTGTGGTTTGATGACCGACATTTGTGCCAGCAGGATATTACTAAAATCATTGTAATGCTGGTACATGGCGCCATTAATACCCACGCTGGAATAAATTACACCATGTTCGCCATTACGGAGGTAAGCTCCATAAAAACGGAATGGCCCTTTAGCGGTATTGTCAAATTTTACAGCGAATGTTTGTTGTAAGTCCTGGAACGAGAGTGCTGCTCTTTGAATGGTTGGAGAACCAGTGAAGGGCATTGGGGTGACAACAATATCAGCCCCATTGGAGACAATCTCTGAAGAGTCATTTCCTGGGTCGTAGAATAAGTCGGCTTCGATAAAGGAGTTCTCAATGAAAGAATCCTGTCTGCCTAAAAAGCTTAATGAAGGAGAATTTGTATTAGTGTTGATAACAATAGCTCCAGGGCCCAGTACCGGTGATTTATAACGGTCTACTACTCTTTCGCTGTTCCATTTTACGGGACTGCTCCAGCGGTAGTCTTCGGGGCCATTGGTACCTGCAAGATTGTACGGGAATACGAATCCTCTTCCTGCATTTCCAAATTGTTGTTGCATCATTCCGCCATTGGTTTGCGGGAAGTAGCCAGCCTGCACATGGGAGTCGCCCAGGTGCAGCACGGATACTACGCTGGTATCAGCATGCTGTAATAATTTGAAAAAGCGATGTAAGGCCGTATCCTGCAGGATCGCATTATCACCGTTGAATGAAGTCTGCGCACCGGCTTTGCCACCGACGAGCAGCATCACCAGGGCGATACTACTGAATATTGTTTGTCTGACTGTACTCATTCATAATAGCTTTATACAGTAGCGCCGCTACTTTAGACGCTCCCAGTCTGTTAAAATGTGTGTAATCCTTGTTTGCACCAGGGTTTTCACTTTCTACCCACTTCACCATTGATCCTTCACCACCCATTGCTGCATACAAGTTCCAGTAGGCGGTTCCATGTTGTGCCGCCAGCTCGTGTTGCACAGATAACAGCGCTTCTACTCCGGGAGCAGTAACGTAATGATCTCCTTTTCTGTAAGACTTATCGGCGGTGCCGATGATAAGGAACGAGGTTCCTGGGAAGTCGTTACGGAGGGCATCCATTACTTTAGTCATTGGGCGTTCGTACCAGCTGTAGTCTGTCAGTTCAGGCTTCCAAAGTACATTGGCGCCATAATGAAGTACTACTAGATCGTACGGACGTTCTTCCTGCATTTTTTTGACCATATCAGCGGAAAGATGTCCTAATTCAACACCGCTGATTCCTCTGAAAGAATAGTTGTCGACATAGATACCATTATCACTCTCGAAGCACACGCCATATAAAGAACTTTGTGCGCCGCTGGCATATTTGATGGTCATGCCTTGCTGACCTGAGTCGAGGCGCAGGTCTAATCTGTTTACGGTTGCGTTACCGGAAAGCGTATATGCTTTATCGTTAACGGTGATGCCGGTATTTCCAGCGGGTCCGTAGAGGACAGCCACTTCATCGAATTTATCGAGGCGTGGTTTTTTCACTGGAGAATACTTGGCCCAGCTGCTGGACGAAGGCACAAAAGTGTGTCCTGATAAGCCCAGGTTTATATTTGCCGGAGGATCTTTTTTATAACTGTAGTCTGTCCAGTCTTTGGAGAAAGTATGTGTGATCGTTGTTCTGAACGATGCCACTACGGAGGTGATAGGAACGAAGCCTACACCTTGTCCGCCAAAGAATAGTTGGAGACTGTCTCTCAGGTCACCTGTGATAAGGTCACCTTCGATCATAGAATCGCCGAAATAGGCGATACGTACTTTTTTACGTTTACCTGCTTTCAATTCGGCGAGGGCCTGCAGGAAAGCGTGCATACCAGCACCATTTTCACCGTATTGAGATGCAGCGTACTGCATAATACCGGTATATGACATGAAGTCGTGGTGGGCATCCGGGTTGGGTAACGTTGTTACTGTGCCAGTACTGTCTTTTACTTTCACGACAGAATCTGTTGCAGCAGCAGGCCTGCCATCTCCGGAGTTACCGGCTAGGGCAGGCCTGTTTTTATCTTCAACTGTAGAAGTCCTGATATCGGACAACATATCCAGTTTTCTGAATTGAAAATCCTTAAATGAAAAGCTGTAGTTCAGCTGGGATAAAGCCACTAAGCAAGCCAATGATCCTGCGATAATTAAAAATGGATAGGCTGCCTTATTCTTGCCAGGCATAATATTCATGAACGGTTAGCATACTCTCGACTACATCCTGGCAGCAAGTGGCATCCGCGTCAGGATCCTCTTGCCACATCCATGGCTGCGTCCAGCTTGTAAAGTTTGTAACGATTAATAATAGATGTCACACGTCTGATCCATTCCTGGCCTGCAGTAGAGTATCCGCTATGATTCATTTTCTTTAACCACGTGCTATACTCTGTGTTACCTTTCATCTGCCCGAACCATTTTTTCTGGGTCAGGAGTTGAACGAAATGCTCATAAGATGCCACATCTGACAGGTACTGTTTGTAAACTGACCTATGTCCCGGATTAGTCTGAGACAGGTTGTTTTTACCAACAATGCCAAAATGATTATGCAGCAATTTAGCACTTTTACTTGTACCTGTACCTGATTCCAGCATTGCAATTCCAAGAATTACGCTGGCAGGTATCCCTGTTTCCTGCATTAATTCAATAGAAACAGGCTTAAATTTCTTTAAATAATTGTCTGTGGACTGTTGCGCAAACCCAACATTGCTGAGCATTAGCAATAATAACACCGCACATATCCAGGCTCCTGCTTTGCTCTTGTAGAATTTCTTAATTCCCATAAGCTTAGTGTTAGTGGTTGTTACAGGTGATGATTTCTTGTTTGTTTTCAGCATCATTTCATACCTCACATATCAACGATGATCACACATCGCAATATTACTTTAAAAAATTAAATAATACGTTCTCTCTTCTCTAAAGTCCTCTAAAGTTTCTCCGTTAATTTCTTGTTAAAAATATTGTACCATTATTTGCAGTAATCCCCTTTGATGCAGTTCGAATAAACTATATCAAAGGGGATTTTTCAAGTTTGAAAGCCGGTAAGTTGCAAATACTATGCCGGTTATTCCTTTATCAGGCTGATCCGAAGCTCGTCCAGCTGGTGCTGATCGATGGCTGATGGCGCATCTAGCATCACATCACGACCTGAATTATTCTTAGGGAATGCGATAAAATCACGGATACTTTCACTGCCACCCAAAAGCGAGCACAAGCGATCAAATCCGAAGGCAATACCTCCATGTGGTGGCGCTCCATATTCAAAAGCTCCCAGCAGGAAGCCGAATTTATGATCAGCCTCTTCCTTAGTCATACCCAATGCAGCAAACATTTTCTCCTGCAGGTCGCGTTGGAAGATACGGATAGAACCGCCGCCGATTTCCGTACCGTTCAGTACGATATCGTAAGCATTGGCCTTAATCTTAGCGTACTGAGACATATCATCCATCAGGGCAATCTGTTCAGGTTTGGGTGAAGTGAACGGATGGTGACGTGCTACCCAACGGTTTTCTTCTTCCGCATATTCAAATAATGGGAAATCGATCACCCAAAGTGGCTTAAACACATTCTTATCTCTCAGTCCGAGACGTTCACCCATTTCCAGGCGCAAAGTACTCATTGCCTGACGAGTGCGGCTTTCTTTACCAGCCAGTACCAGGATCAGATCACCAGGCTCAGCCTTGGTAACTTCCACCCATTTTTTCAGCTCCTCTTCATTGAAGAACTTATCTACTGAACTTTTCAGGCTGCCATCTGCACCATATTTAACATAGATGAGTCCGCTCATACCAATTTGTGGGCGTTTTACCCAATCGGTCAGCTCATCCAATTGCTTACGGGTATATTCGGCACAACCTTTAGCAGCGATCGCTACCACCAGTTCAGCGTCATCAAATACCTTAAAGCCTTTATTTTTAACGGTATCGTTCAGCGTAGCCAGTTTCATTTCGAAACGGATATCTGGTTTATCGTTACCATAATATTCCATTGCATCATCCCAGGTCATACGAGGGAATGCATAATTCAGATCTATACCTTTGATTTCTTTGAAGATATACTTCACCATGTTTTCAAAAGTATATAGAATGTCTTCCTGTTCAACGAAGCTCATCTCACAGTCAATCTGTGTGAACTCCGGCTGGCGATCGGCACGTAAGTCCTCATCGCGGAAGCATTTAACGATCTGATAATAGCGATCATAACCACTTACCATCAGCAGTTGCTTGAAGGTTTGCGGAGACTGTGGCAAAGCGTAGAACTCGTTGGTGTTCATACGGCTAGGCACTACGAAATCGCGGGCTCCTTCCGGTGTAGATTTAATCAGGAATGGAGTTTCTATATCCATAAAACCTTGCGTATGAAGGTAGTTACGTGCAGCACGGCCTACATTATAGCGCAGTTCAAGGTTCTGTTTAACGGCATTTCTACGCAGGTCCAGGTAGCGGTATTTCATGCGCAGCTCATCACCACCATCCGTATCATCTGTAAGAGTGAAAGGAGGAGTTTTGGATTCGTTCAGGATCTTGAACGATTTTACTGCGATTTCCACGTCTCCTGTAGGGAGATTCGGGTTTTTGCTGGAACGCTCGGTAACAGTACCAGATATCTGGATAACATATTCACGGCCAAGAGGTTGGTCTTCCAGCTGAGCTATTAGGTCTTCACCAAATAACAGCTGGGTAATACCGTAACGGTCACGCAGATCTACGAAAGACATGCCTTTACCAAATTTCCTGACAGTTTGTACCCATCCGGCCAGTGTTACTTCCTGACCTACCTGTTCCATTCTTAGCTCCCCGCAAGTGTGCGTCCTGTACATGCGTAAAAAATTGATTTTAATAGTTTTATGGTTGAAAACCGGGACAGCCGTTCACTGTAATTGACCACTTTTCCAGCGCTTCAGCCATACCCACAAGGGCAGCAAATATACGTTTTGATCGCTGGATTTTAGCCCCGGCCTGTGTTAAAATATCTGTTTACATCCACTTCTGGCATCAATGAGGTGGTTCCAGCGAGCACATCACTGAAATGTGCCGCCATGAAGGGCGCCAATGAGCATCCTTTGGTACCGAGGCCATTAAATATACCAAGAGCAGGATATTCCGGATTAAACCCTATAATAGGTCGTCTGTCGTTGCCGGAAGGGCGCACGGCAGCCAGGTGGCCTGTCACGTCGTATGGCACTTTCAACAGTTGCCGCAGCTTTTCCTCCAAATGGTCACGCTGCACCCAGGTTGGCTGTTCATCGGCATAATCCCATACGAAAGAAGATCCCGCCCAGAAGGTACCGTCTTCCTGAGGCACTAACGTAATACTTTTCTTTATAATATCTGAGGTTTCCAAGCCGGGAATGCGTACCAGTAATACTTCTCCTTTATTGGGTAGAAACTTGATCTTCTCAAAATATTTATTGCTGGCTGTAGCCATTCCATCACAAAAAATTATTTTTTTGGCAGAAATCCCACAGTACGTCACATCTGATTCATTGATAATCAACTTATTAATATCAAAAGTATCATCCAGTAAGGCATTTTCTGCGGCTAACATCTTTCTGTATGCTGGTAAAAAAGATTTTAGATTAACAGTGGCACCAAATATGATGGCAACCCCGAAAGGTTGTTGCAAAAACTCCTCATATTGTAGCGCTTGTGGAACAGCAGTGTATTTATCCGTTAAACCCTTGCTGACCTTGGCATCGAAGGCTTCTTTCAGTTGAAGGGATGGAAATACGTTCCACAATCTCCTTTCAGTTAATATATTTATATTTAGTAATGCAGACAATTCGGCATATGTCGATTTGGCAAACGGAAAAATCTCGTCATATAACCATGCCGGTTCAAATCTTCTTCCAGATACCGGATTAATTATTCCTGCTGCTACTCTCGATGCACTGTTAAACTTTGCATCATCTATCACCAACACTTTGTTGCCACGTTGCTTCAGGAACCAGCTTAACATGGTGCCTGCAATACCTTGTCCAATAATTATATAATCAACTTGCTTCATCATTACGAAGGTATTAATACTAATAATTGTTTTAAGGACTTTACTATCTCACAAAAAAAATATCTCCCCAAACCCAATACCGACAATAGTTTCAGAAAATAATGCTGGAAATTTTTTATCCAATTTAAAGTGCGCAGAAAGACTGCGCACTTAGGTGGCCATCTTTGTACCATCGGAAGCGGTCAAGAAAAAGTTACTTCAACTTCACTGTTAATGAAACACTTTTCACATTACCGCCGAAAGGTAAAGCAGTAGCTCAGTTGGTAGAGCAATGGAACATAATTTTAAAATTACCATGTGGTCAATTAAAATTTACTTCAAGCTTATAACCCTTAGGTCGTTGGTTCGAGTCCAACCTGCTTTGCAAAGTGGTCAAGAACACTGTTACTTCTACGATTACAACAAGTTCAATTACCACATTAATACTTAGATATTATGTAGGTCAATTGCTGCTTACTTCAAATTTTTATAGGAAAAACAGCAGCAAAATTATCTCATATTAAAACCCAAAAAAATGAACAACCTCTTAAAAGTAGCCATCCGTCAGCAGGCCATTTATATACCTGCATTCACGTCAGCCCCATCATTGTTTGTACCCATCAAAGGATTGCTGGTAGCTAATCTGGCTAAGTTAGGATTTGGTGTTACTGAAGAATTGTTACAAGCCATCAACCAGTTATCTGAAAAAGACCAGGATACCATACTTCGTGTATTCATGGACGTTACTAACGTAAATAAGAACTGGGCCCCATTGGTAAAAGACTGGTTAACCCCAACCAATGAAACGGCTGCTGATCATATATACAACTGGTATTACAACATGTTCGCGAAAAACAAAGGCAAAAATATACAGCTGCCTTGCGGACACACCATTTTACCAAATACCTTTCCATTACATCGATATAATGGCTGCCCTATTTGTGGAACTTCATTTGTCAACGCTCCTGCGAATGATTACGGTGAAGGATATACGCTTAAAGTATTAGCTTATTGGACATCTGCAGATTTGAAAAAATATCTGGAGAGTTTGTTAACCGCCAAAACAGCATTGGATGCAACGCAGATAGATAGTCTGAAAATATTATTAAAGGAATTTCCATTGCCTGCTGTTACCATAGGAATGAAAGAAACGTTGATGCTGGTCATCGATATGCTGATAGCTGTTGACCCAGCAAAAGCACAACCACTTCTGACTTCACCTACCGACATACTGCGTTACCTCTGGTATAAACGTACCGGTTATCTTCAACTATTGGAACCAAAGGTAGTATTGAATCGTATGAAACGTAATAACAGGAGAACATTTGGTGGCGCAGGTCTGCAAGAACAAAAAATACCTTCACTTGATTTGAAATACAATCGAAAAGAGTGTTTGATGGTGGCTTCCTGGCTGAATAACATGAACCTAGACGTGGCTAAGATGTGTGAAACTATGCATCCTAAACGTAACATGTGGGTACGTTTCATCCGTGCATTACGACTCGCAGAATACGCCAAACGACCTGGATTCGATCAGCTCCGTAAGCTGATGGACGCTTTCTACAACGAGGCATATGAAGTATGGCAAGGACGCGTAAACCATTTCCGTTTACGCCTGGACCCTTCCAGCACATTCTATTTATTGCAGCAGCGACCAGGACTTTTCGCCCGTTCCCTGTTTGCAAATATGTTGTGGTTTGGTGCGAAACCCACTACTGAAGCCTTCGCACTGGTAGCAGATAAAGTGCCTGCACGCTTATTGTTATCCTTACAGATGTATGCTGATAACTATTTCCATGGTACGCATAGATCAGTAAAACCTTTGGGAGGCGTGAACAGGTTAGTTCCTGCTAACAAAATGCTACACGCTCATAACACTGAACAACGCACCGCCATGGCGGATGCTGTAACAGACCTGTGTTTCCAGGTGATGAAAAAGCGTTTCGCTGCTTCTCCAACTGAAAACAAAACTATCTACATCGATCCTGCCTTGTTCAATGTACCATTGGCAATTGGCGATCGCGCAGAAACAGTGCAAGACTTACCTTCTGCTCTAATGGGAACAAAATTCCCGTTGCAGGGAGATCAGGTCAGACTGTTTATGCAGTGGGGAACAGGATTACGTAGTCAGCACCTGGATATGGATCTTAGCTGCAATATCTATTATCCAACATCAATAGATACTTGCTCTTTCTCAAGATTGACAACCATTGGTTGCCAGCATAGCGGGGATATACGCCATATTCCAGACCATATCGGAACAGCAGAATACATCAACCTGGATATTAAAGCACTGCAAAAGGCAGGCGCCCGACATGTGGTATTCATTACCAACGCTTATACCGCCGGTTCATTATCACCAAATATGGTGGTAGGTTGGATGGATAGTGCTCATCCGATGCGCGTTTCGCAGACCAGTGGTGTTGCTTATGATCCATCCTGCGTGCAACACCAGGTGCGTATCACCTCTAGCTTGTCAAAAGGGCTGGTATTCGGGGTGTTAGATGTTGTGGCGCGCGAAATCATCTGGCTGGAAATGGCCTTTGATGGTCAGATAGCACAGCAACTTTATTCCTTTGGGGTAAGTGCTCTACTGGCAAAGCTGAACTGCAAAATGAGTATTGGCGCATTGTTACAGGTTAAAGCAGCAGCCCAAAACCTGACCACTACCGATACCCCAGAGGCAGATGAAGTCTATACTATCAAATGGGCAAGAGATAGTGCTGCCGTCACACAATTATTCGTAGACTAACGGTATTGAATAAACGAAAGAAGCGTATTCAACTTAATGAATACGCTTCTTTTTTTGCAACTATGCAGAAGAATTATTCTTTCACTTTCAGTATTACGCCTTCGCTATGTGCGTTAAACTCTGGCGCATACATGCATTGTACGGTGCTGATACCGTTAGAGAACGTACCATTGTGCGTTACGTTCAGCGCATATTCAAACACCCATGTGCCTTTTGGCAGACTACTAAAGAAGAAATCTGTAGACACATCTTTGGTGCTTTCATAGTAGCTGAGTCCATTTTGCCATTTGGCGCCGCTCAATACATTCTGTGGCTCAAATGCAGCTGCACGCATATCCATCAGGTGAATGTATTCCATGTCTCTGTCCACACGTAAGATGATACGCACTTTCAGCTTATCTCCTACTCTAAGTTCGTTGTTATCGTTAAGTTTCGTCAACACAGGACCTTTGTCAGTGTTAACTTCTTTATACAATTCTTTTTGAATAGATAATGGTGAGCCAGCAGACGTTATTTTATCCAGTTGCTCGAAATACTGCCAGTATACAGCGCCCCAGGATGGTTGTCCTTTGCTGCCTTTCACTGTCACCGTAATATTTCCCATATCCGGTTTAATGGTTTTGGCAAATACCTGTTCTTTCATATATCCTGTGCCGGCTTCTGTTTTGCTTTCGTTGGTATTGAAGTCTACATTACCCAGTTTGATATCTACTTCAGGGGTGGCACTGAGCCAGTTGCTTCCACCGATTAGCATAGCGTAACATGCGTCTGCAGTGGCTTTGGTAGTTTTCCAGTTATTGGTTTGCTTATTTTTCAGCAACCATGTTTTCATTTGGTTTACAGCTGTCTGGTCATGCGTAACATTGCTGAATGCTTCTATGAGCAAGGCTTGCGTTTCTACAGGTGCCTGATACCAGTAATATCCGCCGTTATTAGCTTTCCAATACATGCCCATTTCCGGAGAAACTATTGCATTTTCTTTCAGCGCTCTTACGATAGCCGTAGCCGTTGGCTGATCATTCAGGCGATTGAACAACAATGCAGCCATTGCCTGTTGATATAAACCAAGGCTCGTCCAGTCTTTCTTAGCAAGTCCCAGGTAATAGTTCCAGGCAGTTGTAAGATCAGTGGATTTATTGTTATTGTAGAAGCTTCTGGCGTAGAGATATTGTAATGCAATACCATCTATTTTTTGCTTCTTCAGATCCGCTTTTGTTTTCAGCAGGGTCTTATAATCAGCGATGATGCGCTGGTCCATGTAGCTCACTGCTTTATCTGCAATCTTTTTAAGTTGATCATCTTTAAGACCAGTGAGTGCATTTAATCTACCTATACCTGCAACAATATACTGTGTGATATACCTATCTTCTGTCATGCCGGAGAACCAAGGGAAAGCGCCGTTGCTGGCTTGTTTCTCTGCCAGTTGACTAATTGCTTTTCTGGCGCCGCTGTTGATAGTTTTTGCATCAAACAAGGTAGCAATCTGACGTTTCTGTTCGGATTCATTTTTTGCATCCAGCACCCAAGGTGTTTGTTGCAAGAGGATAGACTTCAGCTCTTCATTTTTTTCCAGATTACTCAACAATGCGCTGCTATCTGTATTTTTCCATTTACTGAAAATATCAGCGATCGCAGGCTGTTGTTTTACAATCCAAGAAGCAAGTGAATTTGCATAATAGCGGTTAAATACCTGCTCAGCACAATCATGTGGGAACTCCATCAGGTATGGTAATGCCTGCACTGCATACCATGCTGGATTGCTGGTATACTCTACTGTTAATCCATGTTGTTGTAAGGTAGAAGAAGATTCACTCTCCTTTAATTTCTGGAAGGTCAGGTTCTTAGTACCATCACCTTGCATCCATACCGGCAATGTTTCTGTTACCAGCATTCTGTTGGTAAGTACTGGTAAAGTATTTTCTTCACCATCTGTGAAGCTTCCTGCGGTTGCAGTAATGCGATAAATTAACGTACTACCGAAACCGTTAGGTATTTGTATCGGGAATACAACTGCAGCACTTTGCCCTGCTTTAGCGGTGAAATGCTGTACCGGGAAGATATTCTGGAACCAGCCATCTACTGGTTGCATGGTAGCAGCATCCAGCAGCTCCAATCTTGCCTGACCGATTACTTGTGAGTCAGACAGGTTACTAATTTTTGAAGAGAATTCAATTTTATCTCCTTCACGCAAGAACCTAGGTGCAAAAGTCTGTACCATCAATGGTTTCTGCGTAACAATTTCTGTTTCTGTTTTGCCGAAGGCGGCATCCTGTGTATGTGCTAATCCCTGGAATTTCCATTTGGTCAAGGCTTCCGGCATAGAGAATTCGAATGCGATGTTACCTTCTTTATCGGTTCTCAGGTCTGGCAGGAAGAACGCTGTTTCACGGAAGTCTTTGCGAGCTTGTACACCAGCTGCGTTTCCTTGTTCTGCCGGGCCTTCCAGACTATCTTTCATAGCCATCGCAGGTGCTGGCGCTGGTGGTGCAGGGACTACTGCTGTACCTTTGGAATCTTCCAGTAATCCAGCTTCAATACCATTAGGATCTCCTACCTTCTTTCTCAGATTACCGCCACCTCGTACTGTCATCATGCTGGCTGCATACGCCATGTGACGAGCGGTGTGATCAAGATCCAGGTTCCAGTCAAACCATCTTAAATAAGGATAAGTCTGGATATAAGTTTTTGCATTATTCTCTGTGACAGCAATACCATTTCCACTTACGGTTCCACTATTATTTTGCATAGAGAAACGAGCAGGAGAGCCTACTTCAGGATATATTGCCGGCGTACTCCAGTTGAATGGATATAAAGCATCCAGCGAAGCATCATACATGCCAGCCAGGAGTTCAGCTCCAGCTTTATCTACATCATTACCTTTGATCTTAACAGTCCATTTTTCTTTTTCGCCTGGTTGTAATTTATCGCGGTGTGTCGCTATTTCTATTTGCAAATCTTTATTCTGGCTAACGCCGAAGTATACTTGCTGAGAAATAAACCTGTTATCACGTACCCAATTATACAATACGTAGATACCACCTTCTTCTGTAGTAGTTACCGGATATTCTTTTCTTTCTATATTATTCAGATGGAAATAAGCGATCTCGTTTTCTTGCTGTAAGGTGGAATATTGTTGAATAACGTAGGCACTCTTAGCTGAAGCCAGTTGTACACGTCCTTTATCACCAGGTTTCAGATTGCTTTTCTCTTGATAAACCCAGCTATATTGAGGATAGAGCATTTGTGGTTTAGCATCATCCACTACACTGAATATTGCTTTCTGAACAACAGTCTCTCCTTTTTCAGAAGTGGCAGTTACTTCCAGCTGGTAGTATCCTGGCGCCAGTTGAGGGAAACCTGGTTTCAGTTTACCATTTTCCTGGCTAGTCATTGTCTTCTCATATACCGAGGCTTTCACTGGCCAGTTCTCCGGATTATTTTCATTTTTGTAGATATCTAACGGGAATAATTTCACGTATTCCTCTTTGCTATAAATGAATGTATCTGGCTGTGACCAATAACGGGAGCGCAAGAGGCGCTGTTCTGGCTGCAGTGAGGAAAGCTTCAGTGCCAGGGATGTTTTTGCATACTGGTCGTTCAGATTGGTGGTTTTTACTGTAATCTCTTCTAATGCTTTCTGTGTAGTGGTTGAAGGCACGTTTACAGTAGTGAGAATACTAACATAACCAGCGCTTACATACATGGTCTCATTACGAGTTTCTCCATTGATATCTGTTACGCTTGCAAATACTTCATAAGTGAATACAGGCTTGCCAGCAGGATCTACCTTTTTATCAGGAAGCGCGTTGAAGTTTATTTTGAAACTTCCGTCAGCAGCGGTGGTGGTAGTACCATGGCTTATTTCCTGTGTAGACATTGGGAACATCTTCCTGGATATCCATGGATAAGGAAAACGTATACCACGTTTTACGGTGTAGGTTACCTGAGCATTGTCGATGTTATTACCAGCATAAGCAATAGCTTTACCGGAAATAGTAACGGCATCGCCTAAACGAATTTCTTGTTTCACATCATCAAACTTCACTTCAAACTTAGGGCGCTTATACTCTTCTACCCTAATATTCGTATAGCCATTATTGATAGTTTCCTGAATGGAGTAAGATCCTGGCAAACGGTCGGTAGGCAAGGTAAATTTACCAGAGAAAGAGCCGTAATCATTGGATTTCAGGGTCATTGAATCTACCAGCTGTCCGTTAGGATCTGTCAACTGCACTCTTACACGCTGATTAGCTTTTACATGTTTACCAGGTTTACCGTTAATTTCTTCCAGTAAGATTCCTTTGAAGTAAGCAATCTGCCCTGGTCGGTAAATACCTCTGTCGGTAAAGAAATAAGTGCGTACGATGGACTTAGGTTCTGCAGATGGTTTTCCATTGTTTGGATAAATGCGGAAAGCATAATCACTGTAGTTTAAAACCAGCAGAGAATCATCTTTATAATGCCAGTTCAGCTGCCTGGTGTTATAATCTTTGTTGGTATACTGTACATCCAGTTTACCGGCTGCATCTGCAGTACCGGTATAGTAAGTAGTTAAAGTTTGCTTATCGTAGGAATTAGGCTGGGTGCGGATTTCCAACTTAGCTCCTGCCAGTGGTTCACCGCTGGTTCTGTCTAAGGCGTAGACCAGACTGCCTTTGGTAATAAACGCAATATTGGATACGGAGAACAGGTTACCGACCATATTGTTGTTCTGACGGCTGAAGGCTTTATTGGCACTGGCTACTAACAGGTATGTTCCTGAAGGCAAGGCATCTGCTTTTACTTCGGCACTATGTGGCAGGTGGTCGCCAGGATCGGGTAATGTCTGGCTCCAGGCTTTTGCAGGCGCCAGTCGTAGGACGCTATCAAGGCGGTTACCTTTTTCGCTATAGGCATCTACTTCTAATCTACCTGCCTTCAGCACCGCATCAGGCACTTTAATGATCTTGAAATAAACAGTTGAAAGGTTCCTGAATTGTGTGAGTACGCGGAAGGCCTGCCCTGGAACGTTTACTTGTTCTGTCTGGAAGTCCAGGTCTGTTTCCAGCAGACGCTGTTTGATATTGTAACATTCAGCACCTCCTACTGAATTAGGGAAGGATTTGATAGCCTGGTCACACAATGATAATGCAGTAAGAATTTCTTCTTTTTGATTTTTCGTATATACGTTATTGTTATTGAAGTACAGCGGAATACCTTCTATGTGGGTATTGGCTAGCAGCATGGTTGCTTTTGTTCCCTCGGGCACTTGCTGGTAGGCTTTCATCGCTGTTTCCAGTGCGGATTTATATAAATCTTCTTTATTATCAGCTACGGAAATATTGTGCAAAGCAGTAATCCTGTCGATATCAGCATCTGCCAATGCGCTTTTATTTTCATCATTCAGGTGAAAAGCAATTTGCTGTTGTCTGAGCTGGAGCGCTTTAAAATACAGGGAGCTGCTATCGGTGCTGGTGAACTTATGCTGCGCAAAGGTGGCTGCCGGCGAGAATGCAGCAGGGTCAGTAAGTTCAAAGGCATTGGCCGGTTTAGTCAGGTAAGCTTCTCCTGAACTAAAGAATTCCAGTGCACGTACAACCAACAGATCATAAAGCGTCGGTTGTAGGTTTTTACTATTTTCTCCCTGGGAGATGATCACCTGGTAGTCGTTCAGGCTAGCCTTTTTCAATGCAGCTGGATCTGTGAGGGATGCCTCATATGCTGTGGTGATTTCATCATTCAGTTTATCGATTGGCCATGTGCGGATATCAGTACTTTTATTATCTGCAATACTGGTCAAATTGCGGATTTCATAGCGGTGATTTTGCAGGTAAGTACGAAATATTTCACCTTTCATACTTAGGAGTATGGCCTTTTTCGGGCCGGTAGCCGCTTTGATTTCTTTGTTCAGCAGGGCAATACCAGTGGTCAAGCTGCTATCATTGAGGATAGCATTGTACTTTAATTTAAAGATGAGTGCTTTGATCTGTTGCTGATCATTTTTTTCAGCTACTGCCTTCTGGTAGATGGCATCTACTTGTTTGAGTGCAGTGGTTGACAAGTCTTTTGCGTCTGACTGTTCTACCTGTTTCCAGGCGTTGTCATAATAGGTCTGGGCCGTCATAGAGATACAGCTAAAGATTAAGAAACATGATGCTACGAGAAAACGCGAAATGGGTTTCATGAAAAAAGATTTTCAGATTATTTCCAGCTGGGGCCGGGGGTATTTATAAAGCGAAAGGTGAAAAGCAAATGGTATGCCCCATTCACTTTCCACCTTTCTAAAGTATTGTTAGACTGAAAAAATTAAGCCAGAGCAGCTTTTTTGCTCAGTACTTCAGCCATAGTTTTACCGATATTAGCTGGGCTTTCAACTACGTGAACGCCACATTCAGCCATGATTTTCATTTTAGCTGCAGCAGTATCTTCAGCACCACCGATGATAGCACCAGCGTGACCCATACGACGGCCCGGAGGAGCAGTCTGGCCAGCGATGAAACCAACAACTGGTTTAGTACCGTTTTCTTTGATCCAACGAGCTGCTTCAGCTTCCATGCTACCGCCGATTTCACCGATCATGATGATACCTTCAGTTTCAGGATCGTTCATCAGCAGTTCAACTGCGTCTTTGGTTGGAGTACCGATGATTGGGTCGCCACCGATACCGATAGCGGTAGAAACACCCAGACCAGCTTTAACAACCTGGTCAGCAGCTTCGTAAGTCAGGGTACCTGATTTAGAAACGATACCGATTTTACCTTTTTTGAAGATAAAGCCTGGCATGATACCTACTTTAGCTTCTTCAGCGGTGATAACACCAGGGCAGTTAGGGCCGATGAGGCGGGTGCTGGTTCCCTGCAGGAAGTTTTTAGCTTTCACCATGTCCTGAACTGGAATACCTTCTGTGATACATACCACCAGGGCAATACCAGCTTCGGTTGCTTCCATGATCGCATCAGCAGCAAAAGCCGGTGGCACAAAAATGATAGAAACATTGGCGCCGGTTGCTTTTACAGCATCCGCTACGGTATTGAATACCGGGCGCTCCAGGTGAGTAGTACCGCCTTTGTTAGGGGTAACACCACCTACTACATTGGTTCCGTATTCGATCATCTGTGTGGCATGGAAAGTACCTTCAGTACCGGTAAACCCTTGCACAATCACCTTGCTATCCTTATTAACTAAAACACTCATCGCGCTTGTTTTATTGGTTTATTTTTTTAATATCTTATTTCGTCTGGTGACGCAAAAATAAGCTGATTTGAACAATTCTGCAATTTAGCACCTTTCGGATAAAGCTGAGAACTAAACACTGTTAATTAGCGGCTATTTTTTGGAATCACCATCTTGCTGACCATTTCCCTTCCATTCTCCCCTATCTATCAGGTCTTTCTGACGCATTTCCTTCGCTTCTCGGAGGAAATCTGAGGCAAAAATAAAATCATTTAGCAGCTGATCTTTACTAAATACAATGTCTTTATTAGAGCCTTCCCACTGCTTTCTCCCCTGATACATATATACAATATTATCCCCGCTTTCCATTACGGTATTCATATCATGGGTGTTGATGACGGTGGTAATATTATATTCTGTGGTCAGCTCCTTGATAAGCTGGTCTATCACCAAAGAGGTCTGTGGGTCAAGGCCGGAGTTAGGCTCATCACAGAAAAGGTATTTGGGGTTCAGGACGATCGCCCGGGCGATCCCCACCCTTTTTTTCATCCCTCCGGAGATCTCTGCCGGGAATTTTTTAGCTGCATCTTTCAGATTCACACGTTCCAGGCATTCCGCTACACGCTTTTTCTTATCTCTATAACTACCTGTCCCGAACATCTCCAACGGAAACATCACATTCTGCTCTACCGTCATGCTGTCGAATAATGCAGATCCCTGAAACAGCATGCCTATTTCCTGGCGGATAATCTTTCGTTGATGAATATCCATCGTGGTAAAGTCCTTTCCGTCATACATTATCTTGCCCTGATCAACCTCGATCAGCCCCACCATGCACTTCATCATTACAGTCTTACCACTTCCACTGGTACCGATAATAAGATTTACCTTACCAGATTCCATAGTAGCCGATACGCCTTTCAATATCTCCTTGTCGCCAAAGCTCTTTTTTATGTCTTGCAGTTGAATCATGATTTCTCGAAATAGCTTACAGTAATATAGCCGTGAGGGCATAGTCCATGAACAATACCAATACACAGCTTACCACTACTGCGGTAGTACTGGCCTTACCGATTTCCAGCGCTCCACCACGTACATTATAGCCATAATAGGCGGAAACACTGGCAATGATAAAACCAAAGGTATATGACTTGGCCAACGCAAAAAACACGTTATAGGCCTTGAATTCCTGTCTTAAACCCTGCATAAACTGCTCCGCGGAAATAATACCGGATAATACACCCGCTTCTTTACCACCCCAAACACCCAGGAAACCAGAAATGGCTACCAGGATAGGGACCATCAATATAGCGGCAAGTATTTTTGGTAAAATCAGGTACCCTTTTGTATTGATACCCATGATTTCCAGGGCATCGATCTGCTCGGAAACCCTCATATTACCCAGCTCCGACGCGATCTTAGAACCCACAACACCCGCCAGTACAATACTGGTAAGGGTTGGGGCAAACTCCAGGATAATAGTATCTCGTACCACCTGTGCAATCGTGCTTTTAGGAATAATCGGACTTACCAGCTGATAAGCCGTTTGGAGTGTAGCCACACCTCCAATAAATAATGAAATGATAAATACTATCCCTAACGACCCTACGCCAATATCTACACACTGTTGCATAAACTGTTTCCAGTACATCCTCATGTTCTCCGGACGGGAAAACATGCCCTTAAGCATCAGCAAATAATTTCCGAAATGATAGAAGAATTTGAACTCCATAACCGGCCAAAGATAGGAAGGATTTTAACAATGATACCTGAAATTCCCATTTATCACGATAGCTATTTCAAACTACTTACGAGCAGCCTTTTCAGACTCCGCTCCACGATTTCCCCCATAGACTTGCATCTGGCAAATACCGGATCACGATAATACTGCGCCAGTTCTTCACCCAGCTGATGAATTTTTTCAGGAAAAGAAACCCTGTCTGTCATGATAACATCACGCAGATCCTTGATTCTATGCCGCTGCACCACTATACGCCTGGCCATGAGGGCTCGTTCTTCCTGCTGATATTGTTTCACTACTTCTGCATTCAAATGCTTAATAGCCAAATCCACAAACACACGGTTCTCTTTAAAGTACTGCGGCATATAAAGGGTCCTCTTGCCTTCATAAAACTGCTGATCGAAGTCTATGGCACGAATACGAAACTGTACATCATCAAAATCAGGAGTAATATCAAACACAAAATTATAAGAACGCATATCTCCCAATAAACGTACAAAACAACGTTCATTGAACTTAACAAACTCCTTGGCGATACGCTTTGGATTAAATTCTGGTCTGTTGAGATAGTGCAGGATAAACTGATCTCCGGGAACACCAGCAATATGTTCTTCTACCAACGTATTACCGTCAATCAGAAAATTCATCCAGTAAGGAGAAAGTATATGCTCCAGCTCAAGACCATAGATACGGGAAGCATCTGCTATCTTGATATAAAAGTAATCGTATACTTCGTTGTAGTTGTTGACAATTTTTATCCGGAAAGGATGTGAATTACCGAAGGTGCAAAAATCAATACGCTCAATATGTAAATGCTCTTCGGCGGCCTGGTCACCACCAGCTTTCAATATGGAATAAATTCTTTTCAATCCTGCATGAATAGAGTTTATCATGCTTTGCGGATATAATACGGTTTCCCACAGCGAATCTTTTCCTTCCTTATCATAAACAGGAATAGAAGACTCGTAATACAACAGCTCCTGGTAAGATATAGGCAGCTTTATCTCCCGCTCATACAACTTCAGGTAATTGCGGAAGGCCTGGTTAATCGGGAAAAATATCTTCTTCCTGGAAATCTCTTGCATATGCTAAATATAGCACAAAATCGCCGGACAGCATACAGCTAAAAAGCCATCAGCGCGAAGATGGCGGCTCTAAAGCCGATACCTTCACGCTGATGGCAGCTATTAATAGTGGCGTAGACTATTTCTTCTTTTTGTCTTTAGATTTCTCTTCAGCTTTGCTTTCGCGGCAGCATTTTTCTTGAGCGTCCACTACGGCAATATTTACCATGTTCACGATCTGACGAACGGTACTACCCAGTTGCAGAATGTGTACAGGTTTCTTCATGCCTAACAATACAGGTCCGATAGCATCGAAACCAGCAACTTCCTGTAACAGGTTATAAGCCACATTACCAGCAGTCAGGTTAGGGAAGATGAGTGTATTCACTTCTCCTTGCAACAACTCAGTAAATGGATAGTTATCCTGGAGGATTTCCTTGTTAAATGCCATTGCAGCCTGGATTTCACCATCTACAATCAGCGAAGGATTACGTTGTTTAACGATATCGCGGGCTTTAGCCACCAGCTGCGCCTCAGGGGTTGGGCTGGAACCAAAGTTAGAGTAAGAAAGCATGGCGATACGTGGAGTGATATTGAAGTGTTGTACTTCTTTAGCCACCATCAGGGTAATATCTGCCAGTTCTTCTGCAGTTGGATTGAAGTTTACGGTAGTATCAGCCAGGAACAGCGGTCCACGCTTAGTCTGGATGATATACATACCTGCTACTTTATTCACACCTTCTTCCATACCGATTACCTGTAATGCCGGACGGATGGTATCAGGATATTTACGTGTCAGACCAGAAATCAATGCATCTGCCTCCCCGGTTTCCACCATCATACAACCGAAGTAGTTACGTTCACGCATAACTTTCTTCGCTTCGTACATGTTGAACCCTTTACGCTTACGCTTTTCAAAGAACAGCTCACCAAAATGATGACGTTTTTCCTGCATTTCATCGCTCTTAGGATCGATGATCTGGATACCTTCAATTTCGATTGCATGTTCTTTCGCGAGACTACGAATTTTCGACTCATTACCCAACAAAATTGGGATGGCGATACCTTCGTCATTCACTACCTGCGCAGCTTTCAGCACTTTAATATTGTCTGCCTCAGCAAATACAACTTTCCTTGGATCACGGCGCGCTTTGGTACCGATTACGCGGAACAGTTGGTTGTCGAGCCCCAGACGTCCATTCAGCTCTACTTTATAAGCCTCCCAGTCAGTGATATGGTGATGAGCTACACCACTGTCCATAGCCGCTTTAGCCACCGCAGGAGCAACAGTGCTCAGCAAGCGTGGATCGAGTGGTTTAGGGATAATATATTTAGGACCGAAGAAAATATTTTTCTCGTTATAGGCGAGGTTAACGATATCTGGCACCGGAGATTTTGCCAGTTCAGCCAGCGCTCTTACAGCAGCGAGTTTCATTTCCTCGTTGATTTCAGTAGCTCTGACATCGAGGGCGCCACGGAAGATATATGGGAAGCCCAATACATTATTAACCTGGTTAGGATAATCGGAACGACCAGTTGCCATGATTACGTCAGGACGTGCTGCCACTGCGGCGTCATAGGCAATTTCAGGATCAGGGTTTGCCATCGCCATCACAATTGGGTTTTTACCCATGCTCTTGATCATCTCAGGCGTAACCACATTACCTACAGAAAGACCCAGGAATACATCCGCATCTTTCATTGCTTCAGCCAAGGTTTTAACCTTAGACTTGGTAGCAAACTGCATGTGCATAGGACCCAGATCTTTACGTTCTGTGTTCAGCACACCGTCTTTATCAAATAAGATGAAGTTTTCCAGCTTCGCTCCTAATGCTAGATAGAGGCGAACGCAGGCCATAGCAGCGGCGCCAGCGCCATTTACTACGATCTTAACTTTCTCAATTTTCTTTTTAACAAGTTCCAGACCATTGAGCAGTGCAGCACTTGAAATGATCGCCGTACCATGCTGGTCGTCGTGCATTACAGGTATTTTCAGCTCTTTACGCAGTCTGTCTTCAATCTCGAAGCACTCAGGACTCTTAATATCCTCCAGGTTAATACCTCCGAAGGTTGGTTCCAATGCTTTTACGGCAGCTACAAAGCTATCCGGATCTTTTGCATTTAACTCAATATCAAAAACGTCAATGTCTGCGAAAATTTTGAATAATACACCCTTACCTTCCATCACTGGCTTACTGGCTTCAGGACCAATATCACCCAATCCCAGTACGGCGGTACCATTACTGATTACGCCAACCAGATTACCTTTTGCAGTGTATTTGTATGCGTTTTCTACATCGTTGTAAATCTCCTTACAAGGTTCAGCTACCCCTGGAGAGTATGCGAGGGAGAGATCCCATTGTGATTTCGTATTCTTCGTAGGTACTACTTCAATTTTGCCCGGCCTGCCTTTTGCATGATAGTCTAATGCATCCTGCTTGTTCAGTTTTTTAGCCATATCAAGTTTAGATTGTTGTTGTTGGGCGTCAAATATACGAAGTATTGCACTACGACCGTTGATAATTAGCAGTAGCCCCCATAGGTCACCTCATAAATAACAGTTAAATTTACTTACTTTTACGTCGTTAAACATTCGCAAATATCATGATACAACGCATCCAGAGTCTTTATTTGTTATTAGCCGCCGGAGCAGGCGTAGGAGTACTATGCAGCAACCTGTGGAAAGCCACCATAGCCGGTTCTGCTGAGGTCTCTGTTGTAAATGCATCTAATAATTATTTGATGTATGTGCTCTATATCATCATCATCCTGATCGCATTTGCATGCATCTTCCTCTACAAAAAGAGAAAATTGCAGTTCCGCCTTACCGTAATCGATATCCTCCTTACCCTCGGCGCCATCATTTACCAATATGCACTGGTTTCCAAACAAGCTAATGCATTGGTTTCCAGCGGAAAAACTATTGCCAGTGCCTCTTACCTGCCGGCATCTTTCCTCCCGATTGTTATGGTTGTACTGCTGTTCCTCGCCGCCAGAGGCATCTATAAAGATGAAAAACTCATCAAATCATTGGACAGACTGAGATAATTACCTTTTGATATAAAAAAGAGAAAAGCCGTTTCTACTAAGTAGGGACGGCTTTTTTCTTTTACTGTATTAGGTTAAGCGGCAGTTACTTCTACATAAATAGTAGCAGGCAGGTAACCAAAAACATATTCGGTAACCTCACAAAGCCACATTTCCTGATTTACGGCCTCTCCCCTGAACATTTCCATCAGATAGTTACCACCACCAATAGATTCTTTCAGGTTCTCCATCAGCTTAGCTTCGTCTGCACCAGCAAACGGCTCGTCACTAATTTTCAGAAAACATTCTGCCGTATTGCCACTGGCTACATCCAGCATTGTATCTGCACCTAATACCATCTGCAGTTCTGCAATATCTTTGGTCCATTCGGGGATATCAATGAACCATTTACCTTCCGATGTTTTGTAAAATCTGTAATTACCAGTCATATAGGTTTTTTTAGGGGTTATGGAGATATAAATGCCATCGCTGATGGTCATTTTTTGTTTACAATAACAAAGGCCACTCCCGGTGAGGTGTAGCCTTTGTTATTTACTATTATTGTTGTGAGATGATTTACAGATATTGACCTGTATAACTTCCTTTTACTTTTTTCAATCCTTCAGGAACACCTGCATACAAGAGATTTCCGCCACCAACACCACCTTCAGGGCCAAGGTCAATTACCCAATCGGCACTCTTGATCACATCCAGGTTGTGTTCAATTACCAGCACTGTATGCCCTTGATCAATGAGTGCATTAAATGATGCCAGCAATTTCTTGATATCATGGAAATGCAAACCTGTGGTAGGCTCATCGAAGATAAACAGAATATGTCCCTGCGCTTTTCCTTTACCCAGGAAAGATGCCAGTTTCACACGCTGTGCCTCACCACCAGACAGTGTATCGCTACTCTGTCCCAGTTTCACATAACCTAGTCCGACATCGCTCAAAGGACGGATTTTATTCACTACATCTTTCTCATCTTTGAAGAACTCCAAGGCCTCATCCACACCCATCTCCAGCACTTCGTAAATATTCTTGCCTTTATAGGTCACTTCCAGTACTTCATCTTTGAAACGCTTTCCGTTACAGCTTTCACAAGTAAGGTGTACATCTGCCAGAAACTGCATTTCTACAATTACTTCCCCTTCTCCTTTACAAGCATCACAACGGCCACCATCAACGTTGAAAGAGAAATGCTTCGGCTGGAAGCCACGCATTTTACTCAGTGGCTGCTTTGAATACAGGTCACGGATTTCATCATACGCTTTAATGTAAGTTACCGGATTTGAGCGAGAAGATTTTCCGATAGGATTCTGATCTATCATTTCTATCTGGGTAATATCATCCACTGCTCCTGATAATGCACGATGGCTACCTACTTTATCAGCAAATTCTCCTTTCAGTTTCATCAGGGCAGGGTAAAGGATTTGCTTTACCAGTGTGGTTTTACCGGAACCGGAAACACCACTTACTACCGTGAATACATTTAATGGAAAATCTACGGTTACACTCTTCAGGTTATGTTGTTTTGCACCTTCTATTGTAATGGCTTTCTTCCATTTACGCAATTTCGCTGGTGGATCAATGGTGTAATTACCATTGAGATATTTACCCGTAAGACTTTTACTGTCTTCCAGGATCTCAGGATAAGTGCCTGCAAAAATTACTTCTCCACCCAGATGACTTGCCAATGGCCCCATATCAATGATATAGTCGGCTTCTTCCATCATCAGTTCATCATGCTCCACGACTACAACGGTATTACCCAGATCACGCAATTCTTTTAACACACCAATCAGCCTTGCTGTATCACGCGCATGTAATCCAATGCTAGGTTCATCCAGGATATACATGGAATTGGTGAGGTTACTTCCGAGAGAGCGGGTCAATTGTATACGCTGACTTTCACCACCAGATAATGTATTAGCCACACGATTAAGCGTAAGGTATCCTAACCCTACATCCAGCAATGTTTTCAATCGGTGATCTACTTCAATGAGTATACGTTTTGCAATCTGCTGATCGAACTCACTCAACTCAAGACTGGTAAACCACGCATAGAGGTCGGAAACAGGCATATCCACCAGTTCGGCGATATTTTTACCACCAATTTTGATGTACAGTGCTTCCTTACGAAGACGGCCACCACCGCAGGTTGGGCAGGTAGTACGGCCCCTGTATCTCGATTGCAATACACGGTATTGCACTTTGTACAGGTTCTGTTCCACCATCTTGAAGAACTCATTTAATCCGTAGAAGAATTCATTCCCTGTCCAGAGGAGATCATATTGTTCATCAGTAAGATCAACGATAGGTTTATGTACAGGGAAGTTGAATTTACGGGCTGCCTTAATAAGGGCTTCCTTGTATTCGCCCATCTTCTCGCCTCTCCACGGTGCGATAGCACCTTCGTATACACTCAGGCGTTTGTCTGGGATTACCAGATCGGCATCTACACCTAATACCTGCCCAAACCCTTCACAGGTAGGACAAGCACCATATGGATTATTGAAAGAGAAGAGATTAGGAACCGGTTCTTCGAATTGCATGCCATCCAGTTCGAAGCGATTGGAGAAATGTTTCATCTCTTTACTATCTACTTCTACATAACATTCACCTTCACTTTCGTAAAAGCATGTTTGTACTGAATCGGCTATTCGATGTTTATCATCTTCATCAAAGTCTTTGACAACTAACCTATCAATAAGGACCCAGGCATCTTTAGGTACAGTTACTTTTTTAAGTTCGAGTAACTCTTCGATGCGCAGGAGGCCTTTTCCATCTTTACCTGGCTCGTATAAACGAGAAAAACCTTTCTGCATGAGGATATTTAGTTCCTCTTTGGCATCACGCTTGGCATGACGGCGGAAAGGAGCCAGCAGTAAGACTTTAGCACCGGCCGGTAATTTAATGATGAAGTCGACCACGTCGCTGACTTCATTTTTCTTCACCTCTTTTCCGGATATGGGAGAATAAGTTCTGCCCACACGTCCAAAGAGGAGGCGGAGATAATCATATATTTCGGTCATGGACCCGACGGTAGAACGTGGCGTTCGGGTTATTACCTTTTGTTCGATAGCTATGGCCGGGCATATACCTTTGATGTAATCCACATCCGGCTTGTTCATGCGCATGAGAAACTGCCTGGCATAAGCGCTTAGGCTCTCGGCATAACGGCGTTGCCCCTCCGCATATAGTGTGTCCATTGTCAGTGAAGATTTACCGGAGCCTGAAACACCGGTAACTACTACCAATTTGCTGCGGGGGATCGAGACACTCACATTCTTTAGATTGTGTACCCTGGCGCCTTTTATGAAAATGCTGTCCTGAGGGCTAACTTCCTGAGGATTAACAGCGGTTCCCTGTTTTTTAACTTTTGTACCCATTCTGCAACAAATTTAAGGTAAAAGATGTTACTAAAGTAATTAGCATTTTTATTCATTTCCTTTAGCAAATCCAATGGGCAATCTATTGGTTTGGAATCTGCTGTAACCTAATATTAACGGGCGAAAAGAAGAAAATTATATTATTTGTTTTATTGAACTATTCTATTATATTTGCGTAGGTATTGATATATTCTGGTACCTCTCTGAAAATTCCTAAACTATAAAACTGCACTCTATCGCATAAACTCTACTCTAAAAAAAATAAACAACCAAGAAGAGGCTGTAAAGTCTGTACACTCATTTACTAACCCGTCTAGTTGTAGAAGTTTATGCAAATAATGTACAAATTGTGCGATGAGCAGTTGATTACCCTTTTTAAGAAAGGCCACACATCGGCATTAGAAGAATTAGTGCACCGTCATAAAGACAAGGTGTATACTTCTATTCTGTTACTGGTAAAAGATGCTTTTCTTGCAGAAGATATCTTCCAGGATACCTTTATAAAAATCATCGACACCATCCGCGCCGAACGTTACACTGAAAAAGGTAAATTCCTGCCATGGGCCATGCGTATCGCCCATAATCTCTGTGTAGATCACTTCCGCAAAATCAAACGTACGCCGATGATCAAAACCGGCGACGACAAAGATATCTTCGATGTTCTCGGATTCAGTGATAGCTGTGCCGAAGAAAAAATCATCACCAGACAAAGCCATGATCGCGTAAGACGTATGCTGGACCTTCTTCCTGAAGAACAAAGGGAAGTAATCATCCTGCGTCATTATGCTGAACTGAGCTTCAAAGAAATTGCAGACCTTACCCAGGTGAGTATCAATACAGCGTTGGGGCGTATGCGGTATGGTCTGATAAATCTCCGTAAAATGATGACGGAGAAACAAATCTGTCTGTAATTATTAATAGACCCTTTTTTGCTTGCCATCAGCGGGCGGCCGGATGTAATGTCCGACCGCTCGTTTTTTATTTTACCTAGGCTTTCAATTACCTTTTTATAAAAATGGCCTCGCTCATAGCGAGGCCATTTTTATAAGTTTTATTTAAATTTCGACTATAATCGCTCATAAATAATAGCAGCACCCTGTCCCACTCCTATACACATAGTCGCCAAGCCATATTTAGTATCAGGCCTACGCTTCATTTCATGTAACAACGTGGTGGTAATACGAGCGCCACTGGCTCCAAGCGGATGCCCAATAGCAATAGAGCCACCATTTACATTCACAAACTCATCATTCAATTGAAGGTCGCGCATACACGCCAGTGTTTGAGAAGCGAAAGCCTCATTCAATTCCGCAAGACTTACATCATTAACAGTCAAACCAGCACGCTGCAGTGCTTTTCGTGTAGCCGGCACCGGTCCGATTCCCATGATGGAAGGATCCACTCCTGCCACCGCCATAGAAACTACTCTGGCCATAGGTTTCAGATTAAAGGTTTTTAATGCTTTCTCTGATACTATCAACAACAAAGCTGCGCCATCGTTTATACCAGAAGAATTCCCTGCGGTTACAGTTCCATCTTTGGCAAAAGCTGGCTTTAAGGAAAACAATTTCTCTAGTGTAGTTTCTCGTGGATGTTCGTCCTTACTTACGATTGCTGGCTCTCCTTTAGCTACTGGCGCTGCAATTGGGATAATTTCATCTACCCACTTCCCTGCTTTTGCCGCGGCAGCATATCTACGCTGACTTCCCAACGCAAATATATCCTGGTCTTCCCTACTGATATTCCACTGTCGCGCTACATTTTCCGCCGTTTCTCCCATAGAAAACGGATAATACTGTGCAGCCAGCACCTTATTCGTAAAACGCCATCCTAAGGTAGTATCATAAATTTCTGTTGAGCGTTGAAAAGGAGATTCCGCTTTAGGCAGTACAAAAGGTGCACGGGTCATACTTTCTGTGCCTCCTGCCAGGTAAACATCTCCTTCCCCGCACATAATGGCCCTGGAAGCATCCATAATAGCCTGTAAACCAGAAGCACACAAACGATTTACAGTGTTACCAGCTACCGTTACCGGTAGTCCGCCCAGTAAAGCAGCCATACGGGCCACATTACGATTATCTTCACCGGCCTGGTTGGCTGCGCCGGCAATAACGTCTTCAATAACAGCGGGATCTACGGTGGAATTTCTCTCCAGGATTTTCTTGATCAGATGCGCTAGCATATCATCCGGACGGATACTACTTAATGCGCCACCATGGCGACCTATGGGGGTTCGAACCGCATCAATGATATAGGCAGATTGCATGTTGATAAAACAGTTGTTTTGGTAAGTAAAAAGTAAGCTCTTTCCGCAAGTAAACCATTTCTATTAACTCTGCCAATAATATATCCATCCGGTTGATCATCTCTCAAAAGCTAACTCTTCCGTATATTTTTCCTATTTAACTGGGTTTCAGCATGCTACACATATAGCTCACTTAGGGGCCACAACGCTAATTATCAATGAATTTCAGTACCTTTGCAGCTACTTTCCGACTGCCGTAAGGCAGCCAATTGCTTATTTAAAGGTCAATAATGAAGTCTGACAAAAAAAATATCCGGCATTTTAGTCTGCCACAATTACAAGAATATTTCGGGTCCATTGGGGAAAAAGCATTTCGTGCAAAACAAGTGTACGAATGGTTATGGCTTCGCCATGCCAGCAGCTTTGAAGCAATGACCAACATCTCCAAAGACCTGAGGAGTAAACTGGAAGAGAACTTCACCTTACCTGCCGTAGCGGTTGACGCCACGCAGCAAAGTAATGATGGCACCATTAAAAGCCGCTTCCGCCTGCACGATAGTCATCTTGTAGAAGGCGTACTTATCCCTACAGATAGCCGCCAAACTGCTTGCGTTTCTTCACAAGTGGGTTGCAGCCTCAGCTGTAAGTTCTGCGCTACCGGTTATATGGCACGTAAACGTAACCTCGATTATGACGAGATCTACGACGAAGTAGCCCTGATTAACCAGCAAGCAATGGATGCTTATGGCAAAAAACTCACGAATATTGTATTCATGGGGATGGGAGAACCGCTGCTGAACTATAAAAACGTATTGCAGGCCATCGAGAAAATCACTTCTCCAGAAGGCATGGGCATGTCTCCTAAACGTATTACCGTTTCTACTGCGGGCGTTGCAAAAATGATCCGTCAGTTGGGAGATGATAAAGTAAGATTCAACCTGGCTCTGAGTTTGCACGCAGCAACTGATAAAAAACGTAGCGAAATCATGCCTATCAACGACAGCAACAGCCTGAAAGAGTTGATAGACGCGCTGAATTACTTCTATAAAGCTACCGGCAACGAAATTTCATTCGAATATATTCTCTTCGATAACTTCAACGATAGTAAAGAAGATGCGGATGAACTGATCAAAATATACCGCCAGGTTCCTGCCGACCTCGTAAATATCATCGAGTACAATCCGATCGATAATGCAAAATTCCAGAAGCCAGACGCGTTGAAAGCGGAACAGTTCATGGAATATCTCGCTAAAAACCGTGTGAATGCCAGATTAAGACGCAGTCGTGGTAAAGACATTGACGCCGCTTGTGGTCAACTCGCTAACAAAGGTTAATCTGGAGATTTCAATATTTGCAAAATACCCTGATCATCTACCGATGATCCTCAATCAATAAAAATTTATGAAGAAAAAATTACCTGCTAGTAAAGGTTTTTCCCCTTTCAAAGAAAATAAATCCGGTAAATCAGACAAGCCGGCAGCAGGCAACCGCAATCGCCCTTCCTTCGATGGTGAAAGGCCTGGAAGAGCATCCGCAAAAGACGAAAATACTTCCTCTTTCCGTAAACGTAGCTTTGATGCAAACGACGGAGATGCTAAACCTGCACGCAAACGTTTTGAGAAAAACGATGACGGCAAAGCACCTTTCCGTAAACGCGAATTCAATGCCGGCAAACCTGAAGATAAACCAAGGTTTGGTAAACGTAACGACAGAGACGATAAACCAACTTTTGGCAAACGTGCAGATAGAGATGAGAAACCGGCCTTTGGCAAACGTTTCGACAGAAAATCAGACGATAAACCAGCTTTTGGTAAACGTACAGATAGAGACGAAAAACCGGCTTTCGGCAAACGTTTCGACAGAAAATCAGACGAGAAACCAGCTTTTGGTAAACGTACAGATAGAGACGAGAAACCAGCTTTCGGCAAACGTTTCGACAGAAAATCAGACGAGAAACCAGCTTTTGGTAAACGTACAGATAGAGACGAGAAACCAGCTTTCGGCAAGCGTTTCGACAGAAATTCAGACGACAAGCCAGCTTTTAAAGGTGGTCGTAAAAAATCCGATAACTATAAAAAGGATGATGAAAGCTCCTTCCATGGCGATTTCAAATCCAAATCTGATAAATCCTCAGCGAAAGAAACACCAAGTGGTTTCAATCGTAAAAAATTCTTTGATCGTACAAACGATCGCTTTGCCGATAAACAGGACCGCCGTACTGAAAAGCACGAACGTCGCAGGAAACCAATCCAGCCAAGAGAAGAATCTGCAGAATTAAAGCAGATCAGAAAAGAAGCGAAGGAAGTAAAATCCGGTAGTGGCTTTGGTCCTGGTGAAATGCCCCTGAACAAATATATTGCACACTCTGGCCTCTGCTCACGCAGAAAGGCTGTAGATTATATCCGCGAAGGAAAAGTTACCGTTAACGGCATGACTGTTACAGAACCTGCCACCAAAGTAACTGCAAAAGACACCATTACCCTGGCTGAGAAAAAACTGAGCCTGCAGAAAAATCTGGTGTACATCCTCCTGAATAAACCAAAAGGATACATCACCACCACCGATGATCCAGAAGGACGCAAAACCGTAATGGAGCTGATCGAAGACGCTGTGGAAAACGAACGCGTTTACCCGGTAGGTCGCCTCGACCGCAACACATCTGGTTTGCTGCTGCTCACCAACGACGGTGAACTGGCCCAAAAACTGGCGCATCCAAAACATAATATCAAGAAGATCTACCAGGTAGAACTGGATAAACCGCTTACAAAAACAGATGCTGAAAAAATCTCTGCTGGCGTTACCCTCGAAGATGGTGTGGCCCATGTAGACGCACTAGGGTATTTAGATCCAAAAGATAAAAAGCAGGTAGGTATTGAAATCCACAGCGGTAAAAACCGTATCGTTCGTCGTATTTTCGAACACCTCGAATATAGTGTGGAAAAACTGGACCGTGTAATGTATGCAGGACTTACTAAGAAAACACTGAACCGTGGCCAGTGGCGCTTCCTCAGTGAAAAAGAAGTAATCCTCCTGAAACATTTTAAGTAATAATTGCCTGTTCGTAATGCATATAGAAGAGCATATTATATTAGAAACACCAGACTTTATCATTGTCAATAAGCCATCAGGAATGCTAACATTACCTGATCGCCATGATAATGAGCTTACGTCACTGAATGCCGTGATGAAAAAGGCTTATGGTAATATTTTCACTGTTCACAGGCTTGACCGTGATACCAGTGGTATTATCCTTTTCGCCAGAAATGAAACTGCACATAAATACTATTCCCAACTTTTTGAAAGCAGGGATGTCCAGAAGTTCTATCTCGGTATAGTTAACGGCCAGATCGTTCCAAAGAAAGGCAGTGTGAATGAAGGTATCATGGAACATCCTGTTCAAAAGGGAAAGATGGTTACCAATAGAAAAGGGAAAGCCTCGTTAACGGATTATGAAGTGCAGGAAGAATTTGGATTGTTTAGTCTGGTCAGGATGCAGATCCATACAGGTCGTACGCATCAGATCAGGGTACATATGAAGCACCTGGGTCATCCTATTGCTGTAGATGAATTATATGGCAATGGTGAACCAGTAAAGCTGAGTACTATCAAGAAGAAATTCAAGCTGGGCAAGCATACCGAGGAAGAAAGACCGTTATTGAGCAGACTGGCGTTACATGCTGCTATGTTGGTATTTAAAGATCAGCAGGGTGTGGAACATACGGTGGAGGCACCTTTGCCAAAAGATATGGCGGCGGTGTTGAACCAGTTGAGGAAACATAAAGGATAATATTTCTTATTAGGATATTTTTTTAAAAGAGATCGCTTGATACGGTCTCTTTTTTTATTTGTGATAGATGATTGCGCTTGGCCTACTTGCCCATTTTAAGGAGATGCGTTAGACCTAAAAGAAACAATAAACCTATATAAAATAAAAAAACGGGGAAAAATCCCCGTTTCGTAAAAATCAAAAACCAACCATTAAAAAATCTTTATCGGAAAAAACGATTCGCCTGGTGGTGGAGCGAATGTTCCGGTATAATTATTTGTTAGGTTGAGGTGTTGTTCTCAGGTAAGGCTTAATAATTTTGTGGCCTTTCGGAAAACGTTCAGGGATGTCTGCGGTAGGCACTGCTGCCGTAACGATAACATCTTCACCATCTTTCCAGTCTGCAGGTGTAGCAACGCTATACTGAGCAGTCAGCTGGAGGGAGTCGATCACACGCAGTACTTCGAAGAAGTTTCTGCCGGTAGAAGCCGGGTAAGTGATCATGAGCTTTACTTTTTTATCAGGTCCGATGATGAAAAGGGACCTAACAGTAAAGGTTTCTGAGGCATTAGGATGAATCATGCCATACAGGTTGGCCACTGTTTTGTCTTCATCAGCAATGATAGGGAAGTTAACGTCGCAATGTTGAGTTTCGTTAATATCACCAATCCAGCTTTGATGTTTGTCCAGCGGGTCAACGCTGAGGGCCAGCACTTTTACATTGCGTTTAGCAAACTCATTGCTGAGCAGCGCTGTTTTACCTAACTCGGTAGTACACACAGGTGTAAAATCTGCAGGATGCGAGAATAATACTCCCCAGGAATCACCAAGGTAATCGTAAAAATTTATTTCTCCTAATGTCGTTTTTGCTGTAAAGTTGGGAGCAATGTCGCCCAGTCTTAAACTCATAGTTTTACGATTTACTTGACCAAAAATAGTATTTTCCTACAAAAGTTATAGACTTTAAAGTAACTTTTTTCTTTTTTTCCCATTAAATTATGATTAAAGGAAAAATTGGGGTTAACAAACAATGGTCCTAAAAAAGGATAGATTAGGGTTAATTCATCTGGATAAACAATGTACAGGCAGGCCATTACGGGGTTAACAAACGTTCCTGCAGACGATCCAACCAGCAGTTGGGGGTGTTAAAAAGTCTGCCATGGAAGAAAATGGCCAGCGTTCAATAATTTCTACTATTTCTGGTCAAGTAATGTATATGTGAAAATCAGGCTGTGTGATGCAGCTGCCAGGCATAATAGGCAAGACTGAATTTCATGTCATCAGTCAGGTCTGCCTCCTGACGGGCAGCTTCATCTTCCAGCTCTAATTCGAGATATCCGAGGTATAAATCATAATTTCGTTCCAGGTTTTTTACACACTGGCGGATTTTCCGGTTTATATTTTTCCTGGCGGCTGGTGGAAGTACAGGTACATCTGGTTCCATCGTTCGGACAGGCATTGTGATAACTTTTCCCTTTTCTTCTGCAGCCTCGTCCATCTCCAGCCAGTTCACCCGCTGCAGGATAGTTCCGATCTGTATTGGCTGCCGGCTCCTGTTAGTAGTTTGTGCTGTATTCATCACCGTAGGTTTTAATTACAATACAAATTTACCCGGCCATTACGCATGGAATATGCGTAGTGAAATCTGCTTTAAATATTTTTTTAATCTCCGCTCCTATGGCGGAATTGTGTATTTTTAGAACTTAAATTTTTTGTTTGTGCCAAAAAATAAAGATGCACTATCGCGTTATCGCTGGCTCGACGAACGATTACGCAATAAACGATTACCTAAACCCACCCTGGAAGCGCTTATCGCCTATGTTTCTGATAAAATGGGAGCTGAAGTATCTACCCGAACCATCCAGAAAGATATCCAGGACATGCGGCAAAATCCGGAGCTGAACTATATGGCGCCCATTATATATGACCGCGCCACCGGCACCTATCGCTATGCTGATGATAACTACTCCATCGGCCAGCTCCCTATTGAAGAAGCAGATCTTCAGGGTCTGGAAATTGCCATCGGTATCCTCGAACAGTTCCGAAGCCTCCCAGTAGTACAGCAATTTGAAGACGCTATTCTCAAGATAGCAGCCAGCCTGAAAATCAACAGGGAAGCCCTTCAACACCAAGGACTTATCAAATTTGCCCGTACTTCTCAATACAAAGGCGCCGAACATATTCCGGAAATCGTGGATGCCATCAAAAACCTGGAAGTCATTCGTATCGCCTACCAAAGCTTTGATAGAGACGAACCTAAAGAATACTGGGTGGAGCCTTATCACCTCCGCGAATACCAGCACCGCTTCTACCTGATCGGTAAAAGTCAGCAAACTTCTGGCGGCGACCTCCGTACCTTCGCCCTCGATCGCATCGTAAAGCTATGGCCCACCATGAAACATTTCGATGAGAAAAACTTCGATGACGCCAGCTATTTCCAACATGCCATCGGTATCACCGTCCATGACGGGGAACCAGAGCAGGTGCTCCTCGCCTTCACACCACGACAAGCGAAATACATCAAATCTCAGCCTATCCACTCCTCTCAAAAGGTGATAAAAGATGGCGAGAAAGAATGTCAGATCGCACTAAACGTGGTAATAAATCACGAACTTATTATGACGCTGCTCTCTTATGGCAGCAATGTGAAAGTCCTGAAACCGGCATCACTTACAGATAAGATGAAAGAAGAGGCCAGGAATATGCTGGCCAATTACAAATAAAAAAAGCCCGTCTCTACTAAGTAGAAACGGGCCGTTTTCTCGAATATTCTTCAATTAGTTCTTTGCGCTTTTTGGTGCTACTGGCGGCGGTGGCACAGCATCATTAGCAGTTGCAGCTGGTTTTGCAAACAAGCTTTCATCGATAGGCTTGTTCACTTCCATCTTGTCAATTGTCATGGTAATCATTCCACCTTGTGCTCCCTGCGTACTCTTTGCAGGATACACATAACCATCTGGATTCTTTTTGAAGTCTGAAAAATCAGAAATCATTTTTTGCTCCTGACCTCCCATTTTCAAGGTATTTTCTGCTCTCACAATGTAGTAAGATTCAGTGTCGATATAGACATACCCAACATTCCCTTCTTTGGTTACCACTTTAATTTTGTAAGCTGGCTTAGCATTAACGCTGTCCTTTCCTATCAGACTAAGCTGCTTTCCTTTAGCAGTATAATTATATAATTCACTGCCTGAAAGATCCAGCATAGGCTTCATTGCATTTTGGGTAGCAGCGTCCATATCCTGTGGAGAAGTCTGGCCCATTACCGGCATCAATGCCCATCCGCTTTTATCGGTAACCACCTGAATATTGGTGGTGCCCATTACTTCAAACTGCAGACGCATTGCCTTGTCATTAAGTCCCCATCTTTTGAACTCGATGTTCTGGCCTTCTGCACTGGTAGTGCCTTCCATGTACTGTGTTTTAATACCGGAGATTTTAGCCACTCCACCGAGTGCAGTATAGTGCTTATTCAGGATGTCTGTGAGTGTTTGTCCGAAAACAGTATTAGTCAATGCTACTAACAGCAATGCTACAATACTTAAATATTTACATAGTTTCATACAAGCAATTTATCAATTAAAGATAACCAAAAAAGGCTTCCGCCAAATTCTTCTTGTTCCTTTCTGTCAAACTCCATGCTATTACTTAGATTTACGGTATGAATAGCTTTGAAATTACCGCAAATTTGGTGGATGTACTGCAACAGGAAATATATCCGGCCAAGATATATATAGCTGACGGCCGCATCCGACAGATTACCCGTACCACAGATGATTGTGAAGGTTTTATCATGCCTGGATTTATCGATGCACACGTGCATGTGGAAAGTTCAATGCTGGTCCCATCGGAATTTGCCAGGCTGGCAGTGGTTCACGGTACGGTAGCTACCATTAATGACCCTCATGAAATTGCCAATGTAGTAGGTGTTCCTGGTGTGGAATATATGCTCGAAAATGGGAAACAAGTCCCCTTTAAATTCAATTTCGGCGCTCCTTCCTGTGTTCCGGCCACCGCATTCGAAACAGCCGGCGCCACCATTGATGCTGCTGCTGTTGCCAGTTTACTTCTCCGTAACGATATTAAATACCTCACGGAAATGATGAATTTCCCTGGGGTCTTGCATAAAGATCCTGAGGTAATGGCCAAAATAGCGGCTGCAAAATCTATGAATAAGCCCGTAGATGGCCATGCGCCAGGCCTTCGTGGAGAAGATGCTCGTCATTACATTCAGGCTGGCATCAGCACAGACCACGAATGTTTCACCATAGAAGAAGCCCGCGAAAAGCTCTCCTATGGCATGCATATTCTTATCAGAGAAGGTAGCGCCGCTAAAAACTTTGAAGCGCTAATTCCTTTGCTTCCTGATTATTACGAGAAAATTATGTTCTGCAGTGATGATAAACATCCAGATAACTTGGAAGAAGGGCATATCAACTTACTCGTGAAACGCGCCCTGGCTAAGGGTAACGAGCTTTTCAAAGTATTGCGTGCTGCCTGTGTAAATCCTGTGTTACATTACCAGCTGGATAATGGGTTACTTCGTGAAGATGATGCCGCAGATTTCATTCTCGTCGATAATCTGAAAGACTTCAACATACTTGGCACCTGGATCAATGGTATTAAAGTAGCTGAAAATGGCCGTACGCTTATTAAATCTGTAGACATAGCGCCTATAAATAACTTCGATTGTGAGCCTAAAAATGTAGTTGATTTCTTTATACCAAGCACACGCGAAAGTGTCACTGTTCCTGTTATTGGTGCTATTGAAGGAGAGCTAATCACTGAAAAACTCAGTGCCGTCTTGCATCCGGTGAACGGCAATATACAGAGCGACACCAGACAAGATGTGCTGAAACTTGCAGTGGTAAACAGATACACCAACGCGCCTATTGCAATGGCCTTCATTAAAGGTTTTGGACTGAAAGAAGGCGCAATTGCCTCTTCTGTAGCACACGACAGCCATAATATTATTGCTGTTGGGGCAGATGATCAAAGTTTGTGTACCGCTATTAATGCTGTTATTGCTGCCAAAGGAGGGATCAGTGTGGTGAGCAAGTCAGGCATGGATGTATTGGCCTTACCTGTAGCCGGTTTAATGTCTAACCTTGATGGATATACGATTTCTGCCAAATACAGTGCGATGGACCGTGCGGCAAAAGGAATTGGTTCTACTCTCGCCTCTCCATATATGACTTTATCATTCATGGCGTTGCTGGTAATACCTCACCTGAAACTCAGTGATAAAGGACTGTTCGATGGTGATACCTTTACATTCGTTGATCAGGATCTAAACTAAGCATCTATTAACTTCTACTAAAACCTGCGTTCTTATTCATTAGGGACGCAGGTTTTTTTATTTATAACATAACGGTCTTCATCTCCCAAAAATCTATAAAAAAACAGGTGAACTAATAATTCACCAGGATGTTACTTCTTTGCTGAAAAGCAATCTATCAAAATCTACTTATTATGGTGAAATTAACCGTCATGTATCCCAATTTACCGGATACTTCTTTCAATATGCATTACTATCTGCATACACATATGGAACTAGTGAAAAGTAAGCTGGGCAACTATCTGAAGGGTTTTATGGTGGAAGAAGGTATCACCGGAGATGTAAGCCCTGACAGTAAACCAGGTGACAATAAAGTGCCAGCTCCGTTTGTAGTTATTGCGAATCTGTTTTTTAATTCTATCGAGGATCTTTATCAATCATTCATGCCAAACCTCGAAGTGCTCGTAGCTGATTGCCCTAATTTCACGGATATCAATGTTAAAATACAGATAAGCCGCGTTACTGGTTTTTATATGCAGAGTACAATGGTATAAAAAAATACCATCAGCAAAAATCTGCTGATGGTAATATATTTAGTGTATGAATATCTGTTTAGGAACTCCTATCTATTACTGTACCCAAAGCGCTCCGCCAATACTGTCTCTTTCGGCGCCTGTAACGGAAGACAAAACATTTTCTTCCTGTCTCCAACGCAGCGTACCAATCAACGCCATGATCAGTGCTTCTTTATAACTTATCGTCAGTTCATCAGGTATCGCTACTTCAATATCCAATGGTTCCAGGTGCTGACGGATACGGCTTATCAGGTAAGTATTCATCGTACCGCCGCCAGTAATCAGCATTTTTGCCGGCGCAGCAGGGTTTTCCATCTTTTCTTTGAGGCCCGCTACCGCATTGGCTATCTGGATCGCGATATGCTCAACATATGTATTCAGCTTGCCCTGCACAGAAATACGCAAAGCGTCAAACATTGGGAGAATGGTGGCAGTGCCAAAGTCGTTTGCCAGGGATTTAGGCCATGGCTCATTATAGTACGACAATCCATTCAGTTTGTCCAACAGATCATGATCAGTAACACCACCGGCTGCTAATTCGCCGCCAGCATCGTATTCACGGTTCAATGCTGCTACAAGTCCGTTCAGAACACGGTTTGCAGGACAAACGTCAAAAGCAATAAAGCCATCAGGTAGTATTGCGGAGATATTAGCAATACCACCGAGGTTCAGATAATACTGATAACCAGGGAAAAGATATTTTTCGCCGATTGGAACAATTGGCGCGCCCTGGCCACCTAATGCCACATCCATTGCACGCAGATCGCTGATAACTGGCAGCTTGGTAACCGCTGCAATAGCAGCGCCATCGCCCAACTGCGCCGTCATTTTTCCAGCAGGGATATGAAAAGTAGTATGACCGTGAGAGGCAATAAAATGCACTTTATGGTCCAGTTGATAAGTCTCAATGAATTTATTGATACGATGGCCGGTGTAATGACCATATTCGCTGTGCAGCAGCAGGTAATCACGTGCCGATAATTCTGTTGCATTCGCCAGCTTTGCGACCCATTCCTGCTCATAAGGCAAACTCTCCGAGGCCTTGATGCTGTATGTCCATTGCCCACGTATCTCTGTCAGCTCCGCAAACACAATATCCAGTCCGTCCAGTGAGCTGCCCGACATGGTGCCTATCACATTATATACCATCTGAAAAAAATTTCAGCAAAGGTAAATTATCTACCGAAAGAAATTTTTTAAGGATTTATGGAATTCGGATAACTTCTGACATCCTATACCTATAAAAACGACCTGACATGAAAACATTACTCGCCCTGTTCATCTTTATGATGATTGCCACAACCGCACTGATGGCCCAATCCGGACAAATCTCCGGTACAGTAAAAGACAGTAAATCGGGAGATCTGCTGGGAGGTGTTACCGTTATGATCAAAAATACAGTCACGGGTGTACAAACTGACAGTAAAGGTCATTGGAAGCTGAAGGTCAACGCAGCCAGTGTTGTGGTGCAGTTCACGTTTATCGGATATCAGAAGAAAGAGCTGACGTTGAAAGTAGGTTCTGTTACAGATATATTGCTTGAACCCGATACAAGAACTTTGCAGGATGTAGTGGTAGTAGGATTTGCAAGTACCAAAAGAATGACGACAACAGGATCTATAGCAAGTATCTCAGGAAGCAATTATGAATCGACGGAGGCCTATGGTGTGATCAATGAAAATACATTCCATAATGCGCAGCGAGAGCCGTTAAGTACTTTCAGTGCAGATGTAGACAGGGCTTCCTACAGTAATATCAGACGTTTTTTGAATAATGGTGAGATTCCTCCTTCAGATGCCATAAGAGTAGAAGAAATGATTAATTATTTTGATTATCATTATCCACAACCTAAAGGAGATGCACCGGTGGCCATTGTAGCGGATATGGCAGTATGTCCCTGGAATACAAAACATCAATTAGTACGCATTGGTATTCAGGGTAAAACTGTAGAAACCAAGAACTTACCACCCAGCAACCTGGTCTTCCTGCTAGATGTTTCCGGGTCTATGGAAGCAGACAATAAATTACCGCTTGTAAAGAGAGCAATGGAAATTTTAGTCAAACAATTAAGGCCGGAAGATAAAGTATCCATTGTGGTATATGCAGGAGCTGCGGGAGAGGTATTGCCTGCAACAAGTGGTGCACAGAAAGAAAAAATATTGGCTGCATTGGAAAAATTGCAGGCTGGTGGCTCCACAGCAGGTGGCGACGGTATCCAGTTAGCATATACAATAGCAGCTAAAAATTTTCTTCCAAAAGGGAATAACCGCGTGATACTGGCTACGGACGGCGATTTCAACGTCGGCCCAAGCAGTAGCGGAGAATTGCAACGTATCATCGAAAAAGAAAGAGAAAGAGGTATTTCCTTGTCTGTACTAGGTTTCGGGATGGGTAACATCAAAGATGTGAACATGGAAACCCTGGCAGACAAAGGCAATGGTAACTATGCTTATATCGATAATTATGAAGAAGCCAGGAGAACTTTCGAAACTGAATTTGGCGGTACATTGTTCACTATTGCCAAAGATGTGAAATTACAGGTCGAGTTCAATCCGGCCACAGTGCAATCTTACAGGCTGGTAGGCTATGAAAATAGACTATTGGATGCGGAAGATTTTAATAATGATAAGAAAGATGCCGGTGACATGGGTGCGGGACATACTGTAACTGCGCTGTATGAGGTGATCCCGGTGGGTAGTGATGATAAGTCGGTGAATTGGATAGATCCATTGAAGTATCAGCAGTCTGTAAACAGTAGCAGCAATGAGTTGCTGACTGTTAAGGTCCGTTATAAAAATCCAACGGCTGAGAAGAGTAAACTTTTGCAAGTATCACTTGGAGCGAGAGCTTTCTCCATAGATAAGATGGATGCGGATTTCAGGATGGCAGCCGCGGTAGCCTCATTCGGTCAGCTGCTCAGAGGTTCCTCTTTTAAAGGAAATGCCACTTATGACGATGTGTTGAACTGGGCTTCCCGCGCCAAGGGAGACGATCCTGAGGGCTACAGGAGTGAGTTTCTCCAGCTTGTCAAAAAAGCGCGGTTGCTGAATAAATGAGCAATCAACAATTTTCGGTAATTTGCCGCCTCAAAGGCAAACAAATGGTAATTAATTTAAGTGAAACTAATTCGCTGGTAGGTGAATGGCTCAGTGAAATCAGAAACGTAGATGTTCAACATGATCGTATGCGTTTCAGACGTAATATGGAGCGCGTAGGTGAAGTTGCAGCGTATGAAATCAGCAAAACACTGGAATATGTGGAGAAAGATATTACTACTCCGCTGGGTATTGCAAAATGCCGCGTGCTGAAAGAACAGCCGGTATTAGCAACTATCCTGCGTGCAGGACTTGCTCTCCATCAGGGTTTGCTGCATTACTTTGATAAAGCTGACCACGCTTTTATTTCTGCATACCGCAAACATAATCATGATGGTTCTTTTGATATTAACCTGGAATATGTGAGCAGTCCTTCCATCGAAGGTCAGGTACTGATCGTATCCGATCCGATGCTGGCTACCGGTGCTTCCCTAGTGAAAACAATCGAACACCTGGAAGAAATTGGTAAACCTTCACATATTCACCTGGTTGTAGCTATCGCCTGCACCGTAGGCATTGAATATGTATTAAGAAATACTAAGTCCAACATTACTATCTGGGCTGGAGATATCGATGATGAGCTGACTGCAAAGGGCTACATCGTGCCGGGCCTGGGCGATGCTGGTGATCTGGCATTCGGAAATAAAATACAACAATAGTCACGTTTTAACGTTTAACGGATATACGCAGTTGTGAATATCACTGCTGCGTATATCCGTTTTTTTTATCTGTATAAGACTTTTTATACATTTATTTAATTTGAGATATGACATAAATGGTGTACCTTCACCACAACGCATAAACCCTATGCATAAGCTTAAACCTTATGAAAAGAGCTTTACTATTCCTGACCATATTCTTCAGTTTAAATTCCTTGCGGGCCCAAGATCCGCATTTTTCACAGTTTTTTGCGTCGCCACTCACGCTTAACCCAGCGTTTACTGGTTTATTTTCAGGCGATTATCGTCTGTCCGGTAACTATCGCTCCCAATGGAGAAGTATCTCTACTCCGTTTGTGACCGGTACTGCTGCGATTGATTTTGGCATCCTGAAAAACGTAATTTCCTATACTGACATCTGGGGCGTAGGGCTGATGGCGATGTATGACCGCACAGGCGGTGGTGCACTCACCTCCTCTTATTTATCTGCCAGTACAGCATATCATAAAGGACTTGACCCGGAAGGTAACCATACCCTTGCCATTGGTTTGCAAGGTACACTGGTACAGAAACGTGTGGATAATGACAAGCTACGTTTTGAGAACCAGATAGATAACAATGGTTATAATCCGTCTATTCCTAGTGGTGAAACATTGATCAATCCTAAGATCACTTATTTCGATCCGAATGTGGGTATCCTCTACAATGGGCTCATTGGAGAATCTACCAACATCTATGCAGGTGTATCTTATTATCATATTACCCAACCTACAGAATCCTTCATGAACATGACCCAGAACAGGTTGAGCTACCGCTGGACAGTGCATGGTGGCGGATCTGCTCCGGTAAATGGGAAAGACAGGATACACGGTAGCATCCTGTATATGAAACAAAGCACTGCTACTGAGATCACCTTTGGTGGCGCTTATGGTTTTACGCTGGATGACATGGACGACAACCCCACTGTGTTTTATGTAGGTAGCTGGTATCGTTGGAAGGATGCAGTGATCCCTTATGTTGGCGTTGAAATCAAAGGCTTCCAGGTAGGCCTGACTTACGACACCAACGTTTCTTCACTGAAACCAGCATCGAATTATCGCGGTGGACTTGAGCTTTCGCTGATATACATCCACACGAAGAACCAGATGAACAAGTATAAAACACTGTGTCCTAGGTTCTAAGAAAAGTTTTTATCGATACATTATAAATAATAAACCCGGTCCGTAAGACCGGGTTTATTATTATGGCGCTTTTTTGGTAGTTTCGTGATCTTTAACTTTAGAGAAAAAAACCAATCTGTTTACGATAAAACTGTTCATACTTTGTTTTCATTCAGAGAA
Organism: Chitinophaga sp. Hz27; assembly: GCF_042263525.1. NCBI lineage: Bacteria > Pseudomonadati > Bacteroidota > Chitinophagia > Chitinophagales > Chitinophagaceae > Chitinophaga > Chitinophaga sp. Hz27. Next base: position 201,338 of record NZ_JBHKFJ010000008.1, read on the forward strand.
GTGCTGTCAGCTATCCAGTCCTACGGAAAAGCGCACCAATTCATTAAGCAGCACAATTTGTGGAAGTGGATTATCATTCCTGGCGTTGTCTATGCTATTTTGTTCCTGACGGGGGTTTACTTCGTGTTTAATTATTCGCGAGATTTTGTCGAATATCTGACCGTATTTTTTCATATCCGAGAATGGATCGCTGACCTGGAAAGCAGTTGGATAAGTTTTCTGTACATCCTTATTGAGTGGGCGGTTACGATAATATTTCTATTCTGGTATCTCTCTATATTCAAATACTTATTTCTCATATTGGGTTCCCCGATATTTTCCTGGCTATCTGAAAAAACAGAAGCTATACTGGAGCATCGTGAATTTCCATTCAGCTGGAAACAGTTGTTTTCAGATATGTTGAGAGGTATTAAGATGTCGTGCCGTAATATGGTATACCAAACTGGCGCCATCCTGATATTACTTGTTGTATCCTTCATTCCTATTGTAGGCTGGATTACGCCGATGATCGGGTTCTTTATTGAATGTTACTTTTATGGTTTTTCGATGATGGATTACAGTTGTGAACGTCATCGACTGAACATGTCGCAAAGTATTACGTTTATACGTCAGCATAGAGGGATGGCATTGGGTAATGGCCTGGTATTTTGTTTATTTATGATGATACCAGTTCTTGGCTGGGTGCTGGCGCCTTCTTACGCTGTAATTGCAGCTACTATTGATTTACAAAACAAAAAACTAAGATAATGTCTGTCGGCAAAGTGTATCTGATTCCTACTGTGCTGAGTGCCGATGCCCTCTATAGTATTCCGGCGTATGTTACGCCGTTGGTGCAGCAGTTAAAGGTTTTTTATGTAGAAAATGAAAGGACTGCCCGCCGGTATCTGAAGGCACTGGACAAGCAGATTAACATAGATGCATTGCAGTTACTGCCGATGCATGAAAATCAGCTACCAGACACAGAACTAGCGAAAAAGTATTTAAAGGAGGGAACTGATATTGGTGTGATTAGCGAAGCTGGTTGCCCTGCGGTAGCAGATCCTGGGCATCTCATCGTACAGGCTGCACACAGCATTGATGCACCGGTGGTGCCGATGGTTGGCCCCAATTCTATGCTGCTGGCCCTGATGGCTTCCGGTATGAATGGTCAGAATTTTCAGTTCGTAGGATATCTTCCTATAAAACCTCATGAGCGGGTAAAGGCTATTAAAGACCTGGAATTACAATCTCAAAAGAAAAAACAAACACAGTTGTTTATCGAAACGCCTTATCGCAATAATCAACTGCTGAAAGATATCCTGGATAATTGTAAAGACTATACGCGGGTTTGTGTTGCGGCAGATATTACAGGGCCAGAGGAATTCATTAAAACAAAAACTGTGAAGGAATGGCGCAAAGCCTTACCGGAACTACATAAGAAGCCGGCAATCTTCCTGCTGGATGCTGATAACTAATTAGGAAAAAGGCCTCCCTCTACATAGTGAAGGGAGGCCTTTTACTTATTTAAGGAATCGGGTTGCGACCTTGATTCGGATCTGAAATAGAAATGATACTATCCACTACAAATGGGCTGAACCCGCGCCATGGAATTGCTCCAAGGTATTCTTTGTAATGTAGCTCTACCACTTTACCGCTTGCTGTCATCAGCTTACTAGCAATATTTTCATCGGTCACAGAAAACTGGAATTCATTGGACTGAATTGATCCTGAGGTCTGGCCTTTGTACCCTGACTGGATGATCTTTCCTTCGTAGGTTTTGAAGATATATCCTTTCTGTACAAAATAATTCAGCTCTCCTGCTTTTACACCCTTTCCAAATACGAAATAGAATTTATAAAAAAAGATGCCGCCGAGAATCAGTAGTATCACTGTTACGACGATGAATACAAATCGGCCCATGTGGGGTAGGTTTATAGATTTACGTTAGCAATCAAAAGTTTCTATCCACCATGTACAACAGGGCTGCCATGCCGAAGGCGCCTAGTTCCAATTCTCTTTTATTCACATTTTCAAACACGTCATTTGGAGCATGATGAATATCGAAATAACGCTGAGAGTCTGGTGAAAGTTCGGCCATTGGCGTACCTAATGCGGCATGTAACTGACCTACGTCTACTCCACCACCTTCTTCATCAAAATCGTATATGCCATAAGGTTCGAACAGTGGGCGCCAGCTAGCGATTTTTGCTTTTTTCTCAGCGTCCATGGTCATACTGAAACCTCTTGGTGTAAAGCCACCAGCGTCACTTTCCAATGCGAAGATGTGCTTTTCATTACGTTCTTTTGCCAGCTGTGCATATTTCTTACCGCCACGGGTACCGTTTTCTTCATTTGCAAACAGCACCACTCTTAGCGTATGTTCAGGGCGAAGGCCCAGTGCTTTAAAGGTACGCAGTACTTCGATAGATTGAACACAGCCGGTGCCATCGTCGTGTGCGCCTTCGGCAACATCCCAGGAGTCCAGGTGGCCGCCTACTGTCAGGTACTGATCAGGATACTTCGTTCCTTTCAGCTCCCCGATTACGTTATGACCAATGGTATCCTGTAGCATTTGGCAGTTTGTACGAAGAAACACCTGTGCGGTAGGATCATCTTTGAGGCGGGAGCTTAAGCGATCAGCATCTTGTAAACCTATCGCCACTGCCGGGATTTTTGGATAGGCAGTGTCATAAGACATAGCACCAGTATGTGGTTCATTATTAGCGCCATGCGACATAGAGCGAAGGATTATCGCCACTGCGCCGTATTTAGCCGCGCGGCTAGCGCCTTGTCCACGATATTTTACGGCATCCCCGTAGGAATAGAATGTTTTAATGAAAGTCGGATTAAAAGCATAATTATAGAAAACTATCTTGCCTTTTATCTGGTCTTTTTTAGCTTCCAGGTCGTCGAAGGAGCTCACTTCCAGGACAGGCGCTGTAACACCGTTTTCGCCACTGCCAACGGAGTTACCCAGTGCCAGTACATTCAGTGGTGGTGCAACATCTCTGAATTTGGAGATGATACGCGCCTCTTCACGAGCGCCACGTACCCAGTGAGGAACCATGCATGGTTGCATATAAACAGTATCAGCTCCAGCAGCACGAAGCGCAGCTACACCCCATTGCTCGGCCTTTACCATTCCAGGAGATCCCGCCAGGCGGCCACCTACCTGTTTGGTGAGTACACGGAGGTTTTCATAGGCAGTACTATGTGTAAGTACCTCGTTAGCAATATGTTTTATCGTGGCTGAATCTTGTTGTTGCGCCATCGTCATTGCCGGCGCTGTGCAGGACAATAAAATTGGCAAAAGGTATCTTCTCATACAAGTCGGTCTGTTTGACGATAAAACTAATTAATTGTGCTCTTACCTACAAATAACAATAAAATGGTTTGTGTGGTTAACCGAATTAAAAATTCAGCTGTACCTTTGTTGGTGCACAGTAAAAAAGCAGATGATAAGGGCACATATTACTGTTTTTTATACTATAGGCTTTTCTTTTTCGCTATAAATATTAAATCATGCGTATTGGAATAGTATGTTATCCTACATACGGTGGTAGTGGCGTACTGGCAACAGAGCTAGGTAAAGCATTGGCAGACAAAGGCCATATGGTCCACTTCATCACATATCAACAGCCGGTAAGGCTTAACGCGTTTCACGCAAACATATATTATCACGAAGTTCAGGTTCCAACCTACCCGCTTTTTGATTTTCCTCCTTATGAATCAGCGCTGAGCAGCACCATGGTGGATGTAATTATCAACCAGAAGCTGGATTTGCTGCATGTTCACTATGCGATCCCACACGCATCTACCGCCTATATGGCGAAACAGATCGTGGCTAAGCAAGGTCGCGTGGTTCCATTTATTACTACACTGCATGGTACTGACATTACCCTGGTAGGTAAAGACAAGACCTATGCTCCTGTGGTAACTTTCTCTATCAATGAGTCCGACGCTATCACTGCGGTATCTGAAAATCTCCGTGATGAGACGTTCAAGTCTTTCCAGATCGAGAAAGATATCTCTGTGATCTACAACTTTGTGGATACCCAGCGTTTCAGTCGCCGCGAGCTTCCTCATTTCCGTAAGGCTATTGCACCTAATGGTGAGAAAATACTGCTGCACGTTTCTAACTTCCGCAAAGTGAAACGCGTACCGGACGTTATCAAGATCTTTAAACAGGTGAGAGATGCTATGCCAGCGAAGTTGCTGCTGGTAGGTGATGGCCCTGATCGTCCTACGATTGAGTGCATGTGCAGAGAGTTAGGTTTATGTGATGATATTCGTTTTGTAGGTAAACAGGAGCAATTGGAAGATGTGATGTCTATCAGCGATCTGTTTATTCTGCCTTCAGAATATGAGAGCTTTGGTTTGGCTGCACTGGAAGCAATGGCTTCAGAAGTGCCGGTGATTTCATCTAATGCAGGTGGTTTACCAGAAATCAATATTCCTGGTGTTACCGGTTATATGGGAGATGTGGGAGATACCGATACCATGGCAAAACATGCAATTCATTTACTGGAAGATGAAGCGCTGCTCGCACGTGTACGTAAAGGCGCATGGGAGCAAGCACAGCGTTTCCATATCGACAATATCATTCCTCAGTATGAGGCTTTATATGAGCAGGTATTACTGAATCAGCGCCAGGAGCAATTGCTCTAACGGCCTCTGAGCCATCGCTCAGGATTCTGTTTAATAAACTCCTTGTATATCTGTAATTCTATCTGGCCGTTGCTGCTTCCGGTTGCGGGAGCAGCAGCGCCTAATACATGACCACCGGCAACTGTCATTCCTTTCTTCACACTAACGTCCAGCAGGTGTACATAATTGGTAAAGTATTTTCCGTGTCTTAAGGTTACCATATAACCGGCTCCCTGGATCATAAATACCATAATCACTTCTCCACCGAAAATAGCTTTTACAGGCGATCCTTTTGTAGTAGCGATAATGATACCGCTATGTTCCTGTTCTACCTTTCCTACTTTATTAACGCCGAAGTGTCCAACTACTTTGCCATTGGCAACAGGCCATGGCAGACGGCCGCGATTAGCTTCGAAATTCCTGGAAAGTGACAATGCTTCAGGCGTGGCTTCCAGTACATCTTTGGAGGCCGTTGCTGGTTCATCGTCGTCTTCTTCTGGTTCTTCTTTTACTTTAGGAGCAGGAGGAGGTTTCACACCTTTCTTAGCGGCGGCCTTGCGGGCAGCTAATGCTTTACGTGCGGCTTCTTCTCTTTGTTTTTTACGTTTAGCGGCGGCTATACGTTTTCTTTCTGCTGCTTCAGCAGCCGCTTTACGGCGGGCAGCTTCTATCTCGCGGCGGATTGCATCCTGGATCGCGTTATCTACCTGCTTTGCTTCTGCCTTGCTTTTGGTGATGCTTTGTTGTAGGTCTTGTTCTTTTTGCTGCAGTTGGCGTATCGTTTGTTCCGTTTCTTTCTGGTCAGCCACCAATGCTATTTTCTGTTGTTGTTCTACATGAAGGGCGCCAGCTCTTTCTGCTCGTTGCTGTTGTAATTCTGTTAGTTTTTTGCCAAGCAGATCTTTTGTGGAGAGCAGGCTTTCGGCCTGTCTGCGTTTACTTTCACGGTATTCGCGTAGATATTCATACCTTCTGATGGCATCATTAAAGCTGTTGGCGCTAAAGAGAAAGTTTAGTACATCGAAGCTTGTCCTGGATTTATAGGTATAAACTATCAGCTGGGCGTATCGGGCTTTGAGGGAGTCTACCTCCTTTTCGAGTCCTTGTACATTGTTGTTGGTATTATTGATTTCACCGTCTAGCTGTGCCAGTTCTGTGTTGATAGTACTAATTTGAGCATTGCGGGACACGATTTTGTCCTGCAGTTCTTTCTGCAGGGACAGGTTTTGTTTTGTCGACTTTTTCGTGACCTGGAGTGTACGGGTAGCTTCGGCAATTTCTTTTAACAATTGCTCCTTTCGCTTTTCCAGGGCTGCGCGCGACTGTTTACTACGCTGAGCATTGAGCATAGCGGGTAACAGGCATAACGCCAAAATGAAAGGGATCAACTTTCTCAAACAAAAATGCATTAGGTTAGTAAGTAGGGCTTGCGTTCATACCCGCAGGCCTATCGGCGACGTATCCACTGCTCTGGATTTTGTTTATTGATACCTTTCCAGATTTGCAGTTCCACTTCCCCGGTATTTTCTAATTCGTTTACGCCGGCAGTACCAATCACCTGACCAGTTTTCACCATGTCCCCTTTCTTCACGCGGGTGGTTTGCAAACGCACATACGTTGTAAAATATTGTCCGTGGCGGATAATAATCATATATCCCATGCCAGGCATTACCACTACAGATTTCACTTCACCATCGAAGATAGATTTTACTGGCCCTCCTTTGGTGGTAGAAAGTACTATACCATCAGAAGGAACGGTAATATGCTCCATTACAGCATGTTGGTGGATACCAAAGTGTTCAATGATATTTCCTGCCTCTACCGGCCAAGGCAGTTTACCTCTGTTGGCTTCAAAGCTTTCAGATAGTGCCAGGGCTTCAGGAGATGCTTCCAGTACGTTTTCGCTACGTGCAGGTGCGGGTGGTGGTGGCGGAGGTGCTACAGGCGCAGGTTTTTCTGCAGGTTTTTCTACAGGTGCCGGCGTTGTTGGCGTCGGTGTTCCTGCGGCATTGTTATTATTTGCGGCAGCAGCAGCGGCTCTGGCCTTTTCTGCAGCGGCAGCGGCCAAGGCAGCTTTACGTGCTTCCTCATCTTTACGTCTCTTTTCTTCCAACGCTTTCTTACGTGCAGCTTCTTCTTCAGCGGCTTTACGTCTCGCTTCTTCGATCTCACGACGAATAACGTTACGAATAGCGATCTGTACTTTCTGCGCGTCTTTATTACGTTGGTTAATATCTGCTACAAGTTCTTTTTCTCGTCCTTTCAGCTTCTGCAATACTTCATCCTTCTCTTTCTTATCTGACTCGAGGGTTGAGCGTTGGTCTTGCTCTGTTTTCAGGGCATCAGAACGTTTGACACGCTGGCTTTCCAGGTTATCTATTTTCTTAGCGAGTAATTGTTGTGTAGATAAGATATTATCGGCCTGGCGACGGCGGTATTCGCGGTATTGTTTGAGATATTGAAATCTTTTTACGGCATCGTTGAAGCTGGAAGCTGAAAATACGAAGTTCATCATATCATATGCACTTCTGTTTTTGTAGGCATATACCACCAATTGTGCATATTGTGCCTTCAGTGTGTCCAGATCACGGCGGAGTGTTATTACATCGCGGTTAGCAGTATTGATATCTCCGTTGATGAAATTAATTTCTTCGTTGATGCTGTTGATAAGTCTGCTACGCAGGCTGATTTTATCACGCAGGGCTCGCAGCTGCCCGAGGCTTTCCTTTGTAGATTTCTTGGTTTCTTTCAGTTGCTCGTTTGCTTCGTCAATTTCTTTTTGCAGTTCTTTCTTACGGCGCTCCAGTTCTTCCCGCGATTGAGACGGCTGTTGCTGAACAGCATTCTGCTGCGCCACCACGAGAGCAGGCATCAACCATACAACCAAAACCAACGGGATAATCTTCTTCAAATACAACATGACTATATTAAGTAACTGCGAAAATTAATATCAGATATATAAACGATAAATATACAACGTTTATTAGTTTAATGAAGGGGAACTATTATCCGTTCTTCATTTAAATTCGTTTGTAGCCTGATGGCATACTGAATGGAAACGATACCGGCACATCAAAATCGTAGCGGGTAAAATCCAGTGCTACTTTAGTAATGTTCTTTTCTTCCACCAAGATTCTGCGGGTAGTTGGAAATCTCCTTGTACCAATATTCGCATAATCGCCGTAGGTCATCTCACAACTGCGTTTTACGGCACTATCCTTATCCATCACCTTACTCTGCTGCAAACCATAATCATCTGCATACACATTAAACAAGCTGATAAATTCAGGATTATCACAACTGAAAGAAATAACAGAAGGTGTTTTAATCACCTGGTAAATAGAATCTGTCAGATACACAGGATTGCCAATCAGTAAGTCTTGCAGCGTATTGAAATCGAAAGGAATATTCAGCATTTCCTTTGCATTATCGATATCACGTAATACCAACTGTTTCTTTAATCTGTTATATAACTTCAGGCTATCCTTTGTAATTACGGCTCTTACTACTTCGTCGATCACTGGTGCAGAAATAGATATCCAGATGATACTATCTTTCTTCATTCTTACGCTTACGGTAAGTCCGCTTTTGCTATCCTGTTCGTTTTCGAATGCAAATTTTGCACGGCCGGAGAAGGAGTTGAAGTCGATATGATTTTTGCGAATGCCGGTGAGCATGGAGTCAGTAAATTTCTTCATTTCCTCACTAGCATTATCTTTGATCACAACTGCATGCGCTGTATCCGCAGTAGGAAATGAACTGCGGGCCAGTTCTTTGGGCCGGCGGCAGGACACTGTGACAAGACCTATTAATCCCACTAATAACAATAATCTCATACTAGCATTTATCTTTTAGCGCGTTATTTTTCCTGTAGAAAGATAACAGGCTTATTGAATATATCTTTTCTCAGCGATTTTCCTGGTGAGGTCTACTGACGATGCGCCTTTGTCTTTAGCCATCTGCCAATATTCTACCGCTTTATTAACATCTTTCAGGTTATATAGAATATCACCGTAATGTTCCAGCAGATTTGGGTTCTGCTTGGATTCGGGATATTCCAATGCTTTGTCCATCCATTCTTTTGCCTCCTGGTATTTTTCCTGACGGAATAATATCCAGGCGTAGGTGTCCATAAACGTAGGACTATCCGGGTCGATATCCAATGATCTTCTGGACATCTCTGCCGCTTTATCAAGATTTTCGCCTCTCAACGAAAGATAATAGCTATAATTATTGAGTACGGACGCATCTTTAGGACGGATCACCAATGCTTTTTCGTAGCTGCTGTCGGACAAGGAATGTTGTCCGGTGGCATGGTAGGCATCTCCCAGCAGGGAATAAGCATCAGCAGCAAATCTTTTTTCAACATTTCCGAGTGCTAGTCCAGCATTGAGTGCTGTAATAGCTTCCGGGAATTGTTGCTGTAGATAATGGGCCAAACCATTAAAGTAATAGCCCATAAATTCTTTAGGGAATAACTGCTTTACGGTATCGCTAATAGCCTGTAAGGCTTTAGGATCTTCTTTACGAGAGTAAATCCACATCTGCTGGTACCATACAGAAAAACGTGTATTATCCAGTTTGATAGCCCGTTGATAACTTGTCTGGGCGCTGTCCAGCATATCTACCTGAGAAAATAAATCTCCCTGTAAAGCATATGCTTTGGCATCATTAGGGTGTGATTGAACGATCAGGTGAGTGAGGCGTAAACCTTCCTCAAATTTGGTGGAATCCGTTTCCAGCATTTGCAGATAAGGATAAACATAAGCCACCTTTTCGTCTATGCTGTAGTTGGGATTGGCAAAGGCGCGGGTCAGGTAATTCCAGTACCCGTCCATGTTACCATTTTTTTTGGAATAAGTTGCCAGTGCGATCAGCGCCCTTGCGTTCTGAGGATCTTTGCTCAGGATGTCGTTGTAGACAGCCGTGGCATCTTTGATCTGATCATTGGCATCGTATAATTCGGCTAGCAGGTAGTAATACCTGGTTTCGGCCGGATTAGTAGCAATGAGTTTTTTAATTTCTGCAGCAGCTTCGTCGGCCTTACTCATTTTCAGCAACAGTTTCTGTTTCTGATAAGTGACCTCTTCTACTACGCCGGTTTTCTTTTCCAGCTGGTTGAAGACGGCAAGAGCAGCAGCGGGTTGATTGGCTTTAGAAAGTAAAATACCCTGATTATAGTAATAGTCTTCATTCTCAGGGTATTTTAAGCTCAGTGTTTTATAAACCATGGCAGCGCTGTCAAACTTTTCAGTTACAGCGTAAGTATCCGCCAAAAGCTGTTGGTACCAATGGTTTGCGGTGTCCATGGTAGCGGCTTTCCTTGCAAAGTTTAATGCATAGGGGCCACTATGATTGTCCATGAGCAGGCGTGCTATTTCATAATACACCACAGCATTGCTTTTATCCAGGCGCAAATAATCGGAGTACTGGGTTAAAGCAGTACGATAATCTCCTTTCATTTTAGAACGCTGGGCCGCAAAGAAAAGGCTATCCGAACGTTGTTTCAACAACTCGGGGTTTCGTGTGACGGTATTTGCAGATTTTTTTGAGGAGCTGCAGGCTACTGTCAACAATGAAAACGACAGCCCTATAACTGTGATGTATAAACGCATTTATCAGGATTTACCGGTATGACCAAATCCGCCTGTTCCACGGTCAGTAGTACTGAGTATTTCAACAGGCTGGATGGTAGCTTGTACGAAAGGTGCTACTACCATCTGTGCGATACGATCACCAGGTTGAATAGTCTGTGGTTCGGTGGATAAATTGATCATAATAATTTTCACTTCTCCCCTATAGTCAGCATCAATTGTGCCGGGCGTATTGAGAAGGGTAAGTCCCTGCTTGATTGCGAGGCCGCTACGAGGGCGAATTTGCGCCTCATAACCAGAAGGCAGCTCCATAAACAACCCAGTAGGCACGAGGGTACGTTCCATTGGTTGCAATGTCAGCGCTGTTTCCAGGTGTGCTCTGAGGTCCATTCCTGCCGCGTCAGCAGTAGCATAAGCAGGCAGTTCGTTACCAGACTTATTGATGATTTTTACAATTACTTCAGCCATTCAGCAAAGATATTTTTTTAAAGTAGCTTTTGATCTTAATTATTATACTTTTCGAGCAGTACGGTGGCATAGGCCATCACGCCTTCCTCCCGGCCCACAAAGCCCATTTTCTCAGTAGTTGTCGCCTTTACGGAAACATCATCCACACTGATTCTCAGACGTTCTGCAATTACGGCTTGCATCTGTGGTACATAAGGTTTGATCTTAGGTGCTTCCAGACATAAAGTACTGTCTACATTTACCACCTGGTAGCCTTTTTCGCCGATCAGCTGAGCACAACGGGATAACAAAATTTTGCTATCTATGTTTTTGTAAGTATTGTCTGTATCAGGAAAATGTACGCCAATATCTCCCAGCGCAAGTGCGCCCAGCATAGCATCGCAGATAGCATGTAATAATACATCTGCATCACTATGTCCAAGTGCCCCTTTATGGTGAGGGACCAGCACACCACCTAACCAAAATTCACGGCCTTCTACCAGTTGATGGAAATCTACTCCCAGTCCAATACGTATACTGCTCATAAGATAATGTTTTTAATCGTTTTGCCAATCCGCAAAATACGGTATAAAAAACGAATCCCTCCGATTGGAGGGACTGTTTTAATTATTTTAACTGAATTTTTGTATATACGGTAGATTTACCACCCTGTTCTGCTTTCATCTTTCGAACCCAGGTCGAAAGTAAGGGTGAAACGGAGTGTATTGCTCAGCGGATTACGCTGTATACCAGAGCCGGAAGGCACCAGGTAAGAGAAGTTGATACCGAAGATATCGTATTTGATACCCACACCTGCGGTGAAATATTTACGGTTACCCTTATTCTTGTTTTCGTTGAAATAACCGGCTCTCACAGCAAACTGCTTGTTATACCAGTACTCCATACCAAGGGAATACATCAGTTCCTGCAATTCCTCTTTTAAGCCTCCAGGCGCATCACCAAAGGAAGAGAACATACCTTCTATGGATGATTTATTCCTATAGTTACCAGCGGTATCAGGTGTTGGCACCATCAACTTGTTGATGTCCAATGCCCAGGTAATGGTATTTAATTCGTCGAGAGACAAGGTATATGCCGCACCCAGACCGAAGTTGGTAGGCAAGAAATCTTTGTTTTGAGCAGAGCTGGTATAAGAGATTTTAGTACCGATGTTGGTAAGGGCCAAGCCTACGCTCAGTTTATTTACAGTACCATCATCTTTTTCAAAGTCTTTGGTATAGAACCCGGAAACGTCAGCAGCAAAAGCTTTTCCAGGGCGGATAGTCTGATCATTGATAGTTTGACCACCTGCCAGGTTGGAATAGATAAAGCGGCCGGTTAAGCCCACACCGAAATGCTCATTGAGCTTACGGGCATAACCTGCATCCAGCGCAAATTCTCTGGGATGGAAGTTACCCTGATCGGTGTTAGTAATGTCACGGAAGTTGATGGTACCAAGAGAAAAATAACGCAGTGATCCTGAAATTGCCTCATTATCGTTCAATTTCGTATAGCCGCTAACTGTAGCCAAAAACACATCATTTACCAATTCCTTCAGCCACGGAGTATAGGTTACAGCAACACTTGATTTAACGTCGGCAAAGGGTACTTTAGACAGATTGAAATACATGGAAGATGCATCCGGAGAGATAGCAAGTCCCACGTCTCCCATTGCACCGCTACGGGCATCAGGAGTAATTCTTAAGAAAGGAACAGCTGTGTTGATAGTATTGGTACGACCATCTAATTGACCAGTAGAGTCTATACGCTGGGCTGAGGTTCTTAAACTTGTGAAAGTACTATATATGAACACCAGGCTCAAAGTTAACTTTCGGATCATGCAATGTTCGTATTTGATAGGATGTAAAAATAATCTAATTTATAATATATTAATCATGTAAGGGGTTGATAAGGGGAAGACGGTGTACTTCATATTGCATAGGTTTAAAAAATTACAACTTTTCCGCCCTTGACCTTTTTCTTACCGTTACTGCTAATAGTTAGTCGATAAAGATATATACCTGAGGATAATCTCGCTCCCGAATCCCCAGTACCATTCCAGGGCATTCCATCAAAACGGTTGCTTCCCGGAATTATTGTGTCTTTTAAAGTTTTCATTATCCTTCCACTTAAGTCGAAAACCTGTATTGTTACGATAACCTCTTGTCCTTGTTGATTATGTGTAAATACAAATTTTGTCTGATCATGAAAAGGATTAGGATAGCAGGATACATCTTCAATTACCACAGTGCCATTTTCCGTTACTACAAAATCAATCTCTTGGCTGGCTACATTATTGTACGAATCCCAGGCTTTAATAATGACCCGGTGCGGACCAGCTGTAAGGTTTGATAAAGGGTATGCAACAGTTCCTGTTTTATAGCTATCCAAAGATGCGCTAAAATAATCATTTAATGCAATATATTCTGTATTGTCTAATAATGCAAGAATATTATGGGTCGTATCTAGTCCCAGGATATTTATCCCGCTTGGATCTGCAATATCTGCCAGCAAAATCACATCCTGGCCCACTTTATCTCCATTCACAAACTGCCGGTTATTGATCCAGGCCTGAATTACAGGTCCCGTGTGATCCTCAGGTCCCGTAGCAGTAGCATTTACAGAGAATTGAACATTGTACCCTGCAGCATCCATCGGACCTCCGGTAGCATAGAAGCTCATCTTTCCCTGCCCACCTGCTACATCTGCCGGTATGATCATCGTCAGAGAAAAATTACCATCATTGATGGACTGCTTCCCCCTGAAAATAACTTTATCCTGTTGCTGGAAAGGCGCTACAATGCTACCTGTAGTATTACCCAGTGTATAGGTTGTTACAGCGGCATTAAAGATCGTCGTATATATGATACCGTTATAATCCGGGATCCTGTTGCCTGCTTCATCTTCCAGATGACCAGTAATTTTTACCGGCCGTAATGCGGCCAATTCGACAGTACCAGTGCCGGGCTTTTGCCCGTCTATACTATCCACCACCACTTTCCATTGCGGGTAAGCCAAGGTCAGTGCGGGATCTCCCAGCAGCTGGAATTTACGGTTATTTATGATATCAGTGCTCGTGGCATAAGTCAGATTTTTAGCGTCTCGGGCAGCCTCGCCAAGGCTTTTCCAGCTTCCATCACTGTTACGTGTAAACGCAGCAGAGATATAATTACTGTTCATTATTTTATTAGATGCTGCAAATACTGCTCTCGTAGTCGTCATCAGGGCAATGGCCCCTGAAGGACGTTGCAATAATAACTGCTGTCCCGGCGAAATAACCGCAGGGTTATCAAAAGGCGCAAAATCGCAGGTGGCAGTCAGCAATAAAGGCAGCCTGTCATCATTCTTCCATTCCTTGATGGTATTGGCATCCACTATATTTTCCTCTGCCAGACGGGTGTTACTTCCATGCCCTGTATAATTAACCATGAGCGCCCCCTGGTTTATGCGGCGGTTTAGTTCTTTTACAGCAGCAGGATACTGGGGGCCTCCACTGGTAGTAGTACGCTGATATGCATCTAAATAAATCTTGTTGATATTGAAAGATGGATAGTTGTTGGTGATTTGTTGGGTAAGATATTCTGCATCATCAAAATGCAGGTTATTATCTTCATCATCTGCAATGAAGATCAGCTTATTACGCCAATCGCCCTGGTTGGCCTTTTCCTTGTAATTAATTATTTTATCAACAATAGTGGCTGCTTCTGCAGCAGTTCTTACCGGGATACGTCCGATAGCCACCTGTAATACATTTCGTATATCCGTTCGGTTTATATCATCGGTTGTTTGTAACAGACCAAAATAATCATCTGACACATACGAGCTTACCGGATCCAGGGAAGCGGTACTTTGCCAGGACGGAACCATATTCGTATTGTTTTTCACCCGTTGACGATAATCATAGGAGGCCGCCCCAAACAATAACAAATAGGCAGGTGCTTGTCCGCGGGCATACTGCATTCGGAGGAAATCACGCAGTGCCGTAGGGTCCGGACTTCCGGCCGCAAATTCATTATAGACCTGGTCCATGGTCACCACAGCGGCGCTAAGGCCTTGCTGCGTATGCCATTGGGCCAGTCGTAAGGCCTGTGAATATAAAGCCGGCACGGTGGCAATGATCAAATTCGCATTGACAGCATGCAGGTCTTGATTGGCAACCTGGCCGATAGCCACTGGCAACAAAGCTTTTGAGGGATCAAAGGCCAGCAGCTCCCTGGGCATATCTGTTGGAACAGAACATAACATAGAATCTGCTGTCTGCCGCGTTTTTAGCGCCACTGGTTTCCAGAGGTCTGTCACATCCCAGATTTGCGTTTGTGCGCCAGCGTTATGAAGATAAAAGCCTGTGATAGTGTTTTTTAACTGAGATCTGTCATTTCTAAATTCCAGCATACCGGATGATGGTATTTGTAATGGACATCTGGCGATGATCTCCAGATAATCGAGCCACCCGCGGGCATTATTATCTCCCTGTAAAAAATCTACATCTGCCTTTATAATACTATCACTGATAAATACACCACCCGTGCCAGTAGCCGCGGTAGCAAACGATTCAAATACGTTGCCACTCACTGGCAACAGGTAAGTGGTAGCAGCAGCCTGTTGATTCAGGCTCACCTGGAAATTGCTGCCATTAGCACCTCTGGCGGCTACACGTAAATTTACGGTAACAGCACCATTGGGAATGCCGGGCAAAGAAAATTTATAACTGTGCCGGCTACCCGCAGCAGGGTCCAGACTAAATTCCTCAGCATACCATTGTTTGCCACTACGCAGAAAATTCAGACTATCCTTTTCATAAAAAGTGTGATAATCAAAGGCATATACTTGCTGTTGTGGCGTTTTCAACTGGCTCTCCTGCTGCAATCGGAGACTGGTGGCCTCCGCACCTACTGTCAGAAAATACCAGGCACTGTCAGTATATATATTATACTGATGCAACCAGGAAGAAGTGGAATTGTTATATATCCATTGATGCGGACCAGGCGCATAAAATAAGATATAGTCGTTAGCGTTAATAGTATTATCGCCCCCATCATTTACGAAGAGTGCTATCTGTTGAAGATCATCTGGACGGGGCTGATTGTTCTCAGGCAGCATACGACCATGATTTCCATAGAGTTGTATTTGACTTGCTTTAATCTGATCTGGATTCAGGCCAAGTTTTTTCAGACAAGCAGCATCGATGCGATAGATTCCTGGTTGGCTGACAGCCAGCTTATACCAATTTCCAGTTTGAAGGATGGAATGGTTAGCATAGGGCTGAGCGATTACCAAACTGTTATCAATCATCAAAATAAATAGTAACAGTATATAAATACAGGGTAGTTTCATTATCTTGTTCGACACATTGAGAATAAGTGCCGGGTGCTAGGCCCAGCTTACAAAATAGAGCATAAAAAAATCAAATATATCTTTTTTATTCCTCTGCCTGTAGGGAGAAATAGTGTATGAGCGCAGGTTATATAACGGTTCATTACAAATTAAATTATTTCTACATAAAATAAAAAAGACTACATTTGCGTTTACTGTAAATATAATCGACTAAAGCTGTATCACATGCGTAGATTAACCTCTTTGTCATTGCTCGTAGGTACCAGCGTAATGCTATCCATGACTGCCTGTCACAAAGACGGCGGGGGGCTTTTCGGCAAAAAGAAGGAATCATCTTCTGCTACTGGCTGGAACTACAACGACCCTAAAATGGGAGGTTTCAGCGTGGCTAAGAATAAGAACCAGCAAACCGGACCTGGTCTTGTATTTGTTCAGGGCGGTACTTTTGCCATGGGCGCCACCGAGCAGGACGTAATGGGCGACTGGAATAACATTCCACGTCGTATTACAGTTTCCTCCTTTTACATTGACGAATCTGAAGTAGCAAACGTTCACTATCGCGAATACCTTTTCTGGCTGAGCCGTGTATACGGGGAATCATTCCCTGATGTTTACCGCCAGGCATTACCAGACACCTTGGTTTGGCGTAGCGAATTGGCTTATAACGAGCCATTGGTAGAATATTATTTCCGCCACCCTGCGTACAATGACTATCCTGTAGTAGGTGTTAACTGGAAACAGGCAACTGACTATTGTAAATGGCGTTCCAACCGCGTAAATGAAAAGTTACTGATGGACAAAGGTCTGCTTTCCAAAGCAGATGTTGGCAATCAGTCAGACGATAACACCTTCGACACCAAAGCTTACATGGCTGGTTTGTACGAAGGTACTCCGGGCAAAATGTCTAAAGGTTCCAAAAACGAATTCAAAAACGCGGATGGAACTCCACGTAATGCTCAATTCGAAGATGGTGTAATGCTCCCTAACTACCGCCTCCCAACAGAAGCAGAATGGGAATACGCCGCTCTCGGTTACATAGGTCAGAACCCTGGCCCTTCTAAAAAAGAAGGTAAACATGGGGAAGAGCTGATCATGAACAAACAGGTTTATTCTTGGGGTACCAACACCAGCGGTTTACGTGATATCCGCCGTGGCAACTTCCAGGGTATGTTCCTGGCCAACTTCAAACGCGGTTCCGGTGATAACATGGGTGTGGCCGGAGGTTTGAACGACCGTGCTTCCATTCCAGGACCGGTTCGCTCCTTCTTCCCTAACACTTTCGGTATCTATAATATGTCCGGTAACGTTGCAGAATGGGTACTTGACGTGTACAGACCACTCAGCCCTATCGATGGCGATGACTTCAACTACTTCCGTGGTAACAAATTCCAAACTGTGTTCCTGAATGGCGACAAAGAAATGGAAAAAGATAGCCTCGGTCATATCAAAATGCGTGATGTAACAGATGAAGAAAGTGCTAACCGTCTTAACTACCAGAAAGGTGATGTTATCAACTACCTTGATGGTGACTCCCTCTCTATGGTGGAATATGGTTATGGCATAACTACCCTCATCAACGACAAATCTCACGTTATCAAGGGTGGTAGCTGGAATGACCGTGCTTACTGGCTTTCTCCTGGTACCCGCCGTTACATGCAGGAAGATATGGCAACGAATACAGTAGGTTTCCGTTGCGCTATGGACCGCGTAGGTAGCCCAGAAGGTAACAAGTTCAAAACTGGTAACCTGTTCAAAAAACAACGCCAGAAGAGATAATTGCTAATTAGAACTTCTCATAGAAAAGCCCCCTCTGCATAAGAGGGGGCTTTTTATTTTTATGTTTTTCCAACAAAAAGACCTGGTCTTTACTGAGAAGAGACCAGGCCTTTTTGTTAAGAAATATCAAGTAAATTATTTCCAGAGTGCTAAAATCTCTTCTGTATGATTTTTAGTATCCGGCTTTTTGATAATGTGATCAATCACCCCATCACCATTGATTAGGAATGTGGTACGATGCGTGCCATCATATATCTTACCCATCATTTGTTTCTCGCCCCAAACACCATACTGGTTTACTACTTTATGATCATCATCTGCCAGTAAAGTAAATGGTAGTTCAAATTTTTCAATGAATTTCAGGTGACTCTGTTCACTATCGGTGCTAACACCAACTACTACGTAACCTTTTTTCAGTAAGTCTGAATAATTATCTCTCAGGTTACAAGCCTGTGCCGTGCAACCAGGCGTGTTATCCTTTGGATAGAAATAGAGGATTACTTTTTTGCCTTTGAAATCGGTCAGTGCGATGGTTTTACCATGCTGATCTTTTCCTTTGAATACAGGCGCTTTATCGCCTTCTTTTAATACTACTGCCATATGAATAATATTTATCTTTTAAATGAGAGTCTGTATTGACCTTCGTTGCCGGCAACATCTGTTACTTTCATCACCAGCATATGAGCGCCAGGTCCGCAATGTTCATCGAAGGTATAAGTAAGTACATTACCCTTACGGCTAAACATTAACCATTTACCATCCAATTCTGCCCTGTAGCTTTTGATGCCGCTGGCGTCACTCATAGCAAAGGATATTTTAGCAGCCTTGCTCAGGATAGCGCCTGGCTTAATACCTATTGGCGTCACTTTGGGCGCGATGGTATCTATTTCCAGGTGGAAGGTACCAAAATCGCGGAAGTTGCCTTTATACCAGCCATTTTCCAGCGTAGTGGCGGAAGTACCGCTGCCTAAGCCTTCTCTTACCATTACCACATTTGATTGCAGGTTTTCAGGAACAGGCTTACTGGCCTTTAATCTCACATCAAAGAAATCATGCACTGGCACTAATGGCGTATGCAGCATGAAGTTATCAGATTTGGCCTTAACAGAATTATTAGGTGTTTCCTGGTAACGGAAACAGATGTTATCATATAATGCTCGTTCGTCCAGATAGAATTCTACCTGGTTATTCTCGAAGATATTTTTAGAATCCGGATACATGGTATTAGCACAAGGCTTTTCCTGTGGCTCCACGCCGGAATGTTGCAAACCAAATTTTACGTTGCTGGTATTACCGTAGGCATCTTTCACTACCAACTCCATGTTATGAACTTCTCCATCAGAGATGTCAATGGTTCCATCGCCATCGAAATCGTGGTAGATATCCAGTTCATTGCCCGGCAATGAGAACATCAGCTGAAGGTAAGGCCCATCTGCTTTCTTCACTTTATAATCGATATGAGCATTGAGATAACGGGTTTCATCATAGCCGATGTTATCCAATTCAAAATCTATATCTGGCTTATCGTTATGGAAAAGTTTCGCTTCGTATATGCCGTAGGTGTTAGGCGTATTATTCATTCGATCGATGGCTGTCAGTGCCAGCCCTGCCTTTGTAGCGGCAACTCTTACTACAGGTTGGGTGGTAACGTATGTATTTCCTACCTTCTTAACCGCCACCATTACAGGCTGCTGCTCATAAATACTTCTTGATCTATCATAAACAGCGATACGATATACTTCAGGCGCTTTACTATCAGGTATTTCAAAGCCAAACAACAATGGGTTTAGCGGCTTTTCGGTTTGTGTATTACGTATTTCGAAATGCAGGTGAGGCCCGGCAGAACCGCCGGTGTTACCACTATATGCCACCAGGTCTCCTTTCTTCACCGGGAATTTTCCAGCAGGAATAGCCAGATCCGTTGCCCAACTTTCGTTCTGGTATTGGTTCTGTTTTACATATGACTGTAAAGCAGGAAAGAAGCTGTTTAAGTGTGCATAAACAGTCGTATAGCCATTAGGGTGAGTAATATAGAGTACATTCCCGAAACCGGTATGAGAGACGCCTATGCGGCTCACATAACCATCTGCCGCGGCATGTACCGGCAGATTCTCACGTTGCTGTGTTTTGATGTCCATCCCAGAGTGGAAGTGATTTGGTCTTAGTTCACCAAAGTTTCCGGCCAGTTCAATCGGAATACTCAAGGGGTTCCTGAAATATCCCTGTGGATAATTCTTTTCAACACCTGGGGTCTGAGCATTCAACAATGTTGGGAGTAAGCAAAATAAACCAATGATTCTCTTCATAACTGCAAATATAGCAAATCGGTTAGTGGTTGAAAGTTAGCGCATTTACTAACAATCAACCACTAAAATCCGGGCCATTTTTTACAGCAGGTCCTGGATCCCATGCACTAATTCATGGAATTCGGGCTCCTTACGGATTTCAGGCTGCCATGCCAGTCCCATAGCACAGAGGTCATACTCCTTGACAATGGTAGCGCCTTCTTTTTCCTGTTCCGCGCCCAGTACCCATACCGTATCTGAAATAGCTGCTGCGTTTACGATATCGTGGCTCACCAGGATCAGGGTATTAGTTTCCTGCAAGGTGGAAACCTTCAATAACAACTGAATCACTTTATTAATCATTAGCATATCCAGGCCGGAAAAGGGTTCATCCAACAGAATGAATTTATTACCGGTAAGCACTTGCTGAATGATACTCACACGTTGGCGCTGGCCACCACTCAGCTGTGCGGGGTATTTTTCCAGATGTTCAGTTAATTGGAATGTATGTGCATAATCCTTGATGACCATCTTCTTCTCTGCATCTGTAAGCTTGATTGTACCATTATCCAACCCAATTTTCAGGTTTTGGTAGATGGTACGGTGGTTGAACAGAATGTAGTTTTGTGGTACAATACCTACTTCCCCTGCAAGCACTGGATGCTGGTCTGAATCAATCAGCACCTCTCCTGTGGTGGGTTTATTTAAGCCTGCTAATATTTTAAACAGCTGTGTTTTACCGATACCACTTCTACCAATCAGTGACACTACCTGTCCTTGCTGCATATCCGGCCGATGAATATCTTTGATACAAAAGTTGATATCCCGAAGGATCACTTTATCACCATATTGTAGCCCGATATTATTGGCACACAACAGGTTTTCATGTTTGGTATATACCTGCGCGTTCATTAGTTTCTGATTTGAAGTTTAGTATAAGGAAATAACCATTCACGGAATTTACCGAGGGTGTAATCGAAGAGAATACCCAGTAAGAAAATTATGACGAGTGTTCCAAACACTACGTCGAGCTGGACGTATTTGTTTGCACGGATCAGCATTACGCCAAGGCCGCCTTCACTCATACTTAAGCCTTCTACTGAAGTGATCATCAGCCATGCAATGGCAAAGTTTTGTCGCATCACTTCAAAAACCTGGTCTAATCTCCCTACAATAACCACTTCCCACAAGGCTTTCCAGTTATTCATACGAAGTGTAGTACATAGTTCGAATTCCTGATTATTTATATTATCAATAACAGATAACAAAGACGTCACAAAGAAGGGAACGATACCAAATATGAGCAGACTCATTTTCAAGTCATGTCCATCTTTTGTTAGGAGCGTAAACAGGAAAATCAAACCTGTAAGTGTGAGATAACGGCACTTGATTACAAATCTGGCAATAGGATTGAAAAAAGGCACTATCGACAGATAACTAACTATTAATGCAATGATGATAGAGATCAGCATTCCTTTTACGGTCAGCATTACACTGCTAAAAAGATTATCCACAAATCCCGGTGCCTGAACTATTTCTGTTAAGGCATGTAAAACCCTTGATGGAGTGGGTATTAATCCTCCTCCGCTCAGTTGCCAGCAGGCTATTGCCAGGATAGCTTCTGCTATTACCAGCGTGAGCATAGTTTTTTTTCCGAGAACCTGCAGCGGAGTAAAAATCCGCAGCAGCTGCCTGTTTTTAATGTTTGACATGTTAACGTCGTTTGAAAGTGCCGGTGAAGCCATTTGCATTCACCGGCTATAGGTATAGGTATAAAGGGATAAATATTACAGACCCAGTACTACTTGTACACGTCTGTTCTGTGCACGGCCTTCATTGGTATTGTTATCAGCAACAGGTTTGGCAGAACCATAACCTTTTGATTCGATACGATCTGCAGATAATCCTTTAGAAAGCAGATAGGCTTTTACAGCGGCGGCACGAGCTTCGGATAATTGCTGGTTAGCAGTTTCGTTACCAACGTTATCGGTGTGTCCATACACGCCCAGTTTAAGGCCTTCCGCTACCACCGCACTTTTCAGTATTTCATCCAGTACTGCATGTGAGGCAGCTTTGATATCAGATTTACCTGTTTCAAATTGCACCTGGTATGCCTTGGAAGAAACTTCATTGGTGATGCTTTCCGCATACTTCTCCTTGATAGCCGTACCTTCTAGCAGCTCAGGGTGATTAGCTACCACAGATGCCAGGAAAGACTTATCAACCACCTGTGTATATACTGGGTACACCGGCATGATTTCAGGATACATTTTAGTCATGATATCACCGAAAGTGTTATACACGATCTTGTACCTGTCTATATTATCTTTACCTAAACCGAAGTTGTTGGCAGCATCCGCGAGGTTGAAGGCAAGAGAACCACCCAGCGCAACCGTTTGTCCCTGTGCATCTTTTTCTTCTACACCATTGTAATACTTCAACCAATACGCACCATCCTGTTCATTATACACTTTCGCAGAAACGTTACCAGCAAAGGATTTCGCGTCATTAAATGATCTTACCTGATCACCTGCCTGGGCCAATGCCATAATCAGGTTTTCCATATCCGTACGGTGATCGTAAGCGAATTTTTTAATGGTGATGGTGATGTTCGGCATCTGAGATGAATACTCACGTGTAGACGCGATATTTACCAGACCGCCTTTTTTATGCGCGATGTTTACGTCACCAGGAGTCCAGGTGGCAACGGCATCAACACCTACGGTAGTATCTCTTGCGACCTTCTTACCATTTATCACCAGCTTGCGTGGTTCTTTGTAACCAGCGATATATTTAGCGCCGGCATCAAGGAAATCATTTGCTGCGATGATATTAATAGCAGTTGGATCATAAGTTGTTTCATCTGGATTCACGCGCAAACCGTTATCTCCAGCCCATTTCAGCAAGATGTTGATATCACCGTCGCGGAGTACGCCTGCTACTGTTTTACCTATGGCGCTCTTAGGATCACGTTTCCATTCAACAGGGCCCATCAGTTTATCTTCACCATAGCTTTTACCCATAGCGTAGAAAGCGATTGGCTGATAGTCGGGACCCAATGGCTGCAGTTCCTTTGTCAGCGCGGCAAAGAAGGCTGGCATACCATCACCCATGAAGGAGGCAAAAACACCCGGTGTGTTAGGGTTATCTTTGTATTCTTGTGCAAATTTTACCATGTCGGCGATAGATTTATTACAATCATCCTGACGAACCAGGCTTACATCCAGTTTCGCTTTATCGATTAGCGAACCCTTTGTCGTGTGTACGCCACCGTTAGCATACATCAGCGCAAACTGTGAGTTCCAGGCCATTACACGCCATGATATTTTAGTACCACCGTTAACTACTGACTCATCAGAAGGCAGTTGTATTTTAACAGCGTTGTTACCTAACGATGCCTCAGCAGCATCAGGGAGTTGTACCTTACCGATTTCGGTAGCGGTTTTAGCTTCTTGCGGACGTTTATCCCACCAGAACATTTTACCGGCATAGATGGCACCAAGAAGCAATACGATGCCAAGAACCTTTCCACCAGGTTTCACTTTGACAGACATAAAAATATTTTTAAAACGTTAGTTGTAAGTTGTGTGAGCTTTGAATTTTAGCTTAATAAATCGGAGTAATTATCGGGCGGTAATGTACCAGGTTGGCGAGTTTGGTGTGATGGCTCGTTTTTCCTGATGTCGAGTGTATATGTCTTATCCGGATCGTATGACTCCAACATTTTAAGCCCTTGTAGTTCGAATGTAGCATTATCCAGGTCGATAGATCGCATAAAATCAGCAGAATAGTTGATGGCTTTTTTCATGCTCGACAGTTTGGTAGCGATATCCTCTTTCAGGAACTCCATGGATTGTTCTACCATGAGTTTCTTTTCAGGATCTCCGTTGAAGATTTTCAGTGCAGTGGAAAGGGCTTTATTACCTGAGGTTACGGACTTGTACAGGTCTTTTTTCAGCTCTAATTCATTGCGTGCATCTTCAATCATGTACCCACTGTTTTTGTGCACTTTGGTCAGATAGTCGCCGATACGGGCCAGGTTATCACGTATGGGAGAGAGTTGTGTGATGTACTCTTTGATACGTGCCATCTGTCGAGTAGCGTTGCCTAATTCCGGCAGCAGATTGTTTTGCTGTGCGGCTTTGGCGCGACTCATCAGTTGTTGCATCTCCTTTTCTTTCTCTGAGATTTTCAGATTGATTTTTTCTTTTTGCGCATCTACTTCGACAGATTGGTGATAGAGTTTTTCGCGTTGTTCTTCCATGTCAGAGATATAATCTTCTGCGATGAGGAAGGGATCGAGTTCAATCACCATACCTATCAGTTTTTTCATGATCCATTCGTAGAGATAGAAGAAGCTGAGTCGGAGCTTACGATGTGTGATACAGTACAGGAATACGCCTAGTGCTACGAGTGCTAATCCGAAGTTTAGCGTGTTCCATACTATTTTCGTAAGGATAGGGACTACATAATAGGCGGCAGCTGCGATGAGCCCGAGGCCTATGATTACACCAAATTTACCACCCGGTCTGTTCCAATAGGATTTAAGCTTTTGGCTCGATTCAGACGGGAAATACTGTGTTTCCATGGCATTACAGGGATGATTCAAATTTCTGGATATCGTTGTTTATTTTTCTAATCATTGCCTCACTGGCTACCTGATATCCACGGCGGCTGTTGAGGATTTTTTCTTCCTGGTCTTCGACTTCTTTTTTCAGTTCGGAGGCCTGTTGTTGCGCTGCTGTTATCTCCTGTGTTAGTTGCTGTATCAGTGTACTGTTATCAGCGATCTTTTGTTGCAGGGCCTGCATTTCATTGCGGCGCTTTTCTACTTCATCAGATTCTTTTGCACCTGCTGCTTTATCAAAAGCCGCTTTATCTTCTTCGATAATCAGCTTATATTTTGCAGCAGATGTGATTAGGCTTTCTTTTGTTAAGCCTTGTACACTGAGTGTAGCAAAAACAACAGGTATACGGGCGTTTTCGTCCGGCAGATGTTTCTGCAGTGCTTCCATCATTTTCCAGAACTCAAAGTAGTCCGGACCTGGAAGATTGCTTTTTTCAAATAGTCCTGTGAAATGCTGTTCAAATTTGTCAAGATCGGCTCCAGAAATGGCGGAAGGAGTGTTTGTTGTTGACTGAAAGTTGGTCAGCGGGAATTTTTGCGACAGGGGGGACTGATCCTGGCTGTTCGCAGGTTCGTTACCGGGTTCAAATTCCACAAAAAGGCCCAAAGCTCTTTTCATAAAGTTTGACATCGAAGTTTACATTGATGTGAAGTTTTAGAGAGTTGTTTTTGTTTGTTTAGCTATCCGGGTTATGCATAACGTATAGGTGTGCCAGTTAATGCAAGAGGTATGCCAATTCACTAAAACTATGTTAAAATTACTTTTTCACTAGATGATCATCAGATAACACGCATATATATAACCACTTATATTTCATATATTTAAGAAGAAGTTTTATATAGCACAATAAAACCTGAATGATTTACGTACTTTAGGTGCCGCAAAAGAGGAAATTAAAACCGATGTCAATAAAAGTTTCATCACTAACAAAAATTTACGGAGAACAAAAGGCTGTAGATGCCATCTCCTTTGAACTTAAAAAAGGGGAGATTACCGGGTTTCTTGGACCTAACGGAGCAGGTAAATCTACCACGATGAAAATGATTACCGGTTTCCTCCCTCCTACCAGTGGCTCCGCAACTGTTTGTGGCTTCGATATCGTAAAAGAATCGTTGGAAGTCCGCAAACGCGTTGGATATCTTCCTGAGTCCAATCCTTTGTATTATGATATGTATGTAAAGGAATTCCTGGAATTTATGGCCGGGATACATCAGTTAGGTAAATCTTCTTCCAAAAGAATAGCAGAAGTGATAGCCCTTACAGGATTAACTCCCGAAAGCAAGAAAAAACTGGGTGCGTTATCAAATGGTTATAAACAGCGTGTTGGGCTGGCACATGCACTATTACATGATCCGGAAGTATTAATTTTGGACGAGCCTACAACCGGTTTGGACCCAAACCAGCTGGCGGAGATCAGAGGCCTGATAAAAAACCTGGGAGCAGATAAAACAGTCGTGCTTTCTACCCATATCATGCAGGAAGTAGAAGCCCTCTGTGACCGTGTGATGATCATCAATAAAGGAAAAATCATTGCAGACGATAAATTATCCACTCTTCAGCAATCTGGCGGAAATAACGGTTATGTACAGGTTAGCTTCGGCGAAGCTGTAACAACAGCCGAACTACTGGCTATTGATGGCGTAAGTCATACAGAAGCCCAGGAAGGCAATTCCTGGAGGCTTTATGGCAGCGAAGTAGAGCAACTCAGAAAAAACCTCTTACATTTTGCTTTGATTAATAACAGGAACATACTTTCTTTGCAGAGCAATTCACAAAGCCTGGAGACCATATTCCGGGACCTGACGAAGTGATCCCTGGTTTTTGCGCCCGTAATTGTGCTGATTATCAATATTATACAGTACTAGCCATATAACAATTTTTTAATTTTCGAACTATGAGTATTATTTCAGAGATCCATGCCAGACAAATTCTGGATAGCCGTGGTAATCCTACTATTGAAGTAGACGTAACAACTGAAGATGGTCATTTTGGCCGTGCAGCGGTACCTTCCGGAGCTTCTACAGGTAAACACGAAGCAGTTGAACTGCGCGACAATGATAAGAGTGTTTACATGGGTAAAGGCGTACTGCAGGCTATTGCCAACGTAAATGAAATCATTGCTGAAGAACTCGTAGGTTGGGATGTTACTGACCAGACTGGTATAGATAAAATGCTGATCGAACTGGACGGCACTCCAAATAAAGCTAAACTGGGCGCTAACGCTACCCTGGCTGTTAGTATGGCCGTAGCTAAAGCTGCTGCTGAAGTGTGCAACCAGGAACTGTATCGCTACCTCGGTGGTGTGAATGCTTTCACCCTGCCTGTACCTTTGATGAACATCATCAACGGTGGCGTTCACGCTGATAACAAAATCGATTTCCAGGAATTCATGATCGTTCCTGTAGGTGCATCTACCTTCTCTGAAGGTCTCCGTTGGGGCGTGGAAGTATTCCACCACCTGAAATCCGTTCTGAAAAAGAAAGGTTACAGCACTAACGTAGGTGATGAAGGCGGTTTCGCTCCTGAAATTCAGAGCAACGAAGAAGCTATCGAAACAGTACTGGAAGCTATCAAAGCTGCTGGTTACGTTCCTGGCGAACAAATCGCTATCGCATTGGATGCTGCTTCCAGCGAAATGTTCAACGATGCTGACAAAACTTACAAATTCTACAAATCTTCTCAGAAAGTTATCTCCAGCGATGAGATGGTAGCTTATTGGGCAGAATGGTGCGCTAAATATCCTATCGTTTCTATCGAAGACGGTATGGCTGAAGATGACTGGGCTGGTTGGAAAAAACTGACTGAAGCAGTTGGTGATAAAGTACAGCTGGTAGGCGACGATCTGTTCGTTACCAACGTTAAACGCCTGAAAGAAGGTATCGACCAGGATATCGCTAACAGCATCCTGATCAAAGTTAACCAAATCGGTACTGTTACTGAAACGATCGATGCTGTTAACATGGCACACAAAGCTGGTTACACTTCTATCATGTCTCACCGTTCTGGCGAAACTGAAGATGTTACCATCGCTGACCTGGCAGTTGCACTGAACTGCGGACAAATCAAAACTGGTTCTGCTTCCCGTACCGATCGTATGGCTAAGTACAACCAACTGCTCCGCATCGAAGAACAACTGGGCACCAACGCTATTTACCCTGGTAAAAGCATCCGCTTCGGTAAAAAATAATCAGGCATCTCCTGAAATATTATAATAAAAAAGCCGTCTCAAATATGAGATGGCTTTTCTATTATCCTAAGCAAAAAATGATGTTCCTATACACTAGAAATGTTTATTAAAATAATACTTACCCTATAGAATTTTCACAATCCATACGTGATAAGTGTTTCAATTTTTTTCAGAAAATCAGCAAAAAAATCAGCAACAATCGTTTGCATTTTTCATCATTACTATTTATTTTCACCTTAACGAATAATGCCAGTAAATACACGCCGTACGACCCTGTGAAGTGAAGACCTTACCAATTGTTTTTTGTTAACCTTAATTAAATAGAATGCACAACCTTAAAAGAACTATTAATAAAATAAAACCAATACCATTAAATAAATTTCATCACGAATCAACTCTTAACACAAGCATTTAAAACCAAATAAATTATTATCTCAATAACCTTATTTGCTGTGCAAACGCGGCAGAATAAACCTTTGATCTTACCGGTATGACCTGTATGAAATATCCTTAAACGAATCATTTTAAATCACCTGTTCCATTAATTACTTACTGTATCAACTTTTGATACGGAGTGGAATTTTCATGTCATATTCTCTGTTAGTACATGCAGAAAATATGTGCACGGGCCTTCTATTGCCTATTGTTTTCAATAGATATATTTTCTAAACACTTAAAAAAAAACAAATGAAAAAAATCAAACGCGCATTTCTCGTGGCTGCTATTGCCACATCGGCACTGGTTTCAACCTCTTTGTCTGCACAATGGTATGGTTTACCATGTGACATCAACATCCAACCTCCTTTCGTTTCTGATCCCGTAGAATGTAATGCCTACGGCGAATGCGTTGCTGACGGCTCAGGTGGTGGCGTATGGGTAAAGCACTACTGCCCTACCGGCCTTAACTGGCATTGCATTGAGCTTTGCTGCGATTGGCCTTGGGAAACCGAAAAATGCTGCCCTTGGTAGTATGCAATCCCTGTACTGGTGACAAATTCATTTACACCAGCAACAGTAAGTACAATTGCGCTACTTTAATCCAGGTATACCGGAAATTCAACATTTCCGGTATACTTTTAAACATTCAGATACAATGAAAACAAGTTCATTCCCTTTACAAAGATTTGGACGATACCTGATAGGAAGCATAGCAATACTAATGTTCGCTTGCAGTAGCTCTCATACAAATCAAACCAGTTTAAACAATGTACCATTTGCATTTGCTGTAGATAAAGCTACCTCACTGAAAAAGGGAATAGTAATGCTTTCGGGGGAGGTTGGCACTACCTCATCACTCTTCCTGGAAGCTGATTTATCTAATGATGAAAGCTATGCGAATAAGTTTTATAAAGAGAATATCCTTGTAAGAATAGATGGAAATGCCAAAGGATTTGAGTGGTTATCCCAAATCCTTGACAACAAAAAAACACCTATCGTTCTTTACTTTGATAAACATTTGAAACTAGGAGGAATCACTGAAGGACCACAGACTAACACCGCTATCCTTGCTGCTATCGATAGTGTGAATGCCGGACATCAGTTCATTCGGTTAACCGACAACTTATTACCAGGTAATAACAATGTTGCAACACAACTTTCATATGTACAGCAATTACTGAATATTCAAAAAACTTGGGAAGCCCGTGGTGTTATTGATAAATGGGAACAAGACACCAACTATGAATCGTCTTTGCTACAATCCATTTCAAAACATTCCTACTTCTATAATAATTACCTGATGGCAAAGATGTTTGCAGCACGAAGAGACACTGTAAATATGGTACGTTATGCAAATACAGCATTATCATTTATTGATGCGCATTCGGTGGACCTTTTCGCTGCATTAAGAATGGAAATGAAACTCCTTGCAAGGCCCGAGCGAAACATTGACAACGCGCCATATCTGGCTGTAGGTAGCACCTCGGTTGATTTGGGAACGGTTAAAAGCGGATCTTATACCAAAACGTCCATCATTTTTAACAACACTGGCGCGGAGGCACTGAATATATCAACCATAACTACCGGATGCAGCTGCACTATTGCAGGCTTCTCCAAAGCACCTATACCACCGGGAAAAACAGCAAAGGTCGACATTACCTATCATGCCACCACTCCTGGAACATTTTCACGTGCAGTTATAGTATACAGCAATGCTATTAACGCAAAACTCGAAATCATGATTAAAGGAGTCGCCATTTAATCAAATAATAATTCACTTTTCTCCAGATAAACATAGTGTATGAAATCATTTCAATTCTATACATCAATACTGCTACTGGCAGCAATTTCTCTTCTGATAGCCGCATGTCATCTCAAACATCCTGATGCTCTCAGATTCAATGATATCACCTATGCAGCAGCACTTAACACAGCAAAGAAAAATGGGAAAGGAATATTCTTCATTTCCAAAATCAAAGACTGTAGTATGTGTGAGTATATTGAGTTAGATCTATTAAGAGATAAAGAATTTGCAGACGCTATCTATAAAGACTACATCATTGTAACAGTAGACAGAAACACACCAGGATCAGAATGGCTTTCCCGGGATATTTATTCAAGTGCGGCTCCAACCTTTGCCATTGTAGATAACAACGGCGATGTGAAGGGCATCTGGGTAGGCGTTACGCCGAAAAAAAAGATCCTTGGTTATATCGAGCAAATCGCTGCCGGGAAGAAAATGCTTGAACGCTTTAGTCTTACCGATAGCGATACCCTTAGAGGCCGCACACAAATGGTATCCATCCAGGCCATGTTTGATGCTCAAAAAGACTGGGATGAATATAATGCAACCCAATCCCTCCCCGCTAATAACAAGCTGGAAGAAAATCTAAAAAAAAGCATTGCTATTTTTCCATACTTCTATAACAACTATCTGCTTGCAAAATATTACGCTATTCAGAAAGATGCTGTCAATGCCACTAACTATGCCATGAAAACACTAGAATTCGCAGATGCAAAAAGCGCTGGCATGTTCCATTCCTTGCGAAAGGAAATGAACCTGATTATTGACCCTGCATATTCGGAAGATAAAGAGCCATTGGCCTTGGTAGACAGTACCGTAAAAGCACTTGGTAATATTAAGGAAGGTCAGAGTAAAGTGATTAAATTCCAGATCAAGAATGTAGGCGCACAAAAGATGATGCTCAGCAAGGCTTACTCTGATTGCCCATGTACTATTGCAAAACCCCTGCAGGACTCCATCATGCCCGGCAAAACAGGAGAAATACAAGTAACCTATACTGGTAAAACTGTAGGAAGTTTTAATCATATGATACTCGTGCACAGCAATGCAGCCAATCCAATGTTACAGTTACATGTGACCGGCGTAACATATTGATTTATTAAATCATGTATCAAAAGTAACCTGACAGTCAGGAAGATATCTCGGTCGGAAGTCGCCCCAATGGCCTATCTGAATAAATCTGCGTTAAAGTTACTTTTGATACTTCCTCTTATGTATTTTTTCAGGCCTAATTCGTAATTTGCAGTATGTCTAGCCTGAAATCCATAAAAGTACCTCCATTCTTAAAGAACTTCTTCTTTATTACAGGCTGCTCATTTCTTATCTGGATCGCCTTTCTTGACAAAACCAACCTGATGTATCAATACCAGTTCAGGTCGGAAGAGAAAAAACTGGAAGCCCAGAAGGACTTCTTTATCAATGAGATAAAGAAAACAAAAGAAGATCAACAGGAATTACTCTCCAGCCCGGAAAAACAAGAAAAGTTTGCCCGCGAGAAGTATTTTATGAAGAGAGATGATGAAGATTTGTTTATACTTACCCCTGCTCCCCAACAGTAGCGGCTCTGCTATTGCACAGCATAAAAATTTATCTTAAATTAACAATAGATTTTGTACATCTGTCGTTATTAATGCTGTTAACTTTATCTTATTACTAAACTGTAATGCATGAGTAATTTTACACTATCTGTACTTTCTAACCTGTGTCTTGTTACTGCCAGCGACATTTCACACGTTCCCCAGGAACACCCCCAACTCCGTCAGGAAGTGGAAGACAACCTGGAAAATGTGAAATCTACGCTCAATAGTATCCATTACACGCCCAGAAAAGCCACCCTGCAGCTAATATTCGATTACGCCGCCAACAAAGAAAAGCAGGACTAGCTTCGTTTACACAACAACGTTATAATATTCTTTACGGTCATCGCTAAAGACAGCATTTCATTTTTCTCTATCTTTACGCCCATGACCAAAAAAGAGCGATACGCATTTGTGCTCGACTATTTCGAGACCCACGTTCCGAATGCTGAAACCGAACTGATTTACGATAATCCCTACCAACTACTGGTAGCCGTAATCCTTTCTGCACAATGCACTGATAAACGCGTTAACATGACCACCCCGGCCATCTTTGAAAAGTATCCGGATGTGGAATCGCTCAGTCATGCCACCTTTGATGAACTATTCCCACTCATCAGAAGCATTAGCTATCCTAACAATAAAACCAAACATCTCATCGGCATGGCCAACATGGTCATAGATGATTTCAATGGAGAAATACCATCTACTGTTCCTGAACTGGTAAAACTGCCCGGTGTAGGCCGTAAAACAGCCAATGTCATCACTTCCGTGGTACACCAGCAACCAAACATGGCTGTAGACACCCACGTATTCAGGGTTTCCGCCAG
Organism: Chitinophaga sp. Hz27; assembly: GCF_042263525.1. Classification (NCBI taxonomy): domain Bacteria; kingdom Pseudomonadati; phylum Bacteroidota; class Chitinophagia; order Chitinophagales; family Chitinophagaceae; genus Chitinophaga; species Chitinophaga sp. Hz27. Next base: position 233,864 of record NZ_JBHKFJ010000008.1, read on the forward strand.
AATTGGCTTAACGACCAACGCTAAAACGCCGCTACAAGCAGAACAACAACTGATCAAAAATATCCCTAAAGAAAAAGTACATATCGCCCACCACTGGCTTATCTTACACGGCCGCTATATCTGCCTGGCACGTAGCCCTAAATGTGGCGAATGCCCACTGCGCCCTGCCTGCAAATATTATCATCAACTCGTAAAAGCAAGCTGATATTCACAGAATCCGCCACCACGCAAACTTTTGAAACGCATCGCGTTTCTTTCGGTTCATCATATAAATTGATACCTCGTATTCAAATTTTATTATCTTAAACGACATTTTAAGATTTTAAACGTTATGAGGTTATCAACCCGATTGCAGCTCTCTTTCATGATGTTCCTGGAATTTTTCACCTGGGGCGCATGGTTTGTTACTTTAGGTACATTCGTATTACACAATCTTACCGGCACTACTGATAACGATGTCAGCACCGCCTTCCTTACCCAATCCTATGGCGCTGTCATTGCTCCATTCATTGTTGGCATCCTGGCAGACAGGTTTTTCTCTGCCCAGATCATGCTCGGCGTTATCCACCTTGTAGGCGCAGCACTGCTTTGGTTTTGCGGTGGCACCACCGAATTCGGCGCCTTCTTCCCGCTGATACTTACCTACATGGTACTTTACATGCCTACGCTAGCACTGGTAAATTCCATCTCCTTCCGGCAGATGTCTGATCCCAGCAAAGACTTCTCCCTGATCCGTGTATTTGGTACTGCCGGCTGGATCATCGCTGGTATTATCATCGGCAGACTTGGATGGGAACAAAGCAATACACTGCAACTTACCTTTAAAATGGCTGCCGTAGCCTCCCTGATATTAGGACTGTATAGTTTTAGTCTGCCTAAAACACCACCATTGAAAAAAGGCAGCAAAATCGATGTAAAGGAAATCCTCGGCCTGGATGCCATCAGCATGTTGAAAGACAGCTCTTACTTGATCTTCTTTATATCTTCTATATTGATCTGTATTCCACTGGCATTCTACTATAACTTCACCAACCCATTTCTGAATGAAATCCATATGCAGGCTGCTGCAGAAAAACAATCACTTGGGCAGGTTTCCGAAGTGTTGTTTATGCTGATTATTCCGTTCCTCTTCCGCAGACTGGGAGTGAAATGGATGCTGGGTATTGGTATGCTGGCATGGGGAATCCGTTATTTCCTGTTTGCCAACGGCGACATCAACGCTAACCTCTGGATGTTGATCGTTGGAATCTTGCTCCATGGCGTATGTTACGATTTCTTCTTTGTGACTGGCCAGATTTATACAGATAGAAAAGCAGGTGAGAAATTCAAAAGTTCTGCACAAGGATTTGTAACCCTGGCTACTTATGGCGTGGGTATGCTAATCGGATTCCTGATCAGTGGTCCTATTGTAGAAAGATATAAAACAGGGCCTGCCTCACATGACTGGAAAACCATCTGGATGATACCAGCAGGTATTGCGGTGGCAGTACTGGTACTATTCATGGTTGCCTTTAAAGACAAAGACAAAACTCAAACCCAAGCAATTAACCACTAAGTACTATGGCAAAGATAGCAATGCTGGGCTCCGGCTTTATCGGACGTTTTTATGCAGACTCGCTGCAAGGGCAGCGCAGCCGCGACAAGATCGTCAGTATTTATTCCCGCAGGGAAGAAAGTGCAAAGAAATTCGCTGATGACTACCAGGTAACACACTGGACTACTGTTATGGAAGAAGCCGTGGCAAGTCCGGAAGTAGAAGTTGTCTGTATCTCTCTTCCTAACAACCTGCATGAAGCAGCTGTTGATCTTTGCTGCAAACATAAAAAAGCAGTAATCTGTACCAAGCCGTTAGGCCGTACCGCAGCAGAAGCTAAACGTATGCTGGAAATGGTAGAAAAGGCGGGCATTTTCCATGGCTATCTGGAAGATCTTGTCTATACTCCAAAGTTCCTTAAAGCGCTGGAAAGCGTCCAAAACGGGGCTTTAGGACGTATCCTCTGGGCTAAATCCCGAGAAACACATCCTGGCCCACATAGCGAATGGTTCTGGGATAAAGAACAGGCAGGCGGCGGTTGTATACTGGACCTCGGCTGCCATTGCGTAGAGATCGCACGCAGCTTTATCGGGAAAGATATCAAGCCGGTAGAAGTAATGTGTTGGGCAGATACCCAGGTAAAACCTATTGATGCTGAAGATCATGCTATCGGATTGGTAAAATATGAAAACGGCGCTATCGGCCAGTTTGAAGTTAGCTGGACATTCCGTGGCGGCTTGGATTTGCGCGATGAGGTGATGGGTACAGAAGGTACGATCTGGCTCAACAGCTTCCTGCGCACGGGTTTCGATATGTTTACCACAGGAAAAGGTGCGGATTACGTAGCTGAAAAAGCCGAAAGCAATAGCGGATGGCTATTTCCTGTAGGTGATGAGCTAAACGAACTGGGATACAACCACATGTTTACCGATATGTTCAACGCCATGGAAGGCGGCAATGCCGCCCGTGAAACCTTCTATGATGGATATGTAGTAAATGCCATCCTGGACGCAGCCTATAAAAGTGCTGCATCTAAACAATGGGAGCCTGTTCAACTCGAGATCTGGAGAGGAAAAGAAGGCATCTCCAAAGAAAAAACATCACAGGATTATGACGACAAATACTATCTCGTTAAAGAAGAGATGACGCATTTTGGCGCAAAAAAATTAATCCTTAAAGATAAGACCACTGGTCAGATTATTGAACGAACTGTGTAGTAGTAAACTGGTTTTTCATGTAAAGGACAACAGTGTTGTCCGCATTCAAGAAAGCTGAGGATCTCCTCAGCTTTTTTTATGTGTACCAATTAGACCTTTGGAGATATAAAACTCAAAACCTTTATGGAGTAAGAGTTTCACGTCTTTCATCAACAGTTCGTCCGGCTTACTGATATGGAAGCAGGACTTACCTTTTTGTAGTTTTTTCAGAGCGGTGGGAACGGCTGTAAACTCCTCCGGATGGGTATAGATCGGGAAGAAATACAGCGCTGCATACTTTTCATATGCGGCCACTCCTCCAAAATACAAGGATGGATAGTCTTTCCCTGCAAGAGTAACCTTATGGGGATAATACATATCATATCTATTGTTATTCGCATCAACACGCGGAGATAATGGTGGCACATAGTCATCCAATAAAGCATGGATAGTGCTATAAATACCAGGGATTACTTCAAGCATAGATGAAATTCTCAACTACTTTTTACAATGAGGGCCTTGCCGAAAGTATGATCTACTTCTACCTGTATGAGCGTACCATTGTCGTATTTATAGACATTACGCTTTCCTTCAGGTAGTTGCAACTCATAAGCTCCGTTGCCCAGTGCTTTTATCGTCAGAAATTTGCCAAGAGATTCAGAAAAAGTACGGGTAACATGCTTCGGCTCACTGAAATACAAGTCTCCCACACAATGCAGAATTTCCGTATTACCTAAAGTCTGTCTTTCCCCATTACTTACAATCGTGTAGGCATTTCCTTCCCGGCGGGTCATGGTTTGCTTGTCCTCCCCTTTTTTGCCGGTAATACGGCTAGACCTTGCCTGAGTAAGTATATCGTTAGTGTATTCATTGCTGATATCACTATTAATCTTTGACAACATCACCTGTATATGTGTTTTTATGGAGATGTTTTTCGTCTGGCCGCTGACATGTTGATGAGCTTCGATGGTGCCCACTGAATGGTTAGCGACTTTTACTTCGTAGGTATTCGTTTGCGCGTTTAAAGGCAACGAAATTACAGCTAGGATAACAATGCATAGCAATACGCGAAAAAGGCTGTTCATAAAACATAATCTTAAACTACAAAAAAATCAGTCCGAAGAAGTAGCTGTAATATTCTTCGTCTTGTTAATGTACAAAAAAATCAGCAGGAATTATGATAATAAAAATGGGCAAAGCGCATTAAATCTGCACTTTGCCCATAAATGATATGAACGTGTTATGATGTTCGTTTCAGTTAAGCCAGCATTTCCTTGATTTTGGTAACCAGTTCACTTTTGGTGATAGGTACGCCCATAATCTTATTATAAGCCTGTGCATCAATCAGGTATTGATCACGAATAATTTTGATCAGCTGACCATTATTAATTTCCGGAATCAGTACTTTATCGTAGCTGTGGAGGATTTCGGCCAGGTTTTTAGGGAATGGGCGCAGGTGGCGAAGGTGTGCGTGTGCTACTTCATGGCCTTCTGCGAGCAGTTCGAGTACTGCACTTTTGATTGCGCCGTAGGTAGAACCCCAACCCAATACCAGTACTTTACCTTTTTCAGGACCGATTTCTATAGTTTGTAAAGGAATATGGTCTGCGATTCTGTCTACTTTTTCCTGACGGATTTTAACCATCTGCTGGTGATTTTCAGGATCGTAGCTCACGTTACCAGTGATATTTTGTTTTTCCAGACCACCGATGCGGTGTTCCAGACCAGGCGTACCAGGAACTGCCCAAGGGCGTACCAGGTTTTCATCGCGTTGGTAAGGAAGATATTGTTCTTCTCCTTCGGCCAGTTCCGTTTTAAACTTCACTTCGATTTCTTTCAGGTCAGCAGCTTTAGGGAAGCGCCAAGGTTCAGCACCATTAGCAATATAACCATCGCTGAGAAAGATAACTGGTGTCATGTGCTGCAGGGCGATGCGGGTAGCTTCAAATATGGCATTGAAGCAATCAGCAGGCGTAGAAGCAGAGATAACAGGCATTGGGCACTCTCCATTACGGCCATAGTAAGCCTGGAGCAGGTCAGACTGTTCTGTTTTCGTAGGTAAACCTGTAGACGGGCCACCACGTTGAATATCGATGATCAGTAAAGGAATTTCCAGCATAACTGCCAGTCCCATTGCCTCTCCTTTGAGGGCCACACCAGGACCAGAGGTGGTAGTAACACCAAGGTGACCACCATAGGAAGCACCGATAGCAGCGGTGATACCAGCAATTTCATCTTCCGCCTGGAAAGTGCGGATACCGAAATTTTTCAGGCGGCTCAGCTCATGCAGGATATCGGAAGCAGGTGTGATTGGATAAGTACCGAGGAATAGCGGCAGACCGGCTTTCTGGGCAGCTGCTACCAGGCCGTAAGACAAGGCGGTATTACCAGTAATGCTACGATAGGTACCCGGTTCCATGCGTGCTTTTTCAACACGGTAGCGGGTACTGAAGGCTTCCACTGTTTCAGCGAAGTTGTATCCTGCGTGCAGTACTTTCAGGTTACTTTCGAGGATTTCAGGTTTTTTACCGAATTTATCACGGAGGAAGTTTTCGGTATTTTCCATGTTACGGTCGTAGAGCCAGTAGAGGAATCCGAGGACGAACATGTTTTTCGCGCGGTCTTTCTCTTTCATACCCAGGGAGCTTTCTTTGAGTGCTTCGCGGGTCATTTTGGTAACGTCCATGGTATGGAGCTGGTAATCCACCAGGGAACCATCTTCCAGTGGATTAACACCATCCGGGTAGTTTGCCAGGCGAAGGTTTTTAGAATCGAAACCATCGGTATTGGCTATGATGATACCGCCTTTTTTAAGACCTTTGAGATTGGCTTTAAGGGCGGCGGCGTTCATGGCTACGAGTACATCGCAGGCATCGCCGGGGGTGAATATACGGTTAGAAGAAAAATGGAGCTGGAAACCACTTACACCCGCCAAGGTACCTTGCGGGGCGCGGATTTCAGCAGGGAAATCAGGGAAAGTACTCAGGTCGTTTCCTATTAATGCGGTATTATTTGAAAACTGGCTACCTGTAAGCTGCATACCATCGCCACTGTCTCCTGCAAATTTGATCACTACATCCTCCAGCTGTTGAATCGAAGTATTTGGCATCTATTGATCTTTTTAGGTATTCTATTTAAGAGTGTAAATTTAGGTAATCGGCAGGTTCTAACCCCTATTAATATCAGGCAAATGTATAGACCAGCCCCTGACCCAGGCACAAAAGTACACAAAACAAGTAGACTATTAACAGCAGAAACGTGCTATGCTATTACTTCTAGTTATGGGTGATAACCAGAAGTTATTTATCATAAAATGCTAATATTTCTACAAAAATTATATATCTGCAGGGTATCTATCAAGGGGAATGCGTAAATTGGCAGCAATAAAATTTAAACTATATTTCTATGGCACTATTTCAATCGAACAACCCTGTACTGAAACAAAGCATTTTCGATAGAGCTGCGCAACAGCAGGGAGAGGCCATGAGCATCCGTGGTACCGTTAACAAGATGTCGTTCATGTTGTTGCTATTAGTGGCGGCAGCAGTATTTTCATGGGGCAAGTTCATGATCGGCGGTGTGAGCATGGTGAGTGGCTACATGATAGGCGGAGCTGTTGGTGGTTTCGTACTAGCTATGATTATCATTTTTAAGAAGGAATGGTCAGGCTACCTGGCTCCTGCATATGCATTGGCAGAAGGCCTGTTTTTAGGTGGTATTTCTGCTATGTACAGCAACTTGTATCAAGGTATCGTAGTACAGGCTATCGGTCTTACTTTCGGTACATTTGCCGCAATGCTGATCCTGTATCGTGCCGGCATTATCCGTGCAACGGAGCGTTTTAAATCTATTGTATTTACAGCTACAGCCGGTATTGCTATTTTCTACCTGGTTGCAATGGTATTGCGTCTTTTCCATGTAGATATTCCATTGATCAGCGGTGGTGGTATCTTAGGTATTGGCTTTTCTCTGGTGGTAGTAGCAGTAGCAGCACTGAATCTGATCATGGATTTTGACATGGTGGAACAAGGTGTTGCGCAGGGAGCACCTAAATATTTTGAGTGGTATGCTTCCTTTGGTTTGATGGTTACCCTGGTATGGTTATACTTGGAAATCCTCCGCCTGTTAAGCAAATTGAACAGACGTTAATCTTTTCAGAAAGAATTATAAAAAAGGGCCTCCTCTAATCTGTAGAGGAGGCTTTTTTTATGCAGATTATTTCGGCTCAAAGTCAGTACTGGCGTGAAAAACCAGATAAATACCACATTGGTTTTCTAATTGCAAATCATCAACAAAATTGTTAATGTCTTCCAAAAGAATTGTTAAAGGGCAAAATATCAATCTTTTATGGCACCGTGTTTGCAAAATTATAATCAGAAAGCAATTAGTACAATTATAGCCAAAGAGCAATAGTTGGTTTTCATAGGGGTTAATCAAAAAGCCGGTTCCGTACTTCTGCACGGCCGGCTTATTTTTTTACTGCACTTTATATGATTAGCATTCCTCACATTATAAATATGGCATTCAATTAGGGAGAAAAATTCCACAGGGATTGTTAAAAGCACATTAATCCTTTTTTGGGCAATAGGGGTAAATTGAAAATCAGCCGTCATTTAAGAAAGCATATGAATATTACCAAACCTACAACCGTAAACAGGGTAGCAATCATAACTTATGCTGGATTGGGTATAGGATGGCTTTTGATGATGTCAGTAATTTTCAATTGTATTCTCTGATAACAGGCGGTTTGGCTGTAAACTCCGTTTGTTATTGGCGAAGGAACTGTACGTAGGCATCAGTGGGCTGTTTAGCTTACTGACAAAGGGATTAATGGACAGGCTTTTAGTTAGCGTGGCATCAATACATTAAGCATCGTATATCCTTCTCTGTTACGCTGTTAAAAACAAAAAGGGTCTCTACTGAGTAGAGACCCTTTTCTATTATTTGAGGTGTGCAATTATTATGCGCCACCGAGTTTGCATTTCTGCAGTACTTCCCATGATTTGCCGTTATGGCGGAGGAAGTAAAGGTTATTCACCTTAAAGCTGGCAGTATACTCTTTGTTTTCGTATTCAGGCCAAGCTTTGTTGAACTGATCATCATCGAGGTCTTTGAAGGCCACGGTAACGTGAGGAGTGAAACCAGTACGAGCGAGCATGGTACTGAATCCAAATTCCTTACGCAGGAAGTTGATCAGTTGACGGTGCATAGCTGACATTGTTTCGCTTTTTTCAACGTTGATGAAGAGTACGCGATTTTGTTTATTCGGGAAGGTACCGAAGCCGTTGAGAGAAACTTCGAAAGGCGCCTGTGTTTTAGCGAACTCGGTGAGTTCGTCGCAGAATGCTTTTTCGAGAGCTGGATCAGCGGTGAAAGGTACTTGCAGTGTAATATGAGGCAGTACTTTGAGTGCGTACAGCGGTCCATATTGTTCTGCGAACTCCTGTTTGATTTTAATGATTTCTTTACCTACTTCTGCAGTTGGCAGGAGGGCGATAAAGTATATTTTGTTATCAGGTTTAGGTTCACGATTGAATGGTCTTCTTCCCTGCATAGGGCGTCCGCCACCGCCGCCGCGGTTGAATCCGCCGCCGCCACCGCCGCCACGATTGTAGCCACCGCCACCACCGCCGCGATCGTAGCCACCACCGCCACCGCGGTTGTAACCACCACCACCGCCGCCGCGATCATAGCCACCGCCGCCGCCGCCACGGTTGTATCCACCACCGCCACCGCCGCGATCGTAGCCACCACCGCCACCGCGGTTGTAACCACCACCACCGCCGCCACGGTCGTATCCACCGCCGCCGCTGCCACCGCGATCGTAGCCACCACCGCCACCGCGGTTGTAACCACCACCACCGCCGCCACGGTCATATCCACCGCCGCCGCTGCCGCCGCGATCGTAGCCACCACCGCCACCGCGGTTATAGCCACCACCACCGCCTTCGCGATTGTAGCCACCACCGTTGTTGTCACGGTTGTAACCACCGCCGCCGCGATCGTAGCCACCACCGCCTTCGCGGTTATAGCCTCCACCACCTTCACGGTTGTAATTGTTTCCTCTGTCGTAACCACCGTTTCCACGGTCGTAGCTTCCGCCGCCTTCGCGGTTATAGCTGTCACGATTGTTGTAGTCGCGCTGGCGATACCCGCCTTCACGGTCTCCATTGTAGCTAGGACGGCCTTCGCGGTCCCCGCTGTTGTAGTCGGGTTTTCCACCCTCCCGCTCACTGTTTAAGTTGGGTTTGAAGTCACCTCTCTCCTTATTGGGATCATTCTCTTTGTTGGTATCAGAAGAGTAGGGCCTGCGGGGGCGTTCGTTTCTCTCAAAATTCATCTTACTTAATTAAGCGTTTGAAGCAATATTTGCTATGATTTCATAAAAATGAAACACATCTTGATAAGAGTTATACATGGGAGCTGGGGATACCCTGATAACTCCGGGCTCTCGCCAGTCTACGATGATACCGGCATCCGTCAAGCGTTGATGTATCTCTTTACCTTTATCCTTGAACAACAAAGATAGTTGTGCGCCACGTTCATTACAATTTTTAGGTGTAATTATTTCGAAATTTATGCCTTTGAGCTGATATAACAGGAACTCCAGGTAGTTGGTCATTCCTTGACTTTTGGATCTTAAAGCGCCGATACCGGCTTCTTCGAATAATTCCAGGGAGGCTTTTAAGCTTACCATGTTAAACACCTGGGCGGTGCTTTGTTGCCATCCCTCAGCTGAATCTTTAGGCACAAAACCTTTCTCCATTTTAAAACGTACGCTCTCTTCGTTGCCCCACCAGCCACCTAAGCGGAGGAATCCGCGGTTGCCGGAATGCTTTTCGTGCACAAATGCGCCTCCTACAGCGCCAGGGCCTCCGTTCAGGTACTTATAAGAGCACCATACGGCAAAATCTACGTCCCAATCGTGCAATGCTACCGGAATATTTCCTGCTACGTGCGCCAGGTCAAAACCTGCATAGGCTCCAACTGCATGTGCAGCGGCCGTTATAGCGGATATATCAAAAAATTGTCCGGTATAATAATTTATTCCACCAAATAAAACTAATGCTAAACTATCACTTTCCCTGTTAATAATATCTAAAATATCTTCAATTCTGATTAAATTCTCGCCGGGCCTTGGGGAAACTTCTATAATCGCATCTGCCGGTTCAAATCCGTGAAATCTAACCTGGGTTTCTACCGCATATTGGTCACTCGGAAAAGCTCCTGCTTCCATTAACACTTTAAACCGCTGTTTGGTTGGCCTGTAAAAACTTAACATCATGAAATGTAAGTTAACAGTCAGTGTATTCATTACCGTTAGTTCCCGCTGACTCGCCCCTAAGATTGAGGCCATCGGTTTACTACAATATTGCTGATAATATAACCATGGATTTTTCGCATGCCAATATCCCTCAACTGCAAACTCCTGCCAGTCAGATAATTCCTGCGCTATTGCTGCTTTAACTCGCTTGGGCTGTAGTCCCAACGAATTACCACATAAATATATTGCGTCCTTTCCATTTCGTTGAGGAAAATAAAACTGCTCTCTAAATCTGTTTAACGGATCCTGTTGGTCCTGCTCTTTAGCATATGCTAACGATGCTACGTACTCCATGGTCTTCCAATCTCTTTTAATGGCTTAATGGCTGCTGATTATCCTATACCCGCTAAAATCTAAACTTTCTTATTTCTTTTTACTTAACACTTATTTCTTAACACTTATTATATCTTATTTCTTTTTCTCGTAAACAGGCGAACAGGTATAACTGTTTAAAATCAGAATGTTTTCATTGGTAATCACTCATTTACGTGGTTACACGGTAAGGATATATAAGGCTAGTAACGTGAAAAACTATCTGAATAACCAAAAGTAATAAAGGCTGTTCAAATGCCAGCTATTCCAAATGTTAAAATTTGTTAATGAGATTAAATTTAATTTCCGTACCCCAAATGTAATAAAAAAACCGTCCCGAAGACTCGGGACGGTGACTGTTAACCTACAACTGTTACACTGTATAGAAAAATTTAGATATTTACTAATTCATTGTCACCTTATCCAACTTGTGACTCGATGCCTGCACTCCCTCTTCTTCCTTATTGAAAAAATTATAAGGCTTTGGACTCTCATATGCCGGATTATGTAACTCTCTCACCACCTTCTTCGACATAAACAGCTTTAAAATCAACACCAGGAATGGCACATATTTGAAGGCCCTTGGCAGGTTATACCTATCCAGCACATCGATAGAACGCTTGTTCATCGCATACATCACTGGCACCAGTACTAATGTCAGGAAGGTCGCAAAGATCAACCCGAACACCATCGTCCAGGCCAACGGTCCCCAGAATGCTACGTTATCACCACCAAAGAAAATATTAGGTTGAAAGTGTGCAAACAGCCCTTCAAAGTCTATATTGAACCCTACCGCCAAAGGTATAAGTCCCAAAATAGCCGCAATCGCCGTCAGTAACACTGGCGTCATACGAGTACCACCTGCTTCCACTACTGCGTCATACACCTTGGCATCCTGCTGGATCAACAGATCGGTAAATTCTACCAATACGATACCATTTCTTACCACAATACCTGCCAATGCCATAATACCCACACCTGTCATTACGATAGAGATATCCATTCCGAAAATGGAGAAGCCAAGGAACACACCGATGATGCTAAACAAAATCTCTAACAGAATAATTGCCGGACGACCAATAGAGTTAAACTGCGTTACCATGATCATCAACATTAAACCGAAAGCGCCAACCATCGCCAACATCAGGAAGTTCATCGTTTCCATCTGGTCTTCCTGCTCCCCTGTCATCTTTATGGTTACATTACCAGGATGAGAGAAATCTTTAAGCGAGGTTTGTATATCCTGTACTACCTGGTTAGCATTGTAACCAGTCAATACGTTGGAGTATATGGTGATCACACGTTTCTGATCTATTCGCTTAATACCTGCGTAAGTATTGGAGTATCTCACATCTGCTACTGCAGATAATGGCACTTGTCTTACTGCTCCTCCCATATTCATATCTCTATAAATAATATTGAGGTTCATCAGGTTATTAATATTATTACGTTGATCTTCTTTCAATCTCACCATAATCTTAAACTCATCCTTCGCATCTCTGATCTTGGATGCTTCGGCTCCAAACAATGCATCACGGAGAGCCAGGCCGATTACGCCGGTTGAAATACCTTCTTTGTTTGCACGTTGTCTATCTACCGAAACAATTACTTCTGGTTTATTATCTTCAAAATCACTCTTCAATTCTTCTACTCCATCTATATGCAGTGAGTCGAGATAACGTTTAAGTCTAAACGAAGTTGACGTCAGATCGCCAAAATCATCTCCAGATATTTCTATATTAATTGGTTTACCTGTTGGCGGACCGCCCTGCTCCTGCTCCACCGTGATGTTGGTACCAGGAATACCGCGTACCGCATTTCTGATTTTATCGAGATACTGAACAGTAGAAACACCATGTCTTGCGCCAAATTCAACAAACGCAACGGTCACTTTACCTTTCTGCGGCTGCGTACTCAGGTCCATTTCGTTGGCATCGCCGGCGCCTTTGGCAACGTTGGAAATAATGGATTCCACAATAGGATTATTAGCTCCTACTACTTTGGTAATCCGGTCTTCCACGATATGTGTAATAGAATCGGTGTACTTCTGGTCAGTACCATTAGGTAACTGAATATAGGCATAGATGAAGTTAGGATCGGCCTGCGGGAAGAATACCACTTTAGGATTCCTCATGGCAGTAACCATGATGCTGAATATCAGCAGTCCGAATGTACATACCAGGATCCAAACCGGACGCCATCCTACAAGGCACCACTTCAGCACATTTTTATATCTCTCCTGTACTTTTGGCCAGAAGCTATGTTGGAAACTACGAGCCAAACCAGCGAGCCAGAAATGTTCCAACATAATCATTGCGTAGGCAAATATTACGAAGTTACCAACGCCAGGACTATGATTCGCGTAGGCCATCAATGCGATGACTGCGAAAATGATGCTGAGGATTTTTAAACGTTTATTGAAGGTTGGCTTAGGATGATTTTCTCCTTCGTGCCTGTTCATGAAATCTACTGCGAATACAGGGTTGATCAGGTAGGCAACGACCAGCGAAGCTCCCAGTGTAGTGATCAACGTTACTGGCAAGAAAAACATGAATTTACCAATTACGCCAGGCCAGAACAATAATGGCACAAATGGTGCCAGTACAGTAAGCGTACCGGACAATACCGGCAGGAAAACCTCTGCAGCAGCTAGTTTGGCAGCCTTTACGATACCAAGCGTTTTATGTTCGTAGAAAATACGGTGTACGTTTTCAATTACCACGATCGCATCATCCACCACGATACCCAATGCCAGCAAGAAAGAGAACAGCACCATCATGTTTAACGTGAACCCATATACGGGCATCAGCAGAAAGGCGATGAACATGGAGATAGGTACAGACAACGCCACGAAGATGGCATTTACCGCGCCCATAAAGAACATCAGGATGATGGTCACCAGTACGAAACCGATGATGATCGTATTGATCAAATCGTGTAAGGTTACACGTGTGGATTTAGACTGATCAGCAGTAATAGTGACGTTCAGGTTTTTAGGGAAATAGTTTTTCACCATATCATCCTTAATCGCCCTGATCTTATCTGATGCATCGATCAGGTTTTTACCACTTTGTTTGATGACGTTGAGCGTGATTACGTTTTTACCACGAAGGCGTGCGTAACTTTCCTGTTCTTCGAAACCATCAACTACATCAGCAATATCGCGGAGATACACCGTAGCGCCTGATTGGCCGCGAACGATGATGTTTCCAATCAGAGAAGGATCTTTATATTCACCTTTTACACTGAGTGTACGTTTTTGTCCGTCCATGCTTACGAGGCCACCGGAAATAGTAACGTTTTCGCCCGCAATTGCCTGGGATACATCACCAATATTGATTTTGGCAGCATCCATTTTGTATTTATCAAGATTGATCTGAATTTCCCTTTCCAGTGCTCCTACTACATCTACACGGGTAATTTCATTCAGTGCTTCGATCCTGTCTTTCATATCATCTGCATAGCGTTTCAGCGTTTGCAGGTCGTAATCACCGGAGAGGTTGACGTTCATGATCGGAATCTGGGATACGTCGATTTTGGTGATTTGTGGTTCCTGGGTGAGATTTTTAGGAAGATCTTTTTTAGCATCATCTACCTTTTCTCTTACCTGTTGCCTGGCGGATTCTATATCTTCATTCGCATTGAATTCGATATTGATCATAGAGAAATCCTGCATGGAAGTGCTCTTGATCTTTTTCACACCTGATATACCATTGAGTTGTTTCTCAATCGGTTTGGTGATCAGAGTTTCAATATCTTCGGGAGAGGTACCCGCGTTCATGGTGGTGATAATGAACTGAGGGAACACGACTTCCGGGAACTGCTCTTTGGGCAGATTTATATAGGACAGGATGCCTGCGAGGGCGATGAACAGGGTAGCAACGTATATGCTTACCTTGTTATCAATGGCCCAGCTGGTAGGCTTAAATTCCTTAATGAGATTGTCTTTCATAAACTTTAATTAGCAGTGGCCTAGGATTTAATCAGATCGTTGTCATTGAGTCCCTGGAAGCCGGTGGTAACGATTTTGTCGCCAGCCTGCAATCCGGTTTTGACTTCTGCCTTATCGTTGTATGTTCTGCCCAGTTCAATATCTCTGCGTTTGGCAATGGTTTTACCATTTTCATTTTGCGCGGTGATAACGTAAGGTTTACCGCTGGCATATTGGATAACACTTACAGGGATCACGACCGCAGATTTAGCGCTGTAGTCGATGATACGGATTCGTGCGATCATGTTAGGGCGCAGTGCTGGATCTGGTTTCAGTGGCACTTCTACGTTGATGGTGCGACTTAACGGATCGATGGTGCGACTAGCAAATCCAATATTGGTGCGGATTTCTTTCTGGATATCCGGGAAGTTTAAGATTACCGGGCCACCAGTTCTTACGAGGCCTGCATAGGCTTCAGCTACGCTGGCATTTACTTTCAGGTTATTAGCATTTACTACGCGGAAAGCAGGAGCGCCTGGAGCAGCGTTATCACCTACTTTGGCGATAACCGCATCAACAGTACCGCTGATTGGAGCGATGATACGTGCTTGTGCCATTTGATCCTGCATGGTAGCCAGTTTTTTCTCCAGCGATTCTTTATTATTTTTTGCGTTGAGGTATTGCAGTTCAGAACCTATTTTCTGATTCCAGAGGTTCTGTTGTTTGGAGAATAAAGTATTGGCGAGTTCCAGTTGTGTATGAAGTTCAGCGATGCCTGCTTTCATGAGCTGGTCGTCTACCTGTGCCAGTACTTGTCCTTTGGCTACTGCCTGTCCTTCTTTCACGTAGATAGCGGTGATAATACCAGGTACTCTGGCGGAAACGTTCACATTTTCACGTGCGTCTACACTACCTTGTACATCGATATAGTGTTCGAAGAGGGAGGCTTCTACCGGAGAGATTACTACATCTTTTACTCTTGCACTATCGTTAACGCCCAGATCTTTTTCCAGTGCTGCGATTTTTTTATTGACATCATCGAGGTATTTAACCTTCTCCGCTTTCAGTTGCTGTAATTCTTTTTCCTTTCCGGCTTTAGAGTCCGAATGTCCGCCGCAGGCAGCTATGGTAACAGTGATGAGCGGCAACAGAAAATAATGTTTCGTATTCATATAGAAGGAGATGAAAAGATTTATAGTTTACCGTAAGCTTTGAGCAGTTCTATCTTAGCAACGATAGCGTTAAAAAGCGCGGTGAAATAATTGTTTTGAGCAGTAAGGAGATCACTTTCGGCGGTACTCATTTCCAGGCTGGAGCCAACGCCTTCACGATATTTAGTGCGAGTGGTGGCGTATACGTCTTCAGCGAGGGCCATATTTTTTTCCTGGGCTTGTAAGGTGAGTACGTTGTTTTTGAAAGTAGATCCAGATTGTTCCCTTTCCAGGTCTATGGCGAGTTTCAGGTTATCTATCTGAACATCTGCTTTCTTCACTTGCAATTCAGCCTGATCGACTTGGCGGCGGCGTTGTAATCCGGTGAAGATGGGAACCGATAAATTGAGGCCGGTATTCAGATATCCGTACCACATCTGGTTCTGGAAATAATCGAATTTATTACTACCTCTCAGGGCGCCGGTGGCAGCAAACAGCTGTAAAGAAGGCAGGCCTTTGAGTTTATATCTTTTCAGATCATATTCGTATGCATTTTTCTGGGTTTCCAGCAATTGGTATTCGATACGTTCGTTGTAGTTGAATTTATCGAGGTTGGCGACATCAGAAACGATCTGTTCGGTAGAGAGTGTATCCGTTAGCGTTATACCTTGTTTCAGAGGCATACCCATTTGAAATTTGAGGGCAGCAGTACCGAGCTCCATGAGATTGACCAGTTTGGTTTGTTCTGTCTGGAGATTGGTGTATTGCACGCGCAGGCGATCTACGTCCAGCTTTTCTACTAATCCATTTTTATAGATCTCACTGGTTTCATTGAGTAATTTCTCCATGGTGTGGATGGTACCAGAGAGGATATTCAATGCTTTATTGGCGGAGAGGACGTTGTAGTAAGCTTTATAGACATTTTCTTTTACATCTATTTCAGATTTGGTAACGTTTTTAACTACCAATGCTTCCAGTGTTTTACGTGCCTGCAGGGCAACGAGTACACTAGGATCGAACAGCGTTTGCGTGAGGCGAACTTCCCCCATGAGATTTTGCGGCAGCTGGAAAGAGGCTACAGTAAAGGAATCCACGGGCAGCCCAAAGTTCTTCAGGTTAAACTGTTGTTTCTGCGTGATAGGGTTATATTGATATTGGCCGGTACCATTGATGGAAGGGAGTGCCATTCCACTTACTTCTTTATTTTTGGCCAGCTGAATGAGTTCATCCAGTTTGGCTGTTTTGATGGTAGCCTGGTTTGCCAGTGCATATTCAACAGCGTCTTTGGCAGACAGCCGGATGGGCTCCGGTGATACCTGCTGTTGTGCATGGATCGTTGCGAAAGGAATCAGCCACACCACTAGAGATAAGCAGGTGAGCCTGTAAAAGAGTAGCATAGTTTATATGTTTTGCGATACTAGTTTATACTTTTCGATGAGTTTATATCCTTTGAGGGAAGCCACTCCGTATAAAAAATTCTCCAGCAATACCCTCTGCACTTTGTTCATATCGTGTTCGCCTGGAAATGCTGCTGGTTGAAAGCAGAGCATACAGCTGTTCACACGGTAATTCGTCAGGATACGGATATCTATATCCGGGCGATAAAGCCCGTCCTCTCTTCCTCTTTCAAGGTTCTGCCGCACCATTGCCACGAGATCATTTTGCTGATAGTCAAGAAAGACCTGGTATGCTTTAGCGTGAAATTTCTGTAGATCATGGATAATAACCGGGTTGATATTTCTTAGTCTGTTATCGATCATTTCCATTACCAGGAACATTTCTTCTATGGCATCAGCTGACCTTTGTTTATCGGCATGACATTCTTTATGAATCTGCATAATAAATCCGGAGATGGTCTGAAATACCAGGTCGTCTTTATCCGTAAAATGAGCATAAAGTGTTTTTTTGGAGATGCCCATTTTTTCCGCGATATCGTCCATGGTTATGGACCTTGTACCGAATTGGCGAAACAGGTTAAACGCTGTTTCCATAATGCGTTCATGTACTTCCATATGATAGATTTGGTGCTAACAGCGTTGCGTATGCATACCAAAACTATGGAAACTTTTTAAACTACCAAAGTTTCCAGTAATATTTTTTCATATGTTATAACACATATTAAGGGATTGTAAAAAGCAACTGCATTCATCATTATTGAGTAATTTGCAAGCTTAATTATTAACCATGTCGCCAAAGCTTAGATTTAAAGTATTTGCCTCGCGTTTACTGCGTTATTTTTTTCAGGGATTACTGATCCTGGCGCCGATTGGTATTACTGCCCTGACGATATATTGGGCATTCATGACGGTAGACAATTTGATTCCCAGGGATTTAATTCCAGGAGAGGCGCCATATAGCTTTCTTCGATTTAAGGGAGTAGGATTTGTGCTGGTGTTACTTTTGATTGTAACAGTAGGCTATCTGAGTTCTTCGTTTATCATTGGCCGTATTTTCGATTTATTCAGCCATTTACTAGAGCGTACGCCATTTATCAAATATATCTACACCTCTATCAAGGATGTATTTGATGCATTTGTTGGGGAGAAGAAGAAATTTGATCATCCTGTATTGGTACAGATATATGGAGAAGATGTGTGGGAGATGGGATTTATTACACAGCCAGATGTGAGTAGTTTTGGACTGGAAGATTATATGGCAGTGTATGTACCTCATGCTTACGCTATTACAGGTAAGGTATTTATGGTACCTAAACGAAAGGTGAAACAGTTGACAAATATTTCCGCGGGTGATGCGATGAAATTTGCCGTGAGCGGGGGTGTTACCAACATCTAAAAAAATTTGAAGGCCAGGAAAATATTCCTGGCCTTCGTTTTTATATGCAGTAAACGTTTAACTTAGTTATCCCAAATAACCCGTTAAATGTTAACCCATATGTCTACACGTAGTTTACTTACGCTTGTATTACTATTATTTTATTGCAATGTTTTTGCCTGGGGCTTTTTTGCACATGAGCGGATAAACAGATTGGCCGTATTTTGCTTACCACCGGCCATGATGAAGCTTTACAAGACGAACATTGATTTTATTACACGTCATGCTACAGATCCGGACAAGCGCCGTTATGCAGTGGCTGCGGAGGCGCCAAGGCATTACTTGGATATTGATGTATTAGACAGGCCTCCTTACCAGCATATTCCTCGCGACTGGAAAGCGGCGCTGGCACAGTATTCCTATGATTCTTTGCAGCGAACAGGAATTTTACCCTGGTACCTTGAAAAGATGATGGCTATGCTGACAAAGGCTTTCCGCGAAAGAGACCAATACAGCATATTGAGGAAGTCAGCGGAGATTGGCCACTACATTGCAGATGGGCATGTACCATTGCATGCCTGTTCTAATCATAATGGCCAACTGACGCAGCAACAAGGCATTCATGGCCTCTGGGAATCGAGGATACCGGAATTGTTGGCGGATAAGACTTTTGATTACTGGGCTGGCACGGCAACTTACATTCCACGGCTACAGCCCTATTTCTGGCAGGTGATAACAGAGAGCGGTATGGCCGCAGACACAGTGCTTACTTTGGAAAAGCGGTTATCTGCCAGTACAGATCCTTCCAGGCGTTACTCGTATGAAGACCGCAATGGTAAACTCATCAGGAATTATGCGGCAGGTTATGCCAGAGCGTATAACGAGCAATTGAATGGCATGGTGGAACGTAGAATGAAACAGGCTATACATGCGGTGGCTAGCTGCTGGTATACTGCATGGGTCAATGCGGGTCAGCCATCATTGGATTCTCTTACACATACCAACCTGACTACGATAGAATTAACCGAATTCAGTAACTTGCAATTGCAATGGCAGCAAGGGCAAATGCAGGGCAGATCAGAGTAATTGGCCATTCACTCATCATTAAGCAGAAATAAATAGCGCCAAAAAATATAAAAAGATATTTTATCTTTGTCGCGCAGCTATTATAGCATATCCTACACCACGCGCCTTACAGGTTTTAACACCCGTGCCGTTTTTTTTCCGTTTCCTTAGAAAAACCAAAACAAAGTGGAAAGATCAAAAAATGAATTTAATCTAGATCGCAACATGAAGGTGCACAATTTTAACGCAGGTCCTTCTGTATTACCTAACGAGGTATTGTACAAAGCCAGCAAAGCCCTAATCGATTTCGAAGGTTCGGGAATGTCTATACTGGAGATTGGTCACAGAACAGCACCGTTTATGGCGGTGATGGAGGAAGCCCGTAGCCTGGTAAGGGAACTGATGCAACTAGATGACGACTTTGAAGTGCTGTTTTTACAAGGAGGCGCTACCACCCAATTCATGCAGGTGCCAATGAACCTGTTGGAGAATGGTAATACTGCTGCCTATGTAGATACCGGCGTTTGGTCCAATAAGGCAATTAAAGAAGCCAAATTATTCGGTTATGCCGATGTTATTGCCAGCTCCAAAGAAAGCAACTACAATCACATCCCCAAACAGTTTACAATTCCACCGCAGGCAAGCTATCTGCATATTACCACTAACAATACCATCTATGGTACCCAGTGGCAGATGACTCCTGTAACTGATGTTCCAATCGTGGCGGATATGAGCTCTGATATTCTCAGCCGCAGTATGGACTTTAACAAGTATTCCCTGATCTATGCAGGCGTACAGAAAAACATGGGCGCCGCTGGTGCCACCATGGTAGCTATACGCAAAAGCATGCTCGGAAAAGTAACCCGTAACATTCCTTCCATCCTCGACTTCAGAAATCATATCGAGAATGGCTCCATGTTAAACACCCCGCCGGTATTTGCCGTTTACATTTCTATGCTCACACTCCGCTGGCTCAAAGAGCAAGGCGGCGTTACTGCTATCGAAAAAATAAACGATAAAAAAGCAGCATTACTGTACGATGAAATCGACCACAATCCACTATTCCGTGGCACTGTGGTGAAAGAAGACCGCAGTAAAATGAATGCATGCTTTATCATGGACAAACCAGAAATGGAAGAAGAGTTCCTGAAATTCTGTAAGAAAGAAGATATCGTAGGCATCAAAGGACATCGTCTTTCCGGCGGTTTCCGCGTATCCATGTACAACGCGCTTCCTTATGAAAGCGTAGAAGTAATGGTAGAAGCCATGAAATATTTCAGCCTGAAAAAAGCCTAATCTAAACCGCAAGGCATTCGTACAGGCAAAACCAAAGCCGTTTCTACTAAGTAGAGACGGCTTTTTTTATTTTCCGCCCCACTCCCCCTTGCTGGCTATTTATTGCTATATTTAGTAATCATACACAGTTATTCTTATGGCTATTATCAAACCCTTTAAAGGATTAAGGCCGAAAACAGATTTAGCAGCACAAGTAGCTGCAAGGCCTTATGATGTACTCAGCTCCGCTGAAGCGAAACAAGAAGCCGCTGGCAACCCACACTCCTATTATCATGTGTCTAAATCAGAAATAGACCTTCCAGACAATATCGATACCCATAGCCAGCAGGTATATGAAAAAGCAGCAGAAAACCTGCACCAATTCATTAAAGACGGAACCCTATTTCAGGATGATGAGCCCTGCTATTATATTTACAGGCTAATCATGAATGGAAGGTCACAAACAGGCCTGGTATGCGTTTCCTCTGTTGATGATTATAATAACGGTATTATCAAGAAACACGAATTTACCCGCCCAGATAAAGAACTTGACAGAATCAATCATATCAAAACTACCGAAGCGCAAACAGGAAACGTTTTCCTCGCCTACAATGATGTACCCGAAGTAAACGCCATCATTGACCAATGGCAGGAACATCATGCACCTGTTTATAACTTTACCGCTGAAGATGGCATCCAGCACAGTATATGGGTTATTAATACGCCATTAACAGTGAAAAATATCACTACCCTGTTTTCAGAGAAAGTGCCGGCCACCTACATTGCGGATGGCCACCACCGCGCGGCCTCAGCGAGTCTGGTACAAAAAGAATTTCAGGCAGCAGGGAAAATAAAGTCAGTAGACGATCCGGTAAATTATTTCCTTACCACCATCTTCCCGGCCAGCCAGCTGGCTATCATGGACTATAACCGTGTGGTAAAAGACCTCAACGGCCTTAGCGATGCAGCATTCCTCTCCAATCTGGATTATGAATTTAACGTAGAAGAAATTGGTCATCTGCCACAGCAGCCAGCCACCCTACATGAATTCACCATGTATCTCCATGGAAAATGGTACCGGCTTGTAGCGGAAGAAGGTACTTTTACCACCGATCCTATCGGCATCCTGGATGTAACCATACTTTCCAATAATATATTGGATAAATTACTCGGAATTAAAGACCAACGTACTGATAAACGCATCGACTTCGTTGGCGGTATACGTGGCCTGAAAGAGCTGGTAAAACGTGTAGACAGCGGCGAAATGAAAGTCGCCTTTGCTCTCTACCCCGTTACGATTCAGCAACTCTTCGACATCGCGGATAGTGGCAATGTAATGCCGCCGAAAAGCACCTGGTTTGAACCGAAGCTAAGAGATGGGCTTATCACACATCTTATCTAGATCAACAATCCAAAATAGATTTATACATTTAAAGTCCGCCATTGGCGGACTTTTTTATTCTATTATACCTGTCGTCCCTATGCAATCAAAACAAGAGCAAACAATCTTCAATGATGAGGTTTTGTATGATGAGAAAACCAGACCTCTCCAATATCCTAATATTAAACAGTTATGGATTTTACCCTTGGTTTATTTTGGCGCTGCCCTCGTTGCGTTTACGCCGCTGGTCATTGCGATGATCACCAGTAAAAAAAATATCGCACAGATGCCTGATGCATTAGCATCATATCAGTGGCCGTGCAATATTGTATTCTTCTTATTGTTCAACGGCTTCGTATATTGGAAGCACCGGCAATCGACACCTGCACCACGCTTATTTGGATTCACTAAAATTAATATTAGCTTGGCTACAGGTATTTTCATCGCTAGCATCTATCTGGCCTGTGCAGTAGATGGAACGCTTAATTTCTTAAGACTGGATAGAAATACAGAGAGTTATGATCTATTTCAACCGACTACCAATACCATCTGGATGGTACTAAGTTCAGCCGTAGACATTGCCTGTACTGTTTTCATTACTGTAGGAATATTGATGGATGGCCTGCTAAAAAACTATAAGCCTTCCAAGGCAATATTCTTAGGAGCTTTATTATTAAGTATTGGAGCCGTTCTTCCAAGCGCTGTAATACCAGCTTTTATCTGGACTGCCACCTGCGGCCTGTTATACTACTACCTGGAAAGTATGACCTATCCTATCGTATTTTGCATAGCCACTTATTTTGTTGCCATCGTATTTCCTGAAATCAAACGGTCATGGCCTCAGCTACATTTCATGGGAGATCAAAAACCAATAAATATATTATTTTGTCTGCTTGGTGCCGCCTTATTTGCTATTCCAGTTATAAGGAGAGCATCGGCAATCAAAAAGGGGAAAGCGGCATAAACGTATATACGTTACCGGTATATCATATTTCTCAATTAGAAAAATCCCCGATGAAAAGTATTGAGCCATCTATTTTTGACGAAGAGGCAAGGAAGGTCTATCCTTCCTTTGGGCAAACCGCGTGGCTAGGATTGATATCAGTATTAATTCTGGCTGTTATCTGGGTGCCGGCATATTTACTAGCCGACCTCAATATGGACCCTGCTAAGTATGCAAACAATTTTGCCATTTATGCCACTTCTGCCGCCATGTACCTGGTCTTTCCTCTTTACATATACAGCAGAAAGAAAAAATATGAACCGGAATTTCGCTTTCATATTTATACACCGAAAATTACTACCCTGTTAGCATTATTGGGATTTGTAATAATAAGTACCATGTTCCTGGCAGTGGTAAGTGTGCGACTGGGATTAGATGTGTGCAATGGCCTAGCAGAGGTGATGGCATTTAAGGCAGATAGTAACCTTTGGTATAACATTCCCTACCACTTGTTTTGCACCTGTTTCCCTACATTAATTCTATATGGAATAATTTATGATGGGTTGTTACAGCGATATTCGTTTCCAATAACTTTTCTGGGAGGTCTGCTGTTCATGATAACAAGTATGGGACCTGCATATTTGCTCATAATTATACCACATTATCTCTGCGGATTATACCTGTTAAAAAGAACAGGCAATTGTGGTTATAACCTGATCTGGACATTTATTTTTAACCTGGTGCTAATGATTTCCGTGAATCTGATGAGTGCAGAAGAATGGTCCTGGATGATTTACCGTCTCTCGGAAATACAGATAGCTATGCTGGGAGTGGCCACTGCATTGATTGCATTTTTTGTATATAAGCGTTTACCTGCAACATCTATTTATAATAAAAAAAACACATACACTTCATCATATAACATCTAATCCACATACAATAAATATAAAAAAATATCCCCGCCGCTAGATCAGTGGCACATTACCCCATTTTCCTTACTTTTACAACAAACGACAGACAGGAATGCATATGAGGTCTTCTTTATTGAAAACATTATTTATAGCGGGAGTATTATTTTCTCAAACAGTATTTGGGCAGGATGCCAAGGAGCTTTTCAATACAGCTACCGGCTTTCAGCGTACAGGAGATTACTCTAATGCCGTACTAGTTTTTAACCAGGCCTTACAGCTGGACCCTGACAACTTTGAGTATAAGAAGCAATTGGGGTATACCTGGTATCTCAGGGGAGACCTGAATAAAGCCAAAACCATTATAGATCCTTTACTGAACAACAAAGAGGCCGATGTTCAGGTATACCAGATAGCTGGCAATATCTACGTAGGCAGGGAAGAATGGAAAGCAGCACAGAAAATCTATGAGCGCGCGATAAAGAAGTTCCCTGAAAGTGGTGAGTTATATAATGATAACGGCAACCTGCAGATGAACTTTAAGATGTTTGATGCTGCACTGGGCAGCTGGTTGAAGGGTATTGAAAAAGACCCTACTTTCCCCGGCAATTATTACAATGCAACTAAAACCTACTATTATAGCAATGATCCGATGTGGTGCATTATTTATGGAGAGGAATTCATGAATATGGAGAGTTTCAGTACGCGTACTGCAGAGATCAGGATCATTGTGCTGGAATCTTATAAGCGTCTGTTTAATGACCCCTCTCTTATAAACACTGTGATTCCAGATGACGACAGGAAGAGAAAAAGCAAAGGTAACAATGGCTTTGCACAGGCATATAAGGAGTCGCTGGGTAAGCAGCTGAGTGTTATTACCGGCGGCGTGGACCTGGATGGGCTTATCATGGCGCGTACCAGGTTTATCCTTGACTGGGACAGCAACAATGCCGAAAAGTATCCATTTGCATTATTCGATTTCCAACGCAGAATGCTGCGTGAGGGAATGTTTGAATCATATAACCAATGGCTGTTTGGCCCGGCAGTAAGCCAGGCCGGCTATAAAGCCTGGATTAACCTTCACAAACAGGAATACGATTCGTTTACTAAATACCAACGTAACAATCAGTTCAAACCAAGACCGGACGAGTATTATAATGATGGGAAGTTTTCGTTGGTGAATCCGGGATACTAATTTCCGAAAACCACAAAATCTAAATATGCTTGTTGCTAAACACCAAAACACAATTAACAATGCAGTAAAGGCCAACCAGGACAGGACTTTTTTCTCGCATTATCCGGAACACCCTAAAGCTTATGGCGACGAAGCCCATGCTATCGGCGCACAGAGCTATCAGCAAATGTTGGGGAAACCCTTCAAACAATTGATCCAGACTGGCGAAACCGGATGGGTAGGCGAAGAAGTATCTCCTTATTCCGGCGAAGTATTAGGCGTTACCTATCCTCTATTTGCCGTGAATGACCTGATCAACAAAGCAGCAGCTGCTGGCAAATCCTGGGCAAAAGTAGCCGTTCCTGAAAGAGCCGCTGTACTGACTGAAACCCTGGACCGTATTAAAGATCACTTCTTTGATATTGCCAATGCTACCATGCATACCACCGGCCAAAGCTATATGATGAGCTTTCAGGCAAGCGGCCCTCATGCCAATGACAGAGCATTGGAAGCCATTGCAGCTGGTTTTGAAGAACTACAGCGATATCCGGGTAATATCCTTTGGGAAAAACCTATGGGTAAAGCCAGTGTGAAGCTGAACAAATCTTTTAAAGCTGTGCCTAAAGGTATTGGCGTTGTAATCGGCTGTTCCACATTTCCGGTATGGAACTCACTCCCAGGCATATACGCTGACCTGATTGCTGGCAATACCGTTATTGTCAAACCTCATCCGAAAGCTATTCTTCCTATAGCCATTGCCGTTAGTTGCATTCAACAAGTGCTGGAAGAAGCTGGTTATGAACCAAATATTTGCCAGCTGGCAGTAGATAGTTCTGATCACCTGATCACAAAAGAACTTTGCGAAAATCCTGCAGTGAAGCTAATTGATTACACTGGTGGCAGTGCATTCGGTGATTATGTAGAATCGCTGAAAGGCAAAACTGTCTTTACCGAAAAAGCGGGTGTAAACTCTGTTATCATTGACAGCGTCAAAGATTTGGATGCGGTAATTCAGAACCTGGCATTTTCTGTGAGTTTATATTCAGGTCAGATGTGTACTGCACCGCAGAACTTCTTTATTCCGGAGCATGGCATTGAAATCAGCCACGGAAATGTGAGTTTCAATGAGGTAGTTACAAAATTCAAAGAGGCTGTAGAAGGGCTGGTCAACAATCCTAAGATGGGTGCTGGCACACTCGGTGCTGTACAAAACGAACAAACACTGGAGCGTGCAAAAAATGCAGGCGCATTGGGTGGTAAAGTCGTTTTACAGGGACAAGCAATCAGTAATGAAGAATTTTCAAATGCACGTGTATTTACCCCTACTATAATTGAGGTGAGCAGTGCAGATAATAACATTTATGAAAAAGAGCTGTTTGGGCCGGTAGTACTGGTGGTAAAAACCAAGGATACTGCACATTCTATTCAGCTGGCAAAACATATGGCTGAAAAGCACGGAGCTATTACCTGTGCGGCCTATACAACGAATCCTAAAGTGAAGGAACAGATCATCGATGAGATGAATAGTGTGTTTACACCTGTTTCCTTTAACCTGACTGGTTTCATCTGGGTAAATCAGCATGCTGCTTTCTCTGATTTCCATGTTACTGGTGGTAATCCTGCTGGTAATGCAAGCTTCACCAATCAGGAGTTTATTTTGAAACGCTTTGTTTGGGTGGGCAACAGAGAGCTGGCAGAATAACTTTTTTGAGGGAGTCCGGCTCTACCATGGGCTGGACTTTCCCCAAAATATGTTATATTTATATATGACCAGACAAATAACCATTTCTCTACTGTTGCTCGCATTACTGGCTGCTTGCCAGGAAGCGCCCAGGGCCGATAAGGCCAAGGTCGGGGAGATACAGGCGGTGAAGCCAGCGCATGGGAATGCGTACCAGGCGGATACGGTCCTTAGTGTTATTGGCTGGATTGGTACCAAGCCCACAGGCAAACATCATGGAACATTGAAATTAGTAAGTGGGGTAATTTATGTAGAAGATACCACCATTACCTCTGCCAGATTTGTGGTTGATATGAATACCATGGCTAATGTTGACCTTGCCGCCGATACTGCCATGAAAAACAAACTGGAAAGAGAATTGAAAAGCCCGTTGTTTTTTGATGTGTCGGAATATCCTACCGCCATCTTCGAAATGACTGCTATAACGCCCTATATCCCTTCCCTGGACGACGATATTACGCTAAGAGATGCCACCCATACTATAGAAGGGAATTTCACTGCTAAAGGCATTACCAAAAACATTTCTTTCCCTGCAAAAATTAAGATTTCTGATAAGAAAGTCACTGCCCTGGCCAGCTTCAACATAGACCGTACATTATGGGGCATGAATTACCGCACCAATAAATCGCTTCAGGACAAACTCATTAAATCTCAGGTGAATATAAGCTTCAGTGTAGTAGCTGTAAGATAGTGTTATTTTTTACCATTTTTCTGGGAGAAGCGGATAAAATACATTAAATTAGATACAACAGCCGCTACAGATAAAAGCTGTGATTTATATGGAGACTAGTCACGAACGGGAGGAACGACTTTGGAATATCACAAAAGCCAAAACAGCGTTCAAAACCCACCTGGTCCTGTATGTGCTGATAAGTACAGCCTTATGGGTCGTTTGGTTTCTGACAGACAGTAAATTCCATGGAGTGCCTTGGCCGGTATGGCCTGAGGTAACGTGGGGCATAATCCTGGTATTCCAATATTTCAAAGGCTATTATAAATACTTTCCTGTAAAAATTGGGAAGCTCGGAAAGCAGCAACACACACGTTATTAAGAATTTAGCCAAAACAAAATTTAAAGCATAATGGACCAACCGCAACGACTTTTTGACGTCATTAACTATCAATTGGAGCATTATCCTAAACAGGACATGCTGGCCCAAAAAGTTAATGGTCAATGGAAGACACTAAGTACCAAAGAAGTAGGTGAGATAGCAATGAAGTTTAGTTCAGGATTGCTTCGACTTGGTATCAGAGCGGGTATAAAGGAAAATGAAGAAAAAGATAAAATCGCTGTTATCTCTCCCAATCGTCCTGAGTGGATATTGACTGACCTTGCCTGTCAGCAATTGGGTGCTGTTCTCACTCCTATTTATCCAACCATCAGCCAGAACGAACTGGAATTCGTTCTAAATAATGCAGAAGCCAGGATACTTTTTGTAAACGATAAAGAATTGCTGGAAAAAGTGCTGGAGGCTAGAGATAAATTTCCTACCATCCGTGAAATCTTTACTTTCGAAAAAGTAGAAGGCGCACGCCATTGGGAAGAAGTACTGGCATTAGGCCAACAGGAAGACTATGAGCAGATTGAGGCTGTGAAGAAAAATATCTCTCCTGAAGAACTAGTAACAATAATTTATACATCAGGGACTACCGGCACTCCTAAAGGAGTAATGCTAAGCCATCATAATATCATGAGCAATGTGCTCACCTGCAAGCCTTATCTACCGGTAAATCCGGAAGCCAGGGCATTAAGTTTTCTACCTTTGAACCATATTTTCGAACGCATGGTGACCTACCTGTATTTAACAGCAGGCGTACCGATCTACTATGCAGAAAACATGGATAAAATTGGTGACAACCTGAAAGAGGTAAAGCCTACCATCTTCACGACAGTACCGCGTTTGCTGGAGAAAGTATATGAGCGGATCATGGCTACCGGCCTGGAATTAAAAGGCATTAAGCGTGCCCTTTTCTTCTGGTCAGTGGAACTGGGTAAGCAATATGATATCAATAAGAACCAGGGATTCTGGTATAATCTTAAATTAAAACTGGCAAACAAGCTGGTATTCAGCAAGTGGAGAGCTGCGCTGGGAGGCAATATCCAGTGTATCGTTTGTGGCGCCGCTGCCTGCCAGGTACGCCTGTTAAAGATATTCACTTCTGCTGGCATCCCTATCATGGAAGGTTATGGACTAACAGAGACATCACCGGTAATCAGTGTAAACAGATATACTGTTGAAGATCGTATGTTCGGCACCGTAGGGCCAATTATTAGTGATGTACAGGTAAACATAGCCGAAGACGGAGAAATCCTCTGTAAGGGCCCTAATATTACCATTGGCTACTATAAACGCCCCGACCTCACTGCAGACGCTATCAAAGATGGTTGGTTCCACACCGGCGACATTGGCGTTATCATCGATAACAAATTCCTTAAAATCACCGATAGGAAGAAAGAACTGTTCAAGACCTCCGGCGGTAAATTTGTGGCGCCGCAGCCTATTGAGAATAAGTTTAAGGAATCTCCATACATAGAACAGATCATGGTGGTCGGAGAAGACAGGAAATTTACCGGCGCGGTAATCGTTCCGTCTTTCAGTAACCTGAAGAAATGGGCCGAAAAACGTGGCATTGCCTGGACTACCAACGAGGAAATGGTTAAAAATCCAGAGATAAAAGACTTGTTCAAACAGGCGGTAGATAAATATAATCAGTTCTTTAACCATATTGAACAGGTTAAAAAATTTGCCTTATTACCTCGCGAGTGGACAGTAGATGCCGGAGAACTCACACCTACACTGAAAGTGAAGCGTAAAGTGATCCTGGACCGCTACAAACATGAGATTGAAGGCATTTATGCCCCGGCTGCCGGAAAAGTCGATATAGAAAGTATTTAAAATTTAATTTAATTCCCTTACTTTTGCCACCCAATCCACCAAAAATGGATTGGAACCGGCCCGGTAGTTCAATGGATAGAATAGAAGTTTCCTAAACTTTAGATACAAGTTCGATTCTTGTCCGGGCTACTGAAAACATATTTCGCCTGAATTTAGCTTTGCTGGATTCAGGCGAATTTCGTTTAGGAGCAAGGGTTTCGGAGGAAAGAGACGTAAAGGGAAGTAAAGTAACGAAAAGCAAAAAAGTACCCCATTTCGTACCCCAACCGTACCCCATACCGTACCCCAAAATAACCTATGGCAGCGGCTTTAAGTGCAGCACTTCGCCGAAACCGTACCCCAAAAATTGTTTTGTTAACCAGAAATCAGTGAAGAATGGATATTAAGTTTTACCTAAAACGGCCTAAAGCCCTTACCAGCTCTATCTTTGCCAAAATTCACTACGATGGCAACACACTAAAATATTACCTATCCGAAAGCATTAATCCTGCCTGCTGGGAATCGATAACACAAAGAGGAATAAAGAACTCAAAGTTATTTCCCGAGTTCCCGGAATTTAACGCCAGACTGGATTTGCTAACACACACTATCAAAAACACATACCGTAAATACAGGAATGATAACGACAATATCATTCCGACTATTGGGCAATTAAAAAGCCTGCTTGATATTGCTACTGGTAAGTCACAGGTGGAGCGGCCTTCTTTCCTCCCCTATTACGATACATTCATTAAACGAGCTACCGAAGGCACGCGGATCAGTCCTAAGACTAAGAAAAGTACGTCGCCGGATACAAACAAAGGTTATATAACGACCTATAACCACTTATTAGAGTTTCAGAAAGTATATAAGCGCAAGATTGATTTTGATACTGTAGACATAAGATTTCACGCCGATTATACTGCATACTTGACCCACACTAAAAAGCTGGCCCTAAATACCATTGGTGACCATATTAAGCGGATCATTACAATAATGCGGGAAGCTCAGAGTACCGGCATTAAAGTGTGCCAGGACTTCGAAAGCGATTTCTTTTTCAAGCCACATGAAGAGACAGACAGCATTTACCTGAATGAAGATGATTTAAAGGAGCTGGCAGCACACGACCTGTCCAATGATTTGAGATTAGATCGCGCACGTGATTTATTCCTGATTGGGTGTTATACTGGCCTCCGTTTTTCCGACTTCTCCCGGCTATCAGCAGAACATATCCAGGGGAACTTTATTAGTATCAAACAGAAGAAAACAGCTGATCCTGTAATCATTCCTATACATCCTATTATTAAAGGCCTCCAGGAGAAGTATAACGGCCAGTTACCACGGGCCATTTCCAACCAGAAGATTAACCAGTATATCAAAGAAGTATGCGCCCTGATCCCATGCTTACAGATGATGGTTACCATTAGTTACACCAAAGCAGGTAAGAAGGAATATGAAACGTTACCTAAATGGCAGCTGGTAAGCACCCATACAGCCCGGCGCAGCTTTGCGACTAATGAATATTTAGCCGGAACGCCGGTACTTACTATTATGGCTATCACTGGCCACAGGTCGGAAAAGGCATTTATGAAGTATATAAAGCTGAGGACTGCAGAACACGCGGCATTGTTACAAAAACACTGGCAGCAAAGACATGACAAGCAAGGTTAACGATTTAAAGGACATCAAATACACCTATAATACCCACAGAATCAATTAGCTATTACTAGTTCCAGCAGCTAAACTAAACCTCTCTTTTCTCCCGCAAATACAGTGCGTAGCGAAAGTGTATCTTTTAAAGTAAGATGGAGCAAATAGAACAAACTTTTGAACAGGCCAAAGATTGGATGAAGGAATTGCAGGGCTTTACAGGTAACCTGCTGGAACTGGTAAAGAATATCACCACCGGAGATTTTGAACTACCTATGCATATACCGGGGATTGAAGCCGATGTTAATAACCTTATCACCAGGAAAGTATCGCTGTTATTGGAGCTGAAAAAGCTAATCCGTTATCAATTGTTATACGCAAACAGCGACCAGTACACGCAGAACCTTCTTTTCCTCTTACTGAAACTATATACGGAGTTTCGCCGGACATGCAGACCATTAAGGATCTTCCGTGACAGGAACACTTTCTATTTTGACAAGCATGTCAGCCAGGAATACAAGCAGGGGATTGCTGATTTACAGATCATTCCTGCCAACGAGCTGGCTAGTGACATAGGCGACCTTGTCACAATTTCTGGTTATCTACTCGAAACAGGAATTGTCTTTTCTAAACAGATCATAAAGGTGATACGCACTGAATACAGCATGAAGGAGGATGATATCAGGGCGTTGTTTGATGAAAGCAAATACGGGCCGATACCTGTATCGCTGCATCATTACAAACACCAGTTATTAACCCCAAGGGCAGTTAAGACCAAAACACACCGATTAAGCTGGCAAGGCAATCTGAAACAGTTTGCCGAGTTGATAATTGAACTTGAAAAAAAAGGTTGGATAAAGGCGATACAACCCGGAGAGCTACAAGCCACTGTTAACGCGCTAGCGGAGACATTTGATTTATCCAATACAAACAAAAAAGAAAACGCCGATAATACCCAAAGCCTTACGCAATACCTAAAGCCAAGTGAAAGAGAAGCGAAGGTATTTACTAAAAGATATAATCCTCAATTTAACCTCATTAACCCCAACCATACAGCTAACTAGTTACAAACTACTTACGGTAATTGACTGTCTTTGACTTCATTTGTTCCTTTGCACTGAACCAATAGAACAGTGACAATGAAAAACGATTTTGTATTAACCCCCATCCCGCTGGATCAACTGCGGATGATGATTGCCGAGACAGTAACCGCTGAACTCTCCCGGCACCTGGAACAAGCAGCAATAACAAAAGTTAATGCTGAACTGATAACCCGGAAAGAAGCTGCCACCATGCTGGGCATCTCCCTACCTACCCTGCTGGATTTCACCAAGACAGGAAAAATAAGAGGCTACCGGCTGGGAACCCGGATCAGGTATAAACGAAGCGAGATAATAGACTCCCTAAAACAAATACACTGCAATAAAATTCTACGGGGGGCATAGTCATGGCAAACGAGAATGCACCAATTAACCCGGATTTCACCAATCGGGACATGTTAAGTTTTGCTAAGGTTGAAAAGTCAGCCATCACACTTGAATCTATCCGGGATCACTCCATCCAGCTAAGGAAATCGCCACCGGCCCTATGTCATCAGGATATATTACAGGAACTGCTGAAAAAAACGGAAAGGATAGATTTCCTTCTCCTGATATATCCTGAAGTAGCAAAGCTGCGTGAACAACTTACACAACTAAAAGACATCCCGGACGAAGCCGACAAAATGCAGCAGGAGGCCATTATCCGGCAGGAACTGAAGCGCAAAAAACTGAGCCTGCGGCACTACCTTGTGATATGCATCGAAGAGGTGTTAAGACTAGCAAAAACGAACAACTGGGGGTTATGCAAAAACCATGATTTCATTTACGTGTATAATGGGGCATTTTGGAGCCTGTTAGATGCAGAAGAACTAAAAGCATTCCTGGGAGAAATAGCGGAGAAAATGGGCGTGGATAAATACAATGGAAGGCATTATCAATTCAGGGAACATCTGTATAAACAATTTCTTTCCCTGGCCTACCTGCCATCGCCTAAATTACCAGATGACAGGATTTATGTTAATCTGCACAATGGCACATATGAAATAGGGGCAAATGGTACGCGCCTACGAAATTTCAGCCGGGATGATTTCATCACTTATCAGCTCCCATTCAGCTACAATAAGGATGCGCAGGCACCATTATTCCAACGTTACCTGGACACAGTATTACCAGATATCCAGCGGCAAAAAGTATTAGCGGAATATCTGGGCTATTTGTTCATTCATCCTGGTGTGCTTAAGCTGGAAAAGGCGTTGCTGCTTTACGGCACCGGTGCCAACGGTAAATCAGTATTCTTTGAGATAGTAAACGCCTTATTAGGGCCGCAGAACGTATGCAGCTACTCCCTACAGAGTTTAACCGATAATACCGGCTATTACAGGGCCAAACTAGCCAATAAGCTGGTGAACTATGCAAGTGAGATAAACGGCAGCCTGGAAGCCGCCATATTCAAACAGCTGGCATCCGGTGAGCCGGTAGAAGCCCGGCAACCATACGGCCAAGCCTTCAACATGACCCATTACGCGAAACTGATTTTTAATTGTAACGAACTACCCAGGGAAGTAGAGCATACACAGGCCTACTTCCGGCGCTTTCTTATCATCCCGTTTGATGTCACTATCCCAGAGGATCAACAGGATAAGGAGCTGTCACGCAAAATCATAACAGCCGAGCTTTCCGGTGTCTTTAACTGGGTATTGGAGGGGTTAAGCAGGTTGTTGACCCAGAAACGCTTTTCTGAATGCGAGGCCGCACGCCTAAAGGTGGAAGAATACAAAAAGCAATCTGATAGCGTATGCATGTTCCTGGAAGATGAAGGTTATAAAACCTCCTTAACCCACTACCTACCGCACAAAGCTTTATTTGCTGAATACCGGATATATGCCGCTGACAATGGCTACAGGCCATGTTCTGCCAAGACTTTCACAGAACGATTGAGACAGCAAAGGATCACTGTAGAAAGAAAAAATATAGGCATGGTAGTATACACTGAAAAATAATTGTTTTCCCCAGCACTACACAACCTGCACACTCTACACAAAAGTGCAGGGAGTGCAGGTTGTGTAGGCTGAAACAAAAGATTTTTTTATGCCTTCCTACAGATACTCTTTAGAACGAAATAGCAAAAAGCGCATCTGTCCTGCCTGTGGAAAGAAAACCTTTGTCCCCTTTATTGATAACCTGGGCAATGAAACCTTACCGGCTGAATATGGCCGTTGTGATCGGGAAATCAACTGTGGTTACTTTAAGAAGCCGGATTTTGGCACAATGGCACAGATAAAAAAAGGGGAGAATAACGGTAATCCTATCCAAAAGCCTTACCAGTGTCTCAAACAGTATAAAGAAACAACAGCTGTTTATATTCCAATTGAAGTCCTGCAACAAAGCCAGCAAGGATTTGAATACAATCATTTTACACAGTATTTAGATACTCTCTTTGGTGCTGCTACTACTTTCGAACTTATCAAATGTTATCAATTAGGTACATCGGGGAGTCGCTGGAAAGGGGCTACTGTTTTTTGGTGGGTAGATATTTGGGGTAAGGTTAGAGCCGGACAGGTTAAACAATTTGACCATCTTGGCCACACTATAAAATCGAATACCGGCAGATCCCATACTACTTGGATACATGCCATATTGAAGCATCTATATGAACACAAAGGTAAAAACATTCCATCCTGGTTATCCGATTATTTACAGCAAGGCAGCAATTATGTGAGTTGCCTGTTTGGTGAACATCTTTTAAAAGAGAACATTACAAAACCGGTTGCCATCGTTGAAGCGCCTGCAACCGCCATCGTTGCAAGTGTTTACCTACCTGAATTTATTTGGCTTGCTGCTGGTAGTTTATCCTATCTCAACGTTGAACGCACAAAAGCGCTACATGGACGTAATGTTGTCCTTTTTCCCGATTTATCAACGGATGGTAAAGCGTTCGACAGATGGAAACAGGTAGCTACACAGCTATCGGATTTCATGTTTGTTCAGGTATCTGACCTATTAGAGAAAAACGCGACCGCTGAAGAAAGGGCCAATGGGCTTGACTTACGGGATTTTCTGACCCGGTATAGGTTATCTTATGTCCATCATTTTGATGAAAATGTGTTGAAATGCACCGTACAAAACCTGACATTTGAAATAAAATCACTGGCCGTTATTTCAAGCCCTGGGGCTTATACCGGAGGTATACAGCTACTTACTTTTGAGCTGGAAGCAGGCGGGTATTGTGAAACCATTGTTTGGCCAGACGGAGAGTTTTATAATGGGGAGTTTTCCGAGTCCATAAAAAGGGTCTGGGGAGATGATTTCGAAATAGGCCGTATAGGCGTGTCTGATACCTATATAAGGTTCAAAAAGTGACATAAGATGACACATTTATCAATTTTACGAAGGTTTTATTGAGGTCATTACGTGCGTACGAAGATTTTTTCGGGGTCACTACGCGCGTGTAGGTATCAAAAATTAAATAATTCTCCTGGCTCTATATTCAAGGCAAGTGATATCGCCCGAATCATCACCAAAGAGGTATTTACATCTCCTTTCTCAATTAACCTAATCTGCTTTTCATCCACTTCTATTGCTACTGCTAGCTCTAAAATTGTCATTTTCTTTCTCTTACGGACAGTACGCAAATTCGCACCCCAAGCCTTTACATAATCTGGGTCTTTAAAGTTCATAATGCCAAACTACCGATCAGAATGATTCTCAAAACGGCTAAATTTCACCGATTTTGGAAAATCTGTTTATATTTGATCTGATTTTACTCATTTTAACTAAAACCAATTTCAATGCGTCAAACTACGCCCCAGCTCCGAGGGAACTATATCGGTAAGCTTTACACGCTAATGGGAGAGTTTCCCACACTTTTCAGGGATCGGATTTGTATGGAATGCAGCTGGAGCCTTCCAACCTTCTACCGGAAAACTCGCTTTTCTGAAACTCTTCCTGCACCATTGAGCAATGCGGAAGTGGAAAAAATACAGGATGTCATGACCGAAATGCTGGAAAGCATGGAAGAAGAAAACAAGGCCTATTTTAAGCAACACCGAAAACCGGTCATGGTGACACGATAAAAAGAACATTATGCAAACACCATCCACAACTGAAATCCAGCTGCAAGCAGAATTGAGGGTATACAAATACCTCTGTAATGTTCTGCTATTAATAATGGCTACTATAGCCGTTATGTCTATTTTCTTTGCTATTGAGCTGAAATGTGAAAACGCTAATTTGTTTGATGACGCCGTTAGGCCCATCAAAAAGGGATTATCTGCTGTAGCTCAGCGCTAATCCTGAAAAGGGTGTTAGTTTATACTAACCCTTTTTTATGGACTCCAATAATTTTCCCCAAAACCATACCCCAACGCAGAAAACAACTTTCTAACTATATAAAAATCAATTATTTATGACAGCACTTAATAACCTTGTCCGGGCTACTAAAAACATATTTCGCCTGAATTTAGCTTTGCTAGATTCAGGCGAATTTCGTTTAGGGACGGGCGTTTCAGAGGACAATAAAAGTAATTGAGGAGAAGTGAACAAAGACAAACGATAACCAAAATTGCTATTGAATTTCAGGTACTGAGAAATCACTACTCGCCTATCTTTTCATAGACCATTATTTGAATAAATTAATTATTGAAGATTTTAAAAAAGAAGTAGTTTCCAAATCTATTCTATACCAATCTATTATGAAATTTAAGCAACTCTTTGCTATTACTGGATATACAGTAATTTGCACCTTGTTCAACCTAAGAGTTAACGGACAGTCGATCAATGATCTTGAAAAGTTGGTACCAACGTCGCCCAAGGCGGAAGAAATGACCGAATATGGGAAAATCTCCATAAATGGGTCCAAAGGGCTTCCGAACATTTCAATCCCTATTCATGAGATTAAAGTAGATGGCGTAGCTCTACCCATTAGCATCTCTTACAATGCCTCCGGGATCAAAACAGGAGATCTGTCATCTGAGGTAGGCCTAAAATGGAGTCTCAATGTTGGGGCTAACATTTCCCGAACTGTAAATTATCGACCGGATGAAACGAGTGAAGGTATTTTGAACGCTAATTTTATGACTGATATCGTTGCGACAGACCTCACCAACAATTTCTTGTATGGGCAACAGCAATCAACATTAAAGGCTATCAGTGATAATGGATATGACCTCCAACAGGACAACTATAACTATAGTTTACCTGGAAGCACCGGTGCAATATTTTTTGATACAAACAATAAATTGCTCCCCACTATTAAAGCGCCGTATACCTTTGGATATACAAATGGTTTTACGCAGTTTACAATAAACGATAAAACCGGAAACAGCTTTTTACTTGAACCAACTGATCAAACCTATGTGCATGGCTACTCTACAGGCTCTGGTTCTTCATCAGGAAGAGTTATTGATGGAAATGCGAATTCGGCTTGGCGTCTTAAAACGTTATTCACTAATAATGGTAAACAAGTAGCATTTTCCTATGAATCGTATGCACTTCAATATACACAATTAACTGGCGAGTACTACATAGAGAAGAAAGCACCCGGAACTTCTGGAGACCGCACTTGCGACAACTGTGGATGTGGAACTAGTATTGGGCCACTTACAAACTACAAGGATATCCGTACTACAGTTGGTCTGGTTAAGGAAATAATAACTCCATCGGAAATTATTCGATTCACCTATTCTACTGATGCATCGCTCTCCATCTGGCAGCGCGAATTAAATAGCATACAAATAATCAGTAGAGAAAGTGGTAGTCAAATTAAAAAAATAGATTTTGTTTATGGCACCTATCCGGGCGATAATCGGTTAAGGTTAGATAAAGTAATTTTTAAAAATGCAACAGATACCGATCAGAAAGTATACTCTTTTGCTTATGCTTCTGGTCTGTTGCCTTCCATTAATTCGAAATCACGTGACATTTTTGATTACCTTAAAATGGGATCTCAATTATCACTATTATCTCAAACTGGCGGGAATGTAACCTTTCAAAATGCCAACAGAGAAATTGATGAAAGTCCCATCGGGATATTGAATGCCATTCAATATCCAACTATGGGTGTAACTAATTTCTATTATGAACCTAATTCGGAAGTTCAGAATGGCATTAAATATTATGCAGGTGGTTACAGACTCAAACGCATTGAAGATAAGGATATTACTGGCAGACTTTTTAATGTAAAGGAATATGAATACAGTGGGTTAATAGGTAATATTACGAGTTTTCCGGTTTATGTTAAAACCAAAAACAATAGTAATAACAGTTTATGTCCTGTAAAATATTATGGGACAGAGAACTTCCCCACCAACGAAGCTCGTGTAAAAGATTTTTACTATAATAAAATCAGAATTAAAGAGAAATCTGTTACAGGAGAAGAACATACGACTGATAGTTATACAGATTGCTCTCTTCACAATGATACCTACTACCCTACTAACACTCGTACAACCATCTATAAAACTATTGCCCCTGGACAATATGAAGTAGTACAATCTACTGCATCAAACAGTAATGTATATGAAACCGGAAATATAAGGGGTATATATCAGTTAAATGAAACCAAAACAGAGTGCATAACAGATCTCTCAGTAAATCCCGTATTAATTGGATTTTGCGACTCATGGATTCGTGGGGTTGATGCACATGATAGTTGGTCACAAATTGGCATTGAAACAGCAAGTACAACAGAAGAACTTAGGTCAGGAACAAAAATTTTGACAAATTTGGTTACCTATGAGAATGATCGTGCAGATCACCTCCAGCCAATTGTAATCCATCAAATTATTAATAACGGACAGGAAAGGACTACTCGCAGACGCTACATTAATGATTATCAGCAACTGCAGGGATTATCTCAGGAAGCATTGCAAGGAATAAATTTATTTAAGAGTAACGGCAATACTGGATTTTTACTTGAAGAAGAGCTATCGCAAAATGGTACGCTGATCAACAAGGCAAGGTACAATTATCAATTTTTTTCTGTTCCAGGCAAAGTGTTGACTGCGTCTATCCTCGATTGGGATCTTGTAAAAAATCAGTTTTATCCTAGAGTAACAGTAAACAGTTATTCTGCTAATGGTACCCCTCAAGACTTTACTGGCAGGGATGGTATTCCACACGCCTATCTATGGAGTCCATATAACAGTTTAGAGGCGAGTGCACTCAATGCAATGACATCACAGATTGCACATGCAGGTTTCGAAGGAACAAGTCAGGGGGGATGGGTATATGACTCAATACCATCTCTGGATGGCCTTTCTGGCAGACGCAGTCTTTTGAAAGGGACTATGGCTAAAAGCGTACCAATGGGCAATTATGTTGTAGCACTCTGGGCAAAGGGCTCGGGTAGTGTCAGTGTAAATGGCGTTAACAAATCGATTACCAGTACCTGGAAATATTATGAATGGTCTATCACCCAAACGAATGCCATCACAGTTTCTCCAAACAACAATCAGATCGATGAAGTAAACCTCTTCCCATCAAAAGCGATGATGACAAGTTTTACCTATGATAATAGAGGTAATTTGATAGCGATTAATTCTCCCGAAGGGAAAATAGCACACTTCGAGTATGATAACTTCAACAGGCTATCCGCGTCTCTCAATAACAGTAAACAGTATCTTGGTATTTTTGAGGAGATAGTGCCTGGCACAATTTCTTCCATTTATTTTAATAAGGAATATTCCAAGTATCTGTATAGGACAAATTGCTCCCTGGTTCAGCAGGGCGTTCCATTATCGTATACCATACCTGCTGGAAAATACTCTTCTACTATTTCTCAGCTGGCAGCCGACGATCTGGCAGCTGCGGATTGGGAACAGAATGCACGCGAATATGCTAATCGCAATGGCGTTTGTCCGGATGCTTACTATAATAAAGAAGTATCTAAGAATTTTTGGAAGGATTGTGGGCCAAATATATTGGGCTCACAAGTTACATATACTGTACCTGCTAATAAATTTAAATCACAGGTGTCGCAGCAAGATGCAGATTTGATGGCACAAAATGATATTTCTGCAAATGGACAAAATAATGCCAATACACTTGGTATTTGTAATCCAACAACACTTTCTCTTTCTGTTGGAGGATTAAGTAACAACAATACTGTTTCATTCACAATTCGTAGTTCATCTCTGAATTACACATTAACAAAGACCGGGTTAAAATCAGGCCAATATACTTATCAGATTCCTGTAGCAACAGACTATATTATCACCAGCAATATCATTCCAGGACAAAATATCAATTGGGAGTTTTCTGCAGAAGATACAGCTGGCCAGTTTGAATCTATATCGGGCGTGGCAGGTGATCTTCCTACTGCTACATTCCAGAAAAAATTTGGCTATAATATTTCCTTGAAAATATCCCAGTATTAATCCTTCAAAATCCCTTTATATGTCAATTATTAAAGGTGTCAGAATACTATTTCTGTCCTTACTCGCTATACCAACCTTTACCGTAAAGGCACAATTACCAAATACTGAAAGCATACCTAATCCAACGAAGAATCGTAACATCGACAATAACTATCAAGGGCAATATATCACGGCCCCTAACATCACCCGTATCTGGACACCAGGCGTACCGTCAACTGATAGAAACTGGCTACTAACACAAGGCGTCGATAAAGTATTATTGACAACCCAATTCCATGATGGATTAGGTAAGCTACTTCAGAAAGTTGACAAACAACTGCTTCCTGGAAATAAAGACCAGGTGACCACGCTTTCATATGACGATTTTAGCAGACTAACATTAAGCTATGTTGGAGCACCTATAGGCAACGATGGCTCGATAAAATTTAATCCATATGGAGAAATAAGCACGGCCCTCGGCACTATATATCCAGGCGAAAAAACTTTCTTTTCTGAAACGATCTATGAGCCTTCCGCACGCAATCTGAAAACCTTAATACTGGCACCTGGTAATAGTTGGGCTGGTAGCAACAGAGGCAACGTTACTAATTCAGATATAAACACTGCAAACGAAGAAGTAAGAATATGGAATGTAGATGTCACTCCAAATAGTATTCCGACATCCCCTGCAACGCCTTGGTATGCAGACGGAGAATTAACAAAAGTTATTACGACAAATGAAAACGGGAAACGTACTATTTCTTACACTGACAAGAATAACCACATCATTTTAAAACGTATAGAACTTACCCAGGGACAAATCAACAATACAGGCTGGCTCTCTACTTATTATATTTATGACATAGCGGGTAATCTTCGCTGGGTAATAACGCCCAAAGCTGTAGCAACATTGTTAGCTAATAACTGGAATGTAAATACAGAAAATATGTTGGACGAATTATGTTTTCGGTATGATTATGATGGGAAAAACAGACTTATCATAAAAAAGGTCCCAGGCGCTTTTCAAGAAGAATTAGTTTATGATTCCCGGGACCGGGTTGTTTTCCAGAGTGATGGCAATCTTAGAGGTAAAGGACAATGGATATTGAACTTTTATGATGATCTCAACAGACCAATTGAGAAAGCATTATACACCTCTTCTCAAACCAGGGAACAACTTCAAGTTCTGGCCGAAAACACAATTTCATCCGGTAGTATATCATTTTCAATTCCAGTGGATGCCGATTTAGAAATCGCACAACATAACGGCAGAAACCAGTATCTGGCAACCGGCAGTATAACACTTATGTCAGGGTTTGAAACAAAGGAAGCTGATGATGTCGACTTTGTAATAGATCCTACTGCAAAAAGTGAAAATCTCATTACTAATACTTATATGCCTCAGATGAGTCTGGCGACGAACAATATATATCCTCTCCAGTTTACTTATTATGACGACTATACCTTCTCCAAAAGCCAATCTTTTAATGCTGCAAACTGTAATAAAGTAAATACAGGTAACGCAATTGCTGTCACTGAAAGTACTAGACATACCAGGGGAAGACTAACTGGAACAAAAGTCAGAATAATTGGTACTGAAAAATGGCTTACTAATACAATTTATTATAATGATGAAGGAGCCACTATTCAAAATATTGCTGACAACACCTTAGGAGGAACTAGCATTATTTACAATTCGTATGATTTTAATGGCAGACTTATTGCTTCCTATTTGCAACAAACAAATCCCAAAAGTGCAAGGCTGTCAACAATCCAAATGTTGGCAGTTTCTGATTACGATTACGCAGGACGTAAACAGAAAACTACAATTCAAATGATGGATAATGGTACACCGAAAGAAGTAGAATCACTTGTGTATGATGCAGCAGGTAACCTGAAATCTTCCTCACTTGGTAATGGGCTTGAAACACTCGAATACAATTATAATGTTAGGGGTTGGCTCACTGATATCAATAAAGGCTATACTGAAAACGGTGGGGTAGACCATTATTTCGGCACACAGCTGAGATATGATTATGGTTATGATACCAAAAATTACAATGGTAATATTTCTGGTATTAAATGGCGTTCCCGCGGTGATAATGAGTTACGATCATATGGCTATCTGTATGATGGTATTGACAGATTAACAAAAGCATCGTTTACTCAAAATAATGGTGGTTGGAATACTTCAGCAGGGTTAGATTTCAGCGTGGACAACCTGACCTACGATGAAAACGGGAATATCATCAGTATGAACCAGTTTAACAAGCCAGGCGCCCCTATTGACCAACTATCCTATCGCTATTTTAATGGCACTAATCGACTCAAAGCTGTCGACGATGGTATTAAAAATCCATCAAGTACACTCGGAGATTTTACAGAAAAAACTCCTGGTCAATTGGTAGATTATGAATATGACAATAACGGAAACCTTACCCTCGATAACAACAAAGAAATTGACCATATCTATTACAATTTTCTGAATCTTCCAGAGAGGATCGAGTTAAAAAACAAGGGAGTAATAGAATACCAGTATACAGCTTTGGGAGAAAAGATTAGCAAAAAAGTCACAGACCGCATAGCTACTCCAGAAAAAACGATCATTACAGATTATGAAGGGACTACTGAATATCAGGACAATGTGTTGCAATTTGTATCACATAGCAATGGACGTATACGCCCAATTTATGACCAGAGCAATCCTATAGTTTTCGCCTATGATTATTTTGTAAAAGATCATCTCGGCAATGTACGTGTAGTGCTAACAGATAACAGTAATGTATCAAACTATGTGGCTACCATGGAGTCAGATAATGCAGTTAAAGAAGAAGCATTATTCAGTGAAATCGGAGAAACCAGAACGTTGGTTCCTTCAGGCTATCCTGATGCCAACACAACCAATAAGTAC
The DNA here is from genome assembly GCF_042263525.1 of Chitinophaga sp. Hz27. NCBI lineage: Bacteria > Pseudomonadati > Bacteroidota > Chitinophagia > Chitinophagales > Chitinophagaceae > Chitinophaga > Chitinophaga sp. Hz27. The sequence continues at coordinate 277,402 of NZ_JBHKFJ010000008.1, forward strand.
GTCTCCAAATTGACACAATCCGGCGACAATAAAAAAATCGGAGCTTCCATTATTTTAAAAGTAATGGCAGGTGATAAGGTCAAAATTGGTGTGAATGCCTTTTACAAATCTGATGGCCCCATCTCCTCGTCCAGCATTACTCCAGAAACCATGATCGCTAATCTGGCGCTTGCCTTTGGTGGAACATCTACAACCGGTAGCCACGCAAGCACCGCAGGAGCTAATGACCCATTAAACGTAAACTTCTACAATGGTGACTATCAGAATCTGGTAAATAAAGAAAATAGTCTCAATACACCGTCTTCGCCCAAAGCATATCTGAACTATGTACTGTTCGATGACAATTTTAAAATGGTTAATAACAATAGTGGCGTTAAACAGGTACAGGCAGTACCAGACCAACTACAAACACTTGCTCCCGCCGAAGCTACAATAAGTAAATCTGGCTTTTTGTATATTTACACCAGTAATGAAAGCAACAAGGATATCTATTTCGATAACCTGGCTATTCAACACACCTCAGGCCCATTATTGGAAGAAACACACTACTATCCATTTGGGTTGACGATTGCAGGGATCAGTTCCAGTGCACTGCATGGGACAAACTATGCAGAAAATAAGCTGAAGTATAATGGGAAAGAATTACAAAGTAAGGAGTTTGGAGATGGAAGCGGATTGGAATTGTATGATTTTGGGGCGAGGGTACAAGATCCACAAATAGGAAGATGGATACAGATAGATCCATTAGCAAGTAAGTTTGCAACGCAGTCTCCTTATGCCAGTATGGATAACGATCCGGTAAATCGAAGAGATCCAGATGGAACGTCAGGAGAACCTGTAATCAATGAAAAACGGAAAACAATAACTGTTTACTCTAAATTGATAATGTATGGAGATGCTGCAAGTAGAAGTTTAGCGAAATCTACAGCCAAAGATATTCAGAATAAATGGAACAATGCCAATGGGGTAACCACGATAAATGGAGAAACATATAAGGTAAAATTTTCTGTTAAAGGAAGTCTTAACCAAAAGTTGACGGCCGACGATGTTGCAAAAAATACCGATATACAGAACAACTATATAAGAGTAGAGGAAAAAGTACCTAATGGTGTTTCGTTTATGGATGGAAGCTCTGCTGATCCTCGTAGCAATACAGGTTTTTACCAATTGAACAATATTGAAGCTGATGGATCCACAACTGAAGCTCATGAATTCGGTCACGGTTTTGGACTTGATCACCCACTTATCAGAGATCAAAGAACCATTGGGCAACCCGGGATCATGGCTGCCAGAGGTAGCCTTGTTGATAAGGAATACCAGTATGACCCCAAAGCCAGTGCAGGTGCACCAGGGGGAACTTTAAATCCTGAGCTGAGGACTGTTACCCAAAAAGATATAAATCATTTAGGGCTTGATAAAATTGAGTATATTAACGGCAAGGGTAAATTGGGTAAATTAAGCAACGTTTATCATACAAAAACAGAATAAGATGTTATTTTGGATTATTCTACTTTATAGCTCAAGTTTAGGGATACAAGCAAAACAAGCTAATCCTATTAGTATTAGTGGATTTAAACAGGAAGATTGGAAATTTGATTCTTTAGGCTGTAAAGGCCTTAGGAGTATATTGTCTAATAAACTGATTTTAAATAAGGAAAAAATTATTGGTCGGACAAAGGAAGAAGTAGAATTTCTCTTGGGTGCTCCTAATTCTATCAGTTCCAATAAAATGATAGAATTTTATTTTTTGAATTCCGGCCCACAGTGCATATATGTAGATAAAAATGGATATGACAGCTTGGAGGTATCAAAATTAATGTTGGTATATAACAAAGATTCATTAAAGAGCTTGTCGACAATTATTCCGTAATAGCATGATTTTTGAAAAAGCTGGGAACAAATTACGCCTTTTTTAAGAATCAAAGCCGTGTAATCCTCAGCATCTTGAATAATGCTTACAATAAGATACTACTCCATATTTGGTGAAATATATGAGAGTATAACAACCCAAAACAATCGGCCAGGCAATTCTTTGCCTGGCCGATTGTTTTGGGTTGTTATGTTTTAGGAAAGTACTGACTTATTTGTTCTGATCTGCAGGCGTCATGCTGATATTAGCATCAATTTCCGCCTGTGGCAGCTGGAATAACCAACGCTCATCCGTAGCAGGAACGTTCAACACTGCACTCCAATGTGTTCCTGTACGCTGCAAAGGACGCTGATAACGCTTCAAATCAAAAAACTCCGCCCCAATCTCTGCATATAACTCCTTACGACGCTCTAATAATATCGCATCTATCAGCTGATCTTTTGTTAAACCAGCAGGCTTCGTATAAGAAGGATCTCTTAGTGATTGTATCGTATACAACGCATCAATACCCTCGTTAATTTTACCCTGCTGCGCCAACGCCTCTGCTTCTATCAAATGCATCTCAGCTGCACGCATCACTAAGATATCGCCAGACATAGATTCTTTTGCCTGGTACTTATGTGTTTGATATTTGCGATATGGATAGTTCGCATTAGGCGTTACAGGTACGAAAGTAGCCTTGCGCGCATCTGTAGCACTAAACAAATTCACAAAGCCTTCATTGATATAAATATTGCGATAATACCCTCCTACCGGATCAATAAAGCTAAACAAAGAGTAATAGCTCAATGTCTGGTCTACAGGCACCGGAAATCCCCAAATCCATTCTTCATTTGTCAAATCATTAAACCCTGCCTGGTAGCTGGCATTACTCATTAATGGAAAACCATCATAGGCAGTTTTCGCGTTGTCTATAGCCTTTTGCCACAAGGTAGCATCTGCCATGGCCATCTCCTGATATACTTCTGCCAATATCCCTGCTGCTACATTTTTGTTGATCCTGTATTTCTTGTCTCTGTCTGCAGGTAATTTCGCTACTGCATTTTCCAAATCAGCTACAATCAATGCATATACATCTTTCATACTTGCACGTGGATGTCCACTGATACCAGGTTCTGTATAAATAGGTACTCCTTTGGCATTAGGATCTTTTGCATAAGTGTATTGGTATACTCTCGCCAGCCAGAAATAGGAATACGCGCGTAATGCAGCCGCTTCGGCGCTTAGCTCGGCCTTATCTTCTGCACTCGCATCTGATACCCCCGGAAGATTCTTGATGATCGCATTTGCATTGTTGATCACCTTATAAAACATGTCCCATACCTGTAAAGTCCTGCTTCCATTCGCTATCCTACCATAACTGTTCTCTGCCCAGTTATATTCATTGCCCCACCAGCTAGTGGTTGGGATGATATCATTTCCACGCACATCAAAGAAGAATTGGTCTGTTTTGAGACCACGGTTGGTGAGATTTCCAGAGTTATTAGGATCACCACCATAACCATTATAGTTTTCAGATCGCAGAATATAATAGATGCCTGTCAAAGCATTTACTGCACCTGATTTGGTGGTAAACAGAATCTCAGAGGTAAGATCTCCGTTTTCCGCTTTAATATCATTCAGGTAACTTTTTGAGCAGCTTTCTGTCATCGTCAGCATAGCCGCCAGTATGGATATTTTAAAGAGATACTTTTTCATCGTAAGTAAGTTTGCCGATTAAAAATCAAGATTAACACCGATAGAAACTGTTCTTAAGGCAGTAGAATTATGTCCGGAAGCCACTGCATTGATACCGGCTTCAGGATCTGTTCCTTTAGGGCCGCCAAACCAGGTAAATGGATTCTGTATATCAGCATATACTCTCGCACCGCCCAGGAAAGTGCGCTGTAGCACATTTGCCGGTACGCGATATCCTAACGTTATATTACGTACACGCATATACGTATCGTTATACATAAAGCGTGTACTGCTGGAAGAAGCGTTTAAATCTGTAGTAGCCATCAGCTTAGGTGTCTGTCCATCACCAGGATTGCTGGCACTTTGCCATCTCTTAGATAACAAATCAGCAGAGGCATTTACACCGGCGCTGTAAAATGAATGCATTAAACTAGCATAATCTGTGGCATACATCTTTCCACCACCAACGAAATACAACAGTACAGATAAGTCAAATGATTTGTAACGAACGGTGTTTGTCAAGCCACCAGTATATTTCGGCAATCTGCTTCCTACATATTGCAACGTCCCTTCGGAATATTTCTTGGTAGTAGTCTTGGTGGTAGCGCCGTTAGCATCTTTATCCAATTTGTACCACATCGGCATACCGTCTGTTGGATCTACACCGGCATACTCGATCAGCCTGAACTCATATGCACTCAAACCTTTTACTAGTGTGGTGCCCGCAGGTACTTCCAGTATTTCATTTTTGTTTCTGGAGAGATTAAAAGACGTTGTCCATTCCAAATCTTTATGTTTGATATTAACAGACGTAACTTCTATCTCAAAACCTGAGTTACGTATTCTGCCAACATTGGATATTACAGATGAATTACCCGTAGAATTCGGCAATGGTCGGTTGAAGATGAGACTTTTGGATTTTCTGTCATAGTAGACGAAGCTACCAAACAAACGATTATCAAAGAATCCGTATTCAACGCCTAAGTCAAGCTGGGCCTGTTTTTCCCAGGTAAGCTGGTCATTACCCACATTCTTAATAGTTGAACCTGCATCCGGGCCGATATTTGCTCCTGAGCTATACGTTGCCATGTATGGGAAATAACTAGGAGAACCATTTATTAAGATGTTAGAGTTACCTGTAGTTCCATAGCTGGCTTTCAGTTTCAATTCACTGAGGAAAGAAACATTATTCAGGAATACTTCTTTATTGATATTCCATGCAAGACCAACAGAATAAAACACGCCATTCCTTACCTTCTCGGCAAAGCGGGAATCCGCATCATTTCTGATAGACATGCTCAGGTGATACTTATCTCTGAAATCATACATCGCCCTTCCCATATAGCTGACAACTCTGTTGGCATCTTTATAACCACCAGCTGTAAACGTAGATCCATAGTTGATTTGCGTAGGCTTATCAAAAGTAAATCCTGTACTCTGTGCCCAGGTCTGCGATGCATTATAGCCCCGTGCTTCTGTACCAGCCAGCACATTAATATGATGGTCTTTGCCAAATAACTTATCGTAAGTAAGTGTATTCGTAAACGTTGTTGTAAAGGAAGTAGTCAGCCCTCTGTAGCTCAACCCATCAGTAGTAGAACCATCTCCATAAAAAGGATTCCAGAATGTATCGCCAATATAATTGTAATAATCTACCGCATATTGTGTTCTGAATTTCAGGCCTTGTACCAGTATCGCTTCACCAAAGAAATTTCCTGAAGTGGTAAAGGCATTGTTGGTGATAGGGTTTTGATAAGTAGTTGCTACCGGGTTCTGGCCAGGATTGAAGTTTCTTTTCCAAGGGCCATTTACGCCATAATCATATACTTTATTACCGGATGCATCCAATGCAACATCACCAGTATTGGGATCACGCAGGTATATCGGATAAATAGGCGCTACCATTCTTGCAAAGGCCAGTGCGTTAGATGCAGAAGCATCGCCCTGATATGGAAAATTTTGTGTAGAATAAGACAAGCTGATATTTCCGCCAGCACTCAGCCATTTATTAATCTTACTATCTACCTTTAACCTGGTGCTGTAACGTTTGAAATCAGAGGCTATCACTCTTCCCTGATCTGATAAGTAGCCACCAGAAAGAAAATATCTTATCCCTTCCGGATTACCACCACTCACAGACAAAATTGTTTCATTTCGTTTAGCCGTTCTAGTTAGTGAATTCATCCAGTTATCATTCCATCTTGGGGTGAGCCCAGCTTTAAGCTTTCCATCAGTGCCAACAGGTTGCGGATCGTTATAAGGATTATACTCGTCAATACGTCCTACCAGCATGTTAGTAGCTTTCTGCGCAGGATTAGGATCTCCGGCAGCGATAGCATCATTCTTTAGCGCCTCCCAGGTGAGTTCCATGAATTGCTGTTGGTTCAGCAATTTATATTCTTTCACTGCCCTGTTAGAAAAACCGGTAACATTGGTAAAATTAAATTTAGCTTTACCCTTTCCCATCTTTGTCGTAATAAGAATAACGCCATTAGCGGCTGTACTTCCGTACATAGCAGCAGAAGAAGCATCTTTTAATACGGTTATTGATTCAATATCATTGGGGTTGATGTTACTCAATGTTCCGCCAAAAATGGCACCGTCTACCACATATATAGGTGATGCAGATGCATTGTAAGAGCCGATACCACGAATACGGATCGTCATATCTTCTCCTGGCTGGCCGGTGCTACTGATCGCCATTATACCGCTGGCTGTACCTTGCAAAACACTCGTTACGTTAGATACCTGCAAATCTTTAATCTGATCTGCTTTGATAACAGCGGCACTACCAGTAAAGCTTTTCTTTTGCGTAGTACCGTAAGCCGTAACAACTACCTCATCCAACTTCTTGGTATCTTCTGTAAGTCTTATCTGATAAAAGCTCTGATTACTCAATATAATTTCGCGGGTAAGATAAGATACGAATGAAACGGTGAGCTGCTTGGTATCCGCATTTACCATGAGTGTAAACGTACCATCAGCTTGGGTAGTAACACCTCCTTTTTGTCCGGAAGGCACAATGGTGGCCCCGATTAAAGGAACGTTCTTTTCATCAGTAACAACACCTTTAATTGCTCGCTGTTGCGCTAGCAAATGCAAACAGCTTAATAGCATGAATGCTAACAAAAGTCTTTTTTTCATGACTTGTTATTTAAATAATGGATTCTGGTTGATATAATAAATAGCAAAAACTTTCCTGTACCACATCTCATGATGTGATAGCTTTGTATGGCATGATCAAAATTTATTAATGCACAGGCATACAGATCCTGTTCAGAAACGTTGGCAATTCTGTCAAATAAAACAATTGGTTAATTAGCAATTAATACGGCTGCAATACCATACAGTGAAGCATTACAGGTGAACTACGCATTTAGTAAACAGTTAATTGATTCTGATTGATAATGAGCCTGCCTTCTCTATATCACTGTTCTTGTCTTTTACGGGTATGACACAGGCAATTTCTCTCCACAAGCTAACACAGGTTTTTTTGAAATTATACAGGAGAGCAATAATTGTAAACAGTTGATTAATTTCTGATAGTATGGTAATCCGGTATGATAATAAGACTATCCGAAAATTGCAGTGATAGCAGGTTTGAGAGGCCGGGTAATTTAAATGCTAATTCTTGCACTATATATTAATAATAAGAGGTGGTAAAAATACTGTTACCACCTCTTATGCAATATTTAAAAACAATTATCCAAATATCTCCTTATGTACTGGATCTATCAACTGTTGATTAAACCAGTGAGGATATACTGGAGATGTTTTTGATAACTCATCCAGCAAAGTAACATCACTATCAGACAAATGTACATCGATGGCTTTCAGGTTATCTTCCAGCTGATGAATTTTGCTGGCGCCAACGATAATACTTGATACAACTGGCTTACGAAGTAACCAGGCCAATGCTACCTGTGCTACAGAAGCGTTATAGCCTGCTGCCACCTCACGCATTTTTTCCACAATCTTGAAGCCTTGCTCTTTGTCCATAGGTAAAAGATCAAAACCAGAAAGTCGATTATTTTCATCTTTGAGGTTTTCGCGGGTATATTTCCCACTCAGAAAGCCGCTTGCCAGCGGGCTCCATACGGTCATTCCAATACCAGCATGTTGCATAAACGGTACCACATCCTGTTCTACATCGCGCCCTACCAGTGAATAGTTCATCTGCCCATTGCAAAAGGTGGCCCAGCCATTGTCTTTCTGCATTTGATAAGCCAGGGCCGCTCTCCAGGCCGACCAGTTAGAAAATCCTATATACCTTACCTTTCCGGCTGTAACAAGTGATTGTAGCGCTGATAATGTTTCTTCCAAAGGTGTGAAAGGATCTTCTTTATGAAGAATATACAGATCAATATAATCTGTACCGAGCCGCTTCAGGCTCTGCTCACAGGAATATAGGATATGCCTGCGGCTCAGTCCTGCCTGTGTAACGGGAGCGCCAGTACGAAAACCTACCTTTGTAGCAATGACAACGTCCTTGCGTTTGGGAGCCAGTAACTTTCCAAGCATTTCTTCCGATTGTCCACCAGCATAACCATCGGCAGTATCAAAAAAATTAATGCCGCTATCAAAGGCCTTAGTCACCATAGCATTCGCTTCATCCATCGATACCTTGTAGATACTAGGAATGGATGGATCACTACCGAAAGTCATGGAGCCAAAAGATAGACGGGAAACAATAAGGCCAGTATTGCCTAATTTAGTGTATTTCATATGGATGACAGATGTGTATCCAAAGATACAAATCCACATGATCGCATGAATTGTTAGCTTAAAAATATAACACACTAAATATATTAGGTGTTGGTACTTTCAACGACCAGAACCGACTACTACCTATAAATCTTCACGATATGAAAAAATCAAGCCTACTGGCAGTAAAATATGCATGCTCTATTTTGCTGACGGTGCTATTCTATTCCGTAAATTCTTATGCACAGCAATCTGGTAATATCGCCCAAGCTGCAAACCTTATCCGTACGATTGATCCAGCAGATACCAGTTATGCAGATCTGGTAGCCATAAAAAAAGCGATTGGCAACAGCCGTATTGTAATGCTCGGCGAGCAAACTCACGGTGAAGGCTCTACGTTTTTAGCAAAAACCAGGATTATCCGTTACCTCCATGAAAAGTTAGGATTTGAAGTGCTGGCCTTTGAAAGCGGCCTCTACGACGTTGCTAAAATCTGGCAAAACACTATCCATGGCGGCAACTTCAAGGAGGAAGTGCCAGGAAGTCTTTTCTATATGTATGCCACTACCCACCAGGTGTATCCATTATTTGATTATATCCAGGCTCAAAGTACCTCTAATAATCCTTTGCTGGTAGCAGGCTTCGAAAGTCAGCACAGTGGCGCAAAGGCACAACACAATCTCTTTCCTGATTTCGAAGCTTATCTGGCCAAACATAATCAGCAACTGGTAGATTCTAATTTCAGGCTGGTAAAACGCATTGCAGAAAACACTTTTGCAAAATGGGACTTCAAACCTACCACTGAAGAAAAGAAGATCTTCCTGGAAAAATTACACCAGTTAAAAACCGCGCTTGCCGACGATAATCAACCTGTTAGTAATTTCCTTGACAATAAAGGTTTCTGGTACCAGGTAGTATGCAGCATTATTTCGCAAACAACCAGGTATTGGGGAATGGTTACTGGCAATGAAGTTTCAGTAAGAGATAAACAGATGGCAGAGAATATTATCTGGCTCGCAGAACATGCCTATCCAGGGAAAAAGATTATAGTTTGGGCGCATAACGGTCATATTGCCAATGCTACCAATAGTGCAAATGATACCGCTAAAGGGCCACTGGCAAACTTCTACAATACGTTTGTACCAATGGGACATACCTTAAGACAACATTTCGGCAAAAACATATATGCGTTAGGGTTCACGGGCGCCGCTGGCAAATACGTAGATTATGTAAGTATGAAGGTTGAAAATGTACCGGTTCCACAACCTGGTAGCATTGAAGCAGAACTGGTAGCTGGCGGACTTGAATATGCATTGCTAGATCTCCGCAATGGGCCTGCTATGCTGAAACAGGTACAAACTGGCTGTCTGGCTGATTTTCATCCTATGCCAGCCGTATGGACCAACATCTTCGACGGAATGTTTTTTATCAAAAACTCCGTGCCTGTAGAAAGATAATCTATGGGAATATGAATAACTTAATGATCATACCGATTACAAATACAACAGTAACGATATAAACAATCCAGGCGGCTCTTTTTCGTTTCTCTTCGGAGAAGAGCCGATTTTGGTAGGCCGGCTTGATAAATAGCCATAGAAATGCCAGTAAAGCACCTATCGATAATACTGCGATATATTTATCATTTGTCAGGTTATAACCTGCAATTCCTCCAAAAAATAGCATCAACCCCAGGTACCAATATTTTTCATGAAATGCCTTTTTATCGGCCTCATCAAACGGGCGAATTTTTTCCAGTTCCACTAACAGCTCATCATAATCATCAATCGCAGAGGGTATAATAATAGCCGATCCTGGTCCTTCCCCACGGATTACCACTCCATTCCTGGTTTGCGCCATATTACTGATCTCAAATCTGGAAAAGCTCAGTTCCTGCATGTTCTCCTGGCGCCTGATAATTGTATTTTCTGTAATCTCTATTTCAAAGGTCTTTAAAGCCTGATTTACCTTTCGTATACGGAAGTACGTAGAAATGGTAATGTAAATTATGACAATAGCCACTGGTAGTATTGTTTCCAACCGGGGCTCTACCCCACCAAAGCCATACACATACCAGCCGCCTAACAACGCCACTGCGATGATTAGCACCTGCATTCTTATTTGCTGCCTGCGTTGAGCCTTAACGCCTTCGCTACTTATCTTGTAAACAGACATTCGGGAAAATATTTCTTCTAAAATAAAAAAATCCCGGAGGGTATACTACTCTCCGGGATTTTTTATAATAAAGTCGACATTACCTATTCTTCGTCTTCTTCATCGTCGCCGTCATCTTCCAGCCATTCCATGTAGGAATAATACCAGTCTTCCAGCTGTTCCAGTAATTCAATTTTTTTCTCAGGAGCATCTTTGAAAAACTCTTCTACATTATCATACTCATGTACGATGTCGATGTAGGCAGTTTCCTCATCCTCTTCTACTCGCTTAGCGAAGAAACGAGGTGTCTGAGTATGGAAAATATACTCATTCTCCGGATCGTTTACAGGATCATCTGCTATCAGAAATTTAGGTAACTGTGCCATAATTAGTTATTTACTTTTTTAATAATCAACCGTGGGATTGTCCCACAAAAATATCGATTAAATAATTACAAAAACGGCAGGAAAACATAACAATATCAAAAATTTCTGCTAATTTTTTTTAATCTTTATCTCCGCATTAAACCCTCACCAAATGCAGGAATATTGGACAAGATGGGAGAACTGGATGCACCATCACGCCCCAAAACTGGTTAGTATCCTTAATCCCGGCGCATCATACGACGATATCGCTGAATTGGAAACCATTACTGGCATTGCCATGCCAGACGCGTTCAAAGTTTTCTATGCGATCCACGATGGGCAACAGGTTTCCCGGGCGGGCCTCGTCAATGGCGACAAGTTACTCAGTATCACTGAAATAACAGATGAATGGATCACCTGGAAAGAAATGCAGGATAATGGCGCCTTTATTCATAATGATGAAACGCTGAAATCAGAACCTGATACAGGTATCAAAGATGACTGGTGGAATTCACGTTGGATACCATTTACTTATGATGGCCTCGGCAACCACCTCTGCCTGGATTTTGACCCAGCACCTGGCGGCCAATACGGACAGGTTATCGCCTTCTGGCACGAAGATAACCACCGCGAAATCATCGCTCCTTCCTTTGAAGAATGGATACAAAACTACATTCAGGCGATGGAAAATGGAGCATACGTCTACCAGAAAAAATGGGGAATCGTCAGGAAAGATAGTAGGTACAATTTTAAAGATTAAATCCCAGGCACCTATTTCCCTTCTCCATAACCTCTCCGATTATACGAAAACCACCCACCTTCATAACCCTGCCCCTAACCTGCTGTAATTAACAGGCAGGAGAAAACTATAATTTATTACAGGGAGATCTATTTTTTAGTAAATCATCAAGTGTTCTGTTTTTATTTTTTTAACAATTAATTGATAATCAATTATTCATTTCTTCTGGCATCATTGTTGAACTTATTTGATCAGCTAAAACCAAAGTTTATGCACACTCCAAAGCATTTACCATTGTTTCTGATTGCAGCAGCCGTTGGCTTAGTTACGTCATTATCAGGTCAGCGGGCATTCGGACAAGGAATCGAAAAAGCCGCGAAGAAAGTAGGTAATGCTACCGCTTCCGTCGCAGTAAAAGGCACCTCAGCAATTACAGACAAAGTTTACAAAGGAAAGGAAGGTCCAAACGGTGAAGTAGTCTACATCGATAAAAAGGACCGAAAGTTTATTGTAGATGATAAAGGAAAGAAAGTTTATCTGAAACCAAATCAGATACACAACAAGCCGAGTAAAAAAGACAAATAGAAAAGTAGGTGCTCTCTAGCCATCGCCAGTTTTAGTCGAATATAAAAAGCCGCCTCTACTCAGTAGAGACGGCTTTTTCGTTTAATATCATACAGACTATTACACCACGCCATTAAAAGTTGCGTTCGTTCTTCCACTTCCTTCCGGAGGCCCCTGATGCCAGTCTTCATCATAATACACAAAGAATGCCATCCAGATAGTGCGGGATAAACGCATAATGATCGGTTGTAAAATCAATAGCAATAAACCATTGAATCCTAACCACCAGAAAATTCGGTTATCATTTATGGAGAACCCTATGAATAACCACCAAGCTATCAAACTTGCTACGCAAATCGCAATAGACAAGGCATAACTTACATAACCGGTACCATAGTAAAATCCTACTTCTACTTCTACCTTCTGTCCGCACACAGGGCAAACTTCAGGCATTTTCATGAAATTCTTTAAATCATAAGGATTCTTAGTTTCATAAATATCTCCACGGCGACAACGGGCACATTTATTTCCCAATAAAGCTTTAAAGAAATTAGGTTTTTTGTCGTGACTTTTATCTGCACACATTGCTAAATGTTTTATATAATCAAATGATATTCTTTCTAAACTCTTCCGGCGTAACACCAGCATATTTCCTGAAGAACTTCGTGAAGTAGGAATTATCTGCAAAGTTAAGCTGGTAGGCGATCGACGAGATGCTCGTATCTGCCATTACCAGTAACCGTTTCGCTTCCAGCAATACCCTGTCGCGAATAACCTCTCCTGCAGATTTCCCTAACATATGCTGACAAAATGCATTCAGATAATTAGGTGTTACATATAACATGGCGGCATAGTCTTTCGGTAATCGTTGCTGCATGTAATGCTGTTCTACCAACTTTCGGAAGTTGCGTAACAGCAGGTTATTATGCAGCATCTCCTGTTTTATAGGACCATGATGGGTAAACCTGCTTACTTTGATAAACAGTTCCAGTAAGAGCAATCGAAGCATATCGAGGTTATAGGGCTGATCAGTGCATACTTCACGCAGCATGCCTTCAAATAAGTGCGCGATCTCTGGTACGTGCTGCTGTGTTAATTGCACCACGCCTTCCGTGGCCACTCCACTGAGGAAAGGAAAACGCTCAATATAATCGGCATCTTTCAGGAATACATTGAAGAAACCCGGGGAGACATTGATTACATAACCTTCCAGCTTCCCTTCAAAATACCAGCCATGTACCTGGCCAGGCACCATGAAGTATAATTGCCCTGGTTCCACAGAAAATCGCTCAAAATCTATAGTGTGCGTTCCGTGACCACTGGTAAAAAGTGCCAGATGGTAAAAAGAATGACGATGCGGGAAATGAATATCCCTGTGCGCCGCCAAATAATCTGAAAACCTGGCTACCACCACATCTTCCTGATTAGGCTTCCCCATTACAAGGGAACAGATATCATATGTTGGAATCGCTGCCTTTGCCATGATGATACAAAGGTACTGCGCGTAAGACAAGGACTATTGTGAAATTAGGGGCTTTAATGGTACTTTTTACCTATATCCGACATTTGGGGTATAAAAAGCCGATCCCTGATTAGTAGAGATCGGCCCAATATGATATTTTATTTATTTAACATACTTCATCAACCACTCGTCCATTTCCCACAGCATGTGGAGAATGCTTTCTTTAGCGGCATAACCATGGCTTTCCTGCGGCAGGAATACCAATCTTGCAGTACCGCCATTTCCTTTGATAGCATTATAAAAACGCTCGCTTTGAATAGGGAAAGTACCGGAGTTATTATCTGCCTCACCATGAATCATCAGGATTGGCGTTTTCAGTTTATCGGCGAAAGAGAAGGGCGCCATGTTATAGTATACATCAGGTGCCTGCCAATAAGAGCGCTGTTCGTTCTGGAAACCGAAAGGAGTCAAGGTACGATTGTAAGCGCCACTACGTGCAATACCGGCTTTAAACAGATTCGTATGTGCCAGCAGGTTAGCTGTCATAAATGCGCCATAAGAGTGACCTCCAACCGCAATGCGGTTTCTGTCGCCCACACCCATATCGGAAATCTTGTTGATTGCCGCTTCAGCATTCATCACCAACTGGTCCAGGAAATTATCATTTGGCTCTTTATCACCTTCACCAACGATAGGCATTTCAGTAGCATCCATAACCGCAAAACCGCGAGTCACCCAGAAGATCGGAGAACCGTAAGTAACACGGGTAAATTTATAGGCAGATCCTCTCACCTGTGCTGCATCGCTTGCTGATTTGTATTCACGTGGATAAGCCCACATCAGCACTGGCAAACGGCCATCTTTCTTAGGATCATAACCTTTAGGCAGGTACAGCATTGCTGTCAGGTCCACGCCATCTTTACGTTTGTATTTCAACAGTTCTTTCTGGACGCCTAGCAGTTGTGGCTGCGGATGAGGGAAAGCAGTTAATGCAACAGTTGATTTCTTTTTCAGGTCCTGTAAATAGTAGTTTACGGGAGATGATACGGACTCGCGCGCAGTAACTACCACGAGTTTAGCCGGATCGATCACATCTTCTACCTGCTCATAATATGGAGCCTGGCTACGCCAGAGAATATCTTGTTTTTTAGTATTGATGTTATAACGTGACAGGAAAGGACGGTCACCTTCCGGAGAAGCGCCAGCAGCACGCATCAGGATATCGCCGGCAGGAGTAACATACAGTACTGATTTGTTGTATTGATTCTTCACCAGTACAGGCGTGCCTGGATCGTTATAACGGTCATTCTCAGATCTGTCGATTACCAACACTGGCGCCTGACCTGGATGTGAAGGATCAATTTTGCTCACTTTCACGCGTTGCTGGCTGCTATTCATTTCTGTGATCAGCGCCAGCTGATTGTTTGCCCAGGTAACATTTGCAAAACGTTCAGGTGTTTGCACCAACACTACTGGCTCTGCGCTGAAAGGCGCTTCCAGGCTATTCAACGCATCTCTGAAAGGAACTGATTTTTTTGGATCACCACCATCCAAGGCTTTTACCCAGGTAATAGTAGCCGCGGCATCTGCACGCCAGCCAAAACGACGAGGAAAGTTAGATGTAGCATCAAATCCTTTAGGACGGCTTTCATCCAGAGGTTTATTAGATAAAACTTTTACTTTTTCGCCAGTGAGTTTCCAGATTTCTGTGTTAGTTGGGAAACGATCTTCACCCACGAGATAAGAATAAGGACGATGACGCTCTTCTACCAACAAATATTGTTTGTCCGGAGAAGGCTGAACACTGGCGAAGATACCAGGCTTGCTGATCACCTCTTCTTTATTACCATCGGTTATTACCAGTTCAGACTGGAAATAATAATCGAACAGCTGCTCATCAAAAGGATTTTTGAGCATATCCTGGAAAGTAGCTGCAGGAGCTGCTTTGCCAGATGTTTGCTGTACAGTAGGCCCTTCTGGTGTTTGCGGTTGTAGTGGCGCTTTACCGATAGTAGCAGGAACTGCAGACAGAAGGAATTTATTTTCATCTAGCCATGCATAAGCATTTCCTTCTATACTGTTCAGTTTACGTGCGCTTACCTGCTTAGCTACACCGGTATTAACATCAGCCTGCCATAAGGTTACGCTGTTATTGTCGCTAACGAGGAAAGCAATACTTTTCTGTGCCGGCGACCAGGTAATGTTGCTGATACGTGCATTAGCCGGAAGTCCGGTTACTGCAAATTCTTTCTTCGACGCGATTTGCTTGATTTTGATTGCAGTCACATACGGTGAGCGGCTTAGACTAAAGTTAGCAGGATTGATACGGGAACCCGCCAGGCGGTATTCCGGTTGCGACAGCTCTTCGATAGTTGGATAACTGGAACGGTCCATGATCAGCATAATATCTCCTTTTCCGCTGAAATCAACAGTAGGAGAAGGCGTTGCCATGGCCAATTCCAGAATGCTTTGCGGAGGTGTTTGATATTTTAGTGCCTCCTGTCCATATACCCTGAATGTGATCAATAGGGATAATGACAATACAAATTTTCTCATATAGCAGTTAAATTAATAAGCAGTTAGCATTTGTACGTAAGTACACATAGGTCGATCTGGACAAAATAGAACTAAATGCCTGGAATACAAAATGATTTGTGATGAGTGCAGATTGTGATTTATTGGATGAAAAATAATAGCTTGCAATAACCTATACTATGTTATATGATGACGAATGCAGAAGATGAACTGTGGCAAAAGCTGCAGGCATTCCAATTTGATGAACCCGACACCTCTTTTACTTTCGTAAAACGTTTAGCCAGAGATAATTACTGGAATGATGAATTTGCACAGCGGGTACTGGAAGAATACAGGAGATTTCTGTTGCTCTCTGCTACCACCAAAAATAGCCTAACCCCTTCCGATCATGTAGATCAGGCCTGGCATCTCCACTTATCTTATACAGATAACTATTGGAATAAGCTATGCAGGGAAACTTTACAAAAGGAACTCCATCACAATCCTACCAAAGGAGGTGCGCAGGAAAATGACAAGTATGCTGATTGCTATGACTTTACTCTCCTGCAATACGAGGTTAAATTCGGGCATCCGCCTCCTGCAGACATCTGGCCCAAAGGTGATGAACGGTTTTCGGACATTGATTTTGTGCGGATAAACAGGCGGCATTTCAGGTTGGTACGACGTCCGCTGTCCAGCCAATTCCAGTTTCAGGTATTGGTTGCTGCTGTCACAGCTGCTATGTTGCTAACGTTATTCACACAATATTTCATTTTTATTCCACTGGCACTAGTTTTCAGCATAATTTTTTACATAGTCAGTATCAGCAGGCCGTACGACTATGAACCGATCCCCGTTGGTGATTCTGGTGGTTTCGGATGCGGTACAAGTGGCTGTAGCGACGCTGGTGGCGGCCATGGATGTAGCAGTGGCCATGGATGCTCCTCGTCGGGTTGCAGCGGCTGTTCTTCTGGTTGCGGCAGTAGCCATTGATTTTTTTGTTTGCATTTCTCCGGAAAAAATAAATACTTTTGCAAACATCAGATGATATGATGAATATAAGTACTCCAGTAAAAAGATTATCGCTGGCCGAAGAAGTTGCCGGCAGGATACAGGACCTGATCGTTTCGGGTAAGATCGTTGTGGACCAGCAGCTACCTACGGAACCTGAGTTGATGGCGCAATATGGTGTTGGAAGGTCTAGCATCCGGGAGGCAATAAAAGTACTGGTAAACAGAGGATTCCTGAAAGTACAGCAAGGCCTGGGCACTTTCGTAATTTCACAGTCGGGCTCGGGAGAGCCGCTGACGACTTTATTACAGCGTGCCGACTTTGAAGACCTCAATGAAGTACGATTGATCCTGGAAGTGAAGATAGCCGAAAAAGCTGCTATGCTTCGCTCCCAGAAAGATGTGGAAAAGATGAAAGGCTTCCTCAAAAAGCGATATGAATATGCTGTTGCCAATAATCTGGAAGCTTGTATTCAGGCAGACATCAACTTTCACAAGTCGATCGCTGACGCAGCCAGAAATGAAGTGATGATAGACTTATATGCCAGTGTTGCCGATATGTTGAAGAAGTCGTTCGTATTGCGGTATGGCACCACAAAAACCTTTGTAGATACGCAACACCTGCATGATGCGCTGCTGCAGGCTATTATCGACAAAGACCCTAAAAAAGCCTGGTCTTGCGCCACCAGGATTACCACTCACGGGAAATGATCATATAGCAGATAAATAAGTAGCCTAAAATTTTATCTTTAAACATCAGATGATCTGATCACAAAAAACAGACAATGTCAACAACTTTAACCGAGCAACAACAGGAAACCCAATCCGCTGCCGAAAAGGTAGCCCAACAAACGGTATTCTCGATATTGATTGCGCTGAGTTTTACCCATTTACTGAACGATGCCCTGCAGTCATTAATTCCTGCGATCTATCCACTGGTAAGAGATTCCCTTAAATTATCGTATTCTCAGGTAGGTCTGATCACCCTTACCTTCCAGATGTCTGCATCTATTTTGCAGCCGTTGGTAGGATTTTTTACAGACAAAAAACCGCAACCTTATTCCCTGGCTATAGGCATGAGCTTCACCTTATTAGGATTGGTAAGTTTGTCTATGGCACATAGCTTCCCAATGGTGCTGGTATCAGTTGCATTGACTGGCGTTGGTTCAGCGATATTCCATCCAGAAGCTTCAAGGCTGGCACACATGGCTTCTGGCGGCCGTCATGGTATGGCGCAATCCTTATTCCAGGTAGGCGGTAACGCTGGCAGTTCCCTGGGACCATTACTGGCAGCGGCCATCATCGTACCTTTTGGTCAGTTCAATGTGATCTGGTTTTCGCTGGCAGCGCTGCTGGCTATTATCGTAATGTTGCGCATCAGCAAATGGTACATGGCACAGCCTCAAAAGCCCAAAGTGAAAAAAGCAATTCAGCATACAGACAGGCAGCAGTTATCCACGCCTAAAGTGGTTTTCTCGCTGGGTATTCTACTGGTACTTATCTTCTCCAAATATTTCTATATGGCGAGTATGACCAGCTATTATACGTTCTACCTGATCAATAAATTCCATGTCAGTGTACAAGGCGCGCAGATATACCTGTTCGTATTCCTCTTCTCTGTAGCTGCGGGTACTTTTATTGGTGGCCCTGTGGGCGACCGCATTGGCCGTAAGTATGTCATCTGGATCTCTATCCTTGGCGTAGCGCCGTTTTCCTTGCTGCTGCCACATGTAAATCTCGCCTGGACAGCCATACTAAGTGTATTCATTGGAATTATACTTTCTTCTGCCTTTTCCGCTATTCTCGTATATGCGCAAGAGTTAGTACCAGGTAAGGTAGGCATGATTGCAGGCTTGTTTTTTGGGCTGGCCTTTGGTATGGGAGGTGTAGGTTCTGCGCTGCTGGGCCGCCTGGCAGATCAAACCAATATTGCATATGTATATCAGGTATGTGCTTATCTCCCGTTAATAGGACTGTTAACAGGATTCCTTCCTAACCTGGAAAAGCGTAAAAAATAGCTATTCGGCGATTTCAGCTACATTCGCAGCAAATTATTGAATCATCATGTGGAAAGGGATATTGCTCGTGTTATTAGGTGCATGTAGCTTTGGAATATTATCGACAATAGTTAAACTAGGATATCAGCAAGGCTTTACGTTGGGAGAACTTTGCAGCGTACAAGCCGGCTTCGGGATGGTAGCACTCTGGTTCATACATATGATCTCTGGTGCTACCACCTATGGGCTTAAAAATAAAGATGCAAGAACATCGTTTATACTGGGCAGTTCTACTGGGCTGGTAAGTATCACCTATTATCAGGCGGTACAATATATTCCTGCCAGTCTGGGTATCATTTTGCTCATGCAGTTTACCTGGATGAGCATGATGGTAGAATGGTTAATTTATAAGAAGAAGCCCACTGGTCGCCAATGGCTGGCAGTGGTGCTGATACTGACCGGCACTTTCCTTGCCGGAGGGATATTGAACAGTAATGGCGCTACCCTGAACCTGAAAGGCCTTGGCTTTGGTTTGCTGGCAGCCTTCTTTTATACCATATTCATCGTGGTGAGTGGCCGCGTAGGCCGTGCGCTTACCCCGGTGTTGAAAAGTGCCTGGATCGTTACCGGGGCTTTCATCATAATCACCCTCATCTTTCCGCCGCTTTACTTAGTAAATGGTCGTTTTACGGAAACCGGACTTTGGATGTGGGGAATGCCGCTGGCCTTATTTGGTACGGTACTTCCCCCCTTCCTGTTTTCTAAAGGTATGCCACAAACCGGCGTGGCATTAGGAGCCATCCTCAGTGCCGCCGAGCTGCCAGTAGCCACCATCGCAGCTACCATCTTTCTACATGAAAGAATAACGCCTGTCCAGATACTGGGTGTGGGCATTATCCTGGGCGCAATTGCACTGGCAAACCTTAAATTCGGTAAGCGCCAGGCCACAACATAAGCCGAAAACCAGACTGACAAAGGCTAGAACATAGTCATTAAATTAATATTTCCCCCGATCTGCTCCTGGCAACACTAGGGTGTATTTTTTAATTATCTTTGCTGCCTCGTATTAGAATTAAGTGAATTACGAACAGAATTTCCATGAAAGCATTTAACTTTTTTATTTTATATCGTTTCCCAATCGGCATTGTGCTGTTTTTGGGCGGTATTGCCCTGGGATTTACAGTTGGCTGGTGGGAAGCTTCCCTTGTATTGCTGCTCGCCGTGATCTGTATTGTAACACATGTGCTGTTTGGACCAATGAGATTGGTGCAGGAAGCTGTGGAAGCTGGTGACCTGGAAAAAGCCACCGGGCTTATGAATCAAATTAAATGGCCTAGCCTCCTTTATAAACCTATCCGTTCCGTATACTACTTCATGCAGTCTAACATGGCCATGTATACCAACGACCTGGATAAGGCCGAATCTACTATTCGTCAGAGTATCAAATCCGGCAGCCCAATGAAGGAATATGAAGGTATGCAGTATTTCCAGCTCGGAAATATCGCTTACCAGAAAAATGACCTGAAATCAGCTGACCAGAACCTGAAAAAGGCCATCCGTATGGGTTTACCTGATAAAGAGAATACCGCTGCTGCCCTGCTGACCCTTTCCGGTATAGCCATGAGCCGCCGCGAATTCAAATCTGCAAAAGAATACTTCCGCAGAGCAAAAGCACAAAAACCTACTACCTCACAGATCGTGAATCAGATCAAAGAAATGGAGAAACACATCTCTCGTCTCCCTGGTTGATCCTACCATATTCAAAGGGATATCGACAGATATCCCTTATTTTTTGATTACGAATTACTGATTTTTTCGCAAGGGCGTCCGACCGAGTTAATCTGTAATTCGTATTTTTTTTATCAAGATGTTTACGAGAATACTTACAGCAACCATCATCTTATCCGCCGCGGCACCTGCCATGGCACAGGATTCTACCGCTAGCCGACAATTATCAGAAGTTACGGTTACCGCTTCTAAAGTACCGCTGAAAGCCAGCGAAACGGGCAAAGTACTGACCATCCTCTCCCGCCAGTATCTGGAAAAAAATAATGGCAAAACAGTAGCTGATATCCTCAATACGCAGGCCGGATTAGTCATCAATGGCGCTAACAATACGCCAGGAACCACGCCCAGTGTATTTATGCGCGGTGCAAGCGCTGGTAATACACTCATACTTGTAGACGGTATGCCTGTTAACGATGCTTCCCAGATCTCCGGCGCATTTGATCTCAATTTCATTTCCCCACAGGAAATAGAACGTATTGAAATCCTCCGTGGTAGCCAGTCTACACTTTATGGTTCCGATGCTGTTGCGGGTGTTATCAATATTATTACCAGGAAAGCCGGCGATAAAAAATTCGGCGCCAATGCCTCTTTGGGTTTCGGCAGCTATAATGATAAACAAGCAGGCATCAATCTGCATGGACATCTGCAAAAATTCTCCTACCTCCTCGGGTATAAATTTGAGAAAACAGATGGCTTCTCCGATGCCACCGACACTACCGGACATGGCAACTTTGATAAAGACGGATTTCGCCAGCACAGCGTATTTGCAAAGCTTGGATTGGAAGCTGGCAAAAGATGGAACCTCCAATACCTCTTTAACTTCAACGACTACCATCATGCGCTGGATGAAGGCGCCTTCATCGATGACCGCGACTATAACGGCAAATACCAATATCTCCTCAATTCTTTCAGCAGCACCTATAAATTCAAAAAAGGAGAATGGCATTTGCTCTATAGCTACCAGCAAAATAAACGTAACCTGATCAACGATAGCGGCTATGTGGCCCCTAATGGTTATTCCAAATACGACAACACCCATTTGCTGGCACGCACTCACCAAATAGAGAGTTATGCCAATGCAGATCTCACCAACCAGATACGCGTAATCGGCGGAGCGGCATTCACAACCTCCCGCACCGGCCAGGATGATTACCTCATCAGCTCTTATCCAGCCAATGCGGCACCTTATATCACCAGCATTCCAAAAGACAGCGCCCATGTAAACCAGGTGAGTGCCTACGCATCCTTGTTGCTACATAATATGGGCGGCTTCAACCTCGACCTGGGCGGCAGATATAATCACCACCAGTTATACGGTAATAATTTCACTTATTCCATCAATCCATCTTTCCTACTGAACAACCAACATAAGTTCTTTGTCAATGTGGCTTCTGGGTATAAGGTACCTACATTGTACCAGCTGTATGCGCCTGGATATGGCAACAGTGGCCTGAGTCCGGAGGTTACCACCAGTTATGAAGCAGGTTATCAGCTGTACCTGCATCGTGTCAATTTCAGGGTAACAGGTTTTTGGAGAGATACAAAAGACCTGATCATATTTTATTCTGACCCGGTAACCTGGATTGGCGGTTATAAAAATGCTAATAAGCAACAGGCATCTGGGTTAGAGGCAGAGTTTAGTGCAGAAATTATCCGTGGCCTGGACTTTACCATCAACTATAGTTATACCGATGGTCATGTTACGGAAACGGCATCAAACGGTAGTAAAACGACTTCTTATAATTTGTATAGGATTCCCAGGAATATGGGAAATGCTACTTTGGGATATCAGATTACGCCTGCATTTTATGCAAGCGCATCCTATAAATATATAGGCCAGCGTTACGAAGTAAGCCATCCAATGGGAGATTATTACACGGTAGATCTGTATGGTGAGTATAAATTTGGTAACTTGCTTAAAATTTTTGCCGGTTTCCGAAATATAACGGATTATAAATATTTCGATATAACAGGATATAATTCGAGAGGCTTTAATTTCAATACAGGTGTTATCTTTAACCTTTAAATACTAAACCAACATATGTCTTTAAAGAATCTTAATCCGCAATTTGGTGTGCTGTTGCTGTTTATTCTGGCAGCAGGTGTTATCAGAGTTGTGTTGGGCGCAGATGCTAGTATGTCGCCGATTGCAATGTTTTCACCATTAGGAGCGATGGCGCTGTTTGGCGGTTCTACTTTCGCTAAAAGCTGGAAAGCATTTGTATTTCCTTTGCTGGCGCTGTTCCTCAGTGACTTAGTGCTGATGCAGGTGTTTAACAAGCAATATGCACAGGGCTTGCTGTATAGCGGCTGGTATTGGACATACCTGAGCTTTGTACTGATCGTATTGGTAGGTCAGGTGATGATTAAGAAAATTGCCGTTGGCAATATCGTGGCGGCTTCTATTGTTGCGGCTATCGTTCATTGGGTAGTTTCTGATTTCGGCGTTTGGATTGCTGGTGGTACTGATATGACTACCATGCAGCCATACACTAAGAACATGGCAGGCTTTATCAGCTGCTATGCCCAGGCAATTCCTTACATGAGATTTTTCCTCGCTGGTACCCTCATCTATTCTGCTGTTTTCTTCGGCGGTCTGGTACTGGTTCAGGGCAAAAAGCTGCGTACTGCGCAGTAATGCCTGTTAGCGATAAATATTAGTTAAGTTTAGAGATTTATTACGCGTAGTACCCTAAAGGTTTTACACGTAATGAATCTCTAAATCTTTTTTGGGGAAACCCGATTTCCTATCTTGCATAAGTTCAACTCTGTCTATAGCACCGGGTATGCACGTTTCCAACGACAACGGGTATACGCATCGGAAAATCGTATAAAAAATCAATAGCTCATGCGTAAAATTTCACGCTCACTTCAGTTTCCCCTGGTACTCGTAGCATTGGCCATGATGGGAATCACCGCCTGCCAGAAAAACGAGGCGGGTATTACTGTACCTGCGGTTGTTTCCCCGGGATTGAATAATAATGGGAATGGAAATGATACTATTTATATAGGCGATTCCAGGACTATTCGTCCGCAGCTGGGCAATGTTACTGGCACGCCAACTTACCAATGGCTTGTAAATGGTGTTGAGAAAGGAACAGATTCTACTTTCACCTTTAAACCTACCGAAAGAGGTGATTATACTATCTCCTTTAAAGTATTTTCAGGTAACAGTCTTTCTGGTTACTACTATCGTATTAAAGTACTGGGACCATGGGAAAACGGCTTCTATATCGTGAATGAAGGCAACTGGCCTTCTACCGGTGAGCTGAATTTTTATCGTAATGGTGCAGACAGCGTTTATCAGAATATCTATGGAAAAGTAAATGCCGGTAAACAACTGGGTGTTACTTCCGAATATGGTGCGATTTATAACGGCCTGTTATATATTGTTTCCAAGCAAGGTCCATTGGTGATTGCGGATGCTTATAACCTGCTTGAGAAAGGCCGTACTGCTCCACTGCCAGCTGAAGGACATGCTTTCTGCGGCGTGGATAATTCCCGTGGCCTCGTAAGCACTACTGACGGTGTTTACATTATGGACCTGAACAGCTTCACCCTTACCGGTAAAGTAAATGGTATTACCGGAGAAGCTGGTAGTATGCTGAAATCAGATAATTATGTGTTTGTATTAACAGCAAACGACGGTGTGGTTGTATTAAATGCATCAGACCTCAGTGTTGTCAATAAACCAGTGAAAGCTTCGGTAGGATTTGCGAAAAGCCGTGATGGCCGCATCTGGGCTGGAGAAGGTAAAAACCTCTATGCAATTGATGGTGGTACCCTGGCCGTACAGACTTACCCTATCAGCTTTGATATTTACAGTACCTGGGGCTTCTGGAATGCAGGCTCTTTCTGTGCATCACGTGCTGAAAATGCGATCTTCTTTGCACAAACCGGCCAGTATGGTGGTGGTTCCAATGTTTATAAATTTGTACCAGGTATAGATAGTACCCTTACTGTTCCTATCGTGAAACTACCGGCAGACAGAGAACTCTATGGCGCTGGTGTTAGATACAACCCGATAGATACTACACTGGTAATTACAGCCATGAAACCAGGCTATGGTGTGAACTCTAAAGAGAACACGCTGTTTATATATAACGCAGTAACAGGTGCTTTGAAAAAGAGTGTTCCATATAGCGGATACTTCTTCCCTGCCATGCCAGTATTAAACTAAACTTATTCATGATATATTTGATCACAGGCGGTGTTAGGTCCGGAAAAAGCAGGTATGCACAAAACCTTGCGCTTTCATTAAGTGCCAATCCGGTTTATGTAGCCACTGCGCATATCTGGGATGATGATTTTGCAGAAAGAGTGCAGCGGCATAAAGATGACCGTGGCGCCGCCTGGATCAATTATGAAGAAGAAAGAAAAGTCAGCAGCTTACCCCTGGAGGGCCAAACCGTTGTAATAGACTGTGTCACACTTTGGCTTACCAATTTATTTGAAGATTCGTCGCACGATATAACACCAGCCATGGAAACCATACAGGCTGAGATAGATGCAATTCACCATAAAGCCGGTACCTATATCATCGTATCCAATGAAATCGGAATGGGTATCCATGGCGAGACTGTTGTCGCCCGCAAGTTTGCAGACATGCAGGGATGGACCAACCAATACATAGCCCGTTTAGCCGATACTGTTATACTGATGGTTGCCGGGATTCCCGTTATTATTAAAGATGAAGCTGGCAAGCGATAGCGAATTATTTTTTGTGTTGATATAAAAAGAGGAGAAATAAGATGATTACACCCGTATCTACCTTACTGAAGGAACCCTTGCAAGAGAAAATTAATCAGAAAACAAAGCCTCCAGGCTCTTTGGGCAAACTGGAACAAATAGCGCTCCAGGCCGGCTTAATCCAGGAAACACTTACACCAGCATTGCATCATCCGGCCATCATAGTATTTGCCGGCGATCATGGCATTGCGGAAGACGGACTTGTAAACCCTTTCCCACAGGCGGTTACCGCTCAGATGGTGTACAATTTCCTGAACGGAGGCGCTGCAATCAATGTTTTTTCCCGACAGCATAAACTGGACCTCAGAATAGTAGATGCCGGCGTTAATCACAGCTTTGGTACCCATCCACAGCTTCGCGACCGGAAGATAGGTATGGGCACAAAGAATTACATGCACCAACCAGCCATGAGCAAAGAGCAGTGCGCCGCAGCTATGGACGCGGGCGCAGAAGAAGTATACCAGTTATTTCAAGAAGGCTGCAATATCATTGGCTTTGGTGAAATGGGTATTGGCAATACCTCATCAGCGGCATTGCTGATGAGTCATTTTACCGGCCTTCCCATCGATGAATGCGTAGGCATTGGCACAGGCTCAAATATCCAGCAACTGGAGCAAAAAAAGGCCATATTACGTCAGGTACAGGCATTCCACCCAACACCAGGTTCACCTGTACAGGCATTGGCGACTTTCGGAGGCTTCGAAATTGCCATGATCTGTGGCGCTATTATCCAGGCCGCAGAATTTAAGATGATGATCGTGATAGATGGTTTCATCGTGTCGGCAGCCCTGCTGGCGGCAGCAGCGATGTACCCTGCAGTATTGGAATACTGCATATTTGCACACTGCTCCAATGAGAAAGGTCACCAGGCCATGCTCAAATACCTCCATGCCGATCCACTACTCCAACTGGATATGCGCCTGGGCGAAGGCACCGGCGCAGCATTAGCTATTCCACTGGTACAAAGCGCAGTAGCCTTCCTGGAGGAGATGGCCAGCTTTAATAGTGCTCAGGTTTCAAATAGGTCGATATGAGGAAGCAATGGCAACTGATCCTTACTGCCCTCATGTTCTATACCCGTTTACCCGTTACCGTTAGCGAACCTTATGATCCCGAATCACTAAATAAGGCCACCCGTTATCTGCCACTGGTAGGATGGATTACCGGCGGATTTATGTTATTGGTAGTATGGGCACTGGGAGATATAGCCCCCAAAACACTTACCGCATTACTCTGCATTTGTGTGAGTGTATGGGTTACAGGCGCCTTCCACGAAGATGGCTTCGCCGATATGTGCGACGGCTTCGGCGGCGGATGGACCAAAGAACGTATACTGGAAATCATGAAAGACAGCCGTATAGGAACTTACGGCATGCTAGGCCTACTCCTACTCATAGCCACCAAACTGGTGTCGTTGATGTGCCTGCCCTTACATGTACTCATGATGGCCATCATTGCTGCTCAGCCACTGAGCAGGTTTACAGCCATCACCATCATCTATACACAACAGTATGTAAGAGAAGATGAACTGAGCAAAGCAAAACCTATTGCAAAAGGTATTACAGGAGCAGATATGGTGATCGCCTCCTTCTTTGGGATCACCCCTTTCCTGGCAGTTACCTTCCTTTTACATAATTATTCCTTATTACTGACTATCCCCGCCCTGGTGTTGGTGAGGATGTATATGGCAAGACTGATGCTCAAATGGATAGGCGGCTATACCGGCGATTGCCTGGGTGCCGTACAACAGGTAGCAGAAACAGTCATATATTTGTGTTTTTGCATTCTGGCATGGAAATATACCTGATCCGGCACACCACTCCGGCCGTAGAACGTGGAATTTGTTATGGTTTTGCTGATATAGATGTAGCGCCAACTTTTGAGACAGAAGCTGCCCGTATAAAGGGCCTTATGCCTGATATGCCGCTGGTAGTATATTCCAGCCCGCTCCAACGCTGCTTTAAACTGGCCACTTACCTTTTTGGGGACCAATTTACCACAGACGACCGCCTCAAGGAACTGAATTTCGGAGAATGGGAAATGAAGCGATGGGATGATCTGGGACCGGATGCCCTCCAGAAATGGATGGACGATTTTGTTTATGAAAGGGTGCCTGGCGGCGAAAGCTATGTAGACCTGAGAGATCGTGCAGTGGCCGTTTTAAACGAAGTCATCAACAAAGGAGAAGATGCAGTTATAGTAACGCATAGTGGTATCATCCGGGCTTTGCTGGCTCATATCACCGAAACACCCTTGGAAAAATCGTTTGAGCGCCGTACAGAATATGGTAGGGTAGCCCGCTTAAAAGTGGAAAATAAAGAGGTAAAGATTGATTTTTATAATTCATAATCATCTGAAATATAAAAATTTATATATATCATTGTAAATATCTCGGCTAAACTCTGAAAAAACAAGATTTCGTACTAACTTTATACAAATATTTACCGTAAAAGAACACACTAAAACCTGGTATAATGACAACATCATTCTTGAATATTCCGCTTTTGTTTTTGCAGGAAATTGGTATCAAGGAATTACTGCTGATTGCTTTGGTAATTCTGTTATTGTTTGGTGGTAAGAAGATTCCTGAATTGATGCGTGGCTTAGGTAGCGGCATTCGCGAATTCAAAGACGCGAAAGACGAGCCTACCACTAAAAAGGCTTCAGCTGACAAAGAATAAGATCAGTAATCTCTTTCAATAAAAAAAGGTAAATCGTGCATGAATCAATCACGATTTACCTTTTTTATTTTCGCCTGACTCCTCATTTCAGGCTGCTATCTGCACCTCTCCATTGATGATTGGATGCGTATCGTTGTTCACTGTCAGATATTTATTTCTAAAATAGAAGGAAGACACCACCATCAGCACCATTCCCACCAAACTCACTCCCAGCAAGGCATCTATAAAAAACTCGCTCCACGACATCTTCATATTATAAAAATTCCTCGCCAGCATTACCAATACGCTTCCCAGGTATCCAAAAGAATCCGCTACATACATGATAAAACCCACGTTGCTCACGTATTTAAATACGGCTATCAAACGTTCAAAGAAAATACAGTTAAAAGGGATGTAGCCCATATATAAACCGAGTCCGGTCAGGGTCATCCACCAAACAGGCCCCATATGATGAGCCTTGAATAATATCGTACTAGCCAGCGCTATCCCAAATCCCAGCACTACGATAAAGTGATTCAGCATAAACGCTTTATAGTTATTCTTCACAAATACCAGCATACTCATAATCGCTATAATGGCCAGCGAAACTGGTATTTCTGTTTGTGTGAAAATCCCAGAGGTAGCGCCATAGCCAAGATCTTTCCAGATATCCGCAGAAAAATTATCTCTGATATCACGTAATACTGTTAGCATCACATAACTGGCAATGAGAAGGATAAGCCCTGGTAAGAATGCACGCAGAAACTTGCGACGCTCTTCTTTGTCCATGGGGGCGCGTTTCGTGCGCAACTGCTCATCTTTCGCGGATGGTGGCGGGATTTGCTCCAGTAACAACACAAAAATCAATATGGGAACAATGAATACCAGGCCGGTCACAAAAGGCATCCAGTTTTCTTTAACGCCCCAATCAAGGATGGTGGACTTACCTACCGATTTCACAAATCCTGAAGAGAAAATAAAACTGATAGAGAGTACAGCACCCATAAACTCCGTGCTGCGGCGGCCTTCCAGATAGCTGAATACCAGCCCCCAGATCATTCCCAGCGGAAATCCATTGATAAACAGGAAAGGAATATTGTAAGGCGCCGGAACGATGGCAAATAACAGTAATGATATCCAGGAAATAAGTATCAGCATCAGGATGCTGGCTGCTCTGCGCTGGCCTTTCATCTCAGCAATAAATCTTATCCCATAAAATTTACTTGCTGCATAACCCAGGGTTTGACTGATAACCAGCCATATTTTGTAGTCAATACCACAAAAGCTCATCCCTTCAAAGATGGCAGCGGTGAATGGCTTCCTGAAGGCATACATGCAGGAATAGGTGCCAAAAGCCACCAGGGCGGCATATAGCGAAAAGGTCAGGTTGCTGGCCCCTTTCAGCCGTTGTTCAATCCATGGGATTTTCATCATTAATATTCACTGTTTGAATCAAAGTTGCCAATCCAATGTGAACTTAATGTTAACCCATGCTAAACTAATTGTTAAGTATTATTAAACAAAAAAGACTTTCCCGGTACATGGGAAAGCCTTTTTGTTTAGTATTCCTAAAATATTGCCCTGCCTTATTTAATCAGCCACATAGCGGCATTGATATCGTCAGTTCCGCTACCAAACTGGCTTTGCAGCGAAGTAGTCCAGTTAACGGTATTGGCTGTACGCTCACTGTCAGGATATTTCCAACGAACAGGGATCACACCACTGTTACCCGTACCTGTACCCATACTGAAGGTAGGTACTCCGGTACGGCGATAGTTGAAATACGCCTCCCAGCCTGAGTTTTCAAAGAATGCCAGGTATTTCTGCTGTAATATCTGCGTTAAGCCCTGTGCATTATTGCCACTATACTTCACCGAAGCCTGCGTATAGTAGGTACCCTCAAAATCGAAAGGAATGGTGTAATTAACGCCTCCATATGT
This sequence comes from Chitinophaga sp. Hz27, assembly GCF_042263525.1. Lineage (NCBI taxonomy): Bacteria > Pseudomonadati > Bacteroidota > Chitinophagia > Chitinophagales > Chitinophagaceae > Chitinophaga > Chitinophaga sp. Hz27. The sequence goes on from NZ_JBHKFJ010000008.1 coordinate 307,592, forward strand.
TTTGGAGACATTACCCTGCAATGGGATACCATAGAAGCCCAGAGAGGCTTTAATGCCGTTTTTATAATATGATTCGGCATCGCCTGTAATCCAACCACGGTTGATTGCCTCTGCAATGTTGAAGCAAACTTCCGGATAACCGATCAATACACCAGGTTCCGCGGCATAGCTGCTGTAATAACGCGCCCTGCTGCGTACAGAGTAAGTCGCAGTATCCACGCTGGACATCGCCGAAGACATATCTTCCTGGCTTTGGCCGGAAGGTGCGCCCACATAAGCAGTGATATCTGCCGGTGTTTTATGCTTTACATTCACCTGCTCGGTTGCCGGTTCGGCAGTAATATAAGCTCTTGGATCGTTTAAGGATACCAATGTATTCAGATAAGTTGCAGACATATTATAACGTGTAGCATCATTACCCAGGTTGTCCGGGTTAGATGGATATTTGTTAATACCGTTATAAATGAATTGCAGGTTTCCGTCCATACCTTCTATCACTGGATATTTGGTAGGATTGGTAAACATATTCTTGAACTGTGCAGCCACCTGCAGGTCAGTGTCGGCGGTCTTTTTGCTTAATGCAATCAGTACACGCATATGGAAACTATTCACTGCACGTTGCCATTTAGTAAGGTCGTTGCCAAAATAGATATCACCTTTTAACACCTGGCCTTCAGCAGTATTACTTTTATCAGGATTAGCGATCATCGTGCCCAGATCGGTGTTGGCATCTTCCAGCCATTTGAGTATCTGCACAAAAATCTCTTTCTGAGATGCATATTTAGGAGAAGCTGTGGTTAGTCCTTGCAAGGCGTCGTTCAGTGGCAGATCTCCTACCAGGTTGGTCATTCTGTAATAGAAATACGCACGGAAAAACTTACCCAGGGCGCTATATGGATTCACCGTTTTACCTCCCAGGCGGGTTGCTTCTTTTTCCATCTGCAATACGTTGGTCAGGGAAAAGAAGCTACCCAGATCGGCACCGCCCCAATCATAGCGCTGGTCACCGTAATAGTTATAGTTACAGCAATCGAACTGGTTCCAGCGCATTACACTGCTCCATGGTTTGTCAACGTTCATATCTGCCAGTACGCCACCGATAACCATACTTGGCGGCACCGCAGCAGGGCGGTTTTGGTTTACACCATAATCATCGAACTTTTTATTGCAGCTGCTAAATGCAATGCCGGCAAGTACTGCGAGTGATAATATTTTAAGAGATTTCATTGTCAGATAATTAGAAGGTGAGGTTTACATTAAAGCCATAGCTGCGGGTTGTAGGTGTCTGCAGCGTTGAAGAACCCTGATCTGCACCTGGATACTGGTCCATGTCCACATCTTTGTGTTTAGCGAAGTACAGGAGGTTACGGCCTACAAAAGAGACATTCGCGTTGCGGATGAAAGTGCCTCTCAGTAAGGTTTCTGGCAGTGCATAACCGATGGTTACCTCACGTAGTTTCGCAAATGTTTTGCTTACGAGGTTGGCTTCATTGGTTTTGTAATACACGCTGATATAATCTTGCAGGAAGGTTTTGGTAGAATTTGGCGCAAACTGCATCTTATCTGCGTTGGTAACATTACCATTATTATCATATTGGATAGGTACACCGTTTGAAATCACGACACCTTCTCCCTGCCATGATTTAACGCCTTTATAATCCTGGTAACGGGCATCACCCATTGCACCTTGAACGGTAAGAATATTACGACCACCGCGGAAAGTCTGCTGCTGGATATAATCGATCATGTTACCACCAACACGTCCATCAAACTGGAAGCTCAGTGATACGCCTTTATAGCGGAAAGTATTATTAACGCCCCAAACCCAATCTGGATTTGCATAACCAAGTTTTTGGTTGGTTGGATTTACAATAGGACGGCCATCGTTACCATTGATAATTTGTCCATCTGGCGTACGAACGAATTTAGTGCCATAGAATGCATCCACCCTATCCCCTACACCAACAAATGGCGTCAGCTTTGTCTGATTTCCATAGATACTAATATAATGTTCTTTAAATGTAGACCAGTTGGCGGTTACATCCCATGTAAACCCTTTCTCTGAACGGATTGGAGAGCCATTCACTGCAACTTCCCAACCTTTCTGGCGAGTAGTAACACCATTCACCAAAGCACCGGAATAACCAGTAGAAACAGGTAAAGGCAGGGTATAAATTCTTGGGCCATTTGTATTATTATAATAAGTAACGTCTACGCCTAAACGATTTTTCATAAATCTCAAATCCATACCAGCCTCATATACCTTACTGGTAAATGGTTGCAGGCTCGGATTCGGGATCAGCTGCGTATAATAAGCACCTGCCTGGGTTTGATAAATTGGTGTTACTGAATAGTTTGCAGAGTTCTGGAAGGTAGGACCATCATAAGAAGATTGATACTCTGTACCATAACCTAAAGGATAGGAAGCCATTGGTGTAGCACCGATCGTTGGTTGAGTAAGACCGCCTTTTACGTTAGCATAAGAACCTCTGAATTTCAGGAAAGAAATAAACGCCGGCAGGTTTACATAATCGGATACTACGGTGCTCAAGGCCACAGATGGATACCAGTAGCTATTGTGACCGGAAGGCAGGCTGGAGTTCTTATCCAGACGATCTGTCAAGGAGAGCGTTGCATATTTTCCTAAATCAATATCTACAAAACCATAAGTACTCAACACAATCATTTTAGCTAGATAGTTGGTTGCATACAACGGATCGCGGGAGTTAGCGAAGCTATACCATCCTGGTGCATTGAGGTAGTTAGTAGAAGTAAAGCTGCTATTGAATTTATAAGAGCGGATATTACCACCTACAGAAGCGTGCACACCAATTTTATGCGGGAAGATATTGGTGTAAGTTACCAATGCATCTGTGTTGTTTTCAAACAGGGTGCGTTTATCTTCTCTATAGTCGCCCTTGCCTTCTTCGCGGCCATAAGGGTGTGCAGAGTAAGGCATTTTCTCATTACGCATCAGGTCATAGGCAGTCACCTGGGTACGCACGAGGGCTTCTATCTTATCAGTAATTTTATAGTTCAGTTTCACATAGCCGTTGAGGTCAGTTTTATAGTGACCGCGCAGCCATTCATAGGTCATGAACCAAGGGTTGTGATAACGCTGATATTCAGCGTAGATAGACTGAATACCTTCTTTACCAGGCTGCCAGTAGTTGCGCATATCGTCCATGCTCCAGTCGGCGCCTGCCCAGATGAGTGTATTATAGATAATACTGTTTGGCCCGTAGGTCACATCAGGGAAGTTGTCTGTGTATTGGCGGTTATAGTTCAAATAGGCATCCAGTCGGAGGCGTGGGTTGAAGTTATAACCAGCAGAGATATTGAAGTTGGTGATATTCAGTTGTGTATTTGGCACCAGACCTTTCTGGTAGGAATGAGACAGGGAGAATCGGAGATCTGCTTTGTCTGTATGACTGGAAACCGCGAGGTTATTGGTGCTGAGCATACCTGTTTGCAGGAAGCGCTGGAGGTTATTTTTACCGCGTGCGATCCATGGCGTACCTGTTCTTTTACCAGTGGTAGGGTCTACAGGGCTATCATATTGAGGGATCAGCTGACCTTCGAATTTAGGTCCCCAAATATCGTAATCGGCATCATTGATACCGCCGCCTTTACCATCACCGAATGCATATTTACCGTGGTCGCCGGGGCCGTATTCATCCTGTACTTTAGGGATGGCGATAAAGCCTTTATTGAACATGGTACTGGAGTTGAAGTCGATGGAGAAGCCGCGTTTATCTTTAGATCCTTTTTTAGTGGTGATCATGATAGCGCCATTCACGCCGCGGGAGCCATAAAGAGCGGAGGCGGTAACGCCTTTAAGTACAGTATAGCTTTCGATATCATCAGGAGAGATGTTCCAGGTATCGGAGTTGATGGGCACACCGTCTACTACATAGAGGTTGATGTTGTTACCACGGAGGAGAACCAGTGGTGGGCCTAACAGTTCGGCGGAAGCGCCTACGGTGAGGCCGGCTACTTTACCTACGAGGCCATTGACAGGATTGGGTTCGCGGGCTTTGATGAGGTCCGCGCCTTTAACTTCCTGAACGGCATAGCCTACACGTTTTACTTCTTTACGTATACCCAGTGCCGTTACCACTACTTCATCAAGGGCTTTTTTATCGCCCTGGAGTTCGATGGTAACATTGTTTTGTCCATTGAGTTTGTACTGTTCGGCGGTAAATCCGATGAAGCTCACCAGCAGGGTGGCATCGGGAGCGGCATTGATAATAAAGTTTCCGTTTACGTCACTAACAGTTCCTTTGGAAGTGCCTAGTACTTTGATGGAAGCGCCAATGATGGCTTGTTTATCTTCCTTACTAAGCACTTTCCCACTGATGACCTGCGCGTTTGCTGTGGCTGCGGTCAGTAACAGCAATAGAAAAGTGCATAGCCGTGCTGCGGCTCGTTGTAGATTTGAATGCATGGCAATTTAGATTAGGGGGGTAAAATTTACCATGCAAAGGTTATGGTCGAATATGACCAAAATGTTAACCTATACTAAAATTTATGTTAAGTATTTATAAATACACTTCCCTCCTTATTTATCATTATCGAGGAAGAAATACACGACGAGGATTTGGGCATCTGTATCGCCGATATTGGCGGGTTTGTGGCCCAGACGGCCATCGAAGAAGAGGGAGTCGCCCTCTTCGAGGAGGTATTTTTCGTTATCGATGAGATATTCTACCTGTCCTTTAATGATATATTTATACTCGTAGGCATCTGTTTTAACGAGTTGTGATCTTCGGGCACCTTTTTTTAGCTCCAGCAGTACGATATCAACCGGGAAGTTCTTCACATTTTTTGTGAGGACTCTTTTGTATTGAAATCCTTTAGCCGGTTCTTTTTCAAAAGCCTGATAGGAGGCTTTTTGTTTTACGATGACTTTAGCGCCTTGTCCTTGCTGATCGATTTCGTTGAAGAATTCGTTCATATCCAGGTTGAGCGCTCGGATAATATTGATTAGCACCAGCAGAGAGGGCACGGTACGGTTATTTTCGATCTGCGAAATCAGGCCTTTACTAACATCGGCTTTATCAGCCAGTTCCTGAATGGTAATGCCTTTAGATTTTCTTTTTTCTTTGATTTTATTGCTGATCTGAATAATAATATCCTCTGTCATATTCACACTTATATTAAACAAATATAACCAGAATTGGGACTGTACTATAGGAATTCTGGGCGTTCTGCATATATTTAGGGAACTAAAATAACCTTGATGTTCAATATTGGCCAAATTCTGACTATTACCTTTACGTTATTTGCGGTAATTGATATTTTAGGATCAATCCCAATTCTTGTATCCTTAAAGGAAAAGCTGGGCCACATAGATGCCGGCAAAGCCACTTTGGCTTCGGGAGTGTTGATGATATTGTTTTTGCTGGCGGGCGAGCCATTTCTGCGGTTGATGAGTGTGGATGTAAATTCATTTGCTTTGGCGGGATCTATTGTGATCTTTATCATTGGTTTGGAAATGATATTGGGCATTGAACTTTTCAAGAGCGAGAAAGATGCCAAGGCTGGAAGTGTAGTCCCAATTGCATTTCCGTTAGTGGCTGGGTCTGGGACGCTTACAACTATTATGTCTTTGAAAGCCAATTTCGACACTTACAATATTCTTACAGGTATTGTGATAAACCTCATCCTGGTGTACGTTGTGTTGAGGAGTCTGAGTTATATAGAGCGGCTGTTAGGCAAGGCTGGCCTGATGGTTATTCGTAAGTTTTTTGGGGTAATTCTGCTGGCGATTGCAGTGCGGATATTCAAGGCAAACATCAATCTTTAATGTAATTTGGGATTATTGGGCAGAAAATGTAGTTTTGCCATCCTTCATGGCCTCGTAGTACAATGGATAGTATAAGAGTTTCCGAAGCTCCAGATCCAAGTTCGATTCTTGGCGAGGCTACAAAAAAACCGGTTTCAATGAAACCGGTTTTTTTATTTTATAATAATTCAACATCTTTTAACCAGCCATCTCACTTAATTCCAGCCAGCGCATTCCTTTTTCATCCAGGAGAGCGATTACTTCTCCAATGCGGCGGGACAGCGGTTCTATCTGTTCATAAGGTAGTGTTCCGGAAGATAATTGCTCATCGAGCTGCTTTTTCTCTGCTTCTAAAGATTCAATTTCTTTTTCTAACAACTCCAGTTCTCTTTTCTCTTTAAAAGACATCTTCTTGGCTTTAGTATCTACAACAGGAGTAGTTGCAATACTGGCTTGCTTTTCAGGCTCTTTCCTTGCTTCCGTAATTTTACGTCTTTCGTCTTCTCTCTCTGCTTCTCTATATTGGGTATAGTTTCCAGGATAATCTCTGATATTTCCTTCTCCTTCAAAAACAAACAAGTGGTCTACTAGTTTATCCATGAAATAACGGTCGTGGCTCACGATAATCACACAGCCTTGGAAATCCTGGAGGAATGACTCAAGTATGCTAAGTGTTGGCAGGTCAAGATCGTTGGTAGGTTCATCTAGTACCAGGAAATTCGGATTGCGGAAAAGTATACTCAGTAGGTGCAGACGGCGTTTTTCACCGCCACTGAGTTTAGATATAAATGTATATTGCTTTTCTGCAGGGAACAGGAACAATTCCAGGAACTGCGCTGCACTTACTTTGGTGCCATCCGCCAGTGGAAAGTTTTCGGCGATATTTTTCACAAATTCTATCACGCGCATATCTTCCTTAATTTCCAGGCCAGACTGTGAATAATCACCAAATACAATGGTTTCACCCACATTGATTTTACCAGAATCTGGTTGTTCCTTTCCGAGGAGCATATTGATAAAGGTAGATTTCCCTACGCCATTTTTACCAACTACACCAACACGTTCACCTTTTTTGAAAGTATAGTCAAAACCTTTCAGGATAACGAGATCGCCATAAGCTTTATAAACTTTTTTAAGTTCAAGGATTTTACCACCGAGTCTCGTCATTTTCACGTTCAGTTCCAGCTGTTGATCCTGAATGCGTGTAGTAGCTTTTTCCTTTACTTCATAGAAATTATCCTGTCGGGATTTAGATTTGGTGGTACGGGCTTTAGGTTGTTTACGCATCCACTCCAGCTCTTTGCGATAGAGGTTACGGGCTTTTTCTACAGAGGCTTTATCACTATCTTCTCTGGCAGCTTTCTTCTCCAGGTAGTTTTCGTAATCACCTTTGTAAATAAAAAGCTGTTCCTGATCCAGTTCCATAACCTCATTACAAACACTATCGAGGAAATATCGATCGTGGGTTACAAGCAGCAGGGTTACTTTTTCCTGGTCGAGGTAATTTTCCAACCATTCGATCATTGCTACATCGAGATGGTTGGTAGGTTCGTCCATAATGAGGAGAACGTGTTTATGTTCAAATCCTATATCAATCAGTACTTTGGCCAGGGCTACCCTTTTTTGCTGGCCTCCTGACAATGAACCGATAGGTTGATCAAGTTTATGAATATTAAGTTTACCAAGAATCTGTTTCACTTTAGAATCGAAGTGCCATGCATTCAGCTCGTCCATTTTTGTTATGGCAGCAGATAACTTTTCAGGGTCAGGTTCTAATCCTTCTTCTGTGAGTAGTTCATATTCTTTGATGGCATTCAGTACCGGATGAGAATGATCGAATATATTTTCAATAACAGATTTAGAAAGATTGAAGTCTGCCTGTTGTTCCAGCATGACAACAGTTACATCTTTATGAATCCAGACTTTCCCTTCATCCGGAGCTTCTTTTCCGAGGAGGATTTTAAGCAATGTGGATTTTCCTGCCCCGTTTAAGGCTACCAGGGCTATTTTATCGCCTTCTTCTATATGGAATGAAATATTCCGGAATAAAGGTTTTACTCCGAACGATTTTGTAAGTCCTTCTACTGTAACGTAATGCATTTGGCGAAGTTATAAGGATAATTTCAATAATCCAGCTTAGCACCCAATGAGAAATGGAGGGGGACCTTGGCTATTCGGATATTTTTCGTATATTCCATAAAGGATATGTGAAGATTGGTCGCTGGTTTCTATCCTGCACCTATTGATTAAGTTTTTTCTTAATAAATATAGTTCTGCTACGGCAGCAATTAGCATCGGCCTTAGTCCATTATCCTTGCCCCGATCCGCTCAAGATAAAAAGCCCTTACGTAACAACGTAAGGGCTTGCGTACTTTTATAAAGGACTGTTAAAAATCGTAGTAGAACTGCCTGAAGGTGCTTCTCAATCCGATACTGAAGATGAGGTCAGTAGATTTATTAAGATCATTAGTCACTTTTCTTGCTGCTAAGGAGGTTTCTATTCTCAGGTTGTACTTAGGGTTAAGTACATAAGCGATAGTACCTTGTGCATAAAGCAGGTTGGTTTTTACGCCTTGTCCGATGTAGTTACCATAATCATGCACCCTGTTTGTATAAGGTTTGGAGATGTCGTGTCCGTAATTGGTAGAGGGATCTGGATCATCACCATATTTGGAGTACATGATTTCTCCTCTGCCATACCACCTTTTATATTTATAAGTTGCGATACCCAATACTTCCCAGAAATTGGCTCCTAGTGGGTGAGCCAATGATTGGTTATAATGCTCATAGTTAATCAATGTGCTCTTATACGAGTATGTATAAGGTCTTACAGCGTTATATTCTCCTTGCAGGTCTAAGTTTTTCACTTTAAACAAGTCAAATGAGCGGAAACCTAACTGCCATGATTGTTTGTTGGCCCACCAGCCTTTACCGCTAGTCACCTCTTTCAGTTTGAATTCGTCTAGTACCAGTTGCCCATATAGTGTGGTTTTGGGCAAGACTTTGTATTTCATATTTGCTCCTACCAGTGCATTATCTGAAGAACCTTCAGAGAATTCAGCTGAGCGGAGGAAGATGATTGGGTTCATATAACTCCAATCAAAGCCTCTTTTTCTTCCGGAGGAATCTGCATCTGGCCAGATAACGGCGTCGAACAATCCGATTGTAACTTTCTTGCTTACATTCCAATCAAGGAAGTGGAAAACGCCCCATTTCTTATAATATCCAAGATCATCATATGCCTGAGCGAAGTCTTTGCTATGTTTATCCATGAATTGCGCCCACATGGCTGTGTATTGTACGCTTCCCAGTGTTCCGGTAATTTTCAGGTAAGGATAGCTGAAAGTAATATCGGAGAGGATAAGTGATCTGTAACCATCACCGATGAAGTTAGTACCATAACCTGCGGTCAGGTTAAGGTATTTATTAGGTGTATAGGATAGTAATGCATTGGCATAGTTGAAGTCAAAAGCTTTACCGTCGCTATAGTCTTTGATACCACCTTGTCCTGGAACGATTTGGTTTTTCCTGATATATTGATCAAGATAATAAGGGAATTTTCCCTGGTTCTCGTAGAAAGAAGATTCGAAATAAAATTTGGTCCCAATATTTGCCTGTATGATAGCTCCACGGGTATTCAGCCAATTGGTTCTGCTTCCGTCTCTGGACTTACCTACTTGAAAATCCGGGAGGAAATCTATGAATACGTTAAAGTCTGGCTGGCGGAATTCCAGCAGATGTTCATCAAATAATTTTCTGTGGACAAGGCTTCGTTTAGTCGTATCCGGATGGGTATACATAGCGCTTGTATCCACATGAAGTATTGGTTTAAATGCCGTATGATGATTACTGGTATCGATATACAGTTCACGAATATTCTGATAATTATACGGCAGGATAACTGGTAATTTTTCTTGAGCGAATGCTGCATTGGAGAGGAGTAGTAATACTACAACCCTGGCTAGATACTTCATTAATTTTGTTTTGAGATAAAGGATTGGCTACACAGAATCAGGCTACACAAACACATATTTGACAATCGCTGGTATGACGTAACAGTCTTCCAGTGCTTCAAAGATAATGTTTTCGTAAGAATGAAGTGACAGTAAGGGATCAATAAACAAATATCGTACATCCGGTAACGTTACCGAATGTACGATAAAAAAATATGTTAGAGGAATTTCTCCAGGTTTTGGTTTTTCAGTATTTCAGTAACTTTTTTGATTTCCTGTTCATCCTGTTTGGGATAGATGAGCAGGACATCACCATCGTCGACAACGATATAATCTTTTAAACCTCTTATTACGCCGAGTTTTCCGGCAGGCAGATGGATTATACTGTTATAAGTATCCTGGAGCTGAATATCTGGAGCGCTGCTTACGTTTTCCTGTTCATTTTTTTCTGCCACATCATACAGCGATGCCCAAGTACCTAAGTCGCTCCAGCCGAAGTCTGCAGGAATGGTATATACGTTATCTGCTTTCTCCATGATGGCATAATCAATAGAAATATTAGGGGATTTTGGATATTCCTGATTGATAAAATGCTGTTCCTGGTCGGTATTATACTGATTATTTCCTGCGGCGAAGAGGTCATATATTGCCGGCGCATGGTGGCGGAAAGCATCCAGGGCTGTTTTTACATTCCAGATGAAGATACCACCATTCCATACATATTCGCCACTGGCAAGGAATTCCTGTGCTTTTTCCAGGTTAGGTTTTTCTGTAAATTGTATTACTTTATGAACGCCGTCGGTTCCGGTTTTATCATATTTAATATAGCCGTAACCGGTATCAGGACGTGTTGGTGAAATCCCTAACGTTACTAAATATGGTTGTTGGGCTGCTGCTGCAAGACCTTTTCTAATATTCTCTATAAAGATATCTTCATAGAGAATAAAGTGATCAGAAGGGGCCACTACCATATTAGCATCAGGATTCATGGCAGCCAGTTTGCTGGTTGCATAGGCGATACACGGAGCGGTATTATTCCTTGATGGTTCACAAAGAATATTTTCATCTTTTATACCTGGCAATTGTTCTTTCACCAATGCTTTGTAGGTGCCATTGGTAACGATGTAGATGTTGTCAGCCGGACATAGTTTAAGGAATCGGCTGTAGGTAAGTTGTAATAAGGATTTACCTATGCCAAGAATATCAATAAACTGTTTGGGAAAGTTATTCCTGCTTTTAGGCCAGAAGCGGCTTCCCACTCCTCCGGCCATTATAAATACATAGTTTCCAGTGTTTTCCATACTTATTTCGTGGACCAATTATTATTTTTAACTTCTTCGTAAACTTTTCTTATTCCTTCTTCCAGGCCAATAGTAGCTTTCCATCCATAACTATTTAATTTGGTAACATCCATTAATTTGCGTGGTGTACCATCAGGTTTGGAGGTATCAAATACTAGTTTTCCTTCAAAACCAACAATTTTTTGGATAAGGCGAGCCAGGTCACCGATACTGATATCTTCTCCTACCCCGATATTAACAAGGCCTTTTTCATTATAATGCTGCATCAGATAGAAGCAAGCATCGGCCATATCATCTGCATGAAGGAATTCACGTTTAGGAGTTCCTGTTCCCCAGATTACAACTTCTTCCTGATTATTCACTTTTGCCTCGTGCATTTTTCTAAGCATTGCAGGCAGCACGTGGGAATTATTCAAGTCATAATTATCGTTAGGGCCATACAAGTTGGTAGGCATTACAGAAATGAAGTTACAGCCATATTGATCGCGGTAAGAGTCGCACATTTCAATTCCTGCAATTTTTGCAATTGCATATGGCTGGTTGGTTGGTTCCAGGAGACCGGTTAGCAGATATTCCTCCTTTAGTGGCTGTGGCGCCAGCTTAGGATAAATGCAAGAAGAACCCAGGAACATTAATTTTTTGACGCCATTAAGATAAGCATGATGGATCACGTTATTCTGGATCATCAGATTCTCATAAATGAACTGGCCTCTGTAGGTATTATTGGCGATAATACCTCCTACTTTTGCTGCCGCTAAAAATACATGATCTGGCTTTTCTTCGCTGAAGAACCTGGCAACTGAAGCCTGATCTCTCAGGTCCAGTTCAGACGAAGTTCTTACAACGATATTATTAAACCCATCTTTTTTCAGTCTTCTTACAATGGCAGATCCCACCATTCCTCTGTGACCGGCAACATAAATTTTATCCTGACTGTTCATGTTATTCAAATTGATTTAATACTTTATAGCCATTATCCTTCAGCAATTTCTCTCTTCTGAACAGTTCTACGTCTGCCTCCATCATTTCTTTTACCAATGCTGGCAGGTCATATTTAGGCTTCCAGCCCAGTTTGGTAGAAGATTTGGTAGGATCTCCTATTAAGAGTTCTACTTCCGTAGGTCGGAAATAACGAGGATCTATCGCTACTACTTCCTGTCCAGGTTTCAATGGACAATCCGCATTTTTATTTGCTTTTACGATACCTTTCTCATCAACGCCTTCCCCTATAAATTCAATTTCTACACCGACTTCCTCAAAAGCCATGCGGATAAAGTCTCTTACAGTTGTTGTTACGCCGGTAGCGATAACGAAATCCTCTGGCGTATCCTGTTGGAGGATCAGCCACATTGCCTCAACATAGTCTTTAGCGTGCCCCCAGTCTCTTTTTGCATCCAGGTTACCCATAAAGAGTTTGTCCTGCATACCCAAGGAAAGCTTAGCAACACCACGGGTGATCTTCCTTGTTACGAAAGTTTCGCCGCGGAGCGGGCTTTCGTGATTAAAAAGAATACCATTGCAAGCAAACATTTTATATGCCTCACGATAATTAACCGTGATCCAGAATGCATACATTTTAGCAACAGCGTATGGAGAGCGAGGATAAAAAGGTGTTCTTTCTGATTGAGGAACTTCCTGTACCAGGCCATATAATTCGGACGTAGAAGCTTGGTAGATACGGGTTTTATCGGTAAGTCCAAGAATACGCACGGCCTCCAGAATCCTCAACGTACCAATGCCATCCACATCTGCGGTGTATTCAGGGGCTTCAAAGCTTACCTGAACATGGCTCATGGCTCCAAGGTTATAAATTTCGTCAGGTTGAACTTCCTGTATAATTCGGATTAGATTAGTACTGTCTGAGAGGTCTCCGTAATGTAATTTGAATCGAACATTACTTTCATGCGGATCTTGATATAGATGGTCTATTCTATCGGTATTGAATAAAGAGCTGCGCCGCTTGATGCCATGAACTTCATAATTTTTTTTCAAAAGAAATTCGGTTAAATACGCGCCATCCTGGCCAGTTATACCTGTGATAAGGGCTCTTTTCATTAAAAAGATATTTAAAAATTTATGCTGACAAATTTAGGGCATTATAGTTTTTATTCAATAGTTATAATAAAAGGTCCCCAATTTTAACGGAGTTGCTTTAAATTTGAATAAATATTCTCCAAATATAGCTCAAAGTAAAGTCTTATGAATAAAAAAACAGTACTCCTTGGATTAAACGAATTAAATTTTGAATATATCAAGATTTATTGTGAGCAGTCTCTTTTACCAACTTTCAACTATTTATTTAAAAATTTTGGCTTTACTGAAACGACCTCGGAATCTGAGTACAAATTGCTGGAACCTTGGATCCAATGGGTTTCTGTGCATACTGGAAAAACATACGCTGAGCACCAGGTATTCAGATTAGGAGATATTACTGAAAGAAAAGACCTCAAACAGCTGTGGGAGATATTGGAGGAGAAGAACAAATCTATCGGCGCTATTTCCCCATTCAACGCGGATAACAGGCTGAAGAATCCAAAATTCTTTGTACCAGATCCATGGACGTCCGCTCCTTCCAGCGGTAGCTATTTACTCAAGAACTTGTCCATGGCGGTGCAACAAGCCGTAAATGACAATGCCCAGGGCAAACTTACGGTTAAATCTCTGCTCACCTTATTGGTTGCCTTAGGCACCTATATCTCCCCGGCTCGTTATAAAGCTTACCTGTCCTTGATAAAGGATCGTAAAAAAGCGGGTGCTAAAGCCATCATTCTGGACAATATGCTCAGCGATGTATTCATTTACCAATGGAAGAAACATCAACCCGATTTTTCTTCTCTTTTCCTGAATGCAGGCGCTCATATTCAACATCACTATCTTTTCAACTCCAGTTCTTATGATGGACAATTTACAAACCCTGAATGGTATTGTCCTAAAGGCGAAGACCCACTGCTTACAGTTCTTACGCATTATGACAACACCCTCAAACAATTACTGTCACTGGATGTAAATCTTTATATCGCCACAGGGCTTCATCAGAAACCTCACAAACACTTGACATATTACTGGAGGTTGAAGAACCATATTGAGTTTATGAATATCATAAATATCAAAAACTACACAACACTTCTTCCAAGAATGTCCAGGGACTTTCTGATTGAGTTTGGAACTCCCAATGAGGCCTTGCAAGCAGCGGAATTACTGGCATCCTTTACCGCGACTACAGATGGTAAAACCATTTTTGAAATCGACAACAGAGGCAACAGCTTATTCGTAGAATTAGTATATCCTGAAAATATTGAGAAAAACTTCAGTATCACTTCTCCCAAAACTGGTGAAATAAAGAATTTTGAAAACTACATCGCATTTGTAGCCATCAAAAACGGAGAGCATGATGGTATCGGATACTTAATGGCTAATAAAAAATTAGATGTCAAACCGCAGATACCACTGACCGAAGTACACCATTTATTACTCAACGATATTTAATTTAACTACAACAAAAAGGGAAAGCTGAAATACCGGAGATGATCTCCTGTTATTTCAGCTTTCCCCTTTTATATTTTATTACGTGCCTAATTTATTATCTTACCCGCTTTGAAGCAAATACCGGGTTAATAACCTCAAATACTTTCCGGAAATATTTAAGCGAGAGGATAAACATATTTGTTGAAATACCATTTTCCTTACAAGCACGTACGATTTCCTGATTCAGTACATATCTGCTCTTAATAGAACTATTACTCACGCCGCCTGTACGCATATATACGAGACAGTCATCAATGTATTTATACCGAACTTTGTTAACATAGATGAAGCGAATTAACAACTCATAATCGGCACAAATTTTATAATCAGGTTTGTAATCACCCAATTGCTTATATAATTCTCTTTTTACATAAAAAGATGGATGCGGAGGCATAAACCCTAGTCCAAACTTTCCAGGCTTCCAACCTTTGGAAGAATAATATCTTACAACCTTGTCTAACCGGTTTGGATTGACAAAGGCAATATCAGCAATGACAGCATCCAGTTTCGTGTCTTGATTAAATGCATCAACAATGTTCTTCACTACGTTCTGATGTACAAAGAAATCATCTGCATTCAAAATCCCCACTATATCTCCAGTTGCCATAGCAATTCCTTTGTTGATGGCATCATATAATCCGTTATCTTTTTCAGAGACATACTTTGCGATACCATCTTTATATCGCTCAACAACGGCCATGGTATCATCTTTAGATTTACCATCAACAATAATGTACTCTATATCATTATGCGTTTGAGATAATACAGATTCAATGGTAGAAGCTATAGTGCTAGCTGCATTATATGAAACTGTAACAATTGAAACCTTCATACACTTTTTTTGTGGTGGTCATTTCATTTAAGTTTTAAAAATGCCCGCTTATTATTATAGTAATCTATTTCAGCATTAACCTTCAATCTTTCTTTTTCTAACCAATACAGCAGGAACTCCAGTATAGATACCATATGCTTCCATATGTTTACTGGTCATTGAATTGACTGTCAGAATTGAATGTGATGCACAAGTAACTCCAGGACAAACGGTACTTTTTGCCCCTATCCAAACGCCATCTGCAAGGGTAATTTCGCCTACGATCAGATCAAAGGATGCTTTTTTATAATCATGGTTCCCTGTGAGCAACATTGCTCCTTGAGAAATACAAACATTATTTCCAATGGTAACCTGGACTAGGTTATCAATCCAAATATTTTCTCCAAGCCATACATTGTCTCCAATGGTAAGTCTCCAGGGATATTTGATATTAACACCAGGTTTAATAACAACATTTTTCCCCACCTTTGCTCCAAACAATCTTAACAATCTTACTTTAATTCCTGACAACGGATTCAGTGGATTGATAAAACACAAGCAGTTTACAAAATACCATAAAGTCTGAACCAAGGTCGACTTTCCTGGGACATAATCTCTTTTAGTATAAATGTCGAAATTGACATTTCCTTCCTGCATAAAATTGATTCTTTTTAATAGTCTGAAATTCATTTCAGATTAAGATGGTTCTACAAAAAGCTCCATTGTCTTAGATGCTGCCCCCAATGCCTTTGGGCTGATCGTATCTGGACTTCTTTACTGCATAAAAAATCGATCTTACGATTTTAAAGCGTTTAAGCTTTAGCTTAACGAATGCTGATATAGATTTGGAGACTGTTCTTGTAAATATAATGGTCCTTTCTACAGGTTTTTTCCCAGTAACCATATCTTGTGCAGCAGCAAGTAATTTTATGTAGGGAGTGTACGTATACTTTAACCAGTCTGAAGAGATTTTCATGAAAGCAGCATCAGCCTTAATTTCATTGCCATCATCTACAAATTTAAGTCCTTGATAATGATAGAAAATTACAGGCATTGTTTGAATCGGTGCTTTCTTTGTTGTTAACAATACCTGACCATTACTTTCATGGGCTTTAAATAATGCAAAATTCCAGGGAGCAACGCCTACGCCCGGATGCGTAATTACACATACATTATTGAATTTTTCTTCAAAGTATTCCAGGTATTTCTGATCGCCATAGCGCACATCTTCCAGTCGGGCGTAACACCACTCAATGCAGCTTTTTCGCCACCAGTCAAGTGCAGCCATTCCATCTTTATCATTTCTGAAGAAAACGAATTGTACACAATATTTACCATATACCATGTAGGATTTTTGATCTGGGCTAAAATTGTGAGAAGTAATACCTACAGACTTATTTTCAAGTTCCTGGTAGATGGGATCTGGAGAGGAAAAAAACAGCATATCAGCATCCAGATAAGCACAGTTATCAAGGCCGAAGTGTTTGATAGCGTGCCATATGGTAGATGCAGTGCATGTCCAGCAGTATTCCGCAATCGTCCTGTCGGATTTTACTGCTAATAATTCTGGTGTTTCAAATTCAGCTTTGCTAATTATTGTTGCATGTTTCAGATTCAAGCTATTCAGAATTGAAACGGCTTTATCATCAAAGGCGAAGATATAGAGATGAAAATCTTTGCAATGCTTTTCAAGTGATTGATATAAAGTGATTCCCCTAGTTAGGTAATAAGAATCAAAAAGTGTACAAAAGTTATATCTCATCGTCTTAAAAATTATTTGCGGTTTCAATTACTTTCATCACATCCTCTTTTGTATGAAAATATGAGATGGGTAAACTTAAAGTGGTAGCATGAATTTCTTCTGAAATAGGGAATTCTCCTTCAATTATTCCTTTCATGGCTAATTGCTTATTAGGAGAGATTGGATAATGAATTTCTGTTTTAACCCCATTTTCAAGCAAATAATTGCGAAGTTCATCTCTTCTAGGATGTCTGATATTAAAGATGTGGTAAACATCGAAGTAATCAGGATGCACAACTGGCTTAATGAAATCGTTGTTCAGATGTTTCAGATATAGATCAGCTAATTCCCTTTTATGAACGTTAATAGAATTTAAGGATGCTAGTTTAACAGATAGAAACGCAGCTTGCAATTCGTCGAGGCGGGAATTGAAGCCAACATAATCGTTGACATATTTTACTTTGGAGCCATAATTGCGCAGTGCTTTTAATTTTTCAGCATGTGCATCATTATTAGTAGTAACTGCACCCGCATCACCCAAAGCGCCAAGGTTTTTGGTAGGATAAAAACTATGAGCACCAAACGCACCGAAGTTACCAGCCATTGTTGATTTGAATGTGGCTCCCTGTGCTTGGGCGCAATCCTCGATTACATGAAGTTCATATTTTTTTGCAATAGCCAATATGGCATCCATATCACAGCATTTGCCATAAAGATGAACAACCATAATGGCTCTTGTTGCTGGAGTAATTTTTTCTTCGATCTTTAGCGGATCAATATTATAAGTATTAATGTCTGGTTCTACGAGTACAGGTTTCAGTTGATTTTGAACTATTGAAAGGATTGTAGCGATATAAGTGTTTGAAGGAACAATTACTTCTTCACCTTCATTTAAATCTAAGCTCCTTAGCGCAAGACTAAGAGCGTCGAGGCCAGAGGCCACCCCGATACAATGGCGGGAGTTGGTAAAACCGGCATATTCTTTCTCAAATGTACTTACACTGTTACCTAGGATATACCAGCCAGAATGCAGTACATCCTTAAACCGGGATGTGTATGATTCAAAAAACGGCTGGTTTAGTTTGCCTAGATTCTCGTACTCAATCATTAAAATAATTTTTATATTTTCTTTAAAAAATAAAATTCACGATCTGTGAAACATTCTTTTGAAATAGTATAATATCCATTCCACAGTTTACTAAAGGCGGCCTTACTCCGAGAATAACCGCAAAAAACCCTTGATTTTCCTTTTAGCAAACTTATTAGAATGACTTTTACTTCTGACAGCACAGTGTTGGAAGTAAGGAGTTGTGCCGGGATAAAACAGATATTTTGGATGTTGGATTTACTGCAATTTTCAAAAATTGCTTTTAATTGTTCATCTTCAAATTCTGTATCGATCCGAGGGAACAAAACCAATGTTTTATGATCAGCAGGCAGAGGATCCTTCAATGCATCATACCTAATTACATCATCAAAAATACCAAAAGTTTTCAGTCTTGATACGGATGGATTATAATCAGATACCACCACATGCAGGTCTGATTGATTCTTGATCTGATATTCCTGCGCCGCTATACCTGAGCCTATGGAAAATACTTTATCAATTCCCAATCCAGCGGCTTCATTAATAATTACTTTTGCGGTTTCAGCATGCAATCCACAGCCCATTTGTTTGATATACTCTTCCCGCTTATGTGGGAGAAAATAAGAAGGCTCGGTTTCATCATTTCGTAAATTTTCCCAATTAAGTGTTTTGTGCTGTTTGTTGAATACGCCGTAGTGTTTTATTTTCATAAGGAAGTAATTTTCAGATTTAACGAATAACCTCAAAATCCTCAAATGCACTCCCTCAGATGGTATATTCTATTTATAAGGTTCATGGATGTAGTCGTTCGCATCAAAATAATCTGAGGCGAAAACCATTAGGATACAGTCCTTGGTGAAATTATCCATCCAGTGATAATCTTCAGGATTAATGATTAGACATTTTGAAGGCGTGTCTAAATGAAATGCTTCAGCTGGTAATCCATCTCCGGATTTGTTCATAATCCTGCAAGCTCCTTGAATCGCAATTGCAGCCTGAATAGTTTTCTTGTGTCTATGGTTTCCTCGTACAGAATCGTCAACCCCGTAAATGTAAAATACTCTTTTTATGTCAAAAGGAATAACTTTTTCTACAACTGTAAGGTTTCCTCGTGCGTCTGTATACGTTTTCAGATCAATTATGTTAGCCATGCCTATTTTGATTTTACATAGTTTATTGCATCTACAAACCCAGCAACCATATGTTCTGGGGTGCGGTTATTATAATAGAATTCCTTTGCGCTTTCTCCCATTGTAATATACTTCTTACCATTATCCTTGATATCAGAAAGTATTTGTACTAAATCCTGATATTCTCTATAAAGTATTCCTGTTTTATTATTATCAATGTTTAAGCGTTCGCCTCCTGTTATTGCATCATGGCGGGTAATAAAAGGCACACCATAAGCCATACTGGTCAGCACCGAAAGTCCTGCCTGACTGGGTGAAATACAAGCAAAAGCCCTCATGAAGTAAGATTCAAGCACGGTATTATCGTAAATAGGGCCCAGTAACTTAATCTGATTCTCTAACCTATTTTCCTTTACCCAATTTGAAATATTCTCTAATTCATCACCACCACCGATAATATTCAGTATTGGTAGGTTGGTAGATTTATTAAATGCTTCCTGATAAGCTTCCAGCAATTCGGAAATTCCTTTTTCTTTATACAGGGTTCCTACAAATAGGATACTGTCCTTTGTCGGTGTATCCTTTATTGTAGGGTTAACGGCCACCGTGTTGTGGGCTACAAACAAACTTTCTTTGGAGAATCCTTTCTGAGCATATTTTTCCACGGGATAATTGGAATAAAAAACCAAAGCATCCGCTTTCCGCATAAAGTAATAACGAAGAAAATCCCATCGCTTATTTTCATCAAATTTATTTTTGTAGGATGCCGAAACACCAATACCCCAATAAATCAATTTATATTTTCTTTTACCTCGCCCTAGCCCCATGAGCGACAACCAGCGTATATCTCCCATACAGATAACTACATCATAATTATCGGCTATTTCGCGTATATTCTCCACAGAAAATTGAAACGGACCTTTCTGCTTATTCTGTAATACGATTTCCTCAAACCCTTTTTTACTATCCTCCTTCTTCCCATAATGTGCAACAGTCAAGGAAATGCCTGGTTCGTTGCTTAATAAATTATATATTGGCAAATTATACCTGGCGATAATATTTTGGATAAGTAAAACTTTGATCATAATTAAAAGATGTTTGCATTCAAAATAGCGTAATTCAAATGAGCGCCCGCCCATTCACAGGCATAGATATTTTCAGCAAATATACAGCAGCCGCTGCTGACAACATATCTCTGACTTCCCCCTATTATCACTTCACTTAAATACTTTCAATAATTCATTTAAAATAAATGCAGTCAAATACTGATGTAAAAAACTAATAACCTTGTATTAATCTGATTGTCAGCATGATAGCACAATAAAAAATCAATAATAAAGTCCCAATAAACCTATTATAATTCCATTCCAGTGATTCAATGTATTTTGCAATGATCATGAATTTGAAAAACACAAAAAAGTAGTTCAATCTATATATAAATGTATATAAATCAAATAGATATATATAAATAAAAATATACAGTATTGCAAAATTGAAGCATACATTCAGGAATGAGTCATATTGGCCTTTCTTGATTAGCTCCTTTCTAGCCCAAATCAACAAACAAAATACGATTGCATTTTCGAAAATACCCTGTGTAAACTTGCTCGGAGCGCCAAGCTGTTTATTCTGAAATAAGTAGAATACAAGCTTATCGCCAATAGAAGGGAGGAAAATGTTTGCAGTTCCTTCTAAAAGCGTAAGTGGTGAGAACGGGATTATCTGCATATATATCATTAACCCAATCCCAAAGATGATCCACAACAGCCGGTTAGAAAACTTTCTATTTGCTAAAAAATAGAGTGGTAAAAGGAATAATGCAGTACGGTGAAATAGCCCAGCTAATATAATTCCAATTGCATATCTCCAAAAATCTTTGCTTATAATAAACCTGATACAAAAGAAAAATATGGCGATGGAAATCGCTTGACGTATAATACCAACTTGTATAGAGATAAAAACAAAAACAAAATAAGGTAGTAAAACCTTGTAACTATTCAGTGTTTTTTTCCTGATAAAAATATATATGAGTAACAGGATGAAAGCATTCGAAAATATGTATAGGATGGCCACATGCGCTGTAAACATTTTAAAAAAAGAGTTCAGCAGCGCATACCCGATTTCAAACTTTTCTTCTGTATCGAAAGAAGAAAAATCCCAATGTCTTAATACGGTATATAAGGGTTGTACTTTTTCATAATAACCTTCATAAATAGGAAAGTCGGAAGATTTGGAAGATAGAAAAATAGATATGCCGGCCAGGAATATCATGACCAGTTTGATCGTCAAGCCATTATCCCTGCGATAAAAACTAAATGCTGATAAAATGAGGAATATAATAACTATTAGCATATCACTATTTTTCCGGAGCCTGGGACTTAAAAATTAACGGCTTCAGATCATGCAGAATATTCTTGAAATAAAAGATTACAATAAGTCCAAGCAGCCCAACACCAATGATTGTATTAAAGATATTCCAATCAAAAAATGTACTATACCATGCGTATCCAAACATAAGCGCCAATAGCATATAAACTTTGCTAAGCTTATAGTCTACCGCAAAATATTTTATCGAAAATTGTGTACGTAATATAAAAAATAAGATGGAAGACACTGCAATGGAAATAGCGGCACCTTTTCCTTTATAAATAGGTACCAGTAAGTAGTTTCCTGCCACAGCCACCAATAGGGTAATTAATGAAATAACCATTATCACTTTTACCTTCTTGTAGAAGTTCAACCCTATAGTTGTAGTTTCTGTAAGTGTATACATCACTGGCATGAAAACCAGGAACGGAATAAGCGACACTCCGGCCTGAAACTGCTTGCCAACAATCCATCCAAACATTCCTTTACACATAATCAGTAGCACGCCTCCTGATAACATGACTAATGTGGCACCCTGGCTAACTTTACTAAAAAATGTTTTATTGGTTTCTTCTTCTCCATATTTATGGAATCGTTCATAAGAAAGCGGGATCCAATAGGTTGTAAAGGAAGTCTGCACAATCTGCAATACCAATACGATACGAAATGCCGCGGTGTATATTCCCAAATCAGTAATTGTAGCTGCTTCTTTTAATGCGAGTTTGTCAATAGACTGCAAGGCCCAGGCAATAACATTCGTAATTGCAAGCGGGTAGCTGAAATAGAAAATTTCAGATAAAGAATGTTTGCTGTCTTTATGATTGAAACCAACTCCTGCCCAGGTTTTCTTGGTAATGAACATGGCATAGAGTGTTACAACCAACAACGTTACAGACTTTGCATATACCATTATGGTATAATCCTTTTTCATAAACAGCAGAAACAGTACAATGAACACAAGCTCAAACAGTCTCAATCCAATTTGGATCATAGAATATAAGAACCCTTTTTGTTCCATGCGGACAATAGAAACTGCATAACTATTTAACACATTGATGATAGTCGTTAGCCCTAGCAAAAGGATCATCTCAGGCACGTATTCATCAAACAAATAAATAGATATCTCTCGTCTGAAAAGGAATAGGAATGCATTAATTACCAGGTATACGCCTGATGTCAGTATTAAGCATTTACTTAATAATTTATCTGTCTCTTCTTCATAAAAAAAACGGATAAAAGCCTGGTCAATACCAAACAAGGTGAACAACATCATCATGTTCAATGCCAAAGCAAACATTGATGCTTTGCCAAAGTCTGCAGGCGAGAAAAAATGCGTCAGTAAAGGAATAGTGATAACCCCAATGATGGCACCAATCCATGTTCCTATTGAAAAAGAAAGAAATATTTTTAAAACCTTCATAAATGTAAAAGGCTACTTATTAAATAAAGCGGCCCATAAATTAATAATATGTTCTTCTTTCAGCACCGCAGACACCATTTGTTTATTTTGTGCTGCAATATTATCATTAAGCGAACTGAAAGTTTGAAAATCGAGTGTTTGTATAGATGAAGTCTGGAGTAGATTAATTTTATACTCCTCTGTAAATGTATACCACAGGGTACTTTCCTGGTTAAAGAAAATCTTTTTTTTCAGGTAGGTAGCGAGAAATAGATTTCCTATAGCCTGCTGCCTGCGATGATTAAATATTACTATATCCATCTGATTCATGAAACTTATGAAGTCATTGAAATTCATATAGTCCCGAATTGCTACAAACTTATCGCCAAAGTATGCTTTACCCTGTGCAATAACGTCATCCGCATATTGATCTACCACACCATATGAGAGCAATGCGAATATTTTAATGTTCTCCTGCTGATATGGCTTAAGTAATTCCAGCATTTCAAAATGGTTATTTTCGGGAGCAGCCGAATTGCCAATCTGAATATGGAGGACGTCTCTCTTTTCCTGTTGTACAGTTGCCGCTACATTGTCTATTTCCTCCGTCTTTAAGGGAGTTGAGTACATAGCATGTTTATATGCACCAGTAGCGTTATACCATTTTTTCGCCAGATCATAGTCTCCCTTAATGGTAATCAACTCCGAAAAACGCTTAATACAAAATCTTCTGAGCCGCTCCTCAAACTTATCTTTGAGACTAATTTTCGGATATTGATATCCATATAAATCACCTCCCCAAACTGCCCAACTAGACTTTCTCAACAACCAGGGTTGTAATCTTAATAGTAGCAAGAGCAGGGGGCCAAATAAGCCATGTATGAAGATTTTCTTACTGCTATTCAGATTCCTGATAAGTCGGAAACCATACTTTAAATTTCCGAGCTTATTAATAGGATATACATTATCCTGTACAGGTATTTTTACCTTGTCCTCTGACCAACCTCGTATCACAAAAAACACATGTTCAGAAGAGTCGAAATTCTGATTTATTAAAGTAATAAAAGGAGCCGTATAAGCAGTATTTACAATTACATGCACATATTTCATTTTCCCATTGTTTTTTGTCTTTATTGTAAAACTGTCAGTTTAAAAAATACTGAGCAATGACTCCTTTCAGGTGTACAATTTGCTGAAGATTTATCAATCAGCATATTCATCAAAGAATGTTTTAATTGTATTAATGATGTAGGTAACATCCTCCTTGCTTAACTCGAAGTAAAATGGCAACCTTAGCAGACAATCAGTAAAGTTGTCGCTTGCTGGCAATACCCTTGCTGCCTGCAATGGATTTACTGTGGTATTATATTCACTTTTATGTAAGCTGAGGTAGTGGAATACACTGAAAACATTTCTTTCTTTAAGGTAGGTAATGAGATTACTACGTGTTTGCAGATCATTACATACTATATAAAACATATGCGCATTGTTGGTTGCATAGTCTGGGATCTCAGGTAATATCAGTTCTCCTTTTGCTGCAAGTTCCGCCAATCCTTCTGCATACATTTCCCAGATTTCTTTTCTTTTATGTTGAATAGCATCCAGGTTTTCCAGCTGGGCATACAGGAATGCTGCTACAATCTCTGACGGTAAAAATGAAGATCCAGTATCTACCCAACCATATTTATTGACTTCGCCTCTAAAGAATTGTGCACGGTTAGTACCTTTTTCCCAGATAATTTCTGCTCTTTCAGCAAAACGTGGATCATTTACTACCAGCATTCCACCTTCTCCAGAAATAATATTTTTGGTTTCATGGAAGGAAAAGGCTGCCATATGGCCTATAGAACCTAAAGGTCGGCCTTTATAAAATGCATCAATTGCCTGCGCAGCATCTTCAATAACCAAGAGGTTATATTTATCTGCCAGCGCCATGATTTTATCCATATCACAGGCAATACCAGCATAGTGTACCGGAACAATAACACGTGTCTTTTCCGTTATCAGTTCTTCCAAAGCATCAGCATCCATGTTAGGATTGTTCTTACCACTATCCGCAAACACAATTTTTGCACCCTCACGAATAAACGCAATTGCGGATGAGACAAAAGTGTAAGAAGGTACAATCACTTCATCTCCCGGCTGAATATTAGCTAATATTGCTGCCATTTCCAGGGCATCTGTACAAGAAGTTGTAAGTAATGTTTTTCTAAAGCCATAACGCTCTTCAAAAAATGCCTGACACTTTTTAGTATAAACACCGTTACCAGAAATTTTTCCAGAATAAACTGCCTGGTAAATGTAATGCGCCTCTTTTCCTGTTAAATATGGCTTATTAAATGGTATTAATGTGTTTATCATTGCTATATTATTACTAAACAATAAATATCAAGATGGTATTATAATCATCCCAATCTGAAGGGATATGCTTATCGGACAAAACGAGCAGGCGTTCCAACATAAAGGCCTGCTTGTGTTAGGTTATTGATTACAGTAGTTCCGCCACCTGTCTGAACCATATCCACAATTTTCAAGTTGTCGATAATAGTTGAGTTGATACCGATATTGCAGCAGGAACCTATCTCCACAAAACCCGCTACGGCAACGCGTGGCGATAAAAATGAATGGGCACCGATAACGGTATCATGTGCAATACAAGACCCTACATTGATCAATACGTTATCCCCGATCACTACCTGCTGGTCCAGCACTACTCCAGGTAAAATAAATACGCCTTCTCCAATGGTGCAGGAAGGGTCCACATAACTGGCAGTGTGCAATACTTTTCCGAATGGGATTATACCTTTCCAGGTATTAAAGCATTCTTTTCTTTTTTCAAAATGTTTATAGCCTATCCCAATCATTAAACAATCAAAATCCCCTTGGCTAAACAAAGTAGCTATATCTCCGGATTTCCCCAGTATCACATGTTCTCCGACTTTTTCGCCAGCATTTTTGAAATCATCAAAAAAACCTGCGATTTCATAATGGCCATCTGTAGCTGCATGATATGCAATCTGCTGTCCTAAGTCGCCAGAGCCGATTATAGCCAATCTCTTCATTTTGATGGAATTAATTTTATACAATTTCACTTAACGCGTTCAGGGAAGAAATTGACAATCCCCCTGCGGTGAATAACTCCAGACGATCGATCAGTAAAACACGCCATCCCATTTGTTTTCCGGGTATTATGTCCAGAGACAACGAATCGCCGATATACAATATTTCATCCGGTTTTAAACCAACAGCATCTTGCGCCAATTGGTAAAAAGCCAGATCAGGTTTTCTCAGTTTTTTTTCTTCAGAAACAATAATATCTTGGAATCTATTTCCGAACAAGCCATTAAGTATCCCAGACAAGCCATTGTTGAAATTGGACACCACACCAACTGGAACGTTTAATTTATCCAATACATTTGTATCTTCAAACTTCTCCCATGGCAGGTAAGTGCAATACTCAAAAATGCAGTTTAATAGCTCCTCTTCCGGAATAATTCCCAGTGACAAAAGCAGATCTGCATTGAATTTACGATAGAAATCTGCCGAAGTTTTATCAGGAAACTCGATTACTTCAGACAATAATTTATGATTCGTTTGTAAGCGTTTCATATCTACCTCGATTCCAAACTTCTGAAATGCGGCATCCATCTTTGTCCATAATTGTGGTTTATGGATAAGGGTATTGGCCGCATCGAAAAGTATATATTTAATTGTCTCTTTTCCCATTATTTTACTACATTCTTAATACAAGTAAAATCCTGCACTACTGTCCTTACAGTCTGCATAGTCTTCTTTCCCTTGGTAGATAACGTCCATCAGTATCCTTACGGCTACGCCGGCAATAATTGCTGGCTGGTCGGGTTGCTGATTGTATAAATATTCCTGAAGCGTGTATTTAACATCTTCAAACCCGAAATTGGCACGAATAGAATTTGTTCCAGAAATACGGCAATTCACTTCAAATGGTACGATTGTTCCGTCTTCCGTTACAATAGCCTGTAGATTGGCTGCTCCGCGGAAGTTAGTATGTGCTATCATTTTCTCCAGCATCGGTTTTAATGCTGCATCATAATCAAATACTACCTTACACTGCGCTGTTGCGCCATTCTCCAAGGATCTCAGTAAAGTGATGAACCCGTGCAGTTCACCAGCTTTATTAACATAAAATGCAGTCGTAATTTCCTTTCCTTTATGGAAAGGTTGCACCATATACTCTTCATCATTAAAGCCCACCCAGCTGGTTGGGTTTATGTGTAGTCCTCTTGATCCACGACCTTTTCTGGGCTTCAGAATAAATTCATTAAAAGACCCATCATATGCAGAAGGCAACACAGACATTGCAAATGGAATATCATGCTGTTGATGATGTTCCCAACTCAGGTATTTATCCAGATAGATGGCGGCGGTATCTGCCTTTGAAGCAGCCAAAGCCGCACCTAATATTGCTTCATTTGCGGCAAGATAGTAGACCTCATAATCAGTTGATGGAATAATAAGGTCAATCTTTTCTTTTTCTACTATCTCACAAATTGTCGGAATAAAGTTTTCATCATAGGCATATGGTACTTTGTAGAATACATCACACAAATGATTTCCCGCAGAAAAGTCGCTGATATTTGTTCCTACTATTGCTATGTCAAATTTTGTTTTAGCAATATTGCGAATAATCCCCTGACCAACATTACCTCCGACGCCTGTAACTAAAACTTTTTTTCTTTCCATTTTATCATTTCTTTGATTCCTTCCGAAAGGGATATAATTGGACGATAATTTAATTCTTGATTAGTGGTGCTATTATTGTAGCGAAAAGATAATGCGTGATCATTACCATTAAATGTCACCGTACTAGCAGTCTGACTTGCGATCAACTCTGCCAATGCACGATTACTTACACTCTCCGTTGCACACGCCAGTAGAATCTCATTCTTGTTATGATTAGCTGCAGCTATCAGATAATTCACTGCATCCTGGACATGAAGATAATTCTGTAATCTTTCTCCCTTTCCAAACACTACTATTTCTTTTTTTTCTGTCGCCTGATCAATATATGCAGGTATTATGGTGCCGGGGTTCATGCCTTTACCATAGATTGAAGAAAAGCGTACAATTGCATGGTTTGGAGTTGCTGCTACAATCTTTTCACTCCATCGTTTAGATATACCATACTCATTGAGTCCCCCAATGCTGCTGTTTTCCGATATGATACCTGGTTCTAAATCATAAACAGAAACAGAAGAGCATAATATAATTCTGGCATTGCTGAAACGTCTGCATATCCGCGCTACCATTTCTACATTTACCTTATACAGTTGTTCCCGATCTTCATCAGAAAGTGTTCCTGTTCGGATAAATGCACTGACAATATAGACATGATCAAAGTTTGGTTCAAGCTGATAGAGCTCACCAATTGAAACATAGGGGACATCAGCTACAAGGCGATCTCTGGAATGGTTATAAACGCCAGTAACATCACTTGTTTCAGCCAAGGATGTTATCAAATTACTACCGATAAAACTGTTGGCGCCAATCACCAAAGATCTTGCATTCATATGTACAAATTTGAAAGTCAACTGAATGCTAATAATGTTCTGTTAGCAGACTTTAATAATCTAAAGTCCATTTAGCAAAGTATTTCTTGTGGCATCTGCCATATTAATATCATCAGGATTTGACAGTACTTTTCTGCTAAGCTCTTTGGCCGCATTAAGGCCGTGCTTTTGGGCATACATGCTTAATATATAATAGTCTTCCATTCCAAGTCTGAATGCCTCCCATCTACGACTATTAATGAAGGTGTTCTTATAATCATACACCGCATTATAAGGTTCATATTTGCCTTTAAAATCATTCCATGCAGATCCTCCAGTCGGAATATCTGCGAAGTTCCAGAATCCAATACCTCCATATCCTTTATAAAAAGCTTCCCAAGCCATTAAACGGAAGGAGGTATAAGGAGGCATGGTTTTGTTTTTGGTATCATAGATCCAGATCTTACGCATATTGCTGGCGGTAGCCTGTACACCCAGCACAGTATTACTGTAAATCTGTACTACGTCCAAAATTGGCAGTAGAATAGCCGTGCAAGTGGCGTTATTACTTGTAGAAAACAATTTTGCATCTGGAGCAGCCGTACGTATCCAAGCAGTAAACTTGCTCATATAGTCCATCTCATCTGGAGTTGGCTCATCAGACAACATCAGCATTATCTTTTCTTTGGGTATGCCAAATGATTGATAACGATTAATTGTAAAAGCATACCATTTTAAAAATTGTGCCTTCCATGATGGCGAAAGGTAATCGGCAGCTTTTGCTTGTCGTCTTAAATCGAAATCCAGAATCAGATGCTGGTAATCCTTGCAGAGCAATGCGTATTCATCAAAAGCTGCCGTGTTGGATAAATCCTGAAATAAGGGCAGTTTGTTTACAGTAACCACCAATGAATTGATATAATGTGTCTGCAGATTTTCTGAAGCCGCTTTTTCTTTACCATTCATAATTGGGTAAAAGAAGTAAGGCCAGGTTATAGCATTCAGATTAATGGCACTACGAGTTACGGTAATACCGAAATTTTGAATACTCAATGGTATAATGCTACTTCCATACTTGCCGGAAATAATAACCTGATTACTTTCAGTTCCTGGTTTTACACCATCCACAGCAACATAAAATACCTTTACTTCACCTGGCGCCATTACACTGGAGCTAACAGGTACCAGGGCATCTGGAATGTATTTCAAATTTCTGCTAAGCTGAAATTGGGCGTCATAAAAACTTACCTGGGATAAGCCCCCTGTTTTGGCACATTTAAGCGTTACAGTTTGTGGTGCATTATCCAGATTACATACCCAGAAAGCAGCATATTGCCTTCCTTTAAGGATATTTTTTATTTGAATACCCTTACTAACAGCAGCCGTATTGTTAACAGGAAATAGATCAGTCGAAATATCTTTCCACGGACTAACGAGTTCAGTATAAAGTTTGTTGGTTGGTATACTTATCTTTTTCTTTAACACATCAAGATAAGCCAATCTGGTTTGCTGCATTAATGCAGCATATTGCTGATCTGTTAAGTTCTGTTGTTTGTTTCGTGTTACACTGTTTACCTGCGATAAACCTGAGGCATCTCCCCCCATCGACTGGATTGCAGTCCATCTGTTCGCCAGATTTTGTTTGTAGGCTTCATTCTCTGTTAAATTTTGAGAATGTAAAGTACAACTCACTAATAAACACTGCAGCAGAAATACCACAGTGCCAAAACAGTAAGAACCTTTAATTGTCTTCATACAATAGTGATTGGGAGCAAATTTGTAATTATTCGCAGGTTTAATCGGACCATCAATTAATCCGTGATTGGTTCACATGCCTTTTTCGTTATACTTTCAATTTGTCTGACGATTCGTTGCGCAGTTTTTCCATCCCAGAAGTTAGGAACTTTACCTTTTTTTCCTTGTCCATTCAGTATCAGAGATACCTCCTCAAGAATATCTTCGATTTTGATCAGCTTATTACTTCCTTCCCATACTGTGACAGGTCTTTCTGTATTAGGTCTTACGGTAAGGCATGGAATATTCAGGTAAGTAGTTTCTTCCTGTATTCCTCCAGAATCCGTGAGTACGAAACGAGCATTTCTTATAAGTGAAATGAATTCAAAATAACCTAAGGATTCGATGAGAAATAATTGATCATATTTATTGACCTCCTCTAACAATCCGAATTCTTTAATATGCTTAAAGGTTCTTGGATGGATGGGGAAAATCAGCGGTATGTTTTTACTAACTTCTCCCCAAATATTAACTAATTGGGAGAGTTGTTCTTTATCGTCCACGTTGGAAGGACGGTGGAAAGTCATTACAGCATAGCTTTCCGCAGGGAAGTCTGTTGCCAGGTTTATTTTACGATCTTTGTTAAGTAGTGCAAATTCAGTAGCAGCGCCATTTACATGCGGAAGGTTTGTGATGAGCGTATCAATCATCAGATTTCCTACCATATGGATTTTGTTAGGATCAACACCTTCACGAATGAGATTTTCATCAGCATCAGCACTGGTTGTAAAGAAATAATCACTGATACTGTCAGTAACCAGGCGATTAATTTCTTCTGGCATAGAACGGTCATTGCTTCTTAAGCCAGCTTCATAGTGTGCAGTGCTGATTCCAAGTTTTGAGGCGACTAGTGTACAGGCGACTGTACTATTTACATCTCCTACTACCAGCACCATGTCTGGTTGTTTCTGAAGACATACTTTTTCAAATCCTTCCATTATCCTGGCGGTTTGTACGGCATGTGATGCAGAGCCTACTTCCAGGTTAATATCAGGCATTGGGATGTTCAATTGTTTAAAAAACAAATCAGACATCTTTTCATCATAATGCTGTCCAGTATGAACAAGTATTGGTTGGATAAACGGATGACCATTTAACGCTTGCATCAGTGGAGCAATCTTCATAAAATTGGGTCTTGCTCCTGCGATCAATATTAATTTATATTTTGAATTATCCATCTCAATTTGTTTCATAGTGTTATAATTAAGAGCAACTTATAATCTTCCATCTACAGCTTCCCTTTCCAGGAAGGATTTCGTATCAAACACTACGGTGTTGTCACCAGATTTCAGTTCGGAAAGATCAATGCTTAAAAATTCTTTGTGCGCTACAGCCAAAATTATTGCCTCATAGTCTTTACCAATGTCGGATGTCAATTTTATTCCATATTCATGATTCACATCAGCAGCATGCGCGTGTGGATCATAGATATCTGTTTTAATGCCGAACTGTACTAATTCTTTATAAATATCTATCACTCTTGAATTGCGTACATCCGGGCAATTCTCTTTAAAAGTAAAACCTAAAATCAGTGCGCGGGAGCCATCAATTCTGTGACCTTTTTTGATCATCAGCTTAACAACTTTATTAGCCACAAACATGCCCATGTTATCATTCACTCTTCTACCAGAAAGTATTACTTGTGGATGATAACCTAATGACTCAGCTTTATGAGCGAGGTAGTATGGATCGACACCAATACAATGCCCACCAACTAAGCCAGGTTGAAATTTCAGAAAGTTCCATTTTGATCCGGCTGCTTCAAGTACGTCATTGGTATCAATACCAACACGGTCAAAAATCAGGGCTAATTCGTTCACAAAGCTGATATTAATATCGCGTTGTGCATTTTCAATTGCTTTGGAAGCTTCGGCTACCTTAAGGCTTCTAGCTTTAAATGTACCGGCCGTAATGATGCTTTTGTATAATTCATCTACCTGATCAGCAATTTCAGGTGTTGATCCGGAGGTAACTTTTTTGATTTTAACCAGTGTATTATGCTTATCTCCTGGATTTATTCTTTCAGGAGAATATCCGCAGAAGAAGTCTGTATTGAATTTCAGCCCTGAGTATTTCTCCAGTACTGGTACACAATCCTCTTCTGTACAGCCTGGGTATACCGTTGACTCATAAATAACAATATCACCTTTTTTTAATGCAGAAGCCACTGTTTCAGAAGCTTTCAGCAATGGCGTGAGGTCTGGTTTTTTAAAGTGATCAATGGGTGTTGGTACGGTAACAATGAAAATATTATAATCTTTCAGTGCCTTCGGATCATTGGAAAAATGCAAGCCAAAATTCTTGCCTTCTTTATATCCGTTTGCTGCAGTTTGTAAACCTTCCAGGTCGGCTTCCTTGGTATGATCTTCTCCTCTTTGTAATTCCTCAATCCTTGATGCGTTGATATCAAAGCCTAATACCTGGTATTTTTTACCAAATTCGATTGCAAGGGGTAATCCAACATAACCCAGCCCTATAACAGCTATTTTATTTGAAAGAAGCATTTTATTGTGTATAAAGATTTAATTACTGCATGATCTTCTTAAAAAGTCTTATTCCTAATAACCCCAAACTGGTTAATATTACTGCCAGTAAAGCTCCTCCAATCATGCTGGTCAGCTTTCCTTGTTTCTTTTTTTCAAGGGGTAATATTGGGGAGTCAATTACTTGAATGATTGGGGTTTCTTGGGCCATGGTCATCTTACTCAGTTCAAGGTTTTTTACTACCTCGGCATACATCGTTTGTAAAACCATTTTGTCTCTCAGGTCCAGTTCTGTTCGAACAGTGGCGATACGCCTGGCAGGGTTCTGGTTCAGGTCCTGGGAAAATGCAGTAGCGTAGGTTTTCTTGTTTAATAAGGTTTCAAGAGAGTCTGCCTGCTCCTGAAGTCGATCTACACTATGCTTTGAGCGCTTTGTTTTAGTTTCTATATAAAAGGCGGAAGCGGTACTCACCAAAGTTTCAACAAATGCTTTTGAAAAATTTTCATTTTCAGTTTTACAGATTACCGAAATGAAATTAAGTTTTGAATCTTTCTTGGTAATGGTGAGGTTTCCTTTGACAATGCTTTGTTGAATTTCATTAAGGATACTATCTTTTTGTATGGAGAATCCTTTTCTCGATTCTGATGGCGCAAACTGAATACTTTTTAACAGGGGATTTTTTTGCCATTCTGCTCTCAAATTTTTAAAATCTATATATAGATCAATTAGAGAGATTGTTTTTCCGTTGTACTCAACAGGAGATAACAGTGCTTTCTCCACCATCAACCGGGATTTCAGGAACTGCATGATGTTATCGCCTTCGAAAATACCGCTGGAACCTTTCCCTCCCATATCTAAGCCCAGCTGGCTGGCAATTCCAAGATAAGCACCTATACCGCTACTACTTTTATCGTCCACCACAAATACTACTTCACCGATGTACTTGGGTTTCGTTTTTAAAGCTAGAAGCAACCCTGCGCCAATACCAACTGCGGCAGCCAGGATAATTACTAGTTTTTTACTCCATAAATACCGGCACCATTCAAACAAGTGTAACAACAGTTCCTTGACGGTTAATTCATCTTTCTGAACTTCAGGCTGCTGGAGATCCTTCTGGACATTCATAACAGTTATACCTTTACCTAATTAAATTACTTGGTTGCATTTATGATGGTCACAATTACCAGTGCCAATGAAGCTAATCCACTTGCAAGACCTACGGCCTCCCCACTTGTTAAACCACGCTTTCCTTTTTTCGCTGGCACATACACTTCTGCTCCCGGCTTTACTTTTGGATAACTATTAAAAAACATCACCTTCTTTGTATTCTTCACCTCTCCATTCGCGTAAACGATATAACTTCTTCTTCTTAATGCCTGAGAAGTAAAACCACCTGCTCCGTGAATATAGTCCCTGAACTTATATCCTTTGTCAAATCTCACTTTCTTCGGGAAATATATCTCCCCGAAAAGCTGAACAGTTTGTAATTTTTTAGGTACCCGGATGATATCCCCTTCTTCCAGGATCAGATCATATTTAGAACCAGGATTTTTGATAATCTGATCTAAATTGATACCTAATAGTTGCTCATGTCGATTTACTGCCTGCCTTACACGGGCAATATCTGCACTATCCTGGAGCTTATTAATGAATACTTCAAGTTTGTTAGCTAAAATCAAACTATCACCTTCATTGATAAACGTTTTTCTCAGCATTACAGCACCTTCAGCGTATGCCTCCGGGCGCAAACCACCTGTACGTTTGATCAGATCTGAAATGCGCTCTGATTTCGTGTTGATCGTATAGTCTCCAGGATACACAACCTCTCCCCCAATAGAAACATTGGCTTGCGAAGAATATACCGGTGATTTACGAACAGTGATCTCATCAAATGGTAATAACACAAAACTCTTTGCAGAAGCACTGAGATCAGCGTTGATATCGTAATACTGTACAATTGCTTTAGCAGAGTCCTGAGGATTGTAAACCCCGTTTCTGATACGGCGGGCAACTTCTATACGTTGTGTGGATGCCGCATCTCTTAACCCTCCAGCCAGTAATATCAGGTCTTCAAGGTGCATGCTGTCACCATATTGGAAAAAACCAGGTTTATTAACCTCACCTTCTATACGAACTTCATAATCTTCCCGAAGATCAAGTTTAGAATAGATAATAACCGAATCTTCCTTCTGCAAGGTAACAGTAGATCTGCCAGCCATTGCATCCTGAACGTTGAAATTGATATATGCAGGTGTATAATCTGCCTGTAAACGACGTACTAATCCACGAGTCATCGTTGCATCCTCTTTCACACCGTCAGCTCTCTTAATAAGATCTGCAATCTGCATATTTGGCTCCAACGCATAATTACCTGGATGAAACACCGCACCAGTGATCGTCACTCTATTGCTAAATCGGGTTAATACTGAATCAATAAAGAACTGATCACCTGATTTTAGTTTGAAACTAGCAATGTTATCAGCAGGTATATTTACTACTTCTCTTTCTTTATTATTGATACGATATCCACGAATCACATCTGTAAAAGCCTTGTCAGTAAATCCTCCCGCATAATCCAAAACCTGCTGCAGTGACTCATTTTCTTTCGCCTCAAAAATTGCCGGACGTTTCACCTGACCAGTTAATTCAACCCTGGTTTTATATGGATTTACCTTAACAATATCCTGGTCCTGTAAAACAATATTCTGAGTCAGATCTCCATGGGAAAGAAAATCATAAAGATCAAATGTGGATACTACAGCTCCGTTCCTGATTACCTGAATGTTACGAAAAGATCCATTCTCATTGGGTCCACCTGAAACATAAAGCGCATTGGCAACCGTTGCCAATGAAGGTATCGTATACGAACCCGGTTTTTCAACTTCACCAATCAACAATACTCTTATGCTACGAATGCTTCCCAGGGTTATTTGTACAAATGTATTACCAGACTTAATTCCAGAATATATACTTGATAGCTGCTTCGTAATCCTGTTTCTGGCTTCCTCCATTGTAAGGCCATTGACATAAACAGGACCAATATTAGGAATGTTGATATAACCATCAGGGGTAACCTTTAAGCGATGTTGTACTTCTGAATAGCCATATACATCAATCATTATCTCATCATTTGCCGCCAGCCTGTAATTTGGTGGCGTCGCCATTCTGAGATTAGGTTCAAATGTCAGGTTCTTATTAGAAAATAACTCAGCTCCAAATATCCGTTTCCTGAGTTTTTCACGCTGTTGTTCTTCTGGTGTCAGTTTGCCCTCGGTCGATGAATCCTTCGATTCGTCATTTATCTGCCTGTCATTACTATTGCTCTGGTTGCCAACACTCTTCTGTTTCTGCGACAATTCCTTATCTAGTCCCATGGATCGTATCCTATCCTTTAGCTTAGATACCTCTATATCTGGAATACCCTTTTGCTGAGCATAACCGTCGATATCATCCATACCCACATTGTTCTTCTTCATCTCCGCTATTAACTGCCGAATCTGATCATCACTTAAATTCTCCACCTTCATTTGCTTCATCTGTTCCTTCGACATCGAAGAAACCTGAGCACTCACATTAGCACTATATACAATAAACAGGAACAGCTGAATCAGCAATAATTTTCTAAACATGTATAATAGGATCTATTCTTTCTCGAATTTCGTTTTTAGGCTTCAATATCGGGCTTATATGGCTGAATTTCCACCGAATAAGCTGCAAATCTATATAAAATAACATATAAATGTTACTTTCATAAAAAACAGTTTAACCGCCGTTATAACACTTATTACAGCCTTTTGTTGCTTTCCTGACATAATAGTGCCAAATTTCATCTTGCTCTCTCAAAAATCTAATTTTAAGCAAAAAATAATATATGATTATTTATAATATATAATTATTCATATATAGCTTGAATTGAACCAATCCGATTATTTATATTCTTCGTTAATATCATAAAGTAGGGATCACTCAAACTAACATTTTTGTTTCATCATCATTAATCCTAAGGATAAAATCATCGTCAATATAACGGCTAGATGTCCCAATTCATGTGAATGCAACCTGAAACCCACTCCACCATTTATGAAAATGGAATGGGGACAGTTTCCTCCGTTATTTTAATATTTAAGTAATTAAACTCCAGTTGTTTATCGAAGTAGTAATTGTTTGAAATCGTTAACACAAAAACTTCACATCATGTCATCTGTTGAATTTAACACCTTACTGGTCGGGAATGTCGACTTTCTTAAACCCTTCGCTTATACCCTGACAAAAGACAACGAACAAGCCAAGGATTTATACCAGGAAACTATCATGCGGGCACTTACCAACCAGGATAAATACCTGGAAGGCACCAATATCAGGGCATGGTTGTTTACAATAATGCGCAACATCTTTATTAACCACTATCGAAAACAAAGCAAAAGTAAACTGATCTCCGAACCGGCCCTCAGCCAGTTTTTCCTTAACTACCAAAAAGGTGTAGTAGGCAATACCGCTGAAACCAATATGCGCACCAAAGACGTCCAGATTGCCATGTATCGTCTCCCGGTCATTTTCAAACAGCCATTCCTGTTATACCTCGAAGGCTACAAATATTTCGAAATCGCCGCCATACTCGACGAACCACTTGGTACCATCAAAAGCCGTATTCACTTCGCCAGGAAAATATTGAAAACACGCATCCAACGATAACACGTCTTTAATACTCCTGGTTAATCGAAGTATCTACACCTTTTGCGACTGAATATCCAAAACCCTTAAACAACCATTATCCAAAACCCATATCATAAAATTGTAGTAATGATTACCTGTTAATAATCTTATCTAGCGATCTACGTTTTTTCTAAACATTAATTTATATATCAGAAATAAAATTACTATTTCTGATACGGTCAGCTATTGCCCTCTCCTGCATACTCTTAGCTATGCTGACACCCTCTTTTTGTATATTTTAGCAGAACAATCCCAAATACCTAAACAAAATATTCATGCCAGCCGCCAAGCGATTCACCGCTTTAGACAGTCTACGGGGAATAAGCGCCATCCTGGTGCTTTGCCTGCACATCCGCGTATTAAACAGTATTACCGAAACCCAGTTTATACGCAACGCATTCTACTTCGTCGAATTCTTCTTTGTGCTCAGCGGCTTCGTTATGTATTATACCTATAGCCGTCAGCCATTTACCAAAATAAAGTTTAAAAACTACCTGATTGGTCGCTTCTTCCGGCTCTATCCCCTACACTTCGTAATGCTGGTGGTCACCGTTATGATAGAGTTTTTCAAACTTTATATTGCCAACAAAGGCTATGATGTACAAACGCC
This sequence comes from Chitinophaga sp. Hz27, assembly GCF_042263525.1. NCBI lineage: Bacteria > Pseudomonadati > Bacteroidota > Chitinophagia > Chitinophagales > Chitinophagaceae > Chitinophaga > Chitinophaga sp. Hz27. The sequence continues at coordinate 345,823 of NZ_JBHKFJ010000008.1, forward strand.
TGGCTTTATCGATAAAGCTGACCCGGCATACCTCCTCCCCACCATACTACTGCTACAAGGATGGATGAATAACGTACCCTCCGGCGCCTTTAACATCGTAGCATGGAGCCTTAGCATTGAGTTTTATGTAAATGTCTTTATGGGAGTACTGCTTTTCAAACCAACCAAAACCAGGACCTTCGTATTTATCCTGCTTACCCTGCTGCCTGTCATCATGCTCTGTACTGGTAACCACCTCCTCAAAAATGAAGTATACCGCGGCGTAGCCTACTTCTTCGCTGGCTGCATGACCTATCAGCTCTTCGCACGCACACAACACCTGAAAAGAAACCCGGTCCTCTTCTCTTTCATAGAAATTGTTCTTGTACTAGCCATGTATTTCATGGTAACTTATCTACCTGAAAATAATTTCAAAAGCCCTATACTAGCCCTGCTCTTCTCCTTATCTGTGTGGACTTTCGCCGGAGAAACAGGGATTGTTTCCCGTTTACTAAATATCAAACCGTTATTAACAACTGGTAAATTATCTTTCTCTATCTATCTCATACATATCAAGCTATGGTTCTGCTTTACGGCACTCACACTCATTATTGCCAGACTAACACATTTCAACATAACCGCCAATATGGTTATAAATAAAGAGCTCGTCAGGATTATCCCAACGAGCAATATAGTTACCGGCAATATCGCCTTGTTTTTATTTGTTCTGCTTACAATGGCTGTGGCCAGCTTTACTTATAAATTTGTAGAAGTAAAATGGATAGAGAAAGGGAAAAAATTCAGATCTAAAGAGGCCACCACAGCACCTCAGCAGGTTACCGTGTGATTAGACTTTATAAACCAAACGCAGATACCTGTCTCTAAGTACGCTGTGAAAACTAAATCCTAACACTATAACTAATACGGATAAACTGAATACTAACGGTCCCGGCCACACGTAAAATAATGCAGCTACAATCGCTATGTAGCGGGCATACTCAATATAAAATACCCAACGCTTCTGTTCCAGTATAGCACCACAGTTAATCAACGTCAGAACAATCATCAGGCTGATGCATACCTGTATAAATAATGGCACATAGTGTTCCAGCAATAAAAAAGAAAAGAGCAACAACAACGTCACCGACAGTTGCCATACTACATAATTATTCAGCTTAGGCGTTTCTTGCTGTGTACCTGCAGGCATAAGGAAACGGGCTTCCAGTGCAGGTCTTGCTTTCTCGTCCACATTATCAGGTTTTCCAAAGATGATCCGCAATTTGTTACCAAAACCATTTGCCCGACGCACAGAATAAACCATCTCCAGCAAAAAATGAAAATGCTGCCAAAGGAAACTATTACTTTCTAATGGTTTGGTCAGCCCATATACCGGCTCTTCTCCTTCTTTCACAAAAGTGCCGAAAAGCTTATCCCAGATGATAAATACATCTCCATAATTTTTATCAAGATATTGTGGATTGCTCGCATGGTGTACCCTATGGTGGGATGGCGTTACCAGGATATATTCCAATAAACCAAGCTTTCCAATGGTGCGTGTATGTATGAAGAATGGATAAAGACCATGCACCAATAACATACTGGTAATCATAGCTGGCGGAAAACCCAGTATAGGTAGTATACTCCAAAAACCAGTGCGCAGAAATGCCTGGAATACAGTGATCCTGGCTGAAACCGTGTAGTTAAACTCCTCACTCTGATGATGCACTACATGCGCACACCAAAATAAAGTTACCTCATGTGCCAGGCGATGATACCAATACCAGACAAAATCTGTACAAAACAATAATACAATCCATAACAGTACACTAGACTGTATATTGAAGATGGCATAATGTTCATACAGGTACGCATACACGAAATAAAATACGCCCACCGTAAAGGTATCGGATAATCGCTCAGCGATACCGACACAGATATTCATTACGGAATCGTTAAAGCGGAAATAAGTTTTCCCCTGTTTACTCGCCACCAGGTATTCCAATCCCATGAGCGTCAGGAATAAGGGAACCGCAAATGCCAGATAATTTAAATGCACTACGAAAAGCTTTTTATGTCAGGAAATACAAGGCCTAGTCTGTACGCCGTGCGCAGCGCGACATACATCCATTTTTATTTTTATACTGGTGGTGGTAAATCTCAACAATATTAATAAAAAATTATTATCCTACAAAAATAGTAGACTATTATTTAAGGCATAAAAAGTGCACCGCCAAACGGCAGGTGCACTCCATATTTGCATAACTAAAACAACACTGGTTAATCTTCCGCCGGGCCAGGATCCGCCATTCGCACGATACGAGGAATGAATCTGCCCACAATATCTACCAGCTCCTGTTGTGCGGCCATAACGGTATTGATATCCTTATAAGCCATTGGCGCCTCATCCAGGCCGCCACCAATCAGCGTCACATTATGGTCTCTCAAAACAGTACGCAGCTCATGGCCAGTAATGCTTTTCAGGGCTTTACTTCTGGACATCTGGCGACCGGCGCCATGACTGGCAGAATTCAAGGCTGCAGCGTTGCCACGTCCTTTCACGATAAAACCAGGAGCTGTCATAGAACCGGGAATGATGCCTAACACACCTTCGCCGGCAGGCGTTGCACCCTTTCGGTGAACGATTACCTCTCTTCCATCATAGACTTCCTTCCAGGCAAAATTGTGATGGTTTTCTACTCTTGCCAGTATATTTCCACCTATCGCTTTTATCAATCTTTTATGAATCAGGTGATGACATGCGGAAGCATAATCTCCTGCCAGGTTCATCGCCAGCCAATACTCCTGGCCCTCTTCGCTGTTGAGGTCCAGATAAGCAAGGTGTTGTACATGCGACGGCAGCGGACATAATTCCCTTGCCAGCTTCGTATACTCTCCTGCTACCTGGGCGCCTAATCCACGAGAACCTGAGTGCGACAACAAGGCTACATAGCGGCCACGAGGCAGCTGTAAACCATTATTATCATCCGTTAATTCCACGATTCCCCATTCCACAAAGTGGTTGCCCGAACCGGATGTCCCTAACTGGGCCACCGCTTTATCTTTCAGTCGTTTCAGCAAGGGTATTTCATTGAATTCGTTACGTTCCAGCACCGGATCTTCTTTGGCAATATTTAATGCACCGCCAGTACCGAAAACAGTATTCTTTTCCAATTCTTTTTTAAACTTGTCAAACTGACCATCCAGGGCTACTTCCGGAAGATCAATGATGCTCATACACATCCTGCAGCCAATATCCACGCCCACACCATAAGGAATGATGGCGTTTTCGGTAGCCAACACACCTCCTATTGGCAGGCCATATCCCTGGTGCGCGTCGGGCATTAATGCGCCCGCAACGGCTACTGGCAAGTGTACAGCACTATTCATCTGTGCTCTGGCACCTTCTTCAATAAAAGAAGCGCCATACACTTCATAAGGCACTGGCTTTTCCAGCAGCTTACGTTCTATGCGTTCCGGTTCCTCTTCCGGCGCCAGCTTCACCGCTATCTTCGACAGTGTTTCATGTCCAAGATAGTTGGCCGGGGCCGCAAGCACAGCAGTTAGTATGCTTTTTACTTCCTCTTCGCTGCTGTGCTTAAAATGCATATTTATAACGGTCATGGCTACACTAACAACCGGGCCCTGTGGGTAACCAAGTGCAAGCAACCATTTTCCATTTATCTTAAATTTTCCCATTTAATGCTAATTGATACTATTAATTTACTAATTCTTCCTCCACAATCCTTCTAAAACCAATAACAGCTTTCTGGGTCTTTTGGGTTATTTCGTTAGGATTGGTAATCTCTGCAATGCTCATTGGCTGCGTGATCACCTGCTTAAGGCCTAAACTATCTGAGAGTCGCTGTGCTTTTGCAACAGGAAGTTTACCAAATTCATAACGTGCAATCAACCTGCCTTTTCTAAGTAATGCGCTATCAATAGCAGATAATTCGCTATTAAAAGAACAAACGATCTGAATATTCAGACAGTCACTGAGCAAGCCATCAGAAAGATTTAGCAGGTTAGCAACAGCTGCATTACCAGAAATTTTTCTGTCAAGGATTACATTTTCTGCATCTTCAATAATCAGAATTGAATTGGGATTTGCAATCAGTAATTCCATGAAACCAGGTTCGATAATATTCGTAGCCATTTCAGATGAAATAAAGAGCACTCTCTTTTTCAATTTACCGATCAGGTAACGGAGATAGGTTGTTTTTCCTGTTCCAGGAAGACCATGCAGCAATACGATGCCTTTGTCTTTATCTTTTTTCAAACGTTGTTGAATCAGGGAATCTATTTCTTTAAAATCATCTCCATAACACAAATCTAAATCGAGTTTGGTACGTTTGATCTCCATGCTTGTCAGTTCATAGCTACCTCTTTTTACTGTAACCAGGTTTATTTCATGCGGCTGCCTTTTCGCTCTACGCTTGGTTTTAGCCGCTATATCGGTAAACTTGTTAATGAAAGTGGTATCATCAGTCGCATAATATAATTCCATATAGGAATTTGTCATGAAGATCATGCGATTATCAGTGAGCATGTAGATAACATCATCAACTTCATATTTCTTTTTCTGCGAATTGTATTCCAGATTTCTAAACGCTTGTGTTATTTCATCTTTCAACTCTACTTCTATCTTCGCTGCCATTTTCTCAATATCTATGTTATAGAGTGTATTGATATTTGGCAGCACATTGAATTGGTGGACAAAAGCAGCTTGAGGATTGATAAAAGAATCACTCAGTATATTGATATTATTATGTATCGGGTTGTTATTTAACTGTCCCATTTTTGTATATTTATTATAGTTAGATAAAGACTTACCGGAGCCGACTGCTCCGGCAAATCACACTTATCATTAGTGGCTGAAACTCATCAACCACGGGGGTTAGGGTTAAACTCAAACAGAGACGAAAAAATATATCTTTAAAGGAAGTTTTAACTATATGGCAGGACAAGATTATCCTGCCGTTACAGTGTGTATTTACCTCCTCAATAATTCATTTACATAAAAAAACCCGGCCTGTTTTTCAACGGACCGGGCTACTAACGTTAACGCATATACTACGTTACGACATACCTTCTCCGTTTAGTTATGCCTGAGGCAAAACTATCTCTGAACCATTTACCACAGCGTGTTTCAGCGATGTTAAATAGCAGGCCTAATGATTTTTGATTAATTACATGCGGTTCCGTCATCGAAAACTGGCAACAAAAAAAGCCCGGATCAACGATCCGGGCTTCTGTTTATTGTTACAAATATATTAATCTACTTGTAAAAGTAAAACGCCCGGAACCCGCGACCACCCAGCTCTGCGCCAGGGTTTGCGATGTTCGTTTGTTGATTAAAGCGTTTCATTTTTATAAGTTTGATATTGTTATTATTTATTTGACGATGCAAAGATAAATACTAAAGATTTGATATTGCAAATTTTTGACAGATTTTTTTTGTTTTTTTTTCAAGTATCCGTAAACGTTGATTGCTATATCGTTTTTATGCTTTTTTAAACAGCACCTTCTGCCCAAGAAAATCATTCGCCGCATCAATCACTTGTAGCAGATCGTTCCAGCTGTCTGTCTTCTCGAAGGAATGCTTGTAAACCTTTCTGATACTGAGATACAATTTATCTCCATCTATCTTACTATCTACTATAAATGAACCGGTTGCATTGTCAACCTTCCTTGTCAACTTATCTACTCCTTCTACTTTATATCCTGCTGGAATCGTAACTGTAATTTCGTGTTGATAGGAACGGGCAAATGGTTCATATACATCAACACTACGTGTACGTTGCTCTGCTTTCACTTGTAGTTGTCCACCAATGATCCGGCCTATATCGAAAATGTAATTATTTCCCGCCTTTTTCAAATAGCCTTCCATACTGAATTTGGTGTCATACACGAAATCAGGATCAGTATGACGTAAACCCATCTTACTAATCTTATAAGAAGTTACTTCCTTAGGTTCTACTTCAAACTCACCTTTGATCTCTTGCTGGAATGCTTCCTTCTGGTCTTTACGCGCCTGCGCAAATGCATTCGTATATTCATCAGCGAGAGAACGATTTCTTTTACTATCTGCAAACTCCTCCATGAATGACTGCTGTACACCTAAGGCCTTTCTTTCCTCATCATAGTAATCTTCAAATAACAACAAGCCCTTCTGGCCATCCAATCGCAGGCCGCCTTTCAGCGTGGTATTACGATCTATCAATAGCAGCGACATATTGTTATCAATAGCAATGTTCAGCTTTTCAATATGTGCATTCTGATCCGCTGTAGTAACAGGAATCTCTACCTCTGTATCGTATTCAGGATCGTTTCTCTTGATTTTACCGGCAGCAACTGTAGAAGCTGGCGCCTTCTGTCCTTCATACTCCGCAAGCATTTCAGAACATTGTGTAAATACGCCTTCGGCAGACAGGTATACAGGTTTCTTGGTTCTGGTACGCAACACATATTCAAAATCGTCCGCATTGAATGCTTCTTTCTGTGGTGCGCCATATCTGGAAGTTACCAGTAATATATCACTGTGAATCCCCTGAAACTTCAGCACATCATCCAGCAGCATCAGGAACATACGATTATTGGAAGTGCGGTAATTTCTGCCTAAACCTACATTAATCTTATCGTTTGGCTGCACACGATAGAAGGCCATATACCTAAAAGCATAATAAGCATAGTAAGGAATGCTATCTTCTGGTATATCACGTTTTACATTACGGCTATATGTTTTCAGCATATCATTTACTGTGCGCTTATAGTTACCTACACCTGCACTCGCGATATATCTTAAAACTTCTGTTGTGTATAAATCAGCGGCTACACGCACATCTGTATACGCCGGATTTTTCTTGAAGCTACCCGCGTTGGTAATAACGTCCAGTCCACTACCCATGCCAAAACTAACTTTCATGCGGATCAATGGGATCTGTCTGTATGGCGCCATCCATAAGTCTGTTGGGCGACTTGGCAAATCCTTCACCAGCAAATCAAAGCTACTACCATCCTCTTGCTTGTTTATTTTCAAATCTGGTGCGCCATTCATCAATCTATAACGTACTGAATATTTATCACTGATATCACCATGAACTGAATATTGTTTCATCGGTTTATCATCACCCAACACAAAAAGCTGTTCATCGATGCCTGTATCAGGCGTGTGTATTTGTTCTACTTTTACATAGTAATCGATCACATCACCTACTTGTAAATCCGGAATCGCGAGTTTACTTTTTTGTAATTTGTCATCATCTTCTTCATTCACTAATTCTTCGGCCACTTTAACTTCTTTGGAAGTGCCATCAGGTTTAATGATACGCACGCCAATAAAAGTGGCCGCGTTGGCGGTTCTACGGTGATTAAAGCCTACCGTCTGCAGTTTCTTGAAGCTAAATTGTGAATACTCGTCCAGGGCTACTTTATCATTTATTTTCACCATTTCCCTTACCGTCCTGGAATAGTAGATATCTCGTCCACCATAGGGGCCGAAGGATGTCATGTCGATATCCTTCACTCGCCATAGTTTGAAATCAATATGCTTAGCCAGCACTACTGCGGATTCTTTGGTATCGATGTTGGTAAGGTCCGGATGCTTGAATGCAGGAATGTTCCAGTTCCAGACTTCGTTTCTGACGATGGCAGCACGTTCGTTGTACCGATCATAATTACGTTTGCTCTGTGCAAATCCTTGTATGGCAAGGATAGTACAGACAATAGTCAGTTGGAGAAATTTCATAAATAATTAGGGATAGATTATTTTTTACTAAGGGTTACTTGTTCCAGATATGCTTTATCTAATGATTGAATGTCGTTGTTCCATTGTAAGAATGATGCTTTAGGCAACCAGTTATTTTTGATAGTAAGTTCTTTTCGGTAGATCACCTTTGCACCGGCTTGTTTGTAGGAGAGATGAAAGGCATAACCATCTCGTTCTATCTTCAGTTCCTGTGGCAGCTCTGCTTTATAACCCGCAGGAATATCCAGGCTGGTTTCATGTATGAGGTGGTGTTTGTAGGAAAACAGATAATCGGATTTTCGTTTAGCCGTATCGATGCTAAAACCAGAGAACTCCTTTCTGAAATCCATCTCAATAAACATATCATCACCGAAGCCACTTACCGCATCCTGGTATTTCAGGTCATAGTTGATGTTCAGACGTTGGTTCCAGTTGTTCATATCTGAATTTTGCAGATTGGAGATAACATATTTCTCGTTATTTTCATTCAGATAACGTTGTAGGGCATTACTCACTTTTTCTTTTCTGATACCATTTACCTGTGTAAGCAGAAACTCCTTGCTTTCTCCGTCCCATTCGTGTTGTACTTTACCAACCAGCGCATTTCCTTCTACATGGATATTTCGTTTTTCTGTTTCAGTATTCTGTAGGTAAGAACAGAGTGGCACACGGTCAAGTATATACGAATTTCCATCCTCTATCATTACCTGGCGGTTCTGGATACGCTGTGCGTATTGATTCAGCCCGATGTAAGTTTCGGTAGCGTCCAGGAAAATCCTTTTGCCTTTATAGGTAAGCGCACATATCATGTGGTTGTCCACTGCCATGCTGGGAATGGAGTAATCGTAGGCGATATGATCAGTACCTATCCAGCACAGACGTGCATCAAAGCCGAGCGCTTTCAGAAGGCCTCGGGTGAGATTAGCCATGCCTTTACAGTCGCCATACTTATGTTGTAATACCGATTGGGCAGCTTCAGGTTTAAATCCAGCCAGGCCATCTTCAAAAGCGATATATCGGATATTATCCTGTACCCAGTTATAAACAGCTGCTATTTTGGCTGTATCGGCGGTAATTCCATTGGTGATATCTAGTGCTTTGGCTTTGATTACATCGTCTTTATCACCGATTTGTTTTGCCAGTGAGTGATACCAGTTATAGAGATCCGCAGTTTTATTGAAATATTGTTGAATTCCTTCTTTAGTATTGGCCGACTGGCTAAGCACTAACAGGTGAGGATATACGTAGCTTGGGCCAGGAGCTTTATCATCCTGGGAAATAGCGGGTAAGTTGGTAGCCGTAAACGTGTATACGTCAGCATCTTTGCGGCTATTATAGGTCACTTCCTTTTTTATATTGTAGCCATTGAAATTCATTTCTTTAAGCTCTACTTTCATCCATTTAGGGACGATGATGGTTACCGTCTTGGTGGCTAATGGAAATGCTTCTGTGAAATATATACTGGTAAGATAGCGAGGGTCCAGGAAGGTTTTCTGTAGTTCTACCCTGCTCTCGCTTCCTTTTTTTATCAAGTCGAGTTTGATGCCACATATTTTGGCGTCAGAATAGAAGATATCGTCTACTGTATAGTTTGCATAAATGGGTTGGATGTCTTTACGTCTGTCGTTATTGACATAAACTCTAACCTCATCTATCCGGCTTTTATCATCATAAAATTCGGCGAATGGAATGGTGGTGCGATACTGATTGCAGAGATAGGCTACTTTTAAGTCCTGTCGGATGTTTACGGGGTTTTCCTTTTCGCCGGACAAAACAAATTCGTATTGTTCTTCCTGACTGGAGATGGTTACATTTTTATCGTTATCATCAGCGGCAAAAGTAGGTTGGGTGCATAGCAAAATGCTGATGCATAGGAATAGGTAGTACAGAGATCGGCTCATAAGTATACTGATTACTACTAAATATACACATAATAAAATTATTTTAATAAAAAGCCGACTCTACTGAGTAGAGTCGGCTAGTAATCAGCATACCAAGGAATTAACAAGAATAGATGACCTGAATGGTCGACCTCAAATTATATTAATACCGCGCTGTCTTCGAACTGTTTTTCCACTCTTTGCATTTGGCGGATATGACGTTCGATATGTTTGGTAAGGAAATAGATGTATTGATAGATATCCAGTTTACCCAGGTGGTTAACGGACATGTTGGTAAATACCAGCACACCTTCACCATTTTTGAGTAGGGATACATTGTACATGCATTGCGCATACTGTTGTTTCAGTGTGGCTTTTATTTCAGCGAGGCTTTTCAGGCCTTCTGGCTCCATGTGTTCGGGTCTTACCCATCCAAATGATTTACTGCCTATCACATCGATCTGCGCGAATTTATCTTCATAATCGGCAGGTACGATTACGGCATGACCTGTTCTTTTACGTTCCAGGGCACGGCGTGTTGCTTTATTAATGATCAGGAGCAGGAAGTAGTTGGTGAGTGTTATATGTTCTAACACTTCTCTGATACTCCATTGATCTGTTTCTGGTTTGAAGTCCAGCAATGCCTGATCTTTTTCAAACCATTGGTCTAACTCCCTGAAATTGGTGAGTAAAGCCTCTCTTACTACTTGGATTACATTCCTCATGGTGCTTCGTTTTTGGGGTTATGTACTCTACCTGGCTTTCACGGGTTAAGCACATAATGTATTTATAATAGAGATTTCCCGTTGTTAAGAGGGTCAGGGGGAAACAATAAGGCCTGACCGCAATTACGGGCCAGGCCTAATAATGTAAGGGTAGGTTACAAAATTATATACGCGGTCCGTATGGTTTTTTCAAGGCAAAACCATCCTGTTTACACCAGGCTTGTTTTGCTATGGTGTAAAAAAACTTATTAGTTATCTTCTGAATAATGTTACTATTCAATGTCGTCATCTCTAACTGCTTCAAAAGCAAAAAGGTCCCGCTTATTCAGCGGGACCTTTGTTTATATCGTTTGATAACTTACTATCGTTAACAATCGGTGCAACATGCCCGCAATCCGCACTTGACCTGCTTCTTGCAGGCCATCGCTTGAATCTTATATGTTGAAAAAAGTTGCACAGTTATGTTTAATTGAAACAAAGGTAATTTTTATTTTTTATCAATCATAAAAAATCACCCTACTTTTTTTGTAGAGATAACAATTAATTCATATTATCCTACGTTGTCGATTGCACAATCAAAATAAACTCAACTGTGAAGAAGGACGTTGAAACGCATCGGTATTAAATTCGAAACGTTCCTGGTTTAACCCATGCTTCTTTATATGTATACGAAATTGTTGTCTTATCAGATCTGCAATATTTCCTTCACCTCTCATTCTCCGACCAAATTCACTATCGTTTACATTGCCACCATGCAGACTTTCAACGAGATGCCATACTTTGTCCGCGCGGTCAGGAAAATTTTTATATAGCCAATCATTGAAAATAATTTTTACGGCATCATTTAGTCTGACAACGGTGTACCCTGCAAATTTCGCTCCATTAGCTGCAGCAGCTTCCAGTAATCGTGGAATTTCATGATCGTTCAAACCTGGAATAATGGGCGCAGTCATCACGCCTACAGGTATACCTACATCGGATAATTCTTTTACTATTTTAAGTCTTTGTGCTGCAGTAGTAGTTCTAGGCTCCATTTTTTGGCGCAAATCCTCATCCAGCGTGGTAATGGAAACATATACACAAACCAGGTTTTCTGCAGCAAGCTTCTGCAGGATATACCTGTCCCGCAATACCAATGAGTTTTTAGTGATAATACCTACCGGCTGTTTATATTCCAGGGCTATTTCTAATAGTTGCCTTGTCAGCCACATCTTTCGCTCTACGGGCTGATAACAGTCCGTATTCCCTGATAAGGAAATAGGCTTAGGTACCCAGTTCTTATTATCCAGGAACTTCCTGAATAATTCAGGGGCATTATGTTTCACAATGATTTTACGCTCAAAGTCCATTCCTGCACTCAGTCCCCAGTACTGGTGCGAATTACGTGCATAACAGTAAATACAGCCATGCTCACAGCCCTGATAAGGGTTCATGGAATACCACATCCCTACATCCGGACTATCTACTTTATTGACCAGCGTTTTTGCATGTTCTTCGAAGATCTGTGTCGGAACATCAGCCTGCCACCATTCATCAATACCTTCCACGTGCTCTTTCACATATTCATCCGTCAGGTATTTATTCTTTGGATTGATCTGTGCACCACGTCCTTTGTAGTATTGGGTTTCAGGCACCCCCTCCTGGAATGGCAATGTCATACACTAAATATTTTAGTAAAACTACTAAAATATTTAGTTATTATTTATATTTTTAGAGAGATTTTTTATATAGCTAGATGATCTGCATTTGTTTCATCAGGAAAGTCGCATTCTTATTCCTCGCAATACCTTCCCTGATCCGGTAGTCAAAGTATAAATGATCGTCCTGAATAGTGCTCTCAAAGCAGTAATTCTTTATCCTCGTTGGATAGGCATCTTCCATATGCCCGAGCTCCAGGTCATGCGTGGCTATCATTCCCAGACACTCATATTGTATGAAGTGCTCTATCAAACTACGAGAACCGGATAACTTATCTTCGGAATTGGTTCCCTTTAATATCTCATCCAACAACACAAACACTCTTTTTCCCGTTTTTAACGCCGAAATAATATGCTGCAACCGCAGCAGCTCCGCCTGGAAGTAACTGGTATGACTAGCGATAGAATCTTTAATACGCATAGACGTCATGATGCCCATAGGTACGAAACTGAATTCCTTTGCACATACCGGCGCACCTACCATAGCCAGTAACAGGTTACTGCCTACACTGCGTAAAAAGGTGCTCTTACCAGACATATTGGACCCTGTTATGATCAGGAAATCTGCTTTTACACCTACGCTGCCATCATTGGCCACACATTCCGATGCAGGGATCAAAGGATGCCCCAAAGCTATAGCCTCCAGCTGTAACTTACCATCAGATGCTACAGGCCAGCAGTATTCGGGATGATTAAAGGAAAATGTAGCCAAGCTATTCCATACTTCCAGCTGGGCAACAACTTCCAGCCATTGATTCAATTGATCCTTATACTGCTGCTTCCATTTCTCCAACCCTGTTATGCAATGAAGATCATACATCACTACAGGGTTCAGCACAAAGCCTACCAACAAGTTCATACGCTGGTCCAGTGCCCCGGCAATCTTGCCTAATTTGCGTAATGCGGTACCCGCCTGGTTGGCAATTTCCTGTTGCTCCTTTAGTAATTGTGCATTTCCAAACGACGCCTCTCTGATAACCTGAAGAATAGCATCAAACTTACCAAGGATACGCGCCTTATGCGCCATCAGGTTATGTTGTGCCAATACTTGCTTCTGTGCCGATAACAACAGCATATAGTTTACCAGCAACATTATCAACGCCCAAACATATACTCCCGTCAACGCATATACGACAATAGCACTTATCATTAACACCGGCGCCCCCCATCTTACCACCTGCCAGAAACGTTTACCCAGAAATTCCAACGGCATCTGCAACCAAAGGTTGATTTCTTTCTTGTCACTCTGTTCTTCTCCTGATAAAGTGGCCGTAGCCGACAACAGCTGCCTGAATTCCAATGCTGGCGCCAAGACTTTCAAGGATTCCTGCACCGCCACAATATCTGCTGATTGACTTAAAGGATTACGTAAGCTATCCGCCAGCAAATTACTGCCAGAAATACTCCCTGTACGATTGATATGCTGATAGATAGAAGCATGGCCGAATACATCCAGATCACTGGTAAAATCATGTTTTTCATCTACATATCTTGCCCCATCATCAAAACCAGCAACATTAGATATCACCAGCGCCAATTCCTTCTCATTCAAGGAAAGCAAGGCTTTATTTAGCTCCAATTTATCTTGCAGGCGTAAATAGGCTTTTAGCAGCCACCCAAATAATACGAGACCGATGAACCCCAGTGGCAATAAGATCACATAATCTGTCCTGAAATACTGAATAAAGCCATAACCGGCCACCAGGAATGAAAATAACCGTAACCAGCCCAATCTGCTGAGGCGGATCTTTTCATCTGTAATTGTAGTCGTCAGCGTATTAATCCGCTGTTGGTATATCTCTTCCAAGGTCATTTGTATTGGGTTATATACATGAAAAAGGGAGCAAAAACCCAAAGATATTTAAATCTCTGGGTCTTTGCTCCCTATACTATTGTTGTGAATATTAGATAGAATACTGACGCTTCAACAGCTCAGGATACTCATTGCTCACTTTCAGTATCAGTTCTCCAAACAAAGTATTAGCCCATGCAAACCATTTACGTGTATACTTGGTAGGATCATCTTTTTGATAAGACTCATGAATGAATCCTGTGTTACCGTCGGTGTTACGCAATGTTTTGATACAAGCGGCGATCTCCTCTTTATCATGACTGGTCAATGCTTTCATGATGATGCTCATTGGCCAGATGTAGTTTTCGCCAGTATGCGGGCTACCAATACCATCACCAAACTTACCTTGATAATACCACGGATGGAAAGTACTCCATACAAAGTGGCGGGAAGCCTGATACAGTGGATCTTCCGCGGTAGTGTAGCCTAGATAAGGAATAGAAAGCAGACTAGGCACGTTGGTATCGTCAATGAATAAACGATTGCCGTAACCATCTACTTCAAAGCCATACATATGGCCCAATTTCGGGTGCTCCACGATGGCATAGGCTTTAATGGCGCGGTCCACCTCATCAGCCAGGGCATGACATTCCTTCGCAAAGGCATCATCTTTATAAACAGATTCACTGATTTCTGCCAGCTGACGCAGCGACACCACGGCAAACATATTGGAAGGAATCAGGAAAGGAAATACAGTAGCATCATCTGAAGGCCTGAAAATAGAAACGATCAGTCCTACAGGCAGCATAGGAGAACCCCAACCCGCATTAGGCACAGTGTCTGACTGCCAGGCAGTAACACGTTGGAACTTATAAGGTCCTTTGCCATCTTTACGTTGTTGTTCTTTGAATGTTTTCACAATCAGTTGTGCAGCCTTTTTGTACTGTTCATCAAAAACAGTAGCATCACCGGAGTTTTTCCAGTAATGGTATGACAGTCGAACCGGATAGCAGAGAGAATCGATCTCCCATTTGCGTTCATGCAGTTCAGGCTTCATATCAGTCAGATCTTTTTCCCATTCACTACCAGTAGGACCGTCGTTGAATGCATTGGCATAAGGATCTATCAGGATGCATTTAGCCTGACGGTGAATAACACCTTGTACTAGCTGCTGCAATTTTTTGTCGTCTTTCACCAGCGCCAGATATGGCCATACCTGTGCAGATGAATCGCGTAACCACATGGCGTTGATATCGCCAGTGATAACGAATGTATCCGGTTTTCCGTCAATTACTTTGAAGTTAACAGTAGTATCCAGGGTGTTTGGGAAACAGTTCTCAAACATCCAGGCAAGTTTGTTGTCGGCAATTTGTTTTTTTACTGTTACTATAGTTTTTTCTACCGCTTCGCTGGTAAACTTACGCTGCGCCACTGGTGGACGCTGCCCAGTATAACCATCCCATCCAAACACTGTCTTCGGTAATCCTATACTTGCAGCTCCTGCCAGCAGGGCACTGTTTTTTAGAAAATCTCTCCTTGCAACCATACTGTTTTAATGTTTATGAAGATGTAAAATAAAAAAGTTTTCCGGATTTGCTAAATCGATTTACATATTTTATTATTTCTCGCAAAGCAGCATAAGCAGCAAAGCAGCCAAGACTTATGTTTATTGACCAGAGCGGGATTCCACTCGATGAACAAAACACAATCCTCCGCTGCTTTGCTGCTTATGCTGCTTTGCGAGAAAAAAATTACATATTACGTCTGTACTGCCCTCCCACCTCATACAAGGCATGGGTGATCTCCCCAAGCGAGCAATGTTTTACAGTCTCCATCAGCTCATCAAACAAGTTACCGTTATTCACCGCTACCTGTTTCAGATGCTTCAGTGCTGCTTCACGCTTCGCCTGATGACGATGCTGGAAGGTCTCCAGTGTTTTGATCTGGAATTGTTTCTCTTCAGTTGTAGAACGGATTACCTCCGCAGGAATCACCGTAGGAGAACCATTTTTATTCAGGAAAGTATTCACACCTACAATTGGATATTCGCCAGTATGTTTCAGTGATTCATAATAGAGGCTTTCTTCCTGTATTTTGTTACGCTGATACATTCTTTCCATAGCACCTAATACACCGCCGCGTTCTGTAATACGATGGAATTCAGCCAGTACAGCTTCTTCAACCAGGTCGGTCAGTTCTTCGATGAAGAAGGAACCTTGAATCGGGTTTTCATTTTTAGCAGTACCCAGCTCCCTGTTGATAATCAGCTGTATTGCCATCGCTCTGCGTACGCTTTCTTCTGTAGGCGTAGTAATGGCCTCATCGTAAGCGTTTGTATGCAATGAGTTACAGTTATCATAGATCGCATACAGTGCCTGCAATGTAGTACGGATATCATTGAAGTCTATTTCCTGCGCATGCAAACTACGACCGCTGGTCTGGATATGATATTTCAGTTTCTGTGAACGATCGTTTCCTTTGTATTTATTCTTGATAGCCTTCGCCCAGATACGACGGGCAACACGGCCAATCACCGCATATTCAGGGTCCATACCATTACTGAAGAAGAACGAAAGATTCGGTGCAAAATCATCGATATTCATGCCTCTGCTCAGATAGTATTCCACATAAGTGAAACCATTAGCCAGCGTGAAGGCCAACTGTGTAATCGGATTTGCACCCGCTTCCGCAATATGGTAACCCGAAATACTTACTGAATAAAAGTTTCTTACCTTCTGATCAATGAAATATTCCTGCACATCTCCCATTAATTTCAATGCAAACTCTGTGGAGAATATACAAGTATTCTGTGCCTGATCTTCTTTTAAGATATCTGCCTGCACGGTACCTCTTACTGTACTTAAGGCATGTGCTTTGATCTTCGCATATACTTCTTTATCCAACACCTCTTCGCCAGAAATCCCCAGCAACGCGAGTCCCAGTCCATCATTACCGGCCGGCAGATCACCGTTGTAGTGTGGTAAAGGATAATCTTTAAATTTATCTTTAATGGTAGCCTGCACTTTTTCGGTCAGACCATTTTCCTTGATATATTTTTCACACTGCTGATCAATGGCCGCATTCATGAAAAAGGCCAGCAGTATAGGCGCAGGGCCGTTGATAGTCATGGATACGGAGGTCTTAGGATCGCAAAGATCAAAGCCACTGTACAATTTCTTGGCATCATCAACGGTAGCAATGCTTACGCCGGAGTTACCAATTTTTCCATAAATATCCGGACGTACCGCCGGATCTTCCCCATACAGTGTCACGCTGTCAAATGCAGTAGACAAGCGCTTTGCTGGCTGATCTAATGACACATAATGGAAGCGTTTATTTGTTCTTTCTGGCCCACCTTCTCCAGCAAACATACGAGTAGGGTCTTCACCTTCACGCTTGAGCGGGAATACGCCTGCTGCATAAGGGAATTCGCCCGGTAAGTTTTCGGTTAACTGCCAACGGAGAATATCGCCCCAGTCGCTGTATTTAGGCAGACTAACCTTTGGAATCCGGCTATGGCTCAGGCTCTCCGTAAATAAAGGCAGTTTAATTATTTTATCACGCACTTTAAATTCGTAGAAATCTGCGGTGTACTGTTGTACAATAGCAGGCCATCCTTCAATCAGTTTAAGACATTCAGGATGGATTTCTTTTTCCAGATGTGATTTGATATCATTGAGTGCGTTGAGCTGTACGTTATCCAGTTGCAGTTTCATTACGCCCTGCAGCTGATATAGCTGAGATGCCAGCTTACATTGTTCATCCACCCATTTGCTATAGTCGTCGATGCTTTCTGCAATCTCTGCGAGATAGCGTACACGTGCCGGAGGAATGATCTGTGACTTAGTAGTAGTTGACTTCAGGCTCTCATGGCGGATTTCGCCAAAAGCAATACCTGCTTTCTCCTGAACTTTTTCCATCACCCGTTCAAATAACAGGTTAATGCCTGCATCATTAAACTGGGATGCGATTGTACCTACAACAGGCAGCTCTTCATCTTTCGCTGTCCAGAGGTTATGGTTACGTTTATATTGTTTGCGTACATCGTGCAAGGCATCGAGGGCGCCGGCTTTATCGAATTTGTTGATCGCGATTACATCTGCATAATCCAGCATATTGATTTTCTCCAGCTGAGAAGCAGCACCATATTCTGGCGTCATCACATACAGGGAGACATCACAATAGTCCGTGATGGCGGTATCGCTTTGTCCTATACCAGAGGTTTCCAGGATGATAAAGTCAAAAGCTGCTGTTTTGCAGATGTCGATAGCTTCCTGGATATGTTCACTGATGGCCTTATCACTCTCTCTAGTAGCAAGGGAGCGCATATAAGCGCGAGGGTGATGAATGCTATTCATGCGGATACGGTCGCCGAGAAGTGCGCCGCCTGTTTTCTTTTTGGAAGGGTCCACAGAAATAACTGCAATCGTTTTATCGGTATAGGCGTTGAGAAAACGACGTACCAGTTCATCTGTTACACTACTTTTACCAGCACCACCGGTACCTGTAATACCCAGTACTGGCAAGCCTTCTGAAGGTGCGGTAGTAGTGAGTGTAGTTTCGCCTTGATCAACGGTAACGGCTGTACGAGTTTTACGTGCGCTCAGCAGTGCTACTGGCATATCATTCTCCGCTAAGCTGATAGCTCTCGCAATCAGTTTGGCATTTTTATCTTTTCTCAGTTGTGCGGTATCTTCTCCGCCTTTGCCTTCTGGCAGCGGCGTTACAGCTACATCGCATCTGTTGATCAGATCTTCGATCATACCTTCGAGGCCCATCTGGCGGCCATCATCAGGAGAATAGAGTCGTGCGATACCATAAGCATGGAGTTCATCCAGTTCGGAAGGAAGGATTGTTCCTCCGCCACCGCCAAAGATCTTGATATGCCCACATCCTTTTTCTTTCAATAAGTCATACATGTACTTAAAGAACTCTACGTGTCCCCCTTGATAAGAGGTAACAGCAATCCCCTGTGCATCTTCCTGGATGGCACAATCCACAATTTCTGCAGCAGACCTGTTATGGCCGAGATGAATCACTTCAGCGCCCTTTGCCTGCATTATACGACGCATGATGTTGATTGCAGCATCATGACCATCGAATAGTGCGGCGGCAGTTACTATGCGAACCTTGTTTTTTGGTGTATACGACATATAATAAACCTGATTTATAGCGCACCCGCTGGTGCAATCTGCAATTTACCGGTTTTCTCGCACAATGCATGACTGTAGTGCAGTGAAACGCTCTTGCCAAGGATTGTTTTGGATAGATTTCTAAAAATGAGGAAGTAGGTAGCAGTACGCTTAATGTAGGGTAGTTTTTAGTGAGATTGATTAAGGAGAGCGCGGGATTTTTTTAAAAAAACAAAATATAGAAATTCATTATGTGAGATAATAAAATTGAACGAGTGAAGGCCTTTGCCTCATCTCTGCAAGCATTGCAATCCATTTCCTCTCCTAATAATAACGAGCAAAAAAATCCCCTGCCTTTACAGACAGGGGATTTATACTAAAGAAATCAAAAATTAAAAGACACCTGGCAAAAGTGCAAAGCAGCCTTTTCGTTTCATAACGTGGAATTATAAAATCAACTATAGAAAAATTTTAATTATTTATTATTTGTAAGATGAATTAGAGAGAAAAAACTCTGCTGAATAACAAGGAAACTTCTACATTTTGGTCACTACATCGTTGCTCAAAAAATATCTATTGGCACAATCATCTACCGATGATTTTCTTAGGATGTGTATATCTTACACAATCTTAATTAAATTTTTGTTAAAAACAAACTTTTTCGCTCGCTTTTTTGAAAATAAACCCCTGAAATGAAAAAATAGGGACAAACGCCCCCTAACCCTTTACTGCAAAGGATTTGAATGCTAATTTATTTTAACAGGAAAAGTAAAGTTTACCCTAAGTAATGGAGAAAAAAATATCAGGGCGCGCGAATTAAAAACCGATCCCCAGATAGCGCTTTTTCCGCTGATCGTACTTATCAAAATTGAATTTATAGAGTTTCGCCGGACGATGTGGCACATCCTCCTCCTCTTCATTGAGGTCCATCAGCAAATCCATGGAAAGGAACTTCTTACGGAAGTTTCGCCTGTCCAGCTCCACATCCAGAATAGCTTCATAAAGATTCTGTAATTCACGTAAGGAGAATTTCTTGGGCAACAAATTAAAGCCGATAGGTTGTACCATCACCTGCTGCTTCAAACGCTCATGGCAGGTATCTAAAATCTGTTTATGGTCAAAAGCCATATCCAGTACATCTTTTACACTATGCCAGTGTAATTCATTGTTACTGCTTTTCAGCTCTACGTGTTCAATATTTACAAGCGAATAATAGGCTACTGTTATCACTCTACCAGCCGGGTGACGCTGTATCGCGCCAAAGGTCTGCACTTGCTCCATATACACATTATCCAACCCCGTACGCTCTTTCAATACACGATAGGCCGCCTCGTCCAGTTCTTCTTCGGGCCTTACGATATCGCCTAACAACGACCATCGCCCCTTGAATTCTTTTAGATCCGACTCTATCAGTAATACCTTCAGCTCATCATTATTAAAGCCAAAAATGACGCAGTCGACAGAAATGGCGACCTTGAAATAATCCTTTATTTCAATAAGGTGTGTATTGATGTTCTTTGTGGACATGGAAGACATCATAGAAACGTGGAATTACAGTAAATTTCTTGCTTTATAGATTGTTTAGTCAAACTAAAGAAAAAAATATCACATTTTTAATAATTAACAGAGTTTTTTTTGTTCCAGCACTTGTCGGCCTTCGCTGTCAGAAAAGATAAGTTTATTTTTACGGCTCAGTATTATTTATATGTATACAAAAGATATAGAAATTACACTCGATCAGCTCGCCAAAAAACTGCTGGCCAATCACCAGCAACAGCAGCTGTTGGATTCCATTGATGAAACCCTGGAAGCTTTACGCCGCGTTATTACGTATAATGATTGGCGTTATTACGTGCAAAGTGACCCTGTTCTCAGCGATTATGAATATGATCAACTGTTTGCATGGCTCAAAAAACTGGAAAAGGAAAACCCTGACCGCATTAGTCCGGATAGCCCTACTCAACGCGTAGCACGCGGCCTCACAGAAGAATTCCCTACCGTTCAGCACCTCGTTCCCATGCTTAGCCTGGAGAACTCCTACAACGCAGATGACCTGATCGACTGGGACCGCAAAGCCCGCGAAGCAGCTGGCCTCCAGGAAATTGAATACTGCATCGAACCTAAATTCGATGGCGCCAGTATCTCCCTCATATACGAAAACGATATGCTTACGCGTGGTGCTACCCGCGGCGACGGCGTTGCAGGGGAAGATATTACCAATAATATCAAACAAATACGCACCATCCCACTCTCTGCTAAGTTCTCCAACTATGGTATTCAGCAAATAGAGATACGTGGTGAAGTATTAATCAATAAAAATACTTTCAAAGCTTTCAACGAAAAAAGAATCGCTGAAAACCTGCCACCACTGGCAAATCCACGCAATGCTGCTTCAGGATCCTTACGTATGAAAGATACCGCAGAAGTGGCAAAACGCGGCCTAGAAGCCTTCCTCTATCATATGAGCTATCATACCATGGAGCCAGGCAAACAAGAACCTGCACAACTGCTAACCCATAGTGGCACGCTGGACCTCCTTAACACACTCGGATTCAGAAGTCCGGCCAAAGAAAAGAAAGTAGTTAAAGGTGTACAGGCAGTAATCGATTATGTATTGTGGTTCGAAAATGAAAGGGATAATCTCCCTTATGAAATCGACGGCATGGTAATCAAAGTGAATGATTATGCGCTCCAAGATAAGCTGGGCATGACTACTCACCACCCACGCTGGGCCATCGCCTATAAATTCAAGGCGCGCCAGGCTACCAGCAAACTGCGCGCAGTAGAATTCCAGGTAGGCCGCACCGGTTCAATCACGCCTGTAGCCAAGATTGATCCTGTTCATATCGGCGGCGTAACAGTCTCCTCCATCTCTCTGTTTAATGAAGATGTTATCCGTGAAAAAGATCTTAAACTCGGTGATACCGTACTGGTAGAAAGAGCTGGCGACGTTATTCCTTACATCGTGAAATCCAATGCTGATATGCGCGACGGCAGCGAAACGGAAATAGTATTTCCTACACATTGCCCCGTATGTCATGATAAACTCTTTAAACCAGAAGGAGAAAGCGTTTGGCGTTGCGTGAATATTAATTGCGAAGCCCAGGTAGTAGAACGTATCATTCACTTCGTCAGCAAAGATGCCATGGATATTAAGAGCTTTGGCGAAAGCAATGTGCGTAAGTTTTTCTCCATGCAATTACTGAAAGATATTCCTGGGATTTATCAGTTAGACTTCGATAAGATCGGCTCCCTGGAAGGGTTTGGAAAGAAATCACTCAGTAACTTGCAAACAGCTATTGAGCAATCCAAAACACAGCCAATACATCGCCTCATCTTTGGCTTAGGTATTAGATATGTTGGTGAAACTACTGCCAAAACCTTAGCCAACGCAGTTTCCAACGTAATGGACCTGAAAAACTTTACCGAAGAACAAATTCTTGCACTGGAAGATATCGGCCCTAAAGTAGCTGGTTCCATCCTGCAATTTTTCAGTAATGAGGATAACTTACATATGCTGGAAAAGCTGGCAGAACTAGGTCTTAACATGGAAAACACCAAAACTGCCAGTGTCGGTATCGGTGAGTTAAGCGGACAAACATTCCTCTTCACTGGTACGCTCGCAAAACTGAAACGCAGCGACGCAGAAGAGATGGTAGAACAACACGGTGGTAAAATTCTCAGTGGCGTAAGCAGCAAACTGAATTACCTGATTGTTGGAGAAGATGCCGGTAGTAAACTGGAAAAAGCGAAAAAAATCAATACTATTAAAATTCTTACAGAAGACGAATTTCTGGAGATGATCAAATAATCATGCTGTAATATGGATGATCTGTATTTTATGAAACAGGCGCTGAATGAGGCCCGTAAAGCCTTTGAAGATGGAGAGGTTCCCATTGGCGCTGTGGTGGTGTTAAATAACCGTATTATAGGCAGAGGATATAATCTTGTAGAAAAACTAAATGATTGTACCGCTCACGCAGAGATGATCGCCTTAACATCTGCATTTAATACACTCGGTAGTAAATACCTCATGGATGCTACATTGTATGTGACCGTCGAACCATGTCTCATGTGTGCCGGCGCCCTATACTGGAGCAAAATTGGCAGGATCGTATATGCAGCCGCAGATGATAAAAATAGTTATAGAAGGGCCACAGGAGAGAAATCACCGTTTCATCCCAAAACAAAACTGGAACAGGGTCCTTGCAAAGAAGAGAGTCTGACACTGATGAAAACTTTCTTCGAATCCAGAAGATAACGTTAACATCTTAATAAACGAAAAGCCCGTTTCTACCAGGTAGAAACGGGCTTTTTCTATTGAGATAATGACTATTTCTTTTGTCCTGGCTCCATCAGAGAATGCATGCCCATCATCTGTTTCATGGAATGCTCCATTCCTTCAGAAGAACCATCCAGGAAGATAACGTTGCCTTTACCATTTTCAGCGAAATGTTTAATGGCTTCTGTCCACATAGAGAAGAGGATTACAGAGGTATCGAGGTTAGCCTGCTGCATTTCTTTAGCGGCCATGGTCATACCTTTGGCCACTTCTTCACGGAAGAGGGCGACACCCATACCACGCAGCTGCGCCGCCTGACGTTCTGCTTCAGCAGCAATTTTGATCGCATTACCATCCGCTTCAGCAGCTTTGGTTTTAGTGATCAGTAAAGCCTGACCTTCATTTTCAGCAGCAGCTTTCAGGTTATTGGAAGCTACTACTTGCGCCATTGATTTCATAATGGCTTCATCAAAAGTAATATCATTCATCTGAAGATCTTGCAAATGATATCCCCAGTCTTCCAAAGTTTTATCGATTTGTTCTTTTACGTGTTCGGTGATGTCACGGCGAAGTCCCAGTACTTCAGATTGTCTTTTCGTTGCTACAAAACCACGGATAGAACCTTCGATAGTACGTACCAGTGCCTGCATGAAGCTTCTTTCGTCCATGAACTTGAAAGCTACGTTTTTAATCGTTTCTTCTTCCTGGTTCCAAACAGAATACAACAGCATTGCTTTAAAGTAAACGTTAGCCTGGTCAATGGTAATTGCCTGGAATTCTAACTCTACTGAACGGTTTTGGATTGAAACACGTTTGAATACCTTTTCAATTACAGGCATTTTGAAGTTAAGACCAGGGAATAGAATGCGGTTGTACTTCCCGAAGATGGTGGTTACAGCAATAGTACCCTGTTGTACAGTAACAAAACAGGACAATAGCACCATTAGAACAATGAATCCTAATAAATAAGGTACGAATGGCATAAAAATATAGTTTAGGTAGGTATAAGTAGTAAATATAAGCAATAAAAAGGTACTGCCATCGTGGGTTGACAGAAAAACAAAGGGTTACAAGAGAAGTAAATGTTTGTAAGAAGACAAACAATGGATGAAAAACTGAGCTTAAAATATACGATGAATGAAAATCAAGTAAGCCTAGTTATATCCTTTGTTTTCTTCTGAAAAATATAAATACGTCGTCCAGTTCAATTTGTTTCAATTGATATGCAAGCCGGGTTCTCAGGTCTTCTGTATCATCTTTTATTTTTCGATACTGATCCTTCAAACTTTCATAACGTGCCACTATTTCTTCAGCAGTAGCCGTTTGTTCCAGTTGCAAAATATAGAATGCTCTTTCCTCGGTTATCATAGTGATAGGGGTGTTTCAGCCAATAATCATATAAGTATGTTTAAAAAACATACATAATATTATTATACTAAATTAGTGGAGATTCAAAAACGAGCAAATACCCAACCTTGGGTATTTTTGGAACTTTTTTAGCAAAGTTTAGCAGCGCCGGTTCATGTCTTTGAGTTCCTTAGTCTTTGGTTGTCAGAAAAATACGCTTTATATTAAATATTTTTAATATGTATTGTAAAAATTCTCATTTATTCATTCAAGAGAAAGAAGTGCTCAAAACTGATAGTATTTTAACAAAAGATCATCTTATTGGAAACCTATTTTCCTAGCGAGGGATACTAATTCTGTACTATTTCTAACTTTCAGTTTCAGTCGGATATTTTTTCGATGAGTTTCTACGGTATAACGGCTAAGATTCAACGTAGTGGCTATTTCCTTATTATTCAAGCCTTTCACAGCAAGTGCAAGAATATCTTTTTCGCGTGCGGTTAACTTATTCAGCAGGTTTTCATTTTGCTTACGCAAAATCTCAGACAATGCTTCTGTCAGCGCTACGTTGGTGTCCATAGCGCCAGTAAGGTCCAGGAAAGCACAGATAATCTCCACAACTTCCCCGTTTTCGTTATGTGTAAATGGAACTTCCAGTCCTAATATCCAACGGTAAGAAGATTCGCCCTTCTTTTTTACACGGGCAACACCCCCAAACTGTCGTTTATTATTACGGAACGATTGCTGGGCAACAGTAGCTAACTTAAAATCGTCCGGATGCATTATGTTCCTGAAAAAATCCATTCCCAAGCCGATCATCTCTTCCGGCATATAACCGAAAGCCTCTGCCAATCCCTGGTTGCACCAGGTAATAGTCTTCTTGTTATTATCATAACTGTAAAGCATGGCAGGCGCATGATGCAGGATTCCTTCCAGCCATTGCACGCGCTTCTTTAATTGATCGTTCTCCTTTTGCAGGGTGGAGAGGGAAAAGTTTTGCCCTAAATCAGAGGCTGTCTGCATACTAAACGTTTTAAACAAACAATAGGTAACTCACAACTGTCAGGCATACACGAAAACTGCCTGTTGTTACGTCCTGTTAAACCGAGTACATGTAAATTTAAAATAAAATTTCATATGAGCAAGCCCCGCCATTTTTACAATTAACAATTATATCAATATAATTGATCGGCCTATTGAAATTCTAAATTGATTTTTAGCCAGATAGGCAGTAAATTTGGCGACTATCTCTAAAATTATATTATAAACCCATAAAACATTTAGTTATGGCATTTACACTTCCGAGCTTACCATACGCTACAGACGCGTTAGAACCACATATCGACAAACTGACTATGGAAATCCACCATGGTAAGCACCACCAGGCTTATGTAGACAATCTGAACAAGGCTATCGCTGGTACAGATAACGAAAATAAATCCCTGGAAGAGCTGGTAGCTAATGCCGGTAAAATCTCCCCTGCTGTTAGAAACAACGGTGGTGGTCATTGGAACCACAGCTTCTTCTGGACTAGCCTGGCACCTAACGCTGGTGGCCAGCCTACTGGTAAATTGGCTGATGCTATCAACAGCACCTTCGGTTCTTTCGACGCTTTCAAAGAAAAATTCAACGCTGCCGGCGCTACTCGCTTCGGTTCAGGTTGGGCATGGCTCATCGTGAAAGACGGCAAACTGGAAGTAACTTCCACTCCTAACCAAGACAACCCGCTGATGGATGTTGCTGAAGTTAAAGGCACTCCTCTCCTCGGTGTTGACGTTTGGGAACACGCTTACTACCTGAAATATCAGAATCGCCGCCCTGAATACCTGGCTGCTTTCTGGAACGTAGTAGACTGGAAAACTATCAACGAGCGCTTCGAAAAAGCTTAATGATAACTCACTCCGAAAATCCTCCAGGTAATGTTGCCCGGAGGATTTTTTATATCTTGTAGCCAGACAATGACTTCCATGACAAATAACAGTTCCGGCAACGCTAAATTCAAAAAGATCCGCCGTTTTCTTAAAAACTTTACCGTCGATAACCTTCGCCATAGCCAGTTTTCCTTCGCTCAGGAAGGTGAAGACATGATCCTCCGAAGGTTCTTCGATAACAGAAAAGAAGGATTCTTCGTCGATATCGGCGCCCATCACCCTATCCGATTCTCCAATACCTACCGCTTCTACCTCGACGGATGGCGCGGCATCAACGTAGACGCCATGCCCGGAAGCATGGAAGCTTTCCGCAAAATCCGCCCAGAAGATATCAACCTTGAAGTACCCGTATCAGACCAAAAACAAGTACTCAAATTCTATATCTTCAACGAACCCGCTCTCAATACCTTCTCCGAAAAAGAAGCCAAAACAAAAGATGGCCTCAACAATTATAAAATCGTAGACGTCAGAGACCT
The DNA here is from genome assembly GCF_042263525.1 of Chitinophaga sp. Hz27. Taxonomy (NCBI): domain Bacteria; kingdom Pseudomonadati; phylum Bacteroidota; class Chitinophagia; order Chitinophagales; family Chitinophagaceae; genus Chitinophaga; species Chitinophaga sp. Hz27. Next base: position 372,808 of record NZ_JBHKFJ010000008.1, read on the forward strand.
GGAAACAGTTACCCTCTCCGAAATCCTCGATAAACATCTTCCTGAAGGCAAAAAAATCGACTTCCTCTCTGTAGATGTAGAAGGCCTCGACCTCCAAGTTCTTCAATCCAACAACTGGGAAAAATACAGACCTGAATTCGTACTCGTAGAAGATCTCATGAGCGATGTGTCCGACTCCCTGGAAGGCCCGCTCTATAAGTATCTTCAGTCAAAAGATTACAAACTGGTAGCAAGGTCCTACAACACTGCTTTCTATCGCAACAAACGATAATCATCTACCTGAAAAATAAAAAAAGGGCTGACTAAAAAGACCTGTTCGCTTATTAGTCAACCCTATTTTTTTATGCTGTAAATTCTATTGTAGTTCTTTCAGCTTTACATTCTTAAACCATATCTCGCTTCCATGATCTTGTAAAGAGATATGACCTTTCTTTGCTGCCCCATAGCCTTTGGCATCTTTCCACTTACCTGTCGCTTTATTCTTTTTCCACTCCTCACTACCAATGGTATAATCAGCCGTTTTCTGACCATTCAGCCAATGTTCAACATGGCCTTTATTGACAATGATCTTGGTATGGTTCCATTCTCCAATTGGGTTAGAAGCCGCTACCAATGGTGGATTCATTGCGTAGTTAGCGCCAGTTTTCTGCCAGTCTTCCAACTTTTCCGGGAAGTTCTTATCATCGATGATCTGATATTCCGGACCACTTAAATAAGGCGCATCAAATTCTTCTGTTACCAGGTAAAGAATGCCGCTGTTACCTTTCGGCGACAGCTTCCAGTCAGCATCCAGCTCAAAGCTTTCGTATTCTTTGGCTGTAGTCAGATCAGCGCGTTTATCACTTTTATCAGTAGCACTTCCAAGGCAATGCAGCAAACCTTTTTCCACCACCCAGGTTTCAGTAGGTTTGCCTTTATAGCCTCTCCAGCCATCTTTACTTTTACCATCGAACAATAAAACCCATCCACCTGTTTTTTCCGCATCACTTAAAACGTTATCTGTGCTCGCTGCTTCTTCCGCAGGTGCGCTAACTGAATCTGTTTTTACAGTAGTAGAATCTTTAGCAGTACTGGCGCTGCCATTACCACAAGAACTGGCGGCAATCGTCAATACTGAAAGTACGGGTACGATTAATTTTTTCATATCAATGTTCCTGTTTTGTTAGCTGATAACTTTAAGATTATTAGGGTCCCAGCGAATGATCTTATTACTAAAGTAGCTGTCGTTGCAAAGCAATGCAGGCGCGGCTGCACGGAAACCAAATAAAGGATCTTCTGCTACTTTACCATTATTACGCATGGCGTTGAACAGGTTATAGAAGTGATCGAAATGAGCACCTTTATAACCGTCTTCTGCTGCATATATCAGCTTGTCTGGGTCTAACATTGTCTTACGGTCATAGACATACGATTTTCCACCGCTGGTATTCTTCTTGCCTGCATTCAGCGGATCATTGGCATCCACCTCATTACGGTTCCTGAGCAGGGTTACCTTATCCCATTCTACTGTCATTGAACCTTCGCTGCCCACCATACGCAAGTAATTGGTGCCACCAGTACCATCTACGAAATTGACACGAAGTGAAAGATTAAACGCCGGATGAACAGCCGTTTCAGGATAATCAAACATACCCAGCATGATGTCTGGCACTTCTCTTCCATCTTTCCAGTAACGCAAACCACCAGTAGCCATTACTTTCTCAGGTCCAATGGAACCAGTTACAAAATGTAGGCTGGAAAAGAGGTGTACGAAGAGATCACCAGAAACGCCGGTACCATAATCGCGGTAATTGCGCCAGCGGAAGAAACGTAATGGATCGAAATCACGCTTAGGCGCATGTTTCAGGTACATATCCCAATCCACTGTTTTAGTAGAAGCATCCGCAGGAATTGGATATTGCCAGGCGCCTGTTGGCGACATACGTGCCCAGAAACCTTCTGCGTAATTCAGTTTACCAATAGCGCCATCCTTGAGTAATTCCCTGGCCTTTTCGTTACCGAGAGAGCTCATACCCTGGCTACCTACCTGGTAAACAACTTTGTTACGCTGTTGTGCATCTACCACTGCCGGGCCTTCGGTAATATCATGTACCATCGGCTTCTCACAGTAAACAGATTTTCCTTTGTTCATCGCTGCCACAGAGATCTCCTTATGCCAGAAGTCAGGTACAGCAATGATTACCGCATCTATATCTTTGCGGTCAAGAATTTCATTGTAATTACGGGTAGTGTAGATATCATTTCCCCATTTCTTTTTTGCATCAGCCAGGCGACCATCATACAAATCGCAGGCTGCTACCAGTTTTACGCCCGGTACAGTAATAGCGGTGTTTGCATCAGCGGTACCCATACCACCAGCCCCGATCAATGCTACGTTGATCTGGTCATTAGGGCCGTATTTTTCGTTTAGACGTGAGAGTGACTGAATGTTTCGTCGTTTATCCGCTGCCGTTAGTATCGTAGGCAACATGGAAGCGCCTACTACTCCTTTGGCAAATTTGCTGATAAAGTTCCGGCGAGAGTTTTCGTTGGAATTTACTGGCATGATTACCCTTTTGTTTAGGTGATAAATTGATGATTGGTTAATATAAAAACTATCGGGCAATAATGCAAGAACGAAGTATAAACGGCACCCGTATTTGCGAGATACCGCAATAACAAAGAGGGAAGACCGGTAGTCCTCCCCCTTTGTTATTTATGTGTCCCGTCCTAAAATAAGTTGACATTGAAGTAACTTACCAATGGGATATCGAATACCCGGCAGTGATCGCCGTAGCCAAAGAAATTATAGCCTCTCCCTAAAATTGCAAATAGTGTCAGAAATAGAAAGAGGGGAGCTTAGTTTTAGACAAGCAAGTACAAAATATGGCATTCAGGGAAGTAGTACAGTGTCAAAATGGTTTAAAAAACATAGTAACTTAGACTGGAAAGAACTACCTACTATGTCTAATCAAAAAACACCTGAACAACGTATTAAAGAGCTAGAAACTTTGCTGGCAAAGGAGAAGGAAAAGGTGAAAGTGCTGAATATAGCTATCGATATAGCAGATGAAATGCTAAATACGGATATTAGAAAAAAGTATTCGCCCGAACAGTCCAGCAAGCCCAATACCAAGCCAAACTCATAGGTATCAGTGGGATATGCAGCTTGTTGGGATATACCCGGCAAGCCTATTATAAAAACAGGGCTGATCGGGTCCGGCGTTTAGAAGACCTGAAGGTCGTTAGAGATCAGGTAATGAGCATCAGAGGCATTATGCCGCGATTGGGTACCCGTAAACTATATTATCTAATAAAACCATTAATGGATAAGCAATCCATTAAAATGGGAAGAGATACATTATTTAATTTTTTAAGAGCAGAACATCTGTTAATAAGGCCCAGGAAAACATATACACGTACAACCAACTCAAAGCACTGGTTAAAGAAATATCCTAATCTAACTAAAACATTGGTTATTACTAAGCCAGAACAACTGTGGGTCACGGATATAACTTATCTTAAAACCACGGAAGGCAATATGTATCTCAATATGATAACGGATGCCTATAGCCGAAAAATAGTAGGGTACAGCGTTAGTAACGGAATGGAAGCCAGTAGTATGGTACCTGCACTCAAAATGGCCTTACAGGCCAGAATATATAAGCACACATTGGTGCATCACTCTGATAGAGGGCTACAATATTGCAGCAGAGAGTATACCGATATAGCAGTAGGCGCCAATCTGAGAATCAGCATGACTGAAAATGGAGATCCATATGAAAATGCACTGGCCGAAAGAATGAACCGCACTATCAAGGAAGAGTTCTTATTGGATGAAATCAGGGCATCGGCTGGTAATACCAAAAAAATAATCGACCAATCGATTTATACCTACAATCACAAAAGGCCTCACCTGGCGTTGAACTTTAAAACTCCAGAAAGCCTCCATAGAAGGAAAAATCCCGGCCGCCAAAGGCAACCGGGATAATTATTTAACCGTCAACTTTTTCAAGGACGATTCAATCTTTTAGTGAGATATTAATTCAGTGAGCTGGTAGATAGCAATTGCTTATAAGCAGAAGGATCAGATAAAATACCAATTGCTTTGTTCACGTCACTATCATTGACAAGTCCTTTGGCAATACGGCCTTCCATCATATAATACCGACTGGCGATTTCCTCTTCCAGCAATCGTTTGATCTCATCTTTATTTTTAAGAAGATCTTGTTTTTTATCGTGCTTCAGTTTCTGTTCCAGTTGCTCAAGATCTTTTGAAACAGCATCATAATATTTTTCTTTCTGAGCAGTACTTTTGAATGTCTCTAAAGCATCTTCACTACGGGTTTTGTAGCTGTAGTCCTTGGAATCCAGGTAATGTTCAAACTCATCGAATTCTGGTTCTGTCAGTTTAAAGGCAGATGCAGCAGCGATTTGCTTATGCTTGTAGTAATACTGCGTAGCATAATCGAAGATATACTGTTTACGCAAAAGCGTAACGGCCACCTGGCTGAGATACATAGGATCTACTTTTGCATCTGGCTCAATACCACCGCCATCTTTCACCGTACGACCACCAGCAGTTTTGAACGTTTTACGAAGTGAATCCGGTACATAGTCTACACTACCATCATCGTTGCGGCGAGAGTAGTCGATAGCTTGTATACAGCGGCCGCTAGGCGTGTAATACTTAGCAGTAGTTACTTTCAGCTTGGTGTTATAAGGCAGCTGGCGTGTTGTTTGCACCAATCCTTTTCCATAAGAACGCTGCCCGATGATAACACCACGATCCAGGTCCTGCATAGAACCAGCAACAATTTCTGATGCAGAGGCAGATGATCTGCTTGTTAGGACTGCCAACGGAATCCGTACATCCACTGGTGTTCCTGGCGTTTCATAGGAACGATCCCAGTTTTTCACTTTTCCTCTGGTGCTGACGATGAGTTTATTTTTATCTACGAATATGTTGGCTACCACCACGGCTTCATCGAGTAATCCGCCTGGATTACCTCTGAGGTCAAGGATGATGCCTTTCATAGCAGGATTGGTTTGTTTGAGTTGTTCAAAAGCTTTGCGTACCTGGTCGCCACTGGACTCGGTAAATTGGGTCATTTTGATATAGCCGATATCGTTTTTCACAAAACCTGAATAAGACACAGGTTTTACGTTGATTTCCTGACGTACGATCTTTTTGTTGGTAGTGGTTCCGTTGATAGGGTTTTTGAAAACGATATCGAGGGAGGTGCCTGGTGTTCCTTTGAGCATTTTGCTTACGCTGTCTTGCGGAATATTTTGCATGGATCGGCCGTCGAGTGTTTGGATGATATCACCAGGTTTAACGCCGGCTTTATCCATTGGGCTGTTTGGGTAGATATCACTTATACTGGTCCATTCGCCATTTGTGTTGATAGATGCCCCTACGCCGCCGTATTTACCGGTGGCCATGTATTTTAGGTCATCGAGGTTATCTTCGGAAATAAAGTCCGTAAAAGGGTCGGTTTCGTCCAATATGGCGGAAATCCCTTTTTGGATGGTTTTTTCGGGCGGAAGATCATCTACGTAGTAAGTATCCAGCTCATGATAGAAAGCGGCGAAAATATCGAGGTTTTTAGCGATCTGGAAGTATTTATTGTTTTCGTCGAAGGCGAATATGCCTACCGATGTGATAAGTAACACACTTAGGACGGTGATGAGTTTCCTTTTTTGGCGAAAAAAGTTACGCATATCAATAGCGGGTGGTAAGATGAAAAAATAATCGTTGGCTTGTTATGGCACTGGGTCGTACCCATGGCCACCCCAGGGATGGCAGGACAAGATACGTTTTATAGTAAGAAAGCCACCTTTAAAGAGGCCATATTTTTTCAGTGCTTCTAGTCCATAAGCGGAGCAGGAAGGAGTATAACGGCATTTAGCTCCCAGCCAGGGGGAGATTATCCATTGGTATAATTTGATGAGGAATATAAATGGTAAGCCCAGCCAACGCACTACACGATTCATAAACAGCTTTTATCAAGATTAGGAATGGGTGGCAGGAGGTATTTCAGAAGAATTACCGGTTGCTGCCAGTTTCTTTAAAATTACCGAAATTTTGCTGTGTATGGTGGAAAAGGGCGCTATATTTTTATCTGTATAGACAAGAAATACGGCCATTTTGCGGGATTGGCTATTGAGTTGATCGTAGAGGGATTGTTTTTGCATGCGCCAGGCTTCGCGGCTAAGGCGTTTGATGCGGTTACGATCTGTTGCGCGGGGGAATTTACGGGTAGAGGCGCTAAATCCTACTTGCACAGGGTATCCATTTACCGGCAGCTTGTCCAGCGGCATGTAAACGACACGATAAGGAAAAATAGAAAACGCTTTTCCTTCACGAAAAAGCGTTTCAATAAGTTTCCTGCTTTTTAGCCTTTCTTCCTTTTTAAAAGAATAAGTCTTTATGGCAAATAGTATTTAGCTACTAATTATTTCAGCTTACGCTCGTCAGAAACAGTCAGCTTCTTACGACCTTTAGCCCTACGGGAAGCCAGTACCTTACGGCCATTGGCAGTTTCCATTCTCTTTCTGAAGCCGTGAACGCTCTTTCTGCGTCTGTTATGCGGTTGAAAAGTACGTTTCATTTCTTTTTTTTGTTTTTACCTGTACTATTACTAAAACCTCCGACGAAGGAGGAGCTGTTTTTTAAAACGGAAGGCAAAGGTAGCAGAAATTATTTGAAAAGCGAAAAAAATCCCAAAAATCTCTATTTCACATGGCCGTCAAAATTAAAAATGGAATGTGGGAATTCCACATTCCATTCGTAATATATTGAAATTCAATTATTTAATACCCAGTTTGGTTTTAACTGAAGCGAGGATATCATCGCCAGTTGGAGCAACCAGTAACATACCATTGCTGTTGTCGATTACATAACCGTAACCTTTTTCTTTAGCTACATCTTCGATAGCTTTACGTGCTTTATCGTAGATAGGTTTCAGCAGAGCAGCTTGTTTTTCCTGGATTTTTTGCTGAGAAGCATCGCTATAATCCTGGATTCTTTTCTGGATATCCTGCAGATCTTTAGCTTTGATCTCTTTCATGTTATCAGTCATGCTGGCTGCTTTATCATTGAACTCCTGCATTTTTTTCTGATACTCATCGTACATCGCTTTACCATCTCCTTCGAGACTTTTAGCGAAAGTTTGTAATTCAGTTTCTGCTTTTGCAGTTTCAGGCATAGCCGTAACCAGTGCCTGAGCATTGATATGCGCTATTTTAGCCTGTGCCATTGCGTTTACGCTAAACAAACCAGATACTGCCACAAAAGCAATAATAACGAACTTCTTCATGATGTTGTCTGTGTTTAAAATCTAATACTTATAGTTAAAAATAGGTGCCAGTTTATTTTTTCACACCGAGTGATTTCAAAATATCATCACTTTTATCCAATTTCGGATCAAAGAAAATCAATGTTACCCCTCCTGACTTATCAAGTACAAAATCATACATTCTGCTGGCGGCCAGCTTCTGAATAGCGTTATATACTCTGTCCTGGATAGGCTTAACCAACTCTTCTCTTTTCTTGAAAAGATCTCCTTCATAACCGAAACGCTTCTTCTGCAGGTCCTTGGCATCCTTCTCCTTCGCCACTATTTCATCTTCACGCTTATGTTTCAACTCCTCGGTGAGCATTACTTGCTCCGCCTGATAAGACTTATACATCTTATCTACCTCCTGAAACTTCGCGTCAATCTCTTTCTGCCATTGGTCTGCAACTGCATCCAGTTTTTTCTGCGAATCCTTGTATTCAGGTATATTATCAAGGATATATTTTGTATCTATCACACAATAGCGCTGTGCGTTGGCGCCAAACGCTGCAGCCAATACGATAGCTGCTGTAATAAATAGTTTTTTCATGCTACAATGGATTTTAACTGCATCCGGTTTGTTCCGGTTAATTCCTGCAATATATAATTTATTTTCACATTATTCAGGTTCGAAGCCGAGCATAAAGGTAAACTTAGCCGCATTCTTCAAACCTTGTCCAGGTTGCAGTCTGTCAAATCCTATACCATAATCAAACCCGAGCAATCCAAACATCGGCAGGTAGAAACGCATACCCAAACCTGCTGAACGACGTAATCTAAATGGATTATAATCCTGGATATCACGATATCCGTTTGCAGCTTCCAGGAAGGCCAGACCAAAAATGGTGGAACTTGGATTCAGACTGAATGGATAACGTAACTCCATCACGTACTTATTAAATACAGTGAATCCTTCGTATCCTGCTGGCTGACCGCTTTCTGGATTTACACTAGGATTGGAGGTATAATACACCGGATAACCTCTCTGAGAGATGATATCACGGTCATAGATCGCAAAGTTACTCAAACCATCTCCACCCAGCTCAAAGCGACCGAATGGCGACAAGGTAGTACGGTTGTTGTAACGGCCGATATAACCAAATTTAGCCGCCACTTTCAACACGAAAGTTTTGTTATCGCTACCCACTGGTTTGCTCAAAGGCACATACCACTCTGCATTGAAGCGATATTTCTGGTACTCGATAAATTTGAATTGTTCTGCAATTGGTTCTGCCTTATAGTCCTTATCAGGATTGAACAGAGAATAAGGAGGAGTAAACTGACCAGACAACATGAAGCTGGAACCACTACGCGGGAAGATCTGTTGGTCCACAGATGAACGAGCCAGGGTCAGTTTCAAGTTGATGTTATTGGCATTACCATTGGAGAATCCAGGAATACCAAAGTAGTTATAGTTCTTCAGTCTGTACTGTTGATAGTTCACAGAGTAAATCAGAGAGAAATAGTCATCAGGCCATTTCAACTGCTTACCCAGCGATACGGAAGCACCCAGTACGCGGAAGCTACCATTTGGTGAGGTAGTAGTATCGTTATATAACTGTTTGTAATAATCGTTGTAGGCATATGGATTCTGGTAGCTGCTGTAGAAGCTTACAGAGAACTGATTTCTCTTCTTACCACCTAACCAAGGCTCAGTAAAGGAGAAGTTGTAAGAGCGATATGCTTTACCGTTAGAGGATACACGCAAGGAAAGTTTCTGGCCATCACCACTTGGTAACGGATCCCAGGTTTCTTTCTTGAAGATGTTACGCAGCGAGAAGTTATTGAAGGTAACACCCAGTGTACCTGTCAGACCGATATAACCACCCCAACCTGCGGAAAGCTCCAGCTGGTCGTTTGCTTTTTCTTCCACGGTATAATCGATATCCACAGTACCATCCTGTACGTTAGGCACCGGGTTCATACCGATTTTTTCAGGGTTGAAGAAGCCGAGGTTTGCAATCTCACGGTTAGAACGGATCAAATCTGCACGGGAGAATTTCTCACCTGGAATAGTACGCAGCTCACGGCGGATTACGTGTTCGTTGGTTTTTTCGTTACCAGCGATACGTACTTCTTTAATGGTTGCCTGCGGACCTTCACGTAATCTGATTTCATAATCGATGGTATCACCATGAATGGCTGTTTCAACCGGATCGATCTGGAAGAAGAGATAACCATAATCCATGTACGCTCCGGTGATATCACCACCTTCCTGCGACATTTGCTTACCGATTCTTTTTTCCAGCAATTCCAGGTTATAGACATCACCTTTCTTAATACCCAGCATTTTGGTGAGTATAGAGTCGGAGTATCTTACGTTACCTTTCCAGGTAATATCACCGAAATAGTATTTTTTACCTTCAGAAACATCGATATCGATGTTGAGATTTTTATTGGCAGATTTATAGGTAGTATCTTTTACGATCAACGCATCTCTATAACCATTCTTGTTATAATAGGCTATGAGCTTGCCTTTATCTTCGATATACTTTCCTTCATTGAACTTGGCAGAGCTGAAGAGTTTAAAGCGGAAATAAGGATCCAGTTCTTCCAGAACTCTGGTAGGTTGCAGGAAACCGTAGGTTGTCCAGAAATCACCTTCTTGTGGAATAGAATCTTTATAAATCACTTCTTTGTCAGGATACAGGGTGATGTGTGTCATCTCCTTAGTACCTTTCATGCGTTTTTTCAGCTTATTATCCGTCAGGTGGTAGTTATTAACGATGTTGATATTGTTGATACGGGTTTTATTTCCTTTATCAACCGTAAACACGATAATAGCAGTATTGATGGTGCTACTGTCTATACGCTGGTTAACTTCTACGGTAGCATTACCATAGCCTTTATCTGCGTAATATTTGTGTGCAGTACCGATTACGTTTTGTTTAACGCCTTCACTTACGACATTCCCTTTACGAAGGCCGGCTTTGTTGGCGATTTCGTCAGCTTCAGTTTTTTTGATGCCTTTGAATGAGAAGCTACCAATACGTGGCATTTCGACGAGTTCTATTTCCAGCCAGATTTTGCCATCTTCAATTTTGGTAACGTTGATGGAAGCACCGGCAAACAGGCGCTGAGACCATAAGCTTTGCAGGGCTTTTGCGAACTGGTCGCCACCTGGGAATACTACTTTGTCGCCTACACTTAGGCCGGACAGAGACAGCAGCAAAGACTTATCGAGGTATTGTGTACCGGCAATTGTGATATCGGCAATCTCGTATTGTTGCGGTGTACCCACATTGCTGGGAAATTCAACCTGTGGATTAGCAGGTGTTGGAGCTGGCGGAATGGTATCCTTCTGTTGAGCGGATACACGCATCCCTGCGCCACAACAAATTGCTATAGCCAGTAGGCCCTTAGGAAATAATTTCTTCATTCTGCTGAATTTGTTCGCTTGTTTTGCCAAAACGCCTTTCTCTGGTTTGGTAATTTAAGATGGCTTCGTAAAGATTCTCATTGCGGAAATCCGGCCAACGGGTTTCTGTAAAATACAGTTCCGCATATGCCAGTTGATATAAGAGGAAATTACTAATCCTGCATTCTCCACTGGTCCGGATTATTAATTCAGGGTCTGGCATGCCAGCTGTACAGAGATAATTCTCGAAAACATTCGCTGTAAGTGTTGCTGGGTCCAGGGTTCCTTTTTGCGCATCAGCTGCTATTTTTTTGGCCGCATTCACGATTTCCCATCTGGCACTATAGCTAAGGGCCATGACAAGGGTCAATCCAGTATTATGGCTGGTAAGCGCGATGGCTTCCTCCATTTCCTGTTTTGCCTGAGGAGGTAACATTCCCAGGTCCCCGATCACATTCAGCCTGATATTATTTTTAGAAAGAGTATTCACTTCTTTTCGGATAGTGTTTACCAGTAATTCCATGATGCCATTCACTTCGTAAACTGGGCGGTCCCAGTTTTCGGTTGAAAATGCGTATAGGGTCAGGTAGCCTAATCCAAGTTCTGCACAGGCCTCCACTATTGTCCGCACACTCTCCACTCCTTCATGATGCCCATACAGCCTGTCTTGTCCCCTCTCTTTTGCCCAACGGCCATTCCCATCCATAATGATGGCAATATGTTTCGGTAGCCGTTGTAAGTCCAATTTATCCTTCAAACTCATTTGTGTCAGGCGTATTATATCAGATTATACAGATTTACTAAAAGTGTGCAAAGATACAAAAATAGAGTAATGACTTTTTTGGCAAAGCCCGGCAGGGGGTTTTAACGTAGTTTTAACAGCGAATACAGCACCATAGCGCTTTTCGGGAATTCTGGCGGTGATGTTCGACCGTTTAACGGGAAAGTTAGCCCTCTGGTAGAAAGTCGGGCAAAGGTATCTAAAATTTACAGTGATAGGAGGTAAATAATATGCTAATTGATAACTCTATCGTCAAGTACTGGTCCTTATCCCGGCTATTGCCACGCTGGCGGCCTTGTACACCGATTGGGGTACCCACAGCCCCCGACCTGTCTTGCAATTGAGAGGCTACAGACGGCTGACCGTCCAACCCTGGCGGAAAAGCGCCGGGTCCCGCATACGTTGTACTTACATCATCCAGGTAGTCCGTTTCGGTGTACCTGTACAACGCCTCAATAGCGACATTAACTTTTCTTGATAGATTATATTTGAATCCTCCCCCTACCAACCACGCATAGGACAGCAGGCTGTAAGGCTTTCGGTCGGGATACAAAGCTGTTCCCTGACCTTCTGTATGTAATGGTTGCAGATAATATTTCTTGCCATCCAGATAGGCGTAAGGGTTAAAGTGAAAACCACTCACCCCTCCCGTAAAGTATGGCGAAAACCGCTTGTCAAGGCTCCCAGGCTCAAATCTGAAAAAATTAAAATCTCCCTGTAATGCCAGTTCGAACAAATCAGTATTAAAACTCAGGTTCCTCCTGTGCTGAAACTCATTCTTATTATATGTATCTGAATAACCCAGCTGCATATACCGGAAATGAGCCCTCACCCCAATGTAGTCATTCATATACTTACGATAGTATATACCTACAGCAGGTTTCATAGCATTTAAAGCCCTTCTGGTATTCAGGTCCCCGAAATATTGTGCTGTTCCGGCTGATATCCCCAGCTCCCCTACATACTGCAGCTCATTCTGAGCGGCAGCCCGCTGTACCAGCATAGGGACTGTTGCTAACAGTAACGCAAAGACGAATTTTCCAGGATATAAAAAAGTTTTCAGCATAAATCAGTTATACTTAAACGCAATAATGCCCTATTTATTTAATATGAGATGGTGGAAATTTTTGTCAGCTGTTTATCTTGATCATATTTCGGGCATCTATACCCCACAACAGCTTATTTCTCAGGGTATGCAGGAAATTACTGTCATCCAGTCTTAAAAGACTCAGTTTGAAGGTCTCTTTTCGTATAGCCAGCTGCACACTGCTGCCGATTGTTTCCATACGGGAATCAAGGGTACACAAAAATTGGTCACTACGGCCCTCTACCTCGAAAGATATCACATTATTATCCGGAACTATAATTGGCCGAACATTCAGATTATGGGGTGCTACCGGGGTAATTACAAAGTTTCCGGCATCAGGGAATACGATAGGTCCGCCACAGCTAAGAGAATAGCCCGTAGATCCGGTGGGAGTAGATACGATCAGCCCATCGGCCCAATAGGTATTTAAAAATTCACCATTCAGGTAAGTATGGATCTTTACCATCGCAGAGGTGTCCTTCTTGTGGATGGTAAACTCGTTCAGGGCATATGGGATTTCTCCAAACAAAGGCATATTGGAATCCAGGTGCAGGAGACTACGTTGATCTACGATGTAGGTACGGTGCAACAGCGCCTGTACCAGGTCATGAATTTCATCTTTGCCTATACTTGCCAGGAATCCAAGTCGCCCGAAATTGATACCTATCACCGGGATATTAGTATCTCGGACATAGCAAACAGTATCCAGTAAGGTACCGTCGCCGCCTAAACTGATCAGGAAGTCGATCTTACCAGGAAGATCTTCTGCACGGGAGAATACCTCCAGGGGCTCTTCAAAGGTAATATGTTGCTCCAACGTACGCAGGAATGGTTCGTAAATTATGGACGATATTTCAGCACGTTCCAGCTCATCCAACAATAAACGGATGTTAGAAATATCTTCAGTAATAAAACCACGGCTATAAAGTGCTACCTGCATATCTGTTTTTGCTTTACATATCTATACTCGCATGTAAAAATAGTCCTTTTTGCCCTAACTGGTTAAAGCTGTATTCAATACGGAGACAGGTATCATAGAAAGAAACGATGTCCATACCGAATCCACCGGAATACAACATCCTGTTACTGAGGACGCCATTCCCTGGGAATTTATCGTAACTATAACCAGTATCACCATAGATTTTGAGGAAAAGGCGAAGCGGCACATATGCAAATTTCTTAGGCACAATGGGCAATTTGAAACGGGTTGAAAAGACCTCCTGACGGGCGGTTGCTTTCAGTATGGCGAAACTGGTTCCATCCACTACATAATACTCCAACCCTCGTAAGTAATCATCATTGTACCCGATTGCCTGCTTATTCATATAAGGCTGGTCGGCGCCAAACTTAACCAGGCTCCGTATCCCCATCGCGAAAAAGGTTTTCTTATATACCTGCCAGTACTTGGCTACGTTTAGGCGTATATGTACATCATGTACATCATTCAATCCGAAAAGACCACGCTTTCCTATCTCTCCCAGCACATGAATCCCTTTTAACGGATATACCCAGCTATCTGCATGTATATAATTTATTCTATATATCAGATCGATATAATTCACACTCGTCCGTCCATTACCGAGATAGTTGGGGTTCAGGATAGCGACGGAATCGGCTACACGCTCGTAGTTATAGTTCAGGAATACCTGGTGCCTGGTATTAATACCCGGGCGATAGCTATAACTGAGTCCGGCAGTATAAATCTGCCTTACATAATCATCTTGCTTAAAAAATACTTGCTTATTAAAGGAAGTACTGTCATTTACCTCGTGGTTCCTGCTGTAGGAAAACAATACTCCCAATCCATGTTTATAGCTTTTATCTATGTAGGGAACACTGTATTGTAATTGTAGTCGCTGCGTATAGCCGAACTGGATAGCGGCATTGAGGGCATCATTGCGGCCGGTGAGGTTTCCCTGGGTGCCTCTAACGCCAATGTTTACACGACTAAGACTGTGCCCCTGCTCTACCCACCACTGGTTAAAGTTTCTGTCGGCCAGCTTAAATATGGGCATAGCAATGGTATACCAACGCTCCCAGACATCAAAAACCAGGTCGGCTTCTTCTCCGCTCCAGTTTTTCACATTGGCAGTTACGTTGAGGAACAGTGATGTATTAAGGATTTGCTTACGGTGTTTTTCCAGCGTTTCGGCGAGGTCCTTCAGGTAGATGGTATCTCCCGGCACCGTATTTATTTCACGAAGAATAATGGAGGTCCGGGTTTTCTTATTACCTGTGATGATTACACTTCTGACGATCAGAAAGCCGCCTTTATCTTTATCGCTTGTACCGGTAGCATCCTGAGCTGCCACAGGCAACACATTTCCGAGCAGGCATAGTAAAGCCAGCATAAAGCAGCAGCGTCTCAGCATGTAGGCGTTAGAAATTAATGAACAAAACCAAATATAAGGAAATGGGAATTACATACTGATATAATTCATCAGCAGGTCGTAATTCTTTTTAACGGCATCCTCTTCAGGAGATTCGGAGATGAGATATTTGATCTGGTAGTTAAATCTTTCGAAGGTGGCTACAAGAGATTGCAGCTCCATGCGATTGGTTTTAAGAAGTACTTCCAGTCTGCCGGTTGCAGGATCAGTAAGAGTTTGCACGCTAAGAATACTGATATCGTTGGATTCTGCGATCCTGGCGATTTCACTGAGACTATAATCTCTGGGATCGAGGTCTAAAGCTAGCAGGCCACCTACTTCTTTAACGCCGTTAAATTGAGCGAGTGCGCCTATCAGTGTTTCTTTTGTAACAGAACCGAGGTAGTCATTTTCTTTGGAGACTACAGGCAGTACAGCTAATTTAAATTCGTTGAAGAGTTTGAGTGCTTCAAAGATATGCGCCTGTTCTGGAATTGCGGGTTTAAAGCCATCATTTTCTATGGACGCCAACGTGATGTCTGGATTGTTGAGGTCCAGAAGGGCATCTTCGTCGAGGAGGACCATATACTTATTATCCACTACCAGTGGCAGTTGGGTAAGATGTAACTCGTTCATCAACCTCAAAGCCTCCACGCCTGTATCCGAAGGATGCAGTACGGGTATGGTGGTAGATATGAGTTCTCTGGCAATCATCGTCGTGTATTCTTACTACAATAATAACAAAGAAATTCCCAACAGAAAAAGAAATTCCACGAACAGGCACGTTAAGCGACACTGCATTAACATAGCGCAGTTACACTATTCTATACCAATTAGTTGGCACTTTTGTTCTTTAAACGCTCTAAAAAGTTATGGAGGATTTTATTGAATTCTTCCGGTACTTCCATCATTGGCGCGTGTCCGCACTTATCGATAAACTCCAGTTCGGAATTAGGGATCAGTTTTTGGAACTCTTCAGCAACCATTGGTGGTGTGATGGTATCGTTTTTACCCCAGATCAACATTGTAGGCTGCTGGATCTCGCGCAGTTCATCGCCGAGGTTGTGGCGGATAGCTGATTTAGCGAGGGTAATGATTTTAATAACTTTAAGTCTATTGTTCACGATCTCGAACATTTCGTCTACCAGTTCTTTGGTAGCGGTTTTCGGATCATAGAAAGTGAGTTCTGCTTTCTTACGGATATATTCATAGTCTCCGCGTTTAGGATAGGTTTCACCCATTCCATTTTCGAACAGGCCGGAGCTACCAGTAAGGATCAGGGATTTTACCGGGGCTTCTGGATGTTTCAGCAGGTATACCAGTGCTACGTGTCCACCCAGAGAGTTTCCGAGGAGGTGAATATTAGTATAGCCTCTGGCTTCTACGAACTTGTGTACAAATTTAGCCAGTCCGCCAACAGACGTTTCCAGAATATTTAAATCATACAGGGGCAGCATCGGGATCACTACCTTGTTATATTGCTTGAAATATTCGATCATATGCGAGAAGTTACTTAACGCACCGAATAATCCGTGTAACAATACCAAAGGTTCACCTTCTCCTTCTTCTATAAAACTAAATTTTCCCTGAGTTTTGATTTCGTAATCCATTGCCAAATCTTGAAAGTCAATTTTACGCTAAAATAATTCTTTTTATTAATCTAAATAATCTTTGCAACGAAGTCATTCAGACGGAATATGGTGAGCTGCTCTATCAAAAAATGCCTGGAGTTGGTCAAATATATTATGGAAAAAAGGGATCACTTTTCCCATATGATCTATTACCCAAGGGCCGGTTTTTTCAATATAAGGATAAACCACAGACTGCATTTTGGTTTCAGGACTCAGCAGGTACAGTTGGTTCGCCATCCACAGCACAACGCTGTAAATTATCATAAATACCGCGGTATACAATAAAATTCCCGCAAGTTTATTCAGCCAACCCAAAAATACCAGCTCTACCATTCCCTGAAGGGCGGTAGCTCCAAGTCTGACCAATAACACCACACCAGTGAATAGACAAAAGTAGCAAAGAGCGGGCAGCCAAATGAAGTTCACTTTCCAATGGTGCTGCACATATAATGCTGTAACCGAACTGAGTTTTAGTGCGACAGCCATCCCCAGGATCAGGCCTGCCAGAGAAAATACAGCCACGATGAGGCCTCGGGTGTACCCTTTGTAGATGGCAAAAACCAGTATAATGGCAAATACTACGTCTATAGGCATTTTGCAGAGAATAGGCAGGCCATTACCGGCCTGCCAGCAGGATTATTTCAATAATTCCTTTACCATGGCGGAAATAGCCTTACCATCTGCCTTACCGGCCAGTTGTTTGGTAGCTGCTCCCATCACTTTACCCATGTCAGCAGGAGAGCTGGCTCCCACTGCTGCAATAATATCTGTTAAGGCTACACGAAGTTCGTCTTCTGTCATCTGTTTAGGCAGGAAACGCTCGATTACAACCAGTTCTTCTTCTTCTTTGATAGCAAGATCCTGACGATTCTGTTGCTGGAAGATTTCCAGAGAATCTCTGCGTTGCTTAGCAAGCTTTTGTAAAAGCTTGGTTTCATCCGCTTCGGTCAGGTCGCCAGTAGCGCCTTCCGCTGTTTTAGCCAGCAGAATAGCCGCTTTGATCGCGCGCAATGCACGCAGATCTGCTTCTTTTTTTCCCAGCATCGCAGTTTTGATCTCTGCGTTGATGTTCTGTTCTAATGACATATGGTTAATTTTAATGGATTATCGTTTATTTTCTTCAGCCAGTTTCGCCTGTAACTTTGATTGGAAGCCTTTTGCAAAAGTGCGGAGCTCATTCGCCTGCTCTCTTCCAAATTCTCCGGTTGCTCTATCAAAGGTATCAGCCATGGTCATCATGGTTTCAAAGAAGAAATCAGCCATTTCGTCTACCATCATGTCTTTAGTCCATAAATCGATACGTAAGGCCGCTCTCTCAGCCGGATCCCAGAAGGAAACCATCATCGCTTTCGCTTTAGTCATTCGCTCTTCTTTGTTATCCGTTGCACTCCAGTGAATCGTCTCCGGCCATTTATTTTCATCCAGACCAACCTGGATTTTTATATTAGATGTTGTACTCATGATTTTCAATTAAGGCCACAAAAATAGGCATCATTTGGGGATTTTCGTTCCATTGTCGCTAATAGGGCCTGTCATGGCGGCCCACAGCTCCTCTGCTGCCTTCTCCCAGCTACTGAAAGCCTTCTGAGGCGGGATCTGTGACAACAGCCAGGAACGCAGCTGCTCATCTTTATAGATCCTGCTCATTTTATCGGTAAGGTCATCGATATTGCCCGGGTCAGAAAAAAGGGTACTATCTCCTCCTGCTTCTCTCACCGCATCACCATCAATAGCAATTACCGGCACCTGACACTGTTGCGCTGCATATATAGGCAAAGGCAGGCCATCTAACCTGGATGGATATATCATTGCATAGGCGCCACCAGTAAGGCGTGCGAGCGTAGCATCGTCAGCATCCTCGATCCAGACCACATCATTCCTGAACTTATAGGAAGGCATAGCAGCAATAATTTCCTGTCCTGCTGGTGTTGCTGAACCTACCAATACCAACTTAATACTGGACAGCTGCCGCTTTTTCAACGCTGAAAATGCCTTGAAAACAGGCATTATATTATTACGGGGATGAATAGCTGCAGGCACCAGGAAGTATTCCGCACCGCCGGCAAACTCTTTCTTCACCGCTTCTCTCTCTTCCCACTCCAATGGCTTATATAGATTGCTCAAGCCTATATCCAGCACGCTGAGTTTATTTTTTATAGATGGTGCAAAGTCCAGTAATGCTTTCTCGCCAGTTTCAGATAAAACGGCCACACTCCTTGATCTCCACAGGTAATCTATCAGATGCTTCTTCAGATTTCGTTGCTGCTTGGGCGATTGAAGACCTGCATCCAACAAAAAGGAAAGGTCCCTAAACAATATAGTAGCAGGTATCTTGCTCCTTAAGGGTAATGTACCATCCAGTCCCAGGTAGATATCCGGATTAAATGCTTTCATGGCGCGCGGTAGCTGCCATTCCAGCCACCAGTATAGATGCCAGGCCTTTTCTCCCCTGATGGGTAATACCACAGGAGTTACGTTTGGCGGGAATTCCATACCAGCGGGAATATCTCCATCAAAAAAGAAGGTAAACGTGTGCTCCGGCTGCTGCCGGCATAAGGTAAATATGATCTGAGTGGCTACTGCACCTGTATCAGCGGGTAAATCCCTCCGCAGGCAAGCAGCATTAACAGCAATTTGCATAAAAGGATGTCTTGGTCTGCCAGCTTGCAAACCTAAAGCATTTTCCCCGTTCATACTATAGGGGAATTGCTGTCAATTCACTTGCGCCAGTTATAATGGCTTCTTGTTGGTAATATAAAAAATCTTCGGCGGGGCGGCATTGCCGGTATTTCCCAGGGAAGAAACGGTAATGGTCACCTTATATGTTTTTAGCTCCTTCAGATGCTTTAAAGTCACATCATAGGTGGCATTTTTGCTTGCTGAAACAGAATCCTGGTCCAACCCTACCCCAGCCGGATCTGAAACTACATTGATCTTTGTAGCTACGCCGGCTGCCGGCAGTTTAGATGTAACTGTTACTTTAAAGGTAAACGTACTATCCAATGCCTGGTTATATGCACCTTCTTCCACACCGTTCAAAGTAAATACCAGCGCCTCTTCCTGGGTATTACCAGGATTAGCTTCTGATTTATTGTTCTTCTTGCAGGAAAGAAAAAATATCGAACATAGAACTGCTAGAACAGGCATAAGGGTTCTCACTGGCATATTTTAGTCGATGATATGGTGAGCTATAAAATTAATCTTTTTTATTATGTGTGTCAAATTTTACTTCGTACATCCAGTGCATCTCTCAGCCCATTTCCTAAAAGATTGAATGCCAATACCAGCAGCATAATAGCGATTCCGGGAGCTAATGCCAGCATTGGGTTATGTGTGATGATGAAGTTATAATTTTCTTTAATCATCAGTCCCCAGGATGGTTGCGGCGGTTGAACACCTACTCCCAGGAAGCTAAGTCCTGCTTCTACAACGATAGCCGTAGCAAAATTACCGGCAGCCACCACCATCACAGGGCCCATAATATTGGGCAGTATATGCTTTACGATAATCCTGAAATTTTTATAACCCAATGCCCTGGCGGCTTCTACGAACTCCAGTTGCTTCAGAGAAAATATCTGCCCACGGATAATTCTTGCCACACCTACCCACATGGTAAGACCAACAGCTATAAACACTTGCCAGAAGCCTCTTCCAAGGGCTAACGTCAACGCAAATACGACAAGTAAGGTAGGCATTGACCAAACTACATTCACCAGCCACATCACCATATCATCCGTACGACCACCGTAATAACCGGCAACAGCCCCTAACAATACGCCTATGGTGAGTGAGATGATCACCGCAATGATACCCACGCCCAGACTCACTCTCGTGCCAACCAAAAGCCGGCTTAGGATATCACGGCCAAATTTGTCGGTGCCCAGCCAATAGGTATGCTTGAATATCTGATCTGCCGTAATTTTTTGTTGAAGTAACTTCCAGTCCTGGTTTGAAGCGTGCTGTATTCCGGATGTAATAACATCCAGCCTGTAAACCTCTCTTGCCGAAGTTGTTTCGTCTATATATCGTTGTACTTCCAGTAAAGAATCTTTAAAAGTCCAGCTGCGTATAGGCACCCAGGTATAAGCTGATGGTTGTCCAGATATCATCTTGCTAAAAAAATTCCTTTCTGGTACCGGCTGTTCTTTTTTTATAGCAAGTATATCTATAGAAAATCCAGGACGCTGGCCTTCTACCTCCAACAACATCCTGTTAGCATCTGGTGTGCCATCTGGTGAGATGAAATAAGCGAGTATACTGATGAATACAGACAAGCCGATGATTAGCAGCCCACCTAATGCACCCTTATTTCTCAATAATCTTTTAAGTATGGTTTGTTGTGTAGACAATCCCTGGAAATTTTAATTCACTTTACGTCCTTTCCATTGGTAAGAACCAAACTTACCTAGCCATCCTGCCAGAACAATATACGGAATATGGAAAATCTGGCCGGGAATAAAATACACAAGCAATCCGGTTTTGTTGAAGAATTGCGCCACTGGTAAGAGGAAATAAAGTTCCATTGTTACTTTAAAGAGCAACAGGATCAGCAGCCATGGCCATAAAACAGGGAGGAAGATGGCCGTTAAGCCCATCGCCAGCAGGCCTACATTAAAGAAATATACTAACAACAACACCCAGAACAGGCGCTTATCTTCATATTTATCTGCTTTTGAAGACCAGCGGATACGTTGGTTCATAAAGCCTTTCAGGGTGTCTACCGGTAACGTACGTACGATAGCATCTTCAGACCTTAGGTACATTACGCCCTCAGGGTAGGCATTATAGATTTTATACATCAACAGCATATCATCTCCGGAAGCGATTTTATCGATCCCAGAGAATCCACCAACGTCATAGAATGCATCCTTTTCATATGCCAGATTAGCGCCATTACACATAGTACCAGACTGCAATTGCGCCACAGCACCAGTGATACCTTGCATACTCATAAAGTCCAGTGATTGTAACTTTTTGAAGAAATTATCTTCCTTAAAAAAGCTTACAGGAGCGGCGATGAATTTCGGGCGCCTGTCTTCGTAAAACTGCACTATAGTTTCAATCCACTTAGGCCCCATTACACAATCCGCATCAGTGGTTACAATAAGAGAGCCGCTGGCCTGGCCGATAGCCATTTCAATGGCTTTCTTTTTATATGAATTTAATCGCTGCGATTTGTCGAGCAGCTGGCTCATTTGCAGCAACTTAATATTCGCAGCGCCCAAACTACGTACAATGTCAGCAGTATTATCGGTAGAGAAATCATCAATAATTATGATTTCCAGTAGGTTAACCGGATATGTCTGGTGTTTCAATGCGTCCAGCAATGAGGGAATATTATCCGCTTCATCTCTGGCTGGAATGATTACGGTTACAGGGGTTGTACCTATACGTGGTACTGGAACAGTATAATTTTTCAGGCGCTTCCAGCCGAGACTGTACCATAACATCAGTACACCATAGCCCAAGGCCAGCGTCACCATGAGAATTAAGAAAAAATACATCCGGGTTTATAAATTTGATTTGATAACTAGCCCCAATTGAGTGGATATAAGTCCATGTCCTTTATCCAGTATAAGCATTTTACTAGGAAACGTACTATCGATAAAGCGTTTCCCAAAGTCTGGTGGTATAACACGATCATATTTACCAAAGATCAGCAGCGTATTAACGTTATAGCGTGCCAATAATTGTTTGCAAAGTTTTTTATCAGGCATCATTTTTCTCAGGATAGTCCAGATTTCATATACCTGTATTCGTTTTTCAGGTTGGTCCATTCTGTTCATGACGAATTTATAAATGCTTTCATTTAATAAATTCAGTTTTCGGGAGATTTTGACCAGAGAGAAAAAGAAGCTGGGATGGTAGGCGTTGTATTTAAAGATTTTATTCCCGATGATTGTTTGGGTGACAAACAAATGCCAGGGATTATTTCTTAAACCGTCGCCAGCAACCATGATGAGGTTATCAATACGGTCCGCCAACTTTTCTACAGCACAGAGTGCGAGTCGGCCCCCCATGGAATATCCCAGCAAAGAAAAGCGCTGAAATCCATATTGTTGCATAACCATTTCGAGCAGTGCGCTCAAGTCTGTTTTTTCAAAAACCTTTTTTTCATTCCAGATTGTCTGACCATGTAAAGGCATGTCCAGACTGACAATGATGAAATCTTTTCCCAGTTCTGCAGTCAGAGGCCTGAAACTGGCTGCAGACTCACCGAAACCATGAATACATATGAGCAGCTGACTTCCATCACCCTCACAGGTGCCATGAAATCGGCTATTCATATATGGTAGATAAAAGTCAGACATAACCTAAAAGGGGACAATGATAAGCAAATAATGGCGATTTATGAATGTTAAGGACTCGCCACAACATCGTTAAGGTTATTCTAAAACTATAAAAACGTTGCGAAACTGCCATTCATAATTCGCAATTATTTAGTTAAATTACAGAACTACCAAAAACAGATATCATGGACGCAACAGTTGAAAATAAGCAGGCGCTGAAAGGCGCAGAGTTCCTAGTAAAAGAAAGTGCTCCTGAAGATGTATTTACTCCAGAAGATTTTTCAGAAGAGCAATTGATGATCAAAGACATGGCTGACCAGTTTATCGAAAAAGAAGTTACTCCTTTAGTGGAAAGACTCGATAAACAAGAAGAAGGTTTGATGCAATCATTGTTGGAGAAAGCCGGCGAACAAGGCCTCTTGGGAGCTGCATTTCCAGAAGAATTGGGTGGGTTGGGTAAAGACTTCGTCACTGCCACTATTATCAACGAAGGGTTAGGTGCCGGGCACTCTTTCTCTGTTGCAATGGCTGCACACACAGGTATCGGCTCCTTGCCTATCCTGTATTTCGGTACAGAAGAACAAAAACAAAAATATATCCCTAAACTGGCTACAGGTGAAATGAAAGGCGCTTATGCCCTCACTGAGCCAGGTTCCGGCTCTGATGCACTCGGCGCTAAAACCACCGCCAAACTTACTGATGATGGTAAATTCTATCTGCTTAACGGTCAGAAAATCTGGATCACAAACTCCGGCTTTGCAGATGTATTCACCGTATTTGCTAAGATAGATGGTGATAAATTCACAGCATTTATCGTTGAGAAAAATACGCCAGGCTTCACATTAGGCCCGGAAGAACATAAAATGGGTATCAAAGGATCTTCTACCCGTCAGATCTATTTCCAGGATGCTAAAGTTCCTGCAGAAAATGTATTAGGCGTAATCGGTAAAGGACACCTGATTGCTTTCAACATCCTGAACATCGGACGTCTGAAACTCTGTGCTGCCGCTCTGGGCGCAGCCAAACAATGTATCACCACCTCAGTACAATATGCCGTAACACGCGAACAGTTTAAACAACCTATCGCAAACTTCGGCGCCATCAAACATAAAATGGCCGAAATGGCCATCCGCGCCTGGGCCTGTGAATCAGCCCTTTTCCGTACCGCTCAACTGATTGACGATAAGGAAAGAGAACTCCTGGCCGCCGGCAAACCCTTCAACGAAGCACTGCTCGGCGCCGCTGAAGAATACGCAGTAGAATGCGCTATCCTGAAAGTAAATGGCTCCGAAGTACTGGACTTCGTTGTAGACGAAGGTGTTCAAATCCACGGTGGTAACGGATTCTCAGATGAATACATCATCTCTAAATCATATCGCGATTCCCGCATCAACCGCATCTTTGAAGGTACCAACGAAATCAACAGACTGCTCACCCTCGATATGACACTCAAACGTGCCATGAAAGGAAAGATCGATCTTATGACGCCAGCAATGAACGTTCAGAAAGAACTGATGAGCATTCCTGATTTTGGTAGTGATGATGAAACTCCGTTCAGTAAAGAGAAAAAGCAAATAGCCAATTTCAAAAAAGCGATACTCATGGCCGCAGGCGCTGCTGCACAGAAACTCATGGCTAAACTGGAAACAGAACAGGAAATCCTCATGGATATCGCTGACATGGCCATCGAAACTTTCGTTGCAGAAAGTGCTCTACTGCGTCTCATCAAACTAACAGAAAAACAAGGCGAAGCTGCTTCCGCATTACAAGCTGATATGGTACGCACCTACATCTACGATGCAGCAGATCGTATCAACAAATCTGGTAAAGATGCTATCAACGCTTTCGCTGAAGGTGATGAACAACGTATGATGCTCCTCGGCCTCAAACGCTTTACCAAAGCAGAACCATTCAATGCTAAAGATGCCCGTAGACGTATCGCCGATAAACTGATTGCCGATAACAAATACAGCTGGTAATTATAACATCTCTATATAAAAACCGCCTCTACACAATAGAGGCGGTTTTTTGTCCTGCCCCTTTCATACCTTTGCCCTCTTGCAGAAAAACTGGCCAGAACAAAAGAAAAAGGCGCATGAAGCATCTAGCTCAATTACTACTATCGCTATTCACGATCTTATCATTTCCATTACTGGCACATGGCCAGGCATCTATTCGATTATCTATTCCTTCCCGCGACCAGAATAACGTTAGCAGCAGTAAACAATTTATTGCCGGACGTACTTGTATTGGTTGCACAGTCACCATCAACAACGACAGCGTTTATGTATACCCTACCGGCACCTTTGCTGTTAAAAAAGAACTCGTCCAGGGAAAAAGTACTTTTGTTGTTAACGCTCAAGACTCTACCGGTACCAGATATACGAAAACTGTTACTTACTACTATACACCTGCGCCAGCACCGCGGCCCACAACAACTTTCAAAATAGATTTTATAGAGATCCGACCTTCTGGCAACCTTGAGCTACTGGAAGGCGATACACTGAAAATAAAGACCAAAGCCTATCCCGGCGCTACCGCCAGTTGGTTTAATAATGAACAGTTGAAAGAGCTACCAGCATCACAGTCTGGTGGTGTGCCTGGTTACTACGTTGGTACACATATAATAGGTGCGGAAGATTCTTTACTGAACGGAAAAATAACAGTTACCCTTCGCACAAAAAACGGCGAAACGGCTTACCTGACAAGTCCTAACAGGTATCGTTATCTGCGAAATGAAAAGATAACTACCGGAAGAACTATCGATAACATGACCTACATCACCAGCACAACAGAAGGTGATCGTCTGGGCCCCAACAAACTCGGATATCTGGATAAAAATGTTTTATTACAGATCGTAGGTAAGCAAGGAGAATATTATAAAGTAAGACTCTCTTCCAAACAAAATGCGTTCATACCTATCCCCTTTCTTGATACAGAGATTGCCCAGGAAGGCGTACCAGTAAGCATTATATCAGATGCAAAAATCTGGGGAGATGATAAATATGATTATATCTCCGTAGAACTTTCTGATCGTATGCCATACATAAGCACACAACTCAATGATCCAGGAAAAATAATTGTGGATGTACATGGCGCATATGCAGAGCAACGTGTCAATAACGCATTACAAAACACACAAGAGATTTCTCAGATAGCCTGGGGACAGCCAGCACCAGATGTTTTCAGAATGATGATATCGCTGAAACATAATGTGTGGGGCTATAAAATTTACTATGAAGGCAACCGACTAACGGTAAGGATTAAACGAATTCCCAAAAACCTGTCACTCAACAATATGACAATTGCAGTGGATCCCGGCCATGGTGGTAGTAATCCGGGAGCTACCGGACTAACAGGCGCCGTAGAAAAGAATTTCACGCTTGTGCTTTCTCTTTTGCTTAAAAACGCATTGGAAAAAGAAGGCGCCAAAGTGCTTATCACCAGAACTACAGATCAGTTTGTGAATAATGAAGAGCGGCTTTCATTTTACAGACAAGTAGATCCTGACCTACTGATGAGCATACATCTCAACTCTTCTGTCAATCCTGTAGATGTATTTGGTACTGCAACTTATTACCGGCAGCCATTCTGTGAGGCATTCTGTGCAGCTATTCATAAACGCTTGCTGGAAACAGGTCTGAGTGATTTTGGTAACAACGGAGACTTCAATTTCATCTTGAATAACCCTACAGAATTTCCAGATGCATTGATTGAAACATTATTCCTCAGCAATCCTGGCGACGAAGCCGCCTTACTAGATCCGGCATTTCAGCAATTATTAGTGCAGAAGATCGTACAGGGGGTTAAAGATTATGTACAAAGCGTAAAAAGATAAAAAATCGGATGTATCAAAAGCCATCATTGGGCGCTAGCCTACCGCGTTTTCTACCCAGTAGAGATCAGTTGCAAAAACAAGTAATGGCAAGAAAAAACTTTTGATACATCCTTTTATTTTTAATGAATATTTTGCTTCAAATAATCAGACAAGCGCGTAATCGCTGCGGCTACAATTTTGATCTGTTCGCCCGCTTCATGCCAACGGCGTTGCTCAATCGCTTCTCTTACACCAGGTACCGTTTTAACACCATAGCCTGTGTAGAACCCAGGTGCATACAAGGTATGCTTATACCATGGCCTGTTGGGCAATCCCTCATTATATAATAACTGCTGTTCCGCCTGATACAGTGCCTTGTTTACAGCTGGCGTATTAATCGTTCCTTTCCTTGCTGCCAGTTGCTGCGTAATCGTATCTAAGCCAGTAAGTGCATTTTGCAATGGAGAGAAATCAATGAAAGGCACCGGATCTTTTACAGAAGGAGGCGCCAGATGCTTTGCTGTATCTGTAGTATACAGGTATTTCTTTTCATTGATCAATCTGTTCTCTATGGTGGTGGCCTCTCTCATAGAACCAGCCAGATCTGCCAGTTCTGTTGCGTAAACATTTACTGTTTCATATAATTTACGAAAATCAAAAGGCAGGTTAACGGAGTTGGCTATACGCAATACAGTATGACCGGCTGCTTTCGATAAGGCCACGCCATAATCAAAAGTAGGATCTTTAAAACGACGATAATCATCATAAGAATCGTAAATAGAGTGATACTCGCCCCCCTGATCTTCGCCACCAAAGCCGTAATCCAATGATGGTACGCCCAGATGCTGTAAGAAGGAGGAGTAATCACTACCAGAACCCATCGCATTGATATTGAGGGTACTCTTGCCTAATTTATCGGCTTTCAATTTAGGAGTGGCAGCACGCATAACGTCCATCGCTAGTCTGCGATCGCGGATACTGATATGTGTCTGCGGGTCTTCAACATCACGACTCACTTCATTTACGAGTGTTTCCAATGCATGTGAACCGCTGGCATTAAAAAAACCACGGCCATTGTTGTCAGAGTTGATATAAGCCACTGCTTTCTGTTGCAACTCGGAAGCATGGTCTTCTACCCATTCTGTAGAGCCCAGCAGCCCTGGTTCTTCGCCATCCCAGGCGCAGTATACGAGCGTTCTTCGAGGGCGATTACCTGATTTCGCAAGGTCGCCGATAGCTTTGGCTTCTTCCAACAACGCGGCGAGTCCACTGATAGGGTCAGCGGCGCCGTTTACCCATGCATCATGGTGGTTGCCGCGGATAACCCATTCATCGGGAAATTCGCTTCCTTGTAACCTGGCTACCACATCATGACATGGACGCAGTTGCCAATCGAATTTAAGTTTAAGATGCACTGGGGAGATGCCAGGTCCTACATGGTAAGTGAACGGCAGTCCACCTTTCCAGTCATCTGGAGCAACAGGGCCTTCTAGGGCCTGCAATAGTGGTGCGGCGTCATGATAGCTGATAGGCAGTACAGGAATTTTCAGCAGGTTAGTTGCCTCCTGACGTTCCAAACGCTTAGCATCAGCCGTAGCGCCGGTATTGGGTGTCAGCGGATCTCCAGGATAGATTACCATATCCATTACCGAACCACGTTGTACACCATATTCATTTTTGAAAGCCCCTTTAGGATATACCTCACCACTCACATAGCCGTCGTCTTTAGGATCGGAGTAGATAATACAGCCAATTGCACCGTGTTCCTGTGCCACTTTCGGCTTGATTCCACGCCAGGAGCGACCATATTTAGCAATAACGATCTTTCCTTTCACATCCACGCCCATTCTGGCCAGGTAGTCATAATCCTCTGGCAGGCCATAGTTTACAAAGACAAGATTGCCGGTAACATCTCCATCAGGACTCCAGCAATTATAGGTTGGTAGCTGGCCTGATTGCCCGGAGGTAGCGTCTTCCTTCAGGGCCGGCTCTTTCAGCAATGCTTTATAAGGTTTGGGGCCAGTAACTTCCAGTATTCTTTCCTGGGGTATGGGGAAAAGAACCTGGTAGGTCACTATTTCTGCCTGCCAGCCATAGCTATTAAACCTGCGCTTAATCTCTTCGGCAACTTCTTTTCCTCTGGCAGAACTAATGTGATGTGGCTGTGACGAGAGTTCCTTGATAGTAGCCCCTATATTGGCGGCACTCAGTTGTTGGTCAAATTGCTTCTCCAGCTGTACCTGTTTGCTAACAAGACTATCGGGGAATCCTGTCAGCTTTTGTTGGGCATTGGCATATCCGCTGAATAGCAGGAACCCCGCTGCTATTCGGACAAAAGGCATTTTCATCATAATGATTCAGATATTGTTGGTTGAAATGGGTTTATACTTTCAAGATACAAAAGTCTATTAAATTCCTAGACTGTTTTTAACCGATTTCTAAACGATATAACTTTTAGTTATGATCCATAAATACAGGTTATAGGGCAAACAGTCTACTTAACAAGTAGATTAATCTATATTTGTGATTCCTTTCATAGCTTAGAGCCTGAAATGAATTTAAATCACATAGTAAAAGCATATATATGGGAAAAGCAATTGAGGAGTTTAATGACTATAGAGCGAAGATGAATGAAGTGATATTGGGCAAGCAGAATAAGGTGATCAACCGCCTGTTCAACCTTGATACCAATACTTATGCAGAAGGGGCTTTGAGCACTAAAACCAAGGAGATGCTGGGTTTGGTGGCATCGATGGTATTACGTTGTGATGATTGCATCAAATATCATCTTGGAAAGTGCCATGAACAGGGCATTACAACCGAAGAGATGTACGAGATTTTTGCAGTGGCCAACATTGTGGGCGGTACTATTGTGATCCCTCATACACGCCGGGCTGCAGAGTATTGGGAAGAATTGACAGCACAGTGATAATGGATTTACAGTCTTCTGTCGTAACTTTACAACATAGATCAATATATATTTAACTCATACAAATGTCAACAGCAACTATAGCTCCGCAGGCTCTAACAGCAAAAGATTTTGCAACTGACCAGGAAGTACGTTGGTGCCCTGGCTGCGGCGACTACTCTATATTAAAACAGGTTCAGACAATCATGCCTTCACTGGGAGTACCACGTGAAAACATCGTTATAGTATCCGGTATTGGATGTTCGTCTCGTTTCCCTTACTATATGAATACTTATGGTATGCACTCGATCCATGGTCGTGCTACCGCCATTGCTTCAGGTCTGAAGGCTGCACGTCCTGAGCTGAGTGTATGGATTGTAACTGGTGATGGCGATGGTCTGTCTATCGGTGGTAACCATACCATTCACCTGCTGCGTCGTAACTTTGACGTGAACATCATGTTATTCAACAACCAGATTTATGGTTTGACCAAAGGTCAGTATTCACCTACATCTGAAGAAAATAAAGTTACCAAGTCCACACCATTCGGCAGTATCGATCATCCATTCAATCCCATGGCCCTTGCGCTCGGAGCAGATGCGACCTTCATTGCCCGTAGTATGGACCGTGATCCTAAGCATTTACAGGAAATGCTGAAACGTAGCCACGCACATAAAGGTGCTTCCTTCCTGGAAATCTACCAGAACTGTAACATCTTTAACGATGGCGCTTTCGAAGTATTTACGGAGAAATCCAGCAAAGGAGACGAAACTATCTTTGTAGAGCAGGGTAAACCACTGGTATTTGGAGCACAGAAAAATAAAGGCGTCCGCCTGGATGGCCTGAGACCAGTAGTAGTGGAACTCGGCACGGAATACAGTGAATCAGATCTCTGGATTCATGACGAGAATGATTTCTACAAAGCGCAATTGCTTACCCGCATGTTCGATGATCCTCGTGTGGAAGGACATTTACCACGTCCTTTCGGTGTGTTCTATCAGGCACATCGTCCTACTTACGAAGATATCATGGCGTTCCAGGTTTCCGATCTCCTTGAAAGGAAAGGCCCTGGCGACCTTGATAAACTGTTTGCAGGAAACGAAACATGGACGATCAGGTAACATTGCTTTATTTCATAATATCAAAAAGGGCTGTCTCTACTTAGTAAAGACAGCCCTTTTCATTTATCTGGTAAAATTAAATTAATGTCCTAATCCTGTTGGATCAAAGAAAATTTTGTACAGTAATACGGCTCCGAAGATAATCATACTGGCACCTGAAATCCTGTTTAACCAAGTGACATTGTTCAAAGTCAGCTTATGACGCAGCTTGTCAGAAACAAATACCTTCAGGATATCCATAGAAACCACCATGATAAGGCAGATACCATACATCGCTACTTTATAGGATGTAGGAAATCCACTGTTAGCTATACAAATGGGTAACCAGAAGATGATCACGCCCGGGTTGAGCGTATTCATTAGAAATCCGGCCAGCCATATTTTAAGGTAATCATGGGTGCGGAACATTTCTGGCTTTTCATCGCCAGTACTGATCTTTACCTTCTTGAAGAGAAATGAGTATAAACCCATGCCTATCAATAAGATACCACCACAAATACCGATATAACGGTTATATTCGGTCAGGTCAGCAATGAATGCTGTAGAAAGGTTTCCTACAGTAACAAACATGATATCGCTGAAAGAAACACCCAGCGCAAAGCTGATACCTGCCTTAAAGCCGTTGTTAACGCTGTATTTTATTATGGCGAAAATCACCGGGCCTACCGACACTGACAAAACTAATCCCAGTCCCAGCCCCGCTACAATTGCTGTAATCATGCTTTAAAGTTCCTGGTCTTCGTTGGTAGATTATTGCTTTACGGTTTTCCCTTCCAGAAATTTCTCCCAATCCTTCAGCTTGTCACCCTTCATTACTCTCGGGAACTTATTCATGGCGCCTTCCTTGCCTTTGCAACGAAGGTAGTCTATGAAAACATCGTTAGGCAATACTTCTACAAACACCTCTTTAAGTGCAGAAGTTCTTTCCACCGCATAGTCATCATTCACATCAGCCAGGGTTTGATCAATGATCTCGCGTACACGACTGGCATCTACATTAACGCTGTCTGTGCCAATATACCAACGATGCGCGAACAGGTTCTCATACGGGAACCCAGCCACTGTAAACTCTTTAATAGTAATACCCAGTTTTTTCTGGACATTATCTATTGCTTTATTCATGTTGTCGATACTCATATGCTCCCCGCAAAGGCTAAGGAATTGCTTGGTACGACCAACAATAACTATTTCATGTTCTTTTACAGAAGAGAATTTCACTACGTCGCCAATCAGGTAACGCCATGCGCCGGCACAGGTCGACAACATCACTGCATACTCCACATCTTCCACCACTTCATTGATCATGTAGGCTTTAGGATTCGGTTTTACCTCTCCTTCTGCATCGAAGTTCTCTTCATTGAATGGAATAAATTCAAAGAAAATACCCGCATTCAATACAAGCTTGATCCCTCTGGTTCCTGGACGGGCCTGGAAGCCGAAAGATCCTTCAGAAGCCATATAGGTTTCAATAAACGTAATTGGCTTTCCAAGCAGTTTCTGGAAACTTTCACGATATGGCTCAAAAGAGACCCCACCATGAATATAAATAGCCAGATTCGGCCAGATTTCGTGAATATGTTTAACGCCGTGGTACTTGATAATTTCTTCAAATACAATCTGTACCCAGGCAGGCACACCACAAACAGTACCTACATCCCATTGAGGGGCCTTGCGTACAATCAGCTTGATACGCTGTTCCCAATTGGGTTTACGGGAGATTTTACCACCAGGCTTATAGAAACGACGGAACCAACGGGGAATATTCTTGGCTTGGATACCACTCATATCACCCTCATAGTAGTCGCCTTTTTCAAAGAGAGAGGTTGTACCTCCCAGCATTAATATCCCCTTTTCGTAGGATTTAGCTGGGATGTTAAAGTTTGCCATGGAGTACAGCTGCTTCACACCTACCTTCTTCACAGTCTTTAACATATCTCGGGTAACCGGAATATGTTTGCTGGCCGACTCAGAGGTACCTGAGCTCAGCGCAAAATATTTGATCTTTTCGGGCCAGCTAACGTTTTCTTCCCCTTCCAGACAACGATACCACCATTCTTTATGCATTTTGGTGTAGTTGTGCACAGGTACTTTATCCTTATAAGCGCTGATAAAGTTTGGGTTATCCAGCACTTCCTGGAACGAATAGTGGCGTCCAAATTCAGTATCCTTGGCCTTCTCCAGCAACCGGTGTAACACCTGCAGCTGGTACTGGCGCGGTGTTCCTAATTTAAATGTGAACTTTTTCCTGATCCTGAGCGACCTGGAAATAAGATTTCCTATAATGGCCATTAAAATGTCTATTAAACTGCAAAAATATCGAATTATATGACCACTTGCGTATCACCGCTTAGTGGTAGAAATCCGCCTTCTTTTTCGTAATTCATAATTACCTTTGCCTCATGTTAAAAGCAACATTGCTCAAAGCTACTGAAGCCGGCGCAGAAATACTTAAACAATATTTTAACGGCCCTTTTGAGGTTAGCAGCAAAAGCTCCCTCAACGACCTCGTTACAGAGGCAGATAAAAAATCTGAACAAGCTATTATTAAAGTGATCCGCGAGGCATTCCCCGACCACTTCATCCTCAGTGAGGAAGCGGGTGCCATCCCTTCAGAATCCAATGTTAAATGGATCATCGATCCTATAGACGGCACCGTCAATTTCGCCAATGGAGTACCTCTCTGCTGCGTATCAATCGGTGTGGAAAAAGATGGTGAAATGATTCTTGGTGTAGTATATAATCCTTTCATGAACGAATATTTCTTCGCAGAAAAAGGAAAAGGCGCTACACTCAATGATAAACCTATCAGCGTTTCACAGAACGGCAACTTTGACCAATGCCTGCTGGTAACCGGCTTCCCTTATAAATGGGAAGAATCAGCCAATAACCCGCTTGTCATTTTCGAAAGAATCATCAAAAAAGGTCTTCCTGTACGCCGCCTCGGCTCTGCAGCCATCGACCTTTGCTGGGTTGCCTGCGGCCGCTTTGATGGGTTTTATGAACATCACCTCCAGGCTTGGGATTCCGCTGCAGGATTCCTCATCGTAGAAGAAGCCGGCGGTAAAGTAACCGACTTCAACGGCAACAGATATTCACCTTACCAAAAAACTATTCTGGCCACTAACGGCCATATTCACCAGGCCTTACAAAACCTTGTAAACGGCAAATAACTATGGAACAGGAAAGAACAGAAATTAGTGATCTCGGTGAATTTGGTCTCATCGACTACCTCACCAGAAATATCGAAATACAAAACGCCAGCACTGTACTCGGCGTTGGCGACGATGGAGCCGTGATTGACCACTTCGGTAAACAAACCGTTATCAGTACAGATATGCTCGTAGAAGGTATCCACTTCGACCTGATGTATGTGCCCATGAAACACCTGGGCTACAAATCAGTAGTAGTAAACCTTTCCGATATTTACGCCATGAATGCTACTCCTACTCATATTACTATGAGCCTGGCATTCTCCAACCGCTTCTCCCTCGAAGCTTTAAACGAATTCTATGAAGGCGTTTATGCTGCTTGCGAAAAGTATGGCGTAGACCTCATTGGCGGCGATACCAGCAACTCACAGAAAGGCCTTGTGATCAGCGTTACCGCCATCGGCGAAGTAACACCGGATACCTTCGTGAAAAGGTCCACCGCACAAAACAAAGATCTCCTCTGTGTATCCGGCGACCTCGGCGCGGCCTACCTCGGACTGACACTCCTCGAAAGAGAAAAGAAAATATATCTCGAAAATCCACAACTAGCGCCAGATCTCGAAGAACAAACCTATATCATCGGCAGACAACTGAAACCTGAAGCCAGAAAAGATATCATCGAATTTCTCCAGGAAAGCGATATCAAACCTACAGCCATGATGGATGTTAGTGATGGCCTCAGCTCCGAAATCCTTCACATCTGCAAACAGAGCAATCTGGGTGTAGTACTGTATGAAGAAAAAATTCCTATCGCACAGGAAAGCAAAGAAATAGCACTGAAATTTGGTCTGGATCCTACTGCCTGCGCTTTAAGCGGTGGCGAAGACTATGAACTGCTGTTTACCATGAAACAGGAAGACTATGATAAAATTGTGCTGAATGAACAAATCAGCGTGATTGGATATATGACAGACATAAGTGAAGGCGCACATATCCTCACTAAAGGCGGCAACAAATTCAAACTGGTTGCTCAGGGCTGGAATGCCTTTGAGCAATAAGGTCTCCATATAATTCGAAGGGCTGACTAAAATAATTTTAGTCAGCCCTTTTTATTTTTATTCCACTGTAACCTGGATTACATGGCTATTATGCGTTGGTGGCAACGGCCACTGAAACACACTGCATTTCAGCTGGTATCTCCCTGGTTGCTGCGGCATGATGATATCAATTGTATTCAATCTTCTGGTAATGGCTGTTGATAAAGTGAGGTTAGTTTTTACCGGTGCATAAGAAGAATCTTTTGTGGTAAATCCATATCCAATCACAGCTTCATTCTTCCAGTTAATTGGCACTGAGCGGTGGTAGCCATTCTCCGGTTGTATCACCAGACTTACATGCTCCCCTTTCCTTGCTTTAATTTTAGTCATGGCTGGCTTAAACTGGATCAGACTATAAGAATAATAAGCCGAATCAAGATAGTAATCCCAGGTACCATGGCCGGTTTTAATGCTGTCAGTAATTGGCAAATCACTACCAATCACTATTACAGGCTTACCCCATAACTCAGTTTCTGTGTCCCAGAAATTATATTGGCTTCTCCTGGAATAGCGTGAGTTCAGACTATAAGACAGATGCCCGGTGTAGAACATATATTTAGAAGGCAGCTGATAACTGTTGATAAACACTACTGGCTTATCCCCTGCCACAGCAGCCACTTTGGAGGTCCATTCTTTATTGTTGTGTATCTCTGGTCTGATATCCAGTCCTGGCGCAAAATCCCAGATCATATATATTCTCACCACCAAAACCAGCAACAGTGATATCGGCAACGTATATACGAAAATACGGCCTTTCCAACCTTTACGTTTAATCGTTTGATGGGCCAGGATTACCGCCGGTGTAAATAGCATCACCGTCCAGTTGGCCTCTACCCTTCCTTTGAAAGTGCTGATCAGGAAAAACACCAGTACACCTACCAATGAAAATTTCAAGGCCCGTTCGAAGGTATGTTGTATTGGACAGATGATCGCGTAGTATAATAGCAGCCAGCCCAACAGCGGCCCAAACAGCAACAGCTGTCCGCCCAGATAATCCAGCGTATAGCTGATATCATAGCTGCTGGCATTTCTTTCTATCAGATGATATTGAAGAGAAGGAAAATCATGTACATACTGCCACACGATATGTGGCATGAAAAGCAAAGTGGTTATTATACAGGCAACATAGAACTTCCAAACACGCAACAGACTGAGATTGGACAATACCGTGAAGAACACCAGTAATACACCGTGGTATTTGCTGTAAAACATTAATGCCATGGAAATCGCCAGTAACAAGGTATTTTTCCAGCTTTGCTCGTCAATGAAAACCTTATAGGCCCAGAAATACAGAGCAGCAAAGAAAACAAGCGGCACATCAGGAACTGCCAGCATACCACCGATCTGCATGGCTCCCATCGAACCCAGTATCAGGTAATATAAACGGTTATCTTCTTTTGTTAATAGTTTGGCCGTAACCCACAAGGTGAGTGTATTTACCAATACTACCAACAAACGAACCCCCAATTCATTATGGAAAATGCTGTAGCCTATTTTGATGAAGAGCGCGATCATGGGCGGGTGATCGAAATATCCCCAATCGAGATGACGAGAATATACCCAGTAGTAGGCCTCATCGTCCCAGAGCTCAGAAAAGCAGGCCTGAAAGAGGCCCAGCAAGAGCCAGCCCAATAAAAACAGGTTGCGGTATTGATTTTTTGAAAAGAAATGAGGAATACCCATGCGCGCTAATGTAAAAGTTTAGTGCGAAGATAGTTATTAACAGTAAACCACTGTTTCTCCATTCTCCGGGATTACCAGGAATGAAGCCTCACAGCCTGGCGCAATGCGACCAATGCGGTTCTCCAGGCCCAATGCCTGCGCAGGATACAATGATGCCATCCTGATTGCCTCCCGCATACTGCAAACTTTATTTTTAGCGCAGTTACGCACGGCTTGTAGCATCGTGAGTCGGCTACCAGCCAATACGCCAGCATCATTTACAAATCGATCTTTTTCTTTCAGGTAGATATAAAAATCTCCTTCTTTATTTTCCTCCACTGCATCTGTAATGAGGTACAGTCTGTTGCCCATTATTTTTTTGCTGATACGAACCGCCGCAAAATCCACATGGATACCGTCAGCAACTATGCTGGCATATACTGATGGATGATCATAGATTGCACCAACAAGGCCAGGAGCCCTGCTTTCCAGTGGCGACATGGCATTAAATAAATGAGTAGCATGATGAATACCATTTTGAAACGCCGTATAGGCTTCTCCGTAAGTAGCATTACTATGCCCGGCATAAATGATAATACCAGCATCTTGTAATTGCTTCACCAGCGCAGAATCACAACATTCTGGTGCCAATGTGATCATCTTCACCACATCTTCATTCTCCAGAATCATATCTATATCTTCCTGCGTAGGCTTACGAATATACTCAGGGCGATGTGCACCTTTCTTTACAGGGTTAATGAATGGGCCTTCCAAATGTAGCCCTAGTACGCCTTTCCCACCTTTTTCCCAATATGCTCTGACGGCCCTTATTGCATCCAGTACTATATCATCTGAGATAGTAGCAACGGTAGGCATAAAATAAGCAGCACCTCCTTTCTTACAAGCTTCATAGGTCGCTTTCAAAGATTTTACACTAGGATAGAGGGAGAACACCTGTCCGTTGCCGCCATAGACCTGCAGATCTACTAAAGCTGGTGCCATGTAAGCGCCTTTCAGGTCAATAATCTCATGATTATCGTTAACTTCTTCCGTGGGTACGATACTGGTAATCAAACCATTATCGACATTTACAGCGTGGTTCTTCAGTAGTACCTCACCAGTAAATATAGTGGCATTAACATAAGAGGTGGGCATATCGTCAGCTTTTAGCGTTTATCTCGTATAACTCTAAAGGTAACCCATCGGGATCAGCAAAAAAAGTAAAACGCTGATTTGTATGCGGATCAATTCTTATTGGCTCTGTGACTACACCTTTCGCCGTTAGATCTTTCACAGCCAATTCTATATCAGATACAGCAAAAGCCAGATGACGCAAACCCTGTGCCTCAGGCCGGCTTACACGCGCGGGAGGATCAGGAAAAGAGAAAAGTTCTATCACATAGTGATCACCTATAGCAAGGTCCAGTTTATAAGAATCACGCTCTTCACGATATACTTCGCGGATGATATTCAATCCCAATACTTCTGTATAAAACTTTTTACTACGTTGATAATCAGCGCAGATTATAGCGATATGGTGTATGCCGTTCAAGATCATTCTGGTAAAATTAAAAAGGGCTGATACAAGTATTTATCCTGATCAGCCCTGGAATATGTTTAATGATATGTTTATTAGTCAAGGATGGTAAAGACATCAGCATCTTTCAGGAAAGGAATTTTTTTCCTTACATCATCTAGGTGCTCACGTTGAAGGGTATACGTAAATATATCCTGATCATGCGCTTTTTCATAGATGATTTCTCCCATTGGGTCGATCAGGCTGGAATCGCCACTATGGTAGATATTGTTACCATCGTTACCAACACGGTTTACGCCAATAGCGTAGCATTGATTTTCGATGGCACGTGCACGCAGCAACGACTTCCATGCTGTATTACGACGCTCCGGCCAGTTGGCCACATATACCAGCACATCATAGGTAGGAGCACCAGTTTCAGGCTGTAATGTATTTCTTGCCCATACCGGGAAACGCAGGTCATAGCAAATATTGAGGTTGATCTTCCAGCCTTTTACAGAGGCGATCAGGCGTTTGCTACCACCTTCATAATGCTCATGCTCTCCAGCATAACCAAAGAGATGACGTTTATCGTAAGTACCATAGGTCCCATTGGGCAGCATCCATACCAGACGGTTCAGATAGTGACCATTTTCTTCGATGATCAGACTACCGGTTAAAATGATGTTCTTTTCAGCCGCCTTCTTCTTCATCCACTGAAATGCTGTTCCATCCA
The DNA here is from genome assembly GCF_042263525.1 of Chitinophaga sp. Hz27. Classification (NCBI taxonomy): domain Bacteria; kingdom Pseudomonadati; phylum Bacteroidota; class Chitinophagia; order Chitinophagales; family Chitinophagaceae; genus Chitinophaga; species Chitinophaga sp. Hz27. The sequence continues at coordinate 411,649 of NZ_JBHKFJ010000008.1, forward strand.
TGGTTTGTGCAAGTCGCTCTGGCGCCATGCTGAAGCCGGTGCTAAACATCTCCGGTAAAAAAACTACTTCCGTCCGCTCTCCAATGTTGTTGATCTTCTCATCAAACATGCGAAGGTTGGCATCTATATTCTCCCAATATAGCTCGGACTGGATAAGTGTTACTTTTAAATCTGACATCTTAAAAAATTATAGCTACAAATTTACAATCAGACTGATTAGAAACTTTTTAAATTATGCCTTTACAATTCGCCATTATTTGCGATTTGTTCAAGCGCCTCACTGATAAGTTCCTGTTCAAAGCCTCGTTGTAAAAGATATTGCATGGTCTTGTATTTCCTCTTCAACGGAATCTCTTTGCTGAGTGAATGATACTTCTTCTCGGTCAATTGCTGCAGTACTTTGTAATAATCTTCTGCGTCAATCTCCTCCATTCCTTTTCTGATGCAGTAATCAGATACCTGTTTCAGTTTCAATGACTGACGGATCTTCTTTCTACCCCATTGCTTCATCCTGAATTTACCGCCAGCATAGGCTTTGGCAAATCTTTCCTCACTCAAAAAATTCTCTGCAATCAGCGCAGCAATAGCCTCTTCTACTTCAGGTCCTCTCATGCCGAGTTCCAATGCCTTGTACTTTACTTCAGAATGACATCTTTCCTGGTAGGCGCAGTATTGTCGTAGTTTTTCCAGTATTACCTCAGACATTCAAATTATCTTACAATGCGCAGTTTAGCGTAGTTAAGCATGATTTTCTTTTCGCCCCCGCCTTTAGGGAATACTACAGTGGCGATACGATTATTAGGCGCTCCTTCCATAGCAGTAATGGTACCGAAACCGAATTTCTGGTGTTCTACCTGCATGCCAGGCTCCATCGTTGCCGGATCATCAGGCGCAAAACCAGGTGTAGGCACATGCGTAGATGCAGGTCCGGATGCAGGTTTTGGCGCAGGACGAGGTCCGGATGGCTGCTGTTGCGGTGCACTTGCAGGCGCTTTTTTCTGCATTCTGTCAAACATATTGCTACCACCGCCAGCGCCCCAGCCACCGCCATTGGTGCTGCCAAACGCATTACGAATAGCACCGCCGCCAGCATAGCTGCGATCTATAAATTTCTCCGGCATTTCCTCCAGGAAACGGCTAGGTTCATTTTGTACAAGATTTCCGAAACGATAACGGCTATTAGCGTAAGTAAGCCACAGTCGTGCTTTGGCACGGGTTATAGCTACGTAAAACAAACGTCTCTCCTCTTCCAGTTCTTCACGGGTATTAATAGACATACCACTAGGGAACAAGGTTTCTTCCAATCCCACCGTAAATACAACTGGGAATTCCAATCCTTTCGCCGCGTGGATAGTCATCAGTTTCACCACGTCGCTATCTTCTTTACCCTCGTTGTCCGCATCAGTGAGGAGAGTAATCTGCTGTAGATAAGAGCCCAGGCTCTTATCTAACAGTTCACCTTCTTCATCAGGGGTTTCAGTGAACTCCTTGATAGAGTTCAGTAATTCCTGCACGTTTTCATAACGGGCAAGCCCCTCCGTAGTTTTATCGTTAAAGAGCTCTTTTACAATGTTGGTAGATTTTCCCACATTAACAGCAATGTCATAAGCATTATGCTTACCCAGCATTGCCTGGAAGCTGCGAATCATAGTCACAAATCCATCTATGGCTTCCAGTGTACCACCTTTGAAACCGAATTCCTTTGCACGTTCCAGCACTTCCCACATGGTGATGTTATGCTCGTTGCTAAAGACAATGGTTTTTTCAATAGTCGTTTTACCGATACCACGCACTGGATAATTGATGACACGTTTGAGACTTTCCTCATCACGGGTATTCATCAAAATGCGGAGATATGCGACAAAATCTTTGATTTCCTTGCGTTGATAGAACGATACGCCACCATAAATACGGTAAGGAATTGCTTTTCTGCGTAGGCTTTCCTCAAAGGAACGGCTTTGCGCATTGGTACGATAAAGGATAACAAAGTCGCGGTTATCGTAGTGATTACGCAGCTTTTGTTCTGCAATAGTATCCGCTACGAATTTACCTTCTTCATTGTCTGTATTGGTACGTACCAGTTTAATCGTATCACCGTCACCGTTATCAGTCCAGAGATTTTTTTCTATCTGGCCTTTGTTATGTGCGATTACCTCATTGGCAACGTTGAGGATAGATTTAGTACTACGATAGTTTTGCTCCAATTTCACTACACGTGCATCATCATAATCTTTTTCGAACTGGAGAATATTCTGAATGGTAGCACCTCGGAAGGAATAAATACTTTGTGCATCATCACCTACCACGCAAATATTTTCGTGTACCGCACCAAGTAATTTGATGATTTCGTACTGAGCAGGGTTGGTATCCTGGTACTCATCGATCATGATATACTTGAATTTGTGCTGATATTTATGAAGTGTTTCTGGGAAGCTTTTCAGGAGCACATACATTTTGAAGAGCAGGTCATCAAAGTCCATAGCGCCGTTTTTAAAACAGCGTTTGGCGTACATATCGTAGATTTTACCAATAAGCGGGCGGTTAGCACGCATATCTTCCTGCTGTATATAGTAATCGTGCTGATACTCTTCTGGTCCCATCAGGCTGTTTTTAGCAGCAGAGATGCGATTATAAACGAAAGCCGGTTTATAGTGTTTATCGTCGAGATTCAGTTCGTTGATAATCGTTTTGAGAACGCTCTTGGCATCATCCGTATCGTAGATGGTGAAATCATTCGGATAACCGAGTCTGTGCGCTTCTGCACGGAGTAAACGGGCAAACACAGAGTGGAAAGTACCGATATAGAGGTTTCGCGCTTCATTGCTACCGAGGATACGCTCTACACGTTCTTTCATTTCACGTGCAGCTTTGTTGGTGAAGGTAAGCGAGAGGATATTGAATGAATCTACACCGTTTCGCATAAGATGGGCAATGCGTGTGGTGAGCACTTTCGTTTTACCGGATCCGGCGCCAGCAACGATCATCAAGGGGCCATTGATATGAATAACTGCTTCGCGCTGCCGTTCGTTCAGCTCATCTAAATAATTTGCCTTCATCACGAAAAATGGTATTTATAAATATTTTGTTAGTTGTAGATATTCGAAGGGTGTAAAAGTACAAAAAACCTTCGGAAGAAAAGTTCCGGGGAGAGTAGGATATGGAGAAAAGTGGTAATGTTCCAAACAAGTACGGGGAAATAATATGAGGCATAGCTACTTCAGATAACTGAAGCCCGCAAACAACAGAACAATAATGACGTTCCGGTTATCTGTTTTACGGTCGAAACAGATAATCAGCATGGCTTTCCTACACTTTTTTGCTCACTACAGGGTAATCATAGATTGTAGCGGCTACATACTTTAGGTATTGCCGAGGGTTTGCAGGCTTCCGTTATCAAAAAGCCCTATATATAACTTCTTTAATTGCGTGTCGCTTAAGGTAAATCTCGTTTAAACAATTTTCAGCAGATCAGTGTCTGGTTATTCTTGTTTTCAGCATTTTACGGGCAAAATGGATACGACTTTTCACGGTTCCTAGTGGTTCGTTTAGAATAGCTGCAATTTCATAGTATTTATACCCTTCAAAATAGAGCAGGAAGGGTTGTTTGAAAATGATAGGCAGATTATAAACGGCCATCTGAACGTCTTTTACACGGTGCTCTGATTCTGCGAAATTACCGACAGCAGAAGGCTGATGACTGAGCAGGTAGTCACCAACAGCGCTATCGAGTAATCTGTACTGACGATTCCCTCTTCTGTAATTGTTAATAAAGATGTTACGCATAATAGTATACAACCAGGCCCTGATATTGGTACCTGCGAGGTATTTGTCGCGGTTAGATAGCGCTCTGAAAAGGGTTTCCTGGTAAAGGTCTTTAGCCGATTCAGAGTCTTTCGTTAGTGTAACTGCGTATGGACGCAGAAAATCGGCGTTTCCTAGTAACAAATTGTTGAATTCGGTGGATGACATAACGGTTAACTTTAAATTTTTCGAAATACACTACAGTAAGCAACTCCTCTTTGGGAGCAGGGAGAAATGGAAGACTTGACAGAGATGGTAATCACCGGGGCTCCAGATCGGTGCAGCTGCCTGTCTGCGATGGCTATTTAAGTCGAGGAGGTATCAGCACCTGCTTATTAGCCTTTTATCGTGCCGTTAATCTGGTGTTTTTAGTTTCATAGTGATGCGTTTTAGTTAGAAAATATGCTTGCATATGGGGCAATCGAAAAAAATAAGGGTAAAATCCGCGGGGCTCATCCTTTACGGAGCCTTAATGACAAAGAGATCAACATAATTCCCGAAACAATCGCATAAAAGCCAAAGATCCAGGTCAGGGTAATGGCAGCAGCCACCGGCTTAGATATCAGCATTATGCCAAACAAGATAGTTAGAACACCACCAAGAATGTACCAGCCTTCTCCTGTGATTACTTTCCTCAGTCTGATAGCAATTACTAATTCAAACAAACCGGCTATGATAGCCCAGAAAGCGACCAAATAAATGAGCGCCGCCCCTGTTGCAAAAGGATTAATTATAGTCAGGACTCCTAATACTATACCAACAATTCCGGATAAAAGAAACACCCCCCAATTTTCAGATGACTTTCGGGCTGCGAATGCACCCGCAATAGCGAAGATACCGGCAATGAACAGATAGGCACCCAGGAATACTACCAAAGTTGTGAAAGTGGCACCAGGCCAGAAAATAGCCAATACGCCCAAGATCAGGGCAAATATTCCCCTTAGCAAAAAAATCCACCAATAAGCGCTATAAAAATTAGGCATGCATTCCTTGGTTTATGGTTTCACAATCCGCTCTATTATTCGGTAGGGTATGCGGTTACAGTGTCATTAGACTTTTTTCGAAAAACAATAACAATCTCATGAAAATCAGAATGTTACTACCAGTTCTTACATTCACTACTTTGTTGTGCGCAAATAGGCTTTTTCTTGCATCCACAGTATGGAGTTTTTACCCCATTTTGTATATAAGCACAGCAGCAGGTGTTTTCATTTGGATATTTTAGACATATAACTGGGGAGTGGAGTATCGAAATTTGCTATTCCAACATGCTTAGCCCCTCCTGAAACAGTTAAATACCAATTGAACAACAACAGGTTAATCAAAAATGTTTAACAGGTGCTTGACTCTCGAAAAATTAAATCGCCGTAATTCACACAACTGACAGCAAAAATCATCTAATAGATTCACATACTAATAACAACATATATGTTGTTTCTTTAAGACTAGGACTCTATTATAAATTTATAAAATTTTGTTAAAATAAACAAAACCTTTTAGGGCTACAGACTTCCCAAATTTTCTGACCTCCATGATTTTGCACGGGTCACTAACTGTAACGGGCATACGAAAATAATTTTGTATGTAATGGTTATTTTGATGCTGATGCTTTCGCTTTTTATTTTTCATCCAGGTCCACCACCAACCGATCTGTCCTATTAGCAATCAACCAGGCCGTATAGTATACCAACTGTGCTCTCCTGGCCAATAACGAAAAGTTGATCTTATCTACTGTATCACCCGGCTGGTGATAATCCGCATGTGTTCCATTAAAATAAAAAATCACTGGAATTCCCTGCTGTGCAAACTTATAGTGGTCTGACCTTCTGTAAAAATCTTCCGGATCATTGGGGTCGTTATATTTATAATCCAGCTTGAACTTCGTCAACCCGTTCGCCATTTCATTCAATGGCCTTAACGCTGAACTCAACTTGTTATCACCAATGACATAAATATAATTAGTATCCCGTTCATGTGCAGGATCTATTCTACCAATCATATCAATATTAAGATCAGCGACCGATTTTGATACAGGATACACAGGATGACTAATATAATATCCAGATCCTAACAATCCTTTTTCTTCTCCTGAAAACAACATAAATACTATACTTCTTCGAGGTCCATGTCCTGCAGCCTTCGCCTTCGCAAAGGCGGTAGCAATCTCAATTACAGCTGATGTTCCTGAGCCATCATCATCTGCACCTGGATATAGATGATCATCAGATATACCTAAATGATCATAATGTGCAGTCACAAAAACAACTTCCTCTTTCTTATCTGTTCCTTCTATATAACCAAGTACATTGGATGGACGATAAACATTGCTTTTCTTATCAAGCTGAATATGAATCGGCACCCTAACGTGGACAGGTATACGTAGATTCTTATTTCTGCTGTCAAACAAAGTATCATCATATGGTTTCCCAAGCAAATCCGCAGCCATAGCGGGTGTTATAAAATACATGTTAGGCGCAGTACTCTTTTCACCAGGCATGTACAAACCTGTACGACGTATACGTTCCGTACTTAATAAACTATAATTTTTTGCATGTGGGGAGATGACCAATAAAGCTTTTACACCAGCGGCTTTGGCTGCTGCCAACTTATTATACGAACTGCCCCACTCACGCGGCAATCCACCAGGTACGCCTTCTCTTATTAATACAACTTTGCCTTTTACATCAAGTCCAGCGTAGTCATTAAAACGCGCTGTATTCAAGCCATAGCCAATATATTGAATATGATCTGCATCAATATTTTCTGCCTGACTATCGAATAAATCTGTTATAAAATCTTGTCCAAAATAATAATCCTTATCTCTGACACGAATAATACCTGTAAGAAGTGTATCGGCATACATTTCATAAAACTGTTCCCATTGGCCATTATTACCCGGTTGTAAACCTGCATCACGGAACTGCCTGATAATATATGCTGCTGCTTTTTGTTGTCCACGGGTAGCTGTTTCACGTCCTTCCATCTGTGGGCTCGCAATTACTTCCAGCTGGCGACGTAAGGCTGCGGGTGTGATTGTTCCGGCATAAGGTATTGCTTGGGTTAATAACGCTGAATCAGCCTCCTGTCCGGTACATGATGTAGCAATGATCAGACTTAAAAAATTTACAACAACAACACGGGAAAGTTTCATGGAGCGTATGGTTTTGCAATGGAATCCGCTTATCATAACACGAAAAAGAGCCGGGATGTTCCCGGCTCTATCAAAATACAAAAATTTATAAGAATCTCCTGCTACTGTTACAAGCAGGCCATTTTTCTAACACGATCCTGATGGCGGCCACCTTCAAATGGTGTATTGATAAATATTTCAACCATCTGCGTTGCCACCGGGATATCTACAAAACGAGCAGGAATACATAACACATTTGCATTGTTATGTGAGCGAGCCAGTCTTGAAAGCTCTTCTCCCCAGCAAATCGCTGCACGGATGCCCTGGTGTTTATTGGCTGTAATAGCTACACCATTTGCGCTTCCACAAACGAGGATGCCAAAAGAGGCTTCCCCGCGTTCTACAGCTGTAGCCACCGGATGTGCGTAATCCGGGTAGTCTACAGAATCTTTAGTGTATGTCCCAAAGTCTTTTACTTTCAGGCCTTTTGCTTCAAGAAATGATATCACTTCCTCTTTATATTCAAATCCTGCATGATCAGAACCTATCGCTACTGGCAGAACAGGATTAAAGGTATTTTGTTCCATAACAACTAAAATTTACAGTTTAAAGCTGGCTACTCATTTACTGATCCCTTAAGACCATTCTTCAATCTCTTCTTCTTTTTTACCTTGCTTCGCTTCACGGTCACGTAATGCTTTTCCTGATATGAAGATGCTGATTTCATACAGCAGGTATAATGGCGTAAATACGATCAGCTGATCAATAATATCCGGCGGCGTGATTACGGCTGCCAGGATCAGGATTACTACTACTGCATGCCTGCGATATGAACGAAGGAATTTAGGGGTAATAAGACCAAATTTCGTTAAGAAAAATACCAGTACCGGTAATTCAAATAAGATCCCCATACCTAATACGATCTGGGTCATCAGGTCAAAATAGTTATCGATCAGGAACTGATTGATTGCTTTTTCAGTAACGGTATACGATGCCAGGAAGTTGATGGTAAAAGGGGCCATCAGGAAGTAGGCAAAGAATATTCCGAGGAAGAACTGGAAAGATACCCAGAATATCACCCCTCTGGCACCTTTGAGTTCTTTCTCTTTTAAAGCTGGCTTCACGAAACGCCAGAACTCCCAGAAAATATATGGGAAGGCACACACAAAACCGATTACAAATGCCAGTTTGAATTGTAACATGATCTGCCCAACCATTTGGGTATTCATGAACTGCACCTTTACAGGCGTGATACATAATGCATCTTTAAGTCCAACGGCATGACCCAGGTTACAAAGTACTCTATATGTAGGGAAGGTCGCATTGGTAGGCCCGAATATCACGCCATCCAATATCTCTTTTGTATATAGAAAGCCAAATATGCTGAATGCGACAATTGCCAGTACTGACCTAACGATGTGCCAGCGGAGATCTTCCAGGTGATCGAAGAAAGACATCTCTGCCTTATCGTTATTTTTCGCGAAAAATTTCTTTAACATGTTCTAATCCCAAACTGAGTTGAAAACGGTTCTAATAAGGATCACAAATATAGCTGATGGAAGGTAGAAATTACAGAACTGTTTTACGAGGGAATCATTCTTAGGATAGTGTTAGCGGAAATGCCATGCTATATCGATTTTCTCGCAGTGTTTGCAATCGGCGGAACTGCGCGGCAGACTTGCATTCACGTACGCGGAAATAGAGATGATAGCGTCCAAAACCAACGCCATGGCGACAATTAATATTTGCTTAAAAATATATCAGCGGTTATATGGAGATGTGTAGAGATGGTATGATACACTGCAAATTCTTCGAAAAACCAGTGCTATAGCGATTTAGCGGAGGTTGATATAGGTACAAAAAAAGAGCCAGCCCGAGAAGAATCAAGAGCCGGCCTTTCATCCATTGTTTGTTAACCCCAAAAAAGTTGAATTCGAGAATGTCTTTGGCTTCCAGATCAACTACTTACCTAATTGATGGCAAGCGTTCAGAATAAGTAAGAATCTCTGGTTGCTTTTATTTTGTAGTACAAAAATAACGAGAAATATTTTATTATCAATGTTGGAACACTTTTTTTACAACCTTTTAACAAAAATCAAATCATTGTGTTACATCAACGATAGCAAATGTATACATTCCGTGTTAAATTCCTACTACTTTTTCAAAAAACGTTTTTGCAAATTATGTTATTGTTCCGTTAATACAAATATTATAAAAATATTTAAATAATTGCATTTTTTATTATGAACGGTTAAAATTAATGCAAAAACTGCGATTTTTCTATCCCAGGATCTTCATTTTCACCATTTCTATCCTTGTATCTGTCACATTTAAGATATCAAACTCATAATCATCTATTATGATACGCTCCTTTATTTTTGGAATTGTTTCGTGATGATTGATGATATATCCGGATAAAGTCTCACTTTCATCCTCAGGAAAATCCAGTCCGTATTTTTCGTTTAAGTAATCAAGTTCGAGTCGGCCTGAGAAAATGTACTCTTTCTCCGCAATCTGCTTCTCTACAAATTCCTCTACATCATGCTCGTCTTTGATCTCTCCAAAAATCTCTTCCAATACATCTTCTATAGTCACAATGCCCGCTGTTCCTCCAAATTCGTCTACTACCCAGGCAATACTCTTTCTTTCTTTATTAAACTTGCTTAGCAGGTCAATAGCGCTCATCGTTTCCGGCACTGCAAGAATAGGATGTATCATATTCCTGATTTCCTTAGGCGCCTTAAACAAGTCCAGCTGATGAATATAACCAAGGATGTTATCAATGCTCTCTTCATAGATAATTATCTTGGACAGCTTTGTTTCCATGAATTTATGCCTGGCATCTTCAATAGGGCTGCCAATTTCCAGGGCTTCGATTTCCTTACGAGGGATCAGGCAGCCTCTGATTTTTACATGTGCCAGCGAAAGTGCATTTTCAAATAACTCGGTGTTCAGTTCCTGGTTTTCAGAAACGTGTTGTTGCGACTGGCGGATGAAATTCTCTACATCTACGCGGGTAAATGATTCGCGATTCTCCAGCAGACGAACATTAAAGAGATATTTCAGCATCCATTCTGCGACGGACACCATTACATTACCAATAATATAGAGCGGTTTGGCGATCAGGGAAATCGGCAATGCAAAAAAGCTAAGCAGGCCTTCTGGTCTTGATCTGAAGATGGCTCTGGGGATGAAAAAGCCCAGAAACAATATCACAAGCGAGGCCAGCAGTATTTCCAGGAAGATAACCAGCGGCTGCATGTTGGCAATTTCAGGGGCTGCCACTGCGCCCAGCGGCTGAATAGCACCTGCCATCATAATAGCATAGATCACAATAGTGATCGTAAACCCTACCAGGCTGGTAGCCAGGAATCTGCTGGGGTTCTCATTAAATGAGGCCAATATTTTGCCGGTAGTCCTACCCTGCTTCTTCCTGAGTTCGATGCTAAGTTTGTTTACGTTTGCAAACGCAGTTTCAATACCGGCGAAAAAGCCGGCTAAGAGCACCAGAAAGACTAAAATGATAATTGTGTATCCGTCCATCTCAACAAAAATAACAAATTAGGAAAACCAACAATCACAGCGCTATTTTATATGTAAAAATTCTGTTACCAGTTTTTTCACTTCTTCATAGGCTCTCTCCAGCACATCATTAACAACGATTGTATCAAATTCATGTGAAAAGGATAGTTCATAGCGGGCCTTTGCCAGTCGCTCATCCATGGAAGCCTGCGTTTCCGTACCACGTTCACTGAGGCGCTCACGCAGTGCATCGATAGAAGGTGGTTCTATAAAAATAGTCAATGCTTCCTGGTGATATTTTTCTTTGATAGATAAAGCACCTTTTACATCGATATCCACCATTGGAATCTGCTCATTATTCCAGATCCTTTCCAGTTCACTTTTCAGGGTACCATAGTATTTTCCTGCATATACCATCTCATATTCAGCAAACGCATTTTCATCAATTTTCTGATGAAATTCATCTGTGGACATGAAATAATAATCTTTACCATTGACTTCATTAGCACGTGCTTCGCGGGTGGCTGCAGAAATAGAAAATGCCAGCTGCGGCATTTCTACCAACAGTCTGCGTGTGATGGTTGTTTTCCCTGCACCGGAAGGAGCAGTAATAATGATGATCTTTTTTTCCATATTTTTTTGCCAGTTACCCCAAATACAAAACCCAAAAACCAGCATGGATCTGGTATTTGGGCTCTGAGTTGGTGGTATGAACTATTTGTAAAATTAAACGCGTTTGATATCTGCTCCCAGCTTTCTGAGGCGTTCATCAATGTATTGATAACCACGATCTATCTGGTCGATATTCTGTATGGTGCTCTTTCCTTCTGCGCTGAGGGCAGCGATCAACAGGGATACACCGGCACGGATATCCGGAGAAGACATGGTGATACCACGCAGTTTGTGCTGACGGCCAAGGCCGATCACTACTGCGCGATGCGGGTCGCAAAGAACGATCTGTGCACCCATATCAATGAGTTTGTCCACAAAGAACAGACGGCTTTCAAACATTTTCTGGTGTATCATCACACTGCCTTTTGCCTGTGTAGCTACTACCAGAACTATACTCAGCAGGTCAGGTGTAAAGCCTGGCCATGGGTGATCTGAGATCGTAAGTATAGAACCATCAAGGAAAGTCTGGATTTCGTAGGTATCCTGACTCGGAATATAGATATCATTTCCACGGATTTCGAGGTTGATACCCAGCTGACGGAATTTTTCCGGGATGATACCCAGATGTTCCACGCCAGCGTTTTTGATAGTGATTTCGCTCTGTGTCATGGCTGCAAGGCCGATGAAAGAGCCTATTTCGATCATATCAGGCAGCATGCTATGTTCGCAGCCACCCAGATATTTTACACCTTCGATGGTAAGTAGGTTGGAACCAATGCCCTGAATGCGTGCTCCCATGCGGGTCAGCATCTTACATAGCTGTTGCAGGTAAGGTTCACAAGCTGCGTTGTAGATGGTAGTAGTACCTTCTGCCATTACTGCCGCCATTACAATGTTAGCAGTACCGGTAACGCTAGGCTCGTCCAGCAACATGTAGGTTCCTTTCAGACCAGTAGTTTCCAGACGGAAGAAATTATCATCGGAATCATAGATGAACTTAGCGCCCAGCTTTTCGAAACCGATAATATGTGTATCCAGTCTGCGACGACCGATTTTATCGCCTCCGGGTTTTGGGATGAACGCTTTTCCGAATCTTGCCAGCAATGGGCCGGCGATCATAACGGAGCCGCGTAAACGACCAGACTTCTTTTTAAATTCTGCACTCTGCAAATATTCCAGGTCGATATTATCAGCCTGAAATTCACAAACATCTCTGCTGACACGGTTAATTTTTACACCGGCGTCGCCTAGCAATTCAATCAGGAGATTAACATCCACGATGTCGGGGATATTAGATATGGTTACCTTTTCAGGGGTAAGCATTACTGCACTGATGATTTGTAAAGCTTCATTTTTGGCACCCTGGGGTACAATTTCCCCTTGCAGACGGTTGCCGCCTCTTACTTCAAAAGCACTGCTCACTACTTATTCCTGTTTTTATTGAACTTGTTATTATGCTTGTTATTATTTCCTTTGCCGCCGTTATTGCCTTTGAACTTGTTGTTCTGCTGGAAATTTTTGCGTTTGCCGCTGTTGGTACGGAATTGATCGCTGTTACCAACATTGGAGTTGCCCTGTGAGAAGTTTTGGGTAGATGCAACACTATTGCTGGTGCTGGCGCCAGGATGATAATCTAGTTCATTACCGGTGATAGACAGTAATTCAGCACGGATAGCATCATCATGTACGCTTTCTTTATGCCAGTTGCCATAAGCCAGTTTCATGTAGTTGGCTACGGTTTGGGTAAAGCCTTCTTTTTTCTCAGGATTTTCTTCCTGAATAGCTTTATCAATCACCATTTCCAGGTTTTTACCGAAGTGACGGTTTCTTGGGTATTTTTTAGGATACTCCAGTCTTTCTGGTCTGGCTTTTAAAGTTTCTTTAGTTGGGATTGGATATGGGGATTCCACCTTCAGTGAAAAACCGGAGATATTGAAGATATGGTCCCACAGTTTATGCCTGAAATCCTCCACATTTTTTAAATGTGGATTTAGCGTACCCATCAGTTCAATTACAGCCATAGAATTACGCTGGCGATCCATATCGTCCTCAATTGTAAGCAGGAATTCCACCATTTTCTGGATATTTCTGCCGTACTCTTTCATTATCAGGTGATTACGCGTGGTATTGTATTCCATTACTATTGTTTATAAGTATGATTTGATGATGGGACATCTAAAAATGTGCGTATGTAAGTACGCTCAGTGAAGAAGTTATTCGGCAACATCATTGCAAACATAATAAAAAAATATGAGGAACATTTAAGACACGTGCATTGTTTATTAAAGCAAAATATACGATTCAGGTCTGTAAATATTAGTACCAGTTACCAGTGCCATCGATGGATTGGGTCTCCTTTCCATCTACCCGGTCAGGCAAGCCGGAAGGTGTGGTGATATTATCCTGTTTCCGAATCACTGCCCCTGATCGCGACCGGTGTTATAAACCATTTAAAAAATGGTTGGTGGCCAGGTAATTTGGTTATTTTTTTCTTAGTTTTAATTATGCAGCATACAAAAATCCCCATTCTTCTGTTACATGGCGCCTTAGGGGCCGCCCCACAATTCGACTCTCTGAAATCCTTACTGGAAGCACATTATGATGTACATGTACTGGAATTCAGTGGTCATGGCCAGCAACCATTTTCTGCTGAAGGCTTTAGCATTCCAGTATTTGCCGGAGAAGTGCTGCGTTATCTGGAAGAAAAATCGTTAGACTTCATTCATATTTTTGGGTACAGTATGGGCGGATATGTGGCCTTATATCTTGCCAGGCATCAGCCTGAGCGGATAGGGCATATCATTACACTGGCTACCAAATATAACTGGAACGAGGCTACGGCAGGCAGAGAAGTGAAACAACTGAACCCAGAATTGATAGAAGAAAAGGTACCTGCTTATGCCCGGGTACTGGAAGAACGTCATACTGCATCTGATTGGAAAGAAGTTGTGAACATGACTGCTATCCTGATCGAGGATTTGGGTCATCAGTCACTGTTACGGGCCAACGATTATGCGCAGATAGCATCTCCTTGTTTACTGATGATGGGAGATAGAGACAACATGGTATCTTTCCAGGAAACGATTGAAGCGTTTAAAGCCTTACCAGAAGCACAGTTTGCTGTTTTACCAGATACGGTGCATCCACTGGAAAAAGCAGATGCCCCGTTGCTGGCATATCATATCAGACGATTTACTACACAGAAAATTTAATTACTCATCTCCCATTGCAATACGTCCCCAATTATTCAGTTCTTCTTCTGTCCATAATTCCGGGAAGAAAACAATCCGTTTATTTTTTGGCGGCAAGTATTGCTGCCAGTTTGTACCACCTGTAGCAGCGATATCTTCAGGTTTTTTATGGAGATATCTTACTGCAGATTTATAATGCATCAGTGGCCATCGGACATTGATGTTCAGATCGTATTCCCGCAACAATGGCGTTACTTCTGCCTGTTCTGCGGGAGTAAGTTGTTGATAACGGAGCTGAATATTGTTATCCTTATGGTTGTCTGCCGTTTTGCGGAATGTATCCATATATTTCAGCTCAAACTGGCGCAGCGTAAGGGTTTTCTTGCCTGTAGCCAGTTCTGTTGCTCCGCTTCTCCAGTAAATTTTTTCCAGAATATCTTTTAAATCAAGTCCCTGCACTCCTGCTCGTTGCGGTTCATACACCAGATTGGGTAAGCTGGTGGAGCATATTTCAATGAGCCGAAACTGGCCGCTCTGAAAACCGCTGGCAGGTAATAAAGCCATACGGAATTTGAGAAACTGTTCTTTATCCATTCCATCGACCATAATTTCGAATGAACTAATCAAGGTCTTGAAATAGTTATTGATTCGTTTCAACTGTGTTTTAAAATGTTCTACGGACAGTACAGGTGCATGGCAAATCTGTTCGATTGCCTGCAGCGACAGTTTAAAATACAGTTCCGTTATCTGGTGGTACATTATAAAAATGCTCTCATCCGGAAACGGCGTGCGGGGATGTTGCAGGTTAAGCAGTACATCCAGTTGTATATAATCCCAATAAGTAAGGTAATCCGCGTACAGCAGCCCGTCCAGGTAGGAGGACAGATCTTGACCCATCGCGGCATATTTTTCTTCGAGCCGTTTTATTCTTTCGGCAATTTCTGTTGTAACCATGACGGAATTTAATCATTAAGAATGAAAAGACGTAGCCGTCTGTCATTCCATCTGACCTTATTCCACCACATTAATTGTACGGTAAAAACTTTCTTCCAGAGAGATCAATGTTTCAGTTCTTTCTATTCCTTTGATTTTCTGTAATTCGTCGTGCAGGATGCGGCGAAGCTGGGTAATATCTTTACAGATAATTTCTGCGAACATACTATAACTACCAGTAGTATAGTTGAGGCGAACCATTTCTGGGATCTTACGTAATTCTTTGGCCACAGTATCGTACATAGAGCTTTTTTCAAGATAGATACCAATAAAAGCAATTACATCGTAGCCAATCATTTTTAAATCTACATGTAATTTAGTACCTTTAACTATACCTAGTTCTTGCAATTTCTTCATTCTTACGTGGATAGTGCCTCCCGAAACAAAAAGTTTCTTCCCCAGGTCTGCATATGAGATCTCAGCATTATTCATCATCTCACTGATAATCTGCAAATCGAGTTTGTCAATATTCAAATTGTGGCTCATTTTTACAATTTGTTTTTGAATGTTTTAAAGTTATATGCAAATATTTAAAAAATATCGAAAATTCAAAAATTTTTCTTAAAAAATTTGCAAAAAATAAGCACTCTATTTAGATTTGCATCATAATCATTACAAAAACGGCTGACAAAAAGTGAACGCAAGTATTGATTATCAAAACTTTGTGGGATGATGAAACTGGCAGACATGCCCTCTTGTCTCGGGGGTGGGGATCACAGGACAAACATGGTATAATTGGGTTGACCACTAATCTTACTTGTACCAAGGCTAACTGCTCCGTGGAGGTTCGACTCCTCCTCCTACAGCTGAATTGGTTTAAAGAGTCCGTGGGTTACGCTCGCGGGCTTTTTATTTTTATGAGAATTTCTGGCGCCTATGGCGCCTTTTTTATTATGTATAAGACATTCATCTGTCAATGAATGCCATGGCCCATCGTTCAAGCACCTTATATACTCCCATCTCCCAAAGAAAAGAAAAGAAAAACCTCGTAATTTCGCATCCAAATGGGACAAAAAAAATTACAACGCTTCGCAGAGATAGAGACTTTTCCTAATGTATTGATATACCCGGAAGGGATGCAGGGAAAATGGCATGAATTCTTTCATAATAATAACCCGGTAGTACTGGAACTGGCCTGTGGTAAAGGTGACTATACCGTTGGCATGGCCCGCATCTTCCCGGACAAAAACGTTATTGGTGTAGACCTGAAAGGTAACCGTATCTGGAGAGGTGCTAAAACAGCCCTGGACGATAAACTTAATAACGCAGCCTTTCTCCGTACCCAGATCGATAAACTTACTAATTATTTCAACCCTGGAGAGGTATCAGAAATATGGATCACCTTTCCTGATCCGTTTCTGCGCCAGTCTAAATCTAAAAAAAGACTGACACACCCAAGGTTTCTGCAATTATACCAACCATTGCTGGCGCCGGGTGCTACCATCAACCTGAAAACAGATTCTGCTGAGCTCTATGCTTTCACAAAAGAAGTAATTGAAGTAATTGGTTGTGAAGTAGTTGAAGATATTGCAGACGTTTACGCCATGGCTGAAATCCCTACCCTGCTGCGTATCCAGACGCATTATGAAAAAATGCACCTCGCCGATGGACGTACTATCAGGTACATAAAATTCAAACTGCCTGAAGCTCCGCTCCCACACTGGCGCACCATTAAATTACCATCTGATGAAGCAACCGTTGGTGGAGAAGATTGATTTTTACTATAACGAACAAGGATATATGGTCTTTACCGAAAAATTTCATCTCGACAGGGGCTATTGCTGCGGAAATGGTTGCAGACATTGCCCTTACGATTTCGAAAAAGTACCGGAACCTAAAAGAACTCTCCTTCTTGCTAACCGCAAAAGAAGAGAAGAAGACAAATAAGCGCTTCCTATTATATTTTTTATAAATAATTTTTTCAGAACAGGCAGGCAGCAATGCCTTGCCTGTTTATTAATCAAAAATTAGTGGCAGCAATGCATTTCATGGCATCTGACCGTTTCCCCGGAAAATTTGATTACCCAAAAAGATGAAAAAATATCTTAAAATTCATCTTACTTACAGTCAGATGCTATTTTTTCCCCAATATCTTTACGTATGACAATACTTAAACTGAAGCTGGACCAGGATCAATTAGTAGAGGACTTCTTCGAAAGCGCCCACCTTATCGGTATTGCCTCCACAGCCCGTGACTACCAGCTCTGCTGGCAGATCAATAAAAATCTGCACACCAACTTTAGAGTCAACAACTCACTGGAAGTAACCCTTTCCAAAAAAAATCGCTCCTATCATTTTCCAGTCTTTGAATACCATGAAGCAACCAATGCTGTAGTACATTATTGTTATAATAACCACTGCCAGGCCGAATTTTTGCTTCCGGAACTCAAACAGATCCAGTATCTGTGGATGATCAAGGGAGATTATTACCAGGTAGAAGACGTTAAAAAAATAGTAGAAGAATTACGGCATGTTCCGCAGGTACAATTAGTATCTTTACTGGATACCAGGGAAATTAAAAATAGGATGAACCTCATATTCTAATGCCAGGACATAATCATAAGTACAGTTTAACCGGATCCTCACAGAAAAACCCTGCTAGTAACGAATTATCAATAAATTTTCCTCAACATGTGGGAAGAAAAAAATAATCAGCTCTATAGGGCATTTACGTTCAAAGACTTCCGGGAAGCCTTTGCCTTTATGACCAAAGTAGCATTAGCAGCTGAAAAAGCAAATCATCATCCTTATTGGACAAATGTCTATAATAAGGTGGAAATATATCTGTCAACACATGATGCCGGCAATATCGTCACTGATAAGGACAGGAAGCTGGCTGCCACTATCGACCAATTGTTATAATATAATATATACGCCACTTTGTGAAGCGCTCTATGCTATTGCTGCTGTTACTTTTCATTACAGCAGCTGCCCTTGCCAACAATCGGGTAATACCCCCCGATACACTTACGATAGAACCCTCTGCGGCTCCTGTCTCAATTGACTTACGCCCATTTGCCGGCAGTCTGACAGATAGCTCCGGGGAGCTAGGTATTCAAGATGTCATCCATCAATCATTTAATATTAACAATGCGCTGTTTCATAGTGCGCCACGGAATAATAGTCGTGTCAACAATTGCTGGCTGAAGTTTAGCATACATAATCCAGGAAATGTAGCGGCGCCGTGGCTTTTGTTTACCGGGTGGCATGATTTCATGTATTGGTATGAACAGATTCCTGGCGACAGCCCCAGGTTATTGATGCAGACCGGGCTAATGCTAGACAAAGGCGGTGTAGAACGATGGAATAACTATGGATTTGTGGCAGATGTTCCGGCACATAGTACACGGACATTCTATCTCCATATCGTTAATAAGTCATTCAATGAGCATCCGTTTATTCCAATATTGTATAACTCTCCCGCCTATGCTAAATTTCAGACCATTCAGCTGGAAAGTTATCGGCGGGAATCCGTAGTGATATTGGTTCTCCTGGGAATGCTCGTCGTTTTTCTCAGCATATCCATCATCAACTATATGCAACTACCTGACCGGTCCTATCTGTACTTTGCCATCTACATGATGGGGCTGATCCTCTTTTTTGCATTAAGGTTGGAAAGCAAGCCTTATCAACTTTCTTTCTTTCATAGGTGGCCCATGTTGAAGTATTACTGGGATATTCCGGGGTTGTTATTTTGCTTCTACATGATGTACCTCCTATTTGGTAATACCTTCCTGAATCTGAAAGAGCGATATCCATTGATGGAAAGGGTTTTCACCTGGGTTGCAGCAGTGGTGGGCGGTCTTATCATCATCTGTATATATTGTATAACCGAAGAACAATATCATCTCCCTACTATTATTTATAGTTATGTTTATTTTGGAACGCTGGTACCTTTGCTTGTCATTTATGTAGCACTGGCAAGGCGTTCGCAGCATCATCCGCTAGTGCGTTTTTATCTTTTGGGGAGTGTTTGCCTGTACCTGGCTTGCCTAGGATCCTTCCTGATTCACGTACGTCCGTTGGGGTTAGTAGGTGCCATGGGAGAGCTCTCCGCCCCTACCATACTACTTATCGGAGGTATATTATTACAAGCGCTATTTGTTTTGGCAGGACTAAGTTATCGAAATAAGCTGGTTCACCTGGAACGTACCCGCACCCAGGAAATGTTAATTAAACAATTAAATAAGAACAAGGAGTTACAGCGCAAGCTGAATGAACAGCTGGAGGAATTAGTAAAAGAACAGACGACAGAAATATTACGAAAGAAGCAGGAACTTGAAGAGCAACGTAAGATCCAGTTGGAAACAGAATATGTGAAGAAGCTAACAGAGATTGAACTGAAAGCCATTCGTGCACAGATCAATCCACATTTTATCTTTAACTGTCTGAACTCAATTCAATTGTTTGTGATGCAGCGTGACTTTGAGTTTGCGCAGAAATACCTGTCTGATTTTTCTTACCTGATACGTAAAACACTTGATTTCTCCCGACGCAATTTTATATCTCTTGCAGATGAAATTACTTATCTGAATACTTACCTGGGATTAGAGAGAATGCGTTTTGAGAATAGAATGGAGTATGAAATAAAAGTTGATCCCGATATAGCTACAGCCGAATTAGAGATCCCGGCTATGTTATTGCAGCCTTATGTAGAAAATGCCGTAAAGCATGGAATGACTAATACCAAACATGCTATAGGTAAGCTTTCCGTGCGATTTGTGCAAACGGCTTCTGATATGCTGGAATGCATAATAGAAGATAATGGCATTGGCATTAGCAGGTCGAAAGCCTTGCGTACTTTACCCAAACACCACCAATCGTCTGGCATGGAGATTAGCCAGAATAGGGCTGAGTTATTAAACAAGATGTATAATACAGAGATACAGATAGAGATAATTGATAAGTCAGCTACCGATGAAAGCGACAGTGGCACTGTTGTTAGGATCCTTATACCCCAACTCTGAGTATATTCATTAACGTTAGTAAGTAATCATGTGTATGATTAAGGCAATTATTATAGATGACGAAAGAAACAGCAGGGACATTATTGCCCTTATGCTTGAAAAATACTGTCCTTTTGTGACGATTGCTGACATGGCGTCAGATTGCACTGATGGCATTGAAAAAATACGGAAACATCGGCCGCAATTAGTGTTTCTGGACCTGGAAATGCCTGATGGCATAGGTTTTGATATTTTGTCGGGCACGCAGGATATTGATTTTGAAGCGGTATTTGTGACTGCCTTTGAGAAGAAATTCCTGCATATTATCCGGTTTAGTGAAGTAGAGCTTATACTAAAACCTATAGACAAAGAGAGCTTATTACTGGCTGTAAATGCAGTAGCATCAAGGATTAACCAGTATCCTGCAACTGCCAGGTACCAAGTATTAATGGATAATTTCAATAATACACGGACACAAACCTGGAAAATGATTTTGCCAACTAATAGGGGTGAACAGGTAATAAACTTGTCTAACATAGAGTTCTTTGAAGCAGAGCAGGAAAATTGTACGTTCCGTATGGAAGGTGGAATAGATCATATTGCACAAAAACCTTTCAGATATTACCTGGAACTCTTTACTGCACTGCGTTTTTATCAGATCAACAACACACAGATGGTACAATTATCGAATGTTGGGCAAGTTGCCGGCGATAGTGGAAAAGTGATTTTGCGTAGCGGAAAAGTGTTAGAGATTACAGAAAGAAGGAAAAAAGATCTCCTTTTGAGGCTCCACGGAGGATAATATATTTCGTTAATAAATATCCAAATTCAGTACTATGGCTTCTTTAGACCTCAACTACCCCCTGTAAATAATCTAAATAATACAAGTGCGCGAAGGATACGTAACAATTTCTTAACAAAAAAATTTGGTAGAACAGGAATTGCTCGTACATTTGACCCGCGAAACGAAAAAGTCAAAAGGTCAGAAATGATACTTGGCTACGATCAACCAAGGAATGGCACGACAAGTATGTAGAAAAGCAATAGAAAGGAAGCACAGTTTTAATGAATATTTAAATTAACGAAAGATGAAAAAGTTGATTGTAATGGCCGCAGTAGCACTGTTCGGCACACAAGTAGCAAAGGCTCAGATTCAGAAAGGCGATATTTTATTGGGCGGTAACGTAAACGTGTTAACTCACTCCGACAAAGTAAAAGACAGCGACGCTAAAAATACCCGCACTTCTTTTGGCATCAGCCCTAAAGTAGGTTATGCACTGAACTCTAATTGGGTTGTAGGTGTGTTTGCAAATACCAACTTCAGCTTCGACAAAGACAAAGCAGGTGTTAAAACTAAAGGACTGGACATTAACCCAGGTCTGTTTGTACGTAACTACCATATGCTGGGTCAGTCTAAATTTGCATTCTTCGCTGAAGGTAATGCATCTTACGGCTTCGGTAACAACAAAACCGGCGATACCAAAACTGACAGCTACAACCAGTTCAATGTTAACGTACAACCAGGTATCTCTTACTTCGTAACTAAACACTTCATGGTTGAAGGTATGTTCGGTGGTATCGGTTACAACTGGAAACAAACTAAAGATGAAGCAACTGGTATCAAAACCAACAACAGTGATTTTGGTTTCAACTTCACCAACCAGTTTGCACTGGGCGTAAACTTCTTATTCTAGTAGTTGCGTCTGTGTGACTTATGTGAAAAATTTTATGGTAAATAGAAACGGCCCTGGTGCATCGCACCAGGGCCGTTTTGCTTTCTGCTGCTAGATATAATTCTTTTATTCAGAGACTAATGTCATGCCACCAAAATTATCGGCAAAAGAAAAGCGACGATCTAAAATATTAGATCGTCGCTTTAATGATTAGTTATGATTTACTGATTATCCATTCATAGAAATCAGGAACTCTTCATTGTTTTTAGTACCACGCATATGTTGCAGCATGAAGTGCATAGACTCATCTGTATTCATATCTGCGAGGTGATTACGGAGGATATGGATACGTTTGAGTGAATCTTTATCCAGTAACAGATCATCACGGCGAGTAGACGATGCAGATACATCGATCGCAGGGAAGATACGTTTGTTAGCCAGTTTACGATCCAGGAGTAACTCCATGTTACCAGTACCTTTGAATTCTTCGAAGATAACCTCGTCCATTTTAGAACCGGTATCGATCAATGCTGTAGCGAGAATAGTGAGAGATCCACCATTTTCGATTTTACGTGCAGCACCGAAGAATTGTTTAGGTTTCTGCATGGCGTTAGCTTCCACACCACCACTCAATACTTTACCAGATGCAGGAGCAACGGTGTTATGTGCACGAGCCAGACGAGTGATAGAATCCAGGAGGATGACTACATCATGGCCACATTCTACCAGGCGTTTTGCTTTTTGCAAAGCTATAGCGGAAACTTTTACGTGTTTTTCTGCAGGTTCATCGAAAGTAGAAGCGATGACTTCTGCTTTGACGCTACGTTCCATATCAGTTACCTCTTCCGGGCGCTCATCGATGAGAACGACCATCAGATAAATTTCAGGGTGGTTAGTAGCGATAGCGTTTGCAACTTCTTTCAGGAGCATGGTTTTACCTACTTTAGGTTGTGCCACGATCAATCCACGCTGTCCCTTACCGATAGGTGTAAACATATCCATGATACGGGTAGAGTAGTTATTGGAAGTTGTTGTCAGACGCAGTTTTTCGAAAGGAAACAGTGGAGTCAGATAATCGAAAGGAACGCGATCGCGTACTTCTTCCGGAGACTTACCATTGATGGTTTCAACTTTCAGTAATGCAAAATATTTTTCGCCTTCTTTTGGAGGACGTACTGCACCTTTTACGGTGTCGCCGGTTTTGAGACCGAATAATTTAATCTGAGAAGGAGATACATAAATATCATCCGGAGAGCTCAGGTAGTTATAATCAGAAGAACGCAGGAATCCGTAACCATCAGGCATCATTTCGAGTACACCTTCACTTACGATTACACCATCGAATTCGATGTTGAATGCTGGTTCTTTTTTATTGTTTTGAAACTTAGTTTTCTGCGCTGCAGGAGCCGCTGGTTCATGTTCTTCAGGCATCACAAAATCATCATCGTCTTCTTCGTCTTCCTCTTCAGTAGCTGCTATTGGAGCTGATGCTACAACTTCTTCTTCCTCTTCTTCTTCATGTTGATCTTCAGTGAATGAAGGAATGATAATATCATCATCATCATCGAATGTAAGAGAAGGAATACTGTCGAGGTCTATATCGAAATTTTTTATTTTGGATTTTGGAGCTGGTTCAGAATGTTCTTCGGTTTCCTTTGATTTGCTTCCGGAGGCTTTTTTGGAGGTTACTTTTTTAGCTGGTTTCTCTTCAGTGTGAGCTGCTTCTTCAGCTGCATGGTTTTCGTCTTCTTTCTTTACGGGTTTACGTTTGCGTGATTTCTTTTCTTCTCCGTTTGCCGGGTTATCTGCGGAAGCCATTACAGCTTGTTTATCAAGAATCTTGTAGATAAGGTCTTGTTTGTTCAGTTTCTTCGCGTTGGGAACGTCCAGTTTTTCTGCAATATCAAGAAGCTCTGGAACGAGCATGTCGTTCAATTGTAAGATGTCGTACATCATCTGAGTTGTCAAATTTTAGAAGTAGTGTTGTGAGGCGGGTACCACTGCTGCATACCAACATACACCAATTACAAATAATTGTTTTGAGTCAATAAATTTAATTTGATTATTAAATTTGATAGGGAATGCTGAGTTCAGGAACTGCTGATGAAGGTGGTAAATTAAGCTTGATCAGACAGATTGTAACGCAAGATTAATACAAGTTTCTTTATTATCCAAAAAAAATTAGCGACCCCCACAGCCCTCCGATCCCTTTTCCAGCTTGATTAAAGCTCCTATTTCACCCCCCAAATCTGGCTTTTGGAAGGACCCGCTGCCTTTATTTTTCCAGGTTTTCTCGATAACATTATATCAATTTTTAACATTTTATTGGCATTCATCGCTTGCAAATCTCTCTGGGAAAGCAGTTTTACAGGAACTATGCACTCTGAATATTTCCACTTATTTTTGCAGTCCTAAAATTTATTTATTATGAGCCAAAGGGTAAAAGTCAAACAAATCCTGTCGGACGACAGGGCAAACTACGAAGTTACAGTAAAGGGGTGGGTGCGTTCTTTCCGCAACAATCAATTTATCGCTTTGAATGACGGCTCCACTAATAATAATCTCCAGATCGTAATAAACGCCGAAAATACGGACCCTGCTACGCTGAAACGTATTACCACTGGTGCTTCTATCAGTGCTACAGGGGAAATTATCGAATCTCAGGGTAAAGGTCAGAGAGTAGAGCTCAAAGCCACTACCCTGGAAGTACTGGGTGATTGCGATCCTGAAAAATACCCGCTGCAGCTGAAAAACAAGCCTAGCCTCGAATATCTGCGCGAAATCGCTCACCTGCGTTTCCGTACCAATACATTCGGAGCGATTTTCCGTCTGCGTAACTCTCTCGCTTTCGCAGTTCATAAATTCTTTAACGAAAAAGGATTCGTTTACCTGCACACGCCTATTATCACCGCTTCTGATGCGGAAGGCGCCGGCGAAATGTTCCGCGTAACCACGCTGGACCTCAACAAACCGCCACGCACTGAAAGTGGCGACATCGACTTTAAAGAAGATTTCTTTGGCCGTGCCACCAACCTCACCGTATCCGGACAACTGGAAGGTGAACTTGGAGCAATGGCCCTGAGTGACATATACACCTTCGGCCCTACCTTCCGCGCCGAAAACTCCAACACCGCCCGTCACCTGGCGGAATTCTGGATGATCGAGCCGGAAATGGCCTTCTATGAGCTGGAAGATAACATGAACCTTGCTGAAGAATTCATCAAGTACGTTATCGCATACGCTTTAGAACATAACCGCGAAGACCTCGACTTCCTCGCTGCACGCCTCATTGAGGAAGAAAAACAAAAACCTCAGCAAGAACGCAGCGAATTGGGCCTGATCGAAAAACTCGAATTCGTAGTGAACAACGAGTTTATGCGACTCACCTACACAGAGGCTGTCGCTATTCTCAAAGACAGTAAGCCTAACAAAAACAAGAAATTCCAATACCTCATCGAAGGCTGGGGCGCTGATCTGCAGAGTGAACACGAACGCTATCTGGTAGAAAAACACTTCAAAAAACCAGTTATTCTTACAGACTATCCAAAAGAAATCAAATCCTTCTACATGAAACTGAATGCAGATGGAAAAACAGTAAGAGCAATGGATATTCTATTCCCTGGTATCGGTGAAATTGTAGGCGGTTCACAACGTGAAGAAGACTACGACAAACTGGTAGGACGTATGCAGGAATTAGGTGTACCTGTTGAAGAACTGAGCTGGTTCCTAGATACCCGCCGCTTTGGTACTGCTCCGCACTCCGGATTCGGCCTCGGTTTCGAACGCCTTGTACTCTTCGTTACTGGTATGACCAACATCCGCGACGTTATTCCGTTCCCTAGAACACCGAAAAACGCCGAATTCTAGTTCAATTATTTTCTTCCATAATAAAGGGCTGTCTCTATTGAATAGAGACAGCCCTTTTCAATTTCTCTGTTGAGAAAAAACTTTTATGGAAATCTGCCTATTCCTCATCTATACTACTGAAAGCGCTTTCAACCATTTTCGTATATTCTAAACAGTTAGATCATGGCTGAAATAAACACCTCCGGCAACAGTAATAAACAACAAGGCAAAAGAAGAAGTATAAAGAAATCTACACGCGTAGATATGACTCCCATGGTGGATCTTGGCTTTCTGTTGATAACTTTCTTTATGCTTACCACTACGATGGCCCAACCTAAAACCCTCGACCTGGTAATGCCACGTACTGACGGCCAACCCTCACCTTTACCAGAAAGTAAAGCGTTGACGGTGGTTCTCGGACCCAATAATAAAATTGCCTGGTATGAAGGCACTCCTCCAGGGTCAAATGCCCAGCCAGAGATCCATTACACCAACTTTGGCAATAAAGGTTTGCGCGATGTCATCATCAACAAAAAAGAACAGGTACAGCAACAATATCATAAAAATGATCTGATGGTATTGATCAAAGCTGATAAGTCTGCCAATTATAAAAACCTCATTGATGTGATGGATGAAATGCTCATTAACAAGATCGATCGTTATGCAGTGGTGGACATTACACCAGAGGAACAGGCTTATTTCAATTAATCTTCAGAATGCGTTAGATTTTAACCTTATGTAAACATCCGGGATGGAGTGGCAGCCAGCCATGTGGATAGGATTTCATACCTTTGGCCTTCCAAAACAATAGTTATTATGGCAATTACTCACTCCATCCCATCCGTGGATCTCGCGGATTTCACGTCAGGTGACGCCAGTCGCAAGGCTGCTTTCGTGCAGCAACTTGGTAAAGCTTATGAAGAAGTTGGTTTTGTAGCGGTTAAGAATCATGGCATCTCTGATGAGCTGATTGCAGACCTCTACAACTATGTACAGCAGTTCTTTGCACTGCCTTTCGACACAAAGCATAAATACGAAAAGCCAGAACTGGCCGGCCAACGCGGTTATACCTCTTTCGGTAAAGAACACGCAAAAGGTTATGAAGCACCAGATCTGAAAGAATTCTTCCAATTCGGCCAGACAGTAGAAGATAAAGATCCTATTGCTGCTGAATATCCTGATAACATTCAGGTAGATGAAGTTCCGGCTTTCACTCCTACATTCTTCAAAGCTTACCGTGGCTTCGAACAATCTGGCCGCGCACTGTTACAGGCTATCGCGCTATACCTGGGCCTCGACGAACATTATTTCGACGACAAAATCCATAACGGTAACTCCATTCTGAGAGCAATACACTACCCTCCTATCACGCAGGAGCCTAAATCCGCTATCAGAGCTGAGCAACACGAAGATATTAACCTGATTACCCTGCTGGTAGGCGCTTCTGCAGATGGCCTGCAAATCCTGGACAAACAGGACAACTGGGTACCAGTAACTTCCCTGCCTGAACAAATCGTAGTAAACGTTGGCGATATGCTGCAACGTCTTACAAACAACAGGCTGAAATCTACCACTCACCGCGTAGTTAATCCTCCGCGTGAAAAATGGAGCACCTCCCGTTTCTCCATTCCTTTCTTCCTGCATCCTAAATCAAATATGAGACTGGATAGTCTGGATAGCTGCATCACCGCAGAAAACCCACTGGCCTATGAACCCATCAGCGCCGGTGAGTATCTCGATGAGCGCCTCCGTGAGATTGGTTTGAAAAAATAATTCTCCGGAAGGAAAATTAATAAAACTTAAAGTCCCGGAAAGTGTTAACCTTCCGGGACTTTAAGTTTACACTACATTACAGTAGCTAATATTCTTTAATGGTTTCCAGTGATCAATATGGCTATAATAAGGTGCTTTCGCACTGTTAATCTCGAGGCTACACGACGTCCAATTTCAGGCAGAATACAACGGATAAAAGGCCCTTATTCGGTATTACAGGACGCCATAATGCAACTACCGTGCCTGTATTAACCGCAAATACTAGCTTTATTAGCAACACTGTTGTATTTTGCGCTACTTTCAGGTATAAATAATTGAAAACCATAAAAGCTTAACCAACCCGGCAACTAACTGTGTTTCTACGTCATATTCCATTTTTGAAAGCAGTGCTTTTCCACAGCATCACGGCCTACGGAGGTCCGCAAGGGCATCTGGCAATGATGATGAAAACCTTTGTTCAACAACGTAAAGACGTAACAGAACAGGAATTAATGGAGTATAACGCGTTCTGTCAACTGTTGCCCGGAGCTTCCTCTTCCCAAACGCTCACCCTTATTGGTTATAAACGTGGGGGTGTACCGCTGGCCATACTTACCCTTCTGATCTGGATCACGCCCGCTTGTCTGCTCATGGGCTCCCTCAGCTTCCTCTTACAGTATTTTGATAAGTCTGCATTACATACAGATATATTCAAATACGTACAACCGATGGCTGTTGGATTCCTGGCCTATGGCGGCTTTAAGGCCTTCAAAATCAGTATTCGTAACTTGGCTACCTTTATCATCATGGGCGTATCCATGGTCATGGCTATCAAGTTTAAATCGCCCTGGACTTTTCCGGCGCTCATTATATTAGGTGGTATCGTCTCTAACTTTAGTAATAAACGAATCCCTGATATTCCTGAAAAGCCGAAAAAAATTCAATGGGGAAACATCTGGCTTTTCGTTCTGATATTCATACTCGCGGGGTTTTTCTCTGAGTTGGCACGTACGCATAACTGGATTACCAGAAGACCTTTCAACTTATTTGAGAACTTCTACCGCTTCGGTAGCCTTGTTTTTGGTGGCGGCGATATTCTCATCGCCATGATGCTGGAACAGTATGTAACAAGGCCCAAAAGTGCCTTCCTGACAGCAGAAGAATTGCTCACAGGAGCAGGTATTATGCGGGCTCTTCCGGGTCCAACCTTTTCTATTTCTGCTTATGTAGGTGGCATGGCAATGCGTAACCTTGGTATGGGCTACCAATTCCTGGGATGTGTACTGGCGCCGGTAGCCATATTTCTTCCCAGTTTATTACTCGTACTTTTCTTCTTCCCGATATGGCATAACCTAAAAAAATATGTGGTCATATACAGGGCCCTGGAAGGGATTAACGCAGTAGTGGTGGGCATTATGTGGGCCGCAACCTTTATTCTCTTCTTTGCAATCCCTACAAATCCGATCAATCTCGCGATCATGATCTGCACGCTGCTATTATTGTTATTCAGCAAAATGCCGTCGCCATTTATTGTATTGGCCTGTGTTTTATTAGGTTGGCTACTCTAGCAAGATATTATATTCCTTGATTTTATTGTAAAGTGTGGTAAGACCAATATCCAGTAATTCAGCAGCTTTGGTTTTATTGCCTTTAACATGCGCCAGCACTCTGGTGATATGATGTTTTTCCAAGTCCGACAGGCGCATAGATGAAGGCTCTCCTGCCATTCCCTGCTGGAAATCGAAAGGCAGCACTGCTATGTCCAGGATATCACTATCCGTAAGGATGGCAGCTCTTTCTATCACATTCTTCAATTCCCGGATATTACCTTTCCAGGAATGCTGCTGCAATGCCTGTTGGAAAGCCGGGGTCATGCCACTAATCCGTTTATTCAGCTTAGGTGCTACCTGTTGCATAAACCATTCTGCCAGCACAGGTATGTCTTTCTTACGCTCGTTCAACGATGGCAGGTTAATCTGAAACGCAGAAAGTCTGTAAAATAAATCAGAACGAAAATGTCCTGCATTGATCTCCTGTTCAAGGTTTCGGTTAGTGGCAGCAATAATACGTACGTCCGTTTTCGTTGGTTTAGACTCGCCTACTTTATAAAACTCCTGTGCTTCCAGCACACGTAACATTTTAGCCTGTAGTTCTACTGGCATTTCTCCTATTTCATCCAGGAAGATGGTGCCTCCTTTGGCTTCTTCAAAAAAGCCTTTTTTATCTTTTACAGCACCAGTAAAAGCACCGGCTATATGCCCAAAGAGTTCACTTTCCAGGATGTCTTTTCCAAAAGCGCTGCAATTGACGGCTACAAAGGGTTGTGGATGGCGGCTGCTGGCCTGGTGAATAGCATGCGCAAATACTTCTTTACCAGAACCGGTTTCTCCTAATAACAGGACGGTCATCTCTGATAAAGCCACTTTTCTTGCCAATGCTATCGCTTGATTTATTTCAGGAGAATTCCCTAAAATGCTGTCAAAGCTGTACTTCCCACCGAGCTTTTTTTCCAGGTCGCGGATACGGAACTGCAACACGGCTTTATCCATCGCTTTACTCACCAGTGGCAGGATACGATTGTTATCATCTCCCTTGGTAATATAATCGAAAGCGCCATTCTTAATTGCCTGCACGCCATCAGCAATATTGCCATAGGCGGTAAGTACAATGACTTCGGTTTGCGGATACTTCCCTCTGATAGCCTGCACCAGTTCTACGCCATTTCCGTCGGGCAACTTTACGTCCGAAAGCACTACCTGTACCTCTTCCCTTTCCAGGATTTTCATAGCATTACGAACATTAGATGCCTCCTGGATAACATATCCTTCAAGAGATAATAAACGACCCATCAGCTTCCTGAGCTGTTCCTCATCGTCGATAATAAGAATGTGACCTTTAGCCATAGCTCTGCAAAGATAACAGAAAGCTACATGCGCCGATTAGAATGATCGGCGATCAATATTATTAAGTTTATGGAGAGATTTACTACCAGGAGTTTTCAGGTAGATGTTAGTGTTTTGTCCTGTTGGTGGCAGCCTTTTTTTCAGCCTCTTTATATCGGAGGCCGGCATCTTTCACCCGCTTTGGCGTATAGTCTTCACTGTTATATTCATCAGTGGCATACTTATCTTTATGCTTGATCAGCAACCAAGCGTTTTCTCCCCTTCCTTTCATGTGCACCAATGCAAATTCTCCTTTGAGTTTTTTACCTTTCAAAACAACCTTTAAATCCCCTTCTTTCAGCTCCAATAAAGCTTCTTTGTCAAAGCTTTTATTACCAGGATTCATCAACTCGAAAGTACCTTTATCCCAGATATAAACGGTACCAGCGCCATAGTTACCCTCAGGAATCGTTCCCTGGAAATCTTTGTAATCATAAGGATGGTCTTCCACCTGCATGGCTAGCCTTTTATCGCTAGGATTCAATGACGGGCCTTTGGGCACTGCCCAACTTTTCAATACCCCATCAATTTCCAGTCGAAAGTCATAATGCAGCTGCGTAGCATGATGTCTTTGCACTACGAAAATATGCTTACCTGTAGAGGGATTTCCCGCCACCGGCTCCGTAGTTTCATTGAAATTTCTTTTGGCTTTATATTTAACCAGACTCATGATGCACGTTTTTTACGGGTGGTGCTAGCAGCAGCTTTTTCAGGTTTGTTATGTAAACTCGCTTTCAATTGCTCAAAAAGATCGGTACTCTTCGTATGTACTACACGAAGTTTTTTAACAACTGGTTTTTTGCCACTGGCTTTAGCTTTAATTATTTTCATCAATTCGTTGGTGTATTCATCCTTATAGGCCGCGATATCGAATTTTTCCGTGTATTCTTTGACGAGAGCCGCCGCCATGTCTATTTCTTTCTTGTCCAGCTTAATACTCTTCGGAAGATCCAGGTCCTGTGCAGAGCGAAGTTCTTCCTGGTAGCGTAGCTGTTGCAGCAATAAATAGTTTTCTCTTGGCCGTATTACCGCCAGGTGCTCGGATGTGCGCAGCACAAAGCTGGCCAGGCCCGCCTTCCCTGTTTTCTCCAGCGTTTGACGTAATAATTCGTATGCTTTTTCGCCTCCCTTTGCAGGTTCAATAAAATAAGGCGCTTCGAAGTAAATATCATCAATATCATTCTCCACAACAAAAGAGGTGATTTCAATGATCTTACTCTTCCTAGGGCTGGCTGCTTCAAAGTCTTCATCTTCTAAAACCACATATTCATCATTGTACAGGTAGCCTTTCACTATCTGTTCCCAGGGTACTTCCTTGCCTGTATCTTCATTTACACGTTTGTACCGGATATGGCCCAGGTTTTTACTGTCCAGCATATCAAGGCTCAGATGACTATCTTGCGTAGCGCTGTAAAGTTTAACCGGAATATTCACCAGCCCAAAACCTATAGCACCTGACCAAATGGCTCTCATAATGTATGATTTTGTAAGATGGATAACACATAAATAATACCACCTGTTGCAGATATATGCAGTTAGATGATTGACAGCTTTATCAGAAAAATCATCTGCCTATCATAAGTTCAGCAAACGCAGGTACATCCTTTGCGGAAGAAGCACATTTATACAGGATATGATTAATTTCCGGTTTGTGGATTTGCGGGTACATGTGGTATCTGTCTGTCCGGAATTTCCTGCGGAATTGGTTCGTTCTCTGGTTTTTGAGAAGGTGGTTGTAAAGGAGGAATGGGATCAGGACTACCAGGCTCCGGCTTTCCTGGCGCTGGTTTCTCTGGAGGAATATTAGGATTCGGTTCTCGGTTTTTATCTGGATTTCCTGGCATAATCTAAATTTTAATCATGAATTATTACTTATAAAAAATCAAAGTTCATTCCAGTTAGGTGCGCTGCTATGGTAGATTTAAAACAGTTGGACGCTGTAGAATATATCGGCATAGTGTGGAAATACTTGCGCAGCTACACATTAGAATCGGTGTTTTAATTTTTATTATTCTCCCTAATAATAATTAACTTCAGAAGCTTTCGCAGTAACAGTAAGGATAATATGCATTTTTCAGTACACAAGAAGATACAAATCGGTTTCGTCATTGCTTTCACTGTCATTATCATGGCGTCCATCTTTTCTTATCTGGTGGCGAAAAACCTGCTGGATAATGCCGCCAGGCTCAATCATGCCATCGAAGTATCCAAAAGACTGGAGGTCATCAACAAACAGGTAAAAGAAGCGGAAGCTGCCATCCGCGGCTATAAGCTGACAAAAGACAGTACGTTCCTGGACCCAACCATGAAAGAAAGAAGTCTTCATATTGAAAAGGAATATCAAATATTACGTAGAGTCACCTCCGATAGTCGTATACAACAATTGCATCTGGATACATTGCGGCATTTACTAGCCATTAAATACGAGCAATTACTACAAAGCAATATTGAGCTAGATCCCGCTACAGATAAGGCTTCTGTCATTTCCAGTGAAAAAGTGATGGACAGAATCGACAAAACAGTACAGTTAATGACACGAATCGAGGAAAGTCAGGTACATGAAAAATCAGAACTGTTCAATTTCTTCTCCGGCTTATGGGTGCCAATGATCTTCATATCTTCTCTGGCAGCTATTATAATTGGCATCTACTCTTATATAACCCTTACAAAAGAGGTACGCCTGCAGCAACATATTGAATCTAAATTAAAATCTTATCAAAGAGATCTTCAACAGAATATCTCTCTTTTAAACAAAACAAATCAGGAGCTCGAACAATTTGCGTACGTAGCCTCCCACGATTTGCAGGAACCACTGCGAAAGATATCCACATTTTCGGACAGGCTTCAGGTAAAGTACAAGGAGCAGCTCCCTGTGGATGCATCTCAGCTGATAGACCGTATGGTGGCTGCTGTATCCAGGATGCGCGTGCTGATCAATGACCTACTGGTATTTTCACGAGCAGGCAGGATTGTGCCGGAAAGCATTGTCCCTGTTGATATGAATGAATTGATACAGGAAGTAATCAGCGACCTGGAAATTACGCTGGAAGAGAAGAATGGCGTGGTTGTAGCAGATGACCTACCTATTATCGAAGGTAATCCTACCTCCTTCCATCAGCTGTTCCAGAACCTCATTGCGAATGCTATTAAGTTTGCCTATCCAGGAAGACAATTACAGATAAATATTCATCATGAAGTGGTAACTGGCCAGCAGCTTGGCTTTGTAAAAGAAGATCGCTGGAATGATATGTTTTGCAGGATTGCTGTAGAAGATAATGGTATTGGTTTTGATCAGGTATATGCAGATAGAATTTTTCTCATTTTCCAAAGACTACACGGTATCAGCGAATATAGCGGTACCGGGATAGGTCTGGCTATCTGCAAAAAAATTGTAGATAGTCACCATGGCTATATCACAGCCAACGGAGTACCTGATCAGGGCGCCACATTTACTGTAATTCTTCCACTACTTCAAGCATTAAAAAATGAAGAATATGAAACAACATCTAAAGCTTAGCACCGTTATTGCTGTGGTTTTTTCTGTTAATACAAACCAGGACAGACGCTAATTCCAGTTACAACGATGAGTGAGTTACCTGTTAATATTCTTATGATCGATGACGACGAAGATGATTTCTTTCTTGTCAATGAATTGCTGCACGATATTTCTCCGGGACAATACCAATTGGAATGGGCCCCTACATTCGAAAAAGGCAGGCAGGCCATTAATGCCATGCAGCATGATGTATACCTGGTAGATTACCGGCTGGGACCATTTACAGGACTGGATATTTTGCACTATTTCCAAACGCTCAAATACCAGGCGCCAGTGATTATGCTTACCGGCAAAGGCGATTATGCCATCGACCAGGAAGCTATGCAGGCAGGTGCTTACGACTATCTGGTCAAAGGAGATATTACCGCCGACCTGCTGGAACGCTCCATCCGCTATGCACTTGATGAATACAGTCACCTGCGTACCATAGAAGAAAGTGAAAAAAAATACTTCGGCATTTTTGAAAAAGCACATGATCTTATCATCCTCACAGATAGCCATAAAAATATTATAGATGCTAATCCGGCCGCACTACGCACGCTGAAATACAAAAAAGAAGAACTCCTCCGTAAGCAACTTCGCGATCTCTTCATCAACAAAGAGCATGGCACTTTCTTCATCAACAATATTTGTGAAGATAGCGAAGCCCAAAAGGAGTTCGACTTCAGAACTAAAGACGATCAGAAACTGGTAGTGCAAATAAATGCCGTTATGCTGGATGAAGCAGCACAAATATTTCTTTGTGTTATCCAGGATATTACCGACAGGAAAAGAGAAGAGCAGGAAAAGCAGCATCAGGAAAAATTCGTTATCACCGGACGCATTGCCAGAGTGATTGCACACGAAGTAAGAAATCCACTTACTAATATATTACTTGCAGTGAGTCAGTTTAAAGATGATGCAGTTGTGGTAGCCAGTGAAGATGCAATGTTATATACCGACATTATTGAGCGTAATTGTACACGTATTAATCAACTCATCACAGAGCTATTACATAGTACACGTATGATGGAACTGCACGCCAATGCAGTATTCCTCGATAAACTGCTAAACAGCACATTACAGCTTTCAGAAGATCGGATCAAACTGAATGAGATCCGGCTGGATCTTAAACTTGCAGATGATAATTTACAGGTATTGGTAGATGAGGAAAAGGTTGTTATCGCCATTCTGAATATCGTTATCAACGCCATTGAAGCAATGACACCAGGAAAAGGTATTCTAACCATTACTACCAGGCGCATTCACGATAAAGCGTTAATAAAAATTGCGGACAACGGACCTGGTATTCCTCAAGAAATTCAATCCCGCTTGTTCGATCCGTTTTATACCAGCAAGCCTAAAGGAACAGGACTCGGACTTACCAGCACGCAGAATATTTTATTAAATCATAAAGGCACGATACATGTAGAAAGCGAAATGGGAATAGGCACTTCCTTTAGTATCACATTACCACTAGCACCATAGGAATTCCACTATCACTATAAATTAAAATCTCCTGGATATTAACCCTGTAAAGGATTATCCCAGGAGATTTTTTTATCGTTCACTGTTATAAACAAAAATATTTTTCTCTAATAATTTATGTTCAGTAAACGTAGTTTATTATAGAGCGTCTTTCTGTCGATATTGAGCAGCTGTGCTGCTTTTGTTTTATTGTATTTCACTTCTTTCAGCACATTAACGATCTTGTTATATTCAGCTTGCAGTGCAACGCTCTTCAGGTCGTTTTCATTGGTTAGAATAGCAAGATCGCTTGGCAGTGGCATTTCTTCCTGTGGCTGTGCAAAAGACTCCTTCATTTCCAATGGTAAAGCCGCCATGGTGATATCTTCTCTTTCTGGCGTGAGCAAACAGGCGCGTCTGATCACGTTTTTCAGCTCACGGATATTTCCTGGCCAGCTGTACTGACGGAAACATTCCCAGACTTCACTGGATATCTTTCCGCAATTTTTATCTAATTCTCTTTCTACCTGCTTCACGAATGCTTCTATGAACAGTGAAAGGTCTTCCTGGCGTTCACGTAATGGTGGGATATAGATGGTGAATTCATTGATACGATGAAAAAGATCTTCTCTGAATTTGCCTTTCTGCACAGATTCTGAGAGTTTTTCATTGGAAGCAACGATGATCCTGACATCTACAGGCACTTCTTTCAGACTACCTACTTTCCGTATTACTTTTTCCTGCAAAACACGCAGCAATGCTACCTGTATATCATAAGAGAGATTGGAGATTTCATCCAGGAAAAGAGTACCACCCTGCGCCTGTTCGAAAGCACCAATTTTGGTGTTGATAGCACCGGTGAAAGATCCTTTTTCATGACCAAACAACTCACTCGCAGCAAGTTCTTTTGACAGCGAGCCACAATCCAGCGCTACAAAAGGTTGGTCATTTCGTTTACTGTGATAATGAATAAGATGAGCCACAGACTCTTTACCAGTACCGGTTTCACCGAAGATAATCACACTATAATCAGTAGGTGCCACGAGTTTAATCTGTCTGATCAGCTCTAGTGAATTGGCACTTTGGCCATATACATATTTATCACTTTTTTCCTGTTGATTACGTTGCAGCAGCGTTTCTCTGGCGATGGATTCGTCAGTTGATTCTACAGGTTGACTTGCAAGTCTTTCCTGTTCTGCTTCTTTATGTGCAAATGCTTTATGTACGAGATTAAGAATTTCGTCTGGATATAATGGTTTGGAAAGATAGTCATATGCACCGTTTTTCACCATTTCAACGGCTACACGAACATCAGTGTAACCAGTGATAATAATAACGATGGTATTAGGGCTGATCTGACGGATATCCTGCAATAGCTGCGCACCATCTGTATCTTTTAACCTGTAATCACACAGCACCAGATCGAAAGGTTTTTCTTTCATCATTTTGAGGGCGGCTGTACCGGTCATAGTGGTTTCCACAGCGAATCCGTGCTTCGTAAGAAATTTACTTAGCAGGGTGCAGATATTTATTTCATCATCTATTATTAGAATATTTCTCATCTGGATTTGGTGATTTATGGAACAGCTTACTTAAAATTACTAAATACTACGCAATCATGCGGACTACTAACTTTTTATACGATTTAGTAGTTCGTCTACACTTCTGACATTGAAAGGTTTGGCCAGGAAAAAGGAGGCGCCGGTAGTCAGGGCCTGCTGCTTCTCGGATTCATTGTCATATGCACTTATAGTAATTATGGGCAAAGAAGGATCTAATGCCTTGATCACAGGCAATGCTTCTAATCCTGAGCCATCCGGAAGATGGATATCCAGGAAAAGTAAGTCTGGTTTGTGATTCTGTAGATATTGTAGCCCATCGCGTAAAGCATGGACATACCTTACAGCATATCCATGCCTTACCAGATTAAGCTGCAGTAATCTGCAGATATCCGGTTCATCATCTATTATCAGGATATTGGGTCCTGAAGTTCGTTTATCAGTTGAAACCGATTCTGATCGGTTCCATGCTGTTGTCTTGTCGCGATGTAACATATTTATGCTTGTTCCATTCCTCCATTAGCAGTCTGGACATCAGGTAGCAGACGGTTGATTCTGCGCCCTGATTCTGGTTGACATTGTTCCTTTCGAGGCCGTCAAAGCATCCGTAAGTAAGTGGATTATAAACCAGTTGTTTAAGGTGGTTATTACCCAGGAACCAGCTGAAAGCTAATCGTAACCGCTCAAGGTAGGAACGATTTTTTGTGAAATTATAAAAAGTATGAAGGGCCAACATAGTATAAGCGACTTCTATTGGTTGTTCACCGCCTTCAGCTACTTTCGCCTCTTTGCGGTGATACCACGACTTATTACTAATCACCTTCATGTGATTATGGTTATAGGTTTTTTCCCACAGAAATGCCAAACTTTCTTCGGCAGTACGTCTATAGGCCTCTTCTCCTGTGATGGACCAGGCCATCATCATAGCTTCCGGCAAAACGGCGTTACCGTATGTAAGATATGGTTCATACCATTTCCAGGCATCATCCGCTTCCCGGTCATAACATTGCTGCAATCTATAGGCCAATGTTTTAACAATATCTTCGGCAATCTCAGATTTCCGATATTGCCGGTAGTAAAAAAGGCCCTTTATGGCAAATGCCATCGCTCTGGGTGACTTCAAATGCTCTATCCATTTCAGGCAAAGTCTGAATATCGCATTTACCTGCTGTAACAGATCGAAAGGCAGTTTATTGAAAGTATATAAAGCGTAGCCGAGTGCCCACACAGCGCGGCCATTTGCGTCTTCCAGATTTACTTCTTCATTCATCTCTGAGAAAGTACCATCTACATTCACGTAGTTAAGGAATTTACCAGATGGTTTCTGGCAATATTCTATGACATTGATGTATTTGCGGCAAAGGGAATATATGAAGGAAGTAGGTTGTAACTCCTTCATATACATACACATAGTAATCAATGCACGGGCATTATCGTCCAAAGTATAGCCCGACTCCGGATCAGGAACCTCATATTTAGAGAATTGGAGCATGCCGAACTCAGTGGTCATTCTGTCGATATGATCGAGATAAGGAGCGGGCAAATTAGGGAGGAGCGGTTTATCCTCCTCAAATACCTGGCTGATAATGCTCATATGGGCAATGGCTACATTTTCCCAGATGGAGCTGCGTGTTTTTTCAATAGCCGCTGTGCTCATTCTTCCTCTCAGTTCAGGATCACCGAGCAATTGGATTGCTTCTGTTGCCAGCTGCTGATCATTATTGAAATCTATAAGTCGTCCGCAATCACTGTCCAGCATTTCATTTGCCTGTACAAAGGAGGTGGAAATGATGGCACATCCTGCGCTCATAGCGTATACAAAAGTGCCGCTTACCGCCTGGTGCGGGTCTTTGGAGGTGAACAGGTAGATATCCGTTAAAGCCAGGTAATCCAGTAAGGTATTTAGAGAAAGATAATTGTTTACAAATCGTACATTATTTTCCAGCTTATATTCAACTACCAGCTGTTCGAGATAATTTCTGTATTTCTCGCCCTGGTGGGTGAATACAACAGGATGCGTTTTTCCCAGAATAAGATAAATGGCATTAGGATAATGTTGCACAATTTCTTTCATGGCTTTTATGCCAGTTTCAATACCCTTGTTTTCACTCAGCAAACCGAAGGTACTGAGAACCAATTTGTTTTGCAGATCGTATTGTTGTTTAAGCCCTTCCGGATCATCCACGATGTGTGCATGTGTACCATGCGGTATATGCACAATTTTGGACGTAGGCACATGGTATACCTCTTCCAATAATTTAGCAGAAGAATTAGTCATTACCATCACTTTTGCAGCTAATGCGCTGATCAGGCTCACCACTTTGATACATTTAGGGTCTGCGAAGGGTAATACCGTATGGAATCGGACAATAAAAGGTTTGTCAAGCATGGAGAGCATTCCTAAGAGATTATGCCCGTAATCTCCTCCCCAGAGGCCAAATTCATGTTCAATGCAGATAAGATCGATTTTATTGTTTCCATTTACCCTTTGTGCAAAAGCGATACAATCGTCGATATCGAATGGATTAAGCGTGTAAGTTACTTCCGGCTGATGCGGTGCGATTGGTTTCCCAGCCTCCTGTAAGGCACAAACCTGGATTTCTAATTTGCCTTCAAAACTTTTGCGCAGGGCGTTGATGAGGTCCTGTGCAAAGGTGGCAATTCCGCATTCACGAGGAGGATAAGAAGTAACAAAAAGCAAGGTTCTGGTCATAGTCCACATTTTTTTTCGTTTATAGAATACAGCCGTACCCTTTGGCGAGTTCAAATTTCAATCCATCACTTTTATGTGGAAATAAGCAAATTGAGCAGGATCTTTTGATGACTTTTCTCCACACTTTTTGGTCTACACTGAGGAACACCGGTGCTTGTCTGATTTGATAATTTTTTTTGCAAATTTTTGGTTAATCGGGGATTTCGTTAACATCTGATAAAGGTTTGCTATAAACAAAATTGTTTATTTCGTATCACATTAACAAACCAGTAACGCTGTATTCACAATGATATTCAGATGATCATTTTGATTCTATAAATATCGCACTGTACTGGGAATAAGGGATTAAAAGTGGGTAGTATTGTCAATAAGGAGATTATACAACTATCATAATAATAGTTATATAAAAAATACATCCAAGGTATGTTGTCCGTTTACGTATAATTTCGTGATTACGGAATAACAGAGCACCCAAGGAAACCTTAATAAAATGATGATGAAGCTTACCAAAATCGGGAAGGAAAAACCATTTGTAGAAATTCAAAACATACCCTCATGCGAAACATTTCTTGCACTTTCAATGTAGATGGTGTACCTACCAAGGTCATCCTAAGAAAAATTCCTAAAGAAAGAAGATTCTCCGTGTCATTAGATGGTGTATCAACTGAATACGTGATTTCTGATGAAACAAATGAAATCGAATACTATGACGGCCCCGTATTAAACGACTATTTTTTTAGCCGTGTTGTATGGCTGATCAGACAGTACTTCCCTAACGTACGTGCTATCGTGAAAGCTGGGGAAGATGATTATGAAGATTATGATGATTACTAGTATAAAAGAGATTTATTACATCCTTTCTAATCTATTTATGATTGTCATGTCATTATATAACCCGCATATATAATAAAGAAATTTGTAACCGGGGGAATTGTACTAATTCTTCACAGTTATATTTTAACCCCAATATTCCGAATTTACCTTTCGGCTTTTTTCATTTTGTTTCTCATAAGCAAAACAGCAGAATGGAGTGATCCGTTCTGCTGTAATTTTATGTAGCTGATAATCTTATTTATATCTACTTAGATAAAGCCCTTTTCCAGTGACAGGAAGGCTTCTGTGGGATTCACCTGCTGCCATAAGATAGCAAATACGGCTTGTGCCACTGGCATAAAAGCACCGATATTCCGGTTCATCTCATGCATACACTTACTGGCATAATATCCCTCTGCAATCATATTCAGTTCCAGTTGTGCGGCTTTCACAGAATACCCCTTGCCAATCATATTACCAAAGGTACGGTTACGACTATGCAAGGAGTAGCAAGTAACCAGCAGATCGCCGAGGTATGCGCTTGCACTGTAGTTATGAATTGTGCATTCCACTCCTTCTTCAGCAGCTTTTGCATTTTCATATTTCTCCAGAAAAGTCTGCATCTCCCTAAAGCAATTCGTAATAAAAACGCTCAGGAAGTTATCGCCATACTCCAGTCCATGAGCGATACCAGCGCCTAATGCATAAATATTCTTCAGCACAGCAGCAAGTTGCACACCAATAACATCTGTGTTGACGATGGTTTGCAGGTAGCTGTTAGAGAATTTATCAGCAATAGCCTGTGTTCTTTCAGGTATTAATCCGGAAAAGGTAAGGTAGGACAGCTTTTCATTCGCCACCTCTTCAGCATGACAAGGCCCTGTAATGGTGAAATACCTGTCTAACGGCAATTTGAAACGATTGGCCAGATATTCATTTATCAGCGTATTGGTACTAGGCACCAACCCTTTAATTGCTGAAATCACATGTTTATTATCGAAGGCATTCTCTGGTAAATCTACCAATACTTCTTCCAGGAAAGCGGAAGGTACGGAGAGTACTATCTGGTCAGCGGCGCCAACGATATATTCCAGGTCGCTGCTTAACTCCAGCAGGTTGGTATTAAAATGTACAGAAGTCAGGTAATGCTTATTGTGATGACGCAACTGCATATGCCTGATGGTATCTTCATTACGAATCCACCAGTAAATGCGATGTCCGTTATCTGTCAGGATCTTGGCAAGTGCGGTTGCCCAGCTTCCTCCGCCAATAATTCCTATACTGGTATCCTTACTCACAGTGCGAATTTTTACGCAATGTAACGAAATTGCCTCTATTGGAAATGAGAAAGCCGTCTCTATTGTATAGAGACGGCTTTCTGCAATACATTATAACGAATTATTTCTGTGTTCCTTCAAACAGCTGGGTCTTAGGCACCACTTTCACTTTTTTACCATTGGAAAGGGTCTTGCTTACAGCGCTGTAAGGGGCACTAATAATGGTATCTCCTTCTTTCAGGCCGGTTAATATTTGGATATTGGTATCGTCCTGAACACCGGTAGTTACAGTTACCATTTTAACGGTGTTGTCTTTTTCCAGTATAAACACCACTTCATTAAGCTCAGGCTTGGTGCTGGCTGAAGAAGAAGGCGTTGTATTATCCTGTTCTTGTTTTTTACCTGTTTTGGCACTATCAAGATCACGTGTGGTAACAGCGTTGATAGGAATAGCCAGTATGTTATTCACGTGTCTTGTCTGGATATCTACGCTGGCACTCATTCCTGGGCGGAAAGGATATACTCTTTTCTGACCATTGGTAGTAACAACGAGATCCTGGTAGCTGCTAGGCAGGACACGAATATGTACGATATAGTTGGTCACCTGTTCAGCGGAGCTGGTAGAGGCGGCAGTCTGCGAAGCTGCATTTTTGCTGGAGCTGGCAATCTGTGTAACGATGCCTTTGAATTTACGATTGTTATAAGCATCTACTTCAATGATAGCAGTATCACCGTATTTCACTTTAGGAATATCATTCTCTCCTACATCTACCTGTACTTCCATTGCGTTCATATCAGCGATACGCAGCATTTCTGTACCGGTCATTTGTGCTGTACCTACCACGCGTTCACCTTTCTTAACGCTCAATAGGGAGATGATACCACCCATTGGTGCGGCAATAGTAGTTCTGCCGAGGTTTTTATTAGCTTCTGTAAGGTTGGCCTGTGCGCTGGCAACCGCGAATCTATTACTATTGATAGATTGAACAGCTGCGTTGTAATCCGCCTGAGAGGCGAGATAAGTAGCTTCTGCGGTTTCAAACTCAGAACGGGAAATTACTTTCTGTTCGAGGAGGGATTTATTACGATCATATGCAGCTTTGTTTTGATCGAGACGAGCTTTATAAGAACTCAATGCGGCATTGGTGTTGGCAAGCTGGGCTTGCGACTGGCTTACGGAGGCAGCGGCTTTGTCTACCATGGAGCCGTAAATATCTGCATAGATCCTGGCAAGCACCTGGCCTTTTCTTACAGAATCGCCTTCTTGTACAAGCAGGTCAGTGATTTCACCGGAAACATCGGAGCTTACTTTTACTTCGATTTCAGGATAAATTTTACCGCTGGCGGTAACCACCTCGATAATATTTTTCTTTTCCGCTTTGTCTACTGCAACTTTAATCCCTTCTTCTTTTCCAATAACTCCTGCAGATTTTAATACAAGAAGTAGAATAACGAGTGAACCAAGAATGCCTATGAGCCAATAAAGTGTCTTTTTCTTCATAAAGCTGTTATTTCCTGGACAGACTACAGGGAAATTTTCTGATCTCTGTAGAATTCCAGCAATTTCATTTTAAATATATAATCATACTGTGCAGACACCTTATCGATTTGGGCTCTGAACAGTTTACTTTGAGTGGTGATATAATCTATGGTGTTCATCAAACCAAGATTAAAACGCTTGGTTGCAAAGTCATAGGCTTTTTGGGCAGCATCCACACCTTTTGTGGCTGCGTTGAATTTCTGTAATGCTGCTACAGCATTGGCATGGGCAGTATAGATATCTTGTCTGAGCTTCTGAATATCCTGATCACGGTTCAATCTTACATTTTCGAGGTTCAGGGCAGCTTTCTTTGAATTAGCTTTTGCCTGCCATCCATTAAAGATAGGAATACGAAGGCTCACTTGTACATACTGCTGGAAGTTATTACTGATTTGGTCCCAGAAAGGCGTCATGCTAATGGCGCTAGAAGGAAGTGTAAAACCTGGCTGTACTACATATTGTGATGGATTGCTGGCTAAGAAA
Organism: Chitinophaga sp. Hz27; assembly: GCF_042263525.1. NCBI lineage: Bacteria > Pseudomonadati > Bacteroidota > Chitinophagia > Chitinophagales > Chitinophagaceae > Chitinophaga > Chitinophaga sp. Hz27. Next base: position 455,444 of record NZ_JBHKFJ010000008.1, read on the forward strand.
CCAACGGTATCAACCTTTGCAATTGCCTGTGACAGATCACTGGTTTTAATATTATTGGCAAAGCTAGATCCAAGTCCTGCCGTCAAGCTCAGGTTAGGATATTGCTGTGCTTTTACAGATTTATAATTATACTCTGCTGATTTGATCTTCATTTCATCGGACTTCAGCAGTGGATAAGTAGTGGTGGCGGTGCTGTATACCATTTCAGGTGCCATTTCATCCAGGCGTGCCATCTGTAGATCGAAGATGTTTTCCGGCACTTCTGGCTGGAAAGGGATTTCGAAGTCCAGATTCAGGTAAGCCTTCATCTGTAGGATAGACAAGGTCACATTATTCTGGGCTGTTACCAGGTTAACGCTATCTGAGGCCAGTTGAGCTTCCAGGTCGGCCTGGTTACTTTCTGGAACAGATCCTGCGATTACCAGTTTTTTGGTATTACCAAGGTTAGAGTTGGTCAGTTTCACCTGTACCTCATTCACCTTTACCTGTTCTATGTTCAGTAATATCTGGAGGAAAGCCGTTGCTACGTTAAAAGCAAGATCATTGCGGGCTTTATCCATCAGGAAGATATTAGACTTCAGGTCCATCATATTTGCTCTTACCTGATTTTGTATTGAAAACCAGTTGAATATGTTGACGGAAGTAGTCAATCCACCATTAGCAGAGTAGAATGATTGCTGAATATAGGTGTTGGTAGCCGGGCTGGGGTTACGACCTTCGTTAAAAGCACCACCAAGGTTGCCACTTAAGGAAGGTATCCTGCTAAGCTGACTCTGTTTTAGGGTTAACTCGGCCATACGTTTCTGTATGTCCTGCTGTTTAACCTGGATATTATGTTGCAATGCATAATCCACACAACGTTGCAAACTCCACGTATCCTGCGCCTCTGCCGGTGAGATGTTAGCAAACATGAACAAAAGCAGGACCCAGCCTGCGTATCGGGATAATCTCATAGCATTACAAAAATATAATAATTGTGATGATACTTTCATCTTCTTATTGACAGAAGGCAAAATTTTCGTAGGTATGGCAGCATACCTCGAATTTTGAGTGTACAACATACTGTATTTTTATCAGATTCGCTAAAAGCAACCAGAAATATTATGCTTGTATTTGTCCATCACGAAGCTGGATGATACGATTGCCATAGGTTGCATTAAGATCGGAGTGGGTAACTTGTACAATGGTGATTTTATCTTGCTGGTTAAGTTCTTTAAATAACTGCATGATTACTTTAGCCTGATCAGAGTGTAAATTACCAGTTGGCTCATCGGCCAGGATAACTCTTGGTTCTGACACCAGCGCCCTGGCAATACCTACCAGCTGTTGCTGGCCGCCGGACAGTTGATTAGGGAAAAGGTCTTTCTTGGCAACTATATTAAAACGGTCAAGGATATCCGCAACTTTACTCTTACGCTCCGAAGTAGGCACGTTCTTATATAATAATGGCGTTTCGATATTTTCATAAACCGTCAGCTCATCAATCAGATGATAAGCCTGGAATACAAAGCCTATGGCTCCCCGATGCAGCAATGTGCGTTTCTTTTCCGATAGTTTATCCACCTGTTCATTCTGGAAATGGTACTGACCTGCAGAAGGTTCCTCCAGTAAGCCCATAATATGGAGTAAGGTAGATTTACCTGAACCCGATGGTCCCATGATAGAAACAAACTCTCCTTCCTTGATTTCCAGATTGATATCTTTTAAAATTTCATTCTTTCCAAATCCTACAGGATAATGTTTGGATATATGCTGAAGCTGTATCATTGTAATATTTTTAAGAGATAAAAAGTGACAGCGTGTGTGGATACACCCGCTGGTTTGCTGTTTCTTGTTATTCTACTCGTATTAAAAAGTTAGTAACGTCAAAGATTATACGCAGAAATTATGATCTCTCCCCTATTCCCTTACACGTGAAATTGCTCACGGATATTTTCTGTTACCACACGACCGTCGAAGAGATTGATCACACGATGCGCAAAACCGGCATCATAAGGCGAGTGCGTCACCATTATCAGGGTGGTACCTGCATTATTCAGTTCCTGGAGGAGTTTCATTACCTCTTCCCCGTTGGACGAATCCAGGTTACCGGTAGGCTCATCCGCGAGTATCAGGTTGGGCTTTGCTACCACCGCACGTGCAATGGCTACACGCTGTTGCTGACCGCCAGAAAGCTGCTGTGGGAAGTGATTACGTCGATGCATAATATTCATGCGCTCCAGCACTTCTTCGACCTTCTGCTTTCTTTCATGGCCTGGCACTTTCAGGTACAGCAAAGGCAATTCTACATTTTCATATACCGTAAGTTCATCTATCAGATTGAAACTCTGAAAAACGAATCCTATGGCTCCTTTGCGCAGTTGCGCACGTTGGCGCTCACTCATTCTGGCCACTTCTTTTCCCCAGAAATGATATTCTCCATCAGAAGGATTATCCAATAAACCCAGGATGTTCAGTAAGGTGGACTTACCACAACCGGAAGGCCCCATGATCGCTACAAATTCTCCATCCTGCACTTCCATGTTGATCCCGTTTAGCGCAGTGGTTTCTACTTCTTCTGTAGTAAACAATTTTTGTAAGTTAACGGTGCGTATCATAATTTCTTTTTAAGGGATTTGAAATATAATATTACTAAAAGGCTAAGACATCTTTGTTACCAAAACTCTCATAAGATGAGGTGATTACCTGATCGCCAGGATGCAGGCCATCCAGGACTTCAAAAAACAGTGGATTTTTACGACCCAGGGTGATATTACGTTTTACAGCACGTTTTCCTCCCTTGTCTACTACATAAACCCAGTTGCCACCGGTGTCAGAGAAGAAGCCGCCCAATGGCAATAACACTGCTTCTGCCGATTTACCCAATACCAGACGAATAGGGCTGGATTGTCCACGACGAATACCTTCCGGGGTTTGTTTCTCGAAGTTCAGATCTGCCTGGAAACGGCCGTTCTTCACCTCCGGATATACTTTAGTGACGATCATGTCGTAATTCTTACCATCAAATTCAAAAGAAGCTCTTAGCCCTGCAAATACCTGTGAAACATAATGCTCGTCTATATCTGCTCTGAGTTTAAACCCATTCAGATCATCGATCTGACCAATGTTTTGTCCGGCGGTAATGCTGGAACCTACTTCTACATCTATTGATGACAGCTGACCTGATACAGGAGCCCTTACTATCAAACTATTAAGGTTCTCTTTCATTAAGGCCAGGTTACGTTGTGTGCGAACGAGCGTACCTTCCAGCTGGGAAATCTGACGCACCGCATTTTCATCCTGGTATTTCTGTGATTGCATTTGGATGTCGCGTTGTTTCAGCAGACCTTCCAATTCAAATTTATTCTTGTTAAACTCTTGACGCGCAACGATCTTCTCCTCCACCAACTGCTTATTTCTATCATAAAGATCCTGTGCTTCTGCAATCTTCGCATCCATCTCATAAATGGTTTGCTGCATAGTAAACTTCTGCTGACGAATGCTTAACCTGGTATTCTGCAACTCATTCTGCAAACGATATATCTCCGTTTCATGATTTACAAAGTCCATCATGAGCCGCTGGTTATCAAGTCGTAATATTGAATCTCCCGCTTTTACCATGCTGCCTCCTTCCAGGTATTTATGGCTTACATAACCTCCTTCGATAGCATCCAGTCGGATCGTTTTCAATGGCATCACCACTGCAGTTACAGCGATGTATACGTCAAAAGTTCCTTTGGTAACGGGAGAAACGGTTATTTTATCTTTTTCCACATTCAAGGTGGAACGATGGTCGGCAAAGATGAGATTATAAGCAAGCAGTAATACTACCAAGCTTGCACCTCCTATCATCAGGATGCGTTTTTTAGACCAAAACTTCTTTTCTATTTTTCTATCCATGATTTACAGATAATTTGCTGTCCGGTATAAGTCAACCGATATGCCAGAATAATAAAACACTATTTATCAACATGTTATAGCATAATTACAATCGTATAGATGTCCTGTGCCGGACAGCCTTCGTTCACATTCGGACACTTTTAAATCTTTGTATTTCTCCGGAAAAAATTTCTTTATTATTGTGTCAAATACCCAACATAATTACCGCTATGACCACATTGCAACAGGGGAAAATCCTTATAATAGATGATGATGCTGATGTTTTACGAGCAGCCCGATTATTACTCAAACGTCATTTTGAACAAGTAGATTTCGAGAAGAATCCCCAAAAGATTCCTTACCTCGTAACCAACTTCGACTATGATGTCATTTTGCTAGACATGAACTTCACCCGTGACCTCAACAGTGGGAAAGAGGGCTTTGAGTGGCTGGATCGCATCCTGGATATAAAACCTGAATCAACAGTAGTGCTGTTTACCGCCTATGGTGATGTGGAAATGGCTGTCAGGGCGATTAAAGCCGGAGCTACTGATTTTGTGCTTAAGCCCTGGGAGAACGATAAACTATTAGCGACTATTCAGGCAGCGTATAACAAACACCAGGCTGGCAGCAGCAAACCCAATACCGTTGCGGCGCCGCCCCAAAATGGCAACTTGCTGATCGGCAAAAGCCCTGCCATGCAAGAAGTTTTTGACACCGTAGAGCGTGTAGCCGGCACCGATGCCAATATCCTTATACTCGGTGAAAACGGAACCGGTAAAGATATGCTGGCACGACATATACATCAGCTCTCTCATCGTAATAGCAAACCCTTCGTGAGCGTGGACCTGGGCGCTATTGCAGAAAGCCTGTTCGAAAGTGAACTGTTTGGGCATGTAAAAGGCGCCTTCACAGATGCACGCGAAGACAGAGCCGGACGCTTTGAAGAAGCCAATGCAGGCACCATTTTCCTGGACGAAATAGGCAACGTAACAATTCCTCTTCAAGCCAAACTATTGACGGTTTTACAAAACAGGAATGTTACCAAAGTAGGATCGAATAAAAACATCAATATAGATGTAAGGCTGATATGCGCCACCAATCGTAATCTGCCACAGCTGGCCACTCAGCATCTTTTCCGTCAGGATTTACTTTTCCGTATCAATACCATTGAAATAAATCTGCCTCCCTTGCGTGAACGTATAGAAGATATTGTGCCACTGGCAGAACACTTCTTAACTATATACAGAGACAAATACAAAAGGCCTGTTAATAGCATGAGTGACTCACTCATTAACCAGTTACAGAAATATGACTGGCCTGGAAATATCCGTGAATTACAGCATGCTATTGAAAGAGCAGTCATCCTTTCTCAAGGAAAAATCTTGCAACCTAAGGATGTATTCACAAAAAGTAACAGCGTTACCGATCAACCAGCCGATACTGGTTACAACCTGGAAGACATGGAAAGAAACGTGATTACCCAGGCAATGAAAAAATGTAACGGCAATATCACAGAAGCTGCAAAAGAGCTAGGACTCAGCAGGGCCGCACTTTACAGAAGACTGGAAAAATACAACATCTAATCATGAACGGATTTAGTATCAATATATCATTGAGGGTAGTACTCCTAACTATTACTATCACTGCAGGCGTATGGGTATTCCTGGATATCAACACATCCCTGGCATACCTTTTCCTGCCATTGATATTGATACAGATGTATGGTATCTATTATTATCTCAATAGGATTAACCGCAAACTCACACTATTCCTAGAGTCTATCAGATATGAAGATTTCTCTATCAGGTTCAGTGCGGATAATAAATTAGGCAGAAGCTTCAAATTGCTTAACCAGCAGTTCAATGAAGTACTGGAGGCTTTCCGCCAGACAAGGGCCGAGAAAGAAGCCAATCTCAAATACATTGATACGATCGTCCAACATATCAGTATCGGTGTGCTATCTTTTGATGCCGAAGGAAAAATCGAGTTGATAAATCCGGCTGCATTCAGGCTGCTAGGACTTTACAGGCTACGTAATCTCGTTGAATTAAAGAACATTCATCCAGGCTTGTATGATTTATTGCTTGAACTGCCTGCGAATAACAAGGCCTTATATGCCACCAAACAGCAGCAACAACTTTCTATTCATGCCACTGCAGTACGATTGCAGGGCAGATTGATTAAGTTGATCTCTATACAAAATATCCATTCTGAGCTGCAGAAGAAAGAGCTGGAAGCATGGCAAAATCTGACGAAGATCTTACGTCATGAAATCATGAATTCTGTAACGCCTATTGTATCACTGATTGGTACTATGCGTGAAATCGTTGATGTAGACATTGCTCCGAGTGCCAATAACAAGGAAGGGATTGCGGATCTGCGCGAAGCCTTGGAAACAGTGGAAAGCAGAAGTAAGGGCATCATGAATTTCGTGAATGCCTACCGCGATTATACTACATTACCGCAGCCTCAGTTCACCAATATAAATGTTCGTACGTTGGTAACTGGCGTTAGTAGTTTGTTCCAGCCAGATATGAAACAGGCAGGTATTCAGTTTTTGTTAATGGTAGATGCAGATCAGGCAGAATTACATGCAGATGTTTCTCAACTACAGATGGTATTGATTAACCTGATCAAAAACGCCATGGACGCGCTGGAGCATACGCACGAACCAGCAATAGAAATGAAAGTTTATCAACCTGCCAACGGCCAGGTAATAATTGAGGTAACGGATAATGGCCCTGGCATTGACGAAGGCGCCATGGAAAAGATTTTCATACCTTTCTTTACCACAAAGAAAAAAGGTTCCGGCATTGGACTTAGCTTATCACAGCAAATCGTTCAATTGCACGGTGGACAACTAAAGGTAAATAGTCCGGGTAATAACGGTAATGGTTCTACGTTTTCTATTTCTTTAAATATCTGACCAAAACAAAACATATGCTAAAGTCCAGGTGGTTAATCATTTTCCTGATAGTATTAGTAGCAGACGTAGTATTTACCGGGTTGCACCTTGAAACCTATAGATATATTAGTAAACCACTATTAACCATCATTTTAGCCATATATGCATTAAGTGAAGGAAAAGCAATTCGTGGAAGTTTTAAAGCCTTTTTACTGCTTGCATTATTATTTTCATTTGGGGGAGATGTATTATTGATGTTTGAGCATATCAACCCGATATACTTCATGCTGGGATTGGGAAGCTTTCTGCTGGCACATGCCATGTACATCACTTTTTTCCTGAAGATCAGGTATAGTAACCTTCCTGCACCTTTTTGTAAATATCCGCTAATACTATTACATGCGGCCTTCCTCATCTGGTTTATACTTTTCTTGTTCCCTCATTTGGGAGCGCTTCGTATACCCGTGATCATTTATGCCTTAACCATTTCAGTAACGGTGCAGAGTGTACTGCATGCATTCTATTTCAAATGGCAACCTGAAGGCTGGTATTGTATTATCGGAGCTGTTCTGTTCATGATCTCTGATAGCCTCATTGCTGTAGGGAAATTCTATCATCCACTACCGGCAAACGGCGTCTGGGTAATGCTTACCTATGGTCTGGCCCAGCTAGGCCTTGTGTATGGCGCGGTTAGGTTCTTTGATGAACACCGGCGCTAAATCTTCTGATTATTTAGCACTATTAGCTTTCGTAGTTATTCGTATTTTTGTTGCCTTATGCAACAAACAGATTTTCTTGTAATCGGATCAGGTATAGCAGGACTGACATATGCGCTGAAGGTATCACAGCAATGTCCTGACAAAAAGATTACGATCATCACCAAGAGCAGAGAGGATGAAACCAATACGAAGTATGCGCAGGGTGGTGTGGCAGTAGTAAACGATCTGGAAAATGATAGTTTCGAGAAACATATCGATGATACGCTGATTGCCGGAGATGGACTTTGTAATCCCAAAGTGGTGGAAATCGTTGTCACCGAAGGCCCGGAGCGAGTGAACGAGATCATCGAATGGGGCGCTAATTTCGATAAAAACTCTAACGGTGATTTTTCTTTGGGTCGCGAAGGCGGACACTCTGTATTCAGGGTAATTCACCATAAAGATATTACCGGCAAAGAAATAGAAAGAGCGCTGCTGGAAGCTATTCACCGTCGCCCGAACATTGAACTGGTAACCCATTGTTTTGTTGTAGATCTCATCACCCAGCATCACCTGGGATACCTCGTTACCAAATCCACTCCTGATATTGAATGTTATGGTGTTTACGTTCTCAATCGTAAAACCAACGAGATAGAAAAAATTCTTTCCAAAATTACCTTACTTGCTACTGGCGGAAACGGACAAGTATATCGTAGTACTACTAACCCTACGATTGCTACCGGCGACGGCATTGCCATGGTATATAGAGCCAAAGGAAGGATTGAGAATATGGAGTTCATCCAGTTTCATCCTACCGCTTTATACCAACCAGGCGTAAGTCCAAGCTTCCTGATTACAGAAGCAGTAAGAGGTGATGGTGGTATTCTACGTAATATCCATGGCGAAGACTTTATGCATAAGTACGATCCTCGGCTATCGCTCGCACCACGCGATATCGTAGCCAGAGCAATGGATAGTGAGATGAAGATCACTGGTACCGAGTTTGTATACCTGGATTGCAGACATATGGATCTGGAAAAGTTCATTCAGCATTTCCCTAACATTTACGAGACCTGCAAAACAGCTGGCATCGATATAAAGACGCAAATGATACCAGTGGCTCCTGCGGCTCATTACAGCTGCGGAGGCATTAAAACAAATGAATGGGGCTTAACCTCTATCCGTAATTTATACGCCTGTGGCGAATGCGCCAGCACCGGCCTTCATGGGGCCAACCGCCTGGCCTCCAACTCTTTGCTGGAAGCCATGGTATTCGCTCACCGCTGCTTTATGGATGCCACCAGTAAGATCGATACGATCAATTTTAGAGATAATGTGCCAGACTGGGATGCCAGAGGTACACAGGCGCCGAAAGAGATGATCCTTATCACCCAAAGTCTGAAAGAACTGCAACAGATTATGAGTGATTATGTAGGTATAGTGAGAACTGACGTACGTTTGAAACGTGCCATGCGAAGACTGGATATGTTACATGAAGAAACAGAGAACCTCTATGAACAAACAGAAGTTTCTCCACAGCTTTGTGAGTTGAGAAATATGATCACAGTGGCTTATCTGATTGTCAAAGGAGCAGCATTCCGCAGAGAAAGCCGTGGATTACACTTTAATACCGATTATCCGTTTAAATGCGAATTAATCCAGAACATCGTTTTGTAAGGCTTAGTTAGGGTTTCGTACCTTTGGGCCATCAATTCAATTAGCGCAAGGATGTATTATATATTGCTAGCCATTTGTTATGGTATTTCGTTGCTGCCATTGCGTGTGCTATATCTGCTGAGTGATTTCCTTTACCTGCTGGTATACTACGTTTTCGGTTATCGCAAGAAAGTAGTGTTTGAAAATCTTCGTCAGGCCTTTCCTGACAAGTCAGAAGCGGAGATCAGCAGTATTGCCCGCAAATATTATCGAAACCTTACTGATATGATGGTGGAAACCATCAAGCTGCTGACGATGCGTAAGTCAACGCTGAAGAAGCGTTTTATTTGTGACCTCACCGTTTTGAAGGACCTTTATGCAAGAGGCAAAAGCTGCCAGATGCACCTTGGTCATAACTTTAACTGGGAATGGGCCAATTTGTATTGTATGCAAGGTGTTTCATATCCTTTTCTGGTAGTGTATATGCCACTAACCAATAAGTCCGCGGATAGGCTATTCCGCCACTTCCGCGAGAGGGCTGGCTCTATATTGCTGCCTGCAAATGATATGGGCAACAGCATCAAACCATGGTTGGATAAACAATACCTGATTGCACTCGTAGCAGATCAAAACCCAGGAAACCCGCGCAGCTGCTTCTGGTATCCGTTCCTTAATAAAATGACGCCGTTTTATAAAGGCCCTGAAATGAGCGCCAGACGTCATAATATTCCTGTTGTTTTTGTTGATATCAGAAAGACAAAACGTGGTTATTACCATGCAGAGTTAAAGCTGATGTTTGAAGAACCATCAAAAGAACCTATTGGTAAGATTACAGAGACATTTGTGAATTACCTGGAGAAGAATATCCACGAACAGCCGGAGGTTTGGGTGTGGAGTCATCGCAGATGGAAACACAAATATGAAGACTGGGTAAAAGATGAACCTAAAACAATTTCATAAAAAAACGAGGGTGTCTCAAAAGGCACCCTCTTTTTTTTGGGGGGGGAAATCTCTTAGACAGTTTTTTCCGTTCGTATGATATGCCCAAAGGAAAAACACTCTCAGTTGTATTTAAAGCCTCCTTGCAACACCAGGCAATGCTTTTCCCACCAGAGATAGGT
>NZ_JBHKFJ010000009.1:0-342030 GCF_042263525.1 Chitinophaga sp. Hz27
CAACAGGACTCTTTTCCTGATATAACTGCCTTGACTATTATTAACTTTTGCGATGAACTGTATTTTATTCTTTTATCCATAAAAGTGCCCCCAAAAAGTGTCTAACTTTTTGGGGGCACCTCAATCTATTCAGTCCCCTTTGTTATTTAAAGAAAATCGTACTACTTTATTAGAATTTCACATTCAATTTTTCAGTAATTAATTTTCCGTCTTTATAATATTCAAAATACCACTCGCCATTATGTTTGAGCACAATTCCTTTATCGGTGCCGTTATCGGCGATAAAGTATTCAGCGGCAGTTGATTTGTATAAGGTCAGTACAATTTTCGGTGAAGTATCTACCAGTTGGTAGCCATTGGCAGTAGCTTGCGCATATAATGTTTTGCCATTGGTTTCTTTGTTCGACATTTCGGCGGGAGCAGGTGCTGGCTGCATCACAGGTGACTGGGCTGCAGGAGTAGTCGGAGCCGCCACCGGAGCGGTATGCGTTGACTGGACAGCTACAGATGGCTGCGGCGCCGTATAGGTGGTACCGTTATAGTCATAATGCAGGGTGTCCAGAGAGGAAAGTGCATCTCTCAACGCCTCATTGTATGACACGCCATAATCTTTCTCTCTGCTTTTTCCTTCCTTGCTCTTGAAAAGGATGTTGCCCTGGCAGTCTTTCAGGATTACCGTCAGATTGGTCACAAATAAGGCCTTGCGCTGGATCACATCAGCAGTAAGTGCGCTACATCTGTTACCTGCCAGCTCAGCAGGCATTTGTTTGTTGTCTAGCACGGCGTTGAAGCCTTTTCCTCCCAGCACCAACTGCGTGGTAGAGTTCAGGCCATACTGATTGTCGTCTTTCTGGAAACTAAACTTCTCAGGAACGATCACGTATTTGTAGTTATTTACCGAGTTTTGGGAAAAGCCCAAAAATGGCACAAATAACAGGAACAATAATGTAAAACCTTTCATATAATAATATTACCAGGGCAAAAGATACAAAATCCTTGGGAAAACCCATTTTTTATCTGGTGCCGGCTTCCCAAAGGCGGTAGTACCTGATATACCTAATATGTACCTGGTCTTACGAAATAATACAAATAACTCCCGGACGAATTTCGTACTGGAAATCAACTATCCAATGAAAGCCGCTGCCATCGGTCATTAGCACGATTTCGAGGTGTTGTTTGTGTTTGTGCGGCAACGTTTTACGGATATTCTTGCGGAAGAAATCCGTTTTGATAAACCGGTAGGGAAGAATTTTATTATTAATCGGAATTTGTTTCTCCCTGACTGCATGGTTACTGTGAGCTTGTGCAAACTAAAATACGATCAAATGAGGATAAACAAAAAAAGCCTGCGTGTACTTTTGAGTATTTACAGGCTTTTTAATGATCCACACTTTACTACTTAAAGAAGCTCACATCCCCGGATGAATTCACTCTTAAAATCATGGTTTGACTATCCTTGGACATTTCTACAAAGTAATTATCTTCATCATCAAACTGAACACCATAGAGTAACATATCGGTATCATTATATTCGTTGTCATCAAAGAAAATGACTGTACCGATTTGATATTCCGGATATTTTTTCATGATTAATCGTTGGGCATTTTCGGGAATGACTGTAAATGATTTGATCTGAGTAGTACCGACGAGTTGACCATCTGCATCATAATAAGCTTGTTTAGCCACGCCATTTTGCTTGAAGGATACTTCATCAAAATAATTGCTTCTGCTCCAGGATACATCTGTTACATGATCGAAGTCTATATTGAATCCTTCTTTAGAGAGGTAGCTAACATGCGCACCACGCAGCTCTCTCAATTGTTTTTTCTCTTCACGTTTTTCACGTTTATATGTTTTGGCTTCCAGCTTGTCTGTGTGGATGATATTTGTGAGTGCTACGTCTGTTTGGGCGCTGGCTGCGAGTGCAGCCATCAGCGCAACAGCAGAAACCATGACAACCTTTTTCATAGCATATCTTTTTGTAGTTAACAATATCGTTTTTGCAATCCAAAGTTAGCATAGGATAGCCTCATGAAAGTGTTATCTAGCGTTAAACTCTGCTAATGCAGTGGCTGGTAAAGCCTAAAATTAACATTCCTTTAGCGTGCTGATGTTTATTCAGATTTTATGATTTTGTACAATGTATTTTATAACGTCAGTGTATAAACGTTGTTTTAATTTTCTTGACTAAAATAGTCAAATGAGATACACATATGGTGGTGCGGTATTCAGGATTGGCAAAAGCTTGCATCCCATACTGCGGTGGTGTTTCAGTGGGTTTTGTTAAAAAATATTACGCAATCGTTCCCGATTACGATTGCGTAAATATATTCTTTGAAAAGCGAGTAAGGCCATGATAAGTTTTATAATTTCTGTGAAAATCTTACGTTATGAAAAATTGTTTACTCGCAGTTTTTTGCCTACTCCTTGTTAACCTGGCAAAAAGCCAACAAGTATTGTATGTTTCACCCACAGGAAGTGCCAGCAACCCAGGCACATCTGTCAGCGCACCAACCACCCTTGATAATGCCATCGCTACTGTAGCTGCTGGTGGCACTATTTATATGCGTGGTGGTACCTACAGTTACAGTACTACTATTGTTATTGCAGACAATAACAATGGCACATCAGCTGCACGCAAAAGTATTGTTGCCTACAACAGCGAAATTCCTGTATTGGACTTCAGTGGTCAGGCTACTGCGGATGCCAACAGGGGGGTGGTGCTGGATGGCGACTATTGGACGATCAGCGGCATTACTTTTAAGGGCGCCGGCGACAATGGTATGCTACTTTCTGGGAACAGTAACATTATCTCTAATTGCATCTTCACAAAAAACCGGGACTCCGGCTTACAGTTGAGTCGCTACAAAACAAGTAATGCCACCTTGGCTACATGGCCTTCTAACAATCAGGTGCTGAACTGTGAAGCTTTCGACAACCAGGACCCCGGCAATGAAAATGCCGATGGCTTTGCAGCAAAGCTCACCTGCGGCACGGGCAACGTTTTCAGAGGTTGCGTTTCCCATAACAATATTGATGATGGCTGGGACTTTTATGCTAAAACTGATACTGGTCCTATTGGCGCAGTGACCCTTGAAAACTGTATTTCCTACAACAACGGCGTACTATCTACCGGAAGTACTTCCGGTAGTGGTGACAAGAACGGCTTTAAACTTGGTGGTTCAGGCATAGCAGTGAATCATATCGTTCGCAGGTGCATCGCCTTTGGTAATGGACACCATGGCTTTACAGACAACGATAATCCCGGCAATATTGAGGTGACTAATAACACCAGTTACAACAATGCTGAGTCCAATTTTAATTTCCGCACAGGTAGTACAGCTACGTTTAAGAATAATATTTCCCTCAGCGCTGGTGCCAGCGACAAAAGCAATGGCACTGATGTGGGTAATACCAATGTATGGTGGAAAAATAATGTAAGCACTAATAGTGGAACCCTGGTTATTAGTAGTGCAGACTTTGTAACACTAACGCCAAATGTTACACGCAGTGCTGACGGAACTCCGCAGCTGGGCAATTTCCTGGCTCTGGCAGCAGGAAGCGATATGATCGATGCCGGCGTAACCACCACTGGCATCACCTTTAATGGCGCTGCTCCTGATTTGGGCGCCAGGGAATATTCCGGAACAACTGCCACTACTTATAGTCTGAGTACAAGTGTTACACCTACAAGTGCTGGCACTATTAGTATTTCTCCTTCCGGCGGGTCTTATACTGCTGGTACGCAGGTTACAGTTACAGCTACTGCCGCTTCTGGCTTTACCTTTAATGGTTGGAGTGGTAGCAGTACGGCCACCACTGCGGCAGTTACCATCACGATGGATGCTAATAAATCGCTGGTTGCCAACTTTACTTCAAGTGGCACTAACACTTATACATTAACCACTACTCCCTCACCATCGGCAGGCGGAAGTATAACACGTAGTCCTAACGCAACGTCTTACACTGCAGGTACAGTAGTGACCTTGACCGCAGTTCCCGCGAGTGGTTATAGCTTTTCTGGCTGGAGCGGTGGTGCCAGTGGATCATCTACAAGTACAACGGTTACAATGAATAGCAACCAAAGTGTGACAGCTGCTTTCAGTAGCACTTCTACAGGAAATACATTACTGATCGATGATGCGGCCACGGCTAGTGGTGGTTATTGTAGTGCAGACGGAAGTCGGCAGAACACCTATACCGGTGCTTACGGCGGCTATTATATCAACCTGTCTAACTCCGCATCCAAAGGCGTAAACTATGCCGTTAGTGTGCCTGCTGCTGGTACATATACTTTACAGTGGCGCTATGCCAATGGTGGCAGTACTGTTTCTACCACTGCCAGGGTATTGGTGAATGGCAGCACGGTGGTCAGCAATGTACAGTTTCCTGTAACCAGCAGCTGGAGCGCCTGGAATACCACTGCGTTGGTAAATGTTAGTTTGGCTGCTGGTAACAATATTATCCGTCTTGAAACTACCGAAGCTAAAGAATTCGCGATCATAGACTGGATGCAGGTAGGCGGAACCTCACCCGACGCTGGATCCTGCACTGCCAGCTCTCTTGCAGCCATAAGCAGTGATGCTATGACAGCAAGTGGTGAATACGCTAATGCATATGGTCAGACACATAATCTTAATGCTGCTACAGCGACAATTTATCCTAATCCGGCTATCGGCGATGCTACTTTGAAGTATACCAACCCTAAAGACGGTATGGTGTGGATAGGTTTATATAGCAATACTGGCGTGTTACTAAAGCTGGTGCAAAATAAATCGCTGCCAGCTGGCAACTACCAGGTATCGTTACCTTCTGCAGCATTAACTGCGGGTAGTTATGTAGTACGTTTGGTTGTCAATAAACAGCCACAGAGTGTACAGCTGATCAAGCAATAGATTTAAGCAATTCCTTCGCAGTGCATTTTTAATACTATACGTTATGCAATTTGTTCGTATTTGAAATATTATGAAAGACTATTGAATAGCTATGGTATCACCGTTTCTTTAGCTGTAGACCCGCAAGTGGGCATCATCTATTTAATAACTATGATGCCCTTGTTTGCAGGTATAAGCAGCATTATACCACTCCAACAAGCAATAATGGGAGTTTCAATTTTGGCTGACCAGGGAACTGGTCAGCCTTTTTTAACTACTAGAGATACACTGAAGAAATTATGGAATCCTTATTTAGTTTTGGAACTTCAGGATTGCTGGGAACCAGAGGCGTAGAGCAAAACCCCCTGGCCCCAGGTCCTGGACCTTAGCGTCACAGCCTTTATTACTTTTATTTATCGGGTATGAGGTAATTATCCTGTTCCCTTTTTTATTTTTTCACCAGCGTGTAGGTGAATCTGTCTCCTTTAGTAAGCGCATTTTCTACGTAGTAGACTAGCGTTTTACAATCATAACTGGCTACAGTACCAGACAGGATACCATCACTGGTAAGGGTTTTGCCGCTCACTGTCCAGGTACCTTGTTCCGTGCCGGAAGGACTGCACACGGTTCCCATATCGTCATATTTATAGGAGCCATTGCTATTCAGGGTCAGGATGTCATCTTTTTCACAGGCATCCATGGAAGCCAGGAAGTCTACCGGGCTGGCATTGGTGGCTGATTTATATTCCAATGCGGTCAGGCGGTAACTGCCGGCCAGGCCGTTCATACTAACTTCACAGGAAGGTGTAGTTGATTCACTTTTGTCTTTCTGACAAGAGAACATGATTCCGGATGCCAAGGCTACAAATGCCCATTTAATACTAGCTGTTTTCATACTTTTCGTTTGATGGATAAAACATGTGTTTGATAGTAGTACCCCTGATAGGTAGGAGATGGTTGGGGAAAAGAGAAAAAAAATATTTTTTTCTGTTGACCCAACCTTTGGGAAAAAATTAGGGTATTGGTTAATAGACAACCTATGCCGGGTATATGGATTGTTTGCAGCGATAACTATATTTACCTCCGCAAAGGAGAAATTGAAAGGTTGCATATATATTATACCGGTGAGGATTTTAAGAGACAATTAAAGTGAACCGCTAAATGTTGAGGTTAATTAAGAACGCTACTGTAGCAGGGCTGATGACTGGAGCTGCCAGTCTGGTGAGTTGTGGGACGTCCATGAAACTGGCGATACCCGCTGCCTTTAAAGAACAAGCCACCATGGAACATGTAAATGGTGCAAGGGGGAATAAAATGCAGGTATCCGGGATCACTACCTCCAAAATTAAAAGAGGCATCCATATCAGCTCCCCAGCACGGGGCCGCACCAGGAACTTTTTCCTGGAAAACCTCTTCCTGAACCAGGTCGGTGTACAGGTCTCCGAAACCATGCAACAGGAAAAGGCTAAATTCAGGTATAGTATCTCTGATGGGCATTCCGTTCTCAATGTATTTGCGCATGAAAGAGAATTAAACCGCAAAGTGGAATATGAGGCTACCAAGCCTCGGGATATCCTCAATGGCTTCGAAATGCTCCAGTACCATTCCTATGTATTTTCCGCCATCATCACGCCGGAAAATGAGAATGGCATTAACCACTGGGAACTATTGCTGTCTAATATATACGACCGCGAAGCCCAGCACGATAATAACCCATTTGCATATGCCCGTCAGGAAGATAGTGGCATCGCCACAGATGGTTCCGATACTATTTATCTGAAACCACTTAGCATTAAGAAAACAGCCCTTTCCAACGGTAAAGAAGGTAAATTGCCATTTAAACTTTTTTCAGGATATGAACTCAGTACCAAAGATGGGGTAGTGGCCATTATAGATCTGATAGACAGAAATATCTGGTTCTACAAAGAACTCGATGCCAGCGAAAGATTAAATATCAGCGCCATCGGTACCGCCATTTTTGCCAGAAAAGTAAAGGATGCAAAATGGTAGTGATAACCCTGAACAGAGGGAATAACCTGCCAAATGAAGCTTAGCCAAAGGCTTAGCTAAGCAGACTTTACAAGTCTAATAACATAAGTTAATTATTAAAAATAATTCTCGCAATGTCGGGGAAATTACCCCCCCGGCTATTGCATAACTACTAGAACCGCAACGCACATTCATCATGGATGATTTACGTTGCCGCATAGTATTAATTTAGCTATTAACCGCTATTAACTATTCAGAGGTACTGGAACAGGAGTTATACAATATTATTGTTGAATGCCGTAAAAACAATAGGAAGGCACAAGAGCAGCTGTATCGTCAGTTGTACGGATTCGCCATGGCCATCGCCATGAGATACGCCGTCGACGAACACGAAGCAGCTGATATCCTGGCCCATGCCTTTGTTAAAATGTTCCGTAGTATCAACACCTTCGATGAATCGAAAGGTAACGTGCATGGATGGTTGAAAAGAATCGTGATTAATGAAGCCCTGGACCACATTAAACAACGCAGCAAATTCGTTAGCCTGGAACTGGAAACAGTTGAAGAACCCGCCATCAGTAACGATGTCATAGAGAAAACCGATGCCGCTGCAATTTTACACCTGGTCCGGCAACTGCCACCCGCCACCCACGCCGTCTTTGTACTATTTGCCATCGATGGGCATACACATAAAGAAATAGCCGCCCAATTGAATATCAGCGAAGGTACCAGTAAATGGCACCTCAGTGAAGCCAGGAAAATACTACAACAAAAACTAATGCCGGTCAGAACAGAAAGAAAACCACCCGGTTGAGTTGTAAAACCTGGAACTACAGTTGAATCAGAAAAGAAGGAAAGTACCAATTAATATTAAACTGAATAGCCACCCAATTGAATAGAAGCAGAAACACAATTAGATGGCGCAAGACTGAAACAAAAGTTTTTTAATCAACGAAAATTAATATCGACATAAAACAACGTGAATAGTACCACACCATACGAAAAATTATTGGCCGCCAAACTGGATCAAGTGCCTGTCCCTAATATGGAGGACAGCATATGGGCTAGTATTGCAGCCCAATTAGATGCTGTGGCCGATGCTCCTGATACTGATCCTGAGTCCACTCCGCAGTCTCCTTCCGAGGCTGCCCCTGAGTCTACTCCGGAATCAATGCCTGCGTCCCAACCGAAACCAAACCCCTGGAATTGGTACGGATTGGGAGCTATTATCGCCATCGCCATTGCAGTATGGTTCTTCTATTCTCATTCAAATATATCATCTCAACCAATAAAACCAACAGATAGCACCCAACAAATCAATCCTCCTGTAATACCTCCACCGCCCGATTCCATACAGGAAATGGATACTATGCAAATCATTCCGGTAAAACCCCAACAGAAGCCTTCCCGTATACCAATACCCGACACCATCGTCGTGAAGGATTCCATAATACCGCCGCCTGCATTCGAATCTGGACCACTACGCGTAATGCCGATATTTATCCCAGACAGTGTTCCAACAAAACCTGCACAACAACATGTACCGGAAAATCCACCCGTACAAACAAAACCAGCTCCTCCCAAACCTCGCGGCGTAAAAGGAATCTCAGATGATGACTATAAAATCTCCGTGATCAAAGACTCCACAAAAGGTAAACAGTAATGGCAGCAGCATCACGCTGATGACATACGAATTAAGTATCATGGTTATCTTCTCACATCCCGGTTGAAATCATGCCCAAGCCTCGCGACGTAAAAGGAATACATCGGATAACCATAAACTTCCATACGCTACTATGTTATTTCTATCTTAACCCAACCCGACCACCAGCACCTGCCTGCAACGCTATCTCCCTGACTGTTAACATATAGCCTTTACCGTTAGCACAATTATCGTCCTCTGCTTAATACCGTTTTAATTAATTAGTCCACTAAAATTGTAGACTTTATGAAAAATATTGTATTATTGTACCGGCAGGCTTTCTTGCGAAAAGGGTAGGCCCTTGTCATTTTCATCCTCCATGCTGGCCCCTAACATGCGAACAACCAGAATTACCATGATAAAAAATTATTCCAACTCACATCTCAACTGTCTGCTGACAGACTTCCGATGTTGAACCAACACTAATCACAAATAAAAAAGCCGGAACTGTTGGCGCAGTTCCGGCTGGCAAAAAAGGCTGTCGGACATTTTACAGTGCGGTATCGTAATACCTGCACCGGCCTTATTTTTTAATACCAAAGTAAAGATAATGAAAATTGCTATTGCATGCAGTTTAGGACTGCTATTGCCCTACATCTCCATAGGACAGCAGCCACAAAATCAAACAAAAACAAATCAGGAAGGCATCATTCAACACAACATTTCCCTCTCAGGAAAAGTGATAGACGCGAAAACTTCTCAACCGCTGGAAGGCGCTACTGTGCACATTAAAGGAACTACCCATGAAGTGCAAACCAACCAACAGGGCGACTTCTTCTTTAGAACAGGACAGAAAGTTCCCGTGATATATATTATCTCCTCCCTTGGTTATCAACTGAAAGAAATTTATGTGGACAAAGCCAACGCCGGCAATATCCCACTCTCTGAGCTTTCACAGCAACTGAATGATGTAGTGGTAGTAGGATACGGTACTCAGAAAAGACGTGATCTCACCAGTGCTATTTCTTCAGTGAAAGGCTCCGAAGTGACCAACGTTCCTGTAGCCAGCTTCGATGCGCAACTACAGGGACGTGCCGCCGGCGTACAGATTAATTCCAATACCGGCGTTCCTGGCGACGCCGTTTTCGTAAGAGTACGTGGTACCACTTCCATCAATGCTGACAACAACCCGCTGTATATCGTTGATGGCGTGTTTATCAATAACACCAGCCTGCAATCGGTAAACACTGGTGGGCGAAGCACTTCAGTTCTCGCAGATCTCAATCCTGCGGATATCGAAAATATAGAAGTACTCAAAGATGCCAGTGCCACTGCCATCTACGGTTCCCGCGGCGCAAACGGCGTAATCATCATCACCACAAAACATGGTACCTATAACACAAAGCCAAAGCTTAACGTAGATGTTTCCGGAGGAACCGCCTGGGCGCCTAAACTCTGGGATCTCACTACCGGGCCGCAACACGCTGCATTGATCAATGAGTTTTATCGTAACTCCCTCGCCGACGCTAAAGCCGCTGGCGACGCTGCTGGTATCGCTAAATATAGTAATCTACCCTTCCGCGCAAAAACAGATAATCCTACTGCAAGTCCTGCCCCGCGTGGACTCCCGGAAGAACAACAAACCTACGACCGCCTTGGGGAAGTATTCCGACATGCCAGTTTACAGAATTACAATCTCTCCATTTCCGGTGGTAATAAAGAAACGAAATATTATATGGGTGGTGGCTATTCCCGCCAGGAGTCTATATTACAGCCCATGTGGTTTGATAGAGTCAGCTTTAAACTCAACCTGGACCAACGCCTAAACGATCGTATCACCGTCGGTACCAGCAACAGCTTCTCCAGGAGTTACCGCAACGAGGGACGCTCCGGAGACGGTCCACAGGGCGGACTTTTGCAGGCTGCCCTACATACGCCAACCTATCTGCCAGAAGTAAATGCAGACGGCACACCCGCCCGCTGGGCCGGTTTTGATAACGTACAAGTACTCATCAACAATTATGATGTAAACACCACCAGCTTGCGTTATATCGGTAATATTTATGCAGATGCCAACATCTTGCCCGACCTAAAGTTTCATACAACATTCAGCCTGGATTATAATAACTACAACGAATCTGAATACTGGAATAATCTTACCCAGCTAGGATCGGCGCCCACCAATGGTTTGGCTACTTCTGCCATCACGCAGAACACAGCATGGATAAATGAACAGACGTTGTCCTATCGCAAACAGATAGCCACCGGGCATTTCCTCGGAATACTTGTAGGTAATACCATTCAAAGTAATACCATCGCTGTTACTTCCGCCCAAGGTACTGGCTTCGCCAGCAATTCCTATAAGGATATATCGTCGGCGGCTATACGAACTTCAGGGCAAACATGGACTAAAGTAAACCTGTCCTCTTTCTTTTCCCGCATCGATTACAACTATGCTAGTAAATATTATCTCGAAGCCAGCATCCGAGCAGATGGCTCTTCCAAGTTCGGACAGGATAGGCGCTGGGGCTACTTCCCGGCAGTAGGAGCCTCCTGGCGTATCAAAGAAGAGAAGTTCCTGAAAGATGATTCACGCATCAGCGACCTTAAAATCCGGGCTAGCTACGGCGTTACCGGTAATCAGGCAGGCATCGATAACTTCGCCTCCCAAGGCCTCTGGAGCGGTGGTTGGGGATACCCCGATGGTAGTACCGGCGATCAGCCAGGAACAGCACCGCAACAACTGTCTAACCAAAACCTCCAATGGGAAAAGACCAGCCAGTCCAACGCTGGTATAGATCTCGGCCTCTTCAATGGTCGTATCACCCTTACCGCAGATCTCTATTATAAATACACGACCAACGTATTACTTCGCTTGCCCGTACAAGGCTCCACTGGCTTCAGTTCCTTCAATAGCAATGCTGGCGAAATCAGTAATAAAGGATATGAAGTAGGTATTAATTCCGTCAATATCTCCAATAAAAACTTTACCTGGAATACCAATTTCAGCATCTCTGGTAATAAAAACAGGATCGAAAAATTACCCACCCCAATATATCAGTATAACCGAGATTGGGTTATCATGCAGCAAGGCGCGCCGATGTACTCTTTCTGGTTATATAAACAATTAGGGGTAGATAGTAAAACTGGTGACGTGATTTTTGCTGGTGAACAAAATGGTAAACTGCCGGTATCTGCCAGACAAGTAATGGGCAATGCCATGCCTAAATTTTTTGGTGGTATCAGTAACACCTTCTCCTATAAAGGATTTGACCTGAGTGTGTTGTTCTCATATCAGTATGGCAACAACGTATATAACCTGAATAAATTCTTTGGTGAAGGCGGCGGTACCCGTGATGCCAACCGCGTACTCTTTGCGGACCAGCTTAATCGCTGGCAGAAACCAGGCGATGTTACTAACGTACCTCGTCTCACATCATATGGCCTCAATTATACGGTGGATCAGAACAGCCGCTTCCTGGAAGATGGCTCCTTCCTGCGATTGAAAACAGTAACGTTAAGCTACACCGTTCCAAAATCGGTCAGCCAGCGCCTTCGTATACATCAACTACGTGTATACGTGATCGGTAGTAACCTCTGGTTACTCACCAAATATACCGGCCCAGACCCTGAAGCTAATGTTACTTCTATTCAAACCATTCAAGGCCTGGACCTCGGAACTCCGCCACAGCCGCGCAGTGTACAGGCTGGTGTTAATCTCACACTATAATTCAACTGCATAACTATGAAACGAATTCTTCTATATAGTATACTCTTCGCGACATCTACGTGGATGATGTCCTGCAATAAATTCCTGGAAGTAAAGCCTAAGGATGCTGTTTCTGACGAACTTACCATCGTTGACAAAACCTCCGCCCAGACAGCTTTACGCGGTACCTATCGAAAGCTGGCAGCGGATAACTACTATGGTAGCCTCTTTCAGACTTTTGGCTATCTTCCTGGTGATAATATTCAATGGACAGGCTCCCAGTCTGTCATACAGCAATTTATCACTCACCAGATTGCTGCTGATAACGGCAACCTCGCCAGTGTATGGGCTGGAATATACGCCACTATCAATAGTGCTAATCATGTGATCACAAAAGTGCCGCTGGTAACAGATGCTACTTTCTCCACTGCAGACAGGAATCAGATCATAGGAGAGGCCCTGTTTATCCGTGCGCTCAGCTATTTCGACCTGGCCAGAACCTGGGGGAATGTACAGATAACGCTTACGCCTACACTGGCAGTGACGGATAAAGTAAACGTTGAACAGAGCCCGCAGTCTGCCGTATATGATCAGGCACTTACAGACCTTAACGCTGCTGAACAACTGCTGCAACTCCCTGCTGTAGCCAATCCTGTGAGAGCTAACCTCGAAACAGTATGGGCGCTCAAAGCCAGATACTACCTTTATCGCAGCCAGTGGGACAATGCAGCGGCCTATGCATCAAAGGTCCTGGCAGATAAAAATTTCTATCAGCTGTTAAAGCCTTTCTCTTCCTTCTTTTC
Source organism: Chitinophaga sp. Hz27 (assembly GCF_042263525.1). NCBI lineage: Bacteria > Pseudomonadati > Bacteroidota > Chitinophagia > Chitinophagales > Chitinophagaceae > Chitinophaga > Chitinophaga sp. Hz27. The sequence goes on from NZ_JBHKFJ010000009.1 coordinate 13,018, forward strand.
GCCTGCCAGTGCCATAGCTACAAAAGAGTCCGTGTTTGAGCTGTCTTTCAGTGCCACGTATACTAACGGTCACCGTAACTACTGGCAGCCACCAGCAAACGGAGGTACACGCCAATGGGCGCCTAATGATGCTTTCGTAGCATTGGTAAATGATCCGGCTGTTGGTGGCAATAGAAATGTACTGGTAGCTAAAACTTCTGCTGGCCTCTGGTATGGCAATCTATATTACAGAAGCCCCGCTACAGATCCGGCATACATCATCCGTATTGCAGAGGTATACCTTATCTATGCAGAAGCGCTGGCGAACCAGAATAAACTCACAGAAGCAATAGTGCCGCTGAATGCAGTGCGTGATAGAGCGGGGCTGCCACCAACAACTGCAACTACGCAGGCGGATATTTTGCTCGCCATTGAAAATGAGCGAAGGATAGAGTTTGCGTTAGAACCACATCGATGGTTTGATCTGGTACGCACTAACCGCGCAGGTATTGTACTGGGTGTCGCCGATCCTAAAAAATATCTCTTCCCAATACCAGCTCAAGAAATTGTGTTGTCCAATGGTAAGCTCACCCAAAATCCGCAATGATCATCAAAAATCCAGCAATATGAATTCTTTTTCTCTCTCCGCTGAAACCCGCAGCTGGAAACATTTTGAGAAGCTGCTGTTCAGAGTGGTGTTTGTATATTTTTTGTTACAGATAATTCCCCTGGATGGTAATTTCTATCAAACATTATTTAAACTTGATTGGAGTAATATTCAATATCAGGATTTCTTTAACCTCGCGCATTACTCAACGCATATAGAACCTTCACCGGCAACTTTTTCGGACTGGGGTATCCTGCTGCTGCTGTCGTTAGTGGGAGCTGCCATCTGGACATACATCGATAATAACCGTACAGAAAGCTATCACCAACTTTGGTATTGGCTGCGTGTATTTGCGCGCTACAGGCTTGCCCTCGCTGTGTTAGCCTATGGCTATATTAAGTTCTTCCCTCTGCAGTCGCCATATCCTTCTTTAAGTAATTTAAACACTGCCTATGGCGACTTTAACCGCTGGAAGCTCTTCTCGCTGAGTCTCGGCATCGTGCCTGGATACGAATCATTTCTTGGATTAGTTGAGATCCTGCTGGCATTGTTATTATTGTATAGAAGAACAGCCAGCATCGCGGCATTCCTCTTCCTGATTTTCTGTGGAAATGTATTTGTCTCCAATATCGCCTATGATGGCGGTGATACTGTGTACAGCTTGTATCTCATTACTTTGGCGCTATTGATTTTTAGTTATGATGCATTACGCATTTTCAGGTTACTGGTGTTGCAGTTGCCAACCGCTGCTGGTTCCTACCAGCCAGTGTTTACAGGAGGTTGGAGAAATGTCCGATTAGGATTGAAAGGACTTTTTATTCTGCTGTTTATTGTCGTGTATGGCGTGAAAACAAGTAACGGCGCCAGGAATGATCCATATCAATATCCCGCAACAAAGGGTTTACAGGGATTAGCTGGCATCTACAATGTGCGCACATTTATATTTAATAATGACACACTGGCTTATGCTCCTGCCGACTCCATTCGTTGGCGGGACGTGGTTTTTGAGGAATGGAATACGCTGAGTGTTCGCACAAATCTTCCTGTAAAAATTGATGAAAATAACCAGCATCGTGTACCTAAAGCAGATGAAGTACGCACCTACGAATCTGAAGGTACTAATGGCAGACGCTATTATAGCTACATCGCTGATACGCTACACGATCGTCTTTACCTGACTAACAAAAATCCTCACTATCCAGCTGACAGCTTTGCCTTGCGATTGGTAAGGACAGGAGAACACCAACTGGGGCTCTCTGGTCGCACGGCTGCTGGTGATTCCATATATGTTGTATTAGATCAACTGCCGAAGAAATATCTGCTCAAAGAGGCTGCCGGTGGTCGTGTAAAGAAATTGAAACTCTAACTTATAAATAATTGCCTTATGGCTGATTCAACAACAAGCTTTGTGCAATCGCAGGAAACCGACACTGCTAAGCTTCCTCCGTTACCAACTGCAGCAGCGCCATGGAAGCTCTATCAACGGCTGCTGTTCAGGATTGCTTTTGTTTTCTTTATTGCCATCTCCATCCCTAATACACCAGAGTGGTATACGCAGCTGGCTGGATTAAACTGGTTGCATCTCAACTACCGCGATCTCTATGATATCGCCAGGTTTGGTTCTGGTATCAACTTCTTCGGTAATACTATTTTTGGTAGTCCGCTCTTAGGCTACGCCAACTGGATCATTACCGCATTGGTGGCTACTGCTGCAGGATTATTATGGACATCGGTAGCGTATATACGAAAATCACCCAGACAGGAATATACCACCTTATACTACTGGCTACGTGTAGTCGTTAGGTATAGAGCTGGGATCGGCATCATCGGCTTTGGCTTTACCAAATTATTGCCATTGCAAATGCCTTACCCTTCACTGGGCTTGCTCAATACCAACTTTGGAGATTTTACGGCACAAAAGATTTATTGGCTCTCCATAGGCATTGTGCCCTGGTACCAGGTATTTGCCGGCGTAGTAGAAGTAGCTGCGGGTACATTATTATTTTTTAGGAAGACGACCACCGTAGGTGCGATACTGTTATTCGCAGCCCTTGGAGATATTGTGTATGTCAACTTTGCCTATGATGGCGGCGTACATGTATATAGCAGTTATTTCGTACTACTGGCGGCATTCCTGTTAATAGAAGATGTGCCAAATATCTTCAGACTATTGATACTGGAGCGCTCAATAACGCCGCATCATTTTTATCCGAGTCTGTCCCGTGCTGCGACCATTGCCAGGATCACACTGAAATCATTTACCATCTTCCTGTTTCTGTTCGTATTATTTTATCTGCAATTAGTGAACTTCCTGTATGACCCTTATAAACAGCCTTCTGTGGCGGGTATAAAAGAATTACGTGGCAACTATAACGTGACCGAGTTTCGTATAAATGGCCAGGTACTGCCTTACAATCCGCTGGATACTACCCGCTGGCAGGAGGCTACTTTTGAAGACTGGTCTACTTTTACATTCAGGGTCAACAAACCACATAAGCTGGATCTCAGCAATGGTGGCGGTGATCCGCAACGCGATGTAAACCGGACCTTTGAAATTACAGGCGTTGCTGGTGGACAAAGAGCTTTCCACTATTATGCTGATGAAGTAAACCATACCCTTTATCTGGAAGATAAATACAAGGATATACCTGATAGAAGAAATAGAACGGCAGGTGTGGGGGGAGATGGTGGCACCGACTTCAATCTCGGTACTGGCTTACCTTCCAAAGATACTGTCACCGAAAATGCACAGCAACAAAGCTGGATACCTGACAATGCCAGAAAAAATATCGGTGATGAGTCTCTTAAAATAGATCCACGTGCGCTGAGTACCCGCCGTGCCAGGGATTATGCTGCCACGCCTAAAAAAGAGAAACGTAAACGTTTCGTGGTGAGCTACCAGACAACGGATGGTAGTAAAATTATTCTCACGGGCAAGGATGAAGAAAAGAACGATATATACGTAGTACTGGAGCGTGTAGACAGGCATTATGCTTTGACCGAACCAGGACTGAAAGCAGGGAAATACTAACGTAGATGAGTAAACGCTTTTTAATCATTGCTTGCCTAAATATTGCTGCATGCCATACTGCCCCGGAAAAGCCGGAGCGGTATGGGTTCGGCCGCCCAGCCACTCAGCACGAAATCGATTCCGAAAATATTGCTATCGCGATCGATGGTAAAGGGTTACCTGCTGGCGCCGGAAATGCTACGGCTGGCAGGGTAATCTTTATTGCTAAATGTGCGCCTTGCCATGGCCCTACAGGTACGGAGGTGGCCGAAAACAGACTGGTGGCTCCATTCGGAGATACTGCCCATGTAAAAGCCATTGGCAACTATTGGCCATATGCCACCACACTTTTTGATTATATCAGAAGGGCCATGCCTTTCAATGCGCCAGGATCATTGAGCAATGAAGAAGTATATCACCTAACTGCTTTTCTGTTGTGTAGTAATAGAATAATTGACAGCGTCACTATCGTTAATGCACAAACGCTGCCAGCAATTGAAATGCCGGCAAAGAAATTTTTTGTAGATGATGACCGTAAAGGAGGACATGAAGTACGTTAAAAATAGGTTTGGTTAGAGATGGAGAAAAATAAATTACCAAGAAGAACATTATTGAGAGCTGCCGCTGTTACCGCACTGGGTGCCATTATTCCCGGTGCGGTAGCACGCCAGACAAATGATGTCACAACGTCAGATCCTACCAAAATACCAGGAACGCCAGTAGGAAAACTCGGAACAAGATCTCCCTATGAAAAACCACAAAAGAAAGCGTCTGACATCTCAGCGCGTTCGCCACTGCAGGATTTTTATAGCATGATTACGCCCGCTGACCTTCATTTCGAAAGAAGTCATAACGGCGTGCCTTTAATCGATCCTGATAAGTATGAACTACTGGTCCATGGCATGGTTGAAAGGCCAATGATCTTCACGTTACGAGACCTGAAGCGGTTTCCGGCGTTATCACGCATTGCTTTTATTGAATGTAGTGGTAACTTCAGAACAGGAAAAGAAACAATGACGCCACAGGAAATCTGTGGGCTCACCAGTCAAAGCGAATGGACAGGCGTAATGCTCAGCACCTTATTCAGGGAGGTGGGTGTAAGTCCGAAGGCTACCTGGTTCCTGGCGGAGGGCTCCGACGCCGCCGTGATGACGCGTAGCATTCCTGTAGGCAAAGGCTGGAATGATGCCATGATTGCCTATGGGCAGAACGGAGAAGCCATCAGGCCGGAACAAGGCTACCCTGCACGTCTTTTTCTACCTGGATGGGAAGGCAATACCAACGTAAAGTGGATACGACGTATAGAGCTGACCGATAAGCCTTTCATGACCCGTGAAGAAACCTCTAAGTATACCGAAACGATCAAAGGTGGCAAAATAAGGCAGTTTAGTTTCGATATGGATGCCCGCTCCATCATTACTTCTCCCTCTTATCCGCAGCAAGTAGAGAGAGGCTGGATAGAGATCAGAGGCATCGCCTGGAGTGGCCGCGGAAAAATTGTACGCGTAGAAATAAGTACAGACGCCGGAAAACATTGGCAGCCCGCCACTTTGCAGGAGCCTGTACTCGACAAAGCACATACCTATTTTCGTTATGGCTGGAGATGGGATGGACATAACACAGAAATTCTTAGTCGCGCTATAGACGATACCGGTTATGTACAACCCTTTCTGCGTGAGCTAATAGCTGCTCGTGGCAAGGATATGGGCGGTTATCACGTTAACCCGGTTACTTCGTGGTTAATCCAAAGTGATGGAAAAGTATTGTTTAAACCAGAGAAATTCAGATGAACAAAACAGCTTACGCATATGATGCAGTGATAGTAGGAGCGGGTCCTAACGGCCTGGCTGCCGCTATTACTTTGCAGCAGCACGGCCTGAAAGTATTGGTGCTGGAGGCGAAAGATACTATCGGCGGTGGCACCCGAACGGAGGAGCTTACCTTACCGGGGTTTCTTCATGATGTATGTTCCGCTATTCATCCGATGGCGGTGATGTCGCCATTCTTTAAATCTTTGCCGCTGGAGCAATACGGGCTGGAACTGATTTATCCGGAAGTGGCGGCAGCGCATCCCTTCGATGACGGCAGCGCTGCGGTATTGCTTCCCAGTCTGGATGCCACAGCTATTGGTCTCGGGATAGATGCCATGGCTTATAAAAAACTGGTACAGCCCTTAGTAAAGGATTGGCCATTGCTTGCCAATGATATCCTTTCTCCGCTTAACTTTCCTGGTCATCCCATAAAGATGGCGAAGTTCGGATTATCAGCCATGCAGTCGGCAGCAAGTATTGCCAGACGTTTTAAGACCCGCGAGGCTCGTGGCCTCTGGGCAGGTATGGCAGCGCATTCTATGCTGCCACTAACAGCTATGAGCAGCGCGGCGATAGGCATCGTGCTGGGCGCCGCCGGACATATTGCCGGCTGGCCCCTCGCAAAAAATGGCTCTCATCAAATAAGTAATGCATTATCAGCTTATTTTATTAGCTTAGGCGGCGAGATAGAGACAGGCATAACAGTGAATAATATAGATAGCCTGCCTCCCGCGCGTGTTGTGCTTTTCGACACCGGGCCCAAACAGTTGCTAGCGATTGCAGGAACACGATTTCCTGCCAGGTACGCCACTCAGTTGAGGCGTTACCGTTATGGGCCGGGCGTTTTTAAAGTAGACTGGGCACTGGAAGGCCCCGTACCTTTTGAAAATGAAAAATGCAGAAAGGCAGGCACAGTACATCTTGGAAATACCTTTGAAGAAGTAGCCGCCAGCGAGGCTTTATGCTGGCAGGGGAAAACTGCTCAAAAACCTTTTGTACTGTTAGCGCAACAGAGTGTGTTTGATGATACCCGCGCTCCTGAAGGGTATCATACGGTTTGGGCTTACTGTCATGTTCCGAATGGTTCCACTGCGGATATGACAGCGCTCATCGAAAACCAGGTAGAACGTTTTGCACCGGGATTCAAAAAAAGAATTATCGCGCGCCATACCATGGGCCCTGCGGCCATGCAAAGCTATAACCCAAACTATATAGGAGGAGACATCAACGGAGGGGCTATTGATATCCGGCAACTGTTTACCAGACCGGTTACGAGCCTCACACCTTATCGTACTGCAGCAGCCAGCATCTACCTATGCTCTGCTTCTACACCGCCAGGAGGCGGCGTTCACGGCATGTGCGGCTACAACGCCGCCCGCCAGGTACTCAAGGACCTCCACATTGTCTGATTTACATAGTGTCTTTTAAATATTAAATAAGCGATTATCCATGAGCCAACAAGAACTCACAATTCCACAACCAAAGTCCATATTGGAAAAACTGACCGAAGACTGGTGGGCCGTTATCACCGGCGGTTTCATTGTATCATTGATACTAGCCTTTGCTTTAACTGTACCAGATTTTAAATTGCAGGTGCCTGTCTATGGCTGGAGCTCAGGAGAAGAGCTACTCACAAAAGTATTGAATCCTGCCAACCTATTGCTCATACTACTTATTGGCGGCTGCTTCTTCTTACTCTCTGCTATCGCAGTAAAGTCTATGGGAGATGATATGCGTTTATACCTCCCTGGTTTCGGTGTAATCTATATCCTGGCGGTAACTTCTCTCATCATCTCAGGAAATAAAACATTATCCTATTACGGATTAGAATACGTCATCTTCGCATTGGTACTGGGCCTCATCCTTGGCAATGCCAACGCTACACCCGCCTGGATCAAAAAGGCAGCCCGTTCTGAATTCTTCATCAAAACAGGATTGGTAATACTCGGAAGCAGCATCTTGTTTACCGATATCATCAAAGCTGGATTGCCAGGCATCATACAGGCGATACTGGTAGTAGCAGCCGTATGGTTTTTCGCGTTATGGCTAAGCCGTAAACTCAAGGTAGACGATGAATTTGGCGTGATCCTCGCCTCAGCAGTTTCTATCTGCGGCGTAGCTGCTGCTATCGTAGCCAGCGGCGCTATCCAGGGCGACAAGAAAAAACTCTCTTATGTAACTACCCTGGTGCTAATAGTAGCTATTCCTATGCTGGTATTGCAACCATGGCTGATTAAAGTATTTCATATTCCTGAAATCGTTGGTGGTGCGTGGTTAGGCGGTACGCTGGATACCACAGCTTCCGTTGCAGCAGCAGCGCAGATCGTAGGACCTAGCGCCGTAAAAGCAGGGGTGATCATTAAGTTCTCCCAGAATGTTTTGATAGGCGTAGCCGCATTTTTCATCGCCATCTGGTGGAGTTACCGCCCATCTAAAGAAGGTGCTGAAGTAGCTGGTACCACTGGCACACCAGGCTTTGGTATTGTTTGGGAAAGATTTCCAAAATTCGTACTGGGCTTCCTCGCAACTTCGCTGTTATTTTCCTTTGCTGTGTCTGCAGAAACTATCGGTCAGGTGAAAGATATCCTGAAAGCACTCCAAACAATTTGGTTTGCGTTAGCCTTCGTTTCTATTGGACTGGAAGCCCGCTTCAAAGACCTGGTACAGGTAGAAGGTGGTCGTCCGGCACTGGCATTTATCGGCGCACAGATCTTTAACGTTATCTGGACCCTGCTCTGGGCCTGGATCTTGTTCGGTGGATACCTGTTCGCTGTTCCTGATATTAAGTAAGCTAATCGAAATATTTGCACTGCCCGGGGCCAATGGCTTTCCGGGCAGTTTTCATTTTATATATTCCCTTTTACTTACCGGACCTTATTTTTATTTTTGAGAGATGATGAAATCGGTTTGCTTATTTAATAGATTTTAATTTTTGTAGATGATCCGCAATTTGTTATTGTTAATACTGTCTTGCAGCTTTGGTGCCGCCACAGCTCAAAACTTTACTACGCTTAGCTCAGAGCTGTTGTATGACAAGCCACCTTTTAATAACTGTCACGCCTCTACGTTGATAGAAACAAAAGACAAACAACTACTCGTAGCCTGCTTTGGTGGAAAATATGAAGGTGCTAAAGATGTAGTCATCTGGGCGGGAGCAATCAACGCCGCCGGAAAGATTACACCAGGCCCTGTTGCCGATGGTGTACAACACGACACACTCCGTTATCCTTGCTGGAACCCTGTTTTCTACAAAACCAGGAAAGGAGAGCTGGTGCTATTTTATAAGGTAGGCCCTAACCCCCGGGAATGGTGGGGGATGATGAAACGCTCCACAGACAATGGTCGTAGCTGGAGCGCCGCACAACGCCTGCCAGAAAATATACTCGGCCCCATTAAAAATAAAGCAATACTGCTGAAGAATGGCACAGTGCTATGCCCTTCCAGCATTGAAGAGGCATCGGGCCACTGGAAAGCATTCATCGAGAAAACCGATGAGTCGTTCCGCCGCTGGACGCTCATCCCAATTGACACCACTTCGTCCATAGATGTCATCCAACCATCCGTATTGGTTTATGAAGATAGTCGTCTGCAAGTATTATGCAGAAGCAAGCAAGGAAATGTAGCACAGTCCTGGTCTGATGATAACGGCGCCACCTGGTCGCCTCTCACTAAAACAGCTCTCCTCAATCCCAACTCCGGTACGGATGCGGTAACGCTAAAAAATGGGTTACAGCTAATCGTTTATAATCCCGACGTTCCAGGAAAAGACTGGTTCAACGGTCGCGCAAAACTTCGTGTAGCCTGCTCCGTTGATGGCGAACACTGGAAAGATGTGGCGACACTGGAAGATGGTACCACTGAAGAATTTAGCTATCCTGCCATCATTCAAACACAAGATGGCCTGATTCATATTACGTATACCTACGATAGGAAAAATATTAAACACGTAGTACTGAAGCAACAGTAATGACTATACGATACTACAAATTTTGTGCTGGTAAGATGACCCGCCGGGCTCACGGCGGGTTGCCTTGTCCATAATTTCCCAGGTATCACGGAAGAGTATATACGAATCAAAGCATGTAAAAAAATCCATAGTCATCAAACTACTTCTTTAACACATCCTTGTATTGCTCAAAATATTGATGCAGGAATAATACCTCGTATTGCGCCGCCTCCGACCAGTACTTGAAATCATGTGCTCCTGGTGACTCTACATAGGTATGCGCAATATGCAGTTCATTCAGCTTAACATCCAACGCCCTGTTATAGAGAAGAAAAGGATCAGCAGTGCCACAAGATAAAATAATCTCTTGTTGTGAAAACGCCAGCAGTCCTGCATTTTGCAGTACATCATACTGTTTCCATACCGTCGAATCATTCCCAATAATTTTGTTGATGCCAAAATCCTGAATGAATGGCAGGATCTCCACCGCTCCGCAAATACTACCAATGGCGCCAAACATATGGCTGTAATGCATCCCTGTATGCAATGCACCATAGCCGCCCATGCTCCAGCCCATAATGGCACGGCCAAACCTATCGGTGCGGGTAGTATAACGATTATCTATATACGCCGGCAATTCTTTACTCAAAAAGGTTTCATACTGCGCATCCACCAGCAGTGGACTATTCAGGTACCATTTATCGAAACCGCCATCCGGCAATACAAATACCATATGGTAGTCATCTGCTAGCCGTGGCAGGCTTGGTATGTCCAAAGCCAACGTCCTGGCAGGATTACCACTATAACCATGCAAAACGTAAACCGCCGGAAGCGGGTTTTCCTGTTTGCCTTCAGGCCTTACCACCAGCGTCGTAATATTCTTTTTCATAACAGGGGAGTAGACTTGCAAGGTGTCTACTACTGCTGCTTTTACCTGCATTGCCACCATTAGCATTACCACGGCAACGGCTAACTTTTTAAACATCTTTCTAAAACTTAAATTTTGTAAAATTATTCCTGCAATAATCAGTGTACATCCAATCATCTGAAGTGAGGTAATCGCTTCTTTTAAAACAAAATGTGCCAGCCCCGCAGATACAGGAATCTCAATAGCTGCCAGTACACTACCTAGCCCCATACCCACAATAGGAAACCCTTTGCTGAAAAGTACCGGAGGTAAAATAGTGCCAAACAATGCAAGTAATACTCCCCACTTAGGTATAACGGCCCACTGAAAATCCGTGACCAGTTGCTGGTTCCAATAAATTGCAATGGCAATCAATCCTCCTGTTACCAGCATTTTTGAGCGATAAAAAATAGGATATTCCGTACCCACATGATTGGCTGCATACATGGCGCCAGTATAACAAACCGCCGCCAGCAGGCCATAGAGGATACCTGTTATATTCCAGCTGATGCTGTTACCAATAATGCCAGTGGCTAAGAGGGTGCCTGTAAGCACGATGATAATGGCTGCAAGTTGTTGTATGCCTGGGGCAGTACGATTACGAACGCAATCGACCAGAATGCCCATCCAGATGGTTTGCATCAGGAGTATGATGGTAACCGATACCGGCAGATATTGTATCGATAGATAATAGAAGGTACTGGTAAGCCCCAGTGTGGTGCCGCCGGCGATTAAACGTAAAGTTATATTGCGGTTGTTACCCGCTGGTAGCCTGGTTTTGCGGAAGAAATCCAAAATAAATAAAGCAATAACGCCTGTTAAATACTGCCCCAAGGTAATGGCGGCCGTGCTGAATCCTTGCTGACCGGCGACCTTTACATAGGTAGCGAGTACGCCATAGCTGGCCGCGCCACAGGTGACCAGTATTACTCCTTTCAACTTATCCATGTCCGAAAAATTTATCCGGACAAAGCTCCGCAGGATTCCGCGTATGCTACTTTACATATGTTGAGTGAAATGATTATTTTTTCTTTTCAGCAGCGCGGATACGACTTAGCTGTGTAGGCGTAATGCCCAGGAAGGCAGCAATATGCTGCAGCTGCAGGCGGGATGCAACCTGCGGATAATTCTTTAAGAAGGCCTCGTAGCGGACCTTCGCAGGTAATACTTTATAATTGATCTCGTTGACTTCTTTTTCTATGACCCACCTTTTTTCTAAATAATTAATCCAGAAAAATGCAAGGTCGGTATGCTGATGCATCAGGTGTTTAAATTCTTTAAAATTGATTTCCACCACAATACTGTCTTCTAATGCCTGGATGGCGAACTTGCTCGGCAGATCCGCCGCCAGGGCTGCGGTAGATGCCACAAAACTTTGCTCGGGGAAAAACCGCTTGATAACTATATCTCCATTGTCTAATGTCAGATAGTACGAAAAAAGCCCTTTAAAAATGTAAGATACGAATACAGGTGTGGCGCCAGCAGCAAGATATAGCATGCCGGCAGGAATTTCCTTAATGCGTACCAGCTTCTCCATCGCAGCAAGGGTTTCAGCGGATAAATCCTGATATGGCCGGAAGGCATTAAAATAAGCAGTTATGATTTCCTGTTGATCAATAGTTTTCAAAACAACGGTGTTGAGATACGCAGGCATAATTGCCATACAACGAAATTAACTTAATTTCAAGAGATCCATGTTAACGCATATATTATGAATCAATATCCAGTACTGTTCACGGCGCAATTAATCCTTCGTAAACTAGACCCAGACGATATTCCAGCATTAGTGAAGTATGCTAATAACAGGAATGTTTCCCGATACATTCTCAATATTCCGTATCCTTATCAGGAGCCGGATGCGGTGTTCAGACTCAGTTATATCCTGCAAGGTTTTAAATCGAAGTCCAGATATATTTTTGCGATTATTTTAAAAGAGTCTGGAGAGATGATTGGAGAGATTAGCTTTCACCTGGATAGTGTGCGACCAGTGGCGCAGCTGGCCTACTGGGTAGGTGAGCCATTCTGGGGGCAAGGCATTGCTACAGCAGCCATTGCGGCTATGCTGAAATTTGGGTTTACTGTACTAAAGCTGGACCTGATCTTCGCTACCTGCGACCAGGAAAATACAGCCTCTGGAAGAGTATTGGAGAAGAATGGTATGCAGAAGGGAACCCCAGCAGGAACGGTTGATCAGTATACCATTACCCAACTATCTTTTCTCGGGTTGGAGAGCAATACAGAAAATGTATAGTGTACCAGGATACAACGTTGTTATGGTATTGCATCCTGGCCGATTCATATTATTGTATCCGATGTGCAGGCACGCCTTGTTTTGTGATGGTAACAGGCTTTATTAATCCGTTTTCATCGAATTGTAATTCTTCTATACAGGTTTCCCTGGAATTGGCCGCAGTTTCTGTCACTGGTCTTCTATGGTAGATGATATACCATTTATTTTCTTTAGGTAGATGAATGACTGAGTGATGACCTGCGCCATTGGCAATGGCAGGATCTTGTTGCAGTATCTTGCCGATGCGTTTGAAAGGCCCTGCAGGACTGTCGCCAATGGCATAGGCAACGCAGTAGTCGGGGCCTGTCCAGCCACCTTCCGACCACATGAAATAGTATTTGCCATCTTTCTTGAACATACAAGGGCCTTCTACATAATGTTCAGGTGTAATCTCATGGAATGTCTGGCCATCTTCATAGGGAATGAAGCCAGTAAAGTCGTTTTTTAGCTTCGCAATATTACAGTGCTGCCATCCGCCATAGATCAGGTAATATTGCTTGTCGCTATCCTGGAATACAAACTGGTCGATGGGTTGAGCCTTATTATAGAATTTATCTACCAATGGTTTTCCCAACAGATCTTTAAACGGACCTTGCGGCTTATTGGCTACTGCTACGCCTATACCGCCATTTTGCTGATCATTTTGGATATCATTGGCCCCAAAAAACAGATAGTACTTTTTATCTTTCTCTATGATAGCCGGCGCCCATATCGCATATTTCGCCCACTTAACTGCAGCCGTGTCCATGATACGGGCATGCTTGGTCCAATGGACAAGGTCAGGAGAGGAGAAGGCATCGAAAAATACCTGTTTCTCATAAGCCGCAGAGTAGGTGGGGTATATCCAATACTGCTTATTGAATACTACGCCCTCGGGATCGGCGTACCATCCCGGAAATACCGGATTACCAGAATACGTTACATTAGTTTTTACCTGTGCAGATACCATCCAGGTACTGCAGGCAGCTACAAAGCATAGGATCAGTTTCTTCATAAATAATTAGCTAAATCGGTTTTGTAAAATATAATATAATTACTGATTTATCTAGTCCTTGCTTTTTTTTGATGCATGCCGAATGCACGTAACAAAAGATCACAACCTTACCAAGCAAAAAAAATAATCTCTAAATTTGCAGCCTAAAAACAATCTACCATATGGACTTCGGCGCAGCATGGAAAAGATATGACGAGATGGACATCACTCTCCCTCCAGACGATCCTATAACCAGCAAGGTTTTACGCACCGCGGCAAAAAATCATACCCTGCACATTGGCTCCTCTGGCTGGACGCGCAAAGAATTTGTAGGCACCTTGTATCCCAATAATATCAAGGATGTCAATATGCTGTCTACCTACAGCGAGTTATATGATTGTGTAGAATTAAATGCAACCCATTATAAAATCTATTCTCCTGCTGAAGTGCGCAAATGGCTGGAAAAGGTGAAGAGTAATGAGTTTATTTTCTGTCCTAAATTTCCGCAGTCTATCAGCCATGATAGTACGCTGCTCAACGCCACAGAAGAAACCAAAGCTTTCTTGGATGGTATCAGCGCCTTTGGCAAGCAACTAGGCCCTGTGTTCTTGCAGCTCAGCGAACATTTTTCTCCTGCCAGAAAACTGAATCTCTATAAATATTTGGAGCAACTCCCGGAAGAAATAGACTTCTTCGTGGAAGTTCGCCACCAGGAATGGTTTGCGAACCGCTTCGAACGCAAGGAGTTCTTCAATACTTTAAGGGAAATGGCCATAGGCGTGGTAATGACCGATACGCCCGGCCGCCGCGATTGCCTGCACATGGGGCTTACCACACCACAACTATTCCTGCGGTTTGTTACGAAAGGCGACCATCACAATGATATAAAAAGACTGGAAGAATGGCTGCCACGCCTGGAAGAATGGAAGGCCGCCGGCCTCGAAGAGACCTGGTTTTTCCTGCATGTCCACGAAGGAGAGCATGAAGCCAATTTCTACAAAGAAGTACGCAGCCTCTTCGGCTTAGAGCCCCGCGAATCACAGGAATCGCAACTTTCCCTGTTTTAATAATGACTAACGATAGAATACTTCGTACCTTTGCGGCGACAAATCAGCTGAAACATGAGTGAGATGATTCGAACAGTACTGGAAAATGAGTTGGTGCGACTGCAACCACTAACCGCAGCTGATTTTGAAGGATTATATGCCGTAGCAGCAGATCCGCTGATTTGGGAACAGCATCCCGAAAAAGACAGATGGCAGAAGGCTATCTTCCGTCGCTTTTTTGACGCAGCCATCGCCAGCAAAGGAGCCTATAGCATCATCGATAAAACAACCGGTGAGATAGCCGGCAGCACCAGGTTTTACAAAGCGCAAGGTGAAGATGATACTATCCTGATCGGCTATACGTTTTTCGCTGTGAAATACTGGGGGAGTGGATGCAACAGCATCGTGAAAAAGCTGATGCTGGACCATATATTCCAGTACGTAACACAAATAAACTTTCATGTAGGAGAAGAAAATATCCGTTCCCAACAAGCCATAGCCAAGCTGGGCGCCGTTCGTATCGGAAATGAAACTGTCACCATCGCAGGAGAAGCGCCGAAACAGCGATTGGTGTACGCATTATATAAAAGTAACTGGCATTAGTGATGAGTATACATAACCTGATAATTGTTGATCCGGAGAAAATAAAACTCGATGATGTTTTCTTCAGTGATAAAAATAAAGCGATCCTCAAACAGGTGATCAAAGAACACCAATACATTGAAGAGCTGACAGCCTATGACCTGCCGGTAGATAATAAGATCCTCCTCCATGGCCATTCTGGCTGCGGTAAAACCACCACCGCTAAAGCCATCGCACATACACTCAACAAGAATATTGTTATTCTCAATCTCAGTACACTAATCTCATCCCGCTTAGGCGAAACTGCTTCCAACCTTAAACTTGTATTCGATAAGGCTATCAAAGAAAAGGCCGTCCTCTTCCTCGATGAATTTGACCAGATAGGGAAAGCCAGGGCCAATGATGATAAAGACTCTGGCGAAATGCGCCGCCTGGTAAATACACTCATCCAGCAGCTCGACTACTTCCCTGATTATTGTCTGCTTATCTGTGCTACCAACTTCTATGATCTCATAGATCCCGCGCTGCTGCGGAGGTTCCAACTGAAACTGCAATATGAGCTCCCCGCTGCCACTATACTGGATGAATACTACGATAAAGCACTTAGCCGCTTCCCAGACCATCTCCGTAATATCGACCGTAAATACAATATCTCTTATGCAGAAGCAAAAGATTATATCAATACCGAAATGAAAGCCAGGATCATCGCTGAACTGGAAAGAAAACATACATTAGCCACCGCAAACTAATTTACTGCACCGCCATAACCGAACAGTTCATGTTCATATTTGGACACGGATTTTAAATATATAATATGTAATTTATTGATTATTAATTGTATATTTATTGGTGTTCAATTTGGTTACTGAAGTTATCTTTATAACAAGGTAAATGCATTGAATATGTTTAGGAACTATTTCCGGGTGGCGATCCGAAACTTATGGAAGAATAAAGAATTCTCCGCAATAAACATCTTCGGCCTGGCCATAGGCCTGGCTACCAGCTTGCTCATAATCGTTTATGTACTGGATGAACTGAGTTACGACAAGTACAATAAACACGCTGATAATATTTACCGCATCGATGGCGACATCAACTTCGGTGGCACACACTATATCATAGCTACAGCGCCAGCGCCAATGGCCGCCGCCATTAAAACTGAAATTCCTGAAGTGGTTGATGCCACACGTTTTCGTAGTTATGATGGCTTCCTGGTAAAAAAAGGATTACAGAACATTCATGAGGATAGGGTGGTCTACACGGATAATAACGTGTTTAATGTATTCACGTTGCCATTACTCCAGGGCGACAGCGCCACCGCGTTGAAAGAGCCTAAAACAATGGTGATAACGGAAAAGACTGCACGAAAATACTTTGGTACAACGGACGTAGTCGGAAAAACCATGATCATCAATGATTCCATACCTTTCCGTATTACTGGCGTATTAAAACCTATTCCTGCTCAATCCCAACTACAGTTCGATTTCTTTGTCACCCTGGCCGGTATCAGGGAAGCAAAAGATGATAACTGGCTGAGTAATAATTTCAGCACCTATGCACGCCTCCACGATGGTGCAAACGTAGCTACCTTCCAGGCCAAACTTAGCGCCATGGCCGAGAAATACGCCAGTGTTCAGGTGAGTACTATCCTCAATGCCTCCATGGATGAACTTAGGAAAAACGGTAACTATATCCGTTATGAGTTGATGCCATTGACAAGAATTCATCTTCATAGTAATAAAGGATTTGAACTTGGTCCTAACAGTTCCATACAATACGTATATATATTCTCCGCTATCGCTTTATTTATTTTGCTGATCGCCTGCGTCAACTTCATGAACCTTTCCACTGCACGTAGTGCCAATAGGGCCAAAGAAGTAGGCGTACGAAAAGCGATGGGCTCACAACGTTCTCAACTCATTGCGCAGTTTATTACGGAGTCAATGCTGATCAGCACCATTGCCATGTTACTGGCCTTATGTGCAGCAGCAGTAGCAATGCCTTTCTTCAATCAGCTGGCAGGAAAAGAAATGAATATCGGACTGCTCGCCACTCCACAAATTGGTATACTCCTCGTAGCATTGGTGCTGTTCGTAGGCATCCTCGCCGGAAGTTACCCTGCTTTCTTCTTGTCGGGCTTTCGGCCGGTATCTGTATTGAAAGGTACGCTGGCGGCAGGTTTTAAGAAAGGTGCTTTCAGAAATGTATTGGTAGTGGGACAATTTGCCATCTCTATATTTCTCATCATCGGCACCATCGTTATCTATGGCCAGCTAAATTATATCCGCAACAAACAACTAGGATTTAATCGTGACCAGGTAATGGTGGTTCATAATACTTCTGCGCTGCGCAGTCAGGTAAAGGCGATTCGTGAGGAAATGAACGATATCGAAGGCGTTACCGGTACTACATTAACCGGGTATCTGCCTACTTCTTCCAACAGGAATGATGGTCCTATGTTTCTTAGTGCCGCCAAAGACCCGAAAACAGCTGTTTCCATGCAGAACTGGTTTGTGGACGACCAATATATTCCAGTGTTAGGTATGCAGATGAAATCTGGGCGCAATTTCTCCAAAGACTTCGCCACTGATTCTACCGCTGTAATCATCAATGAAGCTGCAGCACGACTCCTGGGCCTGAAAGACCCTATCAATACACAGATATATGGACTCGAAGGCATGCAAAATACTAACCTGGCTGGTTATCATATCATTGGGATAGTGAAGGACTTTAATTTTAACTCGCTTCGCCAGGAAGTTACACCAGTAGCGCTTTTTCTTCAGGAAGACAGAGGCAGCCTGGCACTACGTATACACAGCAACGATATTCCGAAATTATTATCCGCAGTAGAAAAGAAATGGCAGTCATTTATGCCTGGACAACCATTTACATACAGCTTTATGGATGATGATTTTAATAAGATTTACCAGGCCGAAAACAGAATGGGGGCGATCTCCTTAACTTTTTCTGTACTGGCAGTATTCATTGCCTGTCTGGGATTATTTGGCCTGGCCGCTTATGCCGCAGAGCAGCGTACCCGCGAAATCGGTATCCGTAAGGTATTAGGAGCTACTGTTACCAATATCGTACATCTTTTATCTAAAGACTTTATGAAACTGGTGATGATAGCCTTACTGATCGCTTTCCCAGTAGGATGGTGGGCTATGCATCGCTGGTTACAGGATTTTGCTTATCGCACCGATATCGGCTGGCAGGTTTTTGTTGGTACTGCCGTACTCTCCGTATTAATAGCACTTTGTACCGTTAGTTACCAGGCCATCCGGGCCGCTTTGGCCAATCCGGTCAAAAGTCTGAAATCCTGATAGCCTTTCTTCCGCCATAGCATGCTTCCTGGTGCTGTTGTTATTATTATGAAGCGATGATATATCACTTCATAAATTTGGATATCTTACAAATAACTTTTTTAAAAAGATTTCCTATGAGTCAACAGCATCCAGGTTTGTATGCACCCATTAATGGATTGCAACTGTACTACGAATTACATGGAAAAGGAACACCCCTGGTATTACTGCATGGCGGCGGATCTACCATTCAAAGTACCTATGGTCAGGTAATATCATTGTTCGCTGCACACCATCAGGTGATAGCAGTAGAACTCCAGGCCCATGGTCATACCTCCGACAGAAATACGGAACTCACTTTTGAACAGGATGCGGACGATGTAGCTGCGTTATTAGCTTACCTGAAAATAGAAAAAGCCCATATCATGGGCTTCAGCAATGGAGGTACTACTGCATTGCAATTTGCTATTCGTCATCCTGAACGGATAATCCGCCTCATAGCCGCTTCGGCACTATATCGCCGTGATGGTATGATGCCAGGTTTCTTTGATGGTTTTGAAGGCGCAGAATTGTCGCATATGCCAACACTGCTGGTAGAGGCTTACCTGGAGGCAAACCCCAACCAATCAGGGCTGCAAGCCATGTTCAACAGAGATGTTGCCAGGATGAAAGGTTTCAAGGATATTCCTGATGAACTGATCGCCTCCATTAAAGCTCCCACCTTTGTTGTCAATGGCGCAACGGATGTTGTTCTTCCTGAACATGCCATCCGATTGTCGCGTGCCATTAATGGTTCGGAGCTGCTTATTGCACCTGGCGGTCATGGTGATTATATCGCTGAAATATATTACCGGAACCCTGAAAATAAACTTGCAGCGCACATCGTCCCTATTCTCCTGGATTTCTTAGAGAAAGAATAACCTAGAGACTTATATCTTCCTGTACGGCTGCAATAGGTACGTTGCCACCGGCATCTACTACACCAATCAGTGAATATTTGCCTTGAGGCAGTTTACTCGGTATCTGGAAATACACGACGCGTTTCTGCCCCGGAAACATAGGGAATAACGGGAAATCAACTTTCGTCTTCTCATTGGTGGCTGTATTGGCTAGTTCAATATAACTGGTGATTTCTATTTGTGTTCTGCCGGTATTTTCACAAACGATCTGGCAGGTGCGTAAAGTATCTGTAGGTACTGGCGCACGGAAACCTATTATTTGTACGTCTCGCTCTGTAATGTTGGGAGGCGTTTGGTATACGTGTACGCCTACACGCATTCTGCCGTTGATGGTCGTTTTCACACCATCCGGACTTTCTACCACCTGTTCCTGGGTTGTTTCCAGGAATATCATGGCCCATTTCATTTCTTTATCTGCATCACCGCCTTCAGGTACCTGTAAATGAAAATCTAATTCTGAAACCTGACCCGGTGCTGCTTCAAAGTATGTTTTGTCCAGCTTAATCCAGTTGGCACAACTATGCGGCTGGCTGCCTGGCATGGTGTAAACATGCGTGCCGGTAGAATCTCGGATAAAATCATTTACATATACTGTAAACTGTTTTGTAATGGGGAGTGTATTGGTGATCAGTACCTTTCCTACAGACGATTGGCCATTACTTAGTTTGAAGTCGATGGTAGCAGGCCTGATAATCAATCCGGGAGCGGATTTGGTGCTGTCCCCAATAGGCTTTGGCGCTAACCCGGGAGGTGCTGGTAGCGTAGTACTGCCAGATGTCGCGGGCGCTGTTGTTGCTGGTTTTGTTGGGGTAGCCGGAGCAGGAACCTGCGCATATGCCGCAGTGGTATACACTGCCAACAGCAGGGTGAGTATTTTTTTCATAAGGGGTTACAATTTTTTATTCCTGAGAACGGATATCATCACTATAAATGATGCGCTCTAGTTTGTGGTGATCGAGAATAATTATTTTTCCATCCTGGATATTGATGATACGTTCATCCCGGAGATCACTGAGTGTGCGAATCAGTGATTCCTTTGCCACACCAGCAAGTGCGGCCAGGTTACAACGACTGATGTTCAGACTGAACTCAATCGTTCGGGTAGGATTGTATTTATGGTAGGTAAGCAGTAAGGCTTCACCTACTTTCTTTCGGAGGGAACTATATGCCATTCGTAGCATTTGCTCTTGCTTGTCTGCAATGTTGCTGGTCAATATCTGGATAATGTCCAGTAAAAAAGTAGTGTTATGCTGACAAAGCATGCTCAAATCATCCCTTGTAATAGCTACCAGGTCTGCTTCTTCAATCACTTCAGCAGTTTCGCGATAGCGGCCGCCCTCCATAAGGGCGTGGAATCCAAAAAAATCGCCTTCTTTATACAACCCGGTAATCAGTTCTTTGCCATCTTCATTCCATTTGCTGGTTTTTACTTTACCATGCAAGATGTAAAATATGGCTGTAGCGGATTTACCTTCGCTGTAAATGATCCGTTTTTTCTTTGCGTGCAGCAGATTACCATCTTCAATCTGCATTTTTATGAACTCATCAATAGTAGATAACGGATTAATGTGGGTATTTTCTGAATCCATGTCTTCAGTAATCATTACCTTTTTCATCATTTGAAATAGTTAAACACAAGTGGATACATTGCTGAAAAGGCAATCCAATAGCTGTGGGGATATGGTCCAAATTTTAGGATAAAAATAGAATGTCAAATTGGGGTTAGGATCAGCAACTTATTTAGTTCTCATTAAGGCTGTAAGTGAATAGTTTGGTAAATACATCAGGAATTGGTTTACGTTTATTTTGGATTTGGGGTGAAAAATTTTATTTCTCTACTCTTGTCAATGATCTCAAAATCTATCTTACTCTCCATATTCTTTGTCAGATCTGTCTGATATGACATTACCTTTGGCTTTACCTTATCTGTAAAGGCTTCTGGATTGAGAGATACGGTATACTTTCCTGCCGGAACATTCAAAAAGTAATTACCCTTAATATCAGTCAGCGTACTATACGTGACGCCCTCGACATCGGTGGCAGATACTTTGATGTTTTCAGGATGTAACCTGGAACTACTGATGGCATCCGTTTTAATGGATAATACACCAGATATCACACTACTTTTCTTAAAAGGCAGTGCAATTGTTATGTCTTTGCTAACTGGGATTGTCTGATATAATCCTGTCGCAGGAATAATTCCCTTAATTGTTTTGGTTTGACTAAAATCCAGCCTGTAAGTGCCCGGATCAATGTGTTTGTAAGCAATCAGACCATTTGCATCGGATATAAACGGAATATTGTTGATGATTATTTCCAGATTGGGGATTAAACGTTCACCAGGATCTTTGATGCCATTACCGTTAACATCAAAAAATGGTAAAAGGTTTAGTGTGAAATATTTTTGGTTAGTGAATATCGGTACATTGAATTTTTTGCTGAGAATCACATTGAAATATTTTTGGTTTATGCCATTAGGAGCCTGACTGGGGGCGCTTTCCAACGGAATAGTGGCATTGGCTGTAATGCTAAAACCATTATTCCTGTTATTGTAGGACAACATACCACCCACAAGGTTATATATCGAGTTATCATATAGTGATTTTGAGATATTGTAGAATAAGTTTGCTCTTATTCTTTTTAGTACAATTAGATTTACGAAAGGACCTGCTAATACGGTTTGCTGGTAATTGAGAAATTCTTTCGTATCAGTTCTGTCAAACTGTGGTTGTTGCTGATAATATCCCTTGATACCCATCCAGCGGTAGCTGGCCGTCAGGATAGTCGTAGTCAGGAAGATGGGTTTGTTGTTGTTACCGTAGGATGGATTATAGCCGTTTTCACTACTGAAATAAATACCGCCATCTGTTCCAAACCTTTGCTGGTAAACAACTTCGCCGAAGATATATTCCGGCAGGGTGTTGCCCCCGATCCCTGTTTGCTGCAAGCCGCCACCACTCAGCGACACGCTGCCATTATGCAAACTAAGGTTATATACCAGGCCATACTTTTCATAATTGTACGTTAGGAAGTCAGTATTATAAACTGTATCCCGGAGCGTAGTCACCGGGTTACGGTTATATTGGTAGAAAGCACCTATATTCCCGCTGCCCGCCTTCACCGTGAAGGTATGCGACTGTATCCTCAAACCTCTCATAATGCCTGGATAGTCGTCTGAATTGTATTGCATCTGGCTATATATACTCACTCTCGGGCCATTATACTGGAAGCTGTAACCACCAGCATATCCCATATCCCGTTCTCCAGGGCCTTTTAAAATATAGTCATGACCGATACCCGCGTTCAGCAATAACTTTAGGTTGTTTTTCCGAATCACCTGCGCCTCATTGGCAAAAACGAAGCTATTCATATTATAACCTGTATCGTGGTTGGCCGAAACAGCACTCAGGATCTGTACTTTCCCTGCCAGGAACTGCGCGCTGGCAGTGGCATTGTCGTTCGTATATCCAGGTATGTTGTTATGCAATGAACCACTCACACTAAATACTACACCCGAATCCGGCTTAAAACTCACCCGACCGCCGGTTCCGTAGGTATAGAAGTATTTATAATCTCCCATATGCCCGGCGTACAAGTCCCAGCGATGAGTCATGTAATCCACCCCAAATACGTTTCTTTCCAGGTTATTACCCAAGCCGTATTGCTTGGTCCTATAGAAAAACATCAGCTTACTGTTATCAAAGGTGACATCTCCCCGAACACCAGCATAATAAGTACTCTGGTTGCCCCACTGGGTAAATCCACCATCAATAATCAGAGGAAACGTATTGAACTTGCTGGGATGGTCTTTGAGTTCATGTTGCAGCTTCCTGACTTCTACCAGGTCCATGTAACTGGTGCCGGTGGTATCAGCTACGGTAATGTCTATCCGTTCTGAGGTAAGTCGGTTCCACTGTGCATCTGTCAATACGACGGTATGCGAAATAACGGTATCCATGCCGGGATGCAGCCGGAAAGGCACTGACTGACGCAAGTCCAGTTCATTACTTTTATAAGTGGTAATATATTTCCCGTCTACAGTACCGTTATTACGGACTTTGGTGTTGATCTTCACCAGCCTTTCTGTTCCTTGTAATTGCACAACACTGGTGAGAGAGGTTACACTAAAATCATTAATCGGATCAGCTTTTACATAAAAGACATACTCCTTATATTTATTCTGACTGCCAATGCTAACCTTTACGGGTAGCCATATAGCAGGAGAGGTCTGTTGTTTCATCATTACGATGGTTACAACAGTAGCGCCCAGCGAATCTACATGCTTCTTGATATCCTTTCCGGGGGCAAGTAAACGCCAGCCCTCAGGTGCGGATATACGGATGCTAAAGTCTGTAGCCAAACCTTCCAGGTTTGTCAGGCGGATATTATTATATAAAAACTGATCGGATTTGCCGGCGAATAAGGAGTCTTTCAGGGTAACTGCAAAGGGGAGTTTGTCCTGTGCAAATAATGGAGCACAGACGAGGATGAAGCCAAGCAACATCACAAAGCGGGGTAGATGGGTTAGATGATATTTCATGGAATATCAACTGAGGGGTAACACGAATACAATTGAATACCTTAAAGCACAGATAAGCCTTTTCCCGGAAAAGGCTTATCTGTAAAAGAAAAGACTGAATTATAACTGAGTCGCTGTCACAAGAACATTGATTCTGTAGAGACCACCAGCATAGCTCCAACCTGGTTCTGATCTGAATTTCAGGCCAAATGGTCTGAAAGCACCAGAAGTACCATTGTTGATCAAAGGAGCAGGAGCAGTAGTCAGCGCGTTCCAGAAGAATGGAGTTGCGTCAGTACCACCAGTACCGTTAAATGCCAGGTTGTATTTCAGTGTACCGCAAGGCATAACGTTACCACTTGTTGCTGGGCCTAAATAGGAAAAGTTAGGAGAAGCCGAATTGATAGTTACGTTAAAGTTTTTGTTAGAGCTAACAGTGAAGTCGGAAGTGGTGTGGCCGTGAATGTCACGCAGATCTTCACCAGTGTTGTAGTCGTGACCACTCAGGAAAGCAGCACCCATGATTTCCACTGGAGGGTTAATCTCAATAACGTTAGCCAGCAGTAATTCTACGTGTACAGCAGATTGATCTGATGCCTGGGCAAATACACCCATGGAAGCCATGGCTAATGCAGCCGATAAGAGCAATTTTTTCATTTTTTTGGGTTTTAAATCAGTGGTAAAAAACTAAGGCGAAATTGATAAAACGCAATTTCACGCGGTTTACAAGCACAATATTAGACCTAATGAATTTTCTGTATGGTGACGATGATCACCATTTGAAAATTTTGTTAAAATTTTTTCCAGTTGCTCTTGCTATGTTTTGTGGAATGCAGTGTGGTGGCTAATATTGCGGTAGAGTGCGTGAAAAACACCCGCAGGGTTTTTAATAAAAAGGGTGAAATAACGGGTACGCATACGTATAAGTACTTATGCTAAAAACGTATATTCCGTATGGTTTCCTAACAAAAAAAACTCCCGGCATTCTTTTGGAAGCCGGGAGTTTTCGTACATACTTAGTAGTTAGTTATGCGACAGGATGCTTGGCTGTGGCCTTTCTGAATGCAGCAGGACTCACTCCCTGGTACTTTCTGAACTGCCTGCTCAGATGACTCTCATCTGTAAATCCTAATTCATCTGCTATCTGCGACAACGTTAACTTACTGTGTGTAAGTCGCTGCCCAACCATCTTTATCTTATATTGTGTGATATATTGTTGTACGCTCTCGCCAGTAAACTTCCGGAAATATTCACTTACATAATTAGATGATAAATTAAATACACCTGCCAGATGATCGATACGCAGCTGCTCCGGATCCTGTATATGCTGGCGTATATGTTGCAACATGCTGCTGATAAGTGGCTCCCGCGCCGTAGATGCCTGCGGCAACAATTGCTCGGCAGTTGCTGCTACATTACGTGTAATAATATTAAGGATAAGCGTTACCAGGTATTGGCTGTTCTCTTCATAAAAGGCATCCCGCCGATTATATTCTTCCAGCAAATTTCCAATCAGCGATTTTATCATCTTGCAATCACCCTTGTGGGTGATCATCACCTCTTCAAATCTGTTATGATAATAAAAGATATGCTCCAACTGTTTCAGCCACTGGAAAATTCGTTCTTTCTCAGCAGCAGATCTTTGTTGCCCAAGAAAAACCTCTGAGAAACGTATAGAACAGATCTTTGTAGGAACATCACTATGGAACCCGCGGCAGTCCAATGGTGTATATAAAAAGATATGTCCCTCCTGGTAGGGAATCCTGTTTCTGTTCAGTTCACGCGTACCCGCACCTTCCAAAACCTGCACAATTTCAAAGAAATGATGTACCAATGGGCGTTCACTCCAATGTTCCAGGTCAGTAATATTTACTTCAAACGGACTATGTAAGGCAGTATTCATAACCTGTAAATGTACAAAACAAACCTTTCTTTGTCACTGGTTTACCGTACCCGCATAGGGTAATTTTGACACATAAATGATAAGAACATGAAAAACAACAACAGATTACTGGCGCCATTCTCCGCATACCACCTGGATTTGAAGAACAGAATTGTGATGGCGCCCATGAGCCGCAGACGTACCATTAATAATATCCCTGAGCCTTATGTGCAGGATTACTACGTACAGCGCAGTGGGGCCGGACTTATCATCGCTGAAAATGTAGCCGTAGCAGCCGAAGGGGTAGGGTACATGCAAATCCCCGGATTTTACAACAACGATCAATACGAAGCTTGGGCTGCTGTTGCCAAAGCTGTTCATGACAGCGGGGCTAAAATTTTTCTGCAGTTAGTTCACACCGGAAGGATAGGACATCCAGAAAACCACCAAGGGAAAGCATTTCCAGTAGCACCATCTCCCATAGCTGCCAGCGGTGTACTGTCCATACCAGGAGGAATTCAGGCGCCATATCCCATTCCGGAAGAATTAACAACTGTCCACGCAGTAAAAACCCGTATACAATATTTTGTGACTGCCGCTAAAGCCGCTATGGCCGCAGGTTTTGATGGCGTAGAAATACATGGCGCGCATGGATTCCTCCTCGACCAGTTTCTGAGTCCTCATACCAACAAGCGCAACGACGAATATGGTGGTAATATGATAAACAGATCGCGCTTTCTCCTGGAAGTAGTGTCTGAAGTGGTAAAGGCTATTGGTAAAGAATATACGGGCATCCGGCTATCTCCTTTCTCCCGCTTATATGATATGGCGGCCTTCCCGGAAGAAGCAGCCACGCATCTCTATCTGGCCGAAGAACTAAATAAGCTCGGCATCTTATATGTACACTTCTCCGACCAGCCTTCTGATGGACAACGTGCTATTCCTGTGGCATTTATCAAACAATTCAGGGAACGTTTTCAGCAGCTGATGATCTTGGCGGGAGGCTTTACCCCTGCAATGGCCACTGCTGCGCTGGAAGAAAATCTGGCAGATATGATCGCCTTTGGCCGCCCATTCATTGCCAATCCCGACTTGCCAGAACGTATCCGTCTGGATTTACCGCTGGCCGTTCCAGATTCGGAAACCTTTTACCATGGAGGTAAAAAAGGATTAATAGATTATCCAGTGCATCCGCAAGGGGTACTAACGGTATAGCATAATCGCCTATGGATACTGTACTGCAGAGACCATAGGCGGCTGCCAT
This sequence comes from Chitinophaga sp. Hz27, assembly GCF_042263525.1. Lineage (NCBI taxonomy): Bacteria > Pseudomonadati > Bacteroidota > Chitinophagia > Chitinophagales > Chitinophagaceae > Chitinophaga > Chitinophaga sp. Hz27. The sequence continues at coordinate 40,095 of NZ_JBHKFJ010000009.1, forward strand.
GTTTGAAACAGCTGGACATACAACAAAATTTTCGTAACTTCTCTGTATGCAAACACCGCATCCTGAAAGTAAGCATGCAGGCATCGCACCAGGACTTCCCCTGGAAGAGATGAAACAGCGTACAGGTTACCGGGAAGGCGGCCTTTCCAGCGAGGAGGCCGCGCAAAGACTCGACCAATACGGTTTTAATGAAGTCGCAAAAGAAAAACCTATATCCCCATTTTTACGGCTTTGGCGAAACCTGAAAAATCCCCTGGTCATCCTGCTTAGCATTCTTGGTGTCATTTCCTTGCTCACCGGTGATCTTCGTGCAGCGATCGTGATTTTTTTCATGGTGATATTAGGGATTGTATTACGTTATGTGCAGGAAATGCGTGCAGATAAAGCCGCAGAAAAACTAAAGGCCATGGTGAGCACCCATGCCACGGTTTGCCGCGATGGAAAAGACATAGAGATACCGCTTAAATTCCTGGTTCCTGGCGATGAAATACGACTCAGCGCTGGTGATATGGTGCCTGCGGATGTCAGACTGCTATCCGCAAAAGATCTCTTTCTCAACCAGGCCGCGCTCACCGGTGAATCCATGCCGGTAGAAAAAACAGTCATCACAATTACTGGCAATACCGAAAATCCTACCGATAACCCTAATCTATGTTTTCTGGGGTCCAGTGTGGAAAGTGGTACTGCCACTGCTATGGTCATCAACACCGGCGACCGCACCAGCTTTGGATCACTGGCTGCACATATTACCGGACAACAGGTATCTACCAGCTTTGATAAAGGCATCAATGGTTTCACCTGGCTGATGATAAAGTTTATCGTGGTCATGGTGCCTGCGGTATTTTTTATTAATGGATTCAGTCGTCATAACTGGCTGGAGGCTTTCCTGTTTGCATTGGCGGTAGCTGTCGGGCTCACCCCCGAAATGCTGCCCATGATAGTCACTGTCAACCTCTCCAAAGGGGCTATCGTAATGTCCCGCAAAAAAGTAATCGTAAAACGATTGAACGCCATCCAGAATTTCGGTGCCATGGATATCCTCTGTACAGATAAAACAGGTACACTAACGGAAGGAAGAATAGTATTGGAACAATACCTGGACCCGGACGGCGATGCCAGCAGCAAAGTACTGGAATATGCTTATCTCAATAGCTTTTACCATACCGGTCTGAAAAACATGATGGATGAGGCCATACTAGACCACGAGTCCCAGGCCACGCTATCAAAGATCTGCTCCCAATACACGAAGAATGATGAAATACCTTTCGACTTTGTCAGAAAACGTATGTCCGTGATCGTAGAAGATAAAACGGGGACGCATATACTTATTTGCAAAGGCGCCGTGGAAGGCATGGTTGACTTATGCACGCATGAAGAAATAAACGGGAAGGTGATTCCATTGACGGATGATCGCCGGCAGCATAGCCTTAAAATAGTCACCGATCTGAATGTACAGGGATTTCGCGTAGTGGCATTAGCCTATAAATCCATGGTGGCCAAGACAACAGGCTATACGGTCGAAGATGAGAAAGAGATGGTGCTGGTAGGTTTTCTTTCTTTCCTGGATCCACCGAAATCATCTGCAGGCAAAGCCCTGGCTAAACTGGCGTCATTAAGTGTTGACATTAAAATTTTAACGGGAGATAATGAAACTATCACGGCTTGTATTTGCAGAAAAGTAGGCTTGCAGGCCGACAAATATCTATTAGGTCCACAAATTGAAAAGATGGATGATGCAGCACTCGCAGATGCTGTCATGAATTATCATTTCTTTGCCCGCCTTGCACCAGTGCACAAACAAAGGATCATCAAGGCTTTCCAGCATCATGGCCATGTTACAGGTTTTATGGGAGATGGTATCAACGATGCACCCGCCCTAAAGGTAGCAGACGTTGGTATCTCCGTAAACAGTGCAGTTGATATTGCTAAAGAATCCTCAGATATCATATTGTTGGAAAATAGTCTGGAAGTGCTGGCGCAAGGCGTTGAAGAAGGACGCTGCATCTTTGGGAACATCATCAAATATATTCGGATGGCTGCCAGCTCTAACTTCGGCAATATGTTTTCTGTTGTGGGTGCCAGTGCATTCCTGCCATATCTCCCGATGTTGCCTATCCAGGTGCTGACCAATAACTTATTGTATGATTTCTCCCAAACCGCTATTCCTACTGATAATGTAGATCCTGAATGGCTGGTAAAACCGCGTAAGTGGACAGTTGCAGATATTCGCAGGTATATCCTGGTGATTGGGCCCGTGAGTTCAATATTTGATTATGTAACTTTTTTTATCCTCTGGCATTTTTATGATGCACGTAATAACCCCGCGCTATTTCATACAGGCTGGTTTATAGAATCATTGTTTTCACAAACACTCATTATTCATGTAATCCGTACTAACAAAATACCATTCATCGAAAGTATGGCCAGCTGGCCGTTGATGTTTACTTCTATCCTGATCGTGATTGCAGGGACCTGGCTAACAATATCGCCATTAGCGCCTACACTTGGTTTTGTGCCGGTGCCAGGAAGTTTCTGGGGGTGGCTGGCATTGATTCTTGTTGCATACGTTATCTTAACACAGCTGGTAAAAAACTGGCTGCAACGAAGGTATAAAATTCAATAACATACTTACCTGTAAAGCCTTTTCTGGATGATATTTGTCGAAACTGGGAATACGATATCATTATGGGTTGCTAATAATTTCTTGTCTTTTCCCGTATAATCTATTTGTTGGAGCAGATGACTGATGATTGCTTTATGGGCTGCATCTTTATCATCTGCATTTACGACAAACCAGGGCGCATGTTTGAAATTTGTTTCCAATAACATACGGTCGCGGGCCTCGGAGTAAGCATTCCAGCGTTTTAGTGCTACTTCATCGATAGGGCTTACCTTCCATTGTTTTAATGGATTCTCTTTTCTGTCTTCCAATCTGCTCTTCTGTTCTTTTTTACTGATATCTAAATAATATTTGAGTATAATAATACCAGCATCTGTTAGCATTTTCTCAAATAATGCTACTTCTGTAAAAAAGGAGATATATTCCTTTTCTGTACAAAATCCCATGACGTGTTCCACGCCTGCGCGGTTGTACCAACTGCGATTGAATAGAGTAAACTCTCCTGCTGCAGGTAGGTGAATGGTATATCGCTGAAAGTACCATTCATGTGCTTGTCGGTCGGAAGGTTTGCTCAGTGCTACTATCTTCGTTTCCCGCGGACTCAAATGTAAAGTGATCGCTTTGATAGTTCCATCTTTACCGGCAGTATCCCTGCCTTCCAATATCAGTAGTAGTTTTAGCTGAGATGAAATTATTTCTTTCTGAAGCTTGACCAGCTCTATGTATAGCTTATTAAGCTTTTTGTCCTTTTTCATAGCCTGTTGATTTTGTATACAATAAAATCAACAGCAATAAGCGTACTGAAATATGTCAGCCACGGCCATGTGCTATCAGGCTGATAAAGTAGACTGTGCCTCTGTTAGCGAGAAATTAGTTATTTTGCAGTGAGATATTTAAGCAACAATAAAAATATAAATATGTCTATAGAAGAAAATTTGAATGCCAATTTGAACGAAGATCCATATCAGAATTTACGCAGTTTATTACAACAGTCGCTAACCTTTCCGACTACTTATGTATTTAAGTTTATCGTGAAGGCAGAAGAAGACAAGATAGCAGCACTGAAGGCGATTTTTGCGAATAAGAAAAACACAATTACTACCACTGATTCATCGGGAGGAAAATATAAATCCTTTACTGTTAATGCATATGTGCAGGATGAAGAAGAGGTAATTGCATTTTACAAGGAAGCTTCGAAAGTAGAATCTGTGATTATGTTATAGGAATATGAGCTGGTGAGATAGGGTATAATCCGGAACGCTGAAAAGTGATAACAGCCGGCCTTCCCTCCGCAAGCGGAAGTAAAGGTTAGCACTAAGGATAATTAAGCCTACTATGATGAAAACCACTACCAGGAAGATCATTGGATTACTGACAGGGCTGATGTTGACGGTTTCAGTACATGCCCAGACAATCCCTTCAACAGGCAACAGCCCTAAGGCTTTTGTACCTGCAGGGTGGAAGATCATTCAGCAGTCGGCCGGCGATTTGAATAAAGATGGGCTGGCAGATGTAGCGATGATCATAGAGAATACTGACAAAAGAAATATTCATAAGAATCCTGATTTGGGTGCTGATACACTTAACCTGAATCCTCGTTGGTTGATCATCCTGTTTCAGCAGCCTGGTGGTAGCTATCAGCTGTCGGTGGTCAATAAAAAACTGATCCCTTCTGAAAATGATGCAGAGTCGCCTTGCCTGGAAGATCCGTTAGGCGAGGGAGCAGATACCCTTATTATGAAAGGAGTGCTCAGTATCAGTTTTCACTATTTCATGAGTTGTGGCAGTTACGAAAGCAGCAGCAGTACTTATGTTTTTCGCTATCAGCACCAGCATTTTGAGCTGATAGGGATGGATACCGAGTCTTATAGCCGTGCCAGTGGTGAAATGGAGCAAAACAGCATTAATTTTTCTACAGGAAAACGGAGCTATACCCATGGGGGCAATATGTTCGAGGAGTCTAAAAATAAGCCGGTAACAGAATGGCATACCCTCAAAGACCATGCTATACGGGTGTTGGATAATTTCAGTGCAGATGATTTGCAGGACCTACGTGAGCAATAATTATCTCCCTAATAGTATATGCTTCAAATACAATGATTTGTTAATATTTAGGACAATACTTGTCAATATTTGAGCGCTGTCTTAGATTGAGCAAAAATCGAAATTACAATTTGGTACGAACGGCGTCGATAGCAATACTTTTCATTTTCTTCTGCCTGGCGGCCAGAGCCCAGCAGGTGCAGATCAGCGGAACTGTTTACGAACGTACCGCACGTATAGGCCTTTCCGGAGTTAGTGTAAGATCTAATTCAGGGGTAGGCGCCGTTACCGATTCTAACGGCCGTTATACGATTAAATTGCCTGTTACAGACTCTCTGAGCTTCTCTTACCAGGGAAAGGCTACCCAGAAGTTTGCCGTAAATGAAATAAACCCTTACAGGGCCTTCGATATGAAGCTCCATGTAGATATTCAAACCCTGCCCACGTTTGAAATCATAACCAGGCCCAAAACATATAAGTTCGATTCCATCGAAAACAGGCGCGAATACCAGAAATACTTCGATTACCATCCGGAATGGCTTACCAGTGGAAATGGAGGCGCAGGTGTAAACCTGGACGCGCTCTTCAGCATTGGCAAGATCAAGCGTATGCAAAACTTCCGTAAGCTGCTGCTGCGTGATGAGCAGGAAAAATATGTGGATTATCGCTGGAATAAACCATTGGTAGCTCGTATTACCGGCATGCAAGCGCCTGCATTAGACGGCTTTATGCGCGAGTACAGGCCTACCTATGCCATGCTGCTCAGCTTTGAAAATGATTACGATTTCCTACGTTATATAAAGGAAATGGGTGATTACTACGCCAATTGGTGGGATAAGACGCATTTTGACCAGCCTGCCAGAAAACCATAATTATTCTGATAGTTATCTATTATTTATATTCTTTTTCTGATACTGAAAGGAGTGGTACTTTTGTGAAGCAAAAACAAAAAGAGAACTCGTGAAAAAGATATTTATAATCAACGGTGGTCAGCATTTCGGACATTCAGGAGGCCAGTTTAACCATACTGTTTCCCGCGAAACAGCCGCCTTTTTCCAGGATCAGCCTGGTTATGAAGTGAAAATGACTGATGTTTCCTCAGACTATGATCCCGATGAAGAAGTAAGGAAATATTTGTGGGCAGATGTTATCATCTATCATTTCCCGGTGTGGTGGTTTTCATTGCCGCACGGCCTCAAAAAATATATTGATGTGGTGTTTTCCGCAGGTCATGATAAAGGGTTATATAAAAGTGATGGACGCTCGTCTAAGAATCCGGATATAAATTATGGTACGGGCGGTACCTTGAAGGGCCGTCATTATATGTTTACCAGCAGCTGGAATGCGCCTAAAGCGGCGTTCACCTTACCAGGAGAATTCTTCCAGGAACGCAGTGTTGATGACGGCGTTTTATTTGGTTTCCATCGTATGAACGCATTCCTTGGATTAAGTCCGCTGAAAACTTTCCATTTCCATGATGTGGAGAAAAATGCAGATATACCAAGAGATATGGCGTTATACCGCCAGCACCTGCAAGAAGTATTCGCACCGAAAGAAGTACTGACTTCGGTTGCAGTATAAGGGCATTATCTGCATATATTTAATCTCAAATCAACAAACATGAAAATATATCTCACTGCGATAATTAAGAGTAAGCCGGAATTCCGGGAAGAAGTACTGGCACAGTTAAAGGTAATGGTAGAAGCTACAAGAAAGGAAGAAGCTTGTCTGCAATATGATCTGCACCAAGGTATTCAGGATGAAAATCTGTTTACCTTTTAAGAGATCTGGAAAGATGAGGCAGGATTGGCACTGCATAATGAACAGCCTTATATCAAAGCATTTGGGGCTTTGGCAGCAGATAAACTGGCCGCTACTCCGGAAATCTTATTGACAAAGCTGCTGTAAAGCGGTTAGTTACCGGTTGTTATAATCAAAAACTTTTCGTTCCATAAGAGCGAAAAGTTTTTTTCGTAATATCGTAGAAATATCGATGTGCCCATGAACCTTATTAAACGAATTAGCTGCTGCCTCTTTGTGCTATTTGCTACCACGACTGTAACCTTTGCCCAAAACGGGAAAGCGCCGGTTACCGATATTACGGTGGATATCCTTAACTGGGTGAAACACCTGGACAGTGGCCTCGATAAATACTATACTTCCGATAAAAGCCGTGACCTCTACGATAACTTCGGTTACCTCAAACAGGAGTTGACCGAATATCTCAACGACAGAAAAAAACTTTCTGACAGCCTCTTTAGAAATAATGTCAAATCCACTGGTAAGCAGGATCCTGCGGCGCTGGAATCGTTACGTAAAAAAATGACTTATGTGATGGGACGTATGCGTGATGTGACAGATCTCACCAATAATGACCTTAGAGCAGAAGGTGATAAGCTGAACGATAAGATATACAATATACTTACCAGCGAGCAGCCACAGTATTTATCCAACTTGGAGGCTTTTTTGGCGGGTTATGAAGTAACTCAGAAAGATATCGCGATTGATGGCAGCGCTAAAACACAGCGTTTAGCCGAAAGCGTTAACCTGATCACCAGTATTCAGGCACGTATCAACAGGAAAAAATAAGCTATTTTTTCCTGTTCTGCTCCTTGATATCATTAATGTCTTCATCGTGGAAACCGCCCAGCATCAATACTTGCGCGATGAAATCACTTTTACCTTCAACATAAGCATCAATGTCGTCATTCACGGTGGCGGCTAAACGTTCTTTAATAGCGGCATATGTTGCTCGCAGCTCCTGATTGTTGCGTAGTGTGTCGCGCAGTAGTAAGTGGTTCTGTAAACTTGGACTGCCTTTTACACAACAATATAGGTGATGGACTGGCCAGTGGCGGCCATCAGGAGTTTGTGGAATGTCGTCACGGTGACGCCCATACGCAAACCGTTGCTTAATGCCTAAATCTCCACGGAACGTATACCCCAGTTTTTCCAGTACTGCCGTAACAAACGGTAGTTGTTCCTCACTGTCAATCACAAGATCTATATCCAGTATGGGTTTGGCTGGAAGGCCAGGTACAGCAGTACTCCCTACATGTTCAATGCTGGAAATATGAGATCCTAGCGCTGCTCTGTAAACAGCGGCTAATGCTTCAAATTGTATGGGCCATTCTTGCTGGTAGGGTACTACCGTGATTTTATGTTGCATTTCGCAAAGGTACAGCATCTGAAATATCAGCCAAAGCTGGTATCTTGCAGTCAAATATGAAATTTTTCTCCACCCAGAAAATCGGGCAGTATCACACCAATTACTGCGAAGACGCCCTGATAACCGCTCCCATTGGACATTCTCATTACTTATTTGCTGTCATGGATGGTTGCTCTATGGGCACCGACAGTCACATGATTTCGACTATCATTGCCAAGCATTTGCGCGCTATCGCTGCTACCGCACAAACGGTAGATGCAGCCGATGCCGATAGCACACAAGTCCTGAAGGAGGTAATGGCACAATTATTTGCTGCTTTGCAGCAAACAAAAGCTCACCTGCAGCTGAAAACAGCAGAAATGCTGGCAACGGTATTACTTTGTGTTTTGGACCTAAGGAAATCGGCAGCAACCTTTATCTGCATAGGGGATGGCCTGATCGTGGCTGATGGCCAGGTATATGAGTATGATCAGGATAATAAGCCAGACTACCTGGGTTATCATCTGGATATAGCATTTGAAGAATGGTTTGCCAGGCAAACGCAGGTACTAACGTTAACGGGTATACGAGATTTTTCCATTTGTACGGATGGCGTTACTACCTTTTGTAAATACGATAACAAGAAATATGAAGAAGCCGGTGATGCCATGCAGTATTTATTAATGGATACTTCAGGAGCTGGCAGTGACCATATGCTCCAGGGCAAAGTAATAGAGCTGGAAAGGGAATGGGGATTACTTCCCGCTGATGATATCGCTATTATTCGTGTAATGATTTGATATACTGATATTTATGGATAGTATATTTGAGGTGTGTATAATAGCATTTATATTGTTTTTTCCTGATAAATAAATCTCACATTAATTTAACCGATCTATTTTAACCATTTTTTAGAAAGGATTGTTAGAATGTTTGTACTTCCATATTTCTGAGGATGTTCATGCATATTATCCGTTCAACTAAAAATGGTTTTTTATGAATGCTCTAGAGAAAAAAAATCGCGGACTCAGTTATGATCCATGGCGCGATTTCTTTAGCTGGGAGAGTTTTATTCCCTCTGAGCGAGGCGCCAGAAACCTGCCGGCGGTAAATATCAGTGAAGACGAAAAAAATTATGCCGTAGACGTTATTGCACCAGGGTTTAAGAAAGAGGATTTTAAAGTAAATGTAGATGATGATGTGATTACTATCAGTGCAGAAACCAAGCATGAGTCGGAAGACAAAGACGAGAAGAAGCACTATAGTCGTCGTGAGTACAGCTACAGTGGATTTACCCGTTCATTCCGACTACCTGAAAATACCAAGGATGACAGTATCACGGCCACTTATACAGATGGCGTGCTGAAACTATCGATTCCTAAAAGCAAGGAGCAGGTGAAAGCCTCTAAGCAAATTGCTATCAGCTAATCATTGATCTCGCAGGAAAAATGATACAGGGACTTCGCGTAATGTGAAGTCCCTGTTTATTTATAGTTTAGTGAGTACCGTCGCAGCGGCGCAGCATTATGAATTGTTTGATGCCTTTAAAGTGGCCAGGGGCGGCCCATTGCAGCACAAAATCTTTCAGGATGGCGAAACCTTCCGGCCATTCTTCATTATTGAGCAAACAGGTACTGGCACTGAGTTCGGCGGATTTATCCATCGAGAAATAAATCTTTATCCAATTGAACTGGCGGTTTGGGATGATGGCACTTAATGCGGGTGTGAGTAGCTGCAACATCGTGCTATCATCGGGCATATCGTCCCAGCTGCCCTGGAAGCCGATGTTGCCTGGTTTGGGATGCCAGTGAATATCATTTTGATCTGTGAAGTCGAGCTCCGGATAGTGCGAATCAGTAAGCGAATCCATGATTGGCGGGAGCGTGGTGCTCATGTAATTGCGGATGGCAGAGTCCAGTCGTGTGGCCACGGTATCGCCGATGCCTGCCACCATTTCGGTAATACCTTCCGGGAAGAGTTCATGGCTGGCTTGAAACATTACCTGCACCAACTGTGGGTGCATCCCCGGTGTAGGAATAATCTGTGCTAGCAGGAGTACCTGCCCGTCTGCCAGGAGTGCATGCTGACCATTGGCATTTACTTCTTCTGTGTGATAGTGCTGGGATAATAACTGTTCTTTAAAGCTACTGTACAGGTATTCATCCGGTGTGACTTCGTGTGCAGGCCCGGGTTCCGGCGCCGCATCCTTCTTCTTTAGAAAATCAAAAAATCCCATATCATTAATTGGATTATGTAGGAGGGGAAGATAAGGCAATTACTGATATATGCAGAAAACGCTGCCTACCGGCAGCGTATTTCTGGTTTAAACTATAAAGGACAGCGTTTATATGCGATGATTATCTACATAAAATTCCCGCGCCGGTGATTTCACCAGCAAATGCTTTTAACAATTTGTGCGCGGACTTTATACAATAGCGACGCTACTACAGATTTTAACAATGTTCCCCGTGTTGTTAAGCATAGTTTACCAGGACTAAATATTTCCTGGCAGTTTCCGTGGAAGGACGACAGGCTGAATACAGGATGTTTGCTCGATAATTTTAAAAGGCTTGTCGTCTATTCCGGAACAAAGATATATAGGCAATTGGAAATAAGATATATTTTAAACATATATATTAATTAATAACTAATTTATTAAAATGATTTGTAAAAAATTGATATTTAATACGATATAGTTATCTAGTTGATCAATGAGCCTGCGCTCGTTTTTAGGTTAGGGTAGATTACAACTAGCATAACAGGATAATTACAGCAGGCTGAGTGATTTGATGTAATCTTGCAACATCAGTTTTTTTAACCCAAAGAGGAATTGAAGATGGATAATCACAGCAAATGGTTTAGTGTAAATAAACAATTATGGAATAATAAAACCGAAGTGCATTTAGGCTCGGAATTTTATGCAGTGGATGCATTCAAGGCGGGGAAGTCTTCGTTAAATGCCATAGAATTGGAAGAAGTAGGCGCGGTAGAAGGCAAGCACTTGTTGCATCTGCAGTGTCATTTTGGAATGGACACGATTTCGTGGGCGAAGAATGGGGCTGTAGTTACCGGCCTTGATCTTTCAGATAAAGCCATAACAGCTGCGGAAGACCTGGCAGCACAATTAGCAGTTCCTGCCACTTTTGTATGTGCTAACGTATATGACACTACGAAAGTAATCAGTGGTGAATTTGATATCGTGTATACTTCTTACGGTACGATAGGTTGGTTGCCCGATCTGGATATATGGGCGAAGGAGATTGCGGCCAAACTGAAGCCAGGTGGTTTCTTTTATATGGTGGACTTCCATCCGATTGTATGGATGTTTGATGACCAATTCAAAGAAATCCAGTATTCTTATTTCAATCAGGCGCCGATCGTAGAAACGACCAATGGCACCTATGCCGACCGATCCGCTGACCTGCATGATACTTCCTATGGCTGGAATCACCCTACCAGTGAGGTCTTGAATGCATTGAAGAGAGCCGGGCTGACGCTGGAATTTTTCAACGAACATACCAGCTCTCCATATAATTGCTTTGCTAACACTGTAGAAGTAGCGCCGGGCCTTTTCCAGATCAAAGGCCTGGAAGAGAAGATCCCGATGTTGTTTTCCCTGAAGTTTACCAAGTAACGTGAACGGCTATATTATTTTATCTGGTATTGAAACGGTGAAGCCGGCAACCCTGCTCCATTGCTTAAGGTAGTGGCAGCAGGGGTATCGGCCCAGGCATAACGTATCATCACAGGCAGTTCTACGTTGTCTGCCCAAACAATTACCTGGTTGCCTTTCAGGACAGCGTTGGCCCAAACATAGCGATGATCGGTGCCGGCAACAGCAAATTGTTTAGGATGGTCCGCATTAAACTTCAATCCCTGTTCTGTATGGGCGAAAGTGAGAATCAACTGTTTCCCTTTTCTTTTCGCTTGCTGTAATACAGGTCCCTGGCAGGTTACATCATTTTCGCCATAAGCGGTATGCATAGCACATAAAGCGAGGCGTTTGCCTACATCTGCTTTGTTTAATGGATGTATATCATTCCATTCACCGATATCGATGGTTACTGCCATGCCGGTGGCGGGCAATGACTGCGTTTGTGCCTGGACTGCCCTGAGTGCAGCCCAATTGCTCTCTACGGGCTGGTCACGCGTTTCCATATAACTGGCTAGTTGCACAAAAAAGAAAGGCATAATTTTATCTGGCGTGTGGCCCTGCCAGTTAGTACGCCAACTATTGATTAATGCCGGGAATATTTTCGTATAGGCTTCAGGGTTGTTGGTATTGGCCTCGCCCTGATACCAGATAACGCCTTTCAACGCAATATTTTTCAGTGGTGCTATCATCCCATTATTCAAGCCTAGTGGCGGCAACCAATAGGAAATTGTGGCTGGCATAGCCGCGGAAGTACAGCCAATCTTGTAATGCCAGTCGCCACTGAGTTCTATGGTATCCTTGCTATTGAACAACTGGTATCTTTTATCTTTATAAAATCCTCCCGCACCGCTGTAATTGATAACGCGAACGACTATACTATTTTTTCCTTCCTGCAGCATACCCACAGGAATAGGGTATTTGCGGGGAGGATACTGATAGCCAGTGGTGCCTGCGAAGCGCCCGTTTACAAAAACTGAATCCCGGTCTATCATATTTCCCAGCCAAAGCTGTGCTGGTTGGGAAGCAAAATCTTTGCTGAGGGTCACTTCTTTCTGGAACCAGACAACGCCCTGGCTATCGGTGATGCCTTGCTCTTTCCAAAGGGAAGGAACTTTAAAGGTTTGCCAGGAGCTGTAATCATTTGCGGTCTCATACCATTTAACTGGTGCCTGAAGGCCTGCATCTGATTGCCAGAGGTGTGTGTACCAAACATCATTGACGTAGGTATCATGGGCTTTGAGACTATCAACATAATTCTTTTGCTGGAACTGTTTGGCGATGGAGAGCAGGTCCGGGAACTGTTGCAGGGTGTTTTCATCCAGCCAGGCTTCTGCGGTGCTGCCACCAGTCGCACATTTAATAATTCCGATTGGAATGTGATAGCGTTGGTATAGCTGGTCTGCAAAGAAGTATCCGACAGCACTAAAGCTGCTAATGCTTTGTGGTGATACAGTTGTCCAGGCGCCGGATTTATAATCTTCCTGGGGGCCATCCCAGGTAATGGTGGTGCTAACGTTGAATTGGCGGATATCCGGATTGCTGGCACTTTTGATGATGTCGGGGTATTTGTCTTTCAGCCTTTCCATGGATAGTTCCATATTTGATTGGCCGGAGCAAAGCCATACATCGCCAATCAGAATACTATTAAGCTGAATAGTGTTGTTACCGGTGATGGTCATCTGGAAAGGGCCGCCTGCATTCATCGGTGGCAGTGTAACTTTCCATTTTCCATCTTTACCGGTAACAATGTTGTAATGCTGCTGCATGAAATCTACTTGCACCTTTTCTCCAGGAGATGCCCATCCCCATATTTGTAATTTTACATTTCGTTGTAATACCATGTTGTCGCTGATGAGGCGTGGTAGTTTTACTTCTGCGAAGCAAAGCTGAGATAGCAGGCAGCAGGAGAGCAGGTACAAGCAGATTGTTTTCATAACGTGGAATTTTAGAATCCGATGGAATTGCCGCCATCGACGGGAAGGATAACTCCTGTGATATATTTTGCCGCATCGGAGGCGAGGAATAGCGCTGCGTCGCCGATATCGGAAGGTTGTCCGAGATGTCCCATGGGTGTGCGTCCCAGGGCTTTGTTTTTGCGTTCAGGGTCAGCATCCAGGGCTACTGCTGTCATGGCGGTGGCGATGAAACCTGGAGCGATTGCATTAATTCGTATACCCTTTGGAGATAGTTCTACTGCCATGGCCCTGGTGATACCATCAATGGCTGCTTTGCTGGCACTGTAGGCGATGACGCGGGGCATACCATATTGTGCAGCCATGGAGCTGATATTGATAATGCTACCTTTTCCTTGGGGCAGCATATGTTTGATTACTTCCCTTGATAATGCGAAAACCGCTGTCAGATTAGTATTGATGACCTTCTGAAAATCTTCGTCCGTAGTTTCCGTAAGATCTTTTTTCATGTTGATACCTGCATTATTTACCAGAATATCTATCTGTCCATACGTTTTAATTATATTTTCTACTAGTATTGGCAGTGTAGCAAGATCGCTTACATCATGGTTAATGGGATGGCATTTTTCACCGAGTTGTTGTCTTGCATCTGAGAGTTTTTTTGCATTCCGACCTATGACAATAGTTTGAATACCATTATCAACGAATTTCTGCGCGATAGCCAGTCCTATACCGGAGCCGCCTCCGGTTACTATTGCCACGCGCTTGTTGTTATCGTACATGTATTCCAATTTTATTAGTTTCAATTTCCGGGAGCAAAAGGAAATTTCAGTTGCTGATAATATTCCAGGTTATGCGCCGGCATAGGATATTGTGCTGGTACAGGCAATTTGTTTACCGATGAAAAATAGGCCAGGCAGGCATCTCGCCACCATATTGCTTCCTGGTGTTGAATGTCGAGCAGCATGCTTACCTGGTGGAATCTTTCTTTATCTATAAAGCCTGCTATGCTTGTCCATTGTTGCTGCATCTGCTCTATGCCTTTAACACCTGCATTGTATTGGTAGCAGAGTTCATCCCAGAGTGTTTTTCCAGACGGCATTTTGTGTTGCCAGCTTACATGATGGAACCAAAGTAAAAAGTGAGGATCGCATGTACTGCTATCGCTGTAGTGTTGTGCAAGTGCAGGCTGATATTGCGCAAGTGCATTGGAGCCTGTTGCTGTGCGATCGAAGCCGATACCGTAGCGGTCTGCCTTATGATAGTATACCGGGTCCCAATCGGGACGTGGCGCGTGATTACTCCATGGTGCAGGGCCGTAGTGGTGGCCGTTGCCCATGATATGATGGAGGCCTAATGGCGTCATGTATTGTACCACAGTTTCGCGGGATTGCAGCATCATTTGCTGGATGGTGTTCACCAGTTGTGGGTTACAACCGAAGGTCTGGCGAATCCATTCGGTGGCAATGCTATCGGCGTGTAGTTGCGGGTTCCATGCGAGCCTGCCGAGTGCGTACCAGTTTGCCTGTCCGAAAGGATGGTTGGTCCAGTTACGTTCATTACCAATGTTTGATACACCGGTAATACCTGATAATGTATGGTGGTAAAGTTCTCCATCTACGATACTGGCTACAGTGCTGTTTTTGCCGTTGGCGTAAGTATCTGTTTCCAGTACCTCTTTGAATAACGGCGCCTCATATACGAGGTGAGTGCCTTGCCCGAGGTATTCCTGTGTGAGCTGGTATTCCAGTAGCAGCGGGGTTTTAGGCATGGCACCTAGCAGGGGGGAGATAGGTTCTCTTGGTTGGAAGTCGACCGGCCCATTTTTCACCTGCACTAATATATTGTTATGGAACTTTCCATCTAGCGGAGTAAATTCTTCATAGGCTTGTTTAAATCTATCTGAGGCCTCGGGATTGTATACGAAGGCTCTCCACATGACGATGCCACTGTAAGGGGCGAGTGCATCGGCGAGGAGGTTGGCGCCATCAGCGTGGGTGCGGCCATAGGATTGAGGGCCTGGCTGTCCTTCGCTGTTGGCTTTTACAAGGAATCCGCCGAAGTCGGGGATGATCGTATAAATTTCTTTTGCTTTTTGCTGCCACCAGGTGCGAACAGAATCGTTCAATGGGTCGGCGGTATGGAGGCCTCCGATTTCAATAGGAGCACTGAAACGTGCGCTGAGATATACTTTGATGCCATATGGCCGTAGTACGTTGGCGATGGCTGCTACTTTGAGCAGCCAAGGGCGTGTAAGTATAGTGGCGCTGGCATTGACATTATTAAGGACGGTGCCGTTGATGCCGATAGAAGCGTTTAGCCTGGCATAATCCGTATAACGGGGATCTATATACGTAGGTAGCGTATGCCAGTTCCAGATGGATATGCCGGCGTATCCGCGTTCTACGTAGCGGGTGAGGTTATCCCAGTGGTTGAGCAGGCGTAGCTTTACGGTTGGGCTGCTTTGTTGTTGCAGGTTGCTGATAGGTTGCTGTTGCTGCATAATGCGCAGCAGGGCGAAGGTGCCGTATAATATGGCGATATCAGATTTGGCGGTGATGATGGTAATGTTTTTTCCAGCATAGGAGATGGTTTTAAGGAGATAACCATTGCTGTCCAGCGGCTGTACCAGGCTGCTGAGCTGCTGTTGCAGGCCGGTTGGTAATAGCTGCATGCGTGCGCATACGAGTGTATGGTTTTGTATGGAGTTGGTTTCCGAAACCGATTGCTGCAACATGCCTGGGAGGGCTAGTTTCAATTCATTTCGTATAGCGGTGTCCGTGGGTGATTTTCCGGGAACATAGCAGCTGGCTAATTGTGATCTGTAGGCGGAAAGTATTGCTGGTTGGGAGATAGGAGTGTATCGCAGCCATGCATGGTATCCGTCTTCTGCTTGAGCATGATGGTAGCAGAGGAATATAAATAATATAAGGAGTGCTTTTTTCATGACATAACGTGGAATTAAAAATTGCAAGAAAAAATACAATCGGTTGCGTAAAAATTGCAAAAAAATTCCCATTAAATGGAATTATTTTTTTGTGAGGAGTCGCGGATGATTAGTTCGGACCTCAGTACAATGGTATTGGTATTGATAATACTGGTTTCACCGTTGAGATGATTGGCCAGACTGGTTACTGCTGCTTGTCCCATGTTATAGCCGGGATAGTTGACAGTGGTGAGATTGGGTTCAATTACTTTGCTGATAGGATCGTTATTGAAGCCGGCGAAGGCGATCTCCTGTGGTATTTTTATACCAGCGGCTTTGATGGCGATCATACAGTATACGGCGGCGGTGTCGTTGGCGCTGAAGACGGCATCGGGGCGGTCTTTAGGTTTTAGTTTTAGTATATGTGCAGCGGCAGCGGTGCCAAAATCTTCGGTGAGGTTGCCGTTGAGTACGAGCTTTTCATCAAAGCTGATTTTATGATCGTGGAGGGCTTGTTTATAGCCTCTGAGTCGCTCCGCGTATACGCTTAGCAGCATATTGCCCCCCAGGTGTAGTATGCGTTTGCTGCCTTGTTTGATAAGATGTTCCGTTACCTGATAGGCGGCGGCGTAGTTATCAATAATGATAGAAGTGCTTTCCGGGTGAGCAGAAACGCGGTCAAAAAATATGACAGGAATTTTCTTTTGAAAGAAGTCGTCGAAATGCTGGAGGCTTTCGGAGCCATAAGCCAGTGACACCATGAGTCCATCTACCCGTTTGTTAAACATGGTATGGGCGTTCTCCATTTCTTTATCTGCCTTTTCGAGTGATTGCGCGATAATGAGGTTGTATCCTTCGCGACTGGCGGCATTTTCCATTCCTGCCAGTACGGACGACATGAAATTACTATTGAGTCGTGGTACAATAACACCCAGTGTCTGCGTGCGTTTACTTCGCAGGCTGCTGGCAAATGTATTGCTGCGATATCCCAGCTGGCGGGCCGCTTCCGCAATTTTTTTGCGGGTTTTGATATTGATAGTGGGATGATCTTTTAATCCGCGACTCACTGTGGTGGCGGATATATTCAGATGTTTGGCAATATCGTATATCGTAATTTCTTTCTCTTCAGACATAGATGAACGGGTTTCCCTATACAAATAAAGGTAGAAAATTTCTATCAAAAAAATACAATCGGTTGTATTTTTTAAGAAAAGAACACTATATTCGTTCTGTGAAATAGACCCTGAGAGATTCCACGATTATATTGCCATTAAACGGCTCCACGAACTTAATTGTTATGAAAACTGCTGCCAACTGCTGTCTGTTAAACATTCTAGCATATTCCACGCCTCCTGGGAGGCCACCTATGCCTGGTGTGCTTTCGCTTATCTTATGTAATACCTTATCTGTATTGCATTACAAGCGATAGTGTTCCATAGTTTATTCTATCCGCATTCATTTCTTGCGTTATTAACCGGTTGAATACAACCGATTTCAATTTATCAATCAAAATCTTCAAAAATGGTCCAGCACGAACCACAATGCCGCAACGGCAATTGGTGGCGCATCCAGTTCTTTACTACGCTATTACTGCTGTTATGCGCTACCATTCACACCATCCACGCACAGGCGCAGGACCGCCAGCTATCGGGCCTCGTCACCGACGATCATAACCAGCCGGTGCCCGGCGCCTCCATACAGATCAAAGGCACCAGCATCGGTGCTGTTACCTCCACTGAAGGAAAATTTGTCATCACCGTAAAGTCTACCTCCATACTGGTTATCTCCAGCATCGGCTTTGCGGAAAGAGAAATAGCCGTAGGCGCCCAGCAACAACTGAACATTCAGCTGAAGCCTGTTGCCCGCGATGTCAGTGAAGTGGTCGTAGTAGGTTATGGTACCCAGAAACGTAAAGACGTTACCGGCTCCACGGTAAGCGTTGGCGAAACAGCCCTTCGAGAAGTGCCTTCAGCCAACCTGCAGCAAGCCCTCCAGGGAAAAGCCGCCGGCCTTGAAATTCAACGCTCCGGCACCACGCCAGGATCTGGCGCCGTAATACGTATCCGCGGTACCCGCTCCATCTCCGGACAGAACGATCCGCTCTTTGTAGTAGATGGTATCCCCTTCGAAGGCTCCCTCAATGATCTCAACCCCGATGATATCGCCAGCATCGACATCTTAAAGGATGCTTCCGCAACAGCCATCTATGGCTCCCGCGGCGCTAACGGTATCGTAATGGTTACAACCAAACGCGGGAAAAATGGCGACACCAGAATATCTTATAGTGGTTACCATGGCATCGCTACCGTTGCCAACAAATATCCGGTGTTCAATGCCACCGAATACCAGGCGATGCGTAACATCTCGCCCTGGGGACAAGGCTATATGCCGGAAGAAAAGGATTACATCGCCAAAGGCAAAAGCACCGATTGGCAAGACCTGATGTATAATAATGGTTATAGAACAGATCATAATCTCACCATATCTGGCGGACATAATGGTAATACTTTCTCTCTCGGTGGTGGTTATTATAAAGAAACTGCTGTATTGCCAGGACAGGATTTCAGTCGCTATAGTGTTCGTGCAACCATCGATTCCCGTATAGGCAAGCGCGTTAAAGTGGGTATCTCCACACTCAACCAGGTAGGCATTACCAACGGCGCGCAGTTTGTTGCCAGCGGAACAATGTTTCCGATACTGGCAATGAGCCCTTTGGAAGCTCCATACGATAGTTTAGGAAAGGTGAGAGCATTACCCAATGGTAATATCGACGATAACAATTATCCTACCTATAGTCCGCTGCTACTAAAACATAATGATAATAACTGGGTAGATAAACAACGCCGCCTTACTACCAACAATAGTTTGTATGGTGAATATGAAATTATTGATGGCCTGAAATACCGTGTGAACCTGGGACTCAGTTACCGCACCGCGGAGAATGACCAATTCCAGAGTGCTGATAATCTTGCGCTTGGACGGCCAAGTTTTTTCCGTGGCGGCAAAGGCAATACCGCCTATGTTTACAATGATGAATCCTGGGGCTATACACTGGAACATCTGTTATTGTACGATAAAACGTTTGCACAAAAACATCATGTGAACTTCACCGGATTATATAGTATCCAGGAGAATCACATGCATTATACTTCTGTAAGAAAAGACTCTATCACAGAAGACTTTGTACAGTTCTATAACCTTGCACAGTCCAACGCTACACCGGCGCCGGTAGTAGCAGGGAATGAAAGCTCCTGGGCACTGCTGTCATACATGGCAAGGATCAACTATGCTTTCGATGAAAGATATATGCTGACGCTGACAGCTCGTATGGATGGATCTTCCAGGCTAGCGCCAGGAAACAAATGGCATAGCTATCCGGCTATTTCCGCCGGCTGGAATATCAGCAAAGAATCCTTCATGCAGCACATTAGCTGGATATCCAGTCTGAAGCTGCGTGCAGGATGGGGCCAGACTTCCAACCAGGCGGTATCGCCGTATTCTTCATTAGGACTTGTTACCAATAATAACTATCTCACTGCGCCAGGTGATGTTATCCGCTACAACTTTGGCCAGACCATCGTGACAGGCTATCAGGTAGTGACCTTACCTAATCCAAACCTGGAATGGGAATATACACAGACCCGCAACTTCGGGCTGGACTTCGGTTTGCTGGACAACAGGATTTCAGGATCATTGGAATATTACAATTCGAAAACGAATAATATTCTCTATGGTGTATCGCTGCCACCTACTTCTGGCGTAGCCGGTAATTATACCAGTAACGTAGGAGAGATGGAGAATAGGGGTATGGAACTTTCTGTATCATCGGTAAATGTGCGCTCCAGGAGCGGTTTTACGTGGAGCACTGATCTCAATCTATATTTCAACAGGAACAAAGTTTTGAAACTCAGTAATGGCGTAACGCAGGATATCGCCAACCAGCTATTTGTGGGCCATCCGATGTCTGCGATTTATGATTACAAAAAACTGGGTATCTGGCAAGCCAGCGAAGCAGCAGAAGCGGCGAAATATGGTGCTACGCCAGGCCAGATCAAACTGGAAGATCGCAGCGGCCCCAGTGGTAAGCCTGATGGCGTTATCAGCGAGTTATATGATCGTTATGTGATTGGTGATATGGACGCTAAGCTGCAAGGAGGCATGACCAACCGTTTTGCTTACAAGGGCTTTGATCTCAGCTTTACTGTGTACGCACGCTTTGGTGGCTTGCTGGTAAGCCAGGTACATCAGTCCAACGCCTCTTACCTGACGGTGATGGATGGTAAAAGAAATGGTATCAAAGTGGATTACTGGACACCTACTAATCCCAGCAACTGGTTCTCGATGCCGCAAACACAGATCAGTAATATCAGTACTGCGTGGACAACGCTCGGTTACTATGACGCTACCTTCCTGAAACTCCGTAGTGTTAACCTGGGCTATAGTTTCAGCAATGCAATGCTGAATCGCCTGAAGGCGCAGAAACTTCGTTTATACTTCACCGTGGATAACGTAGCCACCCTGTTCTCTCCTTACTACAAGCAGACAGGCATAGATCCTGAAGGTACTGGTATTGGCAGCCAGGGCGTAGGTAACCCCGGTAATCTCCGTAGCAATACCAATGGCAACGGCGCTATAACTATCGGCGTATCCACACCACCAGCAAGGACTTTCACCTTTGGCGCTAACGTTTCTTTCTAACCGGTAAAACTTGCATCGTATGAAATCATTACATAAAATTATCAGTCTTGTTGCCGGTGGTATCCTGCTAACTACATCCTCCTGCAATAAAAAACTGGAAGAACATCCATATACTGTTTTTTCTGTTGATTATTTTAAAACACCTGCGGGCATCAAGAACGCTGTCTATTCGCTGTATTCGGGGATGCGTTACGATTATGGTCCTGAAGGGGCTGTAGGTATTACTGTTGATGGTACAGATGAATTCACCTATGCTTCCGAACCACGTAATGGCTCTGGTGGAACCGGTGATTATCTCACCCTGGGTAACTACACGCTTGATTTTGCCAATGGCGCTATTCAAACACCCTGGAACCGCAACTACTCCAATATCAACCTGGCAAATGCCGTAGTTGAGTTTGCACCCACAGTGGCTTTATCTGATGCAGAAAAAGCAATAGTGCTAGGAGAGGCCCGTTTCCTGCGTGCGTTGTATTATATGCTGCTGGTAGAACAGTTTGGCGCGGTACCGGTGGATTTAGGAAGTGGAGAACTGAAGTTTAATCAGACGGCCTTTCAGGGATTTAATCGACTACCGGTAAAAGATATACTGGTAAAGGATTATAAAGTAATAATTGACGACCTGACATTTGCTACGCAGAACCTTCCTGATAAGCGCCCTGCCGGAGAGTTCCGACTTTGCAAAGCAGCAGCTTACCATATGTTGGCAAAAGCGTATATCCATAAAGGTTATTCCGGCGCAAAAGAGGCGACGGATTTCACCAACGGCTATACGGCTGCAATGGAGGTAATTAATAACCAGGCGAAGTATGGCGTGGCATTACAACAAAATTATGCTGATATACACAAGCCAGGTAATGATTATAACAGTGAGATATTATATGCAGTAGAACGTATTCCTGGCAATAACATCGCCAATGAAGTGGGCAATCCTACAGGAATTGGTGGTAGCAAAGGAATTGATGCCAATAATGATTTTGTGGGAGATTATACTTCTGTAAAAGCGCCACTGGCATCTTCTTCCACGCAGCCGGTAGGTACGCGTACTACGCAATATGGCAGGCCTATACGTCGTTTTTGTCCAACCCCATGGCTGTATAATGTAGCTTTTGCAGATAAGGATAATGATAGTCGATATGATGGTACGTTCCGTACTGTATACATTGCATCGCAGACAGGTGGCGGCTTTACTGCCAGTACAGATACTGCGTTTATACTTGCCAAAACCAACAGGATAGCAGATTCGCTAAATGGCGTATTACCCGTTGGGCCACGATTAAAACCTTACCGGGTGATTGCACCGAGAGAGTTTTACCTGATTGGTGGCTCTATAGATCCAGCTGTTACAGCCAACTTCTATCCAAGTTTAAGTAAATACGAAGATCCAAATAAACTGGCGGCCAATGATCAGGGCGGCAGGCCTTTTGTGGTGAGTAAATTATCGGAAGTATACCTGCTGGCTGCTGAAGCAGCCTTGCAGGATAATCATCCCGCCGATGCATTGACTCTGATTAATATTCTTAAACAACGTGCCGCTTACCGACCTGGATTATCTTCCTCAGATATAACAAATCGTTACAATGCTATTAAGGTGAATAATGTCGTGGATATTACGCTGGACTTTATCCTGGATGAAAGGACCAGAGAGCTTTGCGGCGAAAGTATGCGCTGGCCGGATCTTGCTGTGCGTGGAAAATTGGTGCAACGTGTGAAAGCCTTTAACCCGGATGCCGGTAATGTCAAAGACTTCCATGTACTGCGCCCTATACCTAAAGGACAACTCGATGCGGTGGCAGACAATAACAAAGCGCAATATCAAAATCCTGGATATTAATCTTACTAAACGATTTTTAAATAGTACTATATGCCTGGCATACCTAAATATTTTCCTATACTGCTATTAGCTGCTACTGCATGTTTTGGTAGCTGTAAAAAAAATGTAGACACAGGGATATTGTCTACCGGCAATTTCGGCGATACCACTGGTGTGCTGAAAGATGCGGCTGCATTTCCTATCGGAACTGCGGTGAATAACGGGCCACTGCAGGATCCTGCATTTCTGGCTATTACCAAAAGGGATTTCAGCTCGGTTACTTTCGGTTATGAAATGAAACATGGTGCAGTGGTGAAAGACAATGGCAGCATTGATTTCACGACGCCAGATGCCATGGTAAACCTCTTAGGTGATATGACCATCTGGGGCCACACACTTTGCTGGCATCAAAATCAGAATGCAACTTATCTTAAAAATTTTGCTGGCATTATTATTCCGGCGGCTACGGAACTCCTGACCTATGGCGGTTTTGAGTCAGGCA
Organism: Chitinophaga sp. Hz27; assembly: GCF_042263525.1. NCBI lineage: Bacteria > Pseudomonadati > Bacteroidota > Chitinophagia > Chitinophagales > Chitinophagaceae > Chitinophaga > Chitinophaga sp. Hz27. Next base: position 63,413 of record NZ_JBHKFJ010000009.1, read on the forward strand.
TGACTGGATGGTCGGTGTTTAATACTGGTAACCCCAGTGGCACCGCTACCGTTACCACAACCACGGTAAGCAGTGAGATACACGGTGGTACTACTGCCATGAAAGTAGTGAACCCTACTGCTTATCCGGGTAATCAGTGGAGAGTACAGGTTTCCAGTGCGTCCTTTGCTACAACACCTGGCAAAAGCTATATTATTTCTTATTGGGTGAAAGCGGCATCTGCTGGAGGTTCTATACGTTTGTCTACCGGAACAGCCCCCACTACTTCACAGTACCAGGGCGACCAGAGCATAGGTACCAGCTGGCAGCAGGTAAGCTGGAGTATCACGGCGGCCACCGCCACCAACACGGTATTGTTTGATATGGGGCAGGCTGCCAATACATACTTCATCGATGATGTAAGTATTAAAGAAGCAGTCGTGCAGCCGGATCAAACACAGATCGCTGTGAAACTGGATACTGCACTGAAAAAGTTTATCACCGCCATGGTAGGGCATTATAAAAATAGGGTGCATGCCTGGGATGTAGTCAATGAGCCTTTTGCAGATAACCCGGTGGCTATACGAACAAATGTAAATACCAATACCGATGCGAAAGATGTATTGGTATGGTCTAATTACCTGGGCCGTGATGCAGCGTATAAAGCCTTTAAATATGCAGAAGCCGCTGATCCTACCGCTGATCTCTTTATCAATGATTATAATCTGGAATCCAATAACGCTAAGCTGGACTCTTTGCTGGCATTTGTAAAAGAGCTGAAGGCAAGAGGTTGCAAGATAGATGGTATTGGTACGCAGATGCATATCTCCCGTACTTCTAACCTTGGCGGCATCGATAACATGATGCAGAAACTGGGCGCTAGCGGATTGAAAGTGCGTATCTCTGAGCTGGACGTGAAGGCAGTGGCGGGAAGTGCCGCCGGTGGCCTTACGCCACAGTTGCTAGCTTATCAGGCAGTCGTGTATAAATATACCGTAACCAGCTACCTGAAATATATACCAGCAGCACAACGTGCGGGTATTACCATCTGGGGTGTCAATGATAAAAACAGCTGGCTCTATAATAACGGGGCCGACTATCCGCTGTTGTATGATAATAATTATAACAAAAAACCTGCCTACAGTGCTGTGTTGCAGGGGTTAAAAGGTAAATAGGCATGTACAGGAATCGCGTAATATTAATCACGTTATTGACCACTATTTCAGCAGCTGCGTTCGCGCAGCTGCCTGCTTATAAAAATAAGCAGCTGTCGCCGGAGCAGCGGGCCAAGGATTTGTTGCAGCGTATGACACTGGATGAAAAAGTGATGCAGACACAGTGTCTCTGGTCGCAGAAGTCGACCATACTGAATGATAGCGGTGACTTCGATGAGGCCAAGGCCGCCACAGCATTGAAAAATGGTATGGGCGAACTGGCACGGCTAAACGAACATGGCGGCCCTAATAGTGGTGGTCGTTATCCGAAAGATCAGGCCATCCTCTATAATAAAATCCAGCATTACTTTATTGACAAAACCCGTTTAGGCATTCCTGTTATGATACATGAAGAATCATTGCATGGACAGGAAACACAGGATGCTACTAACTTTCCAGTGCCGATGGCACTGGCCAGCAGTTGGAATGTGCAGCTGTTGGGAGAGGTCTATAGTAGCGTAGCTGCGGAGGTGCGTGCCCGTGGTGGCCAGCAGGTATTGGCGCCAGTGATCGATATCACACGAGACCCACGCTGGGGCCGCACAGAAGAGACACTGGGAGAAGATCCTTATCTCATCTCAAAATTGGCTGTAGCCGAAATTAAAGCCTACCAGGGAGACGGTGTTTATCTTGGAAAGGATAAAGTAGCCGCTACCTTGAAACACTTTGGTATACACGGACAAAGTGAAGGTGGCCTGAATGTATCACCCAGTAATATAGATGAACGAACAGCCAGGGAGGTGTTCTTCAAACCTTTTAAACTATGCGTGGAAGAAGGTAAAGCCATGAACGTAATGGCTTGTTACAATGAAGTATTTGGCCTGCCTGCACATATCAACAGCTTTTTGTTGAAAGATATACTGCGCAAAGAGTGGGGATTCAAAGGCGTGGTGGTTTCTGACTACTATGCTATCAGAGATGTGCAGACCTTACATAAAATTACGCCTTCTCTAGATGAAGCCGGGGTGCTGGCACTTAATGCCGGCGTGGATTTAGAGACCCCTGATCCGGATGGATTCAAACATCTTGCGGCGCAGGTGAAGAGCGGAAAAGTAAGTATGGCGACCTTAGATGGAGCTGTTATACGTATTCTGATCAACAAATTCAGAGTGGGTTTATTTGATGATCCTTATGTGGACCCCGCTGTAGCAGATACGCTGGTAGGTAGTGCCGCTAAACGTGCAGTAGCTTATAAAGCTGCCTGCGAAAGCATGGTACTGCTGAAGAATGAGCATCAGTTTTTGCCGTTAGATATTAATAAGATCAAGACCATCGCATTCATTGGACCTAATGCCGACAAATGCTTGCTGGGTGGTTATTCCGGTAAACCTCGCGTGTGTACGTCGCCGTTAGCAGCGTTGAAAGAACGTTATGGCAAAGACATGAAGATATTGTATGCCGAAGGCGCTACATTGACCAATATCAACGACTGGGGAGCTGATACGATTGAACTTGCTGATAAAGCAAGGGCCAGGGAAAAAATAGCTGAAGCCGTGGAAGTGGCTAAGCAGGCAGATGTAGTAGTGTTATTTGTAGGCGGTAATGAAAGCATGAGCAGAGAAGGTTGGGGGAGCAATCACCTGGGGGATCTGCCTACGTTGGAGTTGTTGAATGGACAAAATGAATTGATCAGAGCCGTGGTAGCCACCGGAAAACCTGTTTGCGCTTTTGTGAATAGTGGCCCTCCATTGAGTATCGGGAGTCTGGCAGAGCAGGTGCCTGCGCTAATGCAGTGTTGGTACTTGGGCCAGGAAGGTGGCTATGCGATGGTAGATGCCTTGTTCGGGAAAGTAAATCCCAGTGGTAAACTACCTATTTCTTTTCCACGAACAGCAGGACATATACCTGCATATTATAATTACAAGCCATCCGCCAGAAGAGGCTACAACCTTGGCTTTGATGTGAGCCCGCTGTTTGCGTTTGGCCACGGGCTCAGCTATACGACGTTTGAATATAGCACACCTGTATTGTCTAAATCGGTGATCAGGCCAGGAGAAAAAGTAAGTATTAAAGTGACTGTAAAAAATACCGGCGCCGTAAGAGGAGCGGAAACGATACAGCTTTATCTGCGTGATGATTATTCTTCTGTGACCAGGCCAGTAAAGGAATTGAAAGGATTCGAGAAGATCTGGCTGAACCCGGGAGAATCGAAAGAAGTGACCTTTATTATAGATGCAGATGCGCGATCATTTTATGATAAAGATATGAAGTGGATAGAAGAAGCAGGCACCTTTACCTGTATGGTGGGTACCTCTTCTGATAAAACAGCTAATGTAGTACTTACTGTTCAATAAGATTTTTGCAGATGAGATTAATGGAGAAAACCATGCGGTGGTTTGGGCCGCAAGACCCTGTGAGCCTGGAATACATTCGGCAGGCGGGTTGCACGGGCGTGGTGACAGCCTTGCATAGCCTAGCGCCCGGCGAAGTATGGCCCATAACGGAGATCAATAAACGAAAAGAGCTGATCCATGCCGCTGGCCTTACCTGGACGGTGGTTGAGAGTTTGCCGGTTAGTGAGGATATCAAACGCAAGAGCGGTAATTATCTGCTGCATATCGATCATTACAAGGAGAGCTTGCGCAACCTGGGGGCATGTGGTATCAAAGTAATCACTTATAACTTCATGCCAGTACTGGATTGGGTGAGAACAGATATTGCCTGGCGCTTGCCTGATGGCGCTATTGCCTTGCGCTTCAAAAGGCTTGCGTTTATTGCATTTGATATTTTCCTGTTGCAACGGCCTATGGCTGATAAGGATTATGCAGCTGAAGATGTGAAATCCGCTATGGGCTTGCTGGATGAGATGGATGAAGCGTCGAGGAATTTATTATTTGATAATTGCATGCTTGGTTTGCCTGGTACCAGCGGGCGTTTTACACGAGCGGCAATATTGGAAGCATTGGATACCTATCAGGATATTGATGCTGATAAGTTACGTGAGCATCTCATTTATTTTTTAAGAGAGATCGTTCCTGTAGCAGTAGCAGAAGGCCTGGTGATGGCGATACATCCGGACGATCCTCCGTTTCCGGTGCTAGGCTTACCGCGAATAGTGAGCACCGAATCAGACATTGTGCGGGTGCTGGCTGCAGTGCCGTCTGTAGCAAATGGGCTTTGCTTTTGCACCGGATCGTTAGGAGTGAGGCCGGATAATGATCTTACAGGAATGATTACACGTTATGGCGACAGGATTCATTTTATTCATTTGCGCAATACACTATCCGATGCAGGTGGCAACTTCCATGAGTCGTATCATTTAGAAGGCAATACCGATATGGCTGCTGTGGTGAGGTCGTTATTACAACTGATGCAACATGAAGACAGGAGCATACCTATGCGACCTGATCATGGACATCAGTTGCTGGATGATCAATATAGGCAGACTTACCCGGGATATTCTGCCATCGGGCGTTTGAAGGGACTAGCAGAGCTTCGTGGATTGGAGCTGGGTATCAGTAAAAGTATTTAACACGTTTTGAAACTAATGCTGAGCAATTCACGTTTGGGTTAATTTTTTCCCTCGTGCCGGAATTGAGCAGGGGCGCTGTTGTCCGAACAGCGCCCTTTTTTTGTTGCTATCTTTTAGCTAACTTGTATACAACGGAAACATATTCATCTACCTAAACTATTATCTTATGAATGAACTGGAAGCAAAAGCTGGTATTCAGATAGCAAAACCAATCCATGAGGTATATAACGCTATCATTGATCCGGCGCAGATGTCCAACTACTTTATTCAGGAAGGTTCTGCAAAAATGGAAGCAGGCAAGGATATTACCTGGAAGTTCCCGGAGTTTCCTGATAAGTTTACAATAAAAGTCCTGGATTTAAAAGAACCAGAAGAAGTAATCTTTCAATGGGAAGGCTCGCCTGGTTATCAGTTAAAAGTAGATATACGTTTGGAAAAACGGCCCGATAATGCTACACTAGTAAAGATTACAGAAGGCAGTATGCCTAATACCGAAGCTGGCTTAAAATGGATGCGCGGTAATACAGAAGGCTGGGCTAATTTCCTGGCTTGTCTGAAAGCCTGGCTGGAATATGGTGTGCATCTGCGTAAAGGTGCATTTGACTATATGAAAAAGGATTAAGCACCCTTATATAAATGATTACCAAGTCTATCACTATATGGCCGGAGGCCGACAGAGGAAACACAGATTCGTTACTGGGTTATAAACCAGCCCTGATAAAGGATATACAACTCTATCCAAATCCTACCAGCGGCAACTTTAAGGTATCAGTAACGCTGACTAAATCTGTTGCCGTAACTATTAAGCTGATCAACTTTAATACCGGCCAGCAAATAGATATGAAACAATCTGCCGTCGGCATGAACCATGAGGTACCTTTCAATATCACTGAAATGCCACAGGGAATATATCTTTTAGGTGTGCAGGCCGACCAGGAATACCAGGTTAAAAAGATCATGAAACTATAAACTCCAGATAGGTTTTGGTAAGCGCTGCTTAAATCAGGAATGCCCTGTTTTAAGCAGCGCTTCTTTTTCTTATCTACTTGAGCCTCACAAGAAAAGAAGCTGTGAAATAATTGCGATAAGCGTCGATTTTTTGTTGCACACACGCAACTTTGGTATGATAATTTCGTTCTACAGACCAAAGTTTTAAATAACCATGGTAAAATGGGTGCTAAGAAGAAGCGGTGGCACAGATAACCCTCATGCCACTGATTTGAACATGGGAGCAATATACGACCCGCTGGTATCATCACTGTATGCAATCGACTATGAGCTGTTTCCTGAATTCCTTACTGTAGTCAGCCAATCTGAAAACTGGGGCTTCTCAAATGCGAGCTTTCGGTTTTATGAAAACATGGACCTGCGTGAACTTGCGTTGGTACCCGGATATCCAGGTCGTAAAATGAAACCCGATGAAGTATTGATTATGGAAGAACAGGCTGGTGTTGTACTGATGGATACACATTGCTTTTTCCGGTTGATATTCGATTATGGTAGTGCTTTGCTGGTCAATAAAGCTTCCAGGGATCAGGTTTCCAACGAATGGAAAGCAGATATGCATAAGGCGCTCGTGCTGATAGCCGCCAGATTGCAGGCATAAAAAAGCCGCACAAACAATTGTCTGTGCGGCAGCGTATAGGTGTAGCTGTTAGTCGATGTATTAATACTTTCGCAGTATGGTAATATAACCCTTTGCAATATCTGTACTTCCCATCACACGGAATACATAGTAGTAAGTGCCTTCAGCAAGCTGTTGCCCGTTTATTTTTCCATCCCAGGTATTGTGATAGTTTTTCTGTTGAAATACAGTTCTGCCAGCACGGTCTACAATCGTCAGTTCATTTTCAGGATAGTCTTCAATACCGTCGATTACCCAGTAATCATTGTGCCCATCGCCATTTGGCGTGAGTACGTTGTTAGCATTGATTATAAAGTCGCCCAGTACCCTGATTTCTAATTTAGCAGTATCTGTACAGCCGGCATCGCTGATGCCCACTACCTCATACTGGGTAAGTTTCAGTGGCTTTGCAGTTATGCTGGGGGTAGTTACTTCACCTGTAACACCCGCAGTCCATTTATAAGTATCGCCGCCGCTCGCCGTCAGCGTAATGACTTCTCCTTTCTTAATAATATTTCCTTTATCACTCACTAATTTCAGGTCTGGAATTTTATTGACGCTGATAGTAAAAGTTTCGGTCTTGGTATCTTGTCCGCCATTAGCTGTGCCGCCATCGTCTTTGATCATCACTGTTACGGTACATACGCCTGCGGCCTGCCCTGGCTTCAATCTAAAGGTAAGTGTGCCATCAGTAGTAACCTGGAGGAGGTCTAGTATAGGCAGATCTGCCACAGCAACCAGCGTGTAGGTCTGGTCAGGATCACCTGCCGACATTCCCGTCAGATGCAGGGTATGCAACTCCGTTCCAGTACAGGCCATCTGGTTGGCAATAGGGTCCAGGGTTGGAGGATGATTGATACCGCTGGCCACCACATTCACCTTAATGTCGGCCACATCACTGGTAAAAGTTCCATCACTAACGGAAACGGATATCCTGATAGTGGTACCTCGTTTACTTCGCAGCATAGCAGCGTCTTTCACGGTCAGGGTACCGTTGGTAGACAGCGTGATGGCACCGTTACTGTTGTCATCAATAATGTTCCAGTCAATGATATTGCCGGTAGCCACTACCTGACCAATAATGCTTCCTGCCGGTGTGTCGTCGGTAACCGTAAAGGTCTGATCACTGATGGTTGGCGGCATTGCCGTCATGCTGATCGCGGTAGGAATGCTGGTCGCGGCACTCACTGCCTGACCTGGTAATATGCCGGCCATCAGTAACATTCCGGCAGCGAGTTGTCGGTAAAATTTATTCATAGGTAAATGGGACGCTCATCTGTTTTACGTCAGTTCTACACAGGATTATTTTTATAAAGATAACCAGCTTTTTTTGTTGTAGAAATATTTTTTTTAATATATATCTCTATAGCAGATTTTTTCTTACATTTATATTGCCACCAGGCATAAATAATTCGCAGCAAAATAACGCTTCTTTCACATTGGAAATTAACCTGATATGATGTCCCGACTGCTGTTTTTATTCTCGATTTGTCTGGTTGCTTCTCTGCAGCTATCTGGATTTCCACCACTTATCACAAAGCCAAGGCCCAATATCATCTGGATCATCGTTGATGACCTGGGATATAGTGATCTCTCTTCCTATGGAAATAAAACGATTCAGACGCCCCATATAGACGCCCTGGCAGCGCAAGGGGTGCGCTTTACACGCGCTTATGCCACTGCCCCCATTTGCGGACCGGCTAGGGAAGGCATCATTACAGGGCGCTACCAGCAAAGGTTTGGCGGTGAGTATATGCCGTATGAACAACTGCGACCTACGTATAAAAAGAAATTGGCAACCAACTATCTGCTGCATCGAAAAAAATATCCGGGTTTACAAACCCTGAAAGTGCATATGAAGGCTAACGCTAAAAATTATACGACCGGCCTTGCTCGACAGGAACTAACGATCGCGGATATACTAAAAAGAGATGGATATGTAACAGGATTGGTAGGTAAATGGAATGAAGGTTATGGAGAAAATTACTTCCCGGACCAGCGAGGTTTTGACTACAGCTATTATTTCCCGGGAGCATTAACCAGGTACGTGGAAGATCCTATAGATACCAATCGCTTTCAATCCATCCGGTTACCTTGGGCATTTTCAGATTTCCCGGCCTGGGCGCCGCGCTACGGCTCTTCCGCCATCATGGAAGGTCGTAATGCTGTCAAAGATACCGGCTACCTCACTTTTTCGCTGGCAGCAAAAGCCATTGCATTCATCGATAAAAATAAAGACAAACCTTTCTTTCTGACGCTGGCCTTTAATGCACCACATGATCCATTCCAGGCGCCAGTAGCTTATGTCAATAAGGTTAGCCACGAACCTGATCCGGTGAAACGTATCTACTACGCCATGATCCTCGCCCTGGATGATGCAGTGGGAGCGGTAGCAGCAAAACTCAAAACCGCAGGAATTGCCGATAATACGCTCATTTTCTTTATCAGCGATAATGGTGGCGCAGCATACACACGCGCTACGGATAATGCGCCATTACGGGGCGGAAAATGCACACAGTTCGAAGGTGGCCTCGTTGTACCTTGCTTCCTGAAGTATCCGGCAGCATGGAGTACCGCTCAGGTATATACGAACCCTGTCAGCGCCCTCGACCTATTTGCCACCACTGTAGGGGTAACAGGTACACCATTACCTGCCGACCGCCCTTATGATGGCGTCAACCTGATCCCTTTTATCAATGGGCAACGCAGCGATGAACCACATCCGGTGCTTTACTGGAGAAACGGTTACGCGAAAGCCATCCGCCAGCAAGACTGGAAACTCTATCTCAACGAAAAAAATAAAAAGGTCTTCCTCTTCCACCTCACAGATGATCCAGCTGAAAAAAATAATCTTGCCCAACAATATCCTGAAAAGGTAGCTGCACTTAAATCAGCGCTGCATGATTGGGAATCAAAAAATACGGTCGCACCAAAATGGCCCAGTGGTGCAGATATCCGTATTCGTGATAATAACGGATGGTTGTGGTTTCCTTCCTGACGGCCGATCTTGAATGAACCCTGCATATTTTTCCTGATCGCGTAAATCAATTTCCCAATCCGACCGACGCAGCCAGTTGACACCACCTACTTTTGCTGGCAAAAAAAATAGATGAACCAAATATACCTGCGTTTGAACTTCAAAAGGATAGCACTGCTATTTGTAATACTCTTTACAACATTTAGCCACGCTATCGCAGACGACGGAGAAATTTTATCCGCTATTAAAGGCCAGGTCCGTACCTCGGATGGATTGCCTGCGCCATATGTAACTGTTCGCCTCCAACACTCCAACCAGGGCGCCTTAACCGATGCCAACGGAAATTTCGCTATCAAAAAAGTGAAACCAGGACATTACACCTTGATCGTATCACTGGTAGGGTATAGTAATGTGTTGCAAGAGGTAGAAGTAGAACAGGACAAAATCTCACAGGTGACGCTTACGCTGGGTGCTTCCGGACAACAGATGAAAGAAGTAACCGTAGTAGGACAGAATAATAAATATACTGTACTGGAACCATCTAACTCTCTTCGTCTGAATATGCCACTGGTAGAAGTACCACAAAGCATTACAGAGGTTTCTAAAGAAGTGTTGGCAGACCAGATGATATTCAATATGCAAGAAGGTGTAACCCGCAATATCAGCGGCGCTTCCCGCTTAGGCCACTGGGATATGTATTCAAATTTGCAGATCCGTGGCAGTCGCGCTAACTCTTTCAGAAATGGAATGAATGTTTACATCAGCCCATGGAGCCCGCTCACAGAAGATATGAGCATGGTAGATAAAATTGAATTCATCAAAGGCCCTGCAGGATTCCTCGTTTCTAACGGTGAAGTTGGTGGTACCTATAACGTAGTAACCAAAAAGCCTACCGGCTATAACCAGGGAGATGTTACCTTAAGCCTGGGCAGCTACGATGAATACCGCGCCTCACTTGATCTCGATGGTAAGCTCTCTAAAAATGGCAAGCTGCTCTATCGTTTCAACCTCATGGGTGAAACAAAAAATGGCTGGCGCAATTTTGATTATACCAACCGATACAGCATCGCGCCAGTATTGAAATATCTCATCGATGATAAAAATGCGGTTACAGTTGAATATAATCTTCAATACATGCAACTGCCAGTGGTAGGTGGTAACTATTCCTTCTCAAAGCGCGGCTATGGCGATCTGCCACGAAATTTTACTACGATAGAAGGTAATATGGACCCTACCAAAATCAACGACCAGAGCGTAATGGTTTACTATGATCATACTTTTAGTCCTGATTGGAAACTGACGGCGCAAATGGGGTATTTCCACTACAATCAGGTAGGACAATCCATGTGGCCTGGTGGATTTTCTGTTGCCGGCAACGACAGTCTCCTCCAACGTAATATTAATATCTGGGATGCCTTAGGTATCAATAAAACGGCACAGGTATTTCTCAATGGTAAATTCCGTACGGGAGCTGTAACCCATACTGTGCTTGGCGGTGTGGACATGAAATACAGCAACTATTATGCGGATTGGAGCCAGGGCGGCAAGTTTGGCGACGCTAACTTTAATATCTATCATCCTACCTATGGCGGTGTTAAGCAGCTAACCTACGACAGATCCACCGATATCCGCACCAGAGGTGTGCAATATAACTATGGTTATAATGCTTTCTACGTGCAGGACCAACTGGGCTTCTTCGAAGATAAATTACGTGTAACCCTGGCTGGTAGGTACACTACTAATACCGCAGTGAGCCCTTATGATGGCACCAATAAAGACAGCAAATTCACGCCACGCTTTGGTGTCAGCTATTCGCTCGATAAAAACACCTCCCTGTATGGAGTTTATGATGTGAGCTTCACACAGAACCCTGGCCTGGACTGGCAAAAACGACCATTCGATCCGCTCACTGGCGATAATATTGAATTCGGTTTTAAACGTAACTGGTTCCATGGCCGCTTTACCTCCACAGTAGCGGTATACCAGATTACTAAAAATAATGTACTCACCACAGATCTTGATCATCCTGATCCTGTTGCCGGCTTTATCTATAGCCGCCAAAATGGCCAGCAGCGTATCAAAGGACTGGAAGCAGATTTTCAGGGAGAAGTGGTGCATGGCCTGAATGTAGTGGTAAACTATGCCTATACAGATGGCGTCGTTTCTAAAGATAACGATGCGAAACTTGTGGGCAATTATGTACCAGGCATTGCAAAGCATATACAAAATACCTGGTTGACATATACCCTGCAAAGTAGCGTCCTGAAAGGGTTAAGGGCTTCCGTAGGTTATCAGTACCAGGCAGGCCGTGTAGCAGGTCAGGTATATGATAAAAGCGAAAATTTCCTGCCTGATTATTTCAGAATGGATGCTGGCATCGGATATAACATCAATAAATTCAGCATAAATGTATTGGTAAATAATGTGCTGAATGCTTATCTGTATACCGGTGCGCCATCTGTTGACGGATACGGAAATAAAATCTATTACTGGCAAACGGAACCTGGCCGTAACCTGCGTATGAGCCTTGGTTATCACTTTTAATCTATAAACTCAAACCCTGTATATAATGAAGAAACTATTATTCTCAGCATTGTTATGCTGCTGTATGCATACCTTATTTGCGCATGCGCTCTGGATCGAAACGATTGCTACCGGCAAGAAAGGGCAGGCGCAGGAAGTGAAGATATTTTTAGGTGAATATGCAGATAACGAACGCGATTCTATCAGCAACTGGTTCAGCAATATGAAAGAATTCTCTTTATACCTGATCACGCCTGATGGTGTAAAGCAAAAGCTGGATTGCGTTCCTGCCGGCGATCATTTCCGCGCTACTTTCACACCTGCAACAGACGGCGCCTATGTTTTATATGTAGATCATACGGTGAAGGAGGTGTATGGAGAAAGTAAAATCCATTATTATGCACAAGGTATCGTACGTGTCAATACCAGCAAAGGTTTGGATAATCTGCACCAAAATGATTTTGTACTGATAGAGCAGCCTTCAAAAGCTCCTAAGATAAATGTACCGCTGCAGGTAGCATTATCACATAAAACTAAAAAAGAATTGCCGGATGCTGCATTAACCGTGCAGTCGCCACAAGGCTGGACGAAGAAAATAAAACCTTTAGTAGGGGAAAGCTACTCGTTTATACCTGCGTGGCAGGGGAGATACTTGCTGGAAGGCACTTTCACAGAAAATGAAACAGGTCTGCATGAAGGAAAGCCTTATCAGCGTATATGGCATTGCGTTACCTTTTGTAAAGATATTTAATGTGAATGCTAAAGGATGCAACCGTTGATAATCGTGGAATAAGCAAAAGGCCGTCTCTATTGATTAGAGACGGCCTTATCTTTTATTGAGACCAGCCTGTTGGCGTTCTGTCCCATCGATGTTTTTTGAGTGCTGCGAGTAATTCGGGCGACAGTCCATTGCCGTCGCTGCAGGCCATGTTAGCTTCTACGTTCCTGATTTTTCGCATACCTGGGATGGTGGTGCTGATATCAGGATTGCTGAGAATGAAGCGTAGCGCCATTTCTGGCATAGTCATTCCAGCAGGTATCAGCGGCTTCAGTGCATCTGCGTGTTCCACGCTGCTGTTCAGGTTCTCTGGTACAAAATAGCTGGCGCGCCAATCGCCGGCAGGGAAGGTGGTTTCTTTGGTGAAAGTGCCAGTGAGGGTACCTTCGTCAAAAGGAACGCGTGCGATAACACCTATATTGAGTTCACGACAAAGCGGCAGCAGGTTGTCTTCCGGCGCCTGGTCGAAAATATTATATATTACTTGTACTGCGTCAATGAGGCCAGTACGTAAGGTGTTGAGGCAATTGTCAGGTTCCCAGCGGTTCACGCTCACGCCCCAATGTTTTACTTTTCCTGCCTGTTGTAATTTGGTGATGGCCTCTTTCCATTCGTCCTGATTAGCCCAGCCATCTTCCCAAACGTGAAACTGCTGAAGGTCTATGCATTCAACACCGAGGTTCTTCAAACTTTTCTCTGTGTATTCCACGATGTAGTCAGCAGGAAAAACATCCTGTATATTGAATTCAGGCTTGGATGGCCATTTACGATTCTTTGGCGGTATTTTGGTGGCGGCATACAAACGCTTACCAGGGTGGCGTTTCATGGTTTTATTGAGGATTTCTTCGCTCAGTCCTTCACCATATCCCCAGGCAGTATCAAAGAAGTTACAGCCTAATTCTATAGATCTGTCAAGGGCTTTGTTCACCTCGTCTTCTTCTGAGCCTGTCCAGCCGGCCATGCCCCACATGCCATATCCTACCTCACTGATTTTCCAGCCTGTTCTACCAAAAACGCTATATTCCATATGTTATATTTTTCCGATTATTAATTTAGAGAGATAAATATACATCAAAACTTATTCTGCCGCCAGCTTGTGTAGGAATTCCTTGAAACCCTTGTTGGAATAGTCTTTGGCGCCGGTATACCGCTCGCGTATGTTTCCTTTTTTATCGATGATAACCGTAGTGGGTAAGGTGCCGCTATAGACTTTCGGTGCTATAGCGGAGGCGGCGGCATATAACGGTAATGTATATCCGTTTTCTTGCTGAAACTTGCTGGCTTTTGCCAGGTTACTATCTGCATCTACAATGAGGAACACTATGTCCGGATCATTTTTCAGCTCCTGGTATAGCTGGTTAAGTGCTGGCATTTCTGCACGACATGGCGGACACCAGGTGGCCCAGAAGTTGAGAAATACAACCTTTCCTTTTAAGGATGCTATGGACACCATATTGCCGGATTCATCCTGAAAGCGGGTGTCTGGCGGGATTTCATTGCCAGCCCCTTCATCATGGACACTGGGTTGAAATAAGCCAACAGCCATCAGTCCACGCATCACATAAGATTTTGCGGAAGGACTCACCAGCATCAGTATTAGAAACAATAGAAAGATGCCGTTGATGATATTACTGCGGTTAAACCAATTCTTTTTCATAATAGATTAACAATGTACATTAAATTCTGAAAAGGGGGGATTGGTATACACCAATGGCAATAACAATACGGTTGTCGGGATTGCCTCTGTGTTTGTCGGTATACTACCGCATTTAAATGGCATGGTACCTGTAAGTTTGTATCAGTAAAATTTCATTGTTATGCAGAAAATAACTCCTTTCCTCTGGTTTGATACCCAGGCAGAAGAAGCCGCTAATTTTTATACTTCGGTATTTAAAAATTCCAGGGTGGTAAGTATTACAAGGTATAGCAGCGCAGGCCCTGGCCCTGAAGGCTCGGTGATGTCGGCGATCTTTGAGCTGGAAGGCATGACCTTCTATGCCTTGAACGGCGGACCTATGTACAAGTTTAACCCGGCGATTTCATTATTTATCGATTGTAAATCCCAGGAAGAAATTGATGAACTCTGGGACAAACTGACTGCAGATGGTGGCAAACCCAACAGATGTGGTTGGCTGGTCGATAAATTTGGCGTTTCCTGGCAGGTGGTGCCTTCGCAGTTAGGGCAACTCCTGGGCGATAAAGATCCGCAGCGCGCAGGGCGCGTGGGTGCTGCGCTCATGAAAATGGATAAGCTGATCATTAAAGACCTGCAAGATGCTTATGATGGTAAATAACGTATAAGCGTTAAGGTATTTTAATCTGTAATGCACGCTGTAAGGAGGCAGACAGTAATGGTATTATTCCATGCTGTCTGCCTCTTTTTTCTGAGCGAAGCAATGTATCCACCCCGAAGTAAAAGGGAAGTGTTTTAGGAGCATTCAGATAAAAATCTAATTGCTTCTTTTTAAAAAATATTATTTACTAATCTTTCTTATGAAAAATAAATTTTCCAGTTTGCTTTGTTGCGATTTATTTATAAAATATTGTATTGCAATATATTATGATTATTTTTGTGAGATGGATTCAACTGATTTTCCAGATATCTGTAGAAAAACTTAATAAAAAAATATATTAACTATATTGTAGTTTAGTAAAAATATATATATTCACATTGCTGTAATTCGAATATCAACCAAGAATCAGGGACGTACCGCGCATCACCTTCCTGAATAAAAAACAACTATAACGCCGACGGGCCAACGCAACGACCAGCTACCTGGCCGTACAGGAATTGTCATTTCACTTTTTGAATAACACAACTACATGCTAACTATCACCAAAAAAAGAACGCATATGAAAGAACGGCTACTTATCCCGTGCCTTATGCTACTACTCCTAATCGCCACCGTGGTGAAAGGCCAGACTGCTAATATCTCCGGTAAAGTAACGGACCACGACAACGGAGATCCTATCCCTGGCGTAACTGTCCGCATCAAAGGAAAAAATACTGCCGTACAAACAGATGCCAAAGGCACCTTCTCTTTAAGCGCTACGCCGCAAGATATCCTGATCGTTTCTATCATCGGCTATAATACTATTGAACAAACAGTAGGAACATCTACCAACCTGAAAATACAACTCAGCGGACAAGCGATCGCCCTGAAAGACCTTGTGGTAGTGGGTTATGGCACACAGAAAAAAGCAAACCTCACCGGTGCCCTCACTTCTCTGAAAACAGAAGAAATCACCAAGCGGCAGGTAGCTTCCACCTCCAACCTCCTCCAAGGCTTAGCGCCAGGAGTAATGGTAACACAACAATCCGGTAAGCCCGGTACGGATGGCGCTACCATCAAAATACGCGGTGAAGGCTCTATCTACGCAGGTTCTAGTCCACTCATCCTCGTAGATGGTGTCCAAATGAACATGGACGCCGTAGATCCTAATACGATCGAAAGCATCACCGTACTGAAAGATGCGGCATCCACTGCCATCTACGGTAGCCGCGCTACCAACGGCGTAGTGCTGGTAACCACCCGCAGAGGTAAAGGCAACGGCCTCGCCATGCAATACAATGCATACCTTTCAAAGCAACAAGCCACCAACCTGCCTGAAAAAGTAAGCGCTATAGAACATATGCAATATGCAAACGTTGCCCGTCAGAACACCACCGGCAATCCAAACGCATTCGCATTTGATACTGCGCTGATCAATAAATACAAACAAAATCCTGCTGATAATTTCAACTACTTCAATACCGACTGGGAAAAGCTTGTACTTACCAACAACGGTTTAATGCAGAACCATAACCTGAACCTTAGTCTGGGTAGTGAAAATATCAAATTTTTCGCCTCAGGTACTTACCTGAAGCAGCAAGGGCTCACACCAAATACCTACTATACCAAATATGATGTACGCATGAATGCTGACATCAAAATTTCTGAAAAGGTGAGTCTGCGCGGTGACTATATCTATAATAAAGTTGCACGCAATGAACCCGCAGGTTCTACACCTGAATTCATCATCAAACAAATGCTCGGCATGCCTGCTAATGCTGCTGGTAAATTTGCAGATGGTAAATATGGAGATGCTGGCCAGAGCGCCAAAAGAAACCCGATCGGACAGGCGGAAGCCAGTGGTATCAACCTGAATGAAACGCCTTCCAATATCCTGAAAGCGACCCTCGTATATCGACCTGTCAAAGAACTGGAATTTGAAGCCTGGTTCTCCAACAATACCTACAATGCGCATAACAAAAAATTCGTGCAGAACTATGCGGTTTATCGCCCGGATTATGCAGCTAACCAACTCGTGTTCGATACCTACTATCCTGCACAGAATATGCTGAGTGAAGCCTATTCAAATAATAAACTGAATTACTATACCATTCAAGGTACTTTCAATAAAACGATCGGCGATCATGAAATCAAGTTCCTGGCAGGCTTCCAGGCTGAGGATTTCAGCGTGGCTACGCTCGGCGCCTCCAGAACGGATTTCCCATCCAATGATCCTTTCATGAACATCGGTACCAAAAATATAAACAACAGTGGCGGCGCCAGCGCCTATTTCCTGGAAAGCTTCTACGGCAGATTAAACTATGCCTATAAAGGAAAATACCTGCTTGAACTGAACGGCAGGGCGGATGGTTCTTCCCGATTCTCTCAGGAATTTAACAACCAATGGGGATACTATCCTTCTGTTTCAGCAGGCTGGATACTTAGCCAGGAGAAGTTCTTCGAAGGACTCAATAACGTTGTGAGCTTTGCTAAAATCAGGGCTTCCTATGGTTCATTAGGTAACCAATCCCTCAACGAATATTATCCTTTCGTTGCCACGCTCAACACCACTACTTCTAACTACTATTTCAACAGTAAGAACAACGCAGGTGTTGCACAAACAGATGCCGCTAACCCAATGATCTCCTGGGAAAAATCAACACAGAAAGATATCGGGGCTGACTTCCTTTTCCTGAAAGACAGACTCAGTTTGACTTTCGACTACTACAGCAAAGAAGTTTCTGCAATGCTGCTGAAAAGACCTATTCCTAATTATGTTGGTCTGGGTGCACCATACATCAATATCGGTTCCATGAAAAATACAGGTTGGGAGCTGGCTTTGGGCTGGAAAGACAAGATCGGAAAATTCCGCTATGATGTTGGATTTAACTTGAGTGATGTACGCAATAAAGTGAAAGATCTGGGTGGCGTGGACATCATTGATGGCGCATATATCACTACACCGGGTTCGGCTATACGCTCTTACTATGGCTATGTAGCCGATGGTTATTACCAGAATGCAGATGAAGTAACCAAAGGTCCGTTCTTCCAGAGTACTACTAAGCCAGGTGATATTCGTTACAAAGATTTCAGCGGCCCAGAAGGTAAACCAGATGGTAAAATTGATGCCTACGACCGTAAAGTTTTGGGCAACAGCATGCCACATTACGAGTATAGCCTTAACCTCAACGGCTATTGGAAAAACTTCGATGTAAATATTTTCCTGCAAGGTGTTGGCAAACGCGATAACTATGTAAGCGGTACAGGCGCATGGGCTTTCTATAGCGGCGATTTTATCGGTACTATGTACAGCTGGCAAAAAGATTACTGGACGCCAACTAATCCCAATGCTGCCTATCCTCGCCTGACAGAGAATCCAAGCTTCCCGACATCTACTTTCTGGATGAAGAATGGCGCTTATCTCCGCCTTAAAAACATCGCTCTCGGCTATACGTTTAACGGGCAGCAGGTGAAGTTTGTGAAAATTCAATCTCTGCGTGTATACGTAAGCGGTAGTAACCTGTTTACGCACTCCAACTATGCTCCAGGCTTTGATCCGGAAATGAATAACATCAACGGCGAATTCTATCCGGTGATGAAAACTTTCACTGCAGGCCTGAACCTGAAATTTTAATCCATAAAAAGAATCAGCGATGAAGCGCATAAGTATATTATTACTGGCAGCAGCTGCCTTTTCCTCCTGTAAGAAGGACCTGAACAAACAGCCGCTGGACAGCCCATCTTCAGGTAATTATTACACCAATGAAGCAGAGGTCGGTCTTGGTTTGACTGGCGTCTATTCCAGTACGTACTGGAATCTGAGCAACAATATTCCAGTGCAGGTATCCTTTGATCAGTATACAGATATTGGTTTGGAGCGTACACCTGGTATTGCTGCAGGTACCTACGATGCCACAACCGGTACTATTGCCACCACCTGGCAACTCATGTATAAAACGGTTTCCTACGCTAATAACCTGCTGGACGGAATGGTAAGGGCCAAAGGAAATATCCTGCCGGATAATTATAATAGAATGGAGGCGGAAGCCCGTGTATTAAGGGCCTGGGCTTATTATCATCTGATCGGACTTTATGGCGATGTGCCATTTTATACCAAACCATTATTACCTACTGAGTTTTATAACCAGGCAAGAATTGACAAAAATAAAATTGGAGATTTCCTGTTGACAGACCTCGACAGTGCCGCCACCAAGCTCCCTTGGCAACCTGCGGACCAGGGCCGTGTAAGCAGGGGAGTAGCTTTGGGATTAAAATCCAAATTAGCGTTGATGCTGCAACGTTATGATGTGGCTGCTACTGCTGCTAATGATGTTATTAAAAGTGCGCAATATGGCCTCAATCCGGTATTCGCTAACCTATTCAAAAAAACAGGTCAGGCTGCAAATGCAGGCAAGGAGATCATGTATATCCTGCCATTCCCGGACGATCTGTTAAACCCTGTGAGCTATATCGCCATTGGTCAGGGCTCCCGCGCTATCAGTGCGCAGTCTGGCCGCTTCCCAATTCAACCACTGGTGGATAGGTATGAATGCACCGATGGTAAACGTATCGATGAGTCGCCACTATATGATCCTGCAAACCCTTCTAAAAACAGGGACCCACGTCTGAAACAAACTGTTACCATGCATGGCGATACCATCTCCTTGCTGGCAAGTGGTACGTTGAGAAGATGTGTGTACAGCATCTACAACAACAGCGCCGGTAAAGCAGAAACTAACTTTTATAATTTTGCTACTGGTACCTGGGCTTCTGCTTCCAATGCAGATATGACCAATATCTACGGCCCGGTACTGAACGGCGTTGGCTATCTGTGGGCAAAGTATACCTATGATGATGCACAGGATGCTTTCAGTAGCAAAACCGGTTTTATCTATATGCGTTATGCAGAAATTCTGCTCATCTATGCGGAAGCAAAGATTGAAGGTGGTCAGCTGGATGCCTCTGTGACAGCAGCTATTAACCAGGTGCGTCAGCGTGCAGGCATGCCTGTTATAGATGCCGCAGTTGCAGGCAATCTGGCCAAAATGAAGCAATTGGTAAGAAGAGAGAAAGTAGTAGAACTTGCCAACGAAGGTATTCACCTGTTTGATATGCGCAGATGGAAAACCGGCAAAACAGCCATGAATACCTTTGTATATGGTGCTGCTGCTAAATCAAATGTTCCTGCAACGGTGCCTACCTTTGGCGGTGCAGGTTCTGAAGCTGATCTGAACGATATTCCTGACTATACCAACAGCGCAACCGTGCGTATGAAACGTGAACAACGTTTCTTCCTTGATCCACGTGATTACCTGTGGCCAATTCCACAAGGTGAGCGTGATATGAATAAGCTATTGGGCCCAAATCCCGGATGGTAATTAAGCACTATGAAAACCGGCGTCTCTCCGCAGTAGAGACGCCGGTTTTGTTTTTAGTCGTATTATTGTAGCTATGAAGCAGTATCTCTTTACATCAGATCGATTAGGCTTCCGCAAATGGCTCCCGGAAGATCTAACTCCTTTCGCGGCTATCAATGCAGATCCCATAGCCATGGAATATTTTCCAATGCTGATGTCTGAAGAAGAAACCAGCAATATGATTGCCAGGATACAACAACATTTTGCTGACCATAAATATGGATTGTATGCGGTAGACCTGCTGGAAAACGGCCAATTCATTGGCTTTATTGGCTTCAATCATCCCACCTTCGAATCCTGGTTTACACCCTGCGTAGAAATAGGCTGGCGCCTGCGTCCTGAGGTCTGGAATAATGGCTATGCAACGGAAGGGGCTATACGCTGCTTTGAGTATGCTTTCCATCAGTTAGGCTTTAAAGAAATATACGCGTTTACCACTGTCTCTAACAAAAAGTCAGAACGTATCATGCTGAAGGCAGGTATGCACCATGTCGGTTTCTTTGATCACCCTAAACTCGCCTCCGACCATCCTTTCTTACGCCATACCCTCTATAAGATCTCCCCTCCAGCGAATAACGACTATAAATAACAATTGCCATGAATAGCTGTTTAGTTTATGTAGATGAGTGAGTTATGAATTAAATTTGAACAATTGTTTAATACATTTGTTTAATTGGAAAAGCTGATCTACATTTGTTTTATAATTTTGGGAGATGGCTAAAGCGACAAATAAAAAGAAGGATCTCGACGCCTCAGCGGAAGAGAAAATAATGACCGCAGCCAGAGCGGTATTCACGCGTAACGGCTACGCCGCTACGACCGTGCGCGACATCGCCGCAGAAGCTGACCTCAACTTCTCCCTGGTGAACTATTATTTCCGCAGCAAAGAAAAACTTTTTGAGCTGATCATGCTGGAGGCCATCAAACAATTGCTATCCGGACTTATAAACCTCCTCAACGACCCGGATACCTCCGCCGTTGAAAAGATAGATGCGGTATGTCCAAAGTATATGGACATGCTACTGGAACATCCTGATCTGCCATTATTTGTGATGACAGGCATCGCCAATAACGCTGTCAGCTCCTCGGAAATCACAAAAGCACTTATAGAAAACAACATCTTCCTGCAATCTTATTTTCTCAAACAATTACAGGAATTGTTTAGCAAAAACAAACTCGCCATAGAACCATTGCATCTGCTGATGAACATGGTGAGCATGCTCACCATGCCTTTCGTGGCCAGGCCAATGCTCTTGCGCTCTGGTGCCGTGGATACGAAAATGTTCCGGCAGATGATGGAAGACCGCAAACAGAAAATACCCATCTGGCTGAAAGCTATGATGTAAGTATATCATACATAATATTTCAATACCCGCGTAAACATGGTACAGAAGCATTGTAGAAAATTGCTGTTGTTACTGCTGTTGCTGCCTTCGTATGCCGCCTGGTCACAAGCGCTTACGATAGAGCAATGCTATAGCATGGCCAGAGAAAACTACCCACTGATAAAACGCTACGATCTGATTAAAGCAACAGGAAAGTATTCGCTGTCGAATGCAGGAAAGGTATACCTACCACAGGTCAACTTCTCCGGGCAAGCCACTTATCAGTCTGATGTAGTAAATGCAGCCGATTTACTTCCTGCCAACCTGGGCGTTTCTTTTCCTTCTTTCAGTAAAGATCAGTATAAGCTGGTAGGTGAAGTGCAGCAAACCATCTTCGATGCAAACGCCAGCCATTACCAGAAAGAACTGATCAAAGCAAATACAGCTGCTGATCAGCAAAACCTGGAAGTGAGCCTGTATACTGTTCGCGAACGCATCAATCAGTTCTACTTCTCTATCCTTCTGATGGACGAACAACTAAAACAGAATGATATCCGTACCAGCGATCTCAATAGCGCCATCGCAAAAGTGGAGGCCGCCTACCGCAACGGCGCCGCTTATCGCAGTAATGTTGACGAACTAAAAGCAGAGCTCAGTAATGCACGCTCTTCTGATATTCAGTTCAGGTCTAACCGCAGCGCCTATATGAAAATGCTGGGCGTATTCATCGGCAAAGAACTGGACGACAATACCAAATTGGTAACACCCGATGAACAACCGGTTCCTACAGATATTCACCGCCCGGAGCTTACCTGGTATCAATACCGTCGTAAAACCATGGACGTGCAGGAACTGCAACTGAAATCCGATTATCTGCCCAGATTCAACGCCTTCTTCCAGGGCGCCTATGGCCGCCCCACGCTTAATTTCCTCAGCAACGATTTTGGCTGGTGGTATATGACCGGACTACGTATGAGCTGGAACCTCGGAAGTTTATACAGCCTGAAAAACAATAAACATATTATTGAAAATAACCGGAAATCCGTGGCAATAGAAGAAGAGACATTTCTTTATAACACCAATATTTCCCTTATCCAGCAAAGAGAAGAGCTGAAGAAATTTCATGCAATGATTGCAGAAGACCAGGAAGCGATTACCTACCGGTCATCTGTAAAACAATCTGCCAAGGCACAACTGGAAAACGGCGTCATCACCGTACACGATTATATAAATCAGCTGAATGCAGAAAACCAGGCCCGGCAAACCCTGATCCTGCACCAGTTACAGCTATTGCAGGCGGGTTATCAATATAAATATACTTCTGGCAACTAATAATATTTCCATGAAACAACTGATTGTTTTCACGATAGCAATATTTTGTATCACTGCCTGCGGCGATAAAAAACAAGCGCAGGACGCTTCCGGCAACTTTGAAGCGGATGAAGTAATCGTATCTGCCCAACAAAACGGTGAGCTACTCAGCTTCAATGTGCAGGAAGGCGCTCAACTTCGTGCAGGCGATAGCGTAGGACAGATAGACATCAAAATCCCGTCGCTGCAAAAAGCACAGGTGGAAGCCTCTATTGCGGCCTTGCAACAAAAAACGAGTTCACCCGCAGAGAAAAATACCCTGGTAAAAAAACAACTGGCGGTGCAAGAGTCACAACTGGAGCAGCTGATACGCGAACAAAAGAGAACAGAAAATCTCGTTAAAGAAGATGCAGCCACCCGCAAGCAACTAGACGACATGAACAGCCAGGTAGATCAGATGCGGAAACAGATCGCCGCTACCCGTCAGCAAATGAACCTCGACGACTATACGACGGGCGTACAAAATAAAACAGTACTCAGTGAAAGGGCACCATTGGAGATGTCGGCCGCTCAATACACAGAACAAATCCGTAAAGGAAAAATTATCAATCCTATTACCGGTATGGTGCTTACCAGGTATGCCTTACAAGGCGAACTCGCCACCGTTGGCAAACCATTATATAAGATAGCAAACACGGATACGTTGTATCTCCGCGCCTATATTGATGGCACGCAGCTACCGCAGGTAAAAGTAGGACAGCAGGTTACCGTTCGCATCGACCAAGGAAAGCAATCTTACAAAAACTATGCAGGCAATATCAGCTGGATATCTGATAAATCAGAGTTCACGCCGAAAACCATTCAAACAAAAAATGAAAGAGCTAATCTCGTATATGCGATCAAAATACGCGTGAAGAACGACGGATTCCTGAAGATAGGCATGTACGGAGAAGCATTATGGTCACACCAGTAAAAGGTTTCAGGTATGAGTGCTGTAATATTGGATAGCGTAACCAAAACATATGATGCCGGCCATATACTTGCGGTAGACAATGTTTCGCTGGAAATACAGAAAGGAGAATTGTTTGGCTTGATTGGCCCCGATGGCGCCGGCAAAACTTCCATCTTTCGTATCCTCACCACCTTATTGCTCGCAGATAAAGGTAAAGCCAGCGTTGAAGGACATGATGTAGTGAAAGACTATAAAGCCATCCGCAACATCGTTGGCTATATGCCCGGAAAGTTTTCGCTCTACCAGGACCTTACCGTAAAGGAAAATCTTAACTTCTTTGCTACACTGTTTGGAACTACTATCGAAGAGAATTATGATATCATAAAAGATATCTATGATCAGATAAAACCCTTTAACGACAGACGTGCCGGGAAATTATCCGGTGGTATGAAACAGAAACTGGCTTTGTGCTGTGCGCTGATACATAAGCCGGTAGTGCTTTTTCTGGATGAACCTACAACAGGTGTGGATGTAGTGTCCAGGAAAGAATTCTGGGATATCCTAGCCAGACTGAAGGCGCAGGGTATTACCATACTCGTTTCAACACCTTATATGGATGAAGCTAGTCTTTGTGAACGCATTGGTCTCATTCAGCAAGGCCGCATCATGCAGATAGACACACCAGATAATATCATTAAAAGTTATCCGGTGAAATTATACGCTGCCAAAGCAGAGAACATCTATAAGTTATTACAGGATATGCGTGACAGTGATAAAGTGGATAGCTGCTTTGCATTTGGCGAATACCTGCACCTGACAATGAAACAGGATGCCACCGGTGATTTGGAATATCTCCGCAAATATGCGGCAGACAAGCAACATGCGGGTATTGCTATTAAAGAAATAACGCCGGGAATAGAAGATACGTTCATTCGTTTAACAGAGCATAACTAAGTTGATATGGCAGAGCAGGTAATAGTTTGTAAAGATCTGACAAAGCGTTTCGGCGATTTTTATGCCGTCAATAAAATCTCATTTGAAGTAAACAAAGGAGAGATATTCGGTTTCCTCGGCGCCAATGGTGCTGGTAAAACCACGGCTATGCGCATACTCTGCGGACTTTCTTTTCCTACCTCTGGAACCGCTACTGTAGCAGGTTTTGACGTATACAAGCAACAGGAAGGCATCAAAAGAAATATCGGTTATATGAGCCAGAAGTTTTCGTTGTATGAAAACCTGACCATATTGGAGAACATAGAATTTTATGGCGGCGTATATGGATTGACAAGACCTGTCATCAAAGAAAGAAGCAATGAATTGATCCGGCAATTAGGATTGGAAAAAGAAGCAAAGAAATTAGTAGGAGAATTGCCTTTAGGCTGGAAACAGAAGCTGGCGTTTTCCGTGGCGATCTTCCATAGGCCCAGGATCGTATTCCTCGATGAGCCCACTGGTGGCGTGGACCCCGTTACCAGGCGACAGTTCTGGGATATGATCTACGCCGCAGCTGCAGACGGTATCACTGTTTTCGTTACCACCCACTACATGGATGAAGCAGAATACTGTAATCGCATTACTATTATGGTGGATGGAAAAATTGAAGCCCTCGATGCGCCACAGGCACTAAAGGCAAGGTTCAACGCCGATAATATGGAAGAGGTGTTCTATCAACTGGCAAGAGGCGCAAAACGTTCATCAGACTGACGATCATGAAGCAATTACTCGTTTTTATTCGGAAGGAATTTTACCACGTATTCCGCGACAGGCGTACGTTGCTGATCATGTTTGGGCTGCCGGTGGCGCAGATCCTGCTGTTTGGCTATGCCCTTACCAGCGAAGTCAAAAACGCTGATATTATTATCAGCGATCAGTCCAAAGACCCCAATACAGCCAAGATCATCAGCAAAATAAAATCATCTGCTTACTTTATTGTACAGGAAAAACATATAGAGGATAAGGCCATTGATGAAGAGTTTAAGAAAGGAGTAGTGAAATGTGTGTTGCTGTTTCCACCTTCATTTGGGGAAGATCTTCGACATAATGGAAAGGCAACAGTGCAGATTATTGCGGATGGCTCAGATCCCAATACAGCTAAGACTATAATTAATTATATCAGCGCTTTTATTGCAGATTATCAGCTGACGCTATTGCCTGGTGGTGCAACCCCCGTGGGCATTACACCGCAGTTAAGAATGTTATACAATGAAGAGGGGAATGGGTCGCTGAACTTTATTCCAGGCGTAATCGCCTTGATATTTATGATTGTTTGCAGCACCCTGACATCAGTATCTGTGGTGCGCGAGAAAGAGTTAGGAACGATGGAGGTCTTGCTGGTATCGCCTTTTCATCCAATCATGGTATTACTGGCGAAAGCGATTCCTTTCCTGGTGTTGTCTTTAGTCAACTTCATATTTATATTGGTATTGAGCGTCGGTTTCCTGGATATAGCCATCAAAGGCAGTATCCTCTTGCTTTTTGCAGAAAGTACTTTATTTATTATCACTTGTCTTTCTGTGGGGCTGCTGATCTCTAATGTGGCTAGTTCACAGCAGGGCGCTATGCTGATATCTATGATGGGTATGATGTTGCCGACATTGTTGTTCACTGGTTTTATGTATCCGCTGGAAAACATGCCCTGGCCTTTGCAATTGATATCTAATATCGTACCTGCGAGATGGTATTACCTGATCGTAAAGGCTGTAATGCTGAAGGGGCTTGGGTTTAGTTATGTCTGGAAAGAAACATTGGTTTTGTTGGGGATGACCACAGTGTTGCTGACAGCCGCATTGCTCAAATTTAAAACACGGTTGGAATAAATGAAAAGGCTGAGTTTTATTTTACAGAAAGAGTTCAGACAGATTTTCCGGGATAAGATGATCCTGGTGATGATGTTTGCTATGCCTACGATCCAGCTGATTATAATGCCGCTGGCAGCCAACTTCGAGGTGAAAGATGTGAAGTTGGTGATTGTAGATAATGATCATAGTACGATGGTACAGCGCCTGATTTCCAAGCTGGGAGCTTCGGGATATTTTCGTATAGTCGGCGCCGAGCATTCCTTTGGAGAGGCTTTGAAATACATAGAAGAAAACCGCGCGGATGTAGTGGTGGAGATCCCACCACATTTTGAGCGTGACTTGGTAAGGGAAGGGCGGCAGGAAGTTGCGTTGTCTATAGATGCCATCAATGGCGCCAGGGCTACTATTGGCGGGGCTTATCTGAATAGTATTATCAATGATTTTAGTAACAGTACGGAACTGGATTTTGTGCGCGACGCGCAGGGCGTAAGTAATGCCAGTGTGCCGGTAATCAATATGACGTATAGCATCTGGTACAATCCGCAAGAGGAATATAAGTTCTATATGGTGCCGGCGATCTTTGTGTTGTTATTGACATTGATAGGAGGGTTTATGTCGGCCCTGAACATTGTTAAAGAGAAGGAAATAGGCACGATAGAACAAATCAACGTAACGCCTATACGTAAATGGGAATTCATTACAGGCAAGCTGGTGCCGTTTTGGGTGGTGGGTATGATCATCTTTACGATTGGGTTGTTCGTGGCGAGAGTGATGTATGGTATTGTTCCCGTGGGTGCGTTATGGTTATTGTATTTGTTTGCTGCGGTATACCTGGTGGCGTTACTGGGCTTCGGCCTGCTGATATCTACCTATAGCTCAAACCAGGTGCAGGCTATGTTTCTGGCGTTTTTCTTTATGATGATATTTATGCTGATGAGTGGTATGTTCACGGCAACGGAGAGTATGCCTAAGTGGGCGCGGGTGATTTCATCATTAACGCCTGTCACGCATTTTGTAACGGTGGTGCGTATGATAATATTGAAGGGTAGTACCTTTGCAGATGTCAAATTGCAGTTAGGATATTTGGTGCTATTCGCTGGAGTACTGAATGGATGGGCGGTCTGGAACTATCGTAAAACATCTTAAATCAACATATTACTATAAAAAATAGGTACGCTGTAGTGATACAGCGTACTTTTTTTTGTATTAAATTGTCTGCATTACCAATGCCAACTAGGTAAGTTGATATTATTTTTACGGAAACGTTTGCCGTGTTTTTTGCATAACAATCAAAATTTAATCACATCAGCCAACATTATGAGTAGCCTGCACCTTCAGACCTGTAGAATTTTAACAATTACTGATAGATTATTTTAGAACAATTAAAATTGTAGCCAAATATTGCTTTTTTGTTAAAATAATATTTATTTCAATCGATTGCTTTTTGTATTTTTATCGCGTACTGTTTAATTAGAAGAGTATACTGATACAATAAATTCCATAATCAACAATCCACGAAACAACTAAAATCGTCCCACGTATGAAAGTCTACGGGTTAGTGACATAGTAATTGTGCCATCTTTTATGCAATCGTTTGCGGTACTGGTTATTTTATCCTAAATGCGAACTTCCAGTTCCCGCATATTGCTTTTATCGATCATGTACAAACATTCCGCTTACATACCGGGCATCCCCGGTAGGGCCTTTTTATTGCTCAAAAATTAATACCTAATGATCCACTATTTACCACGTTCTTCATCTGGTAAACGCAGTTTACATTGGATGATGCTGACACTGATACCCGCAGCAGGACTGCTCTACACATCGCCTGTTTACGCGGCTAAAAGTAATGCAGCAGCATTTTTCCAACAAGATCCATCCCAGGTACGCGTACTTACAGGGGTGGTAACTGACGACAAAAACCAACCTATTCCAGGAGTTACCGTATCTGTAAAAGGTACATCACATGGTACCGTGACAGATGCCAAAGGTACATACAACCTGCGCATCCCGGCAAACCTGCCTTCACCAGTACTCGTGTTTTCTTCTATGGGCTTCACCCCTAAAGAAGTGGCCTACTCCAATCAAAAAACACTCAACCAGCAACTGGGAACCAGCGAAAAAGCACTGGGAGAAGTGGTGGTAGTGGGTTATGGTACGCAACGTAAAGTAAACATGGTTGGCGCAGTATCTGCTATTAAAGTAGATGAGAAAATGGCCGGCCGCGCAGTGTCAAATGCTTCCTCCGCTCTCTCTGGCCTTGTACCTGGGTTATCTGCAACCCAGTCCAGTGGTATGGCAGGTAAAAACGGAGCTGATCTCGTAATCCGTGGCCTCGGTACCGTCAATAATGCTAAACCATTGGTTGTAGTAGATGGCATGCCGGATGTGGATATCAACCTGGTAAACATGAACGATATCGAAAGCATCTCCGTATTAAAAGATGCTACCTCGGCTTCTGTTTATGGCTCCCGCGCTGCTAATGGTGTCATTCTCATCACCACCAAATCAGGTAAAGGTCAGAAGAAAACACAATTCAATTTTTCTGGATTTTATGGTGTAACGGAACCTACCAAATCCTATAATTTTATGGCGGATTATGCCCGTGCACTTACGCTGGAACAACGTCTTCAGCAAGTAGGTACTGCCCGCAATCTGCTGAACTTTAAAGATGGTACTATCGACCAGTGGATGGCTATGGGTATGGTAGATCCGCTCAGCTATCCGAATACTGACTGGTGGAGTGTTATCATGCATAATGGTATTAACCAGAATTATAACCTGTCTGCCAGTGGAGGAAATGAACTATCCAACTTCTTCGCGTCAGTAGGAGTACAGGATGAAAAAGGATTGCAGATAAATAATACCTATAAACGCTATAACGCCCGCTTTAATTTCGATTATAAACTACGTCCTACCATGAATGTAGGGATGAAGTTTGCAGGTATCTGGTCTAAATATGCATATGCCATGGAAGAGGGTTTCACGGACGCCGACGGAGGTAACGTAGACCTCCAGTATGCTATCGCCGGTATAACGCCTTATGATCCTTCTACGGGGAAATTTGGTGGTGTGATGGCCTACGGAGAAGATGCACAGGCTTTCAACCCCTATATGCGTTATACGCAGGCCCTGACCAGTCAGAACAGACAACAACTGAATGCAAATGCATACTATAGTTGGGAACCTATAAAAGGATTAACTGGTAAAGTAGATTATTCGCTCGCTTACTATAACCAGTTTGCATATTCTGCTCCAATACCAACCATTGCATATAACTTTCAGACTTTGTCCAACGGAAGCCGCACCTACTACGGCACCAATTCGGGAATTTCCAATACCTCCACTTCAGGCTACAAAACACAACTGAATGGTAGTATAACTTATCATAAAGCATTCAATAAATACCATGACCTTACCATCCTGGGAGTTTATAGTGAAGAATATTGGTATGATCGCAGTCTGAACGCAAGCCGTAATGACCGTGTTTATCCTAATCTGCATGAAATAGATGGTGCACTTACCAGCATCATGAGTGCTGGTGGTAACTCCAGTACAGAAGGCCTTCGTTCCTACATTGGCCGTATTAACTATTCTGCATATGATAAATACCTGTTGGAATTAAACTTCCGTACCGATGGTTCTTCCAAATTCCTCCCTGGCCACAGATATGGTTTCTTCCCTTCTGCTGCTGTTGGTTGGCGCTTTGTGGAAGAGAATTTTGTTAAACAATATACCAGCAACTGGCTGAGTAATGGTAAGCTCCGTGCTTCCTATGGTACGCTGGGTAACAATAGTGGAGTAGGCAGGTATGAGCAGTTACAAACTTTGGCCCTGGCTACCTATTTCCTCGACAAGGATATCCAGAAAGGTTTGGTTTATCAGAAAATGGTCAACGAAGGTCTTACCTGGGAAACCACTTCTGTGTTTAATCTCGGTTTAGATCTTGGTTTTTTCCAGAGCCGGTTGAATGCAGAACTGGACTATTATGATCGTCTTACCACTAACATGAACAGACCGTCTGATATGTCTATTCTCCTTACAGGGGCTTATAATGCTCCACGCAAAAATATCGGTAACCTTCGTAACCGTGGTGTAGAGCTGAACCTCAATTGGAGCGACAAATTAAGTAACGGTATCCGTTACTCCCTCAATGGTAACGTTTCATATAACCGTACTAACCTGGAAAAATGGAATGAATATCTCGGTCGTGGCTATACCTTCCTCAACATGCCTTACCACTTTGTATACACCTACCTCGATAAAGGCATCGCACAAACCTGGCAAGACGTATACAATGGTACGCCACAAGGTGCTTCTCCTGGAGACATCATTCGCCAGGATGTCAATGGCGACGGTATAATCGACGGAAATGACAAAGTAGCGCAAACAAATTATCAGCGTGATCGTCCTACAACCAACTTCGCATTAGGTGGTAATGTTGGCTGGAAAGGATTCGACTTTAACTTCCTATTGCAGGGATCTGCCGGCAGGAAAGATTTCTGGCTGAATAACTATAACAATACCAACTTCTCTGCCCAACGTTATGCGGCTACCTGGGATCACTGGAACAACGCATGGAGCCTTGATAACAGATATGGTGGATGGCCTCGGCTTGGTGGCTACAGCGGAAACCGCGATGAATCTACTTACTGGCTGGATAATATGGCCTATCTCCGTTTGAAAAACATTCAATTGGGGTACACATTACCTCAGCACCTGATGAAATTGATGAAAATAAACAGTGTAAGAATTTATGGCTCTGCTGAAAATATCCTGACGATTACAGGGTATCGTGGTCTCGATCCTGAAGCTAGTGGTAACAAGAATACTGCTTATCCAATGCTTAAATCTTATTCTGTAGGCTTGAATGTTGGATTCTAAAATTATTATCATGAAGAAATCAATTTCTATTATACGTACTACAATGGTAGCCGCTACTGTTGCGCTACTTGCTACCGGATGTACCAAGAACCTGTTAGACCAGATGCCTACCACGGAAGTAAACGTGGCTGATTTCTGGAAGTCTGAAGATGATGCCACCTATGCGATTATGGGTGCCTATAATGCTACTCGTTCCGTATTTGATCGTGATTATTATTTCGACGGACAGGGAGAGTACACAAAAACACGCGGTACTTCTACTACCTCTTCAAATGCAGGGGCTTACAACCCTTCTAGTAGCGCTGGTTATTCTCCACAGACATACGGTGATAAATTCGATAATTACTTTGAAGGTCTCTATGGTTCTGTAAACAGAGCAAACTACGTTATCGCCAACACGCAGGACCTGATCAACCGTAATGTTGGTAATACTGCAAACCTGCAACGCATCATTGCAGAAGCAAAACTGCTGCGTGGAATGACCTATTTCCGCCTGATCTCTATGTGGGGAGATGTGCCCTACTTTACCACAGTAAATACGAATAACAGTGATGTTGCGACCTTGTCCCGCTTACCAATAGCACAGATTAAAGACTCCATTATGGCCGACTTTAACTATGCATTTGATAACCTTCCACTTAAATCTACACAGATAGGACGTGCTGCAAAACCTGCTGCGCTGGCCTTCCGTGGTAAGCTGCAATTGTATTGGGCTTGCTGGAATAAAAATGGCTGGCCTGAACTCACAGGCTTTAAGCCTGATGCAGGTGCTGCTGCCACTGCGTTTAAGGCCGCTGCAGATGACTTCAATCATGTAATAAATGATTATGGTCTTACGCTTTTCCGAGGTGGAGAACCAGGTAATATAGATACTTTAGGTGGGGCAGACGTATTGCCCAACTACTTCTATCTGTTCCAACCGATTGCTAACGGCGATGCAGAAATGATTATGGCCTTTACACATGGTGGTACTAACACCGGACAAGGGGAAGAACTGATGCGTGATTTCGGTGGTCGTACACAGGAAAGTGCACAAAATTGGGTTTATCCTCGCTATGAAATAGCAGATAGATATCAGCTGACAACTACAGGAGATTTTGCCCCGAAACTGATTCCGAAAGACCCAAGTAAAGCTGGATCCACTGCCAGAACAGATCCCAATTCGGCAGTAAATCCTGCCAGCTATGCAAATCGTGATTACCGCATGAAAGCATCAATGCTGTGGGATTATGAGAAAATTATGGGAATGGCTTCATTAAAATCTACCGGATTAGCACCATACATCTATAAAACCTGGGGAACCAAAATAACCCTTGGTGGCGTGGATTACATCACCTTTAATACCGATGGAACGAAATCAGGCTACATATTCCGTAAGTTCATTCGCAATTATGCAGGCCAGGGCCGTAGCGACGGAGATTATAACTTCCCGGTAATGCGTCTGGCAGACGTTTTCCTCATGTATGCTGAAGCAAGTAATGAAATAAATGGTCCACAGGCGGATGCTATCAACCTGGTAAATAAAGTACGTCACCGCGGAAACCTGCCTCCTTTAGCTGCTGCTAAATATGCGAGTAAAGATGCTTTCTTCTCTGCAATTGAACAGGAAAGAATCGTAGAATTGGTAGCGGAAGGACAAAGGGCATTTGATTTAAGACGCTGGAGAACATTAGAAAAAATCTGGGGAGGCGTAGGCGCCACCGGACGCTATCTGCTGGATACTCAGGGCTCCCAGAATGACCGCTATTACAATAATGCGATTGATAGAGATTATACAAGGGCATATATCTTCAAAATACCACAGAGTGAAAGAGATCGTAATCCTAACCTGACACAGAATACTCCTTGGTTATAATCGATAGGTCCTACTAAAAAGAATTTTTATGAAAAAATATATCATCATCAGTGCTTTATTAATGGCTTGTATCAGCATTATTACTAGCTGTAAAAAGAATGATCTCCCGGTGGATGAGGATGGTCTGTTGATCACTACGCGCACCGATTGCTATGTTTCTAACTTTGAACTCCTCGGGCCGGATTTTCAAACCGTAAGGTCTAAAGCTCCGGTAATTGATACTGCTGCTGGCACTATCAACCAGGAAGTACTTTATGGTACTGACCTGAGAAATGTATGGCCGCAGTTTTCACTGGCCCAGGATTGTAAACTGGATCCAAAGATTACTGGCAAAACTGATTTCTCTGATCTTGCCAATCCCCGTCAGTATACAGTCGTTTCAGGCAACAGGAAAATCAGAAAAACCTATAAAGTAATCATCACTGTTCAAACAAGGTAAACGCTGAACCATGACCAAATTCAAATCATATATATCATTCTTCGCCGGAGCTGTGCTGCTATTGTCCGCATGTTCCAAAAATGATGATTATGCAGTGCCATCTCCTAAAGATCAGCTGCAGAACGATTGCATCAAAAGATCACTGGGCCCCAACCTGGTGAATGGTAATATCGAATTCGCCTATGCAATGGCATTGCCTAAAACTAAAGGGAAACTTGTCTCTGCACAGGTAGAAGCCACTATACCTGGCGCTGCTGGCACCTACCTGGAAAATAGGTCCTTCTATACAAACAGTAGTGGAACTGACATTCCTGTGAAAATTGGTGACCCTTCCATAAATAATGGAAATAATACCACCACCAATTTCACAGTAGATACTAATGCTGCCACTCTGCGTTACTTTTATCAGGTACCCGAAGAGGCACGCGGTAAAAAGGTCTCCTTTACCTTCACCGCAAAAAGCAGTGATGGGGAAACGGTAACATATAAAATGGGGCCATACAATGTATCAAAAATGGATATGGCCCTGGACCTGGGTGTCAATGATGGTGATTCAACCTATATCTCTATTGCAGACATGAAAGTTTATAAGAAAAGCCAAACAGTAGATCCGGCTAAAATAGACTTGATCTACATGTTTCGTACTTTCCCTAATGTTACTTTCAAACATGCCCTGGTAGCACCTGCAGCTCCTAAGGAGTATCTGACGGATTTTGTGGTGCCTGCCGGCGCTACAAATGATGTACGCCTGGTGAAAGCTTATAACCTGCGTGATCAACAACTGGCACGCATGCAGTATGGCGTCTTCATAGATGACCCAGACTTCCAGGCACAGGATTTTTCCAATATGCCAGACTTCTTCCTGAACATCAAACAGGAAGCCGGAACCTGGGTAGAAACTGCAGATGGCAAGTACCGCGCATATATCTACTTCAATGTAGTAGATGATACTAAAAAGAGAATGACCATCAGTATCAAGCGCTACGCAATGAAATAACTGAAACAACTATACGTAACGGGGATTATGAAAATGGTCCCCGTTATTTTTTTGATTTTTTTAGGCAGATGCCTGCCGCGGACAACCAATCGCTTACAGCTCACAACTGCAAAACGTTATGAAAAAGAAACTGCTGATATTCCTATGCTGCTGCCTGGGCGCCAGTGTAGCTTCTGCTCAGAACCTCCTGAGCGGCCACTATACGCCTGCCGAGCTGGCAACTAAAATTATTCCCCGCGATAAGTGGGAGCCCTTTCCGCCAAGAAGCAACCGTAAAGTATGGACGACTATTGATACTGCGCTTGCCGCCAATACTATTCGTGCAGCAGAAACTTACCTGCATTACGAATGGCCGGGTATTCCCGCCACCACTTCTTTACTGATTGTAAGAACTGGTAATAGAAGAGATTACCAGGAAATAGCCAATAAAAAACGTGATGTGCTGGCAACATTGATGATGGCGGAAGTATATGAAGATAAAGGCCGGTTTACCGATGATATCGTCAACGGCATCTGGTCTATCTGCGAAGAAACTTTCTGGGGAGCTTCCGCACATCTTCCTAAAGCGAAAGAATTCAGTGGACTGGCAGACGCGTCAAATCCTTTTGTGGAGCTATTTTCGGCAGAAACAGCGGAACTGCTTGGCTGGGTGGATTATTTTATGGGAGATAAACTGGACGAGGTTTCTCCGCAAATACGTAAACGCATATACGACGAAACCAACCGCCGTATTTTTGTACCGCTCATGACCAGATACCATGGCTGGATGGGCGACAATAAAAACGGCCGCCGTCCTAATAACTGGAACCCATGGATCTCTTCCAACTGGCTATGCGCCACATTGTTGCTGGAACACGATGACGCCAAACGCACTGCCGCCGTATCAAAAATCCTGCATACACTGGACCAGTTCCTCAATCCATATCCACAAGATGGTGGCTGCGACGAAGGTCCTGGCTACTGGAGCGGCGCAGCGGCTTCACTTTATGATAACATTTGCTTCCTGAACCTGGCTACTAACAATGCTTTCGCCTATGTCCTGAAAGATGAGAAAGTAAAACACATGGCACAGTTCATTTATAAGGCTCAGATCAGCGAAGACTATTTCCTTGACTTCGCAGACGCGGACCCAAGGCCAGGAATGGGCGGGGCATTAATTTATCGCTTTGGAAAAGATGTTGGAGATGCGGATATGATGCGCTTTGGGGCTGCCTATATCCGCGATAACCATAGTATCTGGAGAGGTACGTATATGTATTACCGTAACCTGTTCTCCTTGTTCATGCAAGATGAATTCAGACATGCAGCCAAAGGGTTACCATTGCTGCAAAACGTCTGGTGGCCTGATCTTCAGGTAATGGCTACCCGCGACAAAGCCGGCGCTACGCAAGGTTTTTATGTAGCTGCAAAAGGTGGCAACAATGATGAAAGCCATAACCACAACGATATCGGCAATTTCATCGTTTACTATGATGGCCTGCCTGTATTGGTGGATGTAGGGCGCGGTACCTACACTGCCCGCACGTTCTCGGCTAAACGTTATGATATATGGTTCAATCGTTCCGACTACCACAACGTACCTACCGTAAACGGATATACGCAAAATCCCGGTCCGGAATATAAGGCCACCGCAGTAAGTTGCAATTTAACCAGCAGCACTGGTATCATGCAGCAAGACATCGCAAAAGCATATCCGCCAGAAGCCGGCATCGGCAGCTGGAACCGCAGCGTGACACTCAAACGTGGCAGTAGGGTAGTCGTGGAAGATGATATACGCCTGCTGAAGCATGATAGCCTTACGCAGCACCTGATGACCTGCTTCCCTTCAGAAGTAACGACGCCAGGCATCATCACCATTCATGGCGAGGGCCGCGACTACAAACTATCTTATCCTGCAAATAAACTGACCGCTTCCATAGAAAAAGTAACACTTACCAAAATGGAAGATGAAGGTATCAAACAGAAATGGGGCGATAATATCTATCGCATCAACCTGAAAGCGATGCATCCGGATACAAAGGAAAAATATACTTATGTAGTCACGCCAGGTGCCAAAACCATTGCTGGTACTACTTCTAAGGATGCGCCTTCCACATCGCATGATTAATTTTATTTGTCTGGAGAGATGCCTGAATTGTTTTTTGAGGAAGATAATAAGGCCGGCAATCGCTTTGCGAGGAAATACAGCAAGGATGCACAACATAGTAGGATAAGCCCCCAACGCAGGTATTTCGCTGTTGTAATCGATACACCAAGGCCTGTACCCAGGGCTATATATCCTGCCAGGCATACAGGACATTTGGGTATGAGCGCAAGTACCACACCTGGAGTGGCCCATCTGATAAATTGAAAGAAACGCCGGAATAGCCGCCGGCGTTCTTTCTTTTCCTTATTACAATGACATGTAGAAGTCATGGACATACATTTTAATGGCAACAGCTGCTTTTGCCCGTGTTTGCAGGCTGTGGTGCATATTTATCGTGATGGCGTATCCAATCCATAGGATGAGGCCCGTCCTGACGCTCATTCCTACCTAATGGTGCGATATCCAGATAATTGTATGTATTGACCATTATTTCTGTGCCTCTTGCATAAGCGGAGTAGGTATGATAAATCTGGCCATTTTCATCTTTATAAAAAGAACTCATACCTGGTAATTCAGGCGCAGCACCTTCTCCCTTTACATAATTGTAGTAGGTGTTGCCGGCTGCTATTTGCTCAGGTGTAAACGATACATTGAAATCGTAGTTGAAGTCACTGGTAAAAGAAGATACCCATTTGAACTTCCAGCCCATACGCTGCTGGAATTGCCTGATTTTCTCATAAGGCGCTCTTGAAACCACTACCAGCGACACGTCATGGTTGTTGAGATGTGGCAGCGTACCATCAATGCTATCTGCATTAAACGAACATCCCGGACAACCTTCTTCCCAATCAGGGCCAAACATAAAATGAACGATGATTAACTGACTGCGTCCGTCAAATAAGTCGGAGAGGTTTTCTTTTCCATCAGGACCTTCAAAGGTGTATGACTTATCGAGTTTCACCCATGGCATTGCTTCCCTGTCAGCGGCGATCTGATCGCGGTGGCGAGTGAGTTCCTTTTCTTTCACTAGCAGCGCTTTGCGGGCCAGTTCCCATTCTGCAGCTGATACTACTTTGTTTTTCGTTTGCATAGTAAATGGATTTTCCTTTTTCCAAAGATCCAATTGCTATCAAACTTTTATAGTGTGCGATAACGTCAAAGAAAGGGGTGATTGCGACAAAATGCCCACTTGGGGGTGTTTGCGACAAGTGGCCATATCCCGTTGCTGGGACATGGCTATTTATATATTGCAGCAATAAGTGGCTTAAAAATTATCGACCAGCTTGAGCATAAAGCTATGCGCAGAGATAAAGAAACCATGGTTCATATATAATCGATGTGCTGGCGCCAGATTGTGCCCAGAAGTCAATCTTACACTATTTAAACCCTGTTGCTCGGCAAGTGTGCGTATATGGTTCAATAAATCAGAAGCATAACCTTTTTTCTGATGCCGGGGCAAACAGGAAAGATCATCGATGTATATATGTTTTCCTCCCAGCAGTTTATTCAAACGTCTGAATCCTGCAATAGCAGCTACTTCATCTGGTTTATCATCTGCACAAACATATATCAGCATATAACCATCTTCTTGCTGCATTTCTTTAATCTGTGGCAGTATAGACACCTCTTTCAAGTGAGGGCGCAATGCTGTTATCGCCTCTGTACAGGCTAATATTGCCTCGTCTGTATCTGCATAGTAAATGGTACGTGCCATCTGATATCTTTTAGAGAATTGGTTGATATTGCAGTGTAATCGCCAGGCGATTCCAGCTGTTGATCATAATAATATTAAGCAGTATCTGGGCCGTGCCTTCGATACCAAAAAATTTAACTACTTCGTTGTAGGTGGTGTCAGATACGCCATGATTGCTAATTTGCGTTACCTCTTCTGTCATGGCAAGCAATGCGCGCTCTTCAGAAGTATACAGCGAGGTTTCTTTCCATGCATTCAGTAAGTAAATCCGCTCCTCTGTCTCTCCATATTTACGGGCATCTTTAGTATGCATCGCCAAACAAAAAGCACACTGATTTATTTGGGAAGCCCGGATTTTGATCAGCTCTTTTTGAATGGGTGTAAGAATAGTAGTCGCATTGAATACTTCCAGTGTACGTAACGCTTTATACCCCTCTGGCAATACTTCCATTAAATTAAATCTGGATTCCATGGTCTTTATTTTTTGTCGTTAGATGTAGACAAAAGTATAATTCATCTGGACTATCTTTGTAGTCCACCTGTTAATTGTTAAATAGTCCAGATGCTCCCGTTTAAAACATTAATTATTGTAGATAAAGATGCGCAACAAGCAGTATACCTGCAGATAGCCAACCGCATTATAAGTCTTATCCAGGAAGGGATTCTGCAGCCCGGCACCTACCTGCCAGGTAGCAGGATCCTGGCCGATCTTTTACAGTTGCATCGAAAAACGGTAGTGGCAGCATATGATGAGCTCGTGAGTCAGGACTGGATCATGGCTATCCCGAGGAAAGGGATGATGGTAGCCACAAATCTACCCGAAATAAAACCCCGCAGCTTTCAACAACCACAGGAGGCCTATCAAGAAGAACCTGGCTTCAGCTATAACAATATCTCCACACAATTTCAAGTCAAAACAAAACCCGGTCCCAAACGCCTGATCATCAACGATGGCTTCCCGGATATCCGGCTGGCGCCCATGGACGAATGGATAAAAGAATGCAGGTCTATTATCCGACAACCCTATAACCGCAGGATATTGGTTACCTCACCCGCATTCGGAAACCTGCATCTCCGCAATGAAATGGTGAACTATCTCGCAGGTACGCGCGGACTCAATATCAAAGCAGATAATGTAATGGTGACCAGAGGGGCGCAAATGAGCATCTACCTGGCCGCAGCCATGATAATTAAGCAAGGTGATAATGTGATTGTTGGTAATCCAAATTATTTTTTCGCCAACCTAACCTTTCAGCAATTAGGCGCAAACCTACTACAGGTACCGGTAGACGAAAATGGCCTCGATATCGGTGCGGTAGAAAAACTCTGTGCCACAAAGAAAATACGCATGCTGTATATCATCTCTCATCATCATCACCCAACAACGGTAACACTGAGTGCTGAACGAAGAATGAAGCTGCTGGAGATTATCCGTAAATATAACCTGGCAGTCATTGAAGATGATTATGACTACGACTTCCATTATTCGTCTTCGCCAATTCTGCCACTGGCTAGCGCCGACCATGGCGGCAACGTAATTTATGTGGGCTCCTTTACCAAATCACTAGGCCTTTCTATACGCATAGGTTTCATGATCGCGCCATCAAAGTTCATTGATAAAACCGCCGCCTTACGTCGTCTGATGGACCTTGGTGGTGATAACCTCATAGAAGAAGCATTGGCAAATATGTTATCGAATGGAACGATCAACCGTCATATTAAAAAGGCTAATAAATCCTACTGGGAGCGCCGCGACCTGGCAGGGGAGCTGCTGGAAAAAAAACTGGACAAATATGCACAGTTCAAACTTCCATTAGGAGGAATGGCTATCTGGCTGCAATTCAATAAAAAATACCCACTAACAAAAGTTGCTGTAAAGGCTCAGGAATACGGTCTTTACATGGCTAACGGAGAGCGCTATTCGTATATGAGTACTCCAATCAATGCCATGCGTTTTGGCTTCGCTTCTCTGAATGAAAAGGAACTCCATACGGCAACGGATATACTGGCTAAAGTATTAAAAGATAGACTATGATTGCTTTACTTTCAGTCGCCAGGTTTCTCTTGTAGTACTGCGCTGCTTCAGCTTTTCCAGCTGTTCGGGTTGGAGTGTTTTTAATAAATAGGGCAGGGTACTGAGTTTGGAATTATCCCTTACGGCCACCTTGTCTATTTCAAAACCTTGTGCAGCAAAGAATGTTTTTGCAGCGTCAAAAGAATCGAATTTCTTTTCTTCTATCTGGTGTTTATCAAAAAACTCCATCAGGGCATCCGAGCGAATGATTTTTTTTCTGAAATCCTGATCTTCTTTTATATAGATGTCTGCCGTGATCCAGTACCCACCGCGTTTTTCAAGGATAGTGCGGATGATCTGGCAGAGTTGTTTTTTCTCTTCCAGGTCGAGGTACATCAATAATCCTTCGTTGACAATGGCCAAAGGCCCTGCAGGAAATTTATTAACGGTTGCCTCAAAGGAAGCAGCATCCAAAGCATTCAATGGAAGTATTTCCAGGCTGCTGTTTTCCGCAACTGGCGTGGCTTGTAATGCCTTTACAAAACCTTGTTTGGTAGCAATAAGGTCGGGGAGGTCCGTGTCAATGTAATGATATCCTGGCTGATTAGCAGTGGCGAGGCCCCGGAATGAGAAGCCGGAAGAGAGTTCCAGTATATTGTGGATGCCGGTATCTTCCAGTAATTGGTTGATACTCCAATATCGGTCTTCAAAATGTAATACCCTTGCCCAGAAGAAAGGTTCCTTGGCGTCAAAGTCGGGTGTATAAGGTTCCGGTGCATGCATCAGCGTGGCGGCTTTCAATGCAAAAGGAATGTTGGTAAGACTCTTGAGAAAAAGTAAACCTTTGGCAGAGGGACTGATGCTATTAAAATCTCTTGAGGTTGTCATAGAATAAGCTATTAAATCGCGGGAAAATTATTGAAAAATGTGGTAATAAAAAGCCATTCGTCTGTAAAAGAAGAATGGCTTCGCAGATGGATATCATCTTTTTAGTTTCCGTCATTAGTTAATTGACTGAAGAATACGGCGCCATCGGATACCGTCACTATCATAACTCATCCAGGTGATCCAGGCTTTCCCTACTACGTGGTCTTCAGGAACAAAGCCCCAGTAGCGCGAATCGAGGGAGTTATGCCTATTGTCGCCCATCATCCAGTAATAATTCATTTTGAAAGTATAACTATCTGTTGGCTGGTTGTTGATGAAGATCTTTCCATCTTTAACCTGCAACTCATTTCCTTCATATATCCTGATCACACGGTCGTATAACTCAATATTGGTGGTATTCAGCTTTACTGTTTGGCCTTTTGCCGGTATTACTATCGGCCCGAAATTATCCTGATTCCAGTGGTAGCTGGCGGTGTCATGTGGGAATATTTCCGGGTTAGGGTCTGTATCCGTTTTTAGCGTAATACTTTTAATAACCGACCAGCTACGCATGGTAGCAACATCTGCCGCAGTGAGATTGCAGATGTATTGTCCTGGTAGTTCGCTTGCAATCGGTTCATCGATGATGCCCATTTCTTTTAAGCGCAGACTGTTGAGCGATTCGCCATTGGTTTGCACCAGGTAAGGCATTTCACTTTCAGGGGCGGAGAAGGGCGTCAGCTGGTTGATATGTACCTGGCCATTGATGATCTGGAGGGTGTCTCCGGCGATGGCCACACACCGTTTAATGATATTTTCGCGTTTGTCAAGCGGGCGTGGGATGATATGGAACTGGTTCCATACTTCTTCGCGGCCTTCACGGCGTACCAGCTCATAGTAGTTCATGTTTTCCTCTACTTCCAGGGCTACGGTGTCGCCGGAAGGAAGGTTAAAAACTACGATATCATTGCGTTGGATATCAGAAAAGCCTGGAAGACGGTGATAGCCCCATTTTACAGCAGTACTGTAGGATGGAGTATAGCGGGTAAAAGGCATTTTATTATGTACCAGCGGGATCGCCAGTGGCGTTACCGGCATTCTGGGGCCATAGCTTATCTTGCTGACAAAAAGGTAGTCATTTACCAGGAGTGTGCGTTCCATGGAGCCAGAAGGGATACAATAGGCCTCAAAAATAAAGAGACGGATCAATGTAGCGGCTACAATGGCGAAAACAGCGGCATTCAACCATTCACGTATTGCTGACTTCTTCTGGGGACTGGCGGATTTCTTTCTGCCAAATATTTTCATAGTACCGGATTTAGTCCTCCTAATTTCGGTTATTTCCACTGGAATAAAAAGGATATTGTACTGGCGGTTACAGCGCAGTGTATAAGGTGTTAAAATTATGTAGGTTAAGAAAAATGAAAGGATGTTTTATTTAGGAAGGAATTTCTTATATTCGTAAACACCCGGTAACCTCGCACGTCGCATCTTCACCCCGACGGGTAGTATAAAAACCGGTTTTTAATTATGTCTAAGTCACAGGAAACCTTCGGCAAAAAAGAATTTGAAAAAAAGAAACAGGAAAAGCGGCAGGCCAAAGAAGAGCGTAAAGGCGAAAGACAGGCCAAAAGTAATAAAGGAAAGAGTTTAGAAGATATGATGGCCTATCTTGATGAAAATGGTAACATTACCAGCACGCCACCTGATCCCTCTAAAAGAAGAGAAATTAATGCAGAAGATATACAGATAGGTGTAGCACGCCAACAGGAGGAAGTACCCGAAATTGAACGTACCGGTGTTATTACCTTCTTTAATGAATCAAAAGGATTTGGATTTATCAAGGATGCGAAGAGTCAAGAAAGTATTTTTGTTCATGTAAATCAATCACAGGATCCGTTACGCGAAAATGCAAAAGTCTCTTTTGAAATTGGTTCCGGCCCTAAAGGCCCTATTGCCATCAAAGTAAAATTACTGAGATAACAGCAGCCAGCCATTTCTTTATTGCTAAGCATGCCATACTGTATTTTGTATTTACATCTGGCCGTACCGGCTGGAGAATATTATTGCTAGTTCTGTCGGCC
Organism: Chitinophaga sp. Hz27; assembly: GCF_042263525.1. Taxonomy (NCBI): domain Bacteria; kingdom Pseudomonadati; phylum Bacteroidota; class Chitinophagia; order Chitinophagales; family Chitinophagaceae; genus Chitinophaga; species Chitinophaga sp. Hz27. Next base: position 106,975 of record NZ_JBHKFJ010000009.1, read on the forward strand.
ATACAGGCCGGCCCTTCCTCCCGCATTACCTGTTGATTTGATGTTCGTACCTGTTTAAATTCTGCCACGGAAAAGGAGAGGTTAAACCTATTCCATGGTTACAACGCCCACGTATGAAAAATATGCTCATCAACGAGCCGCATCAATTGACGGCCGGATTGTCTTTTGAATCGGAACTACAAGAGAATGGCGTGGACTATCGCGCATTATTGGAAGCCTTTCCCGCAGCCGCTTATATCTGCGATACAGATGGATTTATCCGCGTATGGAACAGACATGCCGTACATCTGTTCGGAAGAGTACCGTTTCCAGACCTCGACAAATGGTGCGTTTGCCGCCGCGCATTTTCTACCAGCGGTAAGCCCCTGGATGATTCCGCCTTTCCAATAGCGCATACACTGCTGCACCAACAGCCATGCATAGGCAAAGCCATCATCCTCGAAAAAAATGATGGCAGTAAACGCATGGTACAAATGAATACCAGTCTCCTTTACAATAAAGAACATCAACCCTTTGCCGCTCTATGCGTAGTAGGGCAACCTGGTGTCATGCAACCCAGTAACAACGGATCTGCTGGCGCCATCATCAACAGCACCAGCGAAGTAATTATCACCGTGAATAATGATTTGCTGATCACTTCCTGGAATAAGGCCGCTGAACAGCTTTTCGGTTATATTCCAGCAGAAATCACCGGCAAACATATCAGCGGGGTATTTCAGCAAGCAGATGTTTTTCCGATTGCCGCCAACGAGGACTCAACTGCTACAAGGCAACATAAACGTATGAATGTTCATTGCCAAACAAAAGACCTGCGTACTGTAGAAATGGATGTGAGCATGTCGCCGATTATTGTGGCAGATGAACTACAGGGATATGTGCTGGTAGCAAGGAATGCAGCTGTTACCGCAAAATTGCAACTGATGGCAAGGGAAGGAGAAGAACGCATTCGGCAGGCCGTAGCCGCTACCAATCTTGGACTCTGTGAACTGGATGTACTGACCAGCTATCTTAAATTATCGGCTATCAGCCGTAAAATATATGGCTTACCTGCCGCCATGCCTGTAAACATGCATGTCTTTTATAGCCGCATCCATCCCGCAGATGTAAACCAGGTCCGGGACCAAATGAATTTGGCCATCAAAGGCATCAACGAGGGCTGCTTGAAAGCAGAATTCCGCATCATCCGCTATGATGACGACAGCCTTCGCTGGATCAGCCTTCGTGCTAAAGTGCACTGTAATGAACTGGGACAACCGGAAAGACTGGTAGGCACTATTTCCGATATAACGGAAACGCATACACTCATGGAAGAACTGGAACAGGCAGCCTCTCGCAAAACGATAGATCTCCAGCGTTCCATGACACAACTAGAGCGCTCCAACAAAGAATTGCAGGATTTTGCCGATATGACCAGCCACGATTTGCAGGTGCCACTAAAAAATATGCTGCTATATGCAGATATTGCCAGAACCCATACCACCGCTGGCAGCGCCGCTTTACCATGGCTCAATAAAATCGTACATACCGTTTCCCGTATGAGTACTTTGGTAGATGACGTACTGGAATATTGTAGTCTGACGCGAGAAACAACACCACCAGCCACTGTAGACCTGGCCCTGATCTTACAGGAGGTACTGGACGATTATCAACCACTGATCAACGCCAGAGAAGCCATCATTGAACGTGATGTTCTGCCTTGTATAAAAGGCGTAAGGGTACAGTTGTACCGGCTCTTTCACAACATAATAGGCAATGCCTTGAAGTTTGCAGGCCAGCCGCCACTAGTACGCGTGCATTGCAACGCATTGTCACGCACCGAACAGCAACTGCTCCCTGAACTACAACCAGAACATAAATACCTGCGCATCCGCATCAATGATAATGGTCCTGGTATCGATAAGCACCTCAGCGAAAGAATATTCGACATCTTCTATAATGGTAGTCATGCAGGATACAGCGCCGGAACTGGCATAGGACTGGCCATCTGCCGTAAAGTAGTGCAAGCCCATGGAGGCCTGATCACCGCATGCACCGGCCCCGAAGGCGGTATGCAGATTGATGTCTATCTGCCAGCCACCTGATTATTTCCTGCAAAAAAATATTAATGCTGCAAAAACTACTGTATCTTTCCAATCTATACTTTTCGTTATTATGATTATTGATACATTAGAGAATGCAGCACGTTACGATAGCCTTGGCGCTAAGTTTGTAAAGGCTTTCGAATACCTCCAGCAAACGGATTTTAATGCCGTTGCCAAAGGCAAATATGAAATTGACGGTGATAATATCTTCGCCATCGTCAATGAATACGATAGCATCGAAGAAGCAGGTGAGCAGATGGAATCACATCGTAAATACATCGATGTACAATATGTTGCTGCAGGAGAAGAACGTATAGGCCATGATTTTCTGGGAGATAAAACCCCGTCACGCGCCTACAGCGAAACAGAGGATTATATGTTATTTGCAGAGAAACCTGCGTTCTATACCATCCTTAAACAAGGTCAGTTTGCCATCTTTTTTCCTACTGATCTGCATATGCCAAACCTTCGTGTAAACGGTCCTGTACCCGTTAAAAAAGTAGTTATAAAAATCAGTGTACAATAATGAGTGTAATTTTCAGGGATATTGTGCCAGCAGATAACCCGGTAATGGCGGCAATTATCCGACGTTCCATAGAGGAATTTGATGTGCCCACAGAAGGTACAGCCCACACCGATCCCACAACAGATAACCTTTACCAGTTATTCCAGACGCCAGGCTCCAGGTATGCCATCGCTGAAGATGCAGGCGTAATATTAGGTGGCTGTGGTATATTCCCAACCAACGGCCTACCTGCAGGTTGCGCCGAACTGGTTCGTTTTTTTCTGTCTCCTGCGGCCAGAGGAAAGGGACTTGGTGTTAAATTGCTGGAGAAATCATATGAGTTTGCCAAGGAAGAAGGATATACCAGTCTTTACCTGGAATCATTTTCTGAGATGACTCGCGCTATTGCGCTCTATGAAAAAAATGGTTTCGATTATCTACCAGCGCCATTAGGTAATTCAGGTCACGATGCCTGCACCATTTGGATGCTGAAAACATTGTAACATGAACCTCATCGGTAATATAATCTGGCTAATCTTTGGAGGCTTCTTTTGTGCGATGGGTTATTTTATTGCAGGCCTATTATCCTGCTTTACCATCATCGGTATTCCTTTCGGTATCCAATTCTTTAAAATCGGATTGCTTACGCTGATGCCTTTTGGCGCTCAGGTAAGAGAAGGAAACGCACCTGTTGGTTGCCTCGCTACTATTTTCAATATCATCTGGATTTTCACAGGAGGCCTGTTGGTTGCCCTCGGGCATCTTGTCTTTGGCTTCCTGCTGGCTATTTCTATCATCGGCATACCTTTTGCTCGCCAGCATTTCAAGCTGATGACGCTGACATTTGCCCCTTTTGGTAAAGTAGTGTACTAACCCTTCTATATATACGAAGCACAGACTGCTATTGAAAAGGGCTGACCCGGAATATTTCCCGGTCAGCCCTTTCTTATGATGGATATAAAGCAATTATTGCAGGAATACCGGCATAGCAGGGAAGTACCATCCATTGTAAGTAACGGTTTTCTTCAGCTCACCAGTGCTGGCATCATAGAAGAGTACCCGGTTGATATTACCTGTAATAGAACCGTTGATGGTAAGTGCAATAATCTCATTGGTAGATTTATTATAACCAATAGCAGAACCATAGAAATACTGACCAGTAGGCAGGGTAATAAATGGTTGTGCAAGAGATGTAGGATCACCGATCATATAACGGTATACTTTGGTACCGCCAGAAAAACCAGCACCTGGACTAATAAAGATCACATTCTCTTTAGTGCTTGCAGAGATGCTTGCATGGCGCCATGCACCCCATGGAGAAGATACAGTAAAGCCAGATTTAAAGCCAGTTCTTTCCAGTGTAGCAGGGTTGATGGAAATCAGTGAATCGCTGGTGGCTGCCCATACCGTACCATCTTTAGAGATGGCAAAGCCCTGGTTAGCTTTTCCAAAACGTTTCGCAAATTTATAATCTGCGGTGTTGATGGCTACGATACCATCTGTTTGTGATAAAGCAAAAGCATATTTACCAGCAACGATCATATCACCTACATAACCACTGATGCTATCCACTTTTTTATCAATAGATAAAGTTGTCAGACTAACAGGATATACGCCATCGCCGGTACTGAGTAAGCCTCTGTACTGGTCGATGCCTACGAAGGCATGACCATCGTTTTTAGGCAGGGAAGCAGCACGGCCAGTCTCTTTCATGGTGCGTACATCTGTTGCTACCAATGGGCCACCAGCTTTTACTACGATATACATTTTGTTGTTGAAAACAGTCGCGAATTCCAATGAGTTGGAAGGTTTTCCTAAACTATCGGCAGGGTTCTCTTTCTTGTAAACGCTGGTCTGCAGAGAATCTCCAGCATAGGTGTAAAAATGAAGGTCTCCATTTTCATGACCAAACCAACCTTCATTGGCAATGAAGAAACCACCTTCGTATTTGGCAGGAGTGCTGCCAATGTTGTTGTCATCTTTATGACATGCTCCCAGAGAGATTGCTGTAGCAAGGAAAATAGCGCCGTATAGGCGTTTACGTAAGAGGCTGCCGGAATTGATATGACGCAGCTTTTGCATCAGTTGTACAGTTTTTTTCATTTCTTGATTTTTACGAAACATATAATGCCAAGGCAATCATGCAACTCGCGATATTGCAGTAATTGACAGGAATTCATGAGTTCAGGTAGCACCGTTAATCAGGTACTGGTCTTATATGTTCTTCTCCCGAAAACGCCAAGACGGATGCAAGCTGGCAGGTCTTCTGGCTCTCCTTTTTTCCGGCGGGCCTTCCCGTTTCTAAGTAGTAGAAACAGTGGCAGAAGTTGTCCGAAAAATGGTTTTCTTGTGAGATGAAAACCAGGATTACAGCTACGGGGATAGCTCCGGTATTGCACCGGATTCCCTTTTAATGTTACAGTCAGTGCGACTTTAACAACCAGTTGCGAGGCGCAAACCTACGTCAACTATTCATAAAAAACAAACTGCTGATTGTGATGTCTGCTTATCCAGGCAAATTTTGTTTTGAAAAATTTAAGGAAATAGAGGGTTACCTGAAAGGTGTTTCAGGTATAAAGGGGAAACGACCTAATCATGCGTTACTCCATACCACTGTGGGTTTTACCCGCCCTGACCCTTGCTGCCTGTTCGGCAGGACCATCCGCTCGTTATCATAGCGCTGATGCTACAGCAGAAAGTAAAGTGAACGCAAATGCTATTACGGAAGCTGCTGATTCTGTGGCTTTCGAAAATGATATCGCGTCGTTGAACTCCGCTTCCCGTAAGCGTATTCGTAGCGCTGATATTCAATGCCGCGTCAATAGTGTATTCGATGCCGTTAATACCATTGAGCATGTAACCCACGCTGTAAATGGCGTAATCGTTAACAGTAATCAATACACGCAATCCAGGAATGAAAAGTATTTACCGTATACAACTGATTCACTCCGGCAAGTAAAAATTTATACGACCGCGGCAGATATACAATTGAAAGTTCCTGTGTCCAGCCTGGATTCTGTGGTACGTGTGATCACCGGTATGGCTACGTATATCGATCACCGTACCTTAAAGGATGAAGATAAAACACTGAACTATCTGTCTAATGCCCTTCGTAATAATAGCACGCCATCAACTGTTGTCGCTGATAAGAAAACTTCTTCTGCCGATGCAGCCAGTTATAATGACGCTAAGAAAAATGAGAAGATTGATCGCCAGCTCAGCAATCTGGCTATCATCGATGATGTCAACAATGCCTCGATTACCGTTGCCCTCGTACAACCAGATAAGGCAGATGTGCAGATGGTCGTAAACCCGGATGCCATCAACAAAGCAGGATTTGGTACAGAACTAAAAATGGCAATGATTGATGGGGCAGACTTACTAAGAAATATCATTATTTTCCTGATCAGCATCTGGCCATTTGTGATCCTTGGTGTATTAGGTTACCTGACCTTCAAAAAGCTAAAGAAGGCCTGATAACCGCTACTGTAAAAGGTTGGAAATCTCTCAATTATTTATTTAAATTGTGATCTTCATAACCTTTTGCATGAATACATCAACCAAAACACGACTATTGTCGCTGGACGTATTCCGGGGCATCACTGTAGCAGCCATGATAATGGTTAATAACCCGGGAAATTGGAGCTTTGTATACGCTCCACTGGAACACAGTAAATGGAACGGCTGTACGCCAACAGACCTGATATTTCCTTTCTTTCTCTTTATAGTAGGGGTTTCCGTACCCTATGCCATGGGCACAAAGAAAGAAGATCCTGCCAATCATACATCACTTATCCTGCATGCCCTGCGCCGTGGATTGATCTTGATCCTGATAGGCATGGCCTTGCGGATGATGTCCAACTGGCACTTTGATACACTGCGCTTTCCTGGCGTATTACAGCGTATTGGTCTGGTGTTCGCCATCATTGCAGTATTGTTTATTAAAGGCAGCAGAAAGGCCATCATCTGGACTTTCGGTGGATTATTACTACTGTATTTTGTATTGATGACCTTCGTGCCAGTACCAGGAGTAGGGTATCCTAACCTGGAACCAGAAAACAACCTGGGCGCCTGGTTAGATAGATTAATATTTACCACAAATCATCTCTGGGCACAAAGCAAAACCTGGGACCCGGAAGGATTGCTGAGTACTATGCCTGCTGTAAGCACAGGCTTATTCGGAATATTGGTAGGAACCTGGCTGCGTAGAAAGGATAGGGAAGATGCAGTGAAAGTAAGCTGGATGTTTGTTTATGGATTCATTTCCGTAATACTGGCGCTGATATGGGACCAGTTTTTCCCTATCAACAAATCACTCTGGACAAGCTCCTTTGTGCTCTATACAGGCGGCTTAGCCACTATGGCCCTCGCCACCAGTTACTGGCTCATAGACGTTCAGCAACGTACCAGGTACCTGGAACCATTCGTCGCCTTCGGACGAAATGCCATCACCGCGTATGTACTCTCCGCGTTAGTGCCAAAATTATTAAGCTCCATTCCAGTCGGAAGTGGAAAGTCTTTACAGGCCTGGCTAAACAATGATGTATTCGGGAATATTTTTTCTCCATACAATGCATCACTGGCCTCCGCCTTGTTCCTCGTATTCCTTATCTGGATACCAATTCAGATAATGTATAAGCGGAACATAATTGTTAAAATATAATATGACCGAACAACAAAAGAAAACGAAAAGTAAATTTCTAAGTTATATTCTCCGGCATGATCCAGCTTCCATTGGTTTGGAGCTGGACAGCCAGGGATGGGCAGATGTAAATGTGTTATTGCAAAAAGCAGGAAAGAAGATAACCTTTGATGAGATGCAGGAAATTGTAGCCACCTGCGAAAAACAACGCTTCTCTCTGGATACCACGAACAACAGGATCAGGGCCAATCAAGGCCACAGTATTAGCGTTGAACTAGGCCTGCAACCGCAGGAACCGCCTGAATTCCTTTACCATGGCACCGCCTCCCGCACTATTCAGCTGATAAAAACGGATGGGCTAAAAAAGATGAGCAGGCATCATGTGCATTTAAGTCTTGATAAGGAAATGGCGACCAAAGTAGGGGCCAGACATGGTTTTCCTGCTATACTGACAATAAGGAGCGGGCAAATGCACAGAGATGGATACCTGTTTTATTGCTCTGATAACAACGTTTGGCTGACAGATGCTGTACCGGTTAAGTACATTGAGTGGGCTTAATTATTGATGAGAGATCATGTAGTTTGGAAAGAATTGCGGATATTCGTAATTGTTGAAAAACCATACAGGATTAGCCCATTTCAAAATTAATAAAACACCTGAGTTATGTCAATTACATCCGAGAATGAATTAAACGGAATGAAGCGGATCAGTGAGATTGTTGCCAAAACACTGAAAGAGATGCGGGACTATACTAAGCCAGGTATGACTGCACAACAGATAGATGATTTCGGCGGGCAACTGCTCAATAAACAAGGCGCTAAGTCGGCTCCTAAACTGACTTACGGCTTTCCAGGCTGGACCTGCATCAGCGTTAATCATGAAGTAGCACATGGTATTCCCAGTGCCAATAAAATCATTCAGGAAGGAGATCTGGTAAATATAGATGTTTCCGCAGAGTATAACGGTTTCTGGGCAGATAATGGCGGAAGCTTTGTTGTTGGAAAAGATATCCATGGCTATCAGCCATTGGTAGAGGCTTCCCGCAACATCCTCTATAAAGCCATCCATGCTATTCATGGAGGTGTAAAGATTTGCGATATCGGTAGACTGATAGAAACAGAAGCCCGTAAATCTGGTTACCGTGTTATACGTAACCTCGCCGGACATGGTGTAGGCAGAAGTTTACACGAATCTCCGGAAGATATTCTCAATTGCTACGATCGTGCAAATAAGAGTAAGTTTAAACGTTTTTCGGTGGTAGCTATTGAAACTTTTATTTCCACTTCTTCCGATTATGCTAACCAGGAAAGCGACGGCTGGACACTGGTTGGAAACAAAGGCGGTCATGTGGCACAACATGAACATACTATCATTGTAACAGATAAGGCGCCTATCATTCTGACATCCGCCAACGAAATCTGGAATTAATTGTAATTTGCGCCCATTATGTCTTTATATACTACAAAGGGCGCAATTATTATTACCTGTAATAAACGCCTAACACCTTACCTGGAACAGGAAGTTCGTGAACTGGGCTTTGAGCCGGAAGAAACTTTCGTTACCGGGGTTCGCATTCAGGGCACCATTAACGACTGTATACGGCTCAATTTAAATCTGCGCTGTGGTAGTCAGGTGCTTTATAGTCTCAAACAATTTGAGGCCAGAGATGCCGACGAAATCTACAATGAGCTGAAAACATACCCTTGGGAAAAGATCCTGAAGCCAGATGGCTATTTCTCCATCACCAGTAACGTACTCAACGAAACGATTAATAACAGCATGTTTGCGAACCTGCGTGTGAAAGATGCGATCGTGGACCGTATGCGCGAGAAAACCGGCAAACGCCCATCTACAGGGGCAGAGCTGACAGGCGCTGTGGTGAACCTCTTCTGGAAAAATGAACGTGCTGAAATATTTATCGATACTTCCGGCGATTCACTGGCTCGCCATGGTTACCGTAAAATCCCTGGCCGTGCCCCTATGCTGGAAGCCTTGGCAGCAGCCACTATCTTGGCTAGCCGATGGGATAGGAAAGCACCATTCATTAATCCAATGTGTGGTTCCGGAACGCTGGCCATTGAAGCAGCGTTGATAGCAACTAACTGCCGCCCAGGCCTTTTCCGTGATAATTATGGCTTCATGCACCTGATAGGCTATGATGATACCATTTATCAGGAAGAACGTGGCAAACTGGAGAAACAAATCCGTGAAGTACCCGGACTCCGTATCATTGCTACCGACCTGAGTGAACAGGCCATCAACAATGCACGTAAAAATGCCCGTGCTGCCGGCGTTGCAGATATGATAGAATTCCGGGTATGCGATTTCGCTGCTACTAACGTACCAGCAGGCGCCAACGGCGTGTTATTCATGAACCCTGAATATGGATTGCGCCTCGGTGAAATTGAAGCATTGGAAGAAACTTATGGCCGTATCGGCGATTTCATGAAACAGAAATGCGGTGGCTATTTCGGATATATCTTTACCGGAAACCTTGACCTGGCAAAGAAAATTGGACTCAAAGCCAAACGCAGGATAGAGTTTTATAATGCTACGATCGATTGCCGACTACTGGAGTATGAACTCTATGCCGGTACCAGAGATCCACGCAAACAAGCAGCTGAATCCAACGCATAGCCCTTCAATGGGAATATAAAAAAGAGAGGTCTCTACGTAGTAGGGACCTCTCTTTTTTATACCTTCTAATAAATTTCTAATTGAATACTATCTGTTTTCTAATGTATATCTCTAATGAGCTATACTACATTTGCAATGTAAAAAATAAACAACATGGACCCAGATCCTGCAACAACATTTAATCATCTCCTGTAACCCGCTACTCGCTGGTGGCGCCGGTTGCAGGGCAAAACCAGTACTATGTTCAAATTTAATTTCTTCCGTAAAGGAAAAACTTTACTCGCACACGAAGATTTCGCACCTGAAACAAAACCATTTATTGCTGTAGGCAACGAAGATGGATTTACCTTTCACAATACCAGGCTGTATTTTTTCAGACCTGTAAGGTTACAACGTAAATCAAGAAATCAGATGATCAGCTGAATGGCAAGTTACAAGGCAGCACTCACATTAATAGGGCGGGAGAAGCTTTCTTCCAGTGAGATGATGGTTTCTGTCCGCTCTATTCCTTTGATATGCTGAAGGTCGTCCTGGAGAATTTTACGAAGCTCAGCACTGTCTTTACAAATGATTTCTGCAAACATGCTGTAGGCGCCGGTAGTGTAGTTAAGTCTCACAATCTGAGGGACTTTCAGGAGTTGTTTGGCAACATTCTCATACAGGGAACTTTTTTCCAGATATATACCAATAAATGCCAGCACATCATAACCAATGGCACGCAAGTTTACCTGTAAGCGGGTACCCTTAATAACGCCCATTTCATGAAGCTTCTTGATACGTACATGGATCGTGCCACCGGAAACAAACAATTTCTTGCCTAATTCAGCATAGGAGATGCTGGCATCATTAGACATTTCAGATATAATTTGTAGGTCTAATTTGTCAATATTTAACTGATGGCTCATTTTTATACTACGATTTAGATTTTATCTAAAAATAACTAATTATTTGCAAAAATATCAAAATTATATCTTATCAACAAAGAGAAATCAAGTAGATAGGAAAAAGTAAATATGTGTAACGGAGACGCTTATACGAGACAATTACATAAACATTTTACATACGACAGTGTTGTTAAAGTAGCAATCATCTGTGATTGTCAAATCTTTTAACTAAATCTACAACTATGTCTTCCCGTTATAATACCGTCTATTCCAGCGCCCAGCTTCTTCTTTCCCTGGTTTTCGTGCTGCTGATGAGTGGTTGTGGCACCACCGTACACATGACAGGCACCTGGAAAGGGAATGATGCTGCGCCAACAGGTTATCACAAGGTGCTGATAGCTAGTCTGTCATCGAACCTCGGCGCCCGGCAAACAATAGAGACTGACCTTGCCAGCGCATTGGCTAAAAAGGGTATCGTTACTGGTAAGAGCCTGGACCTTTTCCCGCCTAATTTCGATCCTAAGAATGAGGCGTCCAAGCAGGAAATGGCAGATAAGATCCGCTCAGAAGGCTACACAGCGGTACTTACTACTTCTCTTGTCAATAAGGAGTCAGAAACACGATATGTACCCGGCACCATGATGTATGCACCATATCCTGCTTATGGCTGGTATGGTAGCTTCTGGGGTTACTACGGTTACATGTATGGCGCCACGTATTCGCCAGGATATTATACCACAGATAAAATATATTTCCTGGAGAGCAATTTATATGACCTCACAAAAAACGGCCAGCTGGTATGGTCTGGACAGTCAGAAACCTATAACCCCAGTAACCTGGCATCATTTGGAACTGCGTTTGCTAAAACAGTTTCAGACGCATTGCAAAATGCAGGCATGCTGCAACGATGATCTTCATTTCATTCATCCAAATATACAGGCGCTGTTGGGCTGAAAGCCTACAGCGCTTTTTTATTTCTTTTCCTTTTCTTTGCAAAAAAAGCGAATATGGAATCAGCACAACCAAACCCGGAACTACTGAAGCAACTGGTTACTATGAAGATGCCGTTTGGAAAATATGAAAATACGGTACTGTGCGACCTTCCGGTGAGCTACTTGGAATGGTTCCAGCGCAAAGGCTTCCCTGCCGGCAAATTGGGCATGTTGCTGGAAACATTGCTGGTCATAAAAATGAATGGATTAGGCTATCTGCTGGAGCCCCTGAAACAAAAATAGGGTAGCGGACTAAAACCAGGAAGTGGGTTTATCTTCTTCATTTTCAGGTATAGTAGCAGTAGCAGAAGGCGTATGCTCCACAGAAACAGGTATAGCCGTTACAGTTATTGGAGTCTCCGTTTGCTGTATCGCCTGTACGTTCTTGCGGATAGCTCCTTCTACTACCGCTCCTTCTTCAATTTCTAATATCATTGCATTCACATCTCCCTTGACAAATGCCTTGGTAGTGACATATGCCTTGTTGCTGATATAAACGTCGCCATAAACTTTTCCATAAATAACCAGATCGCTTGCATATACATGCCCACGGATACTGGCATTTTCACTGATAATTAATTTCCCGGTAGTTTTTACATCACCACGGATATGTCCATCGATACGGCCAGAAATAGTAGCATCTATACTGCCATTAACAGATACGGACTTAGGAATCCTGAATGCGCCAGGAGAGATCAGGTTGCGGAATAAATGACTGACGTTAATCACACAAACAATTTACAGGTTTATCGGAATCGTAGCCGATGCTGCTGCCGGTGCCTCTGTAGACGCCGATGTTGCAGCCGGCTTAATATGGTCATCTTCGAAGTAGGAGATAACGGAACTTGCGTTTCCGAGATCCAGCCCTACACAACGATTAGGTTTATTATCGGATATTCTTAACGAGTTGTAAAGATAACCAACACTAATGAGTTTTTCAGGTTCTGGTGCAACTTCTACTGGAATAAAATCACGGAATTCTTCTGTAAAGGCATCTGTGAGCTCTTTATAATGCGCGCCACCACCCATCAGGTAGATTTTTTCACAAGTCTCGAAATCCAGGTCAGTAAAGTATTGGCGCATCAGTGGAGAAACCACTTCCTTGTAATATTGGGTCAGTACCCCCTTACGCATATCGCGCAGGTCTATTCGCTTACGATTAGTGAAGATCGAACCTTTCATGAAGGCATCATCCACCTGGTGTTCGTTTTTCATTTCCAGGTAATGCTTCTGGTTCAGCTCACGCGTCAGGTTATTTATCGCATATTTAATACCATGAGAACTGAAGCAGGTACGGTGAATAAGTCCGTCGCCGGTAGCCATACCACCTTCGATGGTACCAAAACCAAAGCTGATAGCGATGAAATTATCTAACTGTGGCTCGTTGATCGTTTTCTTTAAACCAATTATGCCACCCACGATCTCAGGAATAATCTCATATTTTTCAATATCAAACATGCCTTTCTTGAAAGAACCTTTGTTGTTGAAAGTCTGGGTATCATAATCCACCAGGAAATGCCTTTTGCTCAGGAATTGTTCTGCGGCAGATTTATAGATATTGTAGGTAGAGAATGGAAAGCCCATGGTCACCGCCATAGGCTGCTGTACTTTATCAACGGTATTCAGCAAAGCTGCTTTGAACAGTATCTCGTAGTCTTCCTCCTGTGGAGAAGCATTGGTAACCCTCCCCGGATTAATGCCCCCTCTCTTGGCCATGTTGCCGACCAGATACCATGTATCATCTTTCTTGATTTTTAATCCGTTCAGTAAATCTTTACTGGAGTTTTCGGTGTTCCCAAAGGCTGTCTCAAATACGCTGGGGAAGCTGGTAGTAGATACTTTCATAGTGTTGTGATAATAACTGCGATAAAATATGTACCTGGATATTAACGATACATGGCTTTCATCGGACGTTGTGAATAGGTTATGAAATTATGAATAAATAGGACAAGTGGGGATGCCATTCAATGAATTTAGGCTAAATTTAATACAGGGTATTTGAATTTCAAAATAACCCGATTATTCCTCCGAAGAATAATAAATCTTTGTAGGATTTCGTTTGTTCCATAGCGTCCTTTCCCTTTCCCATGCTCACTTTATATTGATAAAGCATGAAGTATTGGCTACTAATAATGCTGTTTGCTACAACAGCCTGCAATAACTCCCGCAAGATCTATTCGGCGCCCGCCATGGGAGCTGAATCTAAATTTGATGATGGCCTGCGTCCTGAAAGGCATCCTCAATATCTCTTCGATAAAAAGACCATGAAAGACATGAAGAAAGAAGGCCTTTCCAACGACTATGCCCGCAAACGTAACACTGCCCCCACTGCCCCCATAAAAAGAGCAAGCACGGGAGAGGTGTTGCCCGCTGACAGCTCGCATATGAACCCTTCAGATACGTTGAAACTTCCGGTAGACAGCACCCGGAATACTCCTGATACGGCACATAGTAATCCAGGTGGACAATAAGGCCCATATTTCCTACATTTGATGTCCATTACCGCGCATGCCGTAATTTTAATTATATGAAGATACAGGCAATATTATCATTCCTGCTGGCAGCTACCATCCAGCAGGCAGTGGCGCAGCAACCGCTGTACATGCCACTGAACATTAAACAGGCTTATGAGAAAGGTACCAGGAATGAATCCGGTGCTCCCGGAGCCAAATACTGGCAAAATCATGCAGACTACAATATCCAGGTTTCGTTTGCACCCGAAACTAACCGGGTAGCTGGCGCCGAAACAATTATTTACACAAATAACAGCCAGGATACATTAAGGGAAATCAACTTTAAACTATTTCCCAACCTTTACCAGAAAGGGAATATTCATGGGATGCCCATCTCTCCAGATGATCTGAGCGATGGCGTCGTAATCAAAAACTTCAGGGCCAACGGTACAGAAATATTACTGACCAAATCCTTAGGTACCAATATGCCGGTACAGGTGCCAGCGCTGGCCCCAGGTAAGCAACTGAAGCTGGAACTGGACTTTTCCTATATCCTCAATGAAAATACGCATATACGTACCGGCTCCATTGATACCGGCGCTTACTTTATCGCGTATTTCTTTCCTCGTATAGCCGTTTATGATGACATCAATGGTTGGGATAGAATTCCCTATACAGGCATTACTGAATTCTATAACGATTTCTGTGATTTCCACGTAGCCATCACCGCACCTGGCGATTACGCTGCCTGGGCTACCGGCGATCTGGTTAATGGACATGAAGTTTACCAGCCTAAAATTTTACAGAAAATAGCACAAGCAGAAAAGAATGATAAAATCATGTTTGTGATAGATAGTGTTGATGTCAAAGAGCATAAAATTACCAAAAGTCCTAGTAGCAACACCTGGCGTTTCGAAGCAAAAAACGTAATGGATTTCGCCTTCGCATTGAGCAACCACTATCTGTGGCAGGCCTCCAGCGTAGAAGTAGATGCCCGCACCAAACGCCGTACACGTGTAGATGCAGTATTCAATCCGGAACATGCAGACTATTTTGAGGTGGCCGGCTTTGCACGCGCTACAGTAAAGCATATGAGCTATACTTTTCCACGCTGGCCTTATCCCTATAGCCACGAAACAGTGTTCGATGGCCTCGACCAGATGGAGTATCCCATGATGGTCAATGATAACCCGCTAAACAACAAGGCGGCGGCAATTGAACTGACAGATCATGAAATTTTTCATACCATGTTCCCGTTCTATATGGGTGTAAACGAAACCATGTATGCCTGGATGGACGAAGGATGGGCAACCATTGGCGAATGGGTGATTTCACCAATGATAGACAGCACCATCGTGGACGATTATGGTATGCAGCCTTACAATACTATCGCTGGCAAATACCAGGACCTGCCCATCATGACGCCTTCTAATCAACTTTCAGATGCTTATATGACTAATTCCTATCCTAAGCCTGGATTGGGTTATCTCTATATAAAAGACTTGCTGGGCGATAGCCTTTTCCTGAAAGCCTTACATCATTATATCACATTGTGGAATGGAAAACACCCGCAGCCTTACGATTTCTTTAATGCGATGAATGCCGGCGCCGGCCGCAACCTGAACTGGTTCTGGCAAAGCTGGTTCTTTGATAACGGATATCCTGATCAGGCTATAGCAGCCGTGAAGCAGGACAATGAACAATGCGAAGTTATTGTGGAAGCTAAAGGCACCAAACCTGTTCCAGTAGATGTTACCGTTACCTTTGATGATGGTAGCTCCAGGAAATTTCATAGAACGGTGGCTTGCTGGGAGAGTGGCGCCAAGCAGGTAGCTGTAGCTTTTACTTCCTCCCGCAAAATAAAACAGGTAATATTGGGAGATACCTGGGATGCAGATATCAATAGAGCAGATAATATTTATAAGGCAGCTAACTGATAAATCCATCGAAATAATCAGTTGCTTATCTTACAAAAAAATGGAGACCAGGTTCCTGGTCTCCATTTTTTTATCTCGCATAATATTTTCCCTATAGCTCATCATAATACAAACTATACAATATCTGGTTACTACCACCTACGATACCAAGGCCGCCAACAAGATTGTTTCTTAACTGTATCGCCTGGATAAGACTGTTCAATCCCGGATTCCGCTTCACTTTCTCATACGTCATCAGAAAATCATAGTATTGATTTGAAACAGATTTAACGTAAACGAGTACACGACCTTTAGGTGCATTGGCTTCTTGTGGGCTCGAACTCAAAGCGGTAGCGTTGATATAAAAATTGGTGTTGATAGGTTTGTAGGTCTGGTTAAAAAGAATAGAATTATAATTTTCATTCAAACCACCAATCTGGTTGTTATCCGCATTTTCATCCTGCGTATACACTGGGATGCGGAGGTAATCGTCCAGGAAGGTGGTATCTTTTGTGATCACAACGCCAGGCTGGTTTTTCACGGATTCATATAAGTCTTCGTTCTCGGCTTTGTTATAACGTACACCATTATACGTAAAGTAAATATCTATCTGTGCAGATTGTTTCAGCGCTTCCATCACAATATACTGATGCACGCCTGGTTGTGGGGCAATGGTGAAATTAAACCTCAGCACCGGACGGCCATTCAGTATAGTTCTTAAAGTGTCATGTAATACAACGCTTGGCGCTGGTGGGATCAGGGCGGAAGCAATGGCTTCTTTCATCCCTGGCACGGACACGATTACACGATAATTAATGCCAGCACTGAGTTTTGAAGTACCGCTGTACACACTCATCAGGTTGTTGCTATCCTTGCTATAGGTGAGGGTTTCAACCAAACTACCATCCTTGGTCATCAACTGCACATTGGCATTCTTTACCAGGTCGAAACCATTATCGACACCCGGACCTACTACTTTACTTTTACCAACCCTTACTACAGGCGACTGACCGGCAGTAAGTTCGCTGTAAACTACTATCCTGGGCGTACCTGAAGCGGAAGGCAGCGGCAGCTCCTGTTCACATGCAGTGAGCAACATCATAAATAACACAACAGGCAAAAACAGCAACTTCATAATCAGAATTTAAATGTATAACTCAAATATGGTAAAGTTCGGAACAAACTATATTGGTATAACTGTATCGGATATACCTGGTCAAAATTGTAATACGAAAACTGGTCGAAACTCACTATGAATGGATTGTTTCGGTCATAGATATTGTAAACGCCCGCACTGATAATATGCTTGAATTTCGTTTTTTCTCCCAGGTAGATGTTTGTGCCGATGTCCAGATGATGCACTGGATGCAGGCGGTAATTATTCAACCCATTAAAGAATGGCAAATAATTTACCTGATAAGTAGAGAAAGGAGAGTAGCGTTCATCCAGGTAACCGTTGATATGTCGCGCCCAATCCAGGTCCGGGAATATTTGCTGCGGCAACGTAAATGGTGCGCCGGATGCAAATTTCCAGGTAGCAGATACTGTCCAGTTCTTTTTTACCTGGTACTTCATCGCCAAGGAAATGGTATGCCTGCGGTCCTCTTTGTAGGCAAACCTTTTGCCGCCATTTGCACGATCGAACTGCCGCCATGCCCAGGCAAGTGTATAGCTGAAAATACCTGTAAATCTTCCTTTAGTTTTTTCCAGCAATACTTCCGCGCCATAGTTGGTGCCAGTGCCGGAAATTACTTTCTTCTCCCAGAGATCGGAATTATCGAAGATATTCAGCACTGTATTAGTGGTGAGGATATCGCTTAATAGTTTGTAATACCCGTCTACACTGAAGCGCCATTGGTCGTCTAGCTTTTTCTCGTAAGCCAGGCTATAATTATAGGAACGTTCAGGTTTGATATTATCCGTACTTGGCACCCAGAGGTCTGTAGGCAGATTAATCACCGGCGTTGTAAGCTGATGAATAAACTGCGTCATATTCGAATAGGATGCCTCTATATATTGATTGTGCGGCAGTTTCCAGCGCGCCATCAGTCGTGGTTGAAAGCTCGTATAGGTGGAGCCACTTTGCAGTAATGCGCCAAAGTGCATTCCAGGACGAAGTATCAGCTTATCATCAAATAAAGTCACCTGATCTTCTGCATAGAGGTTTACCTCCGACATGAAATATTTAGGCGCCTGTCTTTTAATACCTTCTCCAGCGGATATGTTGGTGCTGTAAGCAGTAGGTGAGAAGTTGTGGTATGTATAGCCGCCACCGAAAGACAGCTTATGAATATTGTTGATGGTATATTCTGTTTCATTCTGTACCGCCACGTCTTTGATGCTGGAGATACCCTGTCCTTTTACGTACATGGAATCTGTTTCACTCAATGGGATAACAGAGTTTTGTCGGAAGAGATTATAAAACCGGCTATAGGTTACCGTATTATTCATGAATATACGGGGAGAAACTACGCTTGTCCATTTTAATGCAGCAGTAATATTACTCCAGTCGAAGTTATAATCATCAAACAAGAGTATAACTGGATTGTCGCTACTGATACGTAGTTTATCCTGGCCTTTGTAGAAGCTTAAGTATAATTTGTTTTTATCGTTGATCACCTGGTTCACTTTCAGGTTCACATCATAGAGGTAATATTTGCCGTAGTTTTTCAGGATATTACCACCATACAAAGCATCTACCAGTGAGCGGCGAAGGGTAAGCGCCATGGAGGTTTTGTCTTTTATGATGGGACCTTCTACCAGGGCGCTGGCCGAAACAGGGCTTGCAGTAATGCTTCCATGCCATTCTTTCATATTGCCATCGCGGGTACGGATATCTACTACAGAGGAAAGCCTGCCTGCATATTTTGCCGGGAAGGCATCTTTATAAAGCGATACATCCTTAACAGCATCACCATTAAAAATAGAGAATAGCCCGAAGAGGTGACCCGTATGGTAGATAGGGACGCCGTCCAGCAGATAAAGGTTCTGGTCTGCACCGCCGCCTCGTATCAGCAGGTTGGCACTACTTTCCAGGGAGCTGCTGGCGCCAGGATAAAATTGTAATGACTTAAGTACATCTTTTTCTCCAAGGAGTGATGGAAAACTGCTGACATACGATACAGGCATATTGATATACCCTGCATGTAATACGATGGAATCTGATGGTGACGCATTAATTACAACTGGTTGGAGGTAGTTGCGGGTAGACATGTAAACATTCAGCTGTCCTTCATCCGGAGGGGGAAGGGGCTGTATTACAGTTTCATAGCCTACATGCGAAAATACGATTTGGTGGCAGGTATCCGGCAGCTGTAGGGTAAAGAACCCATAGGCGTTGCTGATGGTACCTTTCATGGTAATGGGATCGTAAATAGAAGCGCCGATGATGGCCTCATTACTGGAGTTTTCTTTTACGAAGCCACTGACAGTATAGTATTGCGTCTGTGAGTTTTCGCGGAGCAAAAAGATTTTACCATTGAATGCTGCGGCCTGGATACCGCTGCCCTGGAGGATGGTACTGAGTACAGTACCCGTTGTTTTCTCATTCCCGTTTAGCTGTACCTTTTTATTCAGGTGAATAAAATTAGAGCTGTAGGAGATGGAGATACCGGTTTTATGTTGTATTTCCTGTATATACGACAAAATGCTTCCTTGTTGGGAAGCAGGTCTGAAGGGAACTGATAACAACGAATCACTATGTTGCTGGGCGCTGGTAGTATGCCACGGCAATAGCAGTAGTAGAAAAGTTGTAAAGGTCCAGGCGAGTTTTACGAAATTATTGGCTGATGACAATCGTGTCGCCTTCTTGTCTGTATTTAAAGCCCAGCAATAGTTGTAATTCATGCAATGCATTATCACAGGTCTGATCCCGGAAGGTGATGGTAGCTCTTTGCTGAGCGGCAGTCTTCTGGTATGATTCGTCGATCCTGATTACTTTGCTGTAAAAATCGGCTAATTGTGGCAATATATCAACAAGTGGAAGATCATTAAATTGTAATGTCCCTGTTTTCCAGGCTAAAAAGTTGAGATCATCGTTTTCTGCGGCGGTGAGAATACCATTTTTGCTGATGCCTTTTTTGCCGCTGCTAACTACGACGCCATTGTTTCCTGCTTCATTTCCCAGTCTTACCCTACCATCTGTAACAATGACGATGGTACCGGAATCGCTTGTTTCAACAGTGAATGCAGTACCCAGCACTTCTACCTGGTCGTGGTTAGGTGTTTTGATGATAAAAGGGTGGGAGGCGTCGCTAGCTACCTGGAACCATGCTTCACCTGTTAGTTCTACTACACGTTTATTTCCTTTATAGGCGTTGCTGTATTTCAGGCTGGAGCCGGGGCGAAGGCTGATGCTGGTCTGATCGTCCAGCTGAAGGTCCTTTATTTTTCCTTCATTGGCAGCAACTTCATGTACTTTATAAGAAGAAGATTCAGCCATCCACCATGCGCCTGCGGAAAGCATCGCCAGGATAGCTGCAGCTGCAGCAAACCTGGTCCAGAGTGGTCTCACTTTGGCAGTTGCAGGTAATGAAGACTGAATGTGTTGATCCACCTTTAACCATGCCGCAGGCGTATTGTACTGCCTTGCAGGTCGGGATGTAGCACTATCGTTCCAGATTTTCACTATCGTCTCGTACTCTTCCTGGTTTGCCTCAGAGGCCTCCGTCCATTGACGGAGTACCAGGTCTTCTTCAGGGCTGATCTGGCCGGACAGTCTACGTGTGATCAGTTCATATAAGGTGCTAGGTTCCATAAATTAACTACAGTGTGCTCTATCTATACAACGTCAGAAAGGAAGTTATCCCTCTATCAGTCTTTGAATAAATTAACAAGAAATATCATACATACCGGTAAGCCGTAGGCAGAGAGGTACTTTCGCAGAATTTTGAGTGCCCTACCCATATAATTTTCGACAGTTTTGGCAGAAAGCCCCAGCTCGGCGGCTGCCTGTTGGTGTGTCATGCCTTTCACCCTGCATCGGGTAAATACCTCCTTACATTGAGGCGGCAGATTTTCTATGGCTTCGTAAATCAGCTGTTCGTAATATGGCTTGCTCTGTTCTTTTTCCAGTTCATCAGGTTCTTCACTATAATCTGCTAGTAACTCAAAACCCTTGTTATGTGCCTGCTCTACATTGATCTTACGCAACGCCGAAATGGAGTTGTTACGTACCGCGCGAAACAGATAAGCTTTAATATTGGGAATACCGATCAGGTCCTGGTGCTTCTGCCACAACTTAATGAATGTCTCTTGCACTACGTCTTCCGCCGCTGCATCATCATTCAGAAAACTGTAAGCATAGTTACACAGCTCGTTGTACAGTGAATGAAAAAGCTCTTTATATGCTTGATAAGAAGGTGATGTAATCATTTAACCTTCAAAGAATTTTATTAATAATGAATGCTGCTAATGTAGTGTTTTTTTTCATTATAACTATAAGTTGATAATTACTGTTTTACATGCCTAATTTCTTTCCACGCCTCCTTTTCGCATAATAATATATTATCTTTATGACCATGATACAGGTCTTCTATGCCACTGCGCCACACCAACTATCCGATTTCGAATCGGCCCTGTCATCAATGCCAACTGCTATCAAAGATTATGTAACCCGTTACCATCATTTTAAAGACGCAGGCCTGGCATTGACCAGCAGACTACTGCTGAAACACGCCCTGGAAGCCAATCAGCTCCCAGGTAATCTATTGGAAACAATAATGGCAGACAATTATAAACGGCCCTATATTCCCGGCTGCCCGGACTTTAATCTGTCCCATACCGGTGATGTAGCTGTCTGCGCATTCTCCACCGCTGGTAAGGTGGGTATTGACATAGAAAAAATTCAACCCATAGACCTGGACGATTTTGACGGCATCTGGACACCCAATGAATTACAGTACATTCAACATGACCACTCCAGGTTTTTTTATTATTGGACGCGCAAAGAAGCCATTATCAAAGCAGATGGGAGAGGAATGCACCTGCCCTTGCAACTGATCGATGTAAGTAAAGACGAGGTACTACTGGACCATAAAACATGGCAACTGCTGGAACTCTTTCTGCTGCCAGGTTATAAATCACATATCGCCACAGATTTTCCAGCTTATCTTCCACCTGTTATCCATAAAGTAAATCTCTTCTAACCTCACAAAATTCTGCTCAAACAGATTTCTAGCCATATTTCATAAATTCTCTTGATTTTCAGATTATAATTTTATCTTGGTGACGTTTTGCAATCCATTGCAAAGAATTTTTATCCCGTTAAATAAACATTGGAAATGAAGCTTAGGATTACAGCAACGGGCTTGCTAACCATGCTGACGGTACAATATGCCACCGCTCAGAAAGGTCAGCTGCCCATTTATCGGAATGGCTGGATTGATTTCAACAAGAATGGTAAGATGGATATCTTCGAAGATCCATCCCAGACAGTAGATGCGCGCGTGAAAGACCTCCTTTCACAAATGACGCTGGACGAAAAAACTTGTCAGATGGCCACCCTGTATGGTTATGGCCGCGTGCTTAAAGATGAAATGCCAACACCGGAATGGAAAAACAAAGTATGGAAAGACGGCATCGCCAATATCGATGAAGAACTGAATAGTCTTGCCGGCAATAGCAAAGCACAATCAGCTTACTCTTTTCCTTTTAATAAACATGCGGCAGCCATCAATACCATCCAGAAATGGTTCGTGGAGCAAACAAGGCTGGGTATCCCTGTAGATTTTACAACAGAAGGTATCCATGGCCTGAACCATGATCGCGCTACGCCGCTACCAGCGCCTATCGCCATCGGTAGCACCTGGAACCGCAAACTGGTACATCAGGCGGGAGAAATTGCAGGCCGCGAAGCTAAACTACTAGGCTATACGAACGTATATGCCCCCATCCTGGACCCTGCACGCGATCCTCGCTGGGGCCGCGTGGTAGAATGCTATGGCGAAGATCCTTTCCTCATCGCTGAACTAGGCAAACAAATGACTATCGGTATTCAGTCGCAAGGCGTAGCCTCCACACTGAAACACTTTGCGGTATATAGTATTCCTAAAGGTGGCCGCGATGGAAATGCTCGCACAGACCCACATGTTGCGCCAAGGGAAATGTACCAGATATACTTGTACCCATTCCGCCGGGTTATCCAGGAAGCCAAGCCTATGGGCGTTATGAGCAGCTACAACGACTGGGACGGCGAACCTGTTACCGGTAGCTATTTCTTCCTGACAGAACTATTGCGTCAGAAATTTGGCTTCGATGGTTATGTGGTGTCGGATAGTGATGCGGTAGAATATCTTTTCAGCAAACACCATGTTGCAGATACCTATAAAGAAGCCGTGCGCCAGACAGTGGAAGCTGGACTCAACGTACGTACCAACTTCACGCCTCCTGAAGATTTCATCAACCCGCTCCGCGAGCTGGTGAAGGAAGGAAAGGTAAATATGAAAACGATTGATAGTCGTGTTGCTGATGTATTGCGTGTGAAATTCCGCCTTGGCCTCTTCGATAAGCCTTATGTAGACGAGAAAGCAGCCGATAAAGGCGTACATACTGCCGCAGATGATTCCTTCGCATTGCAACTGAATCGAGAGTCACTGGTACTCCTTAAAAACGAGAACAATACCTTACCGCTCAACAAACAAGCCATTAAGAAATTATTGGTAACGGGGCCAATGGCTACAGCTGTAAGTCACGCCAACAGCCGTTATGGCCCTTCTCATAATCCGGTAATTTCTGTGCTGGAAGGCATCCAGCAACAAGCAGGCAAATCCCTGGAAGTAACCTACGCAAAAGGTTGTGATGTGGTAAATCCGGGATGGCCAGGCACCGAAATTATTCCTACGCCATTAAGCCTGGAAGAACAGCAAGATATCAACGAGGCTGTTGCCAAAGCGAAAGATGCAGATGTTATCGTGGCAGTAGTAGGGGAAGATGACAAACGTGTTGGTGAAAGCCTTTCCCGTACCAGCCTTGATTTGCCAGGACGCCAGCTGCAACTGCTGCAGGCGTTGCATGCAACCGGCAAACCAGTGGTAGCAGTACTCATCAACGGACAACCATTGACGATCAACTGGGAAAATCAAAACCTACCAGCAATCCTGGAAGCTTGGTTCCCGGGCCCTTCTGGCGGAGTAGCCGTTGCAGAAGTACTGTTTGGTGACTATAATCCTGGTGGCCGACTGACAGTTACTTTCCCGAAAACAACCGGTCAGCTGGAACTAAACTTTCCTTATAAACCAGCATCCCATGCTGATCAGCCTTCCAGCGGTAATAACGGTTACGGTCGTACGAGTGTGAATGGTCCGCTGTATCCTTTCGGCTATGGGCTAAGCTATACAACATTTGAATACAGCAATCTGGTGGTGACACCTGAACAAGGCCACCAACAAGGCGATATCCAGGTTACTGTAGATGTAACGAACACGGGTAAACGAAAAGGTGACGACGTAGTACAACTCTATATGCATGACAAAGTAAGCAGCGTAACTACTTATGTGTGGCAGCTCCGCGGCTTTGATCGTGTAACCCTGGAACCAGGCGAAAAGAAAACACTGCACTTCACCCTGCATCCGGACGATCTGGCATTGCTTGATAAAAACATGAACTGGACAGTGGAACCAGGTGAATTTGAAATAGCCATAGGCGCTAATTCCGAAGACCTGAAACTGAAAAAGGCAATAACAATTATTGAGTAATAATCATATCCTGTAAACACCAGCCCCTGGAATTATTTCCGGGGGCTTTTATTTTTATTTCATATCTTAATTATACAATTCTACTACTACCTTTGTGTCTTGTTATACCTTACTATTATGCCTATACGTACCTATGTCGTCCTCTTATTGCTGCTATTCGCAGCCTGTAAGTCCACTCCTAAAAAGAAAGAAACCAGTAAGGTGATTTCTTTGGATAACTTTGATTCATTTGTCAATAAACTGAATGTAATACAAACGCCAACTGCTTATGTAAGAGTTTGGGATTCCTTAATGTCACAGTATATGTACAACGACAGCTCCGTTAAATTTAAGGAAATCCATGCTGCACGTTTGCAAGCTCCTGGTGATTTCATCGCAATCCTATACAATGGTACTACTGATGAAACGGAGAAAGATATCTACATACTCGCCTCCTATACCAAAGAGGGCAAACTGATTCAGAAGACCACCGTCTTTGAAACCTATGCAAGCAATAGAACAAATGGCAATGATGGAAAGATTGCCATCGAGTCAAACGATATGATTGAAGTGCGTACTTTTAAAGTAGACATGAGAGCGCCTGAGGAAGTAAAGTATGAATCCAGTGCTATCAGATATTTACAGGTACAAAAAGATGGTCATCACCAATGGCAACCAGATTATAAGGAAACCTTCGCTGCATTTGCGGCTAACTTCCCGACACTCAAACTACCACTATCTTATCCTGAAACGCCCAATGTTAAAGGCTTACAGCAGTTTCGCCGTGATAATGGCTGGTATGACCTGAAAGACTTATTAGATTATGATTTCCCCAAACTCTATAAAATTGGCAAGTACCCAATTCCAGGAAGTACTTATACGACTTACCTGATAGGAGTGACAGATGTAATAACCAATGAGGAAAATGAAGGACGCATTGATGATGCTATTTATGCCGTCGTATATGATGCCAATGGCAGGGAAATAGACAGGATATTGGCCACCGGTGGTGACGGCGGGGAAGATGGTTATTATACCACTTGGAAAGATTTCACCGTTGATGCTAACGGTGTTATGCATATGAAGCAGAAGAGTTATGCTCCTGTTTTGCAATATATGGACGGTGTTGATTCATTTGTTACACGCTTACGTACCGAAGTAACTGTTCAGAAAAATGGCCGTTTAGCTGTTAATGCAACCAACTTTGAAATGGACCTGAATGGTTTTTCTGCTGATAGCATTGCGTCCAATAGCCCCGTGGCAGATACTAACTTTCATAGTTATAGCTATCTTGCCAATTACCCTGGTGAAAATGTTTTTGCATTTCTGCATTATTGGAGATTAAAAGAAGATTACGCTTTCGAATTGCTAACAATGGACAAGGACTTTAGAATCCTGGATGCCGCAACTGTTGCCGCTAAGTTCCCGTCAGGCAAGCAGCCCGACCTGCATGTAAATGTTGATGGAAAAAATTTATACCTGCCTGCCGTTGGAAAAATGAAGGCCACCGGATCAGTGAAAATCTTGCTGAAAGATCAGGCCTACACGGTGGCCGCAGATGGTAAGCTTTCTAAAATAACTGCCGATAATTCGACGGCAGCTGCAAATGCGGTTGAATAATATTGCCGATCTTATCTTGTATACTAAAAGTTAAAGCCTCTGGTATAAATCCAGAGGCTTTGACTTTTAGTATACAAGGTTTATTTATTTCCATTCCTTCCCTTACCTTTACGCGTGTTATACCTTACCATTATGCCTATACGTAAATATGCAGCTATTATGCTGCTACTTTTTATGGCTTGTAAGCCAGCCAAAAAGAAAGAAACCGGCAATGTTGTTTCCCTGGAGAACTTCGACGGATTCGTCAATAACTTGACTTTATTACATGTGCCTACCGCTAATGTATATATCTGGGATACGATTACTGCGCAGTATATGTTCATGGATAGTTCTGTTAGCTTCAAACAGATCCACGCTGTCCGTATTCCAACTACCAACGATTTTATTCCTGTGTTATACAATGGTGAAACGGCAGAGAAAGAAGCGGATACCTATATTCTTGCCACCTATACTAAACAGGGAAAGCTGATTCAGAAGACTGATCTATTGTCAATCGTTTCAGCAAGGAATGGCATAAGCCTATATGGAAAATTAGTATTAGGCTCAGATTCTGTTATCGAAGTACGCCGATACTACGTGGGCGATGACGTGGCAAAAAATAAATCTTCCATTAGGAGATTATTAATACAGAAAGATGGCCACCATAGCTGGATAAACGAGAAAACGGAAACCTTCCAGGCTTTTACCGCTAACTTTCCAGCACTTAAATTACCTGCTTCCTTCCCGGAAACACCTAAATCTAACGCCTATCCGCAGTTTGATATGAATAATGGATGGTATGACCTGCAAAACTTGCTGGGTTTTGATTTTCCGAAACTCCGAAAAGTAGGTAAAGTTACCATTCCAGGCAACAATTATAGCATGTATCTGATTAAAGTGGCTGAACTCACCGGCGAAGATTATGAAGGGGCCATTGAAGATGGTTTGTATTTAGTGACTTTCGATGCTAATGGCAAAGAAGGTGGCAGAATGCAGGTAGCAGGCGGAGAAGGAGAGGAAGGCTATTATACTTCCTGGAAAGATTTTAAAATAGACTCTTCCGGCTCCATGCATATGATCGAAGAAGCATCTGATGGCACCGAAATTGGCTACTCATTAAGTATTGGGTCCTTTAATACTACTATGAATAAAGATATTGCACTCGAAAAGGATGGCTCCTTATCTTTCACTGTTACCGGCTTGGATATGGACCTGACACACTTTGTGGGCGACAGTGCCTATAAAACTAATGATCGTGCTGATACTATCGAAAATTCCTATTTTGAATTGGGGAATTATCCTGGTGTCAACATGCATATCATCCTTCATACCTGGACTGAGAAGTCTGATTATGTGTATGAAATCTTTACAATGGATGAGCATTATAAAATTGTAGATGCTATTACGCTCGCGTCCAAACTGGCGCCTGGTAAGCAACCAGACCTCCATGTAAAAATTGAACAGGATAAACTATACATTGCACCAGCAACCAAAATGAAAATGAATGGTCAGGTGAAAATATTATTGAAAGATGCATTCATTACAGTAGGCGCAGACGGTAAACTAACTAAGAACACCGCAGATATTGCAGCTGCGGTAGCTGAAGCAAAATAATTACATTTAGATATTTAGGAAAAGGGTATCCAGGGTTACACCAGGATGCCCTTTTATCATTTTAAAAATTAGCATTAAATTCAGATAATAGTTGTTCAAAACCGGACACTGATAGTTCGATGCCGAACAGATTTTTTGCTGACTAACCTGTTAATTTGCTGTACTACAGCCTGTTTAGGCATGGCATGAGTATTGACCACAACAGGAAAATCTGGTAATCATGGTGCGTAATTATCTCAAGATTGCTTACAGAAACCTCCTGCGTAACAAAGTATTTTCCGCAGTTAATATCCTGGGGCTAGCTATCGGTATGGCTTCTTGCCTGCTGTTGCTGTTGTGGGTACAAGATGAACGTCACATGGGCAAGCATTCTTCGCACCTCAACCGCCTGTATCGGGTAATGGAGCATAAAACCGCTGATGGCAGAATTGTTACAGATGAGAATATGCCCGGTATTCTTCCTGATGAATTAAAAAGAGAAATTCCTGAAATTGAATATGCAGCAGGCATCTTACAAAATGGTGTACATATACTCAGCGCCGGCGAAAATGTAGCACGCTTCCCAGGCTGCTACGTAGGTGCTGATTGGTTTAAAATTTACGATATCCCATTGTTGGCGGGTAACAGCTCAGTTGCACTGGCGGGTCCTGCTGATATCGCCATCTCACGCAAACTTGCAACCTTATATTTCCACGATCCTGCAGCGGCACTGGGCCAGGTTATTCGTTTGGACGATAATAAAGACCTGAAAGTAACTGCTGTATTCGAAGATCTGCCTGCCAATTCACTGGATAAATATGAGTTCCTGCGTAATTGGGATGTACTCCTGAAAAAAGAGCCCTGGTTGAATAAATGGGAAAATTCAGGCCCTGGCACCCGCATTCTGCTAAAACCTCATACAGATCCAGAGAAAGTAAATGCTAAACTCAAGGATTTCCTGGTAGGAAGAAATAAAGATTTAAGCGCTTCCTATAACATCACCTTATTTCTGCAGCCAGAAGCAGATGTTTACCTCTATTCCAATTTTGCTGATGGTAAACGTATCGGAGGGAGAATTGAATATGTTCGTTTATTCGTGATCGTTGCTGCCTTTTTATTGCTCATTGCTGCCATTAACTTCATGAACCTCTCCACTGCCAGGGCGGTGAAACGGGCCAAGGAGGTGGGTGTCAGAAAAGTTGTAGGTGCCCAACGGCATGCACTTGTCTGGCAGTTCATGAACGAAGCATTGCTAATGACAGTAATATCCGCTATCATCGCGTTGGCGCTGGTATGGTTGGTATTACCAGTATTTAATGATCTAACGGGGAAACAATTATTATTCCCTGCCACCAATCCCGCTTTCTGGGCGTTGTTTACTTGCATCGTGTTGCTGACTGCTGTTTTATCAGGTAGCTATCCTGCTTTTTTTCTGTCGGCAGTCAAACCATTGCTTGTGCTGAAAGGATTGATGAAAGCGGGCCCACAGGCGCTGGGCTTCCGGCGTATGCTGGTGGTTTTTCAGTTCGTATTATCGGTGTTGATGATCGCAGGTACCATCGTGGTATACCAGCAACTGAAGTATATCCAGACCAAAAATCTTGGCTACGACCGCACAAATCTCATCGTAATACAAGGCGAAGGCGCTGTCAGAGACAAATTCCAGGCATTCAAACAGGAGCTATTGCAATCGGGAAGTATCACTGCAGTAACGCATATGCAAAACAGCCCTCTGGAAAATGGCAACACCACGGATGCGGTCCGCTGGACGGGCCAAAACACAAATGTGGCCATACAATTTAGTAATACCGCGGTAGGCTACGACTTTGTAAAAACCATGAACCTTCAAGTGTTGGAAGGCCGCGATTTTTCGCCGGGATTCGGAGCCGATACTGCTAACTACATCATCAATGAGGCGGCTGCAAAGCGCCTTGGATATGCCAATCCTGTGGGGCAGCCACTAGCCTTTGGACAACGGACAGGTACTATCATCGGGTTGGTAAAGGATTTTCATTTTAATTCCCTGCATGAACCTATTCGTCCGTTGATCATCCGCATGAATGAAAGCTGGGGATTTGATTTTATTCTTATTAAAACCACCACCGGACAAACGAAACAGGCCCTGGCCACTGTAGCGGCACTCTGTAAAAAAATGAACCCACGTTATCCCTTCAACTATTCTTTCCTGGATACAGATTTTCAAAAGGTCTATAATAGTGAAATGATTGTAGGGAAGCTCATAACGCTCTTTGCCTGCCTCTCTATTTTTATTGCCTGTCTAGGCTTATTCGGCCTGGCAGCCTTTACTGCCGAACAACGTACCAAAGAAATTGGCGTTCGCAAGGTAATGGGCGCTTCTGTGACAAATATCGTGGCGTTGCTATCTGGTGACTTCCTGAAACTTGTGCTGGTAGCAATTTTGATAGCTATACCATTGGCTTGGTATACGATGGGGCAGTGGCTGGAAAATTTCAGCTATCGCATTTCCTTGTCCTGGGCGATTTTCGCTGTTGCTGGTATCATTGCCATTTCGATAGCTGCACTAACTATCAGCTTTCAAAGCATTAAGGCTGCGTTAGTAAATCCAATCACTAGTCTGAAAAGTGAATGATAACAACGAACGCATTATTTTAATGTTATTTTAAGGAGATGATTTTCTGGTGATGATAGCCGGATATGGTTTCCATCGTATCTTGGTTTCGCTGTACTGAGCCCCAGGATATAGGGGTAATTTTTCGCTTTATGCAGATAATTATTATCTTGCCCGTCAAATCATCCCATACGCCCATGAAAACGCTGGCGAAAACCTTATTAGTACTGATGTCTGTAACAGTACTGGCATGCCAAAATAACGGAACCAATAACTCAGATATTGATACGGCGAAAGTGACGATCAAAACCATTCCTGGGTTCACTGGTATGATAGATTCACTTCCGCTGCTGACAATGCCATTCAATGATGATCAGTTGAAAACTGTTCAGGCGAATGCTTTTATTCCATCCGCCAACGGTCATAAGTTTCAGAAGATTCAGGCAGGGGTATTATTTAACAGAGATACGATCACTGCACTTGTTTTTAAATGTTATACCGACATGAATAAAAACAGGTACCAGGTATTTCTGGCTACATTTCATAAAAATGGTAAAACAATTGCCAGCGAAGAAATTGGAGTAAACGCTGTAGAAGAGAATGGCAACGAGCATTCTAATACTTCAATGCAGCCAGTGTTTGATGGTGATTCACTCGTTCAGTTAAGAACACAATGGTATGTGTATTACACCAATCGGGAATCTTCTCCAAAAAGTAAAAGTAAACTGAAGTTGATAAAAATTGAGAAGAATGGTAACATCACACATATACCGCAGGAAACCGTCAGCTTCCAGGATTTCATGAACAGGTTCCCAACGTTGAAGCTACCACTTGCACTAACCACTGCTCCCGATAATAGTCTGCTGAAACCCGTTTCACTGCTTACGCCATACTATAACTTCGAAGGCTATATGCTGGCAGATACCTTGCAGTTTTATCACTTCGGCAAAATAATGTTACCTGGGAAAAATCCAATGCTATTATATACCACAGGTAAAATGGAACAGGGTGAAGGCATTACAGAACCTGGTTATCAGCTGGTAGTTTATTCTCCAGAAGGCAAAGAAACAGACCGACACATGTTGTTGGGCACAGAGGCAGCCGAAGCATACTATACCACCGCAGAAAACGCCACCATTGATGCTGTAGGTAATATTCATCTTACCGAAACCATTGGTGAGCCTGTTTATTATACAGTTAATCTATCAGATGATCTGCGTTATATCTGGGATCTCTCCTTGAAGCAGGATAGTGACGGCAAATTAGACCAAACGCGTAATAATCTTGAAATCGCCAGTCGTTTTTATGATCCCTCAATTTTGAAGGCCAACCTCCGTGAAATCCTTGCCGGCGAAGAGGAACATGAAGAACATTACTTCAACGGCGTTTCCTGGATTCCTTTCGAAAAGCCGGTGGCGATAGGTTTGCATATCTTCAAAAGAAATAATGAAGTGCTGGCAGAAGTTTTCCTGGGAAATGAAAATATGGATGTTACTGATCGATTTATCATCTACAATGGTCTGAAAAGAACAATCTATGCGGGTACCATGCCAGCTCAGTTTGAAGACCAGGACGATGCTATTTCTGCGCAGGGTGAAAAAATGGATTTTAATGGTACCGTAATTTTAAAAGTTGCTGGCAAAGTTTTAGAAGTCACACCACAGGGGAAATTTAAGGTGAAATAATTCGTAAATTCATCTAAAACCATGTGCTATGTCTGGAACTTTCTCAAAGCTCAGGAATGCCTACCATTTGTTTAAAAGCATTGACTTTAAAATGCTGTCAAAACTCTCCGAAAAGGTAGACCTGTCAAAAGTTATGGAATCCGTTTCCCAGATGGATGAAACCCAGCTGAACGGACTAATGAAAATGCTTAGCGCCCGTGGCTCTAAAAAGAAAGTTCCTCCTATAAACGGTGATTTCTATGATATCGGCTCCCGGCTCTCGCAGGAAGACAGAGACCTGCAACTGAAGGTCCGTGCCTTTATGGAAAAAGAAATCCAGCCACTGGTAAATGAATATTGGCTCAAAGCTGAATTCCCCTTTGAAATCATACCCAAATTCAGAGAATTAAATATTACTGGCATCACCTTCGAAGGTTATGGCTGTCCAAATCGTTCCTTCTTAATGGAAGGCATCTTAGCGATGGAAATGGCGCGTGTAG
The DNA here is from genome assembly GCF_042263525.1 of Chitinophaga sp. Hz27. Lineage (NCBI taxonomy): Bacteria > Pseudomonadati > Bacteroidota > Chitinophagia > Chitinophagales > Chitinophagaceae > Chitinophaga > Chitinophaga sp. Hz27. Next base: position 139,704 of record NZ_JBHKFJ010000009.1, read on the forward strand.
ATGCCAGCATAGCTACTTTCTTCGGTGTACAAACGGGATTGGCCATGCGTTCCATCTATATGTTGGGCTCCGAAGCCCAGAAAGATGAATGGCTGCCCGGCATGCAACAGCTTAACCTCATCGGCGCCTTTGGGCTCACAGAACCTGAAGTGGGCAGTGGCACTGCCGGCGGACTCACCACTACGGCTAAACGAACAGGTGATACCTGGGTGCTCAATGGTCAGAAAAAATGGATAGGCAACGCCACCTTTGCAGACGTCATCGTTATCTGGGCCAGAGACCTGGACGACAACCAGGTAAAAGGTTTCCTCCTGCGTAAAGGCACCCCAGGCTTCTCTGTGGAGAAAATACAGGATAAGATGTCGCTGCGCATAGTGCAAAATGGCCTCATCACGCTGAAAGACTGCCACATTGCAGAAAGCGATAGACTGGCCCATGCGGATAGCTTCAAAGATACTTCGCATGTATTGCGCATGACCAGGGCCAGCGTGGCCTGGGAAGCTGTAGGATGTGCCCGAGGTGCATACGAAAATGCGCTGGCATACACCATGAAACGAGAACAGTTTGGAAAACCTATCGCCGGATTTCAACTGATACAAAGTCACCTGGTGGAAATGTTATCTAACCTCACCGCCATGCAAACCATGGCATTCCGCCTCTCTGAACTCCAGGATGAAGGCCGCCTCAAAGATGAACATGCCTCTCTGGCAAAAGTCTTCTGTACACTACGTACCCGCGATATCGTTAGTCGAGCGAGAGAAGTAATGGGGGCAATGGGATTCTCCTGGAATACAACGTGGCCCGCTTTGTAGCCGACGCAGAAGGGATTTATTCCTATGAGGGCACCAAAGAAATAAATTCTCTGATTGTTGGCCGTGCGATTACTGGACTGAGCGCATTCGTGTAATTCCTGTGTTATATAATTGCACGTTTTGGCGCAGAGATATTAGAAAAATTATCAACGGTTTTTTATAGTTTTAGCTGTTGCTAAATAAATGACCTTCGTTATGAATAACACAAACCGTCGTAATTTTTTACGTAATGTCTCTCTTGGAAGCCTTGCTGCGCTTAGTTTACCAGAAATCGTTGCCGCTGCAGCCCCCGCAGGGAAATCGCCTAAAATCCAACTGAAGAAAGATTATACTATCCTCTTTCAGGGTGATTCCATCACTGATGTAGGCCGCAAAAAAGATAATCCGGACCCTAACAACAGCAGTGCCCTCGGTGGCGGATACGCCTTCCTGGCCGCCTCAGAAATGCTGTGGCAGCATGCCGACAAAAACCTGAAAACCTTCAACAGAGGCATCAGCGGTAATAAAGTTTATCAACTGGCAGAACGCTGGGATGCGGATTGCCTGGCCCTCAAACCAGATGTGCTGAGCATCCTGATTGGCGTAAACGACTATTGGCATACCCTCAGCGGTAAATACAATGGGACTTCTAAAGTTTACCACGACGATTTTGAGAAACTCCTGGACCGTACAAAGCAGCAGCTGCCTGATGTACAGCTGATCATCGGAGAACCTTTCGCTATCAAAGGTGTGAAGGCTGTAGATGACTCCTGGTTTCCTACATTTAAAGAATACCAGGCCGCCGCTAAGGAAATAGCCACTAAATACAAAGCGATCTATATTCCTTACCAGGCCATCTTTGATAAAGCCATACAATCTGCTCCTGCAGCCTATTGGACAGGAGATGGTGTACACCCAACCGTTGCCGGAGCCCGTCTGATGGCCCAGGCTTGGCTGGATTGCGTTAAATAATACTCATTCTGACAATTATGAAAAAATTAATCCTCCTTTGCATGTTGGCGGGATATGGTTTTAATGCAATGGCACAACAAGTAAAGCAAATACCCTTATGGCCCGGCATAGCACCTGGTGAAACGGTGAAGAAGCCACTGGAAATGTCTGCTGATAGCAGCCGTAATGTGCATCGCATTGCTGCCGTCACAGATCCTTTTATTTCCGTTTATCCGGCGCCGTTAGAAGGCCGTAAAGATGCTGCAGTAATCGTTTGTCCTGGAGGTGGCTACAATATACTGGCCATAGACCTGGAAGGTATCGAAATCGCCAAGTGGCTCAATAAACTGGGCTATACCGCATTCGTATTGCATTACCGCGTTCCTCAAAAGAGAGAAGGCGCACTCCAGGATGTACAGCGTGCCATCAGAATTGTAAAATCCCGCGCAACAGAATGGCAGATAAATCCTGAAAAGGTAGGACTCATCGGTTTTTCGGCAGGTGGAAGCCTGAGCGCACGCGCATCAACGTTGTATGAAAAACAGACCTATAGCGCCATAGACGCCGCAGATAAGCTGAGCGCAAAGCCAGCATATGCAATGCTCATCTATCCGGCATACCTGGATGAAGGCGAAAACAGAACGCTGACACCGGAATTAAAGGTAAATGCAGCCACTCCACCCATGTTTTTATTTGCTACCGCAGATGATAAATACGGATACAGTGCGCTGGTCATGACAGGGGCCATGAGAGATGCTCAGGCGCCCGTAGAATTACATTTCTACAATAAAGGAGGCCATGGTTATGGACTCAGGCCGGGAAATCCCGCTGCGGATGCATGGCCGGGCCTGGCTCAAAATTGGCTGGAACAGATATTGAAGGCAACACATTAGTGTTGCCTTTTTACATACAACAATTTCAGCATCGCATTGTATAACTAATCAAAACCTATATAATGGAGCATACACACGACCATAGCATGGAACCTGAAAACAATAGTCATCAACATCAAATGCCGGAAGGAAATCATGAACATCACGCACAGCATGATCATCACATGCAGCAGCCGAACGATCATGGTATGCATGATGGAATGGACCATAGCGCGCATGGAGGTCATGATCATTCAGCTATGATCAATGATTTTAAAAAACGCTTTTACATCGTGCTGGTGCTCACATTACCTATTATGTTGTTGTCAAAAATGATCCAGCATTGGTTAGGTATACAATTGAGTTTTCCGGGAGATAAATATATTCTGTTCGGTCTTTCTACCATCGTCTACTTTTACGGCGGGTGGCCATTTCTGAAAGGCCTGGTAGAAGAATTAAAGGCAAAGAACCCTGGCATGATGACCCTCATAGGTTTTGCCATCACCGTGGCATTTGTGTATAGTGTTGCTACATTGTTCGGTCTTCAAGGGATGGACTTTTTCTGGGAACTGGCAACGCTGATACTAATTATGTTGCTGGGTCATTGGATAGAAATGAGTGCGGTGGCTGGTGCAGGGAAAGAACTGGAGTTACTGGTGAAACTGATGCCTGCGGAAGCGCATCTTTTGGAAAACGGTAATCAACGTGATGTCAAAACGGATAGTCTCCTACCCGGTAATGTAATCGTTATCAAACCTGGTGAAAAGATTGCAGCAGATGGCACTATTAAGGAAGGTAGCAGTTATATCAATGAAGCGATGCTCACAGGTGAATCCAAGCCCGTAGAAAAGAAAACAGGGGACAAGGTGATCGCTGGATCCATCAACGGACATGGCGCCTTGCAGGTAACGGTAACACATGGCAGCGCAGACTCTTACCTCTCTCAGGTAATCAAACTGGTGAATGACGCACAACAGGCGAAATCAGGAACTCAGCTACTGGCGGACAAAGCAGCGCGATGGCTGACTATACTCGCAATCGCCGCAGGTTTGATCACCTTTTTTGTATGGTGGCTGACAGGTAGCACTATTTCCTTTGCCATGGAACGTATGGTAACGGTAATCGTGATCTGTTGTCCGCATGCCCTTGGATTGGCCATCCCATTGGTAGTAGCACGATCTACCACCATTGCAGCCAAGCATGGACTACTGATAAAAAACAGAACAGCTTTTGAAAATGCACGCAAAATAGATACCCTGGTATTTGACAAAACAGGTACACTCACAGTAGGCAAATTCGAGGTTTCTAAAATGGAATCGTTTATGCCTGACCGTAGTAAGGAACAAATACTTGCATTAGCGGCTGCCGCAGAACAACAGTCAGAGCATCCTATCGCTACAGGTATTATCGCAAAAGCGCAGGAACTAAAGCTACAGATTCCTGCTGCAACCGATGTGCAGGCACTTGCCGGAAAAGGTATACAGGCAAGGGTTGGAGCTGATACTATATTAATTTCATCTCCTGCTTATGCACGCGAAAATTATAAACTACCGAAGGTCGAGACAGATGATACCGGTACTTTATCTTATGTTATCATCAACAATCAATCTGCCGGATACCTGATCCTGTCTGACGAAATTCGCCCGGAATCAGCTACTGCGGTACAACAGTTAAAAGAAGAAAAGATCACCACCGTATTACTGACAGGTGATAATCATAAAGTTGCAGATGCTGTAGGTAAACAAGTGCATATTGACAGAGTGATAGCAGAAGTATTACCGCATCAGAAACTTGATGCAATCAAACAACTACAACAAGAAGGACGCTATGTAGCGATGACCGGCGACGGCATCAATGATGCGCCAGCATTGGCCCAGGCAGACATCGGGATCGCTGTTGGCTCAGGATCTGATATCGCTGCAGAAACAGCAGGTATAGTGCTGGTAAACAGTAATCCAGCTGATATTGTGAGTCTTGTACGTTTTGGAAAAGCTACCTATCGTAAAATGATACAGAACCTGGTATGGGCTACTGGCTATAACCTGATAACTATGCCACTGGCAGCAGGCATTTTAGCACCCTGGGGGATAATTCTTAGTCCGGCCGTAGGTGCAGTGCTAATGACGGTTAGCACTGTCATTGTTGCTATCAATGCAAAATTGCTGAAATTATAACATATCATTAAAGAGATTTCAAATAAATAATTCTATAAATTTGGCAGACAATTAACAAGTATTTTAAAACCTGTCAACATGGGATTATTTGATAAACTGAGGAATGAATTTATTGACATTATCGAGTGGACAGACACGTCTGCCGATACGATTGTTTGGAAATTCCCCCGTTACCAGAACGAGATCAAACAAAACGCAAAACTTACTGTACGTGAATCGCAGGTAGCAGTGTTCATGAATGAAGGTAAGATTGCAGATGTTTTCCCTGCTGGTATGTACACCCTTAACACACAAAACCTTCCTATCCTCGCTACACTGCAAGGTTGGAAATACGGCTTCAACAGCCCATATAAAGCGGATGTATTTTTCGTAAGTATGCGCCAGTTCACCAATCAGAAATGGGGTACCAAAAACCCAATTATGCTGCGTGATGCTGAATTCGGCCCGCTACGTATCCGTGCCTTTGGTAGCTACGCTTTCCGCGTAAAAGACGCTGGCATGTTCCTGAAAGAAGTTGCTGCTACCAACCCTGAATTCACAGTGGATGGTATCAACGAACAACTGCGTAACCTTGCCGTTGCCCGCGGTATGGATGCCATTGCAGAGCAACATATTCCAGTGCTGGACCTCGCGGCTAAATATGATGAAGTTTCAGCTGTCATTACCGAAAAAATCCGTCCGGAGTTTAACGAGTTAGGTCTCGACCTTACTAAATTCCTGATCGAAAATATTTCATTGCCACCTGAAGTAGAACAGGCATTGGATAAACGCAGTAGCATGGGTATCGTAGGTAACCTCGGTGCATATGCACAATTCCAGGCAGCTAATGCAATGGAGAAATCTGCTGAAAATCCAGGTAGCGGCGGTCTCGCAGGCGCAGGCCTTGGCCTCGGCATGGGTGCGGCTATGATGGGTCAGGTAGGCAACGTTTTCCAGCCTAACCAATTTAACCCGCAAACTGGTGCTAGCGGCACCCCGGGCGCCCAAACACCAGCGGGTGCAGTCCCTCCGCCATTACCAGCTGCAGTAGCCTTCCACGTTGCCATCGATGGTAAACAGGCAGGCCCGTTTGAACTGGACCAGCTCCGTCAGATGGCAGCAGCAGGCAGTTTTAACGCAAACACACTCGTATGGAAAGCTGGTATGGCCGCATGGGCAGCAGCAGGCACCGTTCCTGAACTAGCTCCTGTACTGGCTACCGTTCCTCCACCATTACCATAAGTTATAAGGCCGTTACCCATAGGGTAGCGGCCAATTTAATTATACAATTTTCCCTATGTCATTTGAGGAAAAAACAAGCGAAACGGTCAACTCGCTCAAATGCCAGAACTGTGGTGCTATCTTGCACTACGCTCCAGGCACCAATACACTGAAATGTGAATATTGCGGTACCGTAAATACCATCACCGAGGAAGATGCGCCTCTTGAGATCCATTCTTTTGATTACGAGGATTTCCTCGCAGCAGAAGCAGCTCATACCAGCGCCACTGCAAGTGCAGTAATAGTAAAATGTACCAACTGTGGTGCATCTACAACACTACTGCCCAACGTTACAGCAGATTCCTGCCCGTTCTGCGCATCGCCACTAGTGATAGATCATGCGCAAACGACGACCATGTTGCAGCCGCATTATGTGCTGCCCTTTATCGTAAAAGACAGCGAAGCTTTACAATACTTCCGTACCTGGATGAGCAAACTTTGGTTTGCACCTTCCGACCTCGTGAAAAAAGTAAAAGATGGTTCCAGCCAGCAACTCAAAGGCGTTTATATCCCGCACTGGAGCTACGACACAGATACCGATACTGTTTACTCCGGTCAACGTGGTGAATATTACTACACTACTGAAACCTACACAGAAACGGTCAACGGCCGCGAAGAAACACGCACAAGGCAAGTACGTCATACCGCCTGGTATCACGCCTCCGGCCACGTAGATAACCAATTCCGTGATGTACTCGTTTCTGCCAGCCCTTCTCTGCCACAAAAAATGGCCGTGATCCTGGAACCCTGGAAACTGGAACTGCTGAAAGGTTATGATGGCCGCTATCTCAGCGGTTTCAGAGCTGAAATCTACCAAACCAACGCTGAAAACGGCTTGCGCGTAGCTAAAGATCGTATGGACCCAATCATCCGCGATGATATCAGAGACGATATCGGTGGTGATGAACAGATCATCGATAACTACAACGTAACCTATAATAACCTTGCAATAAAGTACCTGCTGCTGCCCGTTTGGATCAGCGCTTATAAGTACAATGACAAGGTGTATCATTTCGTCGTAAATGCCTGCACAGGCGAGGTTACTGGTGATCGCCCTTACAGTTGGGTCAAAATAGTGGGACTAATCGTCTCTATTATCCTGATCATTGTTCTTATCTGGCAAATGGCTGGTCAAAAACACTAATCTCTTTTAAAATATAAAAAAGGATGTGACACTACCTGTTGTCACATCCTTTTTTTATACGCGTTACGTAGAATATAATCTACGTAATCAACATATGCCTGTGCATGTTTTTATCTTATGAAATATGCTACAGTAAAGGGTTTATATGAAAAGTACAGATAGGGTATCTTTTTTGTCTGTCGTTATACCTGAATTAGAAGTTAAATAACTGAACAAAAAAATACCAGGCTATGAAAAGGAACCTATTCATTACAGCTACAGTATGTCTGCTATTTGGCCTTCTCCAATCATGTGGCGGAAATAACTCGAAAAAAGCAGAAACAGACAGCGCCCAGAAAATTAATGAGACCGTAAAGCCAGTGGATGAAAAGTCCTCCAAATTTGCGGTGGAAGCTGCAAACGGTGGAATGTCAGAAGTAGCCATGGGTAAGCTGGCTCAGGAAAAAGCCACTAATCCTCGCGTAAAAGCTTTTGGTACCATGATGGTAAATGACCATACCAAAATCAACGACGAGCTGAAGTCGCTGGCTGCTACATTGAATGTTACGCTGCCTGCATCAATTAATCCGGAGGAACAAAAACATCTGGATGAACTGGCAAAAAAATCAGGAAAAGATTTCGATAAGGAATATATTATGATGATGGTGGAGGATCACGATATGGACGTGAAAGCATTTGAAGAGGCTTCACAAAACCTTACCAACACTGATATTAAAGCGTTTGCTAACAATACGCTCGCTACTTTGAAAGTGCATCAGGATTCTGCCAAAGCCATCAAAGCTGCTTTGAAATAATGCCTTGCTAACGACAATGGATAAACGTTATTTTGTGTCCTGTGAATGACCCTGTTGTTTAGTGTGGAACTGCACACCATATCCTAAATAGCAAATCCCCGGAGCTTGCATGAAGGTCCGGGGATTCTTTTTTAATGCGGCAGTTTCTTTTCTAATAGGCCATAAAGCCAGGTGCCTGCAATAGCACTAAGCAATGTGATAACTACAACGGTAAACCCGCTGCCTATCTGTGCAAACAAAGGGCCTGGGCATGCGCCTGTAATAGCCCATCCCAATCCAAAGATTAGCCCGCCAAATATCTGACCCTTATCAAATTGTTTAGGGGCAATCACGATGGGATCACCTCCGAAAGTTTTGATGTTGTAGCGTTTGATGATTTGTATGGAAATGATGCCGGTAAAAATAGCGGTGCCAATAACGCCATACATATGAAAGGAAGTCAGCTGAAACATCTCCTGTATTCGAAACCAGCTGATCACTTGCGATTTCACCAATACAATCCCGAAGTATATGCCTGCAAACAGGTATTTAATATTTTTCATGTAGTTAGATAATATTTGAGAAGATCCATGGAAGAATAACATTGGAGCAGAGGAAACCACCAGCCATAAAGCACATGGTAGCTACCATGGATGGCCACTGCAAATTGGATATGCCCATTATAGAGTGCCCTGATGTACATCCTCCAGCATAGCGAGTACCAAATCCTACTAATAGTCCGCCCACAACAAAGAATACCAGACCTTTCAGGGTGAGTACATTACTCCAGTTAAATATCTCAGCAGGAAGCAGGTTGCTGTAATCATGCAAGCCATAGCCGGCCAGGCGTTGCTGTGTAGCGGCAGCTACTTCCACTGCATGCGGATCTTTCAGTAATACGCCGCCAATAAATCCGCCAATGGCTATACCAGCCACAAAAAAGAGATTCCAGGCTTGCTGTTTCCAGTCGTACCGGAAAAAAGAAATACCTGCGGGGAAGCAGGCAGCACAGATATGTCGTAAGGAAGAGGATATACCGAAAGGCTTATTGCCCAGCAACAGCAGGAGAGGGACGGTAAGCCCTATTAAAAATCCCGCGGGCAGCCAATGCCATGGTTGATTCAGAAGGTGCAGGAAAATCATTTTTTTCTTTTAAATTAATAAATTCCTGTGGCATAAATAAAAAGAGATTGCATTCTTCATGCAATCTCTTTTTATTAAAAAGTTGTAACCTGTTAGTGCAAAAGGTCGTTGTATTCCGGATGCCTTTTCATATAGGCATGCACGTAAGGACACAATGGCTTCACTCTCAGGTGATGCTCGCGCGCATAATCGAGTACATATTTCGCCAGTTGGGCGGCAATGCCTCTGCCTTCCAGTTCTGGTGGTACTTCTGTATGTACATAAGCAATAACGCCAGGAGATTCCACGTATTGGATAAATCCGATATGTCCTTCTACAGTAGTTTCAAAACGATGTTTCTCTTCGTTTTTAGTAATTGTTAGTTCCATATATAATTAGTTAGGTGGTTGCAGGTGGTTGATCGGTAAACTGGATTTTAGCATGGGTGCCATCGCAGTATGGTTTATTACTGGAGGCGCCGCATCTGCAAAATGCAGTCACTTTGTTTTTACGCGTTTCATTACCTTCGGCATCTTTCACGACAATGTTACCGTATACTAGTAGCGGCCCGTTTGGCAGTGGTTCTACTATGCTTTCAGCAGTGATCTCAGGTGCGATGCCACCTTCAGCCTGTGCGTCTGCATTCAGGTAATAGGTCAGGGCGCCTGAAGGACATCTTTTAACCTGATCAATGATACGCTGTGTAGTAGCGCCTTCTGCATTGATCCAAGGCTTGGACTGTGGGTTGAATACTTCCGGAAGCCCGTGGAAGCATACTTCAGAGTGCACACAAACGTTAGGTTTCCATACAATAGTCACCTCCCCGTTCGTGTATTTCTTGGTGATGTCTTTCATGATATTTTTCCTCCTTTTAATCTGCTTTGGTAATGATCTGAATAGGATTAGAAAGTACTTTGTGAATCGGGCATTGATCCGCTATCTGCATCAGCCTTTTGCGTTGCTCTTCATCCAGATCGCCTTTCAGGGTAATATTACGTTCTATCACAGTGGTAGTAGGATTTGGCTTCAGGTCCTTGTTGAAGTTCAATTCTACTTCAACATCTTCCAGCGGCCAACCTTTTCTGGCTGCATACATTTTTACGGTAATGGCCGTGCAAGCGCCAAGACTGCTGAGCAACAGCTCTCCAGGTTGGGGGCCGGTATCACCGCCACCTACATTTTCAGGCTCATCTGCCAGCCAGCGATGTGATCTTGCATCCACAGATACCTGGTATGGGATATTGCCAATTGATACTCTTACAATATTATCTTCCATATATATATTTTCCTGCTGCTTCCTTATCAGCATTCATATTCAGCTTTTAAATGAATCTCCCAGCCATTTGCTGGCCAGCGTAATATCTTGCTGTGTGAGATTGTGACCTGTTTCCAGTTCATGCAAACTAACGTTAAAGCCATTTGCTTCCAGCAAGGAGGCATACGCATTAGTAGCTGCAGGTACTACCGTGTTATCCTGCATGCCTGTACTCATAAATACAGGTTGGGCCTTCTCCGTTTCAAAGGGATCCTCTATACCATGCAAAGGTTGCATAGGTCGGAATAATGCAGCGCCAGCAAGCAATTCAGGGTACAGCATTAATATAGCGCCCGCAATATTTGCACCATTGGAATAACCCACTGCAATCAGTTTATCTGCATCAAATCCTTTTTCCAGCGATAATTCTTTCAGAAAATGCACCATCTCATGTGTTCTGAAATGAACGTCTTCTTCATCAAAAACACCCATGCCTAATCGTTTGAAAAATCGCGGCATGCCGTGCTCCTGAGTATTACCACGTAATCCCAGCAGGTTATACTGCTTGCCGATACGCTCGCCTAATGGCAGCAAATCTGTTTCATCGCCACCGGTGCCGTGTAATAACAGCAACGTATACCCGTTACTGTTATCAGCTGGTTGCCAGATATATTGTAATGGTTTAAAATCCATGTTTAGTCCAGCTTTATTAATCTACTTTCTATTTCGCTGCGCTGCGCTTCAAATTGCTCCGGTAACATCAGGTGAGTACCCAATTCTGCCACCGGCTCGTCTACCGTGAAACCTGGCTGGTCTGTGGCCAGTTCAAATAATACGCCTCCTGGTTCACGGAAATATACTGATCTGAAATATTTTCTGTCTAATTGTGCGGTAACGTGCAGGCCTCTGTCTTCCAGGATCTGCCTGAGTTCCAGCTGTGTGGCATCATCTTTTACACGAAATGCTACGTGATGAACACTGCCACCGGCAACATGCCCGCGTTGTTCGCCTTTGGCTTCTACCAGGTCAATATAACCTCCTTTTTCTCCGTTAGGGCCCTGAAAGCGATAACGATTCGTATGATTCTTTGCCAGCTCATATCCAAATACAGATACCAGTAAGTCTGCTGTTGGCTGAATATCTTCCAATGTAAGGGTTACATGATGAAACCCTCTGGTAGCCACATCTTCGCCGATTTCTGCGGTTACCCACGGTGTCCTTTCGTCATTTGTTTCCGGTACAGTCAATTCTATTTTCAAACCATCTCTGTCCAGAAAAGTAAGATATACATCTCCGAATTTGGAGGATGGTTTGTTGTAGATGATATTTTCTTTGTCCAGCCTTTTCAGCCAGAATTCAAGACTGCCTTCGGGAACGCTGTAACCAATTTCTGTGGCCATATGCGTGCCTCGTCTGCCAGTCATAATGTCTTCCCAGGGGAAGAATGTCAGGATGGTACCTGGTGTGCCTTTCTCATCTCCATAATAGAAATGGTAGGTATTAGGATCGTCAAAATTGACTGTTTTTTTAACAAACCTCAGTCCCATTACTCTGGTATAAAAATCGTAGTTCTTCTTCGCATTTCCTGAGATCGCCGTTACGTGATGTATTCCTTCTATTTTACCCATAGTTCCTGTTTTTAATTAAAAGGTCCCGCGTGTTGGGCGGGACCACGGTTATGCTATTGTTTTTTCAGCATCTGTACTTCGCATTGAATTTTGACTTCGTCGCCAGCAACAGCGCCACCAGCTTCTGTTAAGGCATTCCAGGTAAGTCCGAAATCCTTGCGGCTGATTTTTCCGTGAACAGTAAAACCTGCTTTGGTATTGCCCCATGGATCTTTAACGACGCCTCCGAATTCAACGGCCAGCTTAATATTTTTTGTTACGTCCCGGATAGTCAGATCTCCATAAAGATTATAAGAACCGTCATGATCTACGTTCTCATATTTAGTAGCAGTGAATTTGATATAACGATACTTGTCTACATCAAAAAAGTCAGGAGAACGTAAGTGGCCGTCACGCTGTTCATTACCTGTGCTGACAGAATCCACATCTACCGATACATTCACTTTAGCGGTCATGAAATCTTCATCTTCTGTTTCTGCATCTACGGTAAATGAATTGAATTTCCCGCTGATATTCGTGATCATCAGGTGTCTGATTTTGAAACCCAGTTCGCTGTGATCTGCATCTGATACCCAAGTTGTTTTTGCCATGAGTGAAAGTGGTTTTATGATAAATTAAATATAACTTTTTTATTACAGAGATGTATCCTTTAGCTAAACAAGCCCGGAGTTTTATTGTTCATCCGTTTATGTACCAAAGGTCTTGATTTAACTCTTGCCCGGAAATGGACTTTTTAAAGTTAATCATGCACAAAATGTACCTCTTTAAAGATAAAGAATAATATACATGTCAGATACTTATCTATCTAATCTTCAACTTTTTTCGAATAATACAAACATTATCCATGAATAATTGTTTATCTGTCGGGAGTCTATCCAACAGGCGCCGCTGTTCTGAAAAAAATACGTATGAAACAAATACCGGTCATCTTTTTCCCACTCATCTGCACTGTTGCCGCCTCTGCCCAGGAAAATGGGCGAGAACTGACGTTGAAGGACTGTTACCGGATTGCCAAACAGGGTAACGTAGTAGTGCAGCAAGCGCAACACTCTCTCAAAGCCAGACAGTATACACTCGAGGCGAATAATCGTGCATACTACCCTAAAGTTGATCTGCTGGCTGGTTACAACTATCTTGGCAAACCATTGAAAATAAACCTTCAACAGGTAAAAGATGGTGTGGTAAATGGTTCTGCAGCACAAAGCGCTAATACCGCCAATGAGGTCTATCATCAGGTAACAGGCCAGGATTTGCCACAGCCGGTCAAAGACAAAATATCTGATGCTACTAAAACCATTATCAACGCTTTTTACCCGGACTATAATCCCGAACTCACCAAGCAATCTTACTTTACGGCAGGCTTATTTCTTCGCCAACCTATATATATGGGTGGGAAGATAAGCGCAGCCCAGGACCTCGCACAAGCCAACGTTAAAGCTGGTGAGTTCAATCAGCAACTGGTAGAAAAAGAACTTAGCTTCGGTATCAGCGCACAATACCTACGCATACTTTACCTCAATACCATCATGGCTCATGAGACTGTGATAGTAGACGCATTCCGGAAAAACAGGGACTACGCCACCTCTCTGAAAGATAACCAGATATTACCGCCTTACCTGCTCAACTGGGCGCGTGTGGCTTATATCCAGGCTACTAATAGGTATGCCAACCTGGAGCTGGACAAACAAAATGCTCTGCTGGAACTGAATAAACTACTCGGGCAACCACTGGAAACCCCTATAACGATTACGGATACACTCCGTTACAACGATTATAACCTTAGCAAGGATACAACCCTGGATCTGGAAAATAACGCCACCTACCGGTTGGTAGAAAATACCCAGGCACAGGCGCAAGTGGCGGTCAAAGCCACCAGATCTCTGTCGATGCCCAATATCTTTGCCATTGGCAATGTAAACCTTTACCAGAAAGATCTCCCTGTGACAGTGCCACCATGGCTGATAGGTGTAGAAATGCAATGGAATATCTTCGATGGTTTCTCCCGTGTAAAGCGTACCCGCGCTAGTCAGCAACTGGTTGAAGAAGCCAAGCTCGCCGCCGAAAATACCAAGTCAAGCCTGGAGCTTCGCCTAGCAATAGCCAGAAATAAAATGACTGCCCTACGCAATACAGTGGCTAGCCTCGACTCCGCGCGGCAGCAATCCCGGCTTACCACTACGCTGATCACCGATCGTATGCAAAATGAATTGTCGTCTGTAAAGGATGTCAATGATGCATTGCTGCTAGAAGAGGAAATGGAGAAAACCTATTATACCGCTGTACTGGGTTATTACCTAGCTATGGCCGAGTACTGGAATGTCCTCGGAACCCCTGAGGAATTTGCTGTTTACATTGATGGAACGAAATAAACGTAATCTAATGAGTAATTTCTTTAAGAACTATTGGGCCTTGCTGGTACCTATTGTTATCATCCTGATAGCGCTGTTCTTTTTTGTGAAGAGGCCTGCAACGCCGGACAACAGCGTAATAGGGATGGTGGATGCTGATTACGTGGATGTAGCTGCAGAATTCCCAGGCAGGTTAGATAGCCTGCTGGTAAAGCAGGGCGATACTGTTAGCAGAGGTCAGCTACTTGGGGTACTGCGTTCCACCGAAATCAACGCTATCAGAAATCAGGCATTGGCAGCCATCGATGCGGCACAGAGTCAGCTCACACTACTGCAGAAAGGCGCCCGCCCCGAAGTCATCAAGGCCGCAGATAATCTCTATAAAATTACCCAGGACCAGTATGAACTCATGCAGAAAACCTACAAACGCATGGAAAACCTCTGGAGTGATGAAGTTATCTCCGGACAAGAGAAAGACCTGGTATATTTCAAACTGCAGGCTTCCAAAAAAGAAATGGAAACGGCCAAACTGAATATGGATATGCTGGAACAAGGAAGTCGCCCGGAGCTGATTACCGCCGCTGCGGCCATTCTGCGCCAGGCAAAGGAAGGGTATGAGCTCACCAAATCACTGGCAGACAAAACGTATATCCATGCGCCCAGCGATGGTATTATTAATTCTATGGTCATAGAAGAAGGAGAGATTGTATCTATTGGCTATCCATTAATAACTATTCAGAAACCAGGTACCTACCACGTACGATTTAATATACGTCAGGATCAGATGGATAAGCTGAAAACCGGCACTGTAGTACAGATGACAGTTCCCGGTTGCAACCCCGAAAAGTTCGATGCAAAATTAGAAAAGGTAGCACCTTCCCTCACTTTTGCTAACTGGGTACCTGTAAAAGCAAAAGGAGAATTTGAGCTGCGCACCTTCACCGTTGATTTCAAACCTGTAAATGAGTCGGCCATCGCTGGGTTGCGCCCTGGCATGACAGCCTCCATGGACCTGCCATGATAGCTACCTGGAAAATATTTCTTCGCGAATGGAAGCGTATACTAACGCTGCCTGTCCATTATATGGTGTTGCTGATTGTGCCTACAATCATCTGCGTCGTATATGCTTCTATTTATAATAATAAATTCGCGAAAGACTTGCCTGTGGCTATCTGGGACGAGGCACACTCCCCATTGTCCAGGCAGCTCACTTTCATGCTGGAAGAAACAGAATCAATACATATTGTCACACAAATCAATAACCAGGGGGAACTGGAGAAGCTGATGAAAGAAGGCAAGATCCAGGCTGCTGTTCATTTCCCTGCTACCCTTGATAATGATATCAAGAGCCGCCATCCTGTAACAGTAACGGTATACGCCAATGCTGCGTCTCTTGTTACCAGTAAGCTGATTTATAAAGATGCGGCGCAGGTGATTATTACCGGATCTTCCGGTGTGATCCTGCAGAAGCTGGTGAAAAAAGGTATGCCTCAAGGCCGCGCTATGGCATTGGTACTGCCGGTTAACATGCACGGCTATACGTTGTATAACCCACGCTATGATTATCAGGCCTACCTTGTACCAGGGCTGATAGCCGTGGCGCTGCAGATGATGATCATCATGGTGGCTGTGCTTACGCTAAACTATGAAGTTAATACCAATACTGTAGATGACTTGCTTCAAACCTCCGGTGGTTCTGCTTCTGCGGTCATCACAGGGAAATCATTGGCACATCTGTCTGTAGCCTGGGTAAATTATTTGCTGGTCACTTTTATAATGTTTCCCATTTTTGCAGGCGGACTAATAGGCTCCAATGGCCCGCTGTTCGTGATGTATACGTTACTCGCTGTCGCTTGTATCGGCGTAGGTATGATGGTGAGCGCAGTGGTAGATGATGTGATGGTCGCCTGTGATGTAGGACTGTTCTATACTTCGCCGGCATTTGTATTCAGTGGCTTTACTTTTCCACGTTGGGCCATGCCCTGGTATGACCAGTTTTACGCCTATCTCATGCCGTTTACGCCTTTCCTGGACTCCTTCTTCAAGGTTTATTTCATGGAACTGCCGTTGAAATATTGTTATACAGAGATCAGTCACCTGATGATTTTTATAGTAGTGACCTACCCGGTAGCCATCATTGTTTACCAGCGAAAGATGAATAAAACAGCCTTGCAACATGTCTGATTTCATTAGTAATATAGGTAAGGTTTTTCTGAGAGAAACAAAGCTGATCGCCAAAGATCATAGTCTGCTGCTAACCTTGCTGCTGGCGCCTTTGATTTATGCATTCTTCTATGGCAGCATCTACGCCTACAAAGTAGAGGAGAAGGTGAAACTAGGTGTGGTGGATGAAGACAATACCAGTCTTTCCCGCAAATTTGTGGAGCAGGTGGGTAATTTGCAGATCACCGATATCTCGCGTATGCGGAATATGCAGGACGCGCAGAAAAGCATGTACCTGGGCAATACCCAGGGTTTTTTGTTTATCCCAAGAGGTATGGAGAAGGATGTACTGGGGCTGAAGCAGGCAGATATTGTGCTGGCAGTAAATGGCGCCAGGTTCCTGCCTTCCAGTGAGCTGACGATGGGCATTACTAATATTGCCATGGCAGTGGGTGCAGGCGTGCGATTGCAATACAATGAAAAAAAAGGTAATAACTCGGAAATAGCCATGCGGGAGGCTATGCCTGTAAACCTGGACTATAGGCCTTTATATAATACCCGTAGTAGTTATGGCGGCTTTCTGTTGCCAGGGCTACTGGCATTGATACTTCAGCAAACATTGCTGATAGGCCTTGCAGAAAGTGTGGCCCTGGACAGGCAGCATAAGCAAATTCCGCAATTGTTGGGATTGTCTGGCAACAGCCTCTCTACTGCTTTGTGGGGTAAAGGCTTGTTCTATTTTATCCTCTTCTGTGGCTATGCAGCATTCTTTATGACGGTTAACTACCGGACGTTCGACATCCCGTTCCGTGGACATCCGTTTGATGTTTCCGTTGCATTTGTATTATTTATATTGACGCTGATCCCAATGGGATTTCTATTGGGAACGCTTTTCAAAGGACAGCTCCTGACGGCCCAGCTGATGGTATTCTCCACTTATCCGTTTTTCCTGCTGAGTGGCCTAGCCTGGCCGTATGATAGCCTGCCGCTGCTGATGCAGGGATTATCTTCGTTGTTGCCAACGACACCGTTCATGAAGATTTATGTGTCAATTGTGCAAACAGGGGCCAGGTTAGGGGACAATGAAGGGGCTATTATTCACTTGATGGTATTGTGGATATTTTATGTAATGCTTGCCCTGTGGCGACTCTCGGTGATTAATCGCCGTCAGCAGGCTATGGTGGCCGCTGTGTAGGTATTTGTAAGGTTAGGGTCAATGCAATATCTTTGTTGCAGGATGTATGCAATTGTTGATATAGAAACCACTGGCGGACATGCCAGTGCAAATGGAATTACGGAAATCGCCATATATGTTTATGATGGGAGAGAACTGGTGCAGCATTATGAAACACTGGTGAACCCTGGTATACCGATCCCGTATTATATAACCACGCTCACAGGTATTTCCAATGAGATGGTAGCGGATGCGCCGCCATTTTCCGCCGTGGCCCCCATGATATTTAGTCTCCTGAAAGATAACATCTTTGTTGCCCACAATGTCAATTTCGATTATTCCTTCGTCAGATATCACTTACAGGAAGCGGGTTTCGATCTGCAATCAAAGAAATTATGTACCGTAAGATTGGGTAGGAAGATTTTCCCGGGTTTGCCTTCGTATAGTCTGGGAAACATTTGCCGCCATTTCCAGATACCTATAAATGGCCGCCACCGCGCCGCTGGCGATGCAGAGGCCACTATGAAGCTATTTGGACTGATGTTACAAAATGATACATCCAACGCTATTGCCGGTGCATTGAAAGGTGGCTCCAAAGAACAATTTTTGCCGCCAAACCTGCCACCAGAGCAGGTGAAATTACTTCCTTCCATTCCAGGTGTTTATTATTTCCATGACCAGAAAGGAAAGGTAGTTTATGTAGGCAAGGCCAGAGACCTGAAGAAGCGTGTCAACAGCCACTTTACGGGCAACAACCCTGGCCGGCAGCGTCAGAACTTTTTACGCACCATTCATAGTATCACCTATCAGCCTACCGCCACGGAGCTGATGGCCTGTATCCTGGAGTCCGTAGAAATAAAGCGATTATGGCCACCCTACAATACCTCCCAGAAACATGTAGAGTTCCGTTATGGATTCTATCTCTTCGAAGATCAGTCGGGATACCTGCGCCTCGCCATTGAAAAAAGACGTAAACACAGCCATCCTGTTCATAGTTTTAATATGTTGGTAGACGGACATCGGATGTTAAGAACGCTTATACGTGAGTTTGAACTATGTCCTATCCTTTGTTTCCTGCAAAAAGAGGAAGGAACTTGTGCTGGCATTACCGCACAAACCTGCCATGGCGCCTGTAAAAGAGAAGAAGAACCTGCTGTTTATAACGCCCGTGTAATGGCAGCTATTGGTTATCTGCAACAGCAGCAGCCATCAGTAACCATTATCGACAAAGGCTTACAGCCAGGAGAAAAAAGTTGTATCCTCATGGAAAAAGGGAAGTTCTATGGTATGGGATATTTTCCAGAACACCTGGAAACAGATCATCTGGCTATCAGGGAATACCTGACACCATACCCGGAAAATGAAACGATTATTGGTCTGTTAAGACCTTATGCATCGGGAGTTTCCGCAGAATTATAAGAAAAAATCCTCGCCAGGTACAACAAGTCATGTGTTTCGTCTTTACTTTTGCACCTCGTAAAGTGTCTAAATCTTTATTATTAATAATTCTTATTCATGTTAGAGTCAAAATTCAACCTGCCAGGTCAAACTGCTTTCTATAAAGGGAAAGTACGTGATGTATACACCATTGAAGATAAACTGATGGTAATGGTGGTAAGCGATCGTATTTCTGCATTTGATGTGGTATTACCTCGTCCTATTCCGTATAAAGGTCAGGTGTTGAACCAGGTAGCCTCCATTATGCTGGAAGCTACAAAAGATATTGTTCCTAACTGGGTAAAAGCTACTCCGCTGCCTAACGTCACCATTGGTCTGAAATGTGAAACTTTCCCAGTGGAAATGGTGGTTCGTGGAAACCTCACCGGTCACGCCTGGAGAACTTACAAATCCGGCCAGCGTGTACTCTGTGGCGTTACTATGCCTGAAGGGCTGAAGGAAAATGATTTCTTCCCTTCGCCTATTATCACGCCTACTACCAAAGCACATGAAGGGCATGACGAAGATATCTCCCGCGAAGAGATCCTCGCCAAAGGCCTGATCAGCAAAGAAGATTATGAGCAGCTGGAAAAATACACACTGGCATTGTTCCAGAGAGGTAAAGAACTGGCAGCTAAACATGGTCTGATCCTGGTAGATACCAAATATGAATTCGGTAAAATAGGCGATACGATCTATGTAATTGATGAAATTCATACACCAGATTCTTCCCGTTATTTCTATGCAGAAGGTTATGAAGAGAACCAGAAAGCAGGGCAACCACAGAAACAACTTTCCAAGGAGTTCGTTCGCGAATGGCTGATGGCAAATGGTTTCCAGGGAAAAGATGGTCAGGTAGTACCTGAAATGACAGATGAATTCGTTAGCACTGTAAGCGCACGTTACATTGAGCTGTTCGAAAATATCACTGGTCAGAAATTTGTGAAAGAAGATGTTTCTTTTGAAGATGCACAAGCGAAAATCGCTGCAGAGCTGAAAAATCTCCTCTAAGAACTGCATTTATAATATAATTACGGGGCTGCATATGCGGCCCCGTTCCTGTTTGTTACCATTGGTAAAATCGCTGCTCCCCGAATCCTTTAAAGTCCTATTTTTGTTGTCAAATAGTTAGGCTTTTGAAACATTTAGGCGCACTTAATAAATACTTTCTCCAGAACAAATGGCGGTTAATCCTGGGATTGCTGTTTACAGCCATCTCCATCATTTTTAGCGTTACCCAACCTATCATGGTAAGGCAGATCTTTGACCTGCTTTCCCACAACCTG
This sequence comes from Chitinophaga sp. Hz27, assembly GCF_042263525.1. Lineage (NCBI taxonomy): Bacteria > Pseudomonadati > Bacteroidota > Chitinophagia > Chitinophagales > Chitinophagaceae > Chitinophaga > Chitinophaga sp. Hz27. The sequence continues at coordinate 160,082 of NZ_JBHKFJ010000009.1, forward strand.
GACGAATACCGATTATTAGAAGATACAGGACTCAAATCCGCATTCAGAGGTAGTTTTAGCCAGGTGTTGGCCTTTTATGGCATCAGCATCCTCATTTTCGCTTTGCTCAGTGGCTTCTTTCTTTTCTTACAAAGACAGACATTGATCGTAATGAGCCGCCATATCGAATATGGCCTGAAAAATGAGATCTATCAACACTACCAAAAACTAGACCTTAACTTCTTCAAGATGCATCGTACCGGCGACCTCATGAGTCGTATCACAGAGGATGTTTCCCGTGTACGCATGTACGTTGGCCCTGCCATTATGTATGCTTCCCGCACACTATTCATGATTGTTATTATCATCTGGCTGATGGTAAGAGTAAATCCGCTATTAACGCTGTATACCTTATCGCCACTGCCGTTTCTGGCACTCACCATTTATTATGTCAATCGAATTATTCATAAGAAAAGTGAACGCATACAGGCGCAGTTGTCTGGTATTACGTCTATCGCACAGGAATCTTATAGTGGTATCCGTGTAATAAAATCTTATGTACAGGAAGATGCCAGTAGCAAACATTTTGAGGAAGCCAGCGAAGATTATAAGCTGAGTTCTATTAGTCTCGCCAAGACCGACGCCTTGTTTCAGCCAGTGATGGCGTTGATGATCGGGTTGAGCGTTATTATTACCATCTATGTAGGTGGGGTGCAAGTAATAGCAGGAAACATTACCGTAGGTAACCTCGCGGAATTTGTGATTTATGTAAATATGCTGATGTTCCCATTCTTTTCAATTGGGATGGTGGCTAGTATGATACAGCGTGCAGCAGCCTCACAGCAACGCATAAACGAATTTCTGAAGATTGAGCCTACAATTCAGAATCTGCCAGGCGCAGTAGCAAAGGATATCGATGGTGATATCAAATTAGAAAATGTCACTTTTACCTACCCGCATACAGGCATTACGGCAGTAAAGGATTTCAATCTGCATATCAAGGCCGGACAAAAAGTCGCTGTAATTGGCCGTACTGGCTCTGGAAAGAGTACGTTGGCCCAGCTGTTGATACGTATGTACGATCCGCAGGAAGGGAAGGTAAAACTAACGGATACGGATATCCGAACAATGCCATTGGAAAATCTCCGTAATCAGATTAGCTATGTGCCACAGGATGTGTTTTTATTCTCTGACACGGTGGCAAATAACATACGTTTTGGTGATCCATCAGCAGATATAAATGTGGTACAATCCGCGGCGCGACAAGCATCCGTAGAGAAGGATATTCTTGGTTTCAAAGAAGGTTTCGAAACAGAAATAGGAGAGCGTGGGGTGACACTAAGTGGTGGTCAGAAACAGCGTATATCCATTGCACGTGCCTTGATTAAAAACCCTCACCTGTTGATTTTTGATGATTGTCTTTCAGCAGTAGATGCCCGTACGGAGAAGGAAATCATAGGTAACCTGTATGCCTATCTGAAGGATAAGACGGCCATTATCATAACGCATAGAATCTTTGCCCTGTTTGAGTTTGATAAGATCATTGTGATGGAAGAAGGACGTATTGCGGAATCAGGAACACATGAAGAATTATTATCATTGAATGGCTATTATGCCGAGTTATACACACGTCAGCAGACCAACGAAGATGACCCTGTAAGTGAATCATAATCACTGTCTTGTATATACGTTGTAACAGCCATTGGGGGCTGCCTTTTATGATTTTTCAAAATCATTTAAAATTATTTTGATATTTGTAAAACAATAGTATATTTGTTCCTTATTGAAACAGGATTTGATTCGTTAACACTTAAATCTATCAACTGTGGCGTACGACAACAACAATCAACAGGAAAGAAACAATGATAGCATCTTTTCTAAACGATTGAAAGCGGGCAAAAGAAGGACGTACTTCTTTGATGTTAAGACCACTCGGGGAAACGATTATTTTCTTACTATCACAGAAAGTAAGAAACGTTTTAATGACAACGGTTATGACAGGCATAAAGTGTTCCTGTATAAGGAAGACTTTAACAAGTTCCTGAACGCGCTGACCGAAACCATCAACTACGTTAAAACTGAGTTGATGCCCGATTTTGATTTTGATGCCTACAACCACGATTATGTGCAGGAAGACCAGGACGACGCCGAAGGTGCTGAGATTTCAGCAGCTCCCGTAACAGTTTCTGTAGAGGCTTCAACACCTTCTTCACATGCAGCCGATGATGTAGACAAATGGTAATCTGAACTTATTTTATCATAAAATAAATTAGACCCCCGGATTTTTCCGGGGGTTTTTTTATTTCCTTATTACGCTTGATTTTCTTTTTCTCTGTGGATTGTAAAGAAAAAGAAAATCCCCTGAATTCCGCGATACAGAAGGCATCACGGAATTCAGGGGAAAGATTAAAGTACTTAATGTTATATCATTAATAACGCTTCTGTATTACTTTCTCATCTGCTTAAATGCATTGATCAACCCATTGGTACTAGCATCATGATTAAGCACCAGTTCTTCATTTTGCAACTCAGGCAGGATCTTGCTGGCAAGTTGTTTTCCCAGTTCAACACCCCACTGATCAAAGCTATAAATGTTCCAGATAACGCCTTGTACAAAGATCTTATGCTCGTATAATGCGATCAGAGAACCCAGTGTATACGGGGTAATCTTTTTTACCAGGAAGGAGTTGGTAGGGCGGCTGCCCGTGAATACTTTGTAAGGCAGTACACGTTTGATTTCATCTTCTGGTGTATTGGCTTTCTTCAACTCTGCCAGTACTTCTTCTTCAGTTTTGCCATTCATCAGCGCTTCTGTTTGTGCGAAGAAGTTAGACAGCAATTTTACATGATGATCACCAATAGGGTTGTGGCTGATCGCTGGTGCGATGAAGTCACAAGGAATGATTCTGGTGCCCTGATGGATCAGCTGATAAAACGCATGCTGACCATTGGTGCCTGGTTCGCCCCAAACAACCGGACCGGTTTCATACTTAACGTCAACGCCTGTACGATCTGTATGCTTGCCATTACTTTCCATATTGCCTTGTTGGAAGTAAGCTGCGAAGCGGTGCATGTATTGATCATATGGTAGGATAGCTTCTGTTGCAGTATCAAAGAAGTTACCATACCATAGTCCGATTAATGCCATAATCGCCGGGATGTTATTTTCCAGCGGTGTTTCTGCGAAGTGTTTATCAACAGTATGCGCGCCCGATAACAGCTGAATGAAATTGTCGTAACCAATGGTGAGTGCGATAGACAACCCAATCGCGGACCATAAGGAATAACGGCCACCTACCCAGTCCCAGAACTCGAACATATTGTTAGGGTCTATACCAAAAGCAGTAACGGCTTTTTCGTTGGTAGACAATGCCACAAAGTGTTTGGCGATATATTTTTCATCTTTCGCATGCTCCAGGAACCAGTCGCGCGCTGTATTGGCGTTGGTCATAGTTTCCTGTGTAGTGAAAGTTTTAGAAGCAATCAGGAATAAAGTTTCATCAGGGGTGATGAGCTTCAGCGTTTCCGCGATATGTGTACCATCAACGTTAGAAACAAAGTGAGGTTCGATACCTGGCTTCCAGTAAGGTTTCAGGGCTTCTGTCACCATTACCGGACCGAGGTCGGAGCCACCGATACCGATGTTCACGATATAACGTATAGGCTTACCCGTATAACCTTTCCATTCGCCGGAATGAACCTGGCGACAGATATGATCCATCTTGTTGAGCACTGCTTCTACATCAGGCATTACGTCTCTGCCTTCTAACATCACTGGTTTGCCGGAGAAGTTACGCAGTGCGGTATGCAGTACAGCGCGGTTTTCAGTCGCGTTTATTTTCTCTGCATTGAACATGGCTTTGATAGCCTCTTTAACGCCACATTCTTCGGCCAGTGATAACAGCAGGCTGCGAGTTTCTTCAGTGATCAGGTTCTTGGAATAATCAAACAGAATATCTTCCAGCTGGAGAGAAAAAAGATTGAATCTTTCTTTATCTACAGCAAACAAAGTGCGCATTTGCACTTTTTTCATTTCTTCAGCATGTTTCTGTAGCTGTTGCCAGGATTTGGTAGCAACTGGATTAATTGATGGGAACATAGTAGTGTATATTAATGCGCGCCAAAATTAATACTTTACGCGAATGATTTCTGTTTCCTTATTAAATGCCATGAAATAGTAACTGCAATAAGCCCTATTCCCATGATACAGGCATGTATGATGCTGAATTCGTCCGGGAGTCCATCCGTTTGTCTTTTAGAGATAATACCATACAATGCCCACACAGTAACAAGTGCATACATGATATTGTTGCGGTATAGTACCATCAATACCGTTGCCAGCGTAGCAATGGCTGTAAGCAATATGGTAATCCAAATTTGAGCATGGTGGCTGCCTGCCCAGTCTTCATAGGCAAGTAATGAGCCTACATTACCAAGTATGGCAACGGCCATCCAGCCAAGGTATATACTGAAAGGAAATTCAATAAATATTTTTTCTGATGTGCTGGCGGATGGATTTCTGATGCCAAAATTGCGATGTATCATTACCAGGCAGCTGGTCTGTATCAATACCAATAATAAGGAAAGGGAAATGATTTCATAATGCCAGGCAAATAACCAGCCGGCGTTGATAATACACGAGAATATAAACCAATGATCCATTCGGCGCATAAATGCACTAAGTTTATCGAACCTGCTGGTAGAAAAAGCAAGTACCTGTTGGTAAATCGTAAAAGCAGCCAGGCACAGATAAATGACAGGCCAGATCATAAAGGTGAAGTCTGCCGGTGTAAAAAGGCAAGGATAGTTATCTGATACTTCGGCTGTTGTCAGACCATTGATCGGGAGTGCTACTGCCAGAATATTTGCAGCGAGCATAATGATAAAAGCAATACTGTTAAATATCGACCGGTTCTTGTAATGTAGGGCATCATGGGCTTGCATAATGAATAGCCGCTTTTTATTATATGAAGATCTTGAGCGCCAATAATTTCCACAAATATTATGCTAAAAAGTATGTTATAAGTTGCAATATAATTGCAGCATATATATCAATTGCTATTACATTAGCAGAATTGTACATTTTTACCTACATTTGCGACCTATGACAGCAGAGCAACTTAAAGCTATGAGGGATCGTCTTCACGTCCTGGGAGGTTTTCTTTAACGTCCCTGACCGATTAGCTAAAATAGAAAACGACAAACAATTATCTCTGGCCCCAGGATTCTGGGACGATAATGCCAGAGCAACTTCCATCCTGAAAGAAATTAAGGTAAACAAATATTGGGTTGACCTTTATGACAATGTGCACACCGCAATAGAAGACAGCGCTGTGCTCAATGATTTTTTCAGAGAAGGGGAAGCAACCGAAGAAGAGGTAGATCAAGCCTACAAGGCCGCACAGCTGGCATTGGAAGACCTGGAATTTAAGTCCACCTTAAACCAGCCTGAAGATGAGATGCCTGCTGTACTTACTATCAACTCCGGCGCAGGTGGTACTGAAAGTCAGGACTGGGCAGAAATGCTCCTGCGTATGTATCGTATGTATGGCGAGAAACAGGGATGGAAAGTCTCTGAAATCGACACGCAATATGGTGATGGAGCTGGTATCAAGTCGGCAACGCTCGAGTTTGATGGTGACTTTGCTTATGGTCACCTGAAAGCAGAAAGCGGTGTACATCGCCTGGTACGTATATCTCCTTTTGATTCGAATGCGCGCAGACACACCTCATTCGCCTCCGTATATGTGTATCCGTTAGTGGATGATAATATCGAGATTGCAGTGAATCCGGCCGACCTGGAATGGGAATTCTACCGTTCTGGTGGTAAAGGCGGACAAAACGTGAACAAGGTGGAAACCGCAGTGCGCCTGAAACATATTCCTTCAGGAATCATCATCGAATGTCAGCAAGCACGTACGCAGGGTGAAAACCGTGAGAAAGCATTAACCATGCTGAAGTCACGCCTCTATGAAGAGGAACTCCGCAAACGTGAAGAGCTGAAAAATGCCGCCAACGCCAACAAACGTAAAATCGAATGGGGCTCTCAGATCAGATCATACGTATTCCATCCGTATAAAATGATCAAAGACCACCGTACCGAATACGAAGTCGGAAACGTAGGCCCGGTAATGGATGGAGAGCTGAATGGATTTATTAAGGCATATCTGATGATGCAAAAAGAAGAGGACAATAATTAATAAGTATCCACTAATAATTAATAAGCCTCAACAGGTTACAACAACTAACTTTGCAGCGTAAAACTGCACGCGCATTATTATTTATTTGAAACAACAAAATCTTACCAGATGAATACAGGATATTTTGACTACGCAGCGCCAGCTAATGAGCCTGTTTACAGTTATGCTCCAGGATCTCCGGAAAGAGCTGCCCTCAAGAAACAACTGGCAGCATTTAAAGCCGAAACTGCCGATATTCCAATGTATATCGGTGGAAAAGAAATCCGTACCGGCAAAACTGTTGATCTGCGTCCTCCTCATGAGATCAAACATAAACTGGGACATTTCCATGAAGGAGATGCCTCACACATAAATGATGCTATCAAAGCAGCCCTGGATGCTCGTGAAAAATGGGCAAACATGGACTGGGAAGCACGTGCTGGTATCTTCCTCCGCGCCGCTGACCTGATCGCAACCAAATATCGCTACCACATGAACGGTGCTACCATGCTCGGCCAAAGCAAAAATGCTTACCAGGCCGAAATTGACAGCGCTTGTGAACTGATCGATTTTCTCCGCTGGAACGTGCATTACCTCAGCGAAATTTATCGTCAGCAGCCGGTGAGCTCTCCAGGTATACATAACAGAATGGAATACCGTCCACTGGAAGGTTTCGTACTGGCTGTAACACCATTCAACTTCACCGCTATTGGTGGTAACCTGCCTACTTCGGCTGCTATGTGCGGTAACGTTGTAGTTTGGAAACCTGCCAATACACAGGTATTCGCCGCTCAGATGTTTATGAAAATACTCATCGAAGCTGGTCTGCCTGCAGGTGTGATCAACCTGGTTTATGCGAGCGGTCCACTCATCGGTGAAATCTGCTTCTCCAACCCACACTTCGCTGGTATACACTTCACCGGTTCTACAGGCGTATTCCAGACCATGTGGAAGACTATCGGCGAAAACATCCACAAATACAAAACATATCCTCGTATCGTGGGTGAAACCGGTGGTAAAGACTTCGTACTGATCCACAAATCGGCTATTCCTGCAGTGGCAGCGACTGCACTCGCTCGTGGCGCATTTGAATACCAGGGCCAGAAATGCTCTGCAGCTTCACGCGCTTACCTGCCTAGCAATATCGCTGACGAAATCAAAGGTCAACTGCTCGCTGATCTCAAAACCATGAAAATGGGTACCACAGAAGATTTCAGCAACTTCATAAACGCAGTGATCGACGAACGTTCTTTTGATAAGATCGCTAAATACATCGACAACGCTAAGAAAGACCCCGCAGCGAAAATTATCGCAGGTGGAAACTATAGTAAAACTGAAGGTTACTTTATCGAACCTACTATCATCGAGACTACAGATCCTAAGTACGTGACCATGTGCGAAGAAATCTTCGGGCCAGTACTGACCATCCATGTTTATGATGCAGAAAAGTTCGAAGAAATCATGGAAGTTGTTGACCACACATCTGAGTACGCACTCACTGGTTCTATCATCGCACAAGATCGCTATGCAGTAGAACTGGCAACCAGAAAACTGGTTAATTGTGCAGGTAACTTCTACATCAACGACAAACCAACCGGTGCAGTCGTAGGCCAGCAGCCATTTGGCGGCGCCCGCGCTTCCGGCACCAACGACAAAGCAGGTTCAATGCTAAACCTCTATCGTTGGCTCTCTGCCCGTGCAATTAAGGAAACTTTTGTACCTCCTGTAGATTACAGATATCCTTTCCTGAACGAGGCATAGTAACATGAAATGTTCATGATTAATTATACAGGCGATCTCTACTAAGTAGAGATCGCCTTTTTTTCTGCTACCATCTTAAAATTCAGGTATTTCCTTATCTTTCTCCATTATTCTATTTTACAAGAACATATTTAGAACATGTTGCAATCCCGGTATCTGATCTGGCTCCTGACCGCATTTTTAATCATTGCAGGCTGTAGTCCAGAACCCAAAAAACCTGGTATCTATTTCTGGGACCAGGTATATTTTCCGCTCACACAAAAAGCCAAATTACCTATTGATAGCTTCGGAAGTCTTTACCTGCGCTATTTTGATGTCACATGGAATGCTACATACAACGCGGCTGTGCCAATGCCGGTATACATGTACGAGTACAGTGATAGCTCCTTCTATGGCAATGCTATATTGATTCCAGTTATACATATTGAGAATGCAGTACTGGAAAAAACTCCTTTTGATTCCATACTTCCACTGGCGCTTAATATTATACAGAAAACAGAAACGATCTCCCGTAATATCTTAACAAAAACAAAAAAAGAGTGGGGGAGAGAAATACAATATGATTGCGAATGGACGCCCGATACCAAGGAAAAGTATTGGGAATTATTGAAGTATCTGACAGGTAATCAATACGGAAAACAATTGACTGTTACAGTTACTTTAGCTGCGTTCAAAGACAGAACTGCTTATGGCATACCCCCTGTAACTGGTGCAATGTTGAAGTGTTATGACTATGGGGATACTGCAAGACCAGTAACTGCTAATGCAAATCTTGAACTGGAGAAATTGAAAACCTATTTTACAGATACCAGCGTATACCCCTTACCGTTAGGTATGCAATTTCCTGTTGCAGCAAGATTTAATTTGTATAGAAATGGAGCATTTATGGGGGTTCCAAACCTGCAGTCAAACATTATGTCAAACGGCAATTTATTTATGCCAACAGATGGAGGCAGTTATATTTTAGGTGCTGATACCACCTGGGCTGGAACCATCCTGAAAAAAGGGGATCTGCTGAAGAAAGCAATAATTGATCCGGGTGTATTGGCAAATGCAGTTCGTTATTTGAAAGCGACGTTGCCACAGTATGATATGATTGCGTTTAACAATTGGAATCCACCAATTACCTATCGTTATGATACCATCATGCGGCCATTGCTACAACCCAAAAAATTGGAAGCTTCTAAGAAATAATCTGCTATAAAAAAGCAAAAGCCGTCTCTACTCAGTAGAAACGGCTTTTGTATTTCGGCTAATATTAGTTCATTTTTTTCAAAGCCTCCAGCGATTCTGTTACATGCTTTTCTCCATCTTTCATGGAATTAAATGTATGTACAACTACGCCTTTCTTATCTACGATATAAGTAACCCGGCCAGGGATCACAAAGGTTTTAGGAACACCGAATAATTTCCTTACTTTCTGATCAGGATCACTCAACAGCGTAAATGGAAGATTGTGATGCGTCGCAAAACTTTTATGACTGGCTACATTATCAGAACTGATACCAATTACCATAGCGCCATACTTTTTGAAATCTTCGTATGAATCGCGGAAAGAACATGCTTCCTTGGTGCATACACTGGTTTCATCCTTTGGGTAAAAGTATATTACCAAAGGCTGCTTGCCAACGACAGTGGCAATGTCAAAGGTATTGCCGTTCTGGTCCTGTAATTTGAATTCAGGGACTTTATCGCCCGCTTTTATCTGGGCATCCGCAGATGGGCTCCAGAACTGGAAAAATGCAGCCATAATGAATAGGAATTTTATCAATTTCATATTGCATGATTGTACTGCAATTTAACGCTGAAAGTTGGCATAAACATTACCAATTATCAGAATTTATATTGGAAACCGAAAGAGAGGCTGTTGATGCCAAAACCAGACTGAATACCAGCGGAGGTCTGTGTGGTAGTGCTACCCGTAGGACTCTTGTTTACCGAATGAGCAACCGTGAGCAGTTCTCCTAAGCTGAGTGTGATAGCACTACGTTTGGTCAGATTCACTAATAATCCTGGCCTGTAAAAGAGCATGCTCATATTGAGTGAAGACTCCTGCTGATCACTACCCTTCGTATCCACGGTGGTTTTATTGTGAAGGTACATCAGTCCTACATCATTAAAGACAGACAGTTTATCACTCCAGATAGGTTGTTCAAACCTTACAAATGGACTCACATGAAATCCATCGCTCTTAGTAGTGGCGCCTGATAACTTTTGGTCACCTGTACCATGGGAATAGCCAACAGAGAGCGCAATAGAGAACTTATTACTGATGTAGTGGCCATAGGTAGGAGCGATGGTGAAGTCGTTGCTTTTTATTTCATCGCCATTAGCTTCCTGCTTAGAGTTATTAAATCCGATAGTACCGCTGATGTAATTTTTCTTTTCCTGTGCCTGTGATTTCACGGCGCTCAATGCCACGGTGAGCATGAGTACAGGGATAACGCGTTTCAGTAACATGATATAGATTTGGTTTTATATGAATGAAGAATTTGTCACATATTATGCCAAAAAATCAAGTGATAAGTTGAGTATAAAATGGAGGAAATTTTAAAACCTCTTTTTATCTGCCTCATTAATCATTATTTTTGGCGTCTAAAACATAGTGTTTTGAAGACGATACTAAACGGGAAACAATTGTCTATCACCATAGACAGGCTTTGTCACCAGTTAATAGAGAATCACCTCCAGTTTGAAAATACAGTACTGATAGGCTTGCAGCCGAGGGGGGTATTTCTGTCGGACAGGATTTATGAGAAGTTAAAACAGCTGTTACCAGATGCACATATCAATTACGGTAAGCTGGATATCACTTTTTACAGAGATGATTTCAACAAAGGGAAGGAATTGCATGTTCCTAGTGAAACAAGCATCGACTTCTCTATTGAAAATAAAAAAGTCGTTTTAATAGACGATGTGCTTTATACCGGCCGTACTATTCGTTCGGCGCTGGATGCAATGCTTGATTTCGGAAGACCTGATGCCGTAGAGCTGTTGGCCTTGATAGACCGCCGTTTCAGCCGTCAGCTTCCTATTCAGCCTGATTATACAGGACGTACCATCGACGCGTTCATCTCCCAGAAAGTGAGAGTGTTATGGAATGAGAGAGATGGGAAAGATGAAGTAGTTTTGGTCGATTAAGAAATTCGGATTTCAGAATTCAGATTTCAACCTTTATATTTGCACATTAATGTCACTTTCTGTAAAACACTTACTCGGAATTCGCGATCTGCAGCGTCAGGATATAGAACTCATTTTTCAAACAGCCAGGGAGTTTAAGGAGGTTTTACAAAGACCGATTAAAAAAGTTCCCACGCTCCGCGACACTACCATTGTCAATTTATTCTTCGAGAATTCTACACGCACGCGCATTTCTTTTGAACTTGCTGAAAAGAGACTTGGAGCAGATACTATTAATTTCTCTGCTTCCGGTTCTTCCGTATCAAAAGGGGAAACCCTGATTGATACAGTGCATAATATCTTGTCCATGAAAGTGGACGTGATCGTTATGCGTCACAGTGCAAGCGGTGCCCCGCATTTTCTTTCCAGACACGTGGATGTGCCTATCCTGAATGCCGGCGACGGTATCAATGAACATCCCACCCAGGCCCTGTTGGATGCCTTTTCCATCAAGGAACGCCTCGGTAGCGTAGAAGGTAAAAAGATTGCTATCTGCGGCGATATCATGCACTCACGTGTAGCGCTCTCCAACATTTACTGCCTGAAAAAACTGGGCGCGGAAGTAACCGTAGTAGGCCCGCCAACACTAATTCCTAAATATCTGGAAGCAGCATTAGGTGTGAACGTTACCTACGATATCCGTGAAGCCCTCAATTGGTGCGATGTAGCCAACGTATTACGTATTCAGCTCGAAAGACAGAACACACCGTTGTTCTCTTCATTGCGCGAATATTCACTGGCTTATGGCGTCAACAGGCAATTGCTGGATAGTCTGCAAAAGGAAATCGTAATCATGCACCCAGGCCCGATCAATCGTGGTGTGGAGCTGAATTCGGATGTCGCAGACTCCAAACAATCCATTATCCTCGACCAGGTAGAAAATGGAGTCGCTGTTCGTATGGCCGCGCTCTATCTGCTGGCAGGCAACAAAAAATAAATCTAGCTAAACTCATTATAAAGGGCTTACTTGAAATTGATATCAATTTCAGGTAAGCCCTTCTTTTATTTATATAGTTACTTATTTAGAAGGAAGCATTCAGCCCCAGTGTATAAGAGCGGAAAAACGGATAGACGTTACCGTTATAACCGCCAGCTTGTTCAGGATCATAATATTTGATCTTCATATTATTGGTTTCCCATAAATCCTGGCCAGAGAAATATATTCTCACTGACTTTAGCGGAATTTTTTTCAGGAGAGATGCAGGCAAGCTATAGCCTAGCTGGAGGTTTTTAAGTCGGATATATGCACCATTCATTACCCAGTGACTACTAGGCACTGTGTTTTGTACATCGCCCTGATACAGCCTTGGAAAGAGTGCATTGGCGTGTTCCGGATCTGGAGTCCAATAGTTCTGGTTAATGCTCCAGGGCTCCTGCCAGCCGCTGGAAAAGGGAATATTATAACGAGGGTCCGGCATTACATTTCGGTTGCCTACCCCCTGGAAGAATACAGATAGTTCAATGCCTTTCCAGCTAATGCCTGCATCTATACCATAAGAATAAAGCGGGTCAGTGCTTCCCAGATAAACCAGGTCTTTTCCATCTATCACATTATCTCCATTAATATCTTTATACTTAATATCTCCAGCGCCTGTATTTGCGCTCTGGTAAGCGTGTTGAGCAACTTCCGTATTATTCTTGAAATAGCCTTCTGCCTGATAACCGAAAAGAGAAGAGTAAGGGTATCCACTAACGCCCTGGTTCCAGCCTGGCTGTGGTACTACGCCTTCGTTATGTAATACCCTGTTCTTGCTATGAAATAAGTTAGCATTTACATACCAGTTCACATTTTTAGCGTTATTTGTTTTCCAGCCAACATTTACTTCCCATCCTTGCGATTTCATACTGCCCTCGTGGAAGCCAAGTGGCCAGGCGCCGCTGGTAGACGGTGTCAGTATCGGGATCTGCATCTCTCTGTTATATCTCACAAAATAATCTCCTGAAATACTAAACTGTCCTTTGAACATGGTCATGTCCAATCCAATGTTATTCGCAGAAATATTTTCCCAACCTGTAGCCTGAGGTAACGGGTTATGATATACGAATTTTTGTAGTGCGTTAGGCGTAAATGTAAAGGTCTGCAAACGCTCGTCATTACTGATAGTATTCCAGCTATTCACATTACCCAGAGTACCCCATGACCAACGTACTTTAAATTCATTGAAGAACGGCAAGGCTTCATAAAACCAGGTTTCATTGTTTAATCGCCAGCCTGCAGAAAAAGAAGGAAATACTTTCCATTGGGTAAGACTTGGATAAAAGTTAGCAGCCTGGTAAAGTCGCGCACCAATTAAATTGGCTTCCAGTAAATATCGGTTATCATAATTATAATTGAGTTTGCCAAAGAGAGAAGTTAAAGAACCCGTAATAGCTAGCTCCCTGGCTAGTTGTGGTGTATTGCTGAATCCTTTATGCGCTATATCATCTGCACTGATATCATAGGATGCTGTGGTATTCTGGGTGGTATTATATGTTTCTTGTGTAAGACCTCCCAGCAGATGAATCGCATTTTTCTCTTTTATTTTCAGATCGTAATCAGCCAGCAGTTGCAGGTTTCCACCTTTTGCATTCAGTTTATTTATCTGCAACATATTATCTGGCTGCACTGCACCGGCAACGCCTACACGATTATACAATGGCACTGTTTGTCTGCCTAGCTCATCACGCAGCGTTTGCAACTGCGGACTATAGATCAACCTAAGTCCGAGGCCTTTTACCAGGCTGTCGGCCCTTAATGTAAATACTGCATCTATATAATTATTTGTTTCTTCTCTGTTACCACCGCTATTAAGTGTAGCATAAACAGGAGCGCCACCGTAAGCATAATTATTGGTGCCAGGAACAAAAACAGGCACGTAGCCAGGGCCTCTGTAAAGACCAGCCAGCAAGCCATTCGGGCCTTCTACCATTTGAGAAGGAGAGAGTGTTTTACTTTGTGCAAACGACATCCTGGTTTCCAGGCTGAAATGTTTATCGAACTTATTATTGATACTAAATCTTGCGTTGGCGCGATTCGTTTTATCGGGCCCGATTGCAAATAGCCCTTGTCGCCCGAAATACCCTACAGACGCAGTAAACTGATTCTTCTCGGAGCCACCTTTTACGGAGAGATTATAGTTCTGTACCGCAGTTTTATTTTTGGTAAGCAGTGCTAACTGGTTGTAGTTGTAATAGTATTTGTAGTAATCAGGGTTGTTATAATCGATGGTGTATTTATTGCCTTGTTGCATCATTGCAATCTCAGCAGGCTGCCATGGTGCTGGAAGTCCGGCGTTTTCCGCGGCGATATTAGCCATGGTGGCGTCTTGTGCAGAGGATAAGCGCTGAGGGAGGCGTATCGGTGTTTCAAAGCCTGCCAGTGTATTAAAATCGATGGCGAGTTTCCCTGGTTTTCCGGTGCGTGTAGTTACTAATACCACGCCGCCAGCGCCTCTGGCGCCGTAGATGGCCGCAGCGGCAGCATCTTTCAGGATTGATACAGATTCAATATCATCTGGATTTAAGACAGCCAGGGAGCCAGGAACACCATCTACAATGACGGGTGTATTGGAACTACTGCCAGAGCTAACGCCGCGTACTTGTACATTGAATCCTTCTTTCCCTGGTTGGCCGTTGCTGCGTGTTACCACCAGGCCGGTGGCAGTGCCTTGCAGGGCAGCCATTACATTGGCTACTGGCCTGCTTTTAAGCCTGTTTCCCTCTACCTGTGCAATGGCGCCAGTGATATTGGCCCTCTTTTGAAGGCCATATCCTAGTACCACCAGCTCATTTAGTTTTTTGAGATCGGGTTGTAAGATGATATTGATATTATGTCGTTCGCGGACTGTGATTTCCTTAGGCTGGAAGCCTATCAACGATACTTGCAGCGTGGCTTGTCCCGATGCCAGTTCCACCTGAAATTGGCCCGATTCATTGGTGGCCGCGCCATTCTGCGTACTCATTTCACGAATAGAAACGCCGCTGAGCGGTTCCATACCGTCCGTTACAATGCCTGTCACCAGCCATTTATTAGGATTTGCCGGACGGTTATTGCCAGGAGGAGGTAAGTTATTGTTGTTGCTACCAACAGGGAATACGATAATCTGTCCGTCCCTTATTTCGAAATTATATTTGGAAGAAGGGAAGAGTTGTGGAAGTACGGAAGATAGAGGCGCGTTTTTAACGCGAATACTAATACCTCTGCGGTTTTCCAGTTCATCTGAGGAGAGTGCGAACGTATATTTTGTTTGTTTTTCTATTTCCCTTAGGATGGATTTAAGGGAAGCGTTTCTATACTGAAGTGTAACATTTTTAGGAATAGAAGATTGGGCAGATGCGTTTGCACCGGCCAATACCAGGATAACAAAAAAGAGGGTAGCAGACGACAGGCTTAACCTGGTAACTGAGCGTAGCGCCTGAGAAATGATTTGCTGCATAGGCAGATTTCACCAGGGCTATTAGTAGAATTGAACCAGGTTATCTTCGTGTTTAATATTTATTTGTAATGCTTTTCTGATGATATCCAGTACTTCATCCAGTGGAAGATTCCTGAAAGTAGCCAGCAGTTTAGCATCCGCGAGTTGTGGATTGCTAATGGTCACTTTTACATGGTAATAATCTTCCAGGGCAGAGGCTACATCTGATAAAGGTGTTTCATCAAATACGAGGCATCTGGTTTTCCAGGCCAGGATATTATTAGATTTTTTATGCAGGGTAGTACTGATATCTGATTTGTTGTGCACCAATAAAGCTTCCTCGCCAGGGGTAAGGATTACGTTTTTGTCGGCGCCTTTATATGCGGCGCTAACTTTACCTGTTTGCACAAAAACTTTCACATCATGATCAGCAGATTTTACATTGAAGGAGGTGCCGAGTACTTTGATGTCAACGTTTTGAGCGGCCACCGCGAAGGGTTGCGCATCATTTTTAGTGACGTCGAAGAAGGCTTCACCTTTCTGAATGGTGATCTGACGATCTTTTTTACCATAATCGCGAGGTACCTTAATGATGGTGTTGGCGTTAAGGTATACCATGGAGCCATCCTGAAGCTTTACACTGTCTATCTGCATTTGGGTGGCATATGTTTTATAATTGCCTGGCCCCAGCAGCGTGAGTGTAGCAGCGATGCCTGCTACAGCGGCAGCGGCCCACCAATAGCGTCCCTGGATCTTTCTTACTTTAGTGGTAGTGGCAGCATTTTTTTCTGATGAAGCTACTGAAAGCGGTGCTGTAGCAGTAATTGGCGCTGCAACACATGCATTCGCTGGTAGTTCGTCCAGTGTGGTGCTGAGTTTTTGCCATTGCCCGTGGGTATCGAAGGCAGAGGCAGCAGGGAGAGGATCTCCGTTCCACATATCCCTCATATCCAGGAAGATGTCGAGATTTGCCGGGTCCTGCTGAATCCAGTCATTGAGCAGTCGCTTGTACTGTTCATTCTCCGGACTCTCCAGGTAACGGATCACAATATCTATGTCGGTTTTGCTATTCATGGCTACTTATTGATAATACAACCAGGGGGCTTGTTACCATTAGTCTATTTCAAAATTTTTTTTTTCTGTCGGATTTACTGCTTATTAATTAGGACAACCCTAAGTTTTTTCAGCGCGGTAGTCAGGTGCGCATATACAGTATTAATAGAGATATCGAGTTGTTCGGATATTTCTGCGGGAGATAAGCCATTAAATCGGCTCATTTCAAATACGCGACGACACTGATCGGGCAGTTTCTCCAATGCATAGCGGTATTGTGTTTCCAATTCCTTATGCTCGAGGAGCTGATGGGTTGTTTCAGCAGGAGTGGCGACATGCATCTGTTCTTTAGTATATGTCTCCTTTCGCTGTTCTTTCTTAATACAATTCAGACAGGTATTCACCGTGGCTCTGGACAGATAGTGTTGAATAGGTGCTCTTTCGTCAAGGTTTTCCGCATTCTTCCACAAGTTGAGGAATACATCTTGTACCATATCATTGGCGGTATCCTCATCTTTTACATATCGCACAGCGATATTGTACATAGAAGGGGCGAACTGTTTAAAAACAGCCTCAAATACATCTTTCTTTCTATTCCTGATGCCTTTTACTATTTCTTCATTACTCAGTTGCAACATGCGCTGATCTTTTGTTTCCGCCGATGCGAAGATAGATGATTATAAAGTTTTTTTCACTTTAACATTTTCTTCACTAATGGTAAGTGTTGTTTCGGGTGTATTGTTATTATACGGCCGCCAACAAGTAGGGCATAGTTACAAAAACCATGCACAACGAAAGCCGTAGGACAGCATCATTATTTTTAACCATATCAAAATTTGAATGCCATGAAAAAAACAATGACAGGAATGTTCGCATTAGCCGCAATGATCTTAGGTATGTCTGCCTCAAAAGGTAACGCTACTCCGGTAAAAGCTATTGACAGCATAGCTGTAATCAGTGCAGATTCACTGGCAAGTGCTGATAGTCTGAAAACTTTTTCCGTTGATTCATTAGCTGGCAAAGCATTTATCAGCGCCGACTCATTAGCTGGGTTAGATACTGCAGCAATGCGTACACACATCAGCGTTAGGCTCGATTCGCTCAAAGGTACTGATTCTCTCCGCGCGGCAGAAGCCGGATCAATCACCGGTAAAATCACTCCCGCAGACGGAGCTACCGAAGTAGAAGCGGTAAATGCAGAAGGTAAACTCAAAGCTGCTGTATCTCAGGGTACTTTTACTATCCCTGGTGCTAAAGCAGGTAACTATGTAATCACCGTAGTAGGCAAACAACCATACAAAAGCGCCATCGTAAAAGATGTGAAAGTGGAAGATGGTAAAGTAACCGATATCGGTGAAATCAAACTCGAACAATAATATTTAAAATACTAGCAACCAACAACACACTCATCCTAACTGAGGACCCTATTGGTTTGATCCATGAGGCTATTCTATTCTTGGAATGGCCTCTTTCTTTTACAGCAATTTACCCTGTATATTCGTAGCTGTAAATTTGTACAATGCGCACCATATTATTACTGATTGTCTCCAACTCCTTCATGACATATGCCTGGTACGGGCATCTAAAACACACTGAAACTGCCCTTTGGAAAGTTATCCTTATGAGCTGGGGCATCGCCTTCTTTGAATATTGCTTTATGGTGCCCGCCAACCGCCTGGGATACATGGAAGGCTGGAGCGGCTTTCAGCTGAAAACTATCCAGGAAGTAATCACCCTTACCATCTTCAGTTTATTTGCCATCTTCTTCCTGAAAGAACCACTGCGCTGGAATTACCTGGTATCTTTTACGCTGCTAATAGGAGCAGTTTATTTCATGTTCAAGAAATAATATACCGCTTCTGTGCCGTTCAACCTTTTTCCTTTGGACAGCCTCTATTAATTATTATTTTTGAAGATCCGTAAATCTCGCAGTCTTACATGTTTCAAAGAATCTATACCGCACTGACGTTGCTGCTGTTGCTGAACAGCTCCCAGGCCTTTTGCCAGCCTTCACCTGTCTGGAACGCTGCTGATATTAAACTGCAGCTCAAAAAACTGGATACCCTCGGTAGTGTGCTCTATTTTGCCGCTCATCCTGATGATGAGAATACACGTTTGCTTGGATATCTTGCGAAAGAAAAATTATACCGTACCGGCTACCTCTCCCTGACAAGAGGCGATGGAGGCCAAAACCTGGTTGGTAATGAACAAGGAGAACTGCTGGGCCTTATCCGTACCCAGGAATTGCTCGCTGCTCGTCGTATAGACGGTGCCGAACAATTTTTTACCCGGGCACAGGACTTCGGCTTTTCCAAGAACCCTGAAGAAACCTTCAGCATCTGGGATTCCGCTAAAATCATCCGTGATGCTGTTTGGGTAATCCGCAAGTTCCAACCGGACGTGATTATCTGCCGCTTTCCGGCGGATAGTCGTGCTGGACATGGCCACCACACTGCCTCTGCAATGATTGCTGCCAAAGCTTTCGACCTGGCCGCTGATCCAAATTATGCGCCCGAACAGCTGGCATATGTAAAGCCATGGCAGGCAAAACGACTCCTGTGGAATACTTTTAGTTTTGGTGGCAACAATACTACTGCTGAAGATCAGTTCAAGATTGACGTAGGCGTTTATAATCCATTACTCGGTAAGGGTTTTGGTGAAATAGCAGCTGAAAGTCGCTCCCAACACAAAAGTCAGGGCTTTGGTGTACCTGCATCGCGTGGATCTGCCCTGGAATATTTCCTGACCATAAAAGGTAACAGTCCGGTGCAAAGTCTCCTCGATGGTGTAGACCAATCCTGGAACCGTCTTCCACAAGGCAGCGCTATTGGCGCCCTAGTTGATAAAGTTATTGCCTCCTATAACATGGATAATCCCGCTGCTTCTGTGCCTGCACTGCTGGAAGTACGCAAAGCCATACAACAACTGCCGGAAGGTTACTGGAAAAATCAGAAACTAAAAGAAACCGAACAGCTGATACTAGCTTGTGCCGGTATCTGGGCAGAAGCCTATAGCAATAATCCCGTAGTGGTGCCAGGGCGCCCGATGACCGCTAGTGTTCAGGTGATCAATCGCGGCAATATTCCGGTAACGCTTAAAAATATTACCCTGCCTGGCAAAGGAGACAATAATGTAGGTCAACAATTACCATTTAATAATCTCTATAACTTAAATACTACGCTGGACGTACCTGCGAATATCCCAGTTTCACAACCATACTGGCTGATTGGCGCACATCCTCTCGGCACCTACAACATTGAAAATCCATTGCTGGTAGGTAATCCCGAGAATACCCCCGCTTTACAGGCCAGCATTCAACTGCAAATAGGTGGACAGGATTTCATCATCCAACGTCCATTCCAATATAAATTTACTGACCCGGTGAAAGGTGAGCTATATGAGCCACTGGTAATAGCTCCCCCTGTAATTGGTAACCTTACCAACCAGGTATTTATTTTTACCGGCAACAACTCACAGGATGTAGCCGTTAAAATGCAGGCGATGACGGATCATGTGAACGGAGAGCTTTCATTGAAACTGCCTCCAGGCTTTACTTCAACTCCTGCTACTATCACTTATAATTTCGATCAGAAAAATGATGAGAAAGAATTTCATTTCTCCATCAAACCAATAAAAGCAGAAAATAATAACCGGGTTGATACCTTTAGCGTAGCTATGACCTATAACGGTAAAGCCTATACGGATGGGTTACAACGTATCAGCTACGATCATATTCCGGTAATCACGCTTTTCCCGCCAGCACAGGCCCGACTCGTTACCGTAGCGCTGAAGCATAATGGTAACAACCTGGGATATATTCCTGGCGCCGGTGACCTGGTAGCCGCCTCGTTGCGTCAGGTTGGATATAACGTTACTGAACTGACAGAAAAAGATATCATGTATGGAGACCTCTCCAGATATGATGCTATTATTGCTGGAGTTCGTGCCTATAATACCATCCCACGTATGAAGTTCTGGCAACCGCATCTGATGGAGTACGTGAAAAATGGGGGGACTTATTTGGTGCAATACAACGTAAATTCGCCGCTGGTAATGACAGATCTCGGGCCTTTTCCTTTCAGTCTTTCCCGCGACAGGGTTACAGATGAACATGCAAAGGTCGAGTTCCTGAACCCTAAAGATCCAGTATTACAATATCCTAACGCCATTGTACCTTCAGACTTTAGCGGTTGGGTCCAGGAGTTGGGACTGTATTATACCTCAGGGGCAGACAAAGCTTATGATAAATTATTTGCCATGCACGATAAGGGAGAATCGCCATTGGATGGTTCTACATTAGTGGCTAGCTATGGCAAAGGCAGATATGTATATACATCTTTGTCTTTCTTTAGACAGCTGCCTGCGGGTGTACCAGGTGCATACAGGCTGTTTGTGAATTTGATTTCAGCAAAAAAGTGATAGCAGGAATATATGAGTAAGGATAAGTATGTAAAGCAAAACAGACCAAGACTGCGCATAGCAGCCATCATGTGTATTGTACTCGGCCTTGTAATCGGGTTTGAAATAAAGCGCATACATATTGGATTGCTGATAGGCATAGGACTTGGTCTGCTGACCGGTAGTATGTGGAGTAAAAGCACGCACGACTGATCAGCTGCTGGCAAGCGCATTTAAAATATTTAAGGACCTGTAATTCTACCTTTCCATGTCACAAAATATGGAGGAAGAAAAGCCACCATTATTTCCATCCTGGAAATATTGGTACATATTGGTAATAGGCTGGTTAGCCTTACTGATTGTGCTTTTCTATGTATTCACCAAAACATTTTCATGAGTTCATTAGACTGGATCGTACTGGTTGCCACGCTAACCATTATTGTGGTATATGGCATTTGGAAGAGCCGTGGTAAACAAAATATGGAAAGTTATTTCCTGGGCAATCAGTCTATGCCCTGGTATATTGTATTGCTTTCTATAATAGGTACACAGGCAAGTGCCATTACTTTTATTTCGGCACCCGGCCAGGCTTATACCGACGGGATGCGTTTTGTACAATATTACTTTGGCTTGCCACTAGCCATGGTGGTACTCTGCATCACCTTTGTACCCATCTTTCATAAACTGAAAGTATATACGGCGTACGAGTTCCTGGAGCAACGCTTCGACCTGAAAACACGAACACTCACTGCCGCATTGTTTCTCATTCAACGCGGATTATCCACCGGTATCAGTATTTGTGCGCCTAGCATTATTTTATCCTCTTTATTAGGCTGGAATCTTTACTGGACCAACCTGATTATGGGAGGCTTACTAATTATCTACACAGTAGCTGGTGGTACCAGGGCAGTGAGCTACACACAGACGTTGCAGCTGGCAGTGATCTTTGCAGGCATGTTTCTGGCAGGCTGGATGGTGATTCACTTGTTACCTCCGGATATAGGCTTTAAAGAAGCATTACAGGTATCTGGTAAGATGAATAAGCTGAATGTAATCGTTACGAAGTTTGATTGGAATGATAAATATAATATCTGGAGTGGCTTGATAGGAGGTTTTTTCCTGGCGCTATCTTACTTTGGAACCGATCAGTCGCAGGTAGGCCGTTATCTTACCGCCAAATCCGTTAAAGAAAGTCGTTTAGGCTTGCTGATGAATGGTCTGGTAAAGATTCCTATGCAGTTTCTCATTTTGCTGATAGGCGCATTGGTATTTGTTTTCTATTTGTATTTCAGAGCACCGTTATTTTTTAATGAGGCACAACTGGCACGGGTACACGAAACAGCTCAAGGGCCTGCTTTACGCCAGCTGGAAGGCAAGTTTGAAGAGCTGAGCACTGTCAAACAACGCCAGGTAAAGCAACTGGCAACAGCATTGGAAAAAGGAGAGGAGAGCAGTATTGCTACTGCACAGCAAGCGTTACAGGCCACAGAAGCACAGGCCCAGCATGTACGTTCTGAAGCAGTAATGCTGATAAAAAATGCTGATCCTGGTGGAGATGCCAACGACACTAACTATATATTCCTTCACTTTGTGGTTAACAGTTTGCCCAAAGGTTTGGTGGGCCTGCTCATAGCAATCATATTCCTTGCTGCCTGGGGCAGCATCGCTGCGGCCTTGAATTCTTTGGCTTCTACTACCATTATTGATGTCTATAAGCGTTTGTATAAGTCAGAAGAGACGCCGGAGAAATACCTGCGTATGTCGAGGGTATGGACGCTGATTTGGGGTTTGTTCTGCATTGCAGTAGCTCAGTTTGCAAGTGGCCTCGGAAGTTTGATTGAGGTGGTAAACGTTCTAGGCTCCTGGTTTTATGGCGTCACATTAGGCATCTTCCTGGTGGCATTTTACCTGAAGCGTATAGGCGGCACAGCTACATTTTACGCTGCTATTATTTCGCAGGTCATGGTATTAGTTTTATTCTGGATGGAAAAAGTAAGTTTCCTCTGGTTAAATGCTATCGGTTGCATATTGGTATTGCTTATTGCTTTAGTTATACAGTCTTTTATTCCTGCTAAATTGAAATATGATGAAATAGTCAGGGATCCTAAGAAGGGTTAGTTTTGGATTGTAAATAACATAAAGGGTAGGTGAACCATCGAGCGGTCAGCATTGTTCCTTGTCTTATCATGTATTTACTCAAATTAACCAATTCCTAAAACTTCATCAAAATGGCCAATCAAATTGTCATCATTAAGAGTGATGGTACTTCCACTCAACCCATGAATCAGGCACAAGCCGAAAGTTATCTCGGAAACCTGATCACTGCTGATCGCATAGCTAATTTAAAACAAGCTTTGAACGATGTCACCGGTGGAAAGGGCAAGCCTACTGGAAAGTATAAGTTCAACAACTTCCCGGTGCTGCATGCTTCCTCTGGTGTTATCGGTGTCAAAAGCGTATCGTTGTTTTTCTATGACAACGGTGGCAACCACCACATCTTCGCGATGGGCGAGCATGTTGCGGCCTCTTCTTACAAATTAACGGACTACGGCCAACCTGCCGGTGATTTCAAGAAAAATGCAACCATTACCATTTAAGGAAGCATCCGTATTTTAACTTACTACCCCATTATTTTCCTCAATTAACCGAACCCCTAAAATTTAAGAGCAATGGCAAACATGTTCATTCTTATCTCTAAAAATAACCAGTACAGCAAACCAATGACGCAGGCTGAAATGAAAAAAGAGCTGGAAGGATATATCAATAAAGAAAGCTTTGGTAATTTAAGCCAGGCGCTTAATGATGTAGCAGATGGAAAGGGAAAAGCAACTCAGCCTTATACCTATCCTCATGGCACCGAAAATTTTCCTGTGCTTCATGCTTCCTCTGGTAAAATAGGCGCTAACGCCAGTATATCCTTGTTTTGGTACGATAAACCCAGAGATAAAGAGAAAGACCATTACATCATTGCAATGGGAGAGCATACAACTTCCACTACTTATTACCTGGCACACTATGGCCAAACGGAAGGCGACTTCAAGTTAAAGAAGACAATAAAGCTTTCCTAGTCAAATAATAAAGATTTTATTGTTACTGACAACAACGGCATCATCACATTTTCGTGATGTGGTGAGCCGTTGTTGCCTGCAAAAGAAGGAACACACCTCACAAATACGTGATGTGAGGGAGAGCGTTTGCTTCAAATTATGGCCGCACAAGCTTAATGTCAACTACAAAAATGTATTCATCGCCAGTGAAAGCAGTCGCTTTCCTTGGGACATATATAATCATAATTATCTTTTTCAACCAAACTTTAAAATTAAAAACAATGGCAGACAAATTTATTAGGATTTACGACAACGTCAATCAAACTGGAGAGATGAACCAGTTTGAAATGCAGGCAGAGCTGAAAACTTATATTGACAGGGAGTTGTATGCCAATTTAAGTCAGGCGCTTAATGATGTGGCAGATGGGAGAGGATCAGCTACCGGAAGTAAGACTTTTAATGGCTATCCTGTCCTCCATGCTTCAGCAGGTAAGATTGGTCGGAGTAGTATTACGCTATTTTGGTATGAGAAAGACCGTAATCACTACATCATTGCAATGGGCGAGCATGCAAATTCTACTACCTATGATTTGACGCACTATGGCCAGATAGAGGGGGATTTCAGATTAAATAACAGGATAACGATTGTTTAATTTAGATGAATCCGGAGGAATGTATTTCCAAAAAAAAGAGGAACCAGCGTAGGTGCATGGTTCCTCTTTTTTATAGTAGCAAGTCTTATTTCAGGGTTGCCAGCAGTTTGTTGTTCAGTGCAATATAGTCATCACTTTTAGCTGCTTTTGAAAGTTCCAGCGACTTCAGTGCTGCTGCTTTAGCAGTGGCATTATCTTTTACCAGGGAGTGGATACGTGCCTTCTGGTAGATGATATAGAAAGCATCTGAATTCTGCTCTGCTGCTTTATCGATATATTCAACCGCTTTTTTCAGGTTGGTATTGAGATCAGCATAGTAGAGTGCTGCCTGGAAATAAGGTTTTTTGTCTGACTGTAATGCTGCATCCAGGTCCGCTTCAATTTTTTTGTCTACATCAGCGGTGATGGTTACAGGAACTACGGTTTTGTCCCAGGCCAGGGTCAGTACCATTGAATTATATTTGATGTTATCAAAGCCGATGGTGAAGCTTTGGAGCGCTGTAGCACTACGTTGAGGCGTCACAGTTACACGCGCAACATCATTCTCTTGTTTGTAATCCGCTGGTTTGGTAACATCCAGGCTGGTGGTGAGGATCACAGTCCATTTCTGTTGGCCAGGGATAGTGAGCAGACCATATTTACCAGCTTTTACAGCAACGTCGCCAAATTTTACATCTTCACCGAAGGTGATAGTGGTTGCTTTATTGGCGCCGGTCCTCCATACTTTGTTATAAGGAACGAGGTCACCCATGATAACGCGGCCTTTTGCATTAGGACGGGAATAATCTATTTCCACACTGGATAAAGCAAATTCCTGTTTAATGGTTTGAGTAGGGCTTGGAGCAGGTACTTTCACGCCTTGAGCCATAGATGCGCCAGCATACAGTAAAAATGCGCAGCTGCTTGCTGCAACAAAAGTTTTCAGATTTTTCATGATTTATGTAGAGAAAATTGGTGGCGTATAATTACGATATTACTCTATCAGGCCGTTTCTGAATGCATAAAGAACAATACCGACACTGTTTTTTACATTCAGTTTCTCCAGTAATTTCTGGCGTATACCTTCCACTGTTCGTGGACTGAGGAATACTTTCTCAGAGATTTCCTGGGTAGTGAACTCGTTACAAATTAGCTTCAGTACTTCCAGTTCACGGTCGTTGAGCTGGACTTCATTTTTAAGCGTAGGCTTGATTTGTTGTTTGGTCTTGTGCAGGACTTTTTTGAGTAAGGCCAGGTTTACATTCTCATTGAAATAAAACCCTTTATCATAGGTAGTGCAGATAGCTTCGTAAATTTCTTCCGGTTCGGCATTTTTGAGCAGATAAGCATTAGCGCCGTTTTCCACCAGGTGTACTATGAAGTTATCATCTTCATACATGGTTAGAATGATCACTCTTACGTCCGGGAATTTCGCTTTCACTTTGACAGTAGCTTCAATACCATCCATGTTGGGCATTTTAAGGTCCATGAGGATGACATCGGGCTGCTGTGTTTCCATGATATCAAGCAGATGTTGACCATCTTCTGCCTCAAAGATAACGCTGATATTTTCGTAAGGTATAAGAGTGTTAATGACTCCACTGCGGAAGATCTTATGATCATCGGCAATTGCCACTTTGATATGGTGTGTCATTGGAGGACAGTTTATAGAGAATTACTTATTAATATAGGATAAAATTGTGTATAAATCGGCTTCCGGTAGGATGAAAATGATAATACCATTTTTATCCTACCGGACGGCAATTTAAGAATAAAACTAAATAAGTAAGCACTATTTCTGCTCAATGGCTTGATAATGTTCTACTTGTATTCGGGCAACGGTACCTTGAGGGCTTCGTTTGTTAAAGGATATTGCCCCACCTATGATGTTTAATCGGCTTTCTATATTTTTTAGTCCGAGGCTGTTGACTTTTTGCCGGGAAACATCCAGGGTCTCGAGTAGCTTACCATTTCCATTGTCTGCTACATCGATAGTAAGCAATGATAGGGTATTTGAATAAGACACAATTACTTCACTAGCTTGTGCGTGTTTTATAATGTTATTAATCAGCTCCTGGACCACCCGGTAAGCATGCAAGGCTTTACTTTTATCAACCTGGAAAGAATCATCCGGGGCTACAAAAGTTATTTTTACCTGCTTATTCTTATTCATCAGATTACAAAAGGAATCCAATGCGTGCACCAACCCAAGGTTTTCGAGTGCTTGTGGATGGAGACTCTGGGATATATATCGCAACTGTTGAATGATGGTATCTGTGAAGTCTTTGGTTTCTTTTAATCGCTCAGTCTCTCCATTTCCTGTTTTTAATAATGGTTGTAACCCGCCGATTGTCAACTTGAGTGCCGACAGCTGCGCACCCACCTCGTCATGGAGATCTTCTGCAATTCTCTTCCTTTCCTGTTCTTGTCCTTCCAATACAGCTACCAGTCGTTCCTGTTGAAGCTGCAGATCTTTGTCCCGAATAATTAATTTATGCTGGATAACTTGTTTCTGTTGTAACATTACAAGGAGAATTACCACTACGGCGAGAACCAGCATAATGACACTCCCGATAATGATGATATCAACTATCCGCATACTGCAAATATTTTGTTTTTGTTAGACCAATATAATACAGAATCATGGACATAGATCCAACAATGAAGTTCATTGAGTACAAGGTTAATACAGCCTGGTAAAACTCTGATTGGAGTGCTTTGGTTGCAGGTGTATATTTTTGAAGGAGGTTCATGCTGATAGAAAAAAGGATAGTTGTGCAAAAGTAAAGGAACAATCCTGAATTATACCAGAAACTTGGCAGAGAATTGATATAAATAGAACGCTCAACAAGAGATTTATCTCCAAGTTGTTGAAGGAATAGGCTTATGGCATAGAAAATCATCAGACCAGACTTTATTCCAGTAGAGATAGAATCGTAGTATTGCCTGCCTTCAAAGCCTATAAAGTCTACCGAAAAAATTAATAGCATCACTAAAGGCAGCCACATGATTATATACCGCAGTCTGGGTGACTGTATACAGGTAAGATAAAAAAAGGAAAGGATTACAAATTGAAGAAAGTGCATGAGGTTAAAGAACCACATGTTATTACCAAAAAGTTTCATTAGCACCCATGAGCCACTGGAAAATATCAAAGAAGTAAGGATGTAATAAAACATCCACTTTGAGGAAGGGTCTAGTTTATTATATTTAAGTAAGAAGGGGATCAGAACCAACAGTTCGATCCCCATCATACTAAACAAAGCTCCGAGCATTGTTGTCGTTCCCACTAGTAGATTTTCTTTTTAATGCTTTATGGGATTAAATCAAGGTTGAACGCTGCCCGGATCATTATTACCGCAGTAAGTAGGGCAAGGTACGCCTTCATCGAGAATTAATCCTTGACCATTTTTTGATTGAATCAGATCGTCGCTGGTAACCCCGGGTGGGAGAATATCGACACCGTTAGCGTCTGTTGCAACTAAAACCATTTTCTTTTCTTTCAGATTCTCATCGTTGAAATGCATGCCATAATAAATACGAAGACCAGCTGCATTTTCCTGGGCAAGTAACTCTAAGACTTTGTCTTTAGAGAAACACATGGCTTTTACAAAATCAGGTGCTTTCTGATCACCATGGTCTTTTGCATAGTTGTCTAACAGCGTGTTCATTCTATCCATGGAAATAAAATTTCCAGCTTGTGTGATAGATGGGCGTTGATTTTCGCTCATACGTGCTAAATTTAAAGGTTACTGATTTAGGATAAAGTATGTGGTAAAATTATTATTATTTTTCTCTCTACCAAGATACATTACTGATTATTTTTTGATTATAAGCTGTGTTTTTTTGCTTGTATACTGCCTGCTGTAGCTAGTTTGAAGGTATATGCCACTGCGCTTTTTTTCTTGTTATGATGGCACAAATACTTAAAAATGCGTATTTATACGCATGCTGATTTTCAGTTTTTCAACGCTTGCCTTGTACCAATAACTTTTATTCCTTTGTAATATCGACCGAAAGGAACTATTCTATTTTATCATTTTTATAAAAGCCACATTAGGGCAGGCCTTTCTACCATGTTTGTTCTAACTGGTAAGCATGCAGCATATAATCTGTTCCCTGAAACGAAAGAATAATAATCCCGTTGACCCCAAACCTAAAAATTAAACTATGAGCTACCTATTAATTGGCAATATCTCGGCGCTGATCTGTGATGATTGTATTGAGCCGCTGGCTAATGCAAGGATCAGGATATATCTCCCGGAAAATAAATTCCAGGATGAACATCTGACAGTGGTGAAAGGCATTTTTAATCAATTAAGGCCGCTATCAGCGAGAGAAGTGCTGATGAAGGCGGATCGCCTACTCGCAGAAACTACACTGGACGAACGCGGTAACTTCCGTCTCAGCTGGGAGCAAGCACATTTATTTACGGAAGCTCTTGAAATAGATCTCTGTCTGGACCAAATGCCTGGTAAAACCGGTAACCTGCAATCCAGAAATTATCACCTGAGCACACTGGTACCTCATTGGAAAAAACAGCAGGCAGGATATGTTGCTGCCTATGCTTATGTTATCCCTGCAGATATTTGGGCTGAAATCTATCGTGGCGCAGGTGCATGGGTAATTACCGGTATCGTAAAACATACCACCGGCGTTGTGCAACCAGGTATGCGTATCGCAGCCTACAACGCACTTACAGATAAAAAAATAGCAGAAACATACAGCAATCCTTTTGGTAGGTATATCATGCACTTTTCACGTCGCGACCTATACGCAGGCCGATTACAACTGGTAAAGGAAGGTAGGCGGAATATGGGTCCTGATGTTTATTTCAAAGTTTATAAACATGATCAGCTGGTATGGGAAGAAGAGGAAATTCATGCTATGGCACCAGACCGTCAGGATATTGGACCATGCGCCAGACTCGATATTATTTTCAAACCAGGAATAATTATCCGTGCCACCAGGCAGATCGCACTCTGGCTAAATGCCGTAAAAGCATTCGGCGATAACAAAAAGGGTACGCTGAAACCCTTGTCTACCACCATGCATCATGGTATGGTATCCAGCAAGGAGCCGATGGCCGAGAAATAATGCAGCCAGTTAATGTTCGATAAATCCTGTAAGTCCGGTTAAAAAGTATATCCTGCTTTTTAACCGGACTTGCTTTTAAAATCTGGGATGGAACCTTGACAGTGTATCACGGAGATATTCCCGGTCCAGGTGGGTATAAATTTCTGTAGTAGTGATGCTTTCATGTCCGAGCATCTCCTGTACAGCACGAAGATCTGCACCACCTTCTACGAGGTGAGTGGCAAAGGAGTGACGGAAAGTATGTGGAGATACGTTTTTATGTATACCAGCTTCTTTGGCAAGTTCCTTAATGACAAGGAAAATCATGACCCTGCTCAGAGCACCACCTCTACGGTTGAGGAATAAAGTATCTTCTTCTCCATATTTAACGGGCATGTGTATACGAATATTCCGCCGGTACATGTCGATTTGTTTCATGGCTTCCTTTCCAATGGGCACCAGTCTTTCTTTATTACCTTTCCCGACAACACGAATAAATCCAACATCCATATGCAGTTGTGTTATCTGCAGGGAAATCACCTCGCTTACACGTAATCCGCAGCTGTACATTGTTTCCAGTATGGCCCTGTTTCGATGGCCTTCTGGCGTGTCCATCTTTATTTGGGAGATGAGCAATTCTATTTCTTCGAATGACAATACATCTGGAAGTTTGCGTTGCAGTTTGGGTGCTTCCAGTAGCTGAGAAGGATCTTCTTTTGCCATATCTTCCAATAGCAGGAATTTATAAAATGCTTTGATACCGGAGATAGTACGAGCTTGTGATGCAGGTGTCATGCCTAGTTTAGCAATCCATTGCACACAATCCTGAAGGTCGTTTAGGGTGATGTCCTGGGGGCGAAGTTTCTCTTTGCCATTTGTCTGGAGGTATTGTTCTAGTTTTTCGACATCGCGTAGATATGCTTCAATAGAGTTGGAGGATAATGATCGCTCCAATTGCAGATAGCCTTTGAATAATTTTCGGAATGATTCCCACATTGTGGCAAGTTAAGTGCATTTTTCAAATGCTAAATCGTTTCTCATTTGATAATGCCTAAATTTTTGCGAAGTTGAAAAGAGCTGCGCAGGATTGTCTATTTTTAATAATAGTACAGGCGTTCCCGTTAGAGCCAACAGGACAGTAAAGTTGTTACCCTCCGTTTTGGGAGCCGATGTAGCGTTATTTAAGTTATGATATCTTTTATTGAAAAAACCTCAATGCCATGTAGAAAAAAAGTAATGTATACCTTTTATTTAGAGTATTTGTTTAGATAGATGATTGTATACTGTTTGTAATCAATAATTTAATGTATTAGATATTTAACCAGGAAAAACCTTTTTATGTCTGTGAAAGGCTTAAAAGATTGAGTTTTGTGTGAAGATATTTATTTTATTAATTATATATAAGTGCAAATCCCCCTTTATTTATAGTTTTACTTTAGATAAAATGATATTATTTATTGTAGATCAATTACTTGTATCTACATTAAGCTTAATTCTTTTCCCTCATCTACATATAAAAAAAAGTCGGGGCTGACAGCCCCGGCTATATGGTATAATCTGTAAGTACAGATTAGAATTTCTCCAGACCACTGAAGAAGAAATCTCCTTCGATCTGAGCATTTTCGTCAGAATCAGAACCATGAACGGCGTTACGACCGATTGATTCAGCATACTTCTTACGGATAGTACCTTCTTCTGCGTTAGCAGGGTTAGTAGCACCGATCAGTTTGCGGAAGTCTTCAACTGCATTGTCTTTTTCAAGGATGGCAGCAACAATATGACCGCTACTCATGAACTCAACCAGCTCACCATAGAAAGGTCTTTCTTTGTGAACAGCATAGAATTCACCAGCTTTTGCAGCTGATAACTGCGTCATTTTCATAGCTACAATACGGAAACCTGCTTCGTTAATCATGTTCAGGATACCGCCAATATGCCCGTTTGCAACTGCATCAGGCTTGATC
Source organism: Chitinophaga sp. Hz27 (assembly GCF_042263525.1). NCBI lineage: Bacteria > Pseudomonadati > Bacteroidota > Chitinophagia > Chitinophagales > Chitinophagaceae > Chitinophaga > Chitinophaga sp. Hz27. Next base: position 191,745 of record NZ_JBHKFJ010000009.1, read on the forward strand.
ATTGTAAATGTTCTGTTACCCATAGTTTTTTAATTCCGGATTACTGATTTAGGCCGCAAAAGTAATTACATTTTCTTTAGCGGTAAAAAATTTTGAAATTCTGCACCAATTAAAGAACTTCGCACTTCATTTTCTGTTAAGAACACAGACTTATAAATTAACAATATTACAGTTGAATGAAGCCGATTGAGGAAATTAAGCCTTTACTGGAAAGCCCTAAAAAAGTGGTCATTACCATGCATCAAAAACCTGATGCCGACGCCATGGGATCGTCATTAGCGATGTACCATTACCTGATTCAGAAAGGCCACGATGTGACTGTAATATCTCCGACCAACTTCCCCGACTTCCTGAAATGGATGCCGGCCGCTGACCTGGTAGTCGATTTTGAATCATCGCAGGACAAAGCTATGCAGGCCCTGGAAGGTATTGATTTACTCTTCTGCCTGGACTTTAATGCCTTTTACCGCACCAAAAACCTGGCGCCGTACCTGGAAAAGCTGAACTGTACCACCATTCTGATCGATCATCACCTGGAACCACAGCCCACGTTTAACTATGGTGTCAGCGATACTACTGCCAGTTCTACTGCACAGCTAGTATATGAAACCATCTACAAAATGGGAGAGGAGAAGTACATTAACCTGGATATCGCCTCCTGCATCTACGCAGGTACTGTAACAGATACCGGATCTTTCCGTTTCGCCTCCACCAGCGCCCGCGTTCATCGCATGGTCGCCGATCTGATGGACCGCGGACTGAAACACGAAGTTATCCACCAGAATATCTACGATAACTTCCTGGAAAACCGCCTGCGATTCCTGGGCCATAGTCTGCTCAACCGCATGGAGGTTTACTACGAATACAACACCGCCATGCTGGCCATCCCTTATTCAGACCTGAAACGCTTCGACCTGATGACCGGTGATACCGAAGGCCTGGTAAATTTCCTGCTTTCCATTCAAGGTATTAAATTAGCTGCCCTGATAATAGACCGTAACGTAGAGGTAAAACTCTCTTTCCGCTCAAAAGGCAACTTTGATGTGAATACCTTCGCCCGCAAATATTTCGACGGTGGTGGCCACTTCAATGCCTCAGGAGGCCGCAGTTCAGACTCCCTGGAGAAAACTGTGGAAAGATTTCTTAAGGCTATTGAGGAAAATGAAGAACAATTACAATAACTTACCCGATAGATAGTACTTCAACCTACTAATACAGTCAAATGAAAAAAAACAATTATTTATTAGTCGCGGCACTGGGCCTGTTCGCCGCCAGCTGCGGTACAGGTGTGAAAAAAACACCAAGCGGTATTGAATATATCGTGCACAAAGCCGGTAGTGGCGCTCAGCTGAAAATCGGTGATACCGCTCTGGTAAACGTGACCCAGAAAATCAACGACTCTTTGCTGGGTTCTTCCCGTCAGATAGTGGGTGCGCCTATTCCAGTACTGGTTTCTAAACCAATGGACAAATTCGACCTCATGGAAGGCATCGCCCTGCTCCATGAAGGCGATAGCGCTACCTTTATTATTCCTTGGGATTCATTACCTCCAATGCAACGTCCTCCTTTTGGTAAAAAAGGCGACAAGCTGAAAATCACTTTCCAGGTAGACAGCAAATTCTCTACTGCTGCTCAGAAAGAGAAAGATGAAAAAATCATCAAAGAATACCTGGAGAAAAACAAAATCAACGCTACTAAAAATGCAGAAGGCGTTTATGTGGCTGTAAAAGAAGAAGGTACTGGTGCTACTCCAAACCCAGGTGATACCGTTTTCGTTCACTACACTGGTAAACTGACTTCCGGTAAAGTGTTCGATTCAAGCCAGGATTCTACCCTGCGCCCAGGTATGCCGCTGGAACCAATCAAATTCCCTATCGGTCGTGGTTTCGTGATCAAAGGTTGGGATGCTGGTCTGTCTCAGCTGAAAAAAGGTAGTAAAGCTACCCTCGTTATTCCTTCTACACTGGCTTACGGACTGCAAGGTTCACCTCCTGCAATCCCTGGTAACTCAGTACTGGTATTTGAAGTTCAACTGGTAGACGTTAAGCCAGGCGCTCCGGCTCCTGCTGCTCCAGTAGCTCCAGCACCAGCTCCTGTTAAGAAATAATCTTTCTTACCATAAATGAGAAAAGTCCCGGTATACACCGGGACTTTTCTTTTGTTATAAAGTCTAATACAGTCCTAATTTATAAAACGGCTACGTACTGCCGCCGTCGGTACCATGCATACCGGATTTTTACCCGCCCATCTGTACCTGTTTCTCGCCACCAAATCATACACACGATCACGGATAAACGAAGGTACCACAATAAACAAATATAGTAACCGGACAGGAAAGTTAAGTTTTGCTGCCACTCTTAAAGCAGCCGTACTCTTCGTGTATACATGTCCGTTCTCTATCAATATAAATGTTCCCATATCAAGGGTGGTAAATCCATATTTAGCTGCTAAGTCAGCCGCTGCAGCCGATTGTAATGCCGCAAACCGGAAGTAGCCCTTGCTGTCATGACGGATCACATAATTCACCGAAGAATTACAAAAGTTACAGATCCCGTCAAATAATATGATGCCATGATCCATGCCTTCCTATCGTTTGTACAAAGTTACTGCTTATTCACTAAACCAGATCTGACAGATATCAGCTTAAGCATACACATCTATCAATACTTCATAGAGCTTCACCTTCAGGTCTTCCAGCGATACATCCTGGGTAAGGTTGCCATCCTGCGCATAGGAAACAGTACCTCTTTCTTCCGATACAATAATAGCCAGGTTATCGCTATGCTCTGTGATACCCACTGCAGAACGATGTCTTAATCCTACCCGTGTTGGCAGGTCAGGATTTTCCGATACTGGCAGTATCACCTTGGCAGCAAGCATTTTATTACTTACAATGATCAGCGCGCCATCATGCAACGGACTATGTTTATTGAAAATCGATTCTATCAGCTTGGCGCTCACATTAGCATCAATAGGAATACTGGAGGCAGTGTCAAATTTCAGACGGTAGGTGGTAGCCACTACGATCAATGCGCCCGTATTTGTGCTCATCATACGGCTCACCGCAGTGATAATTTCATTGATGATATTCTCTTCATCTTTATAACTCTTAAACTTATCAGGCAGGAATAACTTGGTCAGGAAGCTATCCTTACTCAGAGGTGTTTTCTTGCCAAGCACCAGCAGAAATTTTCTGATTTCAGGTTGAAAGATGATGATGATAGCAATGATACCTACATTGATAAAGTTTTGCAGGATGTTGGTGAGTATAGGCATTCGCAGCGCCCTTACCAGGAAAAACGCAGCATATACCATGAGCAAGCCAACGAAAATATTAAAGGCCAGACTGCCTTTCAGCAGCCGGTATAGTTGAATGATCAGAAAGATTACGATAACCAGGTCTATTATTTCCAGCCAGCGAAACTCATATCCATAAAATTGTATTACTTCCCTCATAATTGTAAAAATAGCGTGTTAGTTTCCATTCAGTTTGTCTAAAATCCGCACCGCTTCCACTGCGGGCTTAACGTCATGTACCCGGAGTATGTGGGTACCTTGTTGTAACGCAACCGTATTTAAAATCGTAGTACCGTTCAATGCTTCTGCAGGCGTAGTATCCAATAATTTATAAATCATTGATTTACGGGAGATGCCTGTCAGTATTGGTGTTTGCAGTATGTCCGTAAACAGATGCAGGTTAGCCATCAGGCTGTAATTATGTTCCAGCGTTTTGCCAAATCCAAATCCCGGATCAGCGATGAAATCCTTGATGCCTGCTGCGCGACAGATAGCCAGCTTGCGGATCAGATAGTCCAGCACATCCCTGACTACATCGTCATATTGTGGATTGGACTGCATAGTTGCTGGCTCTCCTTGCATATGCATCGCAATGTAAGGCACCTGCAATTTGCCAACAGTCGGGATCATCTGGTCGTCAAGATCTCCGGCGCTGATATCGTTGATAATGCCGGCCCCCGCATGCACTGTTTTCTCCGCTACAGCTGCATACCAGGTATCTATTGAAATGATGGCCTCGGGATATTTATTCAAAATTGCATGAATGGCAGGTAACAATCGGTTAAGTTCTTCATCAGCGCCTATCATGGTGGCTCCAGGCCGGCTACTCTGTGCACCCAGGTCCAGGATAGCAGCGCCTTCTTCCAGATGACGGCCTGCCTTTTCAACAATGTGATGCAGTTCCCTCATGCGGTTACCTTCATAGAATGAATCATCGGTCACATTGATGATTCCCATCACCACTGGCTTTGCAAGGGATAATAACCTTCCCCGGCAATTGATGGATAGTGGTGTGAATGTACTGATATGGTTAGTTTTCATGGTAATTGTGCCGCCTGTTTATCTGAAATTCTTTATTTTGCCCCTGCAATTTACGTAATGTAAGCAAGGTGAACAGGAATATTCCCTGCTTCCTGCCTGCAATTTATGATTTTAGCTTCTGAATTATGGATACATTAGCACAATACCACAAAGCATTTGCCGACAGTAAGGATATTTTTATCAAGAAAACGAAGGACTACGGCACTTCCTGGAGAGTACTACGTACTATCTCCGTTGTGGACCAGATTTTTATTAAAGCACAAAGAATCCGCACCATCCAGGAAACCGGTGTACAGAAAGTAGCAGATTCTATTGAAGGAGAATTCAAGGCCATCGTAAACTACGGCATCATCGGTATGATACAGCTGCAGCCAAACGGTAACCCCTATACGGACTTACCAGTAAACGAAGTGGAAGAACTCTACACTAAATACGAAAAAGAAGTAGAAGAAACCATGCTGGCTAAAAACCATGACTATGGAGAAGCCTGGAGAGATATGAGCCAGGAATCCTTTGTAGACCTCATCCTGACCAAATTACTTCGTATTAAACAAATCCTTCGCAACCAGGGTAAAACGCTGATATCTGAAGGTATTGATGCCAATTACACTGATATAATTAATTACGCGTTATTCGCGTTGATCAAGATAGACGAAAGTCTCCACAGCTAACCTAAACCATTAAATCATGAAGATTATCCTAAACCTGTTTCGCATCCTCGTAGGGGTGCTATTCATCTTCTCGGGACTTATTAAAGCCAATGATCCGCTAGGCCTGAGTTACAAGATGGACGAGTTCTTTGAAGTATTACACCTGACCTTCTTGTCTCCATATTCCCTGGCGTTCTCCATTGTAATGAACGTTTTTGAAATTGTGGCCGGCGTAGCTGTATTGATAGGATACCGCATGCGTACCTTCTCTATTCTGTTATTGTTGCTGATCGCATTCTTCACCTTCCTCACCGGCTACGCATTATTCAGCGGTACTATCCGTGAATGCGGTTGCTTTGGTGACTGTATTAAACTTACTGCTACACAAACCTTCTGGAAGGATATTGCCCTCTTTGTAATGATCCTGCTGATCGTAGTGAAACGTAATGATATCAAGCCGTTATTTAAAGGGACTGGCGTTATTATGTTGCTTGCCACCGTATGCTCTTTTGGCCTGCAGTGGTATACCTTACGCCATTTGCCTTTCTTTGATTGTCTGCCATACAAAGTTGGCAATAACATCCCGGAGAAAATGAAACTGCCTCCAGGTGCCACTCCTGATGTTTATCAGATGACATTCATCTACGAAAAGGATGGCGTGAAGAAAGAGTTTACAGATAAAGATTATCCATGGAGTGATTCTACCTGGGTGTTTGTAGATAGAATTGATAAACTGGTGAAGAAAGGAAATGCGGAGCCAGCGATTAAAGATTTTATCCTTACGGATGCTGAAGGTGGAAATCAGACACAATCTATCCTGGAGGAACCAAAGCCTGTATACCTCTTCCTGGTATTGAATACAGATAAGGCAGGCAGCGGCTGGGACGACAAGCTCAAAGCCTTGCAAGCACGCCAGCAGAAAGGTGAAATCGAAATCTTTGGCGTGAGTGCCTCCACGAAAGAACAGATAGCAGCTTTCAAACAACAGCACGGACTGAATTTCCAGTTCTTCCAGATGGATGGAGTGGCTATTAAAACCGCTGGTCGTAGCAATCCAACCCTGATACTGCTGGAAAAAGGCACTATCATTGGTAAGTGGAGCTATCACGATATTCCATAATGCACTATTTTTAACGGTATGGCGTAAAAGGCCATTCCAGGGCTGACCAAAAAGTTAGGGTGCTGGACCCTCTTTCTGGTCAGCCCTCATTTTATAAACCAAATCTGTATGCTGCGCTTCTTGCTAAGAAAACTAGGATATGGCTTGCTGGTGCTACTGGGAGTGGTAACGCTGGTCTTCTTTTTATTTAACGTATTACCGGGCGATCCTGCCAGACTAACATTGGGACAACGTGCAGATGTCGCCTCCCTGGAAAACGTGCGCAAAGAACTACACCTGGACCAGCCAGTGAGTGTGCAATATATCTTGTATCTCAACGATCTTTCACCTGTATCTATTTATAATAAAGAAGAAGCAGCCGCTAACTTCCGCTATCTTCCGTTGCTACATTTCTCCCAAGGTAAAGCATTATTGCTGAAATTTCCTTATCTGCGCAGGTCTTATCAGGGCAAGAAGCCCGTAGGAGAAATGCTATGGGAAGCATTGCCCGGTACCTTATTGCTGGCCACTGCCGCTATGATCTTTGCTACCATTGTAGGCATTTCTCTAGGCATGTTATCAGCAGTGAAGCACAACACCTGGTGGGATACAGGAGCCGTATTTTCCAGCGTACTAGGTATTTCTGCACCTTCATTTTTTGCAGGTATAGTGCTGGCGTATATTTTCGGCTTCCTGCTGAGCGACTATACAGGTTTGCATATGACCGGCAGTTTGTATGATATAGATCCTTTCAAGGGGCGGGTACTAAATATTCGCAATCTGGTATTGCCTGCCCTGACATTGGGAATCAGGCCGTTGGCTATCATCGTGCAATTGACCCGCAGTGCCATGCTGGACGTACTGCACCAGGATTATATCAGAACGGCTTACGCTAAAGGACTAAACGAAAAGTTGGTATTATGGCGTCATGCGCTAAGAAATGCACTAAACCCTGTCATGACGGCCATCACAGGCTGGTTTGCCGAATTGTTGGCAGGCGCCTTCTTTGTTGAATTTATTTTTGGTTGGAAGGGTATCGGTAAAATTACCGTTGATGCCCTTGATAAATATGATTTCCCCGTGGTAATGGGCGCAATTCTTTTCACAGCTGGCATTTTTGTACTGGTAAATATCCTGGCAGATCTCCTCTATGCCGCCATAGATCCACGTATCAAGCTGGATTAATCTCCCCTGAAAAAAAATTTATAAATTTTTGTAACATCTGAATTAACCAGTCGTCTTCTTTTTAAACAGTGCTATTCCACATGTCATTAGAAATATTCCTTTCCCAGGTAGTACCCGTAAGAACAAAGCTTTTCCGCTTTGCTTACCGCCTGCTTGGCAACGAGGAAGATGCCAAGGATATCACTCAGGATGCACTGATGAAAGTATGGGCCATGCAAGGCAAGATGATGGAATTACAAAACCTGGAAGCCTGGTGTATGCGTGTTACGCGAAACCTGGCACTGGATAAGATCAAATCCAGGCAATACAGGATCGCTGACACGCTGGACAAAGCCATTGAATTGCCAGCCTTGCATCAAAACAACCCGCATGCTGCCACAGAACGGAATGAAGTGATGAATAAAGTTCATACAGCTATCAACTCGCTTCCTGAGAAATATCGCACCATCATGCAGCTCAGGGACATGGAAGGGTTGTCCTACCAGGAAATCGCTGATGCCCTGGACATAGATGTCAATGATGTAAAAGTGAATTTACACCGCGCCAGAAAATCGGTGCGGGAGAAACTACAAAATCAACAGGTATATGGATTATAAAACAATCAGTGCGCTGCTGGAAAAATATTGGAATGGAGAAAGTACGCTGGAAGAGGAAGCTTTGCTGAGAGCTTTTTATGCCGAGCCTCATCCGGATATGCCTGAAGATTTAGAAGAAGCAGCATCGCTGTTCCAGTATTTTGGCGCAAACGATGCCTTTCCTGCGGAACCAGCATGGGACCCGCTTCCCATAACAGCAGCCACAGCTCCTGAACCAACGAAGGTAATACGTATGCGATCTGGCTACAACTGGATGAAATACGCCGCAGTATTACTAATGACGGTGGGTATTGGATACGCATTACGCGAACATCAACATACAAAACAACAGGCAAATCAGCAGCTGGCGATGGAAGAAGAAGAGAGAAGAGCTTTCCAGGAAACAAAAAAAGCCCTGGCGCTACTTTCCCGGAACCTGAATAAAGGTACCGAGAAAATGCAGCAACTGTCTTATTTCAATACCGCAGCAGTTAGATTATCCGGAAATTAATAAACTTTTTTACCAACCATTTTAACTTAAACATTTCAACGATGAAACGATTCCTTTTGTTGCTCACGGCAGTTTTTCTGAGTCTGCAGCTATATGCGCAGCAGGGAAGCCCCGTAGAACGCTTCTTCCAGAAGTATGAGAACGACAGGAGCTTTACCGTTATCAGCATTACCCCGAAAATGTTCAGCATGTTCGGCAAATTCGATAGCGGTGACCCTGATGCCAAAACTTTCATGAAAGTGGTACAAAAACTGAAAGGCTTACGAATCCTTTCCAAAGAAACCACTAAAGATGGTGTACGACTCTTCAAAGAAGCCGCTGCTTACCTCGGCGGAGATTACGAAGAACTGATGACCATCCGGGACAAAAGCAATGACCTTAAGTTCATGGTCAAGGAAAATGCTAAAGGCAACATCAATGAGCTGGTGATGCTGGTAGGTGGTCCTGATCAGTTCCTGGCCATGAGCCTCGTTGGCGATATCGACCTCAATGAAATCTCACAGATAGCCGCCAACGTGGATATCCAAGGGATGGATAAATTGAAAAACGTTCGCAGAAAATAATTCACCCCTAAAATTTTTAACAATGAAATCACTACTATTTGGTTGTGCAATGATGCTCACGGCAATGTCCGCGGCCGCACAGGACAAAAGTATCCGCGAATTCACAGCTAATTTTAAAGGCAAAGCAGATGTAACCAGTGTAAACATTGGCAACTTAGGACTCAGGTTTGCAAACCTGGTTTTGAAAATGGGAGAGAAGGATGACCCAGATGTAAAAAACTATGGCAAGATCCTGAAGCATATTAGCCATCTGACGGTGTATTCTTTTGAAAACCTTGATAGCACAAGCATTTACGCGAATAATATATTGCAGCTGAAAAGATCATTAGAGTCAAAAGAAAATTTTGACCTGTTGATGGAAGTTCGTGAGAATAACAATCAGGTTTACGTGCTGAATAAAGGTAAAAGTGATGAGTTGGGAAAACTGGTATTATTAGTACAGGGAGATAAAGAATTGTCTGTTATCAGCCTGAGGACCAGTCTTAAAATGGCAGATGTAAATGACCTGGTGAAAGAGTTTGCAAGTAAAGACAAAGCAGTAACCATCAGGTGATGCAGTATCGACAGAATTGCCAGCCGGCAGCAATTTTGTTGAGATGTTTGTAACCTATGAAGTAGTTATCGTATACCCCTAACCGTGATCTATGTTATCTGATGATCACTTCCTTCACTACGTTTTCCCCCAGCTTTTCGTTTACCAGTTTGATAATTTTATCTTTAGAGTAGCTGAGTTCCTGCTTGAGCGGGGCCACGGTGGTAGTTATAATGAGTTTACCATCTATCAATTGTATACCAGACGTATATCTTGCAATTGTTTTGCCCATAATTTCTTCCCAGTTTTCCTGGATACGTACTTCTGTCAGGCGTGGTTTCATCCTGCTCTTATTCAAAAATTCCCGGAGGGCATCTCCTATACTGGTAGTTCCATGACGCATAAACGCGAAGGTATTAAAAATGTCTAAGACTCCTTAAATGTTTATCAGTTGAATAGGGCTGCCGGCGGCTTCAAAAGCATCACGCAGTCTTTCAGCATGAGTGTCTGTGATGAATACTTGTCCGTATTCTTTACCAGCTACCAATGCGATAAGTCGCTGTACCCTTTCCTGGTCTAGTTTTTCAAACACATCGTCGAGGAGCAGCAGTGGGGGAAAGGCTTTGAATTGTTTGATTACTTCATACTGTGCTAGTTTCAGTGCGAAGAGAAAGCTTTTACGTTGTCCTTGTGAGGCGCTGCTTTTCATGGGGTAGTCGTTCAGGAGAAATACCAGATCATCGCGGTGTATGCCGGCGCTGGTACGTTGCAGCTGCATATCCTTGAATCTGTTGGCTTGTAATTGTTTCGCAAAATCCTCTTCCTGTAAGGTACATTGGTAGCGGATATTCACGACTTCATGGGTGCCGGAAATATAATCGTATAGCCGTTGTACCTGTGGGATAAAGGAAGTCAGGAAATTGCGGCGTGCCTGGTAAACAGGGATGCCATGCTGCACAAGTTGTATGTCGAAAACATCTAGCAGCTGGTCTGCTTGGCTGCCCGCGGATTCCATGTTTTTGAGGAGGGTATTACGTTGTAATAATATTTTTTGGTAGATGATGAGATGTTCGAGATAATCGGGATATAGCTGAGATAGGAGGGTGTCGAGCCATTTGCGGCGTTCTTCAGAGCCGCCAGTAATGATTTCCGCATCATCTGGGGCTATCATCACTGCAGGAAACTGGCCGATATGGCGGGAGAATTTCTCGTAGCGATCATCGTTGAGAGCAAACTCCTTTTTACCTTCTTTAAGAGTACAAACTATTTTTTCGTCGTTGCCATTCTTTTCTATGGCTCCTTCGAGGCGGAAACCATTGGTCTGGTATTGTGTATTCTGACTTTCCTGTGAGCTGAAATAACTTCTGGTAAAACAGAGATAATAGATGGCATCCAGCAGATTTGTTTTGCCGGAGCCATTACGGCCGGTGATGCCAATGATCCTTTCCTGGAAGAGAAAGTCCCGGAAAGCGTAGTTTTTGAACTGTACGAGCGATATTTTTTTTATATGCAGCAAAGAAAAAAATTATTCGTAATAAATAATATGCAAAAATAGGATGATTTATAACTGATAAAAAACCGTGTCCAATGGTGATCTTGGGGGGATTTTACCCATCCGACTGCAAAACTCACTGAAATTGATGAATTTGCATAATTTAATCACAATTGGAATTCATATTTATATTTTACGATTTTCCTGTTATATTTGCGAACAAATTTAGAAAGAGTGCAAACTAAAACAGACGTGAAGACGAAATTCACCAAAGAGACGTATCTGTACTGGTATGAATTGATGCTTTTGCTGCGCCGTTTTGAAGAAAAGGCGGGCCAATTGTATGGTATGCAGAAGATCCGTGGTTTTTGCCATTTGTACATAGGACAGGAAGCAATTGCTGCAGGTGCAATGACTGCGACAAAACCAGCGGATAAATTCATTACTGCGTACCGTGATCACGGATTGGCGCTTGCGAAAGGTATTTCAGCTAATGCTTGTATGGCGGAATTGTATGGTAAGGCGACAGGTTGTTCCAAAGGTAAGGGAGGAAGTATGCACTTTTTCTCAGTGGAGCACAGCTTTTATGGCGGTCACGGTATCGTGGGTGCTCAGATTGGTACAGGCGCAGGTCTGGCTTTCGCTGAGCAATACAAAGGCACCGATAACGTAGCAGTATGTTTCTTCGGAGATGGTGCTGCTCGCCAGGGTATCCTGCATGAAACCTTTAACATGGCCATGCTGTGGAAACTGCCAGTAATATTTGTTTGTGAAAACAACATGTACGCAATGGGTACTTCAGTAGAACGTACTTCTAACGTACTGGATATCTACAAGCTTTCCAACGCTTATGATATGCCTTCTGATACCATCGACGGTATGAGCTGCGAAGCTGTACACGAAGGTTTCGACAGAGCTGTTAAGCGTGCGCGCGCTGGTGAAGGTCCAACCTTACTGGAAATCAAAACTTACCGCTACCGTGGTCACTCTATGAGCGATCCTGCGAAATACCGTACCAAGGAAGAGGTAGAAGAGTATAAAGATAAAGATCCGATTACACAGGTACTGAATGTAATCAAGAAAAATAAATGGGCTACTGAAGCTGATATTGAAGCAATCAACGAAAAAGTGAAAAAAGAAGTAGAAGATTGTGTTCAATTCGCTGAAGAATCTCCATGGCCATCTGATGACGAACTGCTGAAAGATGTTTACATGCAGCAGGATTACCCGTTCATCGTTGACTAATAAAGCATTATCGCATTAACAGTCCCTTCGGAGAATTTCCCCGGAGGGACTGTTAGTCACTTGCAGCTATTCATAAACCAAGCAACTACAATTACACATCAATGGCAGAAACTACAAATAACGCCACCAAGCCTCAAACCAAAAGTGAATTCAACCTGGAGGCTGGCATGCACAGAGCAGAGGATTTCTATACCAAGAATAAAAATATCATCAATATCGCCCTCATCGCTGTTGTTGCTGCTGTGGGAGGATTTTTCGCCTATAATCGTTTTGTGAAAGCACCTAACGAGAAGAAAGCACAGGAAATGATTTTCCAGGCGCAGAACTACTTTGCGGTGGATTCCTTTAAACTGGCACTGAATGGTGATGGTAACAACTTTGGTTTTCTGCAGGTAATCAACAAATACGGTGGCACCCAAGCCGGTAATATCGCTAAATACAGTGCAGGTGTTTGCTACATCCGCCTCGGCGAATTCCAGAAAGGAATCGAACAACTGAAAAACTTCAGCTCCAGTGATCTGATGCTGCAACCATCTGCCCTTGGCTTGATTGGTGACGCTTACATGGAACTGAACCAGGTAAACGACGGTATCGAGTACTACAAAAAAGCTGGTCATTACAACGAAAATGAAATGATCGCTCCTGTATATCTGTTCCGTGCTGGTATGGCACTGGAAAAAGCTGGTAAAGCACAAGATGCTATCGCTATCTACAAAGAAATTAAAGAAAAATACCCACTGAGCAACGAAGGCAAGGAAATGGATAAATACCTGGCTCGTCTCGGTGATGTAAGAAACTAATAATCGCTAATGTGGCTGGCTTTTAGCTGCCCCTATATAGATCCTGTTTATATTTTGGCGCTAAAAGCTATCCCCTACAGCATGAAAGCAACAGAATATGTCGGATAATAACAAAAGCTTATTAAATGATGCTGGCATTCTCAACCTGGAGGATGCCAGTGTTGTTATGGTCTATACCGAATGGAATGACCATATCATAAATGAACTCGTAGCCGGTTGTGAAAAATCACTGGCACAGTACAAGGTCTCCAAAACCAACAAGATTGTAGTCCCTGGCGCTTTCGAGTTGCCATATGCCTGCAAACAGTATTGGGAAAGCACACAAGGTACGGGAAACCAACCTGGCGCTATTATTGCTTTCGGTTGTGTGATCCGTGGAGAAACACCGCACTTTGACTACGTTTGTAAAGCCGTTACGGAAGGAATCCTCCAACTGAACCTTCAGTTACCCGTTCCCGTTATATTCGGTATTCTGACAGTAGACAACGAACAACAGGCCCTCGATCGTCTGGGAGGTGCACACGGTCATAAAGGTGAAGAAGCAGCTATCACTGCACTGAAAATGATAGCATTGCAAAGGAATCTGGCAAAGAGCTAAAACATAAAGATGAACGTACAGTTATTCATACCATGCTTTGTAGACCAAATGTTCCCGGAAACTGCTTTCAACATGGTGAAAGTCTTGGAGAAACTGGGATGCAACGTAATGTACAACACCGAACAAACCTGCTGTGGCCAGCCGGCCTTTAATGCAGGCTATCACGATGAATGCAGAACCGTTGCTAACAAATTTCTGAAGGACTTCCATACCTTCGACTATATAGTAGCCCCAAGTGGCTCCTGTACTGGTTTTGTAAGGAACTACTACGCAAAACTGTTTGATAACTCTGCTGCACATAATGAAGTAAAACTCCTGAAGAAAAACCTCTATGAGTTTACCGAATTCCTGGTAGATGTTTTACACGTAACAGATCTTGGCGCTACACTCAACGGCATTGGTACTTACCATGATGCCTGTGGCGCGTTAAGAGAATGTGGTATTAAGGAAGGTCCCAGAAAACTCCTGGAAAAGGTTAAAGGACTGGAATTAAAAGAGATGAACGATTGCGAGGTATGCTGTGGCTTTGGCGGTACTTTTTCCGTGAAATTTGAGCCTATCTCCATGGGCATGGGCGAACAGAAAGTAAATAACGCGGTTGCCACTGGTGCCGATTATCTTATCTCAACCGACCTGTCCTGCCTGATGCACCTCGACGGTTATATCCGTAAACATGGTACTAATATAAAAATCATGCATATTGCCGATGTACTTGCCAGTGGCTGGTAATCGGCAAATCATCTACCTAAAAAATAATACGAAATGAACTACTGGCTGGTGAAGTCTGAGCCTTTTAAATATTCCTGGGACCAGTTTGTAAAAGATAAAGTTACCTTCTGGGACGGTGTACGTAATTATCAGGCACGTAATAACCTAAAAGCAATGAAAAAAGGAGATAAGGTGCTCTTTTATCATAGCAATGAAGGATTGGAAATTGTAGGTATTGCCACTGTAGCAAAAGAGTTTTATCAAGATCCAACCACACCTGATCCTAACTGGGTAGTGGTAGACTTAAAACCCCTGAAACCATTTAAAAAACCTGTGACCCTGGCTGCCATGAAGGCCGAAAAAGCATTGGCGAACTTATCGCTGATCCGCCAGGGGCGCCTCTCTGTATGTAATGTTACTCCAGAAGAGTTTGAACAGATCATGGAAATGGGTGAAATGAAGTAAGGGAAGAGCGGAAACATCTTATACCTTAATCCCAAAAATAAAATTTCAATGAAAAAAAGATTGGTAGTACTGACCGGCGCTGGTATCAGCGCCGAAAGTGGCCTGCGTACCTTCCGTGATAGTGACGGATTGTGGGAAGGTCATGATGTGTACCAGGTGGCATCCCCCGATGGATGGCGCAAAGATCCTGCACTGGTACTCGAATTCTATAACCAGCGCCGCAAAGACGTTCTTCAGGCAAACCCTAATGAAGCCCATATTGGGCTTGCCAAACTGGAAGAGCACTTTGACGTTAGGATCATCACCCAAAATATCGATGACCTGCACGAACGCGCAGGATCTTCCAGCGTATTGCATTTACATGGGGAGATCTTCAAAATGCGTAGTGTCAAAGATTTTGATGAACAAGGCATCATGGATATCAAGGGTGATATCAAAGTGGGTGATCTGGGGCCTGATGGCGGACAAATGCGCCCACACATCGTTTGGTTTGGTGAAGCCGTACCAATGATAGAACAGGCGCAGCGAGAAGTGATATGGGCCGATATCTTTGTAGTAGTAGGCACGTCGCTGAATGTTTATCCAGCAGCAGGGTTACTTAATTACGCCAAACTGGATGTTCCTAAGTATATCATCGACAAGAAAATTCCTTCCGTCGATGATTACTATAAAAATCTGCATAAGATTGAAAGCCCTGCTACCACAGGTGTTGCAGCGTTAACTGAACTATTGCTGAAAGATGTTCAATCATAGTGATAGTTTTTCGTATATCCTTACACGTTAATCATCTGCATAAAAATAAAAAGCCCTCCCGGACAAGGGAGGGCATCACAAAATCCTTACGCACTGGTAGTGTTTACCATAGGAAATAATATCTTACTCAAACGTTTCTTCAAAACGTATATCGAATTCTTCCAGTTCTTTTAATACAGGATTATAGATCTCCGGCATCACGGGTATGTGTAATCCTTTCAGGCTGACTTTATCAGAGAGCATGAGTTTGGCCATGATACCCAGCGGGAGGCCCACTGTTTTAGCCATTGCCGTTCTTAAATTATCTTCACCCTGTACGATCATATAAGCATGCATACGCGTAGCCATACTGCGTCTTTCGAATTCAATTTCATGCATCATGACGATCATGTCTTTATCCGTAGGCTCCATGCGGAGTTTTTCTTCCACCACAGATTCGAGTACACCTGCATTTGTTTTTTCCCCAAGGTTGATCTGCTCACCATTGAGTAAGCCAAGGTATTTCAGCTGACGGATCACTTTAGATTTGCTGCTTACGCCCAGGTGTTGTGCGACGAATTCATCATGAGCTTCAGCCGTATTATCACCGTCCAGGTTTTGTGTAGCCCAGTTATAATAGGTGAGATGATCTGTCTGTACTTTTTTCGCATCATCCGTAAGGCCTAGTTTAATGAGTGCATTCCAGCCTTCGCAGAAATCCGGGAAACGCAAGGTGGCTCTCATAAAGGTGGCTATTTCCTGTAGTTTATATATTTCCATATAGGAGAGAGAATCTCTGTTGGGATAGTAGGCGAGTTTGCCTAATCCTGGTACCTGTATGGTTTTATTATGATCGAATAATTGTTCGTAGGTAAGTTCTTTTATTTTCCCCTTTTCTTTATAGGTAGCGCCTGAACTGCCTGACAGTACTATGTTTCGGGCATTCCATGAAATTTTGTATTGCCATGGATTATCGATACTATCCGGAGATATGAGGCCGCCGCAATAAGATTTAAAGGAGAAGATCTGTCCGCCTTTCTTTTCGATGGAGTGAATGAGTTTCATGGCAGACATATGGTCAATGCCGGGGTCGAGGCCCATTTCATACATGAATAACAGGCCTGCTTTTTCGATGTCTTTTTCGAGTTTACGGACTTCGGGGTCTACGTAGGAGGCGGTGAGCAGGTTTTTATGAAACTGCAAGCAGTCTTTGGCTACGAGAATATGCAGTGCAGGGGGTAAGAGTGAAATGACGAGATCAGTTTCCTGGATTAGCTGCTGACGAGCAGCCTGGTCATGAATGTTCAGTTCCACGGGGGTTGCATAATAAGATTTGCCAGTCTTGGACTTGATCTGTAATAAGTCTTGGTCGGCTACCGTCACATGCCATTTGTGTCTGGGGGCATTGGTGATAAGATAGTCGATGAGGCTTGTTGCAGATTTTCCTGCGCCAAACAACAAAATATTTCTCATGGTACGCTTTTCTTGGAAAAAGTGATTAAGAATCAGTGGAATAACATAAAATTTGATATATATGTTCGAATTCCTGGGGAAATTCGGATTTATCTATATAAAAAAAATATTATCCTCTAAAATTATCTCTTGATAATCAATGGTTATGGGGACAAGCGGACTGGTTTTTTCCATTTTTTACATATCAGGTAATTGGGACATATAAGAGATAAAGTAAAATTACATAAATTCGGATTATAACAATTCAGGGGGGATGAATGTAACTCGGTATATTGCTTTTAAACTATATAACGAACTTTAAATATCAGCTTTTATCCCTATGGCGAATTTTATTCACATTTTACTTTTTTCGGGCCGTTATTCGGGCTGAAAATGTTATATTTGCCTCTATTATTTTTCAGCAGAAAAATCTGTAAATCAATACTAAATGACAGAGCATACGGAAAATCAGCAGGAAGGGAAAATTGTTCAGATTAATATCGAAGAACAAATGAAAACTGCCTACATAGATTACTCGATGTCAGTAATCGTAGGCCGTGCGTTGCCCGATGTAAGAGATGGTTTAAAACCTGTTCACCGCCGCGTTCTATTCGGTATGAATGAGGCCGGGAACCACAGTAATAAGCCATACAAGAAGTCTGCACGTATTGTAGGGGATGTAATGGGTAAGTATCACCCGCATGGAGACAGCTCCATTTATGATACCATCGTTCGTATGGCGCAGCCTTGGAGTTTGCGTTATATGTTGGTGGATGGTCAGGGTAACTTTGGTTCGGTGGACGGTGACATGCCAGCGGCCATGCGTTATACGGAGGTTCGTTTGCAAAAGCTGGCAGAGGCTATGCTGGAAGACATTGAAAAAGAGACCGTGGATTTCACGCTCAACTTCGATGATACTTTGGAAGAGCCTACGGTATTGCCTACACGAATTCCGAATCTCCTGATCAATGGAGCTTCAGGTATTGCGGTGGGTATGGCTACCAACATCATGCCTCACAACCTGTCTGAAGTAGTTGACGGTTTGATTGCCGTCATCGATAACAGGGATATCACTATTGAGGAGCTGATCAAGCATGTGAAAGCGCCTGATTTCCCAACTGGCGGTATCATCTATGGTTTCGACGGTGTAAAACAAGGTTTTGAAACTGGTCGTGGCCGCGTGGTAGTACGTGGTAAAATCACTACAGAAACATCTAAAGCTGGTCGTGAAAGACTGGTTATATATGAGCTGCCTTACCAGATCAATAAGGCGGTGCTGCACCAGAAAATTGCGCAGCTGGTAAATGATAAAATCATCGAAGGTATTTCCGATGTACGTGACGAAAGTGATCGTGAAGGTATGCGTTTGGTAATTGATCTGAAACGTGAGGCAATTCCTAACGTTATCATCAACCAGTTATACAAATATTCTGAGCTGCAGACATCTTACGGTATCAACAACGTGGCGCTGGTAAAAGGTCGTCCGCGTATTTTGAACCTGAAAGAAATCCTGCACGAATTTGTTGAGTTCCGTCATGAGGTAGTAGTAAGAAGAACGAAATTCGATCTGCGTAAAGCGGAAGAAAAAGCGCATATCTTACAAGGCTACCTGATCGCACTGGATCACCTGGATGCTGTCATTGCACTGATTCGTGCAGCAGCTACACCTGAAATCGCGAAAGATGGCCTGATCAGTGAATTCGGCTTATCTGAGATTCAGGCGAAAGCTATCCTGGAGTTACGTCTGCAAAGACTGACAGGAATGGAGCGTGATAAGATCCGTGCTGAATATGACGAAATCATGAAACTCATTTCATACCTGAACGAAGTGCTGAACGATGAAGGTTTACGTATGAGAATCATCAAAGAAGAGCTGGAAGAGGTGAAGAAGAAATTTGGTGATGAGCGTAAAACAGAAATTCAGTACCTCGCGAGCGAGATGAGAATTGAAGATATCATTGCAGAAGAAGATGTGGTAATCACCATTTCTCACCTGGGATATATCAAACGTACATCTGCATACGATTATCGTCAGCAGAAACGTGGCGGCCGCGGTGCTATCGGTGGCAGAACAAGAGACGAGGACTACATCGAGCACTTGTTCGTTGCGTCTACGCACCATACCATGCTGTTCTTCACTGAAAAAGGTCGTTGTTACTGGCTCAAAGTATATGAGATTCCGGAAGGCGAGAAGAATGGAAAGGGCCGTGCTATCCAGAATATGATACAGCTGCCTAGCGATGATAAAATCCGCGCTATCATAGATATTAAAGATCTGGGTGATAAAGATTTCATCAATAACAATTATATTGTACTCTGTACTAAGAACGGTATCATCAAGAAGACGTTGCTGGAAGAATTCTCCCGTCCACGTCAGAACGGTGTGAACGCAATCACTATCAATGAAGGCGATCAGCTGTTGGAAGCTAAACTGACCAATGGCGACAGCCAGATCATGATGGCAATCCAGAGTGGTCGTGCGATCCGTTTCCCTGAGGCAACGGTACGTGATACAGGTCGTGGCGCCATTGGCGTACGTGGTATTGAGGTTGATAATGAGAAAGATGAAGTTGTTGGTATGATTTGTGTTGACAAAAACGACGAGTCAAGAACTATTCTGGTAGTATCTGAAAAGGGCTATGGAAAACGTACCAACATTGAGGAATATCGTATCACCAACAGAGGTGGTAAAGGTGTTAAGACGATAAATATTACTGAAAAAACTGGTAACCTAATTGCCATTCTGGATGTAACTGAACAGCATGACCTGATGATCACCTGTAAATCTGGTATCACTATCCGCATGGCAGTTGCAGATATCCGCGAAGCTGGCCGTGCAACGCAGGGTGTGCGCCTGATTCGCCTGGACGATAACGACGAAATCGCAGCTGTAGCACGTCTGGACGAACAGGAAGAAGAAGATATCATCTCTGAAGATATCACTGGAGAAGAAGGTGGTGAAAATACAACTACCACTGACGAAAATGCCAACGAAACTTCCGCAACTGAAGAACCAGCAGCAGAATAATCGTTCAATAATATTTAATTTTTATGACCGCATTCCATTCCTGAAAAGGAGTGAAATGCGGTTTTAAGAAAATTACAGCGCCCGCTTTAGTGGTAGCTGTCTTTCTGATTGTATAGTAATTAATAGCACCATACTCTTACAAAGTAATCAGCAACTTAAAAAAACAAGACATGAAAAAATTACTGGTTTCTTTTCTCCTCTGCTCCGCGACATTTACTGTAATGGCACAACGAGCGAAAGTGAGCAGCGCGGAGGAAAACCTGAAAAAGCCGGATCTGGAGAAAGCTAAAGCCGATATTGATGCAGCGTTACAGAACGACAAAACAAAGAACGATGCTAAAACCTGGCTGGTAAATGGTCAGATCCTGGAAGCAATGGGTACTAAAGCAAAGGATCCTGCTTTGGCATTACAAGCGTATGATTCTTACAAGAAAGCGCTGGAAATCGATCCTAAAATGAAAGAAGCAGTACTGGTGATGAACCAGTCTATGTACAACATCTATGCTGTTGTTGCGAACGCCGGTTATGCTGCCCTGAATGAGCAGAAATGGGAACCAGCTTTCACCAACTTCACCAAAGCAGAAGATGTAGTTTCTTTCTTCAATAGCAAAAACCTGGGCAGTACCATTCCTACGGATACCAGCCTTGTATTCTATACCGGTTACGCTGCAAATCAGGCAGGCCAGAAAGATCAGGCCCTGACTTACCTGCAGAAAGCTGCTGATCTGCAATTCAAAGCTGAACCTGCACTGTATGTGATCCTGGGTCAGCTGTACGAAGAAAAAGGTGATAACGCTGGTTGGTTGAAAGCCATCGAACAGGGTAAAACAGTTTTCCCTAAAGACAAACGTTTCAACGATATGGAGATGATGTACTATACCAAAACTGGTAAAACTACAGAACTCCTTAGCATGCTCGAAAAGAAAATTGCTGAAAATCCTGATGATCAGCAACTGCAACTGGATTACGCTATCCGCCTGGACAACCTCGCAAACCCTCATGATGAGAAAGGTAACGAAGTTGCTAAACCAGCAAACTACGATGAGCTGATCGGTAAAGCAGAAGCAGCGTATAAAAAAGTACTGGCTGCTAACCCTAGCGACGCTATCGCTAACTTCCAGCTCGGTGCACTGTTCTTCAACAAAGCAGTAGTTTATAACAAACAACTGAATGATCTGGATAGCAAACAACAGACTGGCCCTAAAGCAAAAGAACTGCAAGGTAAAATGGAAGAACTGATGAATCAGTCTTTACCTTACTTCGAAAAAGCTGATCAGTCTTTCGCTGCTAAAGGTGCTAACCTCGAAGCAAGTGACAAACAATCTTACGAAAGCTGTCTGTATGCATTGCAGAAAATCTATGCAATCAAAAACCAGACTGCTAAAATGGAAGAAGTGAAAAAGAAATTAGATGCGCTGAAATAACCGCAGCATTCATTATAATTCACACTACGTTATAGGCCCTGCAGCAATGCAGGGCTTTTTTGTTTCTTGTCTCTATCAGTCAGCAACTCATAGAGATGTTTGTTGTCCCAAAGCAGTATAAGATCCAACAATGTAAAGACCAGCACTTTGTTGTTTAAATGGGAGACAGCATAACATCCACTAAAACGAGATCCCAGTATCTATTGTTGCTTATGCTGTCCCTTTTAGTAGAGATGAATTTGTATGGCTACGTTCTTGGCAGAAAACAAAAATCCCGTCCTGGAGACCAGAACGGGACAATTAACTCAAACGCTGTATAAACTTGATTAAGCAGCTTTCTTAGGAGCTGGTTTCTCAGCTTTCTTAGCAGCTGGTTTAGCAGCTTTCTTAGTAGTGTCAGCAGCTGGTTTAGCAGCAGGAGCTTCAGTTTTAGCTTTTTCTTTTTTAGCTGGTTTAGCAGCAGGAGCTTGTGCAAAAGAAGCAGCAGAGATAGTCATTACTGCTACAGCGGCGATCAGGCTTTTTTTCATGATGTCTGTCTTTTAAAAGATTAAATAAAATTAGTTCAGAGTTTGTACAGCTAAATTAAGGCGCGGTACTACCTTTTTATGTGTTGTTTCGGTGAATAGGTTATTACTGTCGTTGAACGCGGGAAAATGAACGGTCATACTACCTGCACATGCCCTGTTCTTTTCAAAACTCCCCATCCTTGGGCGTTTCCCTGGATTGCTTTTTTGATGGAACGGAATAAAACTACGTACATCAGTTGACGGTAGACAAACTTCTGTGGTACCATCCAGATCAGTTTCCTCAAAGGTGCTTTTTCGAATATAAAGGCTACCATGGCCACTAAGATGTCTACAAGGGTGAATAATACGTAGCAGAAAATTATCTTGTGCATGCCCGCAGGATCATGCCTGTTCCAGATGAGACTCCAAACCAGCATGATATCTGCCAGTGGCGCAAGGATTGGCAACAATACCTGGAAGATGACGATATTAGGCAGAGAGATCATTCCCAATGCTTTATAACGTGGATTGAAGCAGGCATCCAGGTTCTTACGGCAGCTCTGCATGATACCATAGCTCCAACGGAAACGTTGTTTCATAAATTGTTTCAATGTTTCAGGCGCTTCAGTCATTGCAATAGCCTCTGTGCAGTTACGGATAATATAACCTCTTCTCAATATTCTGATGGTGAGATCACAATCTTCTGCCAGGGTATCAGTTGTAAACCCGCCAGCTTCATCGATAGCGCTTTTTCTGAAGGCGCCAATGGCTCCTGGAACAACGGTGATACCATTTACCAGATCCAAAGCACGGCGATCGAAATTTTGTGCGGTGATATATTCGATAGACTGCCACCTGGCAAGAATAGTATTTTCATTACCTACTTTCACATTACCCGCTACAGCTCCAACTTTATCATTATTGAAACGGGTCATCAGGTGTTTCACCGCATCAGGATATAACTGTGTGTCTGCGTCTATACAAATTACAAAATCATATTTCGCATAGCCGATACCGTAGTTTAACGCACTGGCTTTACCTCCGTTAGGTTTGGTGAACACCTGTACCTGTGCATGCTTACCATAAGCTTCCTGCATCAAGGTATAGGTATCATCTTTTGAACCATCATCCACAAAGATGATTTCGAACAGTGGATACTGTTGCTGCAACAAGCTTTTTACGGTATTCACCGCGTTGACAGACTCATTATAGGCAGGTACGATGATAGATACGCCAGGGAGTTTATCATCTGCAGGCACCACTACTGGATTTTTCTTTTCCCTGAAATACTGTATGGTAGCCATAATTAGCATAGACAATATTTTCAGCAAACCAAGGATGATGGCCACCCAGAAGGCTGCCTGCAAGAACTGTTGAATACGGAAGAATACCAAAGCAACAGTGCCATTCATTGCAATAACAGGATTCTGTACCTGTGGCATTACGGCTGCACGATTTTTATTGAGCAATGCGGAAACAGTGGTGAACTGTACTCCATGTGATTTGAAATAGTGTATTATTCTTGGTAAAGCCGCTACGGTAGCACTTCTATCACCACCCGCATCATGCAGGAGGATAATGCCTTTTTCTGGATTAGCTTCATACTGATCCACTACGCGTTGATAAATTGTATCAGCGCTCACACCTGGTTCCCAATCTTCCGGATCAATACTTTCACCAATGGTATAGTAATTACTTTTTTTACTCAGCGCCACTGGTTTTAGTTCTTCTGGTGTGGTAGGCTCTGCATCGGCGTTATAAGGCGCACGGAATAAAATAGTACTATGTCCGGTAGCGGCTTCAATGAGCAGCCTGGTGGCATTGATCTCGGTATTTGCCCTGTCTTCACTGATGGCGGCAATATTAGGGTGGGTAAAGGTATGGTTACCAATTTCTTCACCACTATTATAAATCTGTTTCAATATGGGCAGGTTATTTTCTGCGTTGATACCGATTACAAAGAAGGCTGCTGGTACTTTTTCATCTTTTAATATATTAAGCACCTGTGGTGTATAAGTAGCATCAGGCCCATCATCGAAAGTGAGTATCACTTGCTTTTTAACCTGTCCGGATTTGCGGATAACATAGCCGGTTGGGAGTGTCTGGTAGTCTTGTGAGGCCACGAGGTTATGTGCATCAGGTGTAATTTTGATGAGTCCATCATGTGGATCACTAACTACGTTTAATACTTCGCCATCACCGATATAGTCGGGTTTTGCAGCAGCTGCTTGAATACCAGATAAGTTAGTAAAATTATAAGGCTGTTTGGCTAATGACTGGTTATCGAGGCGACGGTCGTAAAAGCTCCACAGACGTGCATCTTCAGAGCCGAGGCGCCAGATAGCGGTACCTGCAGCGCCATATTCATCTGAGAATCTGAGTGTGTTGAAGTTACCTGCAGCATCCATGAACTGAACATGGTGTACTACATTATCTTCATCTGTATAATCAAAGTGACAGTTGTAGGTATCTTGATCAAAATTGATTTTAGCATGATACTGGTTGGCAAGCTGTAAGGCTTCCTGGTAGGTAACAGTAGTACCTTCACTATTGGCAGGCCAATCATAGCCATAAGCTGCGATGCAGAGTACCAGCCTGTTTGCAGGGATTTTATGTGCTGCTTCGTCTAATACTTTTTCTATCCATCTTTCTTCACTAACGGGACCGGCGACACTGGTTCCGAAGTGCTGGTCATATCCCATCAGAAAAATATAATCGTTGTATTTACCTAATTTATTTAGGTTATAGTCTTCGTTATTAGGTGTTACATCTTGGGTAACCAACAAATCTTCTTTATGTAGTTTGTCATACAACTCGTGCTGGAAGCTGATCAGCGGCTCATCGCTTTTCTCAGCATATTCTTCAAAATCGATATTGATACCTTGTAGATGATATTGATGTAATGTGTTGATAATATCAGTGATCAGCTTTTCTTTTTTAGCTGGATTAGTGAGTATGCGGTGTAATATTTTACTATCGAAGTCACCGTTTTCTTTGTCTGCATCTATATTGTTGAGCAGTGGTAATATGGCAACATGATGCTGTTGCATCAGTTGTAATGCAGGCTGGTCGATCTCTGTACGCAGTGTATCTGTTTTCGGATCAATAAAAAACCATTCAGGTACCACTGTATTCATCTTATCAATGTTTGTTTGTAGTGAATAGAATGATTGTGGGTCCCAGTCTACGTAGAAACCGGCGCGGATGGTTTTGACAGCTTGTCCGTTTATAACGGCGTTCATACCGGATTTACGGTTCTTATCGGAAATTATATCTTCGAAACCTTTGTAGGTTTTAGCTTCTTTTTGGTTCAGGGATACCGGCTGAACAGGGTGTTGTAATTTTTTATAGTTAAAGGTGCTATTATCCTGGAGGGTTGGAAGTCCGGGAGTATAGTTATTTCGCAAAGCCAGCCATACGATAATTACCATAAACAGGCCAGCTACCAGGAGTAGTCTGGATACCCACTGAAACGTGCGCCAGCGGAGGGGGGAGGTGGTTTGGAAAATCTGTTTGCTGTTACTCATAATCCTATTTTTATCAATACAAAATTACTTGTAACAGGTGGTGTTGATGGGCGTTTGTCGGTATATAGGCAGGAGCTGTCGGTGAGTGGGCGGTGCTTATCGATTGTTAACATTCCTTTAGCAGTAAGGATTTTAGGCCTTTAGGAATGCTTTAACATTATCAGATCATGATGGCGATTGCTTCCTGAATAGCTTGCATGGAGAGTTGTTTCAGGGATTCGAACTGTTCTTTTACAACAACAGGATCATAGGCAGCTGGTGTGAGGTCTTCCAGCGGCTCGAGGATAGGGTATAGGTGAGATTCCAGGCCAATGAAGCTGACCGTGGTTTTGAGATTATGTGCTGTACTTCTGATACTGGCAATATCGTCGCTTGTAATAGCCTTTTTAAGGCTGCTTAAATCCTCCGGGAGCTGGGATATGAACTGCTCCAACATCGTATTCTCAAAACCTTTATCGCCTTTGGAGAGGTCGTGCAAGTATTGCATATTAAGGAGATGACCGCCGTTTTCGCCATTCAGCAAAGGACTGGTGACACTCGTGTCTGGCCCTTGTAATTTCCCGGTGAATATCTGTATGAGTCGGTAGAGTTCTTCCGCACGAATAGGTTTGGCTATGTATTCGTTCATGCCCATTTGCAGGCACTTTTCTCGTTCTCCGGCCATGGCATGTGCGGTCATGGCTATTACTGGAATATTGGAATGCAGATCGTTCCTTAGTTTTTGAATGGTCGTATATCCGTCCATGTTAGGCATCTGGATATCTAATAATAGCAGATCATAATTAGATTTTTCCAAGGCCTGCAAGGCTTCCAGGCCATTGTTGACGATCTTGTAAGGTAATTTCCAGGTAGTGAGCAGATGGCGAAGTAAACTTTGGTTCAGGCGATTATCTTCAGCTACGAGTAAGCGTACATCTTCGTGGCGTGACTCCAGGTCCTGGTCTGGCGAGAGTTTATCGCTATTTTCAGGAAGCGCTTCGCCAATAGCGTATGGTAGTTCCACTTTAAAGGTGGCGCCTTCTCCGGGTTTGCTTTCTACGGAAATAAATCCATTCTGTAGTTCCACTAATTGTTTTACGATGGTAAGTCCAAGGCCGGTGCCACCGTATTTACGTGTGGTGGAGGCTTCTCCCTGGTTAAAACGATCGAAAATAGACTGCTGCTTTCCAGGCTCTATACCTATGCCGGTATCGCTGATATTAAATAATAAGCGTACGCCCATCTCATCTGCCCAAACTTTAGATACATGAATACTTACTTCTCCACTGTCTGTAAATTTGATGGCATTGCTGGTGAGGTTTACCAGTACTTGTGTAAGTCTGGTTACATCTCCATAAAGGATATCAGGTACCTGGTCGTCTATGGTTGCGTGCAGCGCGAGATTTTTCTCTTCTGCTTTAGGGCGGAAGAGGGTGTATATATTATGTAATACGCCATGGAGGCTGAAAGAACTGCCTTCAATGCGCATCATACCTGATTCGATTTTAGAGATATCGAGGATGTCATTAATGATTTCCAGGAGATTTTGTCCGGCACCTTCGATGGCGGAAACGTATTCTTTGGATTTATTATTGAGTGGCTGGGCTTTTAGTAGATGTGTAAAACCCAGCACCGCGTTCATGGGGGTACGGATTTCATGGCTCATATTAGCCAGGAACTGGTCTTTGACAGCAGTTAGTTTTTTTTCTTTCTGTCTGGCTTCATCCAGTTCATCAATCAATTGTTCTTGCTTATGAATGCGGCTGGTGATATAAAGAAATGCGAGCAAACTACTCAGACATGCGAAGAATACCAGCACGGTGCCCCAGCTTTGGGCTTTCTGGCCACTGGTATCGATGAGGTGTGTGGTACGGTTTACTTCTGATTGCCGGGTAGTATCCAGTTGGTGAAGAATGCTGGTGATAGCCTCTCCAAGGCGTTTACCTTTCTGGTTATTGATCATCTTTTCAGCGGCCCATTTGCCTTTGCTGTAAAAAGTATCCAGCACCTGTACGTTGAAACTGTTTTTCTCATCCACGAGGTAATTGAGTTGGGTGAGCAATTTCTCGGTACTATCATTTCTGACTATTTTATTGATCTCTTTAAGATCAGCTTTGATAACTGCGATCTCGGCCTCAATGCCGGTGATGTGGAGTGTATCCTGGGAAATAACAGTGCCGCGGACTTTACTATCCGTTTTGGCCATATTTGTTTGGAGCTTCTGTAATTCATTTTTTACGTTCAGCTCCTGGAGTAGTTGTTCATTTCCAGAAATAAGCTTCTGAATGTTTTTAGCGGAGTTAAACTGCAATACAATAAATAGTATCATGCCTAGTATGAATAGGCCCAGGAGATAATATTTAATTCGTTTAGGTTGCATGACAGTTTAGTACATATAAACGCTGATATAGGAAAGCAGGTTCAATTTACAAGATAATAGTATAATATTTTAATCCAAAGCTAATCCGGATGATTGACAGACTATACTTGTCTGTTCATCCTGGAAAAGGTGATAATCGCTCCAGTTACAAAGATAAGGCCTGCTGTAAGTAATAATACAGCTTTCAGCAGATGGTGTTGCATTTCGCTGTTCCATTCATACAGTGAGCAGTAAGTACATAACGCCATCGCCGTTATAAAGATGCAGAATAATACCAACAACTTCGTTTTCATCTTGCAGGGCTTTTATAAATGGGTAGATATTTAGTCTCCACTCATTATTTCTAATGGCAGGGACTAAATATCAGGGAGCTATATTGACTGAAAAAACTATTTGGTAGTACCAGCTGGTTTAGCTTCTTTTTTAGCAGCAGGTGCTTTATGAGAAGCTTTATGGTGATGCGCTGTTTTCTTCGCTTCAGCAGGTTTTTCAGTTTTGGTTCCTTTTTTTGCAGGCTCCTGGGCTTGCGCAAATGTTGATGCACTCATAAACAACATGGCAGCTGCCAGCATAATTCCTAACTTTTTCATGATTGTTACAGATTAAATGTGGATCAATTGTTTTAACAACCTAAAGGTACGATCCCACATAAGGCTGATAACGTACATTTGGTTCAACAGGCATTTGCTGTCGTTCAACAGGTGAAATCTGTCGGTGGTGATATAGATTAGTATTATAAACGACAAACGACGTCCGTAGACGTCGTTTGAAAACATAAAATCAGTTATAGCTGTTTATAATAGTTTCAGCCTATTGTTGAGGGCCGATTTATAAGCATCTGCAATAGGTATACTATTTTTCTGAATGAGAATAGTACCATCTTCAATCGCTTCGATCTTATCCAAAGCTACTATATAAGAGCGATGTACACGCATGAATTTACCTGCGGGCAATTTTTCTTCCAGCGATTTTAAGGTAGAATGGATAGCGTGAAATTTTTGAGCGGTAAATAACTTCACATAGTCGCCCATCGCTTCCAGGTACAGAATTTCATCTGTACGGATGCGTTTCAGCACACCATTATCCCTGATGAATACAAACTCCAGGTCGGAGACTTGTAGTTCACGATTATTACTTTCGTAGATCTCTTTTGCACGTTCTATTGCTTGTATAAAACGGGCCGGGCTCACTGGCTTGATAAGATAATCTGCAACTTTTAGTTCAAAGGCTTCAACCGCGTAATCTTTTTTTACCGTAGTAAAAATAATGATCGGGGCTTTGTTGCCAAGGTTACGGGTCAACTCCAGTCCGCTCATGCCGGGCATTTCAATATCGAGCAAAAGGAGGTCAACTTTTTCTTTCTGGAGTAGGTTATAGGCCTCCATGGCGCTACTGCACTCATCCAGCACCTGTAGTTGCTCTACATGGCTCGCTAGCTGACGCATAGCCGTTCTGGCCAGTTTATTATCGTCTACGATCAAACAATTCATGTGGCTAATTTAATAACAAATCGGAAATTTCAAAGCGTTTGCGCAACGTAGATGCAGTTTTTTATTAGTGAGATATAAGGAGTTATCTTTATTTTTGTAGAGATGAAATTATTCGTTTACATATTCAGTATATACATCGTGTTGTTGTCATGCCTGCCATGCAACGATGCTGCTGCAGTAAACGACCAGTTGAAACAGGAGTTGGTGCATAGTACAGATACGGATCATCCACATTCCCAACCAGATTTCTGTTCACCGCTTTGTATTTGCAGTTGCTGCAATGTGCAAGTAATGCCAGTGACTATTCATACATACGTTCCTTATCATATTTCATCTTCTCATATATTTCCTTCTTTCCAATCTGATCTTTACACTGCCAGATCTATGGATGTTTGGCAGCCTCCACGCACCGTTATAGGATAATTAGTTTACTTAATTCTATTACCTATAACCCATCCACATAATGGATAAAATCATACTGTTTTCCGTCAGGAACAAACTTGCTATTGCCATATTTACCCTGGCACTTGCCGCCTGGGGTATTTGGTCGCTGACCCGGCTGCCCGTAGATGCAGTGCCGGATATTACGAATAACCAGGTGCAGGTTATTACACTATCACCATCGCTGGCTGCCCAGGAAGTAGAACGATTAATTACTTTTCCTGTAGAGCAGACCATGGCAGTGATCCCGGAGTTGAAAGAAGTGCGTAGCATTTCCAGGTTCGGACTGTCTGTTGTTACCATCGTTTTTCATGATGATGTAGATATATATTGGGCCCGGCAACAGGTCAATGAAAAACTCACTGAAGCCAAGAGTAATATTCCACCAGGAATAGGAACACCAGAGATGTCGCCTATTTCCAGTGGCCTTGGTGAAATTTATCAGTATGTACTGCACCCGCAAAAAGGCTATGAATCTAAGTTTGATGCCAGAGAGCTGCGTACAATCCAGGATTGGTATGTACGCCGTCAACTATTAGGTACGCCCGGTATTGCTGAAGTGAATAGTTTCGGCGGTAAGCTGAAACAATATGTGGTGGCTATTAACCCGGACAAGCTGCGTAGCTATAACCTCAGTATAGCAGATGTATTCAACGCGATGGAGCGGAATAACCAGAACACAGGCGGCGCTTATATAGATAAAAAACCTAATGCTTATTTTGTCCGCAGCGAAGGCATGATCGGCAGTATTGCAGATATAGAGCAGATAGTGGTGAAAAATACTAGCAACGGTACACCTATTTTAATTAGAGATATAGCCACGGCGCGCTTAGGAGATGCCATCCGCTATGGCGCCCTCACCAGAGATACATCCGAGGCTGTAGGCGGCATTGTGATGATGTTGAAAGGGAAGAACTCCAACGAGGTAGTACAGGCCGTGAAAAAGCGCGTAGCCGAGATTCAGCAAACATTGCCTGAAGGCGTGGTGATAGAGCCATTTTTGGATCGCAGCGACTTTGTAGGGCGTGCGATAGCAACAGTGAAGAAAAACCTGTTAGAAGGGGCGCTGATCGTCATTTTCGTGCTGGTAATTTTCCTGGGTAACTTGCGTGCGGGCCTCATTGTAGCATCTGTTATTCCACTGTCTATGCTGTTTGCCATCGCCATGATGCACCTGTTCGGTGTTTCAGGAAATCTGATGAGTCTCGGAGCCATTGATTTCGGGCTGATCGTAGATGGCGCAGTGATCATTGTGGAAGCCACGCTGCATCATCTTGGCAGCCGACTCAAAGGCGCTAATTCCTTGCAGCTGACGCAAGCCGAAATGGACGAAGAAGTGTTTACCAGTGCCCGTAAAATCAGGTCAGCAGCAGCCTTCGGGGAAATTATCATCCTCATCGTTTATTTGCCGATACTGGCATTAGCGGGTATAGAAGGTAAGATGTTCAAGCCAATGGCGCAGACAGTTTCTTTCGCCATATTAGGCGCTTTCGTATTATCGCTCACCTACGTACCGATGATGTCGGCACTTTGTCTTAATAAACATATATCCGTTAAAGTTACCATCGCCGACAGACTGATGGCCTTTTTCCATAGAATCTATGACCCGGTGATTCGTGGCGCCTTAAAAGTGAAAATATGGGTAATTTCTTTTGCCATCTTGCTTTTCGTAGTGGCGTTACTGTTATTCCGGAATATGGGTGGAGAATTTCTACCAACCCTGGAAGAAGGTGATTTTGCAGTAGAAACGAGGTTACTGACAGGCAGCAGCTTATCAGAAACCATTGATAAAGTTACATTAGCCGCTGGCATACTGAAACAACAGTTCCCAGAGGTAAAAGAAGTGGTAGGAAAGATAGGCGCCGCCGAAATTCCTACCGACCCTATGCCACTGGAAGCCTGTGATCTCACCATATTACTGAAGCCACAAAAGGAATGGACCAGCGCCCGTAACCGCGAAGAGCTGGCCAATAAAATGCAGGAAGCATTGGAAGCCATCCCTGGTGTTAGCTTTGGTTTCTCACAACCTATTCAGCTTAGGTTTAATGAACTCATCTCCGGCGTACGCCAGGATGTAGGTATCAAAATATTTGGCGAAGATCTGAATACACTATCATCACTATCCAAGCAGGTAAATGCGATCGTTTCCAAAACGGCAGGCGCAAAAGATATCTACCTGGAGCAGATGGACGGCTTACCTCAGATTGTGGTTAAAATCAATAGGGACAAGGTAGCGCAATACGGCCTCGATATCGAAACTATTAATCAAACCGTGAACACCGCCTTCGCAGGGCAATCAGCCGGTATCGTTTATGAAGGTGAAAAACGTTTCGATCTGGTACTGCGACTCGATAACAATGACCGTCAGCAGCTGGAAGATGTGCAACGTTTGTTTATCACCACACCTGGTGGTAACCAGGTGCCATTGGAACAATTGGCCACTGTAGAAATGGCGACAGGTCCTAACCAGGTACAACGCGAAGATGCCAAACGTAGGATCATCGTAGGTTTTAATGTACGCGGCCGGGATATCGCCAGTGTCGTGGATGAAATCGAAAAGGCTGTAAAAGAAAAAGTAAAACTGCCACCAGGATACTTTATTCGTTATGGCGGACAGTTCGAAAATCTGCGTGAAGCCACAGAACGACTGTCTATAGCTGTACCAGTGGCGTTGCTGCTGATCTTCGGGTTACTGTATTTTACCTTCAGCTCTGTAAAGCAATCATTGCTCATCTTCACGGCAATTCCTATGGCAGCTATTGGTGGCGTATTCGCACTGCTGTTGCGTGGTATGCCATTTAGTATATCCGCTGGAGTTGGCTTTATTGCCCTCTTTGGGGTAGCAGTGTTGAACGGCATCGTACTGATAGGAGAGTTTAATAACCTGAAAAAAGAAGGTCTAACGGACCTTACAGCCATTGTACTGAAGGGAACGGCTATACGTTTACGTCCGGTATTGATGACAGCCTGTGTGGCATCACTTGGCTTTTTGCCAATGGCGCTGGCCACCACCGCTGGCGCAGAAGTGCAAAGGCCACTGGCAACGGTGGTAATAGGCGGATTAATTACTTCCACCTTACTCACCTTGCTGGTATTGCCATGCCTGTACATCTATTTTGAAAAATTCTTTTCATCCAAAACCCCGCCATCACAATCATGAGAATATTAATAATACTGACGCTGCTGCCTTTTATGGCAGCAGCCCAGACAAACGATAAATGGACTATGCAACAAGCTGTACAGGCGGCATTGTCCAATAACAAAGGGCTCCAGGCCGCTGGTGCTAAGGTGAAATATTTCCAGGAGTTACTGCCAACCAGTGGCGAAATAGGAAAGACAGAGGTAAGTATGCAATATGGTCAGTATAACAGCTATATTAAGTCTGATAACAATTTTTCTATATCTCAGTCTATTCCATTTCCCACCACGTTTGCAGCTAAAAAAGAACTGGGAAAATCACAGGTGGCTGCCGCTACTTTTCTGAAAGCCAATAATGCGAATGAACTGGCTTTCCAGGTAAAGGAAGCCTGGATGCAGCTACTCTTCCTGAAAGATCAGCGGACATTGTTACAGCAGCAAGACAGCCTCTTTGGCACTTTCGCTGGCAGTGCCGACCTCCGTTATAAAACGGGAGAATCTAAAATGCTGGAGAAAACGGCAGCGGATACACGAAAACAAGAAGTGGTAAACCTCCTGCGCCAAAACCAGGCAGACATCACGATTAATCAATCGAGATTACGCGCCCTGTTAGCATTGCCGGAAACAGAAGCATTACCTCTTCCCGCTGAAAGTAGCATCAGCGCCGTACATCTGCAGCCATTAAACGATACGTCTGTGGTAAGCGCACATCCATACCTGCAGTATCTCCGTCAGGAAGTAACTACCGCACAGAAACAGCGACAGGTATACAATGCAGCCATTCTGCCAGATATTACGGTAGGTTATTTTAATCAATCGTTGATTGGTACGCCGGTGAATGCAAGTGGGACGACACTGGCAACAGGAGGGGATCGATTCCAGGGATTCCAGGTAGGACTCGCATTACCGCTATGGGCACGTCCGTTAAAGGCCAAAGCTAAAGCAGAAAAGCAACAGGAAAATGTTGCTGCACTTACCCTGGAACAAAATAGTATTCAGTTTAGAAGCCTTTACCAGCAAGCATTGCAGCAATATGCAAAACAGCTGGATAACCTGCATTACTATGAAAGTACTGCCTTGCCAAATGCAGCCTTGATTTTAAAACAATCATCGCTGGCCTATGGCGCTGGAGAAATTGGTTATGCAGAACATTTTCTGAACATGGAACAAGTCCTGGGAATACGTCAGGGTTATCTGAAATCGTTGCTGGATAACCAGCTGGCAGCGTCTTATATCGATTATCTGGCAGGTCGTCAATAATAAATATCTCAACATGAAAACTATCAAACAAGTTATATATCTCGCTGCAATCCTTTTCTCTGTGGGCTTTTTATCTGCCTGCAATAATAAATCTGAAGCTGGAAAAGCAGCAGAAGAACATGATCATGATGAAACACCTGGCATGGTGGAAATTACGAGTCTGCAATATAAAACGGCGGGTATCCAGACAGGGAAGCTCGAAGACCGTGAAATCAGTAGCGCTGTTAAAGTAAGTGGACTACTGGACGTGCCACCGCAGCAGCTGGTAAGCGTTTCAGTGCCTATGGGTGGTTTTATCCGTCAAACAACCCTTTTACAAGGCATGCCAATAAAACAAGGTCAGGTAATCGCAGTTCTCGAAAATCTTGATTATATTCAATTACAGCAAGACTACCTGGATACACGCAGTCAGCTGGAATATGCTACTGCCGAGTATCATCGTCAGGAAGAACTGGCAAAGGAAAATGTAAATGCACTAAAAACGTTGCAGCTGGCAAAAGCATCCTGGCAGTCGCTTACTGTAAAAGAAAATGGGTTACGCCAGAAATTGGGCCTGTTAAACATTAATATGACTGCTTTGCAAAAAGGAGATATTCAGCGTAGTATCAATGTTTATGCGCCTATCAGCGGATTTGTTACCCAGGTAAATGTAAACCTCGGACAGTTTGTAACACCGTCGGATATACTTTTCCGGATCGTAAATACGGAGCATCTGCACGCAGAACTGACCGTATTTGAAAAGGATGTTCCAAGATTGAAAGTTGGACAGCTGGTACGATTTACACTGGCAAATGAAAGTGGTACCAGAGAGGCTACTGTACATCTTATCGGCAGAGAAATCAGTGCTGACCGTACCATCCGTGTACACTGTCACCTTAATAAAGAAGATACCCAGCTGTTACCAGGCACTTATCTGAAAGCAGTTATTGAAACCGGCGCAGCTAAAGTAAAAGCATTACCCGAAGCAGCTGTAGTGAACTTTGAAGATAAGAATTACGTATTTGTTAAAGCTGAGAGCAGCGACAGTTTGCATACCTTCAGAATGATGGAAGTCACAAGAGGTAACACCGAATCAGGTTATACAGAAGTGGCCTTTGCTGGTGCTATACCAGAGAATGATTTCGTGGTAAAAGGTGCTTATGACTTGCTAGCTAAAATGAAAAACAGCGGCGAACACGAAGGACACTAATAATAATATTTTCAGGCAGTATTAAATCGAGTGTATATGTCAAAAGAATGTTGTGGTAATGAGCAAACGGCTGTTAAACAACAGGCGCATTCACACGGAAAAGAACAACATGATCATGACCATGATCATGATCACAATCACGATCATGGCGGTGGAAGTGTTGCCTGGTACCGGACGTCGGAATTCATCATGTGTGTTGTCAGCCTCGTATTATTGTTGACTGGCATTTTACTGGATCATACCTGGTTGGGCTTTAAAGGCTATATCCGGCTGGGTTTCTATCTGCTGGCCTATATACCGGTAGCATTACCTGTAGTGGTAAACGCCTGGCGTACGGTGATTAAGGGAGATATTTTCAGTGAATTTCTATTGATGACAATTGCCACCGTAGGTGCTTTCTATATCGGACAATATCCTGAAGGTGTAGCTGTAATGCTGTTTTATGCAGTAGGAGAAGTATTCCAGGATGCTGCGGTATCCAGTGCCAAAGGGAATATTAAAAGTCTCCTCGATCAGCGCCCTGATGAAGTGAACGTTTTAGAAAATGGTATACTGGTACGTAAAGCAGCTGCCACGGTGCCTGTTGGTACTATATTACAGCTGAAGCCAGGAGAGAAACTGGCGTTGGATGGTACCTTACTTTCTGAGACAGCCACCTTTAATACAGCCGCTCTTACCGGCGAAAGCAAGCCTGATACCATGGTAAAGGGAGATGATGTTTTGGCCGGTATGATCAACCTGAATACCGTAACGGATGTCAAGGTTACTACACCTTATGCCGATAGTAAACTTTCGCGTATTCTGGAGCTGGTGCAAAATGCCAGCGCACAAAAAGCGCCAACGGAGCTGTTTATACGGAAATTCGCCAGAATATATACACCCGTAGTAGTATTCCTGGCTATTGGCATTTGTTTGCTGCCATATTTCTTTGTAGCCAATTATGTGTTTGATGAATGGCTGTACCGTGCCTTAATATTCCTGGTGATATCTTGTCCATGCGCTCTGGTGATTTCCATACCACTGGGCTATTTTGGTGGTATAGGCGCTGCCAGTCGCAATGGTATATTGTTTAAAGGCAGTAACTACCTGGACGTAATGGCTAATGTCAAAAATGTGGTGATGGATAAAACAGGCACCCTTACCAAAGGAGTGTTTGCAGTACAGGAAGTATTGATACAGCCGGGTTTTGAAGAGAAAGAGCTGTTGCAATGGGTAAATGCCATTGAAGGAAAATCTACCCATCCAGTGGCAACGGCTATACGGGAATATCTCGGGGATACCGCGCAGCCACTGGAAGTAACAGGGCTCACAGAGATAGCGGGTCATGGCCTGCAAGGGCGTGTAGCCGGAAAAGAGCTGCTGGTAGGCAATTTCAGGCTGCTGAAGAAATTCAATGTCAGCTTTGATATCAGCGCAGAAAATATACCATTGACCGTTGTTGCCATTGCTGTGGATGGACGATATGCCGGATTGATCACCATTGCAGATGAGATTAAGGAAGATGCCCAACAGGCTATCAAGGAATTGAATGACATGAGGATCAATACTGTCATGCTTTCCGGTGATAAGTCCAGCGTGGTGAAATATGTTGCGGAGCGATTAGGTGTTGAAGAGGCCTATGGCGACTTACTTCCGGAAGATAAAGTGGCGAAAGTAAAAGCGATACGTGCAGAGAAAGGCAGCGTAGCCTTTGTTGGCGATGGTGTTAACGATGCGCCTGTAATTGCGCTCAGTGATGCAGGCCTTGCAATGGGTGGTCTTGGTAGTGATGCAGCTATTGAAACCGCCGATATCGTTATTCAAAACGACCAGCCTTCCCGTATATCCATGGCCGTGAGAATAGGCCGCGCAACAAAGCAGATCGTATGGCAGAATATTACCCTGGCCTTCATCGTGAAGGGAGTCGTACTGCTATTAGGTGCTGGCGGCCTTGCTACCATGTGGGAAGCCGTTTTCGCAGATGTGGGCGTAGCTCTCATAGCTATTATGAACGCCATTCGTATCCAGCGTAAACAATTTTAATAATTATATCCCCGGTTATCATCGTTATACTAATTAATAAATTTTATATATTTGAAATTATTAATTAGTATAACGATGATAAATAACAGCCGGACATTGGCCCTGTTACTGACTTTTTTAATCCTGGCGGCGATCAAATTGCCAGCGCAGGTACCTATAGTAAAACTGAGCAATGAATTTAATGTTCCCGGCGACGGCTTTGATAAATTATTGCAGCTGAGAAATGGAAATACATGCTACCTGCACTTCGGACAGAAATCCGGCCTGGAAGTAGCCATGTATAACAGACAGCGTGAACTACTCAATCACGATACCCTAAATCCGCAACGCTGGAACAGTACTGATCTTGACAACACCGAAATCGATGCGATCTACCAGATCAATGGTCAACCAGTCGTCTTCCTGCAACAGATCGTAAAAGACACCCCTAATCTATACCGCCTTGTACTGGACCCAAACAATGGGCATATCCTCAAAGAAGATAAACTTGGCGAACTGCCTTCCATCCGCCTTCGTACCATGTATAGCAATAACAATGTAGCCAGTCATGATTGCTATGTAGAAAAGGACACCCGCAGTGATTATTATGCCGTGGCTTTCTTCAATGGTACCGAAATACAATATGGCGATGATCCTAAAAAACGCATTACCATACAACATTATTCTCCCGATCATAAACTCATCAACACTGGTTATTACTATATGCAGGATTCTGCGTATAACTATTTCAGTTATATCAATATGGCGGTACAGGACAAATCACATATCTACCTGGCTACCGTTGGCTTCAATGGAAAACGTAAATCCGGGGAGTCCAGCTCCAAGGTAGTATTCAGTGTATTATCGCCGGATTCCGTTACTTTCTCAAATCACGTTATCGCCTATACGGGAAATTACAGTCAGGTGTCTGGCCTCGTAAAAGTAGTGCCAGCTTATAAAGAAGTGCGTCTACTGATACATGTACCCGACGAGAAACGCAGCGGTAACTCTGGCACCATCTTAAATATTTTTACAGAAGATGGTAAACTGAGAAAACATCCCATCCTTACCAATCCGGAACTGAGCAAGAACGTGGCTATCAATCTTAACTATAAAGATGATTATTCCGGTATCCCACAGAACTGGATTATTAATGATGATGGCAGCAGCACTATTATGTGGGAGACATTGAGTTTCTTTAAGCAAGGCAATAATCAGATAAGCAATCTGCATACGAATATGGGCGATGCGGGTGTAGCGGAATTGGATACCACGGGTAGGGAAGACGTGACCTGGTCGTTGAACAAATACCAGGTAGTAACAGGTGTGGCACAACCATTCTTTCAGCATCGTAGAAGCAAGAGTGAGTGGGTTTTCAGGAATAAAATTGCAGCGTTGAACCTCAGTCCATATGTTTCTTATGACTTCATCAACAAACCTGATGTGACTTTCATGTTATTTAATGATTACCTGCAATACCTGGATTCAGGTGGGGCGGATAAAACAAAGAAACCGCTGAAGTTCGCTGATGACGCCAGTTTTGTATGTTACAGGTATTTGGATAAGCGCATTGAGCGCTTGTATATTTTTGGTATGCCAGAGGTTTCCAAACGTTATTCCTGCATATTGGGCGCCTCAGACTACAATGAAGGATCGCATACTTATGCGACGATATTACTAACCAGGAAAGGAACTGTAAAAACAGCTGCCCTGGCCTGGATTGAGTTTTAGAATTAAAAGGTGGTATAACCTTCTGACAGGGTGCCCAGCCTGAATTGGTTTACGATGGCGTGGGCATGCCTGGTAGGTTCCGGTAGTCGGTATTTGCTAACACATTTCATGATCAGTTCCCGGCTGCTGTTTACATCGCTCAGATGTCCAGGAGATATGAAAACTGGTTTCACGTTGTTCTTCGTTCTTAGCACACTTCCAATCACTGTTTCCTGCTTATCATATAATGGCGTATAGTCGCCAGCGTTAGTGCCCGGTTCTTCATAAATACCGAAGAGTTTTTTCTTTGCGCAGCCTAGTGTCGGTTTGTTGATCAATACCCCGAAATGCGAGGCAATACCCATTCTGCGTGGATGCGCAATGCCGTGTCCATCCAACACTACTACATCTGGTTTGATGATTAATTGTTCCCATGCATCGAGTAGTCCGGGCACTTCCCGGAAAGCAAGGTAGCCAGGCACATAGGGGAATTTTAC
This sequence comes from Chitinophaga sp. Hz27, assembly GCF_042263525.1. Lineage (NCBI taxonomy): Bacteria > Pseudomonadati > Bacteroidota > Chitinophagia > Chitinophagales > Chitinophagaceae > Chitinophaga > Chitinophaga sp. Hz27. Next base: position 231,263 of record NZ_JBHKFJ010000009.1, read on the forward strand.
TTCTTTCTTTATCAAACTACAAGCCACCAGTTTTAAATCTGGGAATGATAGCAATACAATACCTGCAAAGACATGTGTACTGAATTTATCAAAAGAGATATCAGTGCCTGCTATGTAGTTGATTTTTTCGGGAAGTGGCTGCAGCACTACCTGTTCCTTTAATTCTTTCTGCCGTATGGTAGCTTCCGGAACGCTCAGTGTATTATAGTCGATGTAATTGATAGCGGTAAAAATTTATGGTTAAAACAACAAAAGCTGATCGCCGCCTTTTGGCTTTGGAGCCTTACCGAAGACGGTCCTGCCATTATGCCGCCATGAGTTACGTCTTTCTTCTTCGATCAATTTATCAAAATTGGTGTTGGGAATAAAATTTTTTTCTATTTCAGCAGACATTGCGGAGAGTTTACCAATAGCTTCCTTTTTATCGGACTCGCCTATCTTAGCCTTATATAGTGCGTCTTTCAGTGTAGAAATGGTTTCATCATAAATTTTCAATGGCACCGGAAAAGGATGGCCATCTTTACCGCCATGTGCAAAAGAGAACCTGGCTGGGTCTTCAAATCGGGAAGGAGTGCCATGTATTACTTCACTTACGAGTGTCAGTGACTGTAACGTTCTTGGGCCTACGCCTTCCAGCATCAATAACGATTCAAAATCCGCAGGGTTGGTGTCGTGTGCTAATGCCAGCACGCTTCCCAGGCGTTTTAGGTTTACGTTTTCTGCGCGCAGTTCATGGTGGGATGGCATGATCAGGTTCCTGATTTCAGGAAGCAGGTGTACTGGCTTTTCCTTCAGCAGCTCCATGATGCCATCTTTTGTGACATTCGCCGCTGTATCTGTAAGATTGAGGATCAGTCCCTGGTTTTGTCCGTAGATAAAAGTATGTGGAGATTCGGTAAAAGATTTGAATGCAGAAGAATGCCAATGATATCTCCTGGCCATGCTGGTAGCGTCATTCATGCCTTGCTGTACCACGGCCCATTCGCCCTGGTTGCTGAGTACAAAAGAATGCAGGTACAGCTGAAATCCATCTTGTATGGCGGTGTTATCAACCTTCGCGGTAAGTTTGCTGCTATATATCAGCTGATCACCGGGAAGACCTGTTTTATCAGCTATCACCCTGAGTTCATTGGGTGTTTCTTTACTGTGTTTTCCTTTGCCACCGCAGATATAAATACCCAGTTCAGCAGACCTTGGGTTGATGGCTTTTTTCAATGCGCCCATCACGCTGGTGGTGATGCCGCTGGAGTGCCAGTCCATACCTAGTACGCAGCCTAAAGCCTGGAACCAGCATGGGTCGCTCATGCGCCTTAAAAATTCTCCCTGACCGTAATCCAGGATGATGGCCTCTGTAATGGCGCCGCCTAATAAACTCATTCTCCTCGCCAGCCACTGTGGTACATGACCATAGTGTAATGGTAAATCTGCATACGAAGGCATAACTACATCGGGTTATATTGCACCTGGTATTGCCAGATGCTTCGGTTCTTCATCAAATAATCATCCAGCTCGTGCATCCTGCTTTTCGGGCCCCGGATTTCATAATTCACTTCTATCACTTCATCTTTCTTCATTAACAACATACGCCTGATCTGAAGATTGTATTGTCTGATACTCGCCTCCAGTACGGCTTGTGTTAATTCAGCTTCTCTATATTGTATGACGTAGATACGTTTATCGTTTCTTTTCGCCACGAAATGCTCTAGATATTTTAATATTAATAAGACAACCATAGCGCCTGCCAGTGCAAATGTAGCAAGCATATACTGGCTCATGCCTATAGCCATACCGATGGCGGAAGCTATCCAGATACTAGCGGCAGTGGTGATACCATCAATCGCAAATTCACCTTTGAAGATAACGCCAGCACCCAGGAAACCTACGCCAGTGAGGATATTGGAGGCTACTCGGTCAGGACTGCCGGGGTTACCAAGTTCGGCAGACAAGATAGTAAAGACGGTGCTACTCATACAAATCAGTGCCATGGTACGCATACCAGCGGCCTTACGTTTATATTCCCGCTCTATACCAATTACACAGCCCATAACAAGGGCCACTAACACTTTGAGCACCTGGTCTTGTCCAACTATCTCTATGATATGTTTCATCGGTTATCTTATATATGCAAATGTAAGGTTTGGCTCCTGAAATCGTTTAATTGAAAATTTTCTAAAAAAGTAAACTTTTGTGTTATATAAACGTTATAAAGTTGGAATATTTTTTGAATCAACCAATATCCTAAAACCCTTATATGAAACTTATCCTTTATAAAGTTGGCGTAGCAGTATCCCTGGCAGCAATTTTCAGTCTCATAGCTTATAGTTGTGCACTGGCTGCCAATTATTAACCGTTGATAAACATTTTATCTGTGCGAATACAATATATTTGTTTCACAAACGCCTCCATTTTTGTGAAACCAATAGCACTGATACATGGGTAATGAAACCAATTCCACGGCGGAACAGAAGCAGCCGCTTAAATTAGCATCCCTGAAGAAAACATTCCGTCTGTTCAGCTATGTTAAACCATATTGGCCCCAATTTGCACTGGGCCTCGTTTTCCTGCTGGTATCCAGCCTTGCAGGATTAGCCTTTCCTAAATTGCTGGGAAACCTCGTTGATCCAAAGAGTGCTGAAAGCCTCTTTCATGGAATGAACTCCTCTGCGGTATTATTGCTGGCTGTCCTGATAGGACAATCAATATTTTCATTTTTCCGCATCATCCTCTTTGTAAATGTTACAGAGAAAACACTGGCAACACTCAGACAGGCGGTATACAGCCACCTGATCAAACTGCCAATGAAATTCTTCCTGGAACGCAGAGTGGGTGAGCTGAGTAGCAGGATATCAGCAGATATTTCCTCCTTACAGGAAACATTTACCACCACACTCGCCGAATTTATACGGCAGATGATCATTATAGTTGGTGGTATCATTATTCTTCTCAGCACTGCATTACAGTTAACTGGCTTTATGTTGGCGGTATTGCCGGTCATGATGCTGGCAGCAGTATTTTTTGGAAAATTCATTCGTAAGTTTTCCAAACAGGTGCAGGAACAAGTGGCAGCATCCAATACTGTTGTGGAAGAAACGCTCGCCGGAATCCTCAATGTGAAGGCATTTGCCAACGAATTCTTTGAAATCGGCAGATATAAAACCCGAACCAATGAAGCCGCACGTATCGGTATTAAGGGTGGTAAATATCGCGGCGCTTTTTCTTCCTTTATCATACTGGGAATTTTCGGAGCCCTGGTGGCTGTAATCTGGAGAGGGGTAGCTTTAGGTATGGAACCTTCCCAATTATTAACCTTCGTAATGTACTCCGTATTCATTGGTGGCTCTGTAGCCGGCCTGGCAGAAGTTTATACCAACCTGCAAAAAAGTATAGGCGCTACAGAACATCTGCTGGAAATACTGGATGAACCGGTAGAAGATATTACGCCCGTAACGGTTATCTCTGAAGAGAACCAACTGGAAGGCAGTATCAGCTTCAATGATGTATCATTCCATTATCCATCCCGCCCGGACCTCACTATTATGAATGGTGTCAGCTTTGATGTGTCGCCAGATCAGAAAGTAGCCCTGGTAGGGCCTAGCGGCGCCGGTAAGAGTACCGTGGTTTCCTTATTACTTCGTTTATATGATCCTGTTAGTGGAGAGATAAAATTTGATGGTCGCCCTGCGAAGAGCATTCCGTTGTCGGAGCTGCGTTCGCAAATGGCGGTAGTACCACAGGATGTATTCCTGTTTGGTGGCACCATCCGGGAAAATATCGCCTATGGCCGTCCAGACGCCACAGATGCGGAACTGGAATCGGCTGCGCGACAAGCTAACGCCTGGGAGTTTATTCAACGATTCCCTAATGGTCTTGATACCATCGTTGGTGAAAGAGGTATTCAGCTCTCTGGTGGCCAGCGCCAGCGTATAGCCATCGCCAGGGCGGTGCTGAAAAATCCTCGTATACTGATCCTCGATGAAGCCACGTCGGCACTGGATTCTGAATCAGAAAAACTGGTACAGGATGCCCTCGACAAACTGATGGAAGGGCGTACCTCAATCGTCATTGCTCACCGATTGGCAACTGTCCGTGAAGCAGATAAAATTATTGTATTAGATAAAGGACGTATTGTGGAAGTAGGTACCCACTGGGAATTAATTGAGCTGGAAGGTGGGCTGTACAAGACTTTGAGCGAAATGCAGTTCAGTCACTAGTCAATATTCTCCCAAAAGTCCGCAATGCCCGCAGAGAAAAAACCTTCGGCTTTTGTTCCGCCTTCGGCGACCACGCAAAGCAGCATAAGAAGCAAAGCAGCATAAGATCTACATTATATTTGTTAAAAAGGAATCCCCCCGCCATTGGCAGGGGGATTCCTTTTTAATCTTTATTATTATTAGAATATAACATAATCCTTTGCTGCTTATGTTGCTTAGCGAGAAAAAAAGCTACATATACGGCTTCATCTCCTCATCAATATCTTTTCTTAAATCCATCAGCTTTTTAGCGTATGCTTCCATACTGATCTCATTCACCGTTCTGGGCATCCACTTCGGTACAGATGTGGTTTTACCTGTATCATCTACCGCAGCAAAAACCATTACACAGTGCGTGGTCTTGGTTTTTGTTTGCTGACGTGGATTGCCTGCAAATACATCTATGGAAATATGCATGCTGCTGTTTCCTGTATAGATGATATTAGCGGTAATCTCTACCAGGTCTCCAATCTGTATTGGTTTAAAAAAGCGGATCCCCCCAACATAAACTGTTACGGCATATTGTCCGCTCCAATTGGCAGCACAGGTATATCCCGCCTGGTCAATCCATTTCATAACGGAGCCCCCGTGTACCTTTCCACCGAAATTTACATCTGAGGGCTCTGCTAAAAATCTTAATGTTATTGTGTGATAAATGGAGTCCATAGAAATTGAAATAATTTAAGCCGACTCCAAATTACGAATTAATAATTATCTCCACCGCCCATTTCTCCATTGCTATCCTGCTTGCCATTTTTACGTTTGAACAGATGGGTATCCATCTTGCCAAAACGCCATGCAGCATTGAGTCGCAGTTCACGGGTGAGACGCTTGCGATAGTTTTCCTGTTGGGAATAAGCAGTATTTGTATAGCTCAGGTTCCTGTCGCTGTTGAAGATGTCGTTGATACCAAGAGAAATGCTCAGGGCTTTGTTCTTCAGCATGTCTTTCTTGATAGCGGCATCCACAGACCAGGAAGGCATACGCTCACCTTGTGGCAAGATTTGTTTGGATTCATACACGCCATTTGCCTGGAAAGTCAGGTTCCATGGGAGTTTGGTGTTACTATTCAATTTACCGAACCATGTGAAGCCCTGGTTAGTCAGATTGCTGTTATCCTGAGACGCATTGATTTTAGTTTGTGCCAGGTTAGCATTGGCAGTGACATCCCAGAATTTTGTCAGTTGTGTTCTTAATGTCAACTCGGCACCGTAAGAATTACGGGAGCTGGCATTAATTGGATAAGACAACAAGATATGCTGAGATACGCCATTTACAGTCATGAGGGTATCTTTATAGAAATCAGTGATCGCATTAGTGGTGTTACGGTAGTAAACAGACATTAATACATTCACTTTATGGTTGAAATCTTTCAGGTAGGAGAACTCGAATGAGTTAGTAAACTCAGGACTCAGGCTCGGATTACCTGTGCTGGCGCTGGTACCATTCAGATTGATGGTAGGCAGCAAGTCCATAAACCATGGACGACGAATACGACGGCTATAGTTTAACTGGATCTCATGATCCCCTTTGAACTTCTGAGACAAGAAGAGGCTAGGGAACAGGCTTATCGGGTAGTTTACTTTGTAAGATTGATATTGACCTAATAAAGATTCTCCTTTATAAAAAGATTGTTCTGCTCTCATACCCACCTGGTAGCCGAAATTGTTAATGGCATTAGTATAGGTAGCATAAGCTGCATTGATCTGTTCAGAGTAGCTGTAGTTACTGGACAATGATGAATCCAAAAGATAATCCGTAGAAGGATAAGTCAGTCCGAAGGTATTTGTATAGCTGGTAAACTTACGTGTGTTAGTACGTAAACCTGCTTCAATTTTAGATTTTTCTGTCAAGGGATTTACATAATCGATCTGGCCAGTGATATAAGTGGTATTACCACCACCTGTGCCATAGCGCTGTTGCGGCTTAGGATCAAAGATGTTGTCACCATTTTGATCATGGTACTGCAGGCTATAGTTAGAGGAGTTGTCACCGTTAGAACGGTTGTAGGTAAAGTCCGCGGTTAGTTCATGGCCTTCCTTTGCGAAGGTATGTTTATAGCCAAACTGTGTAGCATAGTTACGGAAACCGTTTTTGGAATTATCAACGCCTGTACTGGAATTGACGATGCTGCGATGATCGTCCAGGTTGTTGATAGTTTGATCATTATAACGGTTAAAGTTACCACCAGTAATGTTTTCAGAAATGCTGATGGTATTACGGTTATCAATGAACCAATCGAAACCTATGCGGCCATTCTGGAAGCGGCGATAGAAGTCACCATCTTGTAATTGTTCGGTATAGTTAGTCGTGTCGCTGCTAATATTTTTTCTGAACAGACGGCTGGTCATTGGAGAAACTCTGTTACGGAAAGAGTAGTTAACGAAGAAATTGAATTTCTCCTGACGCATGTTGAAATCCACGCTACCATTGCTACTGCCGAGGTTAGATCCACCAGCGGTGATCATACCATTGATACCTGCTTTCCTGTTTTTCTTCAGTACGATGTTGAGGATACCACTCATGCCTTCTGCATCATATTTAGCAGATGGATTGGTTACCACTTCGATCTTGTCGATGGCATCAGCAGGGATTTGATCCAGTGTAAGCGTGGTTGGGCGGCCATCTACAAAGATAGTGGGCGCACCATTACGAACAGAAACATTTCCGTCAATATCTACATTTACAGAAGGTACTTGTTTTAAAACATCAGTTGCGGTACCGCCAATACTCGATAAATTTTTATCTACGTTGAAGACACGTTTATCTATAGACATGCTGTAGGCAGGCTTTTCACCTACTACATTTACAGCAGCCAGCGTTTTAGAATTTGATTTCATTTTGATATTCCCTACATCTACATTACTGGCTTTAGGTGCCAGCACGGCAGATTTGAAGAAGGTTTCATATCCGATGAAATTGATTCGCAGGATATATTTTCCCATGGGCAAAGTTTCAAAAGCGAAGTCGCCATTGGGTTTAGACAACATGCCCGTGAGCACGGAGGAATCAGCTTTCAATACTGCGACAGAAGCGTATTCAACGGGTTTTCCAGTCTGTGCATCGATTAATTTTCCATACAGCGATCCTTGGTTGTCGCCACTACCTTTGGTCCCTGGTTGCTGGGCAAATAGCGGTGATTGTAACAGCAACATCCATCCTGTTAGCAACAAAACAATTTTTCTCATAATAACTTTTACTAGCTTCCAACATTAAATAGCAGTGGCTAAAATAGTTCATGATCACTTACAAAATCGTTTTTTTAGGATGAGCGGAAGTATGGAAATCAATGCTATTCAGTGTTTTAACTTTGTCATCTCATGAGATTCTTTGTAGTGGCAGGTTTAGGGAGATGATTGCCATACGCTGAAGTAGTGTTAATTAATGTTAACCAGTTATCAGTTATACATGATTATTTAGTCAGATGGATTAAATAATATAAATGTGATATATGTTTGAATAGAGAAAAGAAATTCGTATTGCCTATACCGTTGTACTTGTCAAAGTGCTGAGAAAAAAGCATTTGTGGATAAAAAAGCGTCAATATGGGCTTTATTCTTTTCCGTGATAACGAAGAGCGACGTATCTTTACAGCCAGCTGTTGCGTTATTTTAATTTTTTTATATGCATAAGGATTACCGACCGGACTGGGATATTTACACGTGCCATATTGAAGAAAGTCCAGCAGTAATAGGCCTTGACCTTGATCTGAGACGATTCGCACCATTGAAGGAGAAGCCGAATGCCATATATATAACAGTTTATCTGAACAATCCACGTGAAGACGGATTTCCGCATAACGATGAATTTGCACTCATGGGTGAAATTGAGGATAGATTGGTGGAAGAGCTGCAAAACAAGCTGGAAGCGCATTTTGTAGGTCGTACCTTCTCAAATGGTGTAAGGGACTTTTATTTTTATACGGACAACACCTTGTTGCACGACAAATATATTACGGATGCCATGCAGGCATTCCCGCAGTATCGATATGACTATGGTGTGAAAGAAGATAACAATTGGGAGCTTTATTTCGATTATCTCTTCCCAGATGTTTATGAATTTCAGCGTATCCAAAACAGGAAAGTATTAAGAATGCTGCGTAAGCATGGTGATAATGCTGAATTAGAACGTCCCATTGAGCATTGGATACATTTCAAAACCGAAGAAACCAAAGATATTTACTGGAAGCATATCCAGGAAATTGGATTCACGCTTTTGCATGATCTACGTGTAGAGGATAACCCGGAATATCCATTCCGCCTTTGCATCGTGCGCCCAGATAAAGCAACAGAAGCCGTTATTGATAAAGTAGTCATGACACTCTGGGAAGTTGCACAGCAAGTAAATGCCGAATATGATGGCTGGGAAACCAGTATTATGAAATAACTGACTGCGCTTGTATTCAGCAACAAAGCCTGCGGATATATCCGCAGGCTTTGTTTTTTAGGCTTCCCTCTCTAATTAACAGAGATGGTATACCAGAACGGTTACTATTTTAAATAGTCCGTTTCATCATATCAATTACACAATAATCCAGAAACAAACTTGTTATTATCTCCGCATCATACCACCAATCAGAGAGATGATGAACATAATAAGGAAGATAAAGAACAGAATTTTAGCAATGGAAGTAGCGCCTGCGGCTATACCTCCGAACCCAAAAATAGCTGCAACAATTGCTATTACCAGGAAAATGGCTGCCCATCGAAGCATAACGTACAATTTAGGTGAATAATAGAGTGGCGATCGTTCCCACCTGTTTACATTCTACAACTTTCAAGAATCATTCCCGTTAAGTAAAATAGATACTGCTGTTTACAAACCATTTTTTTTATTTATAATTGTTTACCGGGATTTCATTTGAGGAGGATTTTTAAAATATTATTGACTATAACTGTTACCTGCCTGCTGTACATACCGCCGGCAGGGCTTCTTGCTGCCACTTTTCAGCAGCAACAGCCCCCCGTTTGCCGGCCATTACCCTATATAGGCGACACAGTTATCCCTCATTTAGCGAGTCCTCCGGCAAAACGCCCCCCTTTAGGTGATACTGCGGTTAAAACACATAATGGACTATTCAGGCGCATTTTTGAATATGGTGATTCCTTGAAAAATAAGGCATTCAGAGATTCTCTGATCCGCAGAATGACCAAACAGAACGTTCCAGAACCCAATCCGGTCAATACTGACAGCGCCATCGTAAAAAGTGAGGCATATTTTACACCATATGCGGGCAAAGTGATACGGGATATCCACTATAAGCGTGTGCCGGTATTTGGCCCCAGCAACATTAACGATACAACCTTCACCACTTCTATGAAGCTCCTGAAGTTCGCCAACCGACTTCATTACGACTCCAAGGAATGGATGATACGCCAAAACCTATTCTTCCGGGAAGACCAACGGCTGAACCCTTTTGACATGGCGGATAATGAACGTTACCTGCGTAACAGGCCATTTATCCAGGATGCACGTATCTACGTAATTCCGGGAGATCCCATGTCTGATTCCGTAGATATAGAAGTACTCACCAAAGATGTATTTGAGTATGGTGCGGATGTTTCTCAGGTAAGTGCCAGCGATATCGCAGCAAAAGTATATAACAATAACCTCCTGGGTGCCGGACAAGGGGTGCAGGTAGGCTTCAACTGGCGAAGTAATTACAGCCCTACCTGGAATACAGAATTCCGTTATACGAAAAGTAACATCGCCGGTTCCTTCATTGATTTTGCTGCCGGCTATAGCACGTTGAATAATACCAACCAACTGGATTCCAATGTTTATGAAGGTACCTACTATATAAGTTTTAACAGGCCCCAATACCGCAACTCCGCGAAAATTGTTGGCGGGCTCACTGTCGCCAATAACTTTTCTATCAACATCCATGGAATGAATGATAGCCTGTACCGCGACTACCGCTATTTTATTTTTGATGCCTGGCTGGGATATAACTTTATCAATAACTACGACCATAATGGAAGGTCGGGGCGTAAACCTAATGTGGCAATACTTGCCCGGCACTATAACCTGGACTTCCAGCGAAAGCCTGATCAGCCCCAGTTTAAGGAAGACCCGGTGTATAATAACCATCGTTATTATATTCTTGAATTACAGGCGTATCGACTCGATTATTTCAAGGCTCACTATTTCTTCGGCTTTGGAAGAACAGAGGATATTCCACTGGGATATAATGTCAATATTTCCTCCGGTTGGGAAACCTGGAAAGATCGCCGGCGTATTTACACAGGTACGGAGTGGCAGAAGTTCTGGTTAACAAAGAACCAAGGTCTATTTAATACCACAGTGGGTTTCGGAACTTTTTGGTTGCAAAACAAAGCTGAAGATGCCGTGATGCATGCACGTGTGGAATATTACAGCAGACTACTAAAAATTTTCAAAGGTCGGTTCCGTCAGTTTATAATTACAGATTATCTGAATAGCCCGAATCCGTATTTCTACAAACCACTTAACATTAATATGGAGCAGGGGATATGGGGCTATAGGAATACTACGCTCAATGGCTACCAGCGCCTGAACTTCAGCTCAGAAACCGTGTATTACAGTCCGCTAAAAATACTAGGTTTCAAATTTAATTTCTTTACTAGTCTGCAAGCGAGTATGATCTCCAATAATAGTCCTGACCTGCTGAATAACCCAATCTACTTTGGTGTTGGGGGGGGGATGCGTATCAGGAATGAAAACCTCTCGCTGAATACCCTCAAGCTATCAGCATATTATTATCCGAATGCGCCGCCACCGATGAATAAGCTCCGCATAGAAATTACGACTGTGGTAGATTTCAGATTTGATATCTCTGCATTAAAAGCACCATCGTTTATAAGTTTCCGCTGATATCCGAATCGATTGTCTTAAATTTAGATACAGAAATAATGGAAACTCATGGAATGGAAAAATAACCTCAGCAGCATGTTGGGTATCATTTACCCCATTGTTCAGGCCCCCATGCTGGGCATCACCACACCAGAAATGGTAGCTGCAGTATCGAATGGTGGCGCACTTGGTTCTCTTCCCATAGGAAACATTGCGCCAAGTACTGCCAGGACGCTGATCCAGCAGGTTAGAAAACTTACCACAAAGCCATTCGCAGTAAATGTCTTCGCTTACGATATTCCTATATCTCCGGATCAAACATCATTTGATGCCATGCAGAATATGCTGCAAGGCGTTTATACACGCAATGGATTAGGAGTACCGCCCATTGATCTTAAAACACTTTCTTTCTTTTCTTATAAAGATCTGCTGCCGGTATTGATAGAAGAGAAAATTGATATCATCAGTTTCACCTTTGGCATTCCCGATGCAGCAGGCGTTTCTTTACTAAAACAAAGTAATGCTAAACTCATTGGTACCGCCACCAGTCTGGAAGAAGCGGTATTGCTGGAGCAACGTGGCATGGATGTAATAGTAGCGCAAGGTATTGAAGCGGGAGGACACAGAGGGTCCTTCCTGGCCGATAGTTTCCCGCAAGTGGGTGTAATGGCATTGGTGCCACAAATAGTAGATCGTGTAAAGGTACCTGTTATCGCCGCTGGCGGTATTGTAGATGGTCGTGGAGTAGCCGCTGGCTTGATGTTAGGAGCTTCAGGCGTGCAGCCAGGCAGCGCATTCTTATTGTGTAATGAAAGTCAGGCCACTGGCGCTCATAAAGCAGCTATCGCAGCAGCTACGGACACGACTACACGATTGACGCGTGCGTTTTCTGGCCGCTGGGCAAGAGGCCTCACCAATACATTAATAGCAGCTGTGGAAGATGCTAATGTAGATATTCTCCCTTATCCATACCAGGATGCATTGACGCAGCCAGCACGAAAGGCTTCCAGGGAACAGGATAATCCTTCCTTTGTGGCGATGTGGGCCGGACAAGCCGCTGGCCTGGCGAAAGAGAGACTCGGCGCTGCAGAAATCCTTCAGCAAATGATCTCACAAACGGAGCAGCTGATACCTTCATTAGCTGCTACTACTAATAACGCCGCTGCAGGTAGCCCGGGTAATCATTCATAATTCCATCTTCATCAAAATATAACTGCGCACTGAACCCGCTTTCCAGGTTTTCATATAACCAGGAATCCGTGTTCAGTCTCGTATATCGTTGTTGCATTTTATGGAGCTCAAACTCTGGTAACAAAATATAGATGACGGAAATAACTTCACTCTCGCCATCTTTTAGATGCGCAAGTCTTTTTACGGGAAGCGAATTCGTAAAAGGGGTAAGTGAAATATCTATATCAATACAACCATTAAGGGCGCTGATTTCATTGCCTTCCCGATCGTACCATTCGCCATGAAGATTTGATTGGAGCTTCAGCTCTCGTTTATCTGCACCCTCGGCACGAATCGTGAAAGCTTCTGTTTTCCAATCATTCGTAATTTCTACTTCATAACTAATTGAAAAGGGCGTATCGCGGATTACACCAGCAATATGTCCATGGGCTAACTGAAATACCCCTTTGTTTTCTAAAGTAAAATATTCGGTGGCAGTCCACCGGAGCGCCTGCCATACTGCTAGTTTCATACTATCTGTTTACTATCGAAGGTTTAACTTTAATGATAACAAGTTTTGAGGTGGGGGTATTGCTTTTTTCAGCAACACTGTTTACAGGCACCAGCACATTCGTTTCCGGAAAGTACGTGGCAGTACAGGTTTCCGGAATATTGTATGGTATCACTATAAAGCCATAAGCAACCCTGGTTATATTATCATAATAATTGTACAAATCTACTAAGTCTCTTTCTTTTAAACCAGCTTTTATCATATCGGCCGGATTCATCAGAATTACCCGGCGTTCATGATAGATACCTCTGTATCGGTCGTCAAGGCCGTAAATTGTAGTGTTGAATTGGTCATGACTACGTATAGTCATCATCATCAATTCATCAGCTTCCAGTTTAGTATAAAGTGGATCAGCTACCTGAAAGTTTGCTTTGCCAGTTTGTGTATTAAACTTGCCAACGCGAGAGCCATTTGGCAGATAGAAGCCCCCTGGATGTCTTACGCGTTTATTATAATCGTCAAAGCCAGGGATCACCTGCTGAATATCATCCCGGATATTATCATAATGCACTGCATATTGCTGCCATGGTGTGGCAGTTTTACTTCCCAGCAGCGCCTGCGCTAGCTCACAAACAATTACGGGTTCACTTTTCAGATGCTCTGATACCGGATGCAAGTTACCTTTCGACATCTGTATTACGCCCATCGAATTCTCACAGGTAACAAACTGATGTTCCCCGTTGACCATGTCTTTATCGCTACGCCCCAGGCAAGGCAATATGATGGCCTCTTTGCCATGTACCACATGACTCCTGTTAAGTTTGGTAGAAACATGGACAGTCATTTCACAATTGCGTAGGGCCTGGGCGGTGTATTCGGTATCTGGTGTTGCGGAGAGGAAATTTCCTCCCATAGCTAAAAAGAATTTAGCGTCACCTTTGTGCATGGCCTTAATGGCATTGACAACATCGTAACCATGCTGCTGTGGTGGTTTGAAGCCATATACTTCTTCGATCTTCTGTAATAAGGAAGGAGCAGGTTGTTCGTAAATACCCATGGTACGATCACCTTGTACATTGCTATGTCCACGGACCGGACAGGTACCTGCACCGGGTTTGCCAATACTTCCTTTCAGCAGTAGTAGGTTTACCACCTCACGAATGGTATCAACAGCATTTTTATGCTGTGTGAGGCCCATAGCCCAGCAGGCAATGATCCTACGTTTATTCATGAGCGCTGCAGCTGCGGCCCTGACTTCATCCTCCCGTACGCCGCTGGCTTGTACCAGTTGCTGAAAGTTTTGTGTGCGGAGATGTTCAATATAGGCTTCAGCACCGTACGTGTTGTTTGCGATGAAGTCCTGATCAAAAACTGTCCCGGGGTTTTTATCTTCTTCTGCCAGCAGTAGGATACAGATGGCTTTTATCAAAGCCATGTCTCCATTAATTTTTACTTGCAGGAAGATGTCTGCCAGATGTGTTTCAATATTTAAAAATCCCTTGACGGTTTGTGGGTTCAGGAATCCCAACAGGCCGGTTTCGGGAAGAGGGTTTACAGCAATAATGTGCGCGCCGGCGGCTTTTGCTTTCTGCAAGGCCGTAAGCATGCGTGGATGGTTGGTGCCAGGGTTCTGGCCAAGGATGATGATGATATCTGTTTCGTAGAAGTCTTCCAATGTAACAGAGCCTTTTCCAATACCAACGGCTTCTCCCAGGGCTACGCCGCTGGATTCGTGACACATATTGGAGCAGTCAGGGAGATTATTCGTACCATATTCTCTGACCAGTAGCTGGTAAAGAAATGCTGCTTCGTTGCTGGTGCGCCCCGAGGTATAAAAAACAGCTTCATTGGGCGATGCCAGTGTATTGAGTTTATCAGCAATTTTGCGATAGGCATCTTCCCAGGAGATAGGTGTATAGTGAGTAGCGCCAGGGGCGAGGTACACTGGTTGCGCTATCCTCCCTTTTTTGCCGATTTCATAGTCTGTTAGTTCACCTAGCGACTGTATACTATTAGCGGCGAAGAATTCGGGAGTAAGTTTTTTGGTGGTAGCTTCTTCTGCTACGGCTTTGGCGCCGTTCTCGCAGTATTCTGCAATCGGGGAGCGCTCATCATCCGGATCGGGCCATGCGCATCCCGGGCAATCGAATCCATGTTTCTGGTTAACTTTCAGTAGTGCTTTCATTCCTCTGAAGGCATTCATCTCTTCGAGGATATGTTTCATACTGGATATAACAGCAGGAATCCCTGCAGCTACTGTTTTGGGTTTGCTGAGTTTTAGCCCTGTGAATTTCACAGGGTTTTGATCTCCCTGCATGCTCGAATATTTTTAATGATCAAATCTTAACACGATGTGCGCCTGTATAAATATTGAAGCGGTTTTCCCGGAGGAAGCCGATCAGCGTCATATTCCAGGCGGTAGCCATTTGAACGGCCATACTGGAAGGAGCGCCTACGGCAGCAATAAATCCTATGCCTGCCATGGCGGCTTTCTGTATTAGTTCAAAACCTGCACGTCCGCTGAGTAATAACATATATTGTTGTAGGGGGTATAGCGTTGTTCTTAAAGCTGCACCTATAATTTTATCTACTGCGTTGTGCCGGCCGATGTCTTCCTTCATTAAAATCAGCTCGCCTTGCTGGTTAAACAGTGCGGCGGCATGGATACCTCCGGTGCTGTCGAACAGCGATTGCTGTACCCGTAAGGATTCCGGCATTTTAAGTATGGTAGATGTATTGGCCTGAAGAATAGCATTACTCACGTTAACGCCTGTATGAATACTGCCGATTTCCTGTTTGCCGCATACCCCACAGGCGGCGGTAGCGGCAAAGTTACGTTGACTTCCACTTAACTGGGGAAGAATATTTTCTTTTAATGATACTGTAATGATAGTGCCTGCAGCGGTATCTTCTGTTTTCATATGTGCGATGGCGTTATACTGCTGAATAATGCCTTCTGAAAACAGAAAGCCGGCGGCAAGGTCTTCATCGTCACCAGGTGTGCGCATGGTAACGGAAATACTTTGCTGCCGGCGATTATGCGTAGGGCCGTGAATAAGCCTAATTTCCAGCGGTTCTTCTGCTGCCAGGATATCATCAGTGTCCAACATTTCCTGCTGGTCCACCTTTCTTATGCGGGTATGTATTACAGGCTTTGTCATCCCTAAAAATAAGTAATCTTACTGCAAAAATACCATCATACTTTCACAATCATTTTCCCGCTGTTCTTTCCTGAAAACAGCCCTAACAGCGCCTCTGGTAATTTATCAAATCCTTCTGTCACTGTCTCTGCATTCTTTATTTTTCCTGCCTGTATCCAGGTAGCCAGTTGTTTAATGCCTTCCCCAAACCGTGGTGCATAATCACCAATGGTAAAGCCCTGCATAAGAACGCTCCGGGTAACCATTAATGGTTGTACGCGTGGGCCAATGGGTTGCTCTGTATTATTATATACAGAGATCTGCCCACATAGTACCACTCTGGAATGGAAATTCAAGTTAGCCATTACAGCATCTGAAATATCTCCACCTACGTTATCAAAATATATGTCTACGCCATTAGTACAAACACTGGCAATGGCGCTTTTGATGTCTTTATTGTTCTTATAATCTATTGCTGCATCGAAGTTGAAATTATCGGTCAGCATTTTCACCTTTTCTGCTCCGCCCGCGATACCTATTACTCTGCATCCATAAATTTTGCCAATTTGCCCGACTACAAGGCCGACCGCTCCGGCTGCCCCTGAGATCACAATGGTTTCACCTGATTTAGGCTTACCAATATCTGTCAGGCCGAAATAAGCGGCGAGTCCTGGCATACCGGCAATTCCCAGATAATAGGTCGGCGGCAGGGAAGGGTCCAGCTTACGCAGATTGTTGGCAGGGTATACAGCCGCTGTTGTCCAGGGCATTAATGGACGGCTGCTTTGCAGCATGACATAATCGCCTTCCTGAAAGGCCTTGTCGTTGCTCTGTTCTACAATAGCGATTGCACCGCTTTCAATAGGAGCGCCTACTTCGAATGGAGGGATATACGATTTGGCATCGTTCATGCGTCCGCGCATGTATGGATCCACGGAATAGTAAACGGGTTTAATCAATACTTCTCCGGGCCCTGGATTGGGCAGGTCGGTGGTAATAAATTCAAAAGTGCTGTTGTCGGGTAAGCCATGTGGTCTTGCGGCTAAAATGATCTGCTGAATTTTCATGTCCGTGAATTATAGATAGTTCTGGTGTAACTGTAATTTACAGAATCCGGTCTAACTTGTAAAAATTAAGATCAGGCAGAAGCACATAAATCAATGGCAATAATGTAATTTCGGTTTATTAATGAACATTAAACCCTAACACAACTATGCGTTTAGACGATGAACAAATGAGTGATAACGTCGAGAAGCGGTCTGGCGGAGGTGCTCGCACCGGTATAATCGGCGGAGGTATCGGCGCTGTCATCATTTTTGTTATTGCGCTATTCCTCAAACAGGACCCTCAAACCGTTATGCAGGCCGTACAACAGGTCCAAGGCAACGGCGGCGGAGAGGGCACTTCAGAGCAGCTGACCAAAGACAACAGCAGTGCTATCGAACAGTTTTCTGCCAAAGTATTGCACAGCACCGAAGATGTATGGTCAGATCAGTTTGCCAAAATGGGCATGACCTATTACAAACCTAAAATGGTACTATTCACAGATGCTACTGTTTCTGGTTGCGGTGGTGCTGAATCAGCCATGGGCCCTTTCTACTGCCCGGCAGATAAAAAAGTTTACCTGGACGTTTCCTTTTTTAATGAGCTGGAACAACGTTTCCGCGTACAGGGCGACTTCGCCAAAGCCTATGTGATAGCTCATGAAGTTGGCCATCACGTACAAAACCTGTTAGGCATCAGCAATAAACTTCATTCTTTACGCGGTCGCGTGAGTGAAACTGAATACAATAAATACTCCGTAATGCTGGAACTGCAAGCAGATTTCTTCGCAGGCCTCTGGGCAAACCACGCAGATAAAATGAAGAAAATTCTGGAATCAGGTGATATTGAATCCGGTCTGAATGCTGCCAGCGCTGTAGGCGACGATAAACTACAACAAGCCAGTACAGGTCGTATTGTGCCAGATGCATTTACTCACGGTACTTCTGCACAGCGTATGTCGTGGTTCAAAAAAGGCTATGAAACCGGAGATATCCACCAGGGAGACACCGGCATAGGATTAGGCACTGCTGCAAATGCGAATTAATATTTTGCTATAAATAAAAAGCCATCTCCCTTGACAGAGATGGCTTTTTTTATGTCTTTACACGATCTATTCTATTCCCAATATCTCTTTTGCCAACGCAATCATCCTCGGATCTCCGGTATATTTCCCGCTTACATCGCTTAGTTTAACCACTGGCGTCCACTTTGGTGCATCTTCGGGATGAGCCTCGTACATCTTAATGACGATATTCAATGGCTCCAGTCCTACATCATTCGTGAAGTTGGTGCCAATCCCGAACGATATACCAATTCTACCTCTGCAATAGGCCGCTATTTCAGCCACCTTTTCATAATTAAGGCCATCAGAGAAAATGATAGTTTTACTCAATGGATCTACACCTTTACTTTTATAATGAGCAATAGTATTATCAGCAAACAGCAGCGGGTCGCCACTGTCATGACGCACTCCGTCAAATAGTTTCGCGAATTTCTTATCAAACTGCTCGAAGAAAACAGCGCTGGTATAAGTATCAGACAAAGCAATTCCTAAATCGCCGCGATATACATTGACCCAGTGCTCCAGCCCCAGCATATTCGCCATTTTGAAGCCATATTTGGCCGCATGGAACATGAACCACTCATGTGCATGTGTGCCTACTGGAATAATGCCATTACGCATGGCCAGATGTACATTGCTGGAGCCTATGAAGCATCCTTCGCCGTACTTACGTAGTGTTTGTACAACCAGCTTGTGTACGGCCAGGGAATGCCTGCGTCGACTACCAAAATCAGCGATGGTGATTTTCAGCTTAGCATAGTTCTGAATTTTTTCTTTTGTTATAGAGATGACCTCTTCATCTGAAACTCTTTGCTGACCTGTCTGTTCATAGTATAGCTCACATATGAGCGACATCAAAGGCACTTCCCATAAGATAGTCCTGTACCAATAACCATCTACGATTACCTCCAGCTCGCCGCCATGCTGAGAAATATGTACTTCTTCCTTATTATATCGGTAACCCTGCAGGAAATCGAGATAGGTAGGATCCAGGTAAGGGCAGGTAACACTGAGATATAGTTTTTCTTCTCTGGTAAGATATAACTGCTCCATTTCATCTACTGCCTGACGCAGCACCTGGTCGAAACCAGGAGGGAAAGCATGTTTACCGCGGTTAATAAATTTATATCGTGCCTGTGCCTTGGGAAACAGCTTCACCACGCAATGTTGCATGGTAAACTTGTAAAAGTCATTGTCCAGTATAGAAGTTATTTTCATTCCGTTGCTCATGTCACTGATTTGATTTTTATAGATGATGACCACAGTATTTACAGTATTCGGCATCGTCGTCGAAGGTATCCTTATGGCAGTTAGGACAGTTGCGAACAGCCACACTGGCGCCAGCGCGAATCCTGCTCATCTCTACGGTTACAATGCCGGTAGGTACCGCAATAATAGCATAACCCATTATCATGATGATGGCCGAAAATGCTTGTCCCAGCGGAGTTACAGGTGCAATATCGCCGTAACCTACAGTTGTTAGCGTTACTACTGCCCAGTAAATACTCACGGGGATACTCGTGAACCCTGAATTATGTCCTGTTTCAATGACATACATAATAGAACCCAATACAATGGTCAGTAGTAAGATGAAGAAAAAGAAAACGGCAATTTTTCTTCTGCTTCGCTGTAATGCTAAGGTTAGCTGCTTGCCTTCATGGAGGAATGGCACCAGTTTGAATATACGAAAAATACGAAGCAGTCGTAGTATACGTATGGTGATCAGATAATGCGCTCCGCCTAATAAAAACTCCAGATAGGTAGGTACTATACACAGCAAGTCGATGATGCCATAAAAACTAAGCATATACTTTTGGGGTCTGGGTGAACACCACACCCTGAAGATATATTCAATTGTAAATAAGACGGTAAATACCCATTCTAATATATGCAACACTTGGTGGTACTTTACTTCCAGCTCTTGCACACTCTCCATCATTACGATCGCCACACTGGTAAGAATTGCCAGTAATAGCATCGTATCAAAAAATTTTCCGGCATGGGTATCTGCCAGAAATATTACCCGATAGAACTTCTTCTTTAACCCAGGCTTGGGTTTTAATGATTCGTTAGTCATCCTCCTGATTTCTTAAATTGAAACAAATGCTATATAATATATGTTTAAATTGCATCATTATAAGCGTTAGCTCTAAAAGAAGTCTTATATTAATAGTACCGATATTCTTGATTAAACCCGATGATTACAATGAGTGAACCTGAAATGGCGGACATACTGCGCTCAGCAGTAAGTCGCAATATTACGCGCGCGCACACAGCTTACAGGCTTAAATTGCTTTCTCTGTTTATGGAAAAAGGAGTTGATCTCACCCCAGACATGTACTTTATTCTCCGATACTTATGGAGTGAACGCGATGGTTGCCGGCAACAGGAGCTTGCCGACAAAACTGACAAGGATAAGGCCAGTTTAACAAAGCTGGTAGATAATCTGGAGAAACGCGGACTTGTTACCAGAACCGCAGACGGTGAAGACCGCCGAAGTAAACGTGTTTGGCTGACACCCCATGGCAGACAATTAAAAGAAATAGTATATCCGTTGGCGTTATCTGTTGTAGAACTGGCAGAAAAAGGTATCCCACCAGAAGATATTGTAAAAGTAAAATACACCTTGGAGGCGTTATGCCATAACTTAAGACGATGAACCTTAAATCATATGAATGGCCAGCAACTCACCTTTCTATGAATGGGTGCCCAGACCCCTGGAGGATGTCTGCATCGTAGGCATGCTGCTGGCACAAACGCTTATTAGTGGCGTTTCTTCCTATTCTATTAATGAGGTGACTGCTGGATTAGGCCAGGAAAATGAAATCATCCGTATCGCCTTTTATGGCAGTAGCATCGGATTGGTTACCATGTTACCCATCTATTACCGCCTGCGGCAGTTCTGGATTCGAAAGCGGCTGCTTATGATTTTCCTCACCCTGGAGCTATTGCTCTGCTTTATTGCACCCATGATGCACTATGGCTGGGAATTCGTAGCCGTTAGCTTTTTTATGGGCGTAGTCAAATGTGTCTGCCTGATAGATGGAATTGGGATGTTGATGGCAAGATTCAATAAACAGAACAGCCGTGGCCTGTTCTATGGACTATACTATCCCATTTCGTTTATAGGCGGCCAACTGGCGGGTTTCCTTGCAGCATGGGGTATCATTCACTATAATTGGTCATTTACCTATTATATAGCTATTCCAGGGGTTACCTGTAGCCTGGCAATAGCGACCTTTCTGTTGCATCCCAAACGTGCAGGACATAAGATCCCGCTATATCAGATGGATTGGACAGGATGTTTCTTTTTTATACTTTTCTGCTTTGCTCTCAGTTATGTTTGTGTATTTGGAGAAAGACTGGATTGGTTTGAATCGCCTGATATACGACTGGGAGCCGGGATATTCCTATTTGGGTTTGTATTTTTTATCCTGCGGGAACTTACTGTGAAAAGGCCTTTCATCAAGCTACAAACGCTGAAGTTGTTTTTTCAGGTTAGAGTAGGTGTTGTATTTATGTTGATGTTATACCTGGTATATAATACTAACGCCATCCAAACAGCCTTTATGGAAAGAGTACTGCATTATGACCATGAATACGTAGCCAGTATCATGTTGTATATGATACCATCTTTCCTGATTTTTATACCGCTAACGGGTATACTATTACATAGGCATTATTCCGTCAGAATTATTTTATTTATTGGATTTACACTCTTTACTATCTATTATTTTATTACGGCTCATTTGTTCTATCCAGAGCTGGCAGAAGAACTGCTGATACTGCCACAGCTATTGAAAGGCGCGGCTTATGGCATTACCATTACTACGTTATCCTATTATGCATCTACCAATGTTACCAAAGAATATAATGGCAACAGGGCCTTCTTTAGTGTTGGCGCCAGGTATGTGATTGCATTCCCGATTTCGGCGGCTATTATTGGTGAATGGTTTTTTCATGCCCAAAGAAAACAAGCGATGTTACTGTCTGAAAAAATAGGACTCGACAATAACGCACTAAATAGCTTTTTAGGAGGAATGCGACATACATTTCAAACACGGGGATTTGATGTAGAACAATCTCAGGCCGCCGCAACAGCCATACTGCAAAGCAAGCTACAGCAGCAATGCATTATGCTTGCTGGTCAGGATCTATACACCTGGCTAGGTATTATTTCTCTGATGATGAGTGTGCTGGTACTGTTGATTAAGAAACTGGATGCACATTATGAATGGAACCGGAACAGGTATTCCCTGTTAGACAGCTAGCATCGGTATATATATTCTTCGTATTTTACAAGCCTTAAACCCTAGTTATGCTACAGGAAATATTACCACCACTTTTTAATAAGGAGTTGCTCGCTTTAGCAGAAGAAATTAAAGCTTATAGTTCAGATGAGTTGATATGGAAAGTGCCGGAAGGCGTTTCTAATTCGGGAGGAAACCTTTGTTTGCATATATGCGGAAATATTCGTCATTTCATTGGTGCACAGCTGGGAAACACCGGTTATATACGTGACAGGGATTATGAATTCAGTGCAAAAGGATTACCAAGAGAAACATTACTAGCCGATATTCAGGATACTACCAATGTTATCTGGACCGTTATCCATGGTCTTACACCTGAGTTTCTAGGAACTGTTTATGCAGAAAATCCCTTGAAAGATCCCGGTTTGACTTATGGTGGGTTTCTTACATATATCTATGGACATCTTCGTTATCACCTGGGACAAATTAACTATCATCGCAGGTTAACACATTAATACCTTGAAGACATCATCGCATTTTAACGGGAAGCAATTTGTCAATACGTTACCTACTAATGTAGGTAGCGATAACATGACTAAAACTTTATGGCGCTTCCTAACGGAGAAGGGCAGACGAATTCCCGAGAAGCCGCTGGGACCTTTTACTATTGATCCGATAGCCTTGTCGGCAGTACCGTCGCAGGAGCTGCAATACACCTGGCTCGGGCATTCCAGCTACCTGCTGGAAATGGAAGGCATCCGGATATTGGTAGATCCGGTGTTTACACATAGGGCTTCGCCATTTAGCTGGATGGGGCCAATACGCTTTTTCAAATCTCCTGTAAAGAAAGAAGACCTGCCGCCATTAACGGCGGTGGTGCTGACGCACAACCACTGGGACCACCTCGACAGGCATATGATACATTACCTGGGGAGCCGCGTTCCAAGGTTTATTTGTCCGCTGGGCGTAGAGAAGCACTTGAAAGCCTGGGGCGTGCCGGTAGAGAAAATTACTGTGGTGGACTGGGGGGATGTCACCGATCTGGCCACTGGTATTACGCTAACAGCTACGCCTGCACGACATTTCTCTGGCCGCTGGCTCAGAAGAGATCGTACCCTTTGGACATCCTATGTGCTAAAAGGAAATAGGTATAATGTATTTATTGGCGGTGATTCCGGCTACTTTCCTGGCTTTGCTGATATCGGTAATACTTACGGACCTTTCGATTTGACAATTCTTGAAATTGGCGCCTATGACGCTGCATGGCCAGATATTCATATGGGGCCAGCGAAAGCAATTGAAGCACATCAGGCTTTGAAAGGGAAGATCATGCTGCCTGTCCACTGGGGTACCTTCAATCTGGCATTGCATGCTTGGGATGAGCCGGCAGAAACTATTTTGCCACTGGCCCAAAAGAACAATGTTACCCTATGGATGCCGGAGCCCGGGGCTACAGCCACCTTGCCAAATAAAGAAACGATCAGCTACTGGTGGCGTAAATATCAATAGTACTAACAGACATTTAAAGAAAGGTATATGACACGGATCAAAGAGGTCCTGAAGGAGCTGAAATTATTACTGTGGCTGTTTATCCCTGTCTTTATGGGGATGCTGCTCATTAAAATGCTGTATAGCAGGGAAGATATTTATTTTTATGTCAATGGGCTACATACGGCTGTTGGCGACTGGTTCTTTCCTAAAATCACACAGTTAGGCAGTACCGTTGGTGCGGTGGCGTTAGTAGCTATATTGTTTTTTATCAATAAACGCCAGAGTTTTGTAATGGCTACGGCCTTTGTGTTTACTGCTGTGGTAAATTTCGCCTTTAAGTTTATAGTGGCCTTCCCAAGGCCGCATAGATATTTTGAACAGCAGTTACTTGGCGGCACGACAGATCCAAGGCTGCATAACATTTACTATGTCCCGGGAATAGATGTATTGGATAATTTCAGGAGCTTTCCTTCCGGGCATACGGTATGTGCCTTTACGGCGGCTACGGTATTGTCTTATTATTGCCGGAATAAGGTATGGACGATACTGTTTTTCGTACTGGCGTTACTGACAGGTTACTCCAGGATGTATATGAGTCAGCATTTCTTTGAGGATGTGACCGCAGGTTCTTTTGTGGGCATATTTCTTTCTATCTGCTGGTTAGCGTATGTGCATGACCGTGGGTTTGGTGCAGGTACGGGTCATTTAAGGCCATGATTCCCCTGGAAAGGGTTTGTGCTGAGGGATTTTGTTCATGAAATCCTTATTGAGTTTACGTCGGGCTTCATCGTATATTTCGGCAGGAGATGGGTATCGTTGGCCTTTGGGTTGATACCAGGCTGGTTTATCGGTATATCTGGCCCATAAAATCTCATACCCAATATAGATCTTATATTTTCCTTCCTGGACATCATCTACATGTCCTAATCTACGCTCTTCGCCAGGTGCCAGGTTAGTTATCAGCCTGGTATCCTGGCTGGTGCCAATATCTGTTTTGATAATCTGGCTGATGGCTACTGTCATCCATTTCGTGGTGGAATTATTACGAATGCTGCGCAAATATTTTGATGAGTTAAACATATTATTGTTGACGCCAACGATCCTGGCGTCTTGTAGGGCATCTTCTCCTTCAAATGGCAGGAAACGCTTGTCTGTGCGGCTTAGCTTCCGCAATGCCTGAATCCTGTACAACAGGTATACCGCAAGGCACCCAGCAAGGAAAATAAAAGGTCCGTACATATCCTGGTAAAGTTAAATAATGGCCTACAGCATTAAAGTTGAATGGTTCGGATTGCTACCTTTGGTGGTTTACAAGTGCTCGCACTAAATATATGTTTATTTTTTGGGGCATTCCTTTATTAGATGTTAATGAAACCTGTTTTATTGAACTTTCGATTTGAAAATCTCTAATTAACCAACAGTTTACAAAATATTCCAAATGGTTGTAGGATATTTGCCGAATGCTAATTTTTCGAAAAGGTGTTCATTACCTTCGTTTTACTTTAGGGTGATACAAATTTAGAAGTGTGGATGTGAGAGAACCCCTTAATAAACCAGGCAACAGGACCCCTTAGAATGCCCCAGCATAAAGCCTTTGCGCTTTATTATTTTTTTATACAGCAGTTGTTTTTTGGTTTATGTAGCATGGCTGAATGTGAGATTGCTCACAATCCAAGCAGAAGGCTATGCATTTTTTTAGAAACTTGTCAGCGAAAAACTTAAGCCTGTGCTTTTCCACTGCGCATCATAGTAAGGCAATACCACCATGTCATGTTTAGAAGGAAATAACTTACGCTGAATAAACGGATAGATCCAGTACGCCGCCTTAGTACTTAAAATGCCAATTCCCGCTCCCGCTACCACATCACTTAACCAATGCCTGTTATTATACATTCTTAGTGCACCCGTTGCCGTTGCAGCAATGTATCCACCTACGCCATACCAAGGCGATACATCTTTGTATTCCTGACGCAGAAACTCTGCTGCGGCAAAGGCTGTTGCAGTATGGCCACTCGGGAAACTCAAAGTATTAGAACCATCAGGACGCTCTTCATGGGTCTGCGTTTTAAGCGTCTGCACTGTTCCTCCTGTAATCAATGCTGAAATGCCCAGAATGATTGTTCTATCACGCAGATTATGCTTTCCATGAATACCTGCGGCGTTCAAAATATACACTGCTGCCACCGGGCTGTATTGCAAAAAATTATCTACGCCGGTATTAAAGCGCGGATGATCTTCCAATATCTCAGCTTTGGTACTCCTGTTAAGATCCCGAAGGGAATGATTATTCAACGCAATAAAGCCATAGCCTATCATAGCCGCTGGTACGATCACGCCTGATAACGAAGTATGAAATGGTGGTAAGTTGGTGGCCGTAGGAACCTTAATTGCTGGAACACGAAAAGAGGTAGTATCTCCTGTTTGATCAGCGGTTATATCTCTTGGTAGCTTAGACGAGTCAGGTATCTGTGCTACGGCCATTTGTACGCAGGCCAGGGACAGGCCTGTCATTAGTATCAATTTCTTCATGCAACACTCCTTGTTCATTCAAAACTAAAGAGCAATTCTGGAGCAATTCTGTATTAGGCTTCCTGGTGCGTATCTACCTGATCTACGGTTCGCTGTGTGAATTTGTTATGAAAAATAAATGTGATAACCAGCCCCAATAAGCATCCTGCCACCACAGAGCTCACACGCCCAATGGCCGTATCCCATACATGCAATCCCGCTTCATGTGTCATCACAATGATGGCTGCCGCCAGTGCTGTACGGGTAGCCGCTTCTAGTTTTAACAAATTACAGAGCACAACTGTTATTACCACGGCAATGCTCATCATCAGCAGCTGATTAGGATGAATAGCGATGAGCAGAAAGCCAGATAATGCCCCGATAAGGTTCGCTTTTATACGTGTAACCGCAAGCGTTACTGCATCAGAACCATCAGGAGATAATACTAACATGACGGAAATAAGTACCCATACTATATCTTTGTAGCCGATTAGCCAGGAAAGTAAGCTTACGATCACCACACCAGTGACACATTTAGCGGAATAGATGCTTATTCTTTTTATTCTTTCTTTATCAGGCATGGCGCAATGTTAGTATTTTTTTGAACAATAATAGATATGATGATGACTTTTAGGAATCTATGTGTCGCCGCCTCTCTCATTACAGTGCTGTTTTCTGCCTGTATTAAAGATGTACCATTAAACCCGGAAGCGGATATCGACTCGTTCATCGTGGATAAGAAATATCTTACCAGCGATGTGTTTATTGACCACGCAAATGCGAAGATACTTTTGTATCTGAAGCCTAGCGCATTTAACAGTGGCATCGTGCCACGTATCGTTGTAACGGAAGGCTCCACCATTAGCCCAGCCTCCGGCGATTCGCTCCGTTTTGATAGTACCGGTATCAAACAGTACACGGTTACTTCTCAAAACAAACAATACCAAAAGGTATACACCGTTTCTGTTGTTAACGTTGGTATCTGGGCTTGGGATTTTGAAAACTGGATAGTACAACCCACCAGTAAGTACATGTATCCGATAGAGCCAGACTCCACACAGTTATGGTCTTCCGGTAACCCAGGCGTAGCGCTTGCAGGTGTTACCAAGGATCCTTTGTCCTATCCACTGCGTGATACCACAGATGCCTACCATGGTAGTTACTCCGCACTGCTTCAAACCAGAGGTGGTACTGCACTATCAGGCCTGTTAGGTATTAAACTGTTTGCCGGTTCTCTCTACCTTGGTGTGTTTGAAAGCTCTTTTGCGCTGACAGCTCCACTCAAGGCTACACAGTTCGGACAGCCATACAGAGGCCGTGCATTGCGTTTTACTGGTTATTATAAGTATGCTCCCGGACCTGTATATATCAATAAAGCAGGTACACCACAACCTGGCATTACTGACTCTTGCTCCATATATGCTGTGCTTTACCGCGGAACCACCCGCCTGGATGGTACCAATATCCACACCTCGGACCGCGTGATTGCTACCGCCCAACTGCCTGACGGCTCTGCCAGAGGCAACTGGACAAAATTTGATCTGCCATTTGTATACAATACCAATACACTACCTGACAACATGATGCTGGCCATCGTTATCTCCTCCAGTCAAAATGGGGACAGTTACGCCGGGGCCGTAGGCAGCCGTTTGCAGGTAGATAGTCTTCAGATTATTCACGAATAAAAAGATCAATTGTATATGAATAGCAAAGTTGTAAGTTATATAGCATTAATACTGTTCCTGGCTATTGGCCGGGTACAGGCACAGGATTCAACCACCTTCAAGCCTCATTTTGAACACCGTATAGACGCTGGCTTTAATTTTGGCGCCACCGCGCCAGTAGGTATTCCGGCAACCATTCGTTCTATTGATGCCTTCTGGCCGCTATTTTGCCCGTCGTTGGGTTATGAGCTGAGTTATATGACCAGTCCTAAATGGGGCATATCCGTTGGCGTTAAACTGGATTATAAAGGTATGGGCACCAAAGACCATGTGCAGTATTTCCCTACCATTATTACCGTGCAGGATGGCTCTTCCACCGGTACCTTTGAAGGTATCTTCACCGGTCAGAATAAAACCACTATCAAAAACACCTATTTCACTGTACCTGTTGGCGCAGTATTCCATCCGAATAATAACTGGCGTTTCACTTTAGGTGGTTATGTTGCCTGGAAATTCAGCAGCAACTTCTATGGTGATGTATCCAATGGCTATATCCGTAATGGCGGCCCTACCGGAGAAAAGATCCTTGTTGATCATGCCACTTTCGATTTTAGTAACGAGGTTAGAAACTTTGACTTTGGTGCAAATGGAAGTGCAGAAAGACGTGTAGGTAAAAGATTGAGCGTTATGGGCGACCTCTCCTGGGGACTCAGACCTATCTTCCCAAGTGATTTCAAAGGACTTGATTTTCCACTCTATAACATCTATCTGATGTTAGGGGTGAGCTATAAGATCATGTAATAAATAATCATCTGCATAAAAATAAAAAAGCATTATCTACTCAGATAATGCTTTTTTATTTTGCCCTGCGGGCAGATATGAAAAGGCGCTAATAGCCTGTTAATATTTTGCTGGCTGGCCCTCTTTTGGAATCGCTGCCTTGATAAACGAACGAATATCATCATTTCCCTGGGCCAAATCTCCCTTACGTAGGTACATCATATGACCACTTCTGTAACCCTTCCAGGATAAACGGTCTTTCAGTCTGCCACCTGGGTCCAGCTGCCACATACTATACTTGGCATTGAAATAATCACAGGCGCCATCGTAGTATCCCGACTGTATCATTACATGCAGGTAAGGATTCTGGGCCATCGCCTGGCGCAGACCTTCACCTGTATGATCATTACTGCGGTCCCATGGATGCACAGGGCCAAACATATTATATTTCAGATCAGTTTTAAAGCCCAGTTCATCACGCAGGTAAATATTGATAGCCGGTGTGAATGCATGTAGCCACGCAGTCAATTCCGCATTATAATCCGGACCATCACCTGCCAGTTGCTTGTCTATACCACGATAACGGCTATCGAGGCGGCCTACGGTAAAGCCTTGCTCTCTCAATAATTCTTTCCAGAAGAAATTCGTAGGTATGTCCAGGTTATACTGGAGGATTACTTTATCGGAGATGCCGGAATACTTAGACATCTTAGCAGCGATATCTTTTCTTTTCTGTTCATCAAGGAAGCCGCCCTGGCTAATAGCCGGGATCAACTCATTAACAGTAAAGGATTCTACCTCTGGCAGAAAAGCATTCAGGTCTTTCTGCTGGTACTCTGGCGCCAAGGCTTTATGGTACCAGGCAGTAGCTGCAAAATAGGGGAGTCGGAGCGCCGCATCCACTGGGCCACTACGGTCGATACCCAAATCCGTTGGCGACACCAGAATAACACCATTCAAATACATCCACTGTGCATTCTGCAATTCCAGCGCTAACCCGGAAACGCGCGTAGTACCATAGCTTTCGCCAATCAGGAACTTAGGAGAAGCCCATCTGCTCTGGCGCGACACAAAAGTATTGATCCATTCGGCGAGGTAACGAATGTCAGCATTGACCCCAAAAAATTGTTTGGAAGCATCTTTTGCCAAAACTCTTGAGAAGCCAGTATTTGCCGGATCTATATAGAGGATATCTGCGATGTCAAGAATCGACTGGCTATTTTCGTGTATGCCATAGGGTTGTACGGGATAACCTTCATCATCAATATTCAGGAGGCGAGGGCCTGTATAGGCAATCTGCATCCATACCGAAGGCGTACCCGGGCCACCGTTAAACGAAATCACCAGCGGTCGGGTGCTACGGTCTTTTACATCCGTTCTTTCGTAATAGGTATAAAACAAACCTGCCAGTACTTTGCCTTCTTCATCCCAAACGGGCTGCGTTCCTGTAACTACCTTATAAGGAATTCGTTGGCCCTTGATCGTTACTTCATGGTTAGAGACAATGGTCGTATCCGGATTTAGTCTTATAGACGGGGTGATCTTCTCCGTAGCCACTGGTATAGGTTTCGCGGGCTTCTGCTGCGCCCTGGCCGCTGGCATCGCCAATCCTGTAAGCAGGAGAGGGAACAGCCAGCCCTTTTTCATTGTTGTCATCATGTTTAGACCTTGATTGAAAGATCAAGATCAAATATTTCAATGAGAAATGCAATGGTTTTTATCTGAACGGCAGTATTACAATTCTTCTTCCATGTCTGCATCCATATTCTTATTCAAATGCTGATAATCCGAAGGACGCTTAC
The DNA here is from genome assembly GCF_042263525.1 of Chitinophaga sp. Hz27. Lineage (NCBI taxonomy): Bacteria > Pseudomonadati > Bacteroidota > Chitinophagia > Chitinophagales > Chitinophagaceae > Chitinophaga > Chitinophaga sp. Hz27. The sequence continues at coordinate 261,767 of NZ_JBHKFJ010000009.1, forward strand.
CCACCAGTTTAAAAAATGTATTACTAAAGGCGGATACGCTGTTATACCCTGTATCCCAGGCTATTTCAGAGATGGTCTTATCTGTCTCAATAAGATATCCCATCGCACGGGCCATCCTGGCAAGTTTCAGGTACTGAAAGAATGAGATATCCATCGTTGAGCGGAATAATCGTGTTAAGGTCCGTTCACTGGTATTAAATTGATGACAGACAGACTCCATCGTTAATGGCTCCGCGAGATTTTCCTGTATAAATCTCAGAATGGGTTGCATACGCGGATTTTCACTGGTAGGGAGCGTAATAGGCAAGGGGCTGGTACTGATATCCGGTAAAATGATTTTCATCGCCTTAAGAAAAGCAAATTCCTTTGTACCTGGCATGATATCTCCTTCCCAATGCGCCGTGTAAAGAATCATTTCCAGCAAAAGATTAGTGACCGGATAGATGCCGGTAGTAGTATAGAATGGGTTCTTTACATCCTCCTGTTCTGAATAAAAATATATACTCCTGACAAAGTTTGCCGGATACCTATGCGTGAAATAATGCTCCACACCAGCCGGTACCCACATGTAATGGCGTGCCGGCAAGAAGTATGTTTTCTCCCTGGTATACAAAAATGCAGCACCTCCCTCAACATACGTTAACTGTCCTTTGTTATGCTTATGAAAGGGAAAGTGATGTTCTGTTTTCCAATGCCATACATAGGCCGATTGTGGTATCGCATCAGTCTGTTCCAGGATCAGGTCATATTCATTTTTTTTCATTTGGCCGGTTCTAACAATTTAATGGCAATTTATAGAAAAAATAATTAATCATCTGAATGGAACTTTGCAGCTTCATTGACACAGGTATGTTTACATTTATTAATAAGTTGCTGGCGGGTGTGTTCATTATCACACTGTTAGGCAGCATGAAGGCTAATAGCCAAAACCCTGAACCTACAAACACCCTAACACTTTCAGAAGTTTGGAAAAAAACGGCCACCTATAATAAACAGTTGCAGATGCAACAATTGAAGGTAGAAAGTTCAGATGAACGTGTGAAAACAGCAAAGACGGAACGACTCCCGGAGGTATCTGCGAAAGGTTCCTATGGTAGATTCTCCAATTTTGCTTTATATGAAGATGGTCTGTTCAAAGCTCCCACACAAGTACCTATAGAAAAAAAGGCTACCTATCAATTTGGTGCAGAAGCATATCTCAATCTTTATAACGGAGGTAAAACAACGCGCGAAATCACCGCTGCACAAACAGAAAGTGAACTGGCAAAAGATCAGAAGAATCTCAGTGAACAAGAGCTGAGATATAAAGCCGCAGCCTATTATCTCGATATCTATCGTAATTACAAATATGAAAAGGTAATGCTCCAGGATATTGCGGAGCGGGAGAAAGAACTGGAAGAGATCCGTCAATTGCTGAAGAACGGTGTAGTATTGAAGAGTGATGTACTACGTGCAGAGCTGAAACTTTCCAAGCAGAAAATGACACTGCTTGAAATCCGCAACAGTCTTAAGATTGCCATGCAACGCCTCAATATTATGATGGGTGATCCTGATTCTGCCATCATCAAAATTGCTGCTGATACAATTGACGCAGCAGCCTTACCCGAACGCACCTACGAAGATTACCTGCATCAGGCATATGATAACTCTTACGAGTTTAAGATTTCTGAAAAAGAAACAAAACTCAGTGAGCTGAAACTCAAGCAGGTAAAAGCTAACATCATGCCTAAGGTAGGCCTCTATGCAGAATATGCATACACCTATCCGCAGATCATTCTGTACCCATATGCGTTTACGTTATATGGACTCGGACAAGCAGGCGTAAAGGCAACCTTGCCCATCTCTCAGCTATATATGAACAAACATCGAAAGGCAGAAGCGAAGATCAACCTGATGCGGCAAGAAGTGGAACATGAAGATACGCAAGACAGAGTAAGAGAAGATGTCAGAGCCGCTTACCTGCGTTTCACCGAAGCCGTTACCAGGATACAGGTGGCTAAAGAGAACATTGCACAGGCACAGGAAAATTTCAGGATTGTCAACAACACCTATTTTAACCAGCTCTCACTGATGACAGATCTGCTGGACGCAGAAACGCAATTACTGCAGTCCCGCTTCGATCTTACAACAGCAGAAGTAACGGCTCAATTACAGTACTATCAATTATTGAAAGCAACAGGCAACCTATAATAATATGAACAAGACTACAAATACAGACACCAGCACCAACAGAACGGATAGAATAATCTCAAGAGTGACCACCATCGTAGCGTCTATCGTGGTTATACTCCTGGCTATATGGGGTGTTAAAACCCTGCTGCGCCAGTCTAAATTCGAAGAAACAAACGATGCACAGGTAGATGAATACATCAACCCAGTTGTTGCCAAAGTAACTGGCTATGTAGAGGAAATCCGCTACGAAGAGAACCAGGATGTAAAAAAAGGAGATACCCTTGTGGTGATCGACAACAGCGAGTATGCTGCTGCTCAGCAAGAAGCGGAAGCGGCCTTGATGAATGCCCGCGCACAGATCGCCGTTATAGAAAGCAGCGTTAAAACAAGTGATCAGAGCTCTAAAGTATACCAATCACAAATCGCGGCCGCCAAAGCTAAAATGGTAAACCAGGAACAGGAATATGATCGTTACAAAAAGCTGTACGACGTGGAATCAGCTACCAAGCAGCAGCTGGACAGAGTTACCGCAGCCCTGGACGTTTCCCGATCTGATTATAAAACGGCTATCAATGCTTACGATGCATCCCTCTCTAAAATAGAGGACGCTAAAGTACAGCTGAAAGCTTTACAGGCAGAGATCCAAAGGAGAGAGGCTGTAGTGAAAAGAAATGACCTCACTGTTTCGTATACTGTTATACTGGCGCCTTACGACGGTAAGATGGGACGTAGGACCATTCAGCCAAAGCAGCTGGTACAGGCAGGTCAGACGCTGGCCTTTATCGTTGACAGAGCATCTGGTAAATGGGTGGTTGCCAATTTTAAAGAAACACAGATCCGCCATATGAAGGTGGGAGAGAAAACAGATATTGCCGTTGATGCTTTCCCTGGAAAGAAATACACCGGTACGATAGAATCCTTATCTGGCGCCACTGGCAGTAGATTCTCCTTATTACCCCCGGATAATGCAACCGGTAACTTCGTGAAAATCGCACAACGTATTCCTGTTCGTATACGCGTGAACGGTAGTGCCGACGAACTGAGAGATCTTTCAGCTGGTATGAGTGCTGTAGTATCTGTAAAAAAAGAGAGGAACTGAGTATATGGCTAATGACGGAACTTTCAGACGCTGGGTACCGGAATGGCTCATACGATTGACAATCATTCTGGTAATGCTGCCTACCGTAATGCTGTTCGCATTGTCTACCGCAAACGTAAACGCTGCCACAGGCTTTTATGGTGTAGAACCTGCAGACATCCAGTTTTCAATGTTGGTATATTATTCCGCACTGGCGGCTTTTACACCCCTGGAGAGGAGATTTTTCAGTCGTATTTCCACCAAGGAATATTTTTTAATATGCCTGGTGCTACAGGTATTTGTCACTTATTGTATCTATAATACCAGGGAATTACCCATCCTTTATATTTGCCGCTTCCTTCAGGGAATACTTAACTGTGGGATCACGAGCATTTGCCTTACCCTGCTGTTTTCCAGGCTGAAATCAAATCATGCGAGGGAGATAGGCTATGCATTTTTCTATGCCCTGATTTTATGCGCATCTTCATTCACTTCCTTAATTACTGCACCAATAATAGATGATTATGAATACAATGTATTATATAAGGTAATGATATACTGCTTTGTTCCAGGTGCAGTTTTGCTGCTGCTACTAATGAACAGGATACACCTGGTGCGTAGGGTGCCGTTGTATCAACTGGACTGGGGCAGCTTTTTCCTATATGCACCGTTGTTGATTTGCCTGGGCTATATCTTAGTATATGGGCAGCAATACTATTGGCTGCAGGATGCAACTATTGTCTGGAGTTTGGTAGCAGTACTTGGATTGGGATTGTTTTTCGTGGTGAGACAGCTTAGCCTTAAACGACCGTTAATACACATGGAAGTCTTCAGGTACAGAGGATTTATTTTCGGTATTGCGCTGGTAGGGTTACTATATATTATACGTGGGGCCTTCAACGTTACTACCACTTATTTCTCCACTGTACTTGGTATGGACCCGCTGCATATCTATGAATTATTCATTTACAATATACTGGGCATTGCTACCGGAACTATTATTTCTGCAAGACTCATCATCAAACAGCGACCTACACAATTCATTTGGCTGGTGGGCTTTTTCCTGATGTTCTTATTTCATGGCTGGATGTATTTCCTGTTTGCATCTGAGGCAGACCAAAGCACTTTTATTATTCCACTATTTATACAAGGGGCAGGAGCTGGTTTGTTGATGACGCCTATTATCTTGTTTACTATATCTTCTGTTCCTTTTGAGTTGAGTCAGAGTGCGGCGGCTGTCGGGGTATTTATCAGGTTTGCGTTTTTCAGTGGTAGTACGGCCATGATTAATTTCTTCAGTATTTACTTTAGTAAGATCCATGGTACGCGTATGAGTGATCATGTGACAGCAGTAGATGATGGATTGCAAACGCGGCTACATACTTATCAATCTGCTTTACAGGGAAGGGGGCTGCCTGCGGATCAGGCGGCAAAAGCTGCTACTGGCTTGCTCAGCAGAGCTATTCAGAAGCAGTCATTTTTACAATATGCCATGGATTATTATGCGCTGATTGCTATCATGATAGCAGTAATAATGCTCATTATTGTGATGGCGCCATTCATTAATCGTACAATCATTAACGTTAGGGCCAAGCAACCAGCAGCTGCTACGTTTTAAGGGCAGTTATTTGCTGTTTCTTTTTAGGATGTAAGAACCGCCTTAGGGCGGTTTTTTTATGAGAATTAATTAGGTAGATGATTGTCGGGAATTATCATGCCACCAATCATTAAAAGAAAGGTATTGTTTATTTAACTGTAGATGCTCGTCTATGGCTGCTTTCAGTTTTTTCTTTGAATGAAGGTAGGTAGATAGATCAATAACTCGTGTTGTTCTCTGATTTTCGAGGCTATTTAGTTGCTGTAGCAACTGTTTATTTGTTTCATGCCATTGATAGTCGGGCGATCGTATGTAATCTTCCCAGGCGAGCAACCTTCTTTTATTATAAGGACTTGTTTCTACGATGGATTCCATCTCGGAGGAATAGCCACGTTGCACCCATTCATTAAATGAATAGGCCAAAATGTAGCTGTCGTCTGTGGAGAGCGCGCCTAACGCTGTCAGATATACGAAATTGTCAGGAGTGGAGCTACACTTTATTAATATGGCATAATCTCCGCTGTCGGAACCTATCATGAGATAATCAGCCATCCATTGCTGGATCTGATAAGCCGAATTCATTTCTTCCAGGTCATGCAGGCCATAGAGGCAGGTCAGCTCATTGAAATATCGAGTAGTATCGAGCTGTTGCTCCTGTAAAAAGGATTTATAATAAGCTGGAAAAGTGAGATGCAGATTGGCCTGCACCTCCTTAATTACTGCATCATTCATGGTCAAAATCAATTGTTAACGTGACGGTACCAACACGACGCCTGATAGCTCTCTAAGAGAGAGTTATTGGTGATATTCAAATTCTACACGAATTGGGCCGATGATGTTAGCATTGAATGCAGGCAAGTCTTCTGCAGGAATCCAATATTCGTTGTGCAGGTCAGCACCAACATTTTCAACGCGGTAATTAGCCAAAAAATCAGCATTCACGTCAAAGGCTGTTACATAGCCGTTACCGTAAGCTGGAACATTCCAATCAACTGTGATCTGTTTGGCGTACTCAAAATTTGTAACGGGGTAGAATATGGGTTGGTCTGGCAAACGGGGAGGAAATCCTTTCCAATTTGTTGCTTCAATTAAAGCCAGTTCCACTGCATTAACAGGACGATATAAGGTAATGGTCTTCATCAAAATATATTTAAGCGATTCTCAGGGGCTGCAAAATAGAACATCTTGAGAAAATGTAACGATCCATATCAACGTGGCGCCGCAAAAGTTTAAACGTACCTGACTATAGACGGGAAGAAGGGTCTTTAAGGATGATTTGTGTAATAATATCTATTTAACATAATATAAATTATAGGACAATCAGAGACACAAAAAAAGACGGATTTTTCCGTCATTAATGCCTCGGGGCGATTGCTAAAATTCCGTCAGTTTCCAAATCCACACCTTTTTATCCTGTTCCAGCCTACGTACAAATATTCCCATGCATTAGAGAGGTTATGTTTAAGCTGCGTGTATCAATAGTGCGTTAGAAAATAGTATAATAATTGAAAATCAGTTACCTAGGTCTTAAACTAGGTCATATACCAAAAGAGGGTTTCCCCTACTAAGGAGCGCGTAATAACTCCATGCGACAAATTTTTATACTGACAATAAATCAAAGAGCAACTAATAAATAATCGCCCCGAATGTATGATAATTTTTTTCCCCGCCAAAAAAAGCACCCTGGCACCACTACAATACCCTACTTGTCCATTTCAGCCTTTTTTACTCAAACTTATCTTGTGTACGGATAAAAATCACTCCTGCAGCCCGATTTTTTCAAGGCAGTACCTGGTCAATTTGCTGACCCCTATCAAGATAAATTTGTAAAAATGTATTTCTATAATTAAATCTGGTGGTATGTTTTAGGGTATCGCACCAGGTGTTGAAGGAATAAAAAAACGCCATGTGGAGACATGGCGAGATCGTAACACAAAAAAATAATTAGATGTTATGTTGTGAAAAGGCATGCACCTGGTCGACACCTGGTACAGTATTTATATTATGGAAAAAGTCATCGCACATACCTTTTATATATGCAGATGAATCGATAAGATAGAAAGGGCAACACAACCGTGCTGCCCTCTGGACTTTACCCCCAGGCCGTTCCTGCCTGTTGTTCTACATCCAATAGTTAGGGTAAAAGCTTGAAAGAACTTTATCATCTCCGTGAACCTGTAAAAAGGGGGCCTGTTGGAAAACAACCCCCCGCGACCAAAAGGCCGCTCGCCTGGCTTGGTGCTTCAGCGTTTCTCCAGTCATCCTACGACCAAATAATTTTTCATTTCGGGGGGAGGGCTGCTGCCGCCGAGCCACTCCCCCTGCGACCCCCTCCCCGGCGGGGGTTTCCAAACAATGGGGGCCTACAATAAATCATATTCCTCGTGTATACGCACGGCGAATGCTTCTATCCCTAGAAACAATTTTTCCATTGCATCCGTACTATCTAAAATATAGCCCGCCTTTTGTGCAGGAGGTCTATTTTCTAAATCAGTCCTAATGTTCTGTACTATCTTCAGTAAATCTTCTAAAGGGAATAAATCAGTAAAGGGCTGTTGCTCGGAACCAACTGTTATAAGAAAGTTGTGAACTTTTCCAGTCTCGAAATAGCGTACTACTGCCATTCCCAGAGTAAGTAAGAAAAGTGAGTTCTCAAGCTGTGTATTTGAAGGTTCGAAGTCAAACTCAACAGGCATAGCAGAAAGATTGCCTATAGCTTGAACGACCTGGCTAGGTTCCAGGTCAGCGAAAAAGACATCGTGATTCGGTTGTTGCTCAGCCGCTGTAGCCATTTAAATAGGGGTTTGGTCACTGAAGAACAACATAGCACCGAAGCACCAAGAGTTGGCGGACTTACACCGCCGTGCCAAACCCCGTAAGTTAATGCTTTGCGGGGCTGGCGGTTCGGTGTGATTATTATACTTGTTGTTCTTCGGGAGCAAATATAGAAATTACACACATCGCAGCAAAATATATTTCCCGCTTTTCTCTACTGTGTAACTTCCTGCCGTTCTGTGTAGTATACTAAAATCCCACGTTCCGGGCCAGCTTAGGCCGCTTAAAGCAGTTATAACATCTTCATTGTCCTGGATGCGTTTAATGTATATGTGTTGATAATCGACGCTATACTGTATATCATCCTTATCTTCAACACCTGGTGGAATATCCAAATCGGGAAAGACGACTCCAAACCTAATTACACCGTGATGCGATTCTCCTTCATTGCCGTGGCTATCGCGGGAGGAATGAATCATTTGAACATAGCCATTCCCTATTGACTCGTACCCCTCCATGTGATGCATATTCCCATCCATGCCCATCGAATCCCAGGCGGTAATACTGTCCGCGATCGCCTCAGGGATAATAAGCCCCTTAACCGATAAGACATTAGGCAAAGCATCTGGAAGTTGCAGCCACATCGTAGCATAGGCGTTATTTATACCATAGCTGGCCAGCTCCCGTTTAAAAATAGTTAAACCTAATTCACTACCTGGGCGCCATACGCCTGGCTTATCTACAAATTCAAAATATACCTTCTCTAATGGAGGAAAAACAGATAGGCTTTTCACATCCGGACTGACTACCTCTAGTTTGTATGTGGGAGCCTTGATGTGTTTAAAAAAGCTATCAGTAAATGTAAAGTTACTCATGGGCTATATAATACAACCTGCAATGTAGTACTAGTTCTATAGTGCAGGTCTATTTATTAAGAAATAGAGTTAATGACTGTTGGATTAATCTGTGCCTGTTCGCCTGCATTTAAGTACTTGCGTACATCCGCCAGAAGGCTGTGACCCTTCGCTTTTTGTGCATAGAATTGACTAGTCAATGCCGCTTCCTGGACAGTATTCAACCTATTCAGATTTGCAATTACTGCATCCTCATCTTCTCCTATACTGTAATCAGAGATGGGAAGAAATCCAAAAGCATCGTGGAAATTCCAGATTGCTTTTTCGCACTTTTCGGCTACATCTTTACATACGGCGATCCTCTCAGTACTTACATTACTGGTTTTCGCAAGTGTTTCCAGCTCCGCAATACTACTTACCGCGTCCCCAGCTGCATTGATGCCTTTGTAAACCTTGTAAATCACAAAGGCTATAGCACCAAAGACCAGGTATTTTTTCCATTTGTCCGATTCTGTACTCCTGCTCATCGTGGCATACTTAAAACGTAATACATAGCCAGGAGGAAAACCGCCAGAGATATAGCTATAAAGCCCCTAGCCGTCACCGTGGTAATAGGAATTTTGGAACTCTTCAGGAGCTTATTAGTAGCCGCTTCCCACTTCTTTTTAACCTCACCTTTGGAAATGGTGCCGTTGTGATCCAGGTCGAAACCTTTATTCCAGTCATAACGTTTGGTACCCTGGACAGCAAAGACTGTATTATCGTCCTGATTGTATAAAGGTGGATGCAACATCAGGGCATACACGTCAAAAGCCGTACGGGGAGGCTTTTTGTAGACTTTCAAAAACTGTTGAAAGTACTTTTCTACGTATACAAGTTGCTCCGTTACTGACATCAACGGTAAGCGTTGATACAAACCCTTTTCAAGTCCTTCGGCTGTACTTTCCAGAAATTGAATTAACCCAACCGCGCCACTGGTGCCGTTCTTAATGGAGGTACTAAACGTACCCCCTGTTTCAAATGCAATGCTTCGCACCAGGGAAAGCTCAGGAAAATTGAGGCGCTGCTCTATTGATAAAATTAAACTCAGCTCGTAGTTACTCAGCATCGGCGATCGCTTTTTTGTTCTTCTCTGGTGCTGGTTCAAACAGTTCCGGATAGTCATCCGATACTTTAGTAACAACGGTTTTAACGGCTTCCAGTACAATAACGGCAACGCCTGCATATTTTAGTAATCGCAATAAACTTTTCATGTTACTTCCTTTTTCTGTTCGTTCCAAAATAGCCACCATTGGGCGCGTTAGGGTTGGCTACCATCTGCAAATCAGGGATGGTTAGCCTTTTGGTGTTTAGGTTATAGAAACCGGTAAATGTCTTTTTACCCGTACTAAACTGGACGGTTACCACCCAATGTTCATTATGTGGGCTGGCGGTTTCTCTCTCCTTCCTGGGGGAAGCAATGAACGTAATAAACCCGCGGGTCATGGATTTGTTCCAGCCAGTGATATAGTTATCATCAACCCTTTCCCCTGTTTTACGGCTTGTCCACCCGGACCGCATCCTGCAGCCTGATTTCTTGCGGGGTTTATCGGAGAAAAATTTTCGCCTCGATGCGGTGCTGTAGCTGTAATTATTTCGTGTATACCTGGTGTATGCCATTATCTACGCTTGTTTGATTTCTTCCAAATAAATACCGCTACCAGAACCGCCGCCAGTGCCGCAGAAACTTTGCCTGGTGTGGTCGTTAAAAATTCTTTTATCTTGTCCATGTTATCGACGACGTTGTTTTTTGTTGTTATAAACTCTATAGATCAGGAAGGCCAAACCCACCACAGGCAACCATTTAAGGTATTGCCACACTCCCGCCTTGTCGGCGGCTTGTTGTGCTTCAAGGCCAGCAATAGCAGTATTAGCCCCTGCGATGGCACCAGCTCCCGCAGTAGCAAGTAAAGTTTGTCCGGCAGAATTAAACACCTGGGGAACACGCCCGTCCTTTTGGACACCATATTTTGCGATGTAATCAGCGTCGGATAAATCGCGTTTATCTGCGTCCTCCTGGCTAATCATCATTGCACCCTGGCCGACAATTTTTGAGGCAACGCCGCCCACGAATGGAATCACCCCAGCAACTGTATTAGCTGTTTTACGCAGGATATTTCCGAGGACAGTACCGCCTGGCTTACGTTTAAAAAGATTTCCTAAAAAAGACATAGGCTAAAAATTTTTGTGTTTTTCCGTATAGATCACAAAGGGGGTGTAATCACGGGGGGTTATTGCCACCTTCATAGCATCATAGCAACTCAATGAAATGTAATTTTCATAGCCTGCGACCACGTTAGTACCAGCGCTGTTAACTGACACCAGGTCATTAATAGCGCGTGCCAGGTATTCCAATTCCTGACCGGAATACTTCACGGTTTTGGTTGGATACATGATGTCAATCTCATCGATTTTGGCAATAGGCAGATGTAGCATAACGCTATCGGCTACGTTCAAATCCTTTGTCTGACCGGTGATAGTAACCGCAGATATGGCCTTATAGGTGGCGGATAAGATTGGCGCATCGATGGAGCTAATGTTTGTTACGGTTGTAGCGCTTGCCCCTTCGAATGCGATTTTGATATATTCGCCTTCTTCCAGGTGCAACGAACCATCCGGACTTAATTTAATTAAACCCTTTACCAGCTTGTCATCGCGCAGGTAAAACCCCTCCTCGAATGTGTTCATTTCAAATGCAGTCGCAAGAGACATGCGCGGGTAAATCTCTTTACTGCCGCGGTTCTTCGAAAAGAAATCGATTTTAATATTGATTTTAGATAAATCAATTGGGGCTGCATCTGCCAACGAAATCCCGATTCCATGTGCGGAAGATTGCAGATAAATGTCATCTTTAGAGGCACCAGTAAAATTTGATAATAGTTTCATGAATGATATTTGATTCAAAGAAACTGTTATCTATCCACCGCCTTGCCCAACCTCCACCCTTTCTTACCCCTTTTTAGCCCTATTTTGCCCCTCTAATAACTCCAAAGGAATTCCATAAAGGGAACACAGGTGATATTGCGTAATTCGCTTTAAATTCAATTCTTTCCTATCGCCTGCTATCATTCGTTTAGCTGTTTTTTCGCAAACAGCAAACAACCGCTGGTAATCCTTGTAGGTAAGCAGCCTAATAATACCTCTCATAGCTAAAAGAATGCTGCTTGTTCGAACTCGTCATTTATTAGCCCCGCCTTTATTCCCAATAAGGAAAGCGCTGCTGAACCTCCCGGAAACTGCTTTAAATACCACATCACCAGATCACGTTTTATAAGAAACTCCATAAGGATACGCGCCCCATATAGGAAGTAATTTTTGTCTATCACCCTAGCAGATTGGTTTTCAGCCTCCAGGCGCTTAACAAAAATCTTGTCCATCCTGGAAGATTCTGCCTTCTCTGTAAGGCGCATTAATACAGTATTGGGTTTGTCAAGATGTAGCAGGCAGACAGGCGTCAGGCGGTCTTTCCGTCCCCCCCTGCCTGATTCGAAAAAGGAAAAATGCTTATGAAAAAGGGTACTTAAAAAAGTGAAAGATTTTTCAGGCTCAATAATAGTCAAAGCCTTTACAGGCGTAATTTCTCCGAAGTCATACTCTATAAGCTCTTTACAGGAAGATTTGAGGCTAAATTCTAAGCGCCATACGGTGGCATCTTCGGCAAATCCTGCCTGCTGCCACATTTCACGTATCCAGGGCTTGTTTTTCCGGGCGTTTAGCTCCACCGTCTTGTTGTACAGGTAATAATTCACCTCACTGGTTTTGCTACCAAACCTGATATAATTAAACAGGTTACACCCGTTCTGATGGCTACCCTGAAGGGAAAAATTAGCCCTATGCTTTTTTACATACTCAGCTGAAAGGAAGCCCTTAATAAAGTCGGCGGGGTTTAAATTGTTTTCGAAGCTCGTAAAATCAATAGCCAGGTCTAAACGGCTGATGGAGTGAAATTTTAAGTGGTACTGACGCAGAAGCTCAATAACAAAGGCTTTCAGCTCAGATTGGTACAAAAACTTGTTTTCTATTTTCAATAATCCCATATCACCGCCGAGAAAGCTCGCATGTGGTTTGCAAACCAGGGTTGCGCATTTTTCAAAGTCTCCGGAAGGCATAAGAACGGAGATTTCGTATACCTCCCGGAATTGCCTTGTCTGATAATCTAATTTTTCTGTGTGATACCTGAAGGTATCAATTGCCCTGATCTCTACCGGGCATTTAACATGAATTTGCAGCCAATCGACCGCGTGTACGTACTTCATTTACTGAACATTCTAAACTTGAATGCTCATGTGATTTGTCAGTGTTACTCCCGTTCTACTTTACGGGAGTTAAAAATCTGCCTCGATTAAACATTTAAGTACGGGAAGGCTAAAATACTTTACCAGCCTGCGATATAGATAACGGCTCTCATAAAATAAAATCCGGATTTCGAAATCTTTACCATCCATAGACACTTTTACAAATCCGTCTTCTGTGAAGTTTAGATGAACAGTGGTACGGGCATTGACATCATCGATTACTGGTACTTCCAGTAAATCAATACCCAGACCATACGAGACATCGTGAGGTACCTTATAACGTCGAAGGAACTTGATAAACGTGCTTTTGTTAAATGCGCGTTTATTATCCCAAGGAATGAGGCTATAAACCGCTTCTAGTCCAGTTGGCCCTAAATCCCAAACATCAATGTTTAGTATCCTTTCGATATTGAGTAGGTGCGGCGGTATCTTCTGCCGCCTGCGTTCTAGGGATTCACGAACCTTGTTAACATCTACTTCTTCAGAATCTGTTGTGTTACTGTTAATCTTACGTGGGTTATTACCGCAGTTTAGGCACACTGCCACTGTGGAAGTAGGCACTAAATGCCTCCATCTCTCGTTTCCGCTCATAAATACAGGTTATTAAAAATCAGTGTTATAACGTTGATTATTAATAAACCCTCTTTAAAAGTATATTGGAGAACTTTTTATATATTCGTGAAAAGTTTTAGACAATAGGATAACTAACTAATTATCAGATTATTATAGTTGCAAATACTTTCTTATTTTGTTAACGTATCGTAAATTATAGGATAATCTGAAACACACTAAACCCAACCTCAAGCGAGTCCGTTTTTAGAAAAATTTTTTTAGGCGCTTCGCGCCGGGCCTGCCAAAATCCCCCTTAAATGAGTGCGCTGAGAATGCGATATTTGAAATCAAATCGACCTATATCCCAGTCAGGAATTTCTCAGCGCGACGCAAACAAGTGAGAATTTCTTTGCGGAATATTTTTACGCTGTGTATACGATTACAGTCAGAAATATTTTCAGTTTATCATCATCAAGCACCTCTCCTGCGATTTAATTCCGTTCAACATTCCGTTCGCCATTTATTCTATCAATAACATAAGTTGTCAGATTTTTTTATCCAGAGATAGTTCAACTTTTTTTCAACCACGCGATTCTCAGCGCCTTCAGATTCAGCTAATCCTACCCACCAGACCAGAATGATACAAAGCTCCCGAGGACATCATATTTGTGCCATTCTTTATAAATCGTACAGCTATTCAATCCTGACACAGCTCAATAATTCCCATTTAACGCAGGATTTAAAAGTTGACACCAGGGGCGCATTGAAATTGTATGCGAGGCACCAGCCGCTTTAAAACAAAGATGCCCCAGGATAATATCCCAGGGCATCAATTATATTGTAGGAGAAAGGAAGTCTATTTATTATCAATACTGGTATCTCTATAGGACAGAATTCTATTTAACATAATCTAACTAGATAAGATAAATTACTCATCGCTTCTTCGGTACCGCCAGTCGCTGCGCACTATAAATCCCCGAATGTCCACTGAAATAATAAGCCGTAAAACAAGCCACCGCAAAATATATCACATGATGCGTACCGAATAACTCGACTCCCATAATTGTACAAGCCAACGGTGTGTTAGTTGCTCCGGCAAAAACTGCGATGAAACCAAGTCCGGCCATCAGGTCTACAGGTGCACCAAGGATATGTGCCAAAGAATTCCCCAGCGCGGCGCCCATAAAAAATAATGGAGTCACCTCGCCCCCTTTAAATCCCATCCCTAGCGTGATAGCGGTAAATAACAATTTCCAGAACCAGCTCATATAACTGATATCGGCATCTGCACGAAATGCATTCACTATACTTGGCGCCAAACTATTCGGGTCTTTTGTAGTGACACCCAAACCAAGATAAGCATCTGTACGGAGTATCCAGCAGAGACCTATTATTATTATGCCACCTACAAATGGAATTAACCATGGTATTTTAATATAGGCGTTGGCGGTAGATTTGATTTTATGCATCAGCCAGGAGAAGAGAAAGCTTGTCAGACCAAATGCAACACCGCCAGCAATTACTTTTGCCAACAGCAATAAATCAGTATGGATAAATGGAACACCAATAGTAGAAGCTACTGATTCATAATCAATATGGTAATGTGTATGTGTAATTCCCCAGGAACTGCAAACAACATCTGCTAACACCGCCGCCACCAGACAAGGTATCAGGGCATCATAACGCATTACTCCAATTGCTAGTACCTCCAAAGCAAATACAGCACCTGTTACTGGCGTCCCGAACACCGCACCAAAACCTGCTGCAATACCTGTCATCAATAATATCTTTACATCTGCCTCACTCAACTTCAATACACGTCCTATCCATCCGGCCATGCTGCCACCAATCTGCACTGCAGTTCCTTCACGCCCCGCAGATCCTCCAAATAAATGGGTGATGATTGTGGTGATCAATACCAAAGGCGCCATACGTGCAGGAACACCACCACCTGGCTGATGTATCTCATCCATGATCAGGTTATTACCCTTGTCGGCCGATTTCCCTGCCCACTTATACAACCAGTAAATTAATATACCAGCAAAAGGTAAGAAGTATAAAATAAAGGAATGCTCCCAGCGTATATGCGTTACCGTATCAAGCAACCATAGAAATAACGCTACCAGAGAACCAGTAATAATAGCAACGGGTAAGATGAGTAATGTCCAGCGAAGCAGCTGATAAACAATCGATAATTGATCTTTAGGGAAGCTCTGTGTTTGTTTCATAATCCTACAAATAAATAAAACATGGAATCAACGATTCCTTTTCATTTAACTATCTGTAGGCGCCATCAGCTCCGGCGATGCGAAACGGTTGGATTATACAGGAAGACACCATTTCCTGTCTGTTGGCAAAAGTAATATTTTATTTTAATAGTTGTGCATAATATGCTGCACCCCAAAGTGCTGCCTTGTCATTATCAACAATATGAAGTGGGACGCTGGCCAGCAATTCTGCCATACGATCGCCCTGAATATAATGATTATAGAACTCCCCGGTTTCCAGCAGCCCCGCTATCTTCGGAGGAATCCCCCCACCGAGGAATAATCCGCCCACCGATTTATATTTCATGGCAAGATCTGCTGATACTCTCGCCAGATATCTCACAAATAACTCCATCGTTTTTTTGGTGATA
Source organism: Chitinophaga sp. Hz27 (assembly GCF_042263525.1). NCBI lineage: Bacteria > Pseudomonadati > Bacteroidota > Chitinophagia > Chitinophagales > Chitinophagaceae > Chitinophaga > Chitinophaga sp. Hz27. The sequence continues at coordinate 277,767 of NZ_JBHKFJ010000009.1, forward strand.
CCTGCATCTCCTGCCAGCGCCGACTGACTGATCACCGCAGATGGATTCCCGTTCTGCATAGCTTCTCTCAAAGTGCTACTTTCTTCGAGGCCTTCCGCATCTCTTAAAAAAGTATAGATGTCATGAATACCTGGTCCTGAAATGACACGTTCCCAACTAACAATTTCATATTTCTCTTGCAGGTACTTTAATAATTTAATATCCAGATCTGTACGCACGGCGAAATCAGTATGCCCACCTTCTGATGCAAACGGATGATGATACTCCCCGTCCCAATAAAGTCCGGCCATACCCAAACCAGTGCCAGGCGCTATAATAGCCATATTGCCAAAATGACTTCCCGAGCCCCGGTGTAAGGTGGTCAGTTCATGTGGAGATAAAGTTGCTAATCCATAAGCCGTAGCCTCCAGGTCATTGATGAGTGCCACCGTCTGAACCCCGGTAGCCTGGCGGATCTCATCCACCGTCAACTCCCTGGATAAATTGGTTAACTCTACTCTCCCATTAAAAACTGGTCCGGCTACGCCAATGCATATACGTTCTACTTTCCTGTCGTTACTCTCCGACAAAAACTTCACGAACATATCTGTTACATTCGCATAATCTCTTGACACATATGTTTCTTCCCTTAATACGTCCAGCTTTCCGTCTTCAGCCATGAATAAAGCCAGATTGGTTTTAGTTCCACCTATATCACCGGCCAAAAGATATACCCGCTGCATACCTGTTGCAGCCTGAGGGAAACTGGGCAAATACTGAAGTCTTTTTACTGTCTGGGTCATCGCATCAAGAATTATCTCGCCAATAAAAGTAATTATTATTCCCCGGTTATCCCAGGGCATGTTTCTCTCCTAATTAATCTTAACTCCCATATCATCAGATACAATATATAATAATACACCTCCTATCAGCCCAAACGGAAACCTGTGCAGCAGTATCAAAGTGCCAATAGTTTTTTATGAAAACCGGAACACGATTTGCAACCATCAAACAATTTGGTAAAATTAACTGTAGTTCATACAAATCATGCTTATGGAAAGACATACTTATCAGACTGGCATTATAGGTAACTGCTCGTTCATTGCGCATATAAACTTAAATACCAACGTCGACTGGCTCTGCTGGCCCCGGATGGACAGCACGTTTACCTTTGGAGGATTGCTGGACACAAAAAAAGGAGGTGAATTTTCACTACTCCCCGACGATCATTATACCTCGCATCAGTACTACCTGGAAAATACCAATGTGCTGTGTACTGAGGTAACGACCGCAGAAGGCAGCTATCGTATCACCGACTTTGCTCCCAGGTTTTATCAGTATGAAAGGTTCTTTAAGCCGCTGATGATGATCCGTAAAGTGGAGCCTATCGATGGCTCGCCGCGTATTCGCGTAAAGTGTAAACCTGTCTGCGATTATGGCGCACGCTTTCTGCATCCGCTCCGGGGAAGCAGCCATATTGAATTTACCGGTTGTGAAGCTGGTATCCGCCTTACTACCGATATTCCCATCAGTTATATTATCGACGAAGAATTATTTGTGTTGAATGATACCAGGTATCTCCTATTAACTTACGGCCTTCCCCTTGAGGCGCCACTACAAAGCACTGCAGAACGCTTCCTGCGGGAAACTACGCTCTATTGGCGTAGCTGGATCAAACAATCCAGTATCGCTAATTACTTTCAGCCCTTTGTTATCAGATCGGCGCTTGCGTTGAAAATCCATCAGTATGAGGATACCGGCGCTATCATTGCCGCCAGCACCACCAGCCTGCCCGAGTTTCCTGACAGCGGCCGTAACTGGGATTATCGTTACTGCTGGATGCGGGACAGCTATTATATATTAACTGCACTTAACCACATCGGCCATTTTGAAGAGATGGAACGCTACTTTGGCTATATCACGGATATCTCCTTCTCCGGCGATTTTCGATACCAGCCACTGTATGGTATTACCGGTAAAAAAGATCTGATAGAAAATATACTGCCACATCTAAGTGGATATATGGGTAACCAGCCCGTAAGAATTGGTAACCAGGCTTATGAGCATATCCAGAATGATATCTATGGTCAGGTGTTGATCTCTATGCTTCCGCTGTATACCGATCATCGGTTCATCTTCTCAGAAAGAAAAGACTCTGACAGATGGATCAACCTTTTGCTAAAAAAGATCGAACGTACCATCGATGAGAAAGATGCAGGCATCTGGGAGTTCCGTAACATGGCTAACATTCACTGCTATACGAATTTGTTCCAGTGGGCAGGATGTTCCGCAGCAGAGAAAATGGCTCGCACCATTCAAAACGACGACCTGGTAAAGAAAGCAGTAGCCTTAAAGGAAAGAGCCGCCGCGCATATCGAAAGCTGCTATGATCCTGAGTTAAAAGCCTATACGAATGCGGCAGGCAGTAAGTACCTGGATGCAAGCACGTTACAGCTGATCATGATGAATTACCTGGATCCCTCGTCGCAACGGGCCCGTGATCATCTGGAAGCATTGGAGAAGGAACTGAAAACAGACGATGGTCTATTCTATCGTTACCTACATTCTGATGATTTCGGGAAGCCTAAAACAACTTTCCTCGTTTGTGCTTTCTGGTATGTAGAGGCGCTAGCCTGTGTAGGCCGACTGGAAGATGCGCAACGGGAGTTTGAAAAAATATTGCAGTTCAGTAATCACCTGCTGTTATTTAGTGAAGATGTTGAATCGGGTACCGGCAGCCAGTGGGGTAATTTCCCGCAGGCATACTCCCATGTAGGATTGATGAATGCTGCCTATCGCATTAGTATGAAACTTGATCTACCTATCTTTATATAAACAATGAGGGCTGTACTCAATGGAGACAGCCCTCTGTTTTATTTTTTCAAGGTACGCAAGAAATGCCGCACCTCATGATAACTTCGTAAATAGTACCTGGCGGCTGAGACCTGGCTACCTACCTTAATTGTATATGCCGATGGTGGCAATGCTTTAAATATATCTTCGTCGGTTACGTCATCTCCCATGGCCATAATAAAATCATAATCTCCCTGATGTAACCAGCTGTCTGCTGCCTTTCCTTTGTTAATCTCTACATTCTTCACTTCTATTACCATATCTCCCGGCAATATCTGTAGCCCTTTCTCCTGTGCATAGTATCGCAGTGTTGCCATCAATTCATTGGCGCGCAGTTCTCCAAGTCCCTGTTCTACCTTACGATAGTGCCACACCAGTGAGTATGTTTTCTCTTCAATGAAAGATCCCGGCGTACGATCGGTGGTAGTTTCCAGGATAGGTCTGATCTCCTGCTTCCATTTGTCGCTAAGGCCCGGAAGCTGGTACCACTCCCCGTCTTTCGTTTTCTGCCAAGCGCCATGTTCTGCTACAAGGTCCAGTGGCAGATGGCCAAACCAGCGGCCAAGCGTATCATGGTTTCTGCCGCTGATCATGACGAGTTTATTTCCGGGAACTGCAGCCAGCTCTCTTAATAGCTGATAAAGATCCGGATCGGGCGCCGCCTGATCTATATTTCCCTGGAAACCAACCAGCGTCCCATCGTAATCGAGGAATATCATACGATTCTTCGCCTTACGATATTCTTGTCGTATATACATAGCCGTTTCTGGACTTACTCGTCTTGCCAGCATATTCTGTTGCATGACATTCACTTCCTGCAGTCGCGTCATAAACAATTTCACCCAGTGGTTAATATTGAATTTAGACACCACCTGACGCATAGCCTTCATGCGGCGTTGCTGCTCTTCCAGTGGCATATTGAAGGCTTCCACAATTGCGGCCGTTATAGCGCTGATATTATTGGGATTGACGATGATGGCGTCGATCAGTTCTTTAGATGCACCGGCCATTTCGCTGAGAATTAATACACCGTCGTTGTTGTTACGACTGGCAACGTATTCTTTACTAACGAGATTCATACCGTCGCGCATAGGCGTTACGAGGCAGATGTTAGCGCAGTTATAGAGCGCCGACAGCATTTCTACCGGGAAGGAACGATAGAAGTATTGTATAGGATGCCAGTTGAGCGTACGGTAACGCGCATTGATATGTCCCACCTTACGGTCTATGTCTTCTCTTAGTTGCTTGTATTGCGGTACCGAATCCCTGGAAGGCACTACGATCATATATAGCACTACCTTGGAAAGCGTTTCCGGATATAGCTGGAAGAGCTGTTCAAAGGCTTCGAGACGTTGTAATATCCCTTTACTGTAATCCAGCCGGTCGATAGATAACACCATCTTCTCCGTATTAAACGTCTCCTTTAACTCATTGATATTCTTTTGTACTTCCGGATCGTGACCTAGCTGGGAGTATTTCTCGTAATCTATTCCCATCGGGAATGTTTCCACTACAACCGCCCTGTCATTATAGGAAACTACATTGGCAGATGTTTGAGCTGGGAGCAATCTGTTTACCGCATCCAGGAAATAGCGGGTATCATCGAAGGTATGGAAGCCCATGAGATCTGCGCCAAGCATTCCTTCCAGGATTTCGGTACGCCACGGAATGAGACGAAACAATTCAAAGGAAGGGAATGGTATATGCTGGAAGAAACCGATAGAGATTTCCGGCATTTCTGCCCTAAGCATTCCAGGAAGTAATAGCAATTGATAGTCCTGTACCCAGATGATATCTCCTTGTTCGGCTACGGATAATACGATATCTCTGAATTTTCTGTTTACCTGGTAATAGTAATCCCAGTTAGTTTGCTCATAGCGGGCATAAACGGACATATAGTGGAAAACAGGCCACAGTGTTTCATTAGAGAACCCCTCATAAAAGTAATTAATCTCGTCTTCGGTGAGGAAAACCGGCATAAGATTCATCTTTCTAAGCTGGGCGGTGATCTTTGTCTGATCCCCTGGGTCACTGATTTCTTGTCCTGGCCAGCCTATCCAGATGTTGTTTCCCTCTCTGTAAATAGATCCTAAACCGGTTGCCAGCCCCCCTTCACTGGTTTGCAACGTATAGTTGCCTTCTTGCTCTGTGATCTTCACCGGTAACCTGTTCGATACAATAATAGTTTTTCTCATAGTCTTATTATATATCTATTTTCAAAATACATGCTAATGGATACTGCACCATTTAATCAATAAATGTACCCGGAGAGCGGAACCTTATAATGCAAGTCTAAAAATGCTGTAATAGCGGTGATGGTTCATCTTAAGGGTGTGGGGCTACAAAACGAAATAGGCATCCTTTCAGAAGGAGCGAGTTTACAATATAAAGAAAATGAATAAGATAGACAAACTAAAGCAGAAAGAGAGGCCAATAAAGTCCGGCCTCTCTCCTTTCTATTAGTGATTGCTGGTCATAAAGGGCGCCTCACCAATATAACTGGCATCAGATAGCATCTGGGTCATTTGAAAGGCTATATCGCCCGCATATACGTAATTGCCCGGGCAATCCATCAGATCTATCCTAAACGCTTGATTACCCGCTTCAAAGCGTATATAGGGTACACGTAGCATTGTCCAGGACAGGCTACTTGATTGTAATAGCTGGACTGAGAGCTGCCTGTCGTGATGTACCAGTGGATAAGTTTGCTGCATCCATAGTGTGGCTTGTAGCGTATCCGGCCCCTTATAGTCCGTAGGCGCATCTACGTTAAGGCCTGCAAGAACTATATAGCGGTCTATATCATGGAAAGCCATTGCACGCAACAGATGTTCGGTAACCTTAGCGGCAACCAGCGGCTCACCGGATCTTTGTCCAATAGTACTCATAACTGCTTGTGTACCTGCTAATAGCGCTTCGATGACTTGATAATCAAGGGCATCGCCAATTACAAATCTCAGATTTGGATGACGGATTAGGCAGGTTGGAGGGTTTCGGACCAGGGCTTTGATATGGTAACCTTCCTGAAGTAATTGCATCAATAAAAATTGGCCTGTACGGCCTGTGCCGCCAAGAACGGCTATAGTGGAGTATTGCATCATTGTAAATATTAAATAGGAAAACTAGCTGTCTGAAATAAGGACAGCGTTTATACAAGCACGTAGTACCTGACTAACTAATATTTACAAGTATCTTTTAATGAGATGAAGATAACGAAACCTAATTCATTTTCCTTTCTTTTGCTTCTGCTGAAACCGGGTTACCTTATTCAGATCGCCACAGGTAGCCATGCTACACCAACGTCTGGAGCTATTCTTACTCTTATCCAGGAAGAGCTTACCACAACGGGGACATTGCTTCACTTGGTTCACCTGCGACGAGGCCAGCAGCCCAGCGGCTGATTGCACTATCTTCCAGATGGGCAGCTCCAGTCCCGGCGCATTGAGCGACAGTTGCCCGTAGCCCAGTTGCTTGTCCCAGGAGAATTCCATATTCGTATAGGCTTCACTGATATAGGTATTGAAAGACAAGAGATCATTGTCTGCCAGTGGCTTACCTAATGTAAGCTGCCTGAAAATAACGTATAGGAGTTCCCGTAGGCGAATGGATTTGTCAAAAGCCTGCACTGCTTTCACCGGGAAATCCTTGGCGAGCCTTTCCAGCGTCTGAATAGTTTTGGGAGAAATGATACCCGTATGCAGACTCCAAATACAGATGTCTTTATAATGCTGAAGGTAGTCCTGCTGGTCCGCTCTGAAACGTTCACTAATGGTGTTAACGAAGTCGAGGCAGCAAATGCCGCCGTCTAATCTAATAGTAGATATGGTCACTGGGGTAGACATAACGATGCATTTAAATCGGGTGTTTTCCTAAGTTAAGCAATTGCCTTTAACCGGTAAAATAAGTTTTGCTGGTTAGTAGTTTCAGCGCGTTTTCAACACAAAATCATTATCTAAAGTGATACTTTATAATAATATGTTTATCTCATTAAAAATCAAATTATTAAAATAGAAAAATATCGTATAAAAAATAGGCTTCCAGTGGCTGGATTGATATAATTTTATCTATTGGAAGAAGTTGAGCGGGGCTTTAAAAAAAATTGCATTCCAGTGGCTAACCGGAATGCAATATATAGATATAATTAATTTTAAAGTTAGAATTTATTTAGATGTGTTTATGTAGATTTCGATAACGGCATTTGTCGGGCGACGAGGCGCCAAAAAGGTATCTACTCGCTGATAGTTCGATTGGAGTACCGGCCTTAAAGCGAACGGATAGAAGTTATTTAACGTTGGTGCATACTCGTAAAGGATCAGATCATAATGGTGGGCTTTGATCTTTTCTTCGAAGGTATGGAGCTGTTTGTTAAACATCCCTACGCCCAGATGGTACCATAACGGATAGTCTGGCCCTGTTTCCAATTGATAAGGCATGGCTTCGGCCAGTGGGGTCAGTTCCGTCATATTCAGGACTTTTAATGCCTCCTTCTTCTCCTTGACTACCGGCAACGCCAACACGCTTTCTATTCCCTTTACCGTACTAACGGGCATATATATACGCTCAAACACCGGCAAATTGGTAAAGGTCCAGTTGCCTACCGGCTCATCTACAAAACTGGTATCTGGCTTAACAACCATATAGTTATGTCTGGATACAATATTCTCTCCTGTGGCTTTCATCTCTGCGGCGATATCATGCTGCGGGAAAATGCGCTGTGTAAGCCTGTCTACATAGCGCCAGTAAGAACCTGACCACCACAACACCACCAAGGCAGCAGTAACCAGGACAAATTTGCCTGACTCGGTATTGAATGCCAGCTTATTACAAAGCTGGTGTGCGATGAATGCGAAACAGAAGGCATGAAAGAAGATGTTATTATCCAGCGGCGTATAGCTGGTTACCTGGAATATGGCTGCTTCGGCCAGAATGCCTAGCGTCAGGATCGCAAAGCTAACTGCCTTACGATCTTGTAACCAGTCCTTCCAGCGGCTAACGCCAGCGGCTATACTAAAAATGACCAGGAGGAAGTACGCTTTGATCCATGCGGACCAGGCCATGATCTCTGTAAAAATATCGTATAGGTCTAACCGTGAGCTATGTGGCGCCTGCCCATGGTTAAACCAGTAGCGGAAGCCACTGCCTAAAGGCACTATGATTAACAGGGCTATAGCGAGGTAGGCCCCAATGAATACCATAACATCCGACCAGCGTTTGGAGACAATAGCATTATATAACAGCAAAGCCAATGCAATCAGCAGTGCCATTCCTCCCCCGTCTTGTTTGGTAAAGAAAGAAAGGAACAGGAAAAATGCGGCAATAATCATAGATAGCCATCCCGCTATCTTGTTCTCCATAAATAAACCTCTTACCAAAAAGCTAATTCCTACCAATTCATATACAATAACAGTATGGTTATACCAAGGCCAGAAGTTGTTCAGGGAATAAGAAATAAGAAATACCAGTAATGCCGACATACGGATGCCGGGTCTTACATCAAAGGATTTCAGTATCGCTATAAAGGAAAGGCCTGCAAGGATATTCAGGAAAGCCTGTGCTTTTACCAATGTAATCATAGCCGGACCAAACAGCTTAAAGAACAATGCTGGCACTATCCAATAGCCATAACCCAGCGGCATACCGAAGTCTTTGTAGGGCTGTTGTCCCAGGTACAGTCTATATGCACCTTCCCACGACAAAAAGATATTCACCCTATAAGGGAAAGTCATAAACAACGGGATACTGGCAAAACCTATGATCAGTAAAATTTCAAGGAGGGCCCATTTACGAGCAGAAAGGGATATTGATGGCATAGAAGAAATTGGGATTCGCTACTTTGTAATGTTATCGTAACATATAGACAATCAAAAATAACTGAATTAATTGTATCTTGTCGCGTCAACTTTAGTTCCCCCCATGAAATATTTGAAATTACTCCGCCCCAAGCACTGGGCTAAGAATGCCTTCCTTTTTATCCCTTTATTTTTTGCAGGGCAGTTGTTTAATCTTGATAAGATCCTTGAACTTATTGTAGCGTTTATATCTTTCAGTTTAGTAGCCAGTAGTATTTATGTAATTAATGATTACCAGGATATTGAGGCTGATAGGAAACATCCGGTGAAATGTAAGCGCCCATTGGCTTCTGGTGAAGTTTCCAAAACGGCAGCGTTGATAATCTTTGCCTTATGTATCATGGTGGGTTTTGCTGCAGCCTGGTATGTGCGTCCTAAGTTTGCTTTTGTAGTAGCGATTTATTTCGTTATTAACCTCTTCTATTCCTTTGGGCTGAAGAACATCTCTATATTGGATATTATCATACTTGCTGTTGGTTTCGTACTGCGTGTAAAGGCAGGTGGCGTAGCAACAGAAGTCGCTATGTCTGAATGGTTGATGATCATGGTTTTCCTGCTGGCATTATTTATGGCTATTGCCAAAAGAAGAGATGATGTACTTATCAAGTTATCCTCCGGACAGGAAATGCGTAAGGCGGCGAAAGGTTATAACCTGGACTTCATGAATGTAATGCTGGCCCTTGTATCCGCAGTGATTATTGTGTCGTACCTGATGTATACCATGGCACCGGAAACGCAGCAACGTTTTAATACTTACCGTCTATATTATACCTCCCTGTTTGTTATTGGAGGATTATTACGATATTTGCAAATAACCTACGTGGAGAACAACACTGGTTCTCCCACCAAGATCCTATATAAAGACCGTTTTATTCAATTAACCATTTTCCTGTGGGTCCTGAGTTTTTATGTATTAATTTATTTACCCACTAACGTTAGATTTTTTGAATAATGCAAAAACGGTTAGCAAACTGGGGGAACTACCCCGCTATTGCCAGTGAAGAAAGTTCCTTTACACAGGAAGATCAGCTGCGCAGCTTTGTAAGCACGAACCATGAGTTGATAGCACGCGGAAACGGCCGTTGCTATGGTGATGCCTCTTTGGGCAAGCATAGCATCTCCATGCTTAAATACGATAAGATACTGGCTTTCGATACGGAAAAAGGTATCATGGAGTGTCAGGCAGGCGTTACGCTGGATCAGCTCCTGGATATCCTTGTTCCTAAGGGTTGGTTCTTACCAATTACCCCTGGTACCAAATTCATCACCGTTGGTGGCGCAGTAGCTTCTGATGTACATGGAAAGAACCACCACGTAGATGGTGCCTTCTCAAACCATATCATTGATATGGACGTGATCATTGGTAATGGAGAAACAATTACCTGCGGTCCTGATCAACATACAGATCTTTTCTGGGCTACCTGTGGTGGTATGGGCCTTACCGGCGTTATCACCCGCGTGAAATTTGACCTGAAAAAAATTGAAACAGCATATATCCGTCAAACACAGATCAAGGCTAAAAACCTGGAGGATGTGATCCGCCTGTTTGAAGAGTATAAACATTATACCTATTCCATGGCCTGGATCGATTGCCTCAAAAAAGGCGATTCCTTTGGAAGAAGTATCCTGATCGTTGGTGAACATGCTACCAAGGAAGAACTGAGTACTAAACAGCAGCAGGCCCCATTAACGTTGCCGGCTAAACGTAAATTGACGGTTCCTTTTAACCTCCCTTCCTTCATCCTCAATACACTGACAGTCAAAATCTTTAACTGGCTGTACTACAATAAAAATCTCAAACGCGAAATCAATAACGTAGTTCCTTATGAGCCATTCTTCTATCCGTTGGATGCGATCCTTCATTGGAACAGAGGCTATGGTAAAGCAGGATTTGTACAGTACCAATTTGTGTTGCCACTGGAGCATAAAGATGGACTTGTAGCTATATTGAAACGCATTTCTGATAAAGGCTGGGGGTCTTTCCTGGCGGTGCTGAAAGTATTTGGTAACCAGGATAGTCTGATCTCTTTCCCAATGGAAGGATATACCCTTGCGCTGGATTTCCCTGTACGTAAAGGTCTATTCGAATTCCTGGACGAGCTGGATGAAATTGTACTACAGTATGGTGGCAGGTTATATCTTTCCAAAGATGCCCGTATGAAGCAGGAAGTATTTTGGAAGAGCTATCCTAATGCAGAGAAATTTGCGGCCATTGTGAAGCAATATAACAGTGATAACCGCTTTACTTCTTTACAGTCAGCACGTTTATCACTGACTAAATAATACACCTGCTAACCAAACACCTTCGCAATCCCATGCCATCCGTACTAATATTAGGCGCTGGGTCTGATATGGCTGTTGCCATTGCCCGTGCGTATGCCTCCCAAAAATTTGATATTTTACTCGCTGCCAGAAGTGGCGCCGCGTTGATCCCTTTTCAGCAGGATTTGCAGATACGTTTCGGCGTACACGCAACTGTTCATGATTTTGATGCCACTACATTTCACAGCCATGCCGCTTTTTATGAGCAGCTCCCCGTTATTCCTGATATCACCATCTGTGTATTTGGCTACCTGGGCGACCAGGAAAAGGCTGAAACCAACTGGCTGGAAACAGAACGTATCATCAACAGTAACTATACAGGGGCTGTAAGTATTCTCAATATCATCGCCGAGAGCTATATCGCCAAAGGTAGCGGCCTGATTATAGGTATCAGCTCCGTTGCCGGTGAGCGTGGACGTATGAGCAACTATATTTATGGCAGCGCTAAAGCAGGATTTACGGCTTACCTCAGCGGCTTGAGAAACCGCCTTTTCCATAAGGGGATACATGTCATGAGTGTACAACCAGGTTTTGTAAATACCCGCATGACCCAACATCTCACACTCCCACCTTTGCTGACAGCCCAGCCCGAAGACATCGCTAAAGCGCTGTTTAGAGCGGCGGCCAAAAAGAAAAATACCATCTTCATAAAATGGCATTGGAAATATATTATGCTGATCATCAGGAATATTCCTGAAGGTATTTTCAAAAAACTGAAGCTGTGATAATTGCATTCTTTGATTTCGACGGTACTATAACGAATACGGATACACTCTGGCAGATTATACGCTACCAGAAAGGTCCCGGGGCCATGTATCGCGGGATATTACGATTGCTACCGGCCTTGCTTCAATTTAAATTGAAACAGATTCCCGCTCAGAAAATGAAGGAGAAAGTATTACGGCATTTTTTCAGCGATATGAAAGAAAGCGATTTCCAGGCAGGGTGTAATGCTTTTTGTAAAGATGCTCTCCCTAAAATGATCCGCATAAAAGCATTAGACGCGATCAGGGAACACCAGCGATCAGGACACGAAGTGGTCGTTGTTACTGCATCTGCCTATAACTGGGTAGCTCCCTGGTGCGAGCAACATAATATCCGTTGCATAGGATCAGTAATGGAAGTAATGGATGAGGCTATAACAGGTAAGCTACAGGGAATCAACTGTAATGGAGAAGAAAAGGTAAATCGGATCAAACAGGTTTATAACCTGAACGACTACACGGAAATCTATGCATATGGCGATAGCAGCGGAGATAAACCGATGCTGGCCTTAGCGGGCAACAAGGCGAACTTCAAGCCATTCCGGAATTAATAAGCTATATTCGCTGTGACTTCTTATATAAACAGAACGACCTGCCAATTGGCAGGTCGTTCTGTTTATTGATACGGATTGATTGTTGGTGTACTTAGGCAGCATTTGCTTTCTTCAGCTGGGCTGGTGTAACCATAGCTGGTTTCAGTTTAATGATACCGATGACATTCAACAGTTTCATTACCTGATAGCTAGGATCCAGTTCATACCATTTCTTAGCGAAGTTAGGGCTGTCTTTAAATTTGTGGTGGTTGTTCTGGAACAGTTCACCCAGGAGAATGATACCCCATGGAGAAGTGTTTTTAGATTTATCACCATTATCGAAATTGCTATAGCCATATTTGTGACCGCACCAGTTAACTACTGCACCTTGTACAGGCCCCATCAGGAAGTGGATAGGCAGCAGTAAATAGAGGTACCACATACCAGTTGGAACGAAGGCTACATAGAAAGCAACATATAAGGCCATCCATGCAAGACGAGTGAAGTTATTATCACCGAATTTGTCCATCGCGTCCCATTTAGGTAATGGCTCCTCCAGGAATTTCTTATCTACCTTGCTGGTATCATGTAAGAATCCATTGTAAATAGTACGGGTATGTACCATCATACTCCATACGTCTTTGAAGAAGTGTGGTGAATGCGGATCATGTTCTGTATCACTGAATTCGTGGTGCATACGGTGCATTACACCATAAGCTCTCGGAACCAGGTAAGAGGAACCCTGGAAAAACCAGGTACAGAAGTAAAAAAAGCGCTCCCAGAATTTACTGGTAGTATACATCTGATGAGAAGCGTATCTGTGTAAATAGAATGTGTGAAAGAACAAAGATGCGAACCAATGCACACAAAAGAATATCAGGATTGCTGTCATTTCTGTTTTTATAAAAGTTGACAATAATCACCAAAGGTAGGCTAATAAACTGTAAGTCAATCCAATTTATCTACTTTAATACCCAACAAAATGTTAAAATAACATTTTTATATTCTTTTCTTGACCCTGCGTAACTCTAGCAGGTTCAATCCATTACTTTTTAATCCTTCCACATTTGGCTGGATAAGATGGATCACCTCGTCATAAAACAGCGGTACCACAGGCGCCTCCTCCACTATGATCTTATCCATATCTTGATATAGCTGATATCTTATACTGTCCTGCTGTTCATACATTGCCTGTACATACAGCTTGTCGTAGTTATTGTTAAAGAACCGCGTGTAATTTGGAGGCGCTGGATTTTGTCCGTAAAACATAGCCAGGTAACTTTCGGCATCTGGATAGTCCGCGATCCAGCTGCCACGGAAAAACATCGCCTGTGATTTGGCTGTCTGTTCCAACAGTAAACTTTTCTGTATAACTTCTACCTGTATACGAATTCCAATCTCCTGTAACTGATTGGCCACATAATTGGCCAGGTCCGCATAAATAGGAATCGATAAGAGCTTGATTACCGGCAGCCCCTGTCCATCAGGGAAACCAGCTTCCTTGAGCAAAGCCCTCGCTTTTGCCGGGTCATAATTATAACCTTTCACTTTTTCCGCATCAAAGGAAGGCAGCCCGGCGGGTACAAAACCAGCAGTGGCCGGCTGGCCGATGCTGTTACGCAGATAAGTCATCATCTTCTCCCGGTCGAAGCCATAGTTAATGGCCTGCCTTACTTTTTTATAACGAAGTGGCGAAGCCTTTACCACTGCAAGAGAACTATCATGTAGTATGCCCAGGTATTCTACATTCAGATAAGGATGTTTATCTAGTATCATTTTTCCCTTCCATTCAGGTTTCAGGTTGCCTGTTTTCGACAGTACTTCATCTTTAAAACTGGCGTCGAGATCGTTCATAAAATCCAGCTGTCCTTGCCTGAATAGTAAGAACTCTGTAGCCTTGCTTTCCAGGAAACTTATCTGTACCGCATCCAGGTATGGCAATTGCTTCCCAAGGCTATCCTTTTCGAAGTAGTGTGGATTTCGATGTAATACCAGCGCCTGACCTTCATCCCAGAGGAAATACTGGAATGGTCCGGTACCACATGGATGGTTACGAAAATCTTTGCCGTATTTCTCTACTGCCTCATGTGGGATCACTGAGCAATACTGCATACTAAGTATGCCTAAAATGGGATGGAATGGCTGGAACAAGCGAAGCTGGAAGGTGGAATCATTCAATGCCACGAAGCCGCTGTCCTTATCCAGGCGGCTATTAAAGATCCAGGCACCCGGTGATGCGGTAACGGGATCCATTATACGACGTAGGCTATAAACCACATCCGCTGCGGTCATCTTCCTACCTTTTCCGTCCGGAAAAATATCATTGTCCTGGAAATATACATCTGTGCGTAAATGGAAGGTAATCACCCTATGATCTTCAGATTCTTCCCAGTGGCTAGCCAATGATGGACGCATCTGTAATTGATCATCTGGTTCTACCAAAGTATTATATACCTGACGTACCGCCCAGATAACAGATTGATTACGGGCAAAGGCCGGATCCAGGCTGGTAATTCCTTCCACCTGGTTATAACGAAATACCTGCTTGCCATTGTTGGCCTGCGGCCCACAACCGGTCATCATGCCCACCAATAGGGCTATAAAAAGAATTCGGACGATAAATGCCTGACAATAATAACTTTTCATTTGGCAGTAAATTAATATCTTTCACCCAAATAAATAGACACAATTATGCGCGGCATTAAATTGCTTTGCCTGGCTTTATTAACTTCCAGTGCTGCATTTGCTCAGAAACAATACACCCACGCCGATACGCTTCGCGGTAGTATCACTCCGCAGCGTGCCTGGTGGAACGTTGAATACTATGACCTGCATGTAACTGTAGACCCTCAGGACAGCACCTTTACCGGTTTTAACACCATTACCTATAATGTACTAAAAGTCGATTCTACCATGCAGATAGATCTGCAGGAACCGATGATAATAGATAGTGTATTGCAGGACAAACATAGTCTGACATTTACACAAGATGGGAATGCCTGGTTTATTAAGTTGAAGAAACCACAATTACTCAAGAAATCCGATAAGATCACTATTTTCTATCACGGTAAGCCTAAAGTAGCTGTGAAAGCGCCATGGGATGGCGGTGTAGTATGGGGCAAAGACAAAGAAAATCGTCCATGGATAGCCACTGCCTGTCAGGGTTTAGGCGCCAGCGTATGGTGGCCCAATAAAGACACACAAAGCGACGAACCAGATAACGGCATGACCATCGCCCTTACCGTTCCTAACGAATTGAAAGCCGTTTCCAATGGCCGATTGAAAAAAACGTTCCCAAATGCTGACGGAACAACCACCTACACCTGGCTGGTTACCAACCCTATTAATAATTACGACGTAGCCGTTAATATCGGCAACTATGCAGAAATAAAAGATTCCTATAACGGAGAAGGCGGAAGACTGGACCTTAGCTATTGGGTGCTGGACTATAACGTGGACACGGCCAAGGTACACTTTGAGGTGGTCAAACCTATGCTAAAATGCTTTGAATACTGGTTTGGTAAATACCCTTTCTATAAAGACAGTTATAAATTAGTAGAAGTACCTTTCCTTGGCATGGAGCATCAGAGTGCCGTAGCTTATGGCAATAAATTCAAGATGGGCTACCTGGGCAAAGATCTTTCTGCTACCGGCTGGGGATTGAAGTGGGACTTTATCATCGTCCATGAAAGTGGCCACGAATGGTTCGGAAATAATATTACAACCAAAGACCTCGCGGATATGTGGGTGCATGAATCTTTTACCAACTATTCTGAAACGCTCTTCACTACTTGCCAATACGGTGTGAAGGCAGGCAATGAATATGTTCAGGGCAGCCGTCATAATATCGCTAATGATGAACCAATAATTCCAGCTTACAATGTAAATGCAGAGGGTAGCGGCGATATGTATTATAAAGGCGCAAACATGATACATATGATACGCCAGATCATGGGTAATGACGAGGCTTTCCGCCAGTTGCTACGTGGGTTGAATAAAACCTTCTGGCATCAGACAGTTACCGGCAGAGAGGTACAGGAATATATCAATAGTTTTGTTGGTATCAACCTCGACAAAATGTATGAGCAATATCTCACTACCACACAAATACCTACCCTGGAATATAGGATTACAGGGCAACAGCTGCAATTCCGTTGGACGGATGCGGTGAAGGATTTTAATATGCCAGTAAAAGTAAAGCTCAATGCCAGTGGCTACACCCTTATCTATCCGGGCACTTTATGGCATACAGCGGTGCTTACATTGGATAAGCCGGAAGAATTTGAGGTCGATAAGAATTTCTATATTAATGTGAAGAAGGTTAAATAGCGTATTCCCGAAGAAGTTATACAGAAGAGGGCAACCGGCGACAAAGGCTGGTTGCCTTTTTTATTGGAGTTATTTTTTGAGCAGTTTAAAAGCATGTTCCCGGCTGTTGTTGAGGAAGGCATAGGCTTCCCAAAGTATTGCCAGTGGCTCAATGTTGCGGCTCATTTCAATGCTACCCATATCTGCCACGTCGTGCCAGCCCATTTGATGAAGCAGGTTTACAACAGTTCTTTTGGCAATATGATTATTACCGGCAATAAACATGGTGGGAGCGCCGTCTTTAAATTGTGGCAGGAGCATATGTTCGTGGCCTATGCAGCTGAGTGCTTTTACTACGGAGGAATCTGGCGGCAGCCAGGCTTGTATTTGTTCCCCTGCGGAGTGATTATGGCCGATGATAAGCGTTATACGCCCATTTTCGTCGGGACCTTTGCCATCAATAGGATTGGTGACATCCACGACCGTTTTATTTTTGAAATTCCAGACGCCTGCAGCTTCAATAGCTTTCTTGGTTCCCGTCCAGCGGGTACATATAAGCATCAGATCCCCGAATTCGGCTGCCTGCCTGAATGTACCAATGGTCGCCTGGTTACCCATGCGTTTGGCCCATTGTTGCAACGACTCTTTAGCCGGGTTTCTGGTACCAATAGTAATATCATGACCTGTCTGAATAAGGCCTTTACCGAGTGTGAGTCCAACAGGACCACTTCCCAGGATGCCGATCTTCATAGCCCGTAAAATATTGGGTGAACCATGAAGTTACTGAAAATTCCTGTACCGGCAAAAGGTATTAACAGGACATAGCAATAGCTAATGGAACACTTACTAGTACCCCATTAGCTAAAAACTAAAATGCATTAAAATCAGGCTGGTTGTTCTGCCAACAGGTAACCAAGGAATTTCTGCATGCCCTGACGCTTAGCCGGGGTCAGCGGATAACTGATATTCTGCACATAATAGGTTGTGAGATCATATACGTCATATGGGTTCTCTGCTACTACAGCAGGAATATTCTGGATACCAATACCAGTGGCATTATTAAAGGCATCCGTAAATTCTTTTGGTAATGCCTTGTTGCTTATCCATGCTGCAAAAACAAAAGGAAGGCTGGTAAAGCGCATCCAGTGTTCTGCCAGGTCATAGATAAATGGAGAGATATGTCTTTGTTTCAGTGCACGGTCTCCTATTACCAGTCCGGCATCGGTGCCTTTGATATTGGACTCATAGTCACCATTGGTGGCTACAAATTCAACATCCAGCTTCCAATACTCACGTACCAGCACTTTCAGGAGTGCTACAGACGTACGGCTCTGGTAATCCAGATAAATTCTTTTTATTTCATGTAATGGCACCTCGCTGTACAAACATACCGAGGCTACCGGTCCTTCAGCGCCGATACAATAATCTGCGATGATATGATATTCCTTGAGTTTAGGTATAATGGCTACTGGTACCAGCGCCACGTCTACGTCTCCATCTATCAGTTGCTGTGCTATCTTAGCCGGATAATCCATGGACAATTCCATCATTTCCAATACAGGATGATTCCTAAATCCAAACAATAAAGGCTTCGTATTCAAATAACTTACAGCCGCTACTTTTACTTTCCGTTCCAATTTCTGTAATTTTGAAGCTGCAAAAGTAACTAATTATGCAATTACAACCATTAACTGCCATTTCTCCGCTGGACGGGCGCTATCGCAAGCAACTGGACGAGCTGGCTAATTATTTCTCTGAATTTGCGTTGATCCGTTACCGTGTGATGGTAGAGGTGGAATATTTTATTGCGCTGTCAGAACAGAAAATCTTTACCCTGCCAAAGGCTAAAGTACCTGCCCTGCGTAAGATTTACCAGGAGTTCACGGTTGAGAATGCACAACTGATCAAAGACACTGAGAAGATCACCAATCACGACGTGAAAGCCGTGGAGTATTTCCTGAAGAACGAAATGAAGAACCTGGGTCTGGAAGACAAACTGGAATGGGTACACTTCGGACTAACCTCTCAGGACATCAACAACACCGCTACCCCACTGTTTTGGAAAGATGCTATTGAGCATGTCTATATGCCTGCTCTAGCAAACCTTGTCCTGGAACTGGGTAAAATGGCTAAAGCATGGATGAAAATCCCTATGCTGGCTCGCACACACGGACAACCAGCTTCTCCTACCATCCTTGGTAAAGAAATCCAGGTATTCGTAGAAAGACTGGAAGGACAAATTAAACTGCTGGGTGAAATTCCTTTCGCAGCGAAGTTTGGTGGTGCTACCGGTAACTTCAATGCCCATCACGTGGCCTTCCCTAAAATCAACTGGGAAAAATTCGGTGAGAAATTCGTAAACAATACCCTGGGCCTTCAACGTATGAAGTTTACCACCCAGATCGAACATTACGATAATATCTCTGCACAGTTTGATGCCCTGAAACGTATCAATACTATTCTGATTGATTTCTGCCGTGATATCTGGACTTACATCTCCATGGATTACTTCAAGCAGAAAATCAAGAAGGATGAAGTAGGATCTTCCGCAATGCCACACAAAGTAAATCCGATCGACTTTGAAAATGCAGAGGGTAACTTGGGTCTGGCTAATGCCATATTTGAACACCTAAGCGCGAAGCTGCCTATTTCCCGCCTGCAACGCGACCTGACCGATTCAACTGTATTGCGTAACCTGGGCGTTCCTTTCGGACATACCCTGCTGGCTACTAAGTCTATCCAGAAAGGATTATCTAAACTGATCCTGAACGAGGCTAAACTCCACGAAGACCTGGAAAATACCTGGGCAGTGGTAGCTGAAGCTATTCAGACAGTACTGCGTCGTGAGAATTATCCGCAACCATATGAAGCGTTGAAAGCACTGACCCGTGGTGGCGAAGGCATTACCAAACAGAGTATGCACAAATTTATCGATGGCCTCAAAATCAGTGCAGCACTGAAAAAAGAATTAAAAGCCATCACACCGCATAACTATACTGGTATCTGGTAAGTATCTGTACAAATTATAATGCTACAAAATAGCAACGGGGCCATGGCTGATGCCTGGCCCCGTTGTCTTAAATAACTCTCGAAAGCAACTGAACAGATTCCTATAACTGTTCTATAACGAATAATTTTTCTTCGGCCCTGTCGGCCATGGTTACACGAAAAATATATTTACCTGAGGGTATACCTGTCAGCTTCACTGATTGCACGGTATACAAACTTCCTGGTGCAAACGGTATGATTCGCACAGGAATCCGCTGCTCATCCAATACAGTCAGCGTTGTTGTCTGCTCTTGATCCCTACCCGCGTCTGAACGAATAAAAAACATACGCTCATTACCACGCTCCTGCCACATTGTACAAACAGTATTCCTGTTTAGCGAAGTTACTGTTGTCAACTGAAATGTCATTAGTACCAGGTTCCAAAAACTCATCATTTATCATTGTTTAGAATGATTCAATATTGTGACGAAGTTTTTCTGAGGAAGATGGATCAGGATGAAGACAGGGTTAAATTTTTTTGCAACGCAAAGATAATATCTCTATCGAATTAAATAAATTTTAAAGATAAGTTTTTTGTTAAGTGTTAGTTAACGTAGATCCTCCATTACACTGGGTTTGCTAACTAATTAAAACACATCCCTTAAGTGAAAGAGTTCCACCTCGTTCCTATTATTTATGACGATGGATATAATGTCAAACCTGATCTCCTTAGGAAATAATTGGTAAAACTCCAGGTAATGTTCCGCAGCCTCCCGGATATGTTCTTCTTTAGATTTATTCACTGCATCTTCCGGATACCCGAAAAATGTCGCTCGCCTTGTCTTCACTTCTATAAAATAAATACAGTCATTACGCTTCGCTACAATATCCAATTCCAGTCTGCCGGATTTCCAATTGCAATGCATTACTTCGCAATACCTTGCTACGTAAGTCAGGGCCATGGCTTCGCCTTGTTTGCCGAGGAGTAGATGGTTAATCATAACAATGTTGATAAATGGGTTAGCAAATCAGTTGGTTATCAGTTGATATCTATTACTTTTGCAGCGCAGCATGCAAATAATTTAATAAACCGAGTTACTCGATATGAAACTATTCAGACTGGACGGAAAAGTTCAACACTATGCCTGGGGCGGATATGAATATATCCCTGCTTTGCTGGGAATTCAACCCTCTGATAAACCTAGCGCTGAATACTGGATGGGAGCTCATGAGAGCGCACCTTCTGCCATCACTACTGCCAGCGGCCAGGTACCGCTGAATACCCTCCTGCAGCAAGATCCAGAAAACCTTGTAGGCAAGGATGTCTGGAATGCTTTCGGGCAATTACCTTACCTATTCAAAATATTGGATGTAAGAGAAATGCTTTCTATTCAGGTGCATCCTAATAAATCTGAAGCAGAAAAAGGATTTGCACGTGAAAACGCTGCGGGCATTCCCTTAAATGCACCTAACAGAAATTATAAAGATGCCAACCACAAACCTGAAATTATGGTGGCATTGAGCGAATTCTGGCTGCTGCATGGCTTCCTACCGGAAGCACAGCTGAAACAAGTGCTGCAAGACACACCTGAATTTACCTCACTAGTTAGTATATACGAAAATGAAGGATATTATGGTTTATATAAAACTGTAATGGAGATGCCGCAACAAGTGGTAAATACCTTATTGCGCCCACTCACTGACAGAGCAGTTCCTTTATATAAAGAAAACAAATTGTCTAAGAGCGATCCTGCTTTCTGGGCTGCCCGCGCGGTTTTGAATGATCCTGCATCCGCTGAAAAAATCGACAGAGGTATCTTCTCTATCTATTTCTTTAACATCATGCATGTTCATCCAGGACAAGCGGTATTCCAGGATGCAGGCATTCCACATGCTTACCTGGAAGGCCAGAACGTAGAACTGATGGCCAATTCAGATAATGTGCTTCGTGGTGGACTCACGCCAAAACATATAGATGTGGAAGAGTTGCTCAAGCATACACGCTTTGAAGCGGTACATCCGCACATTATTACCGGCGATGTGATCGCACAAGGATTGGAAACGATCTATCCTACGCCAGCACCGGATTTCGTGGTAAGCAGCATTCAAGTAAAAGCAGGCCAGCAATACCAACATACTGCTGCTGCACCTGAAATACTGATTGTAATGAATGGTGAATGTGAAGTGAAAGGAGAAGGAACAACATTGGCTTTACTCAAGGGCCAGTGCGTATTTGCGGCTTATGGCGCCAACTACCAGATTACTTCCAACAACGAAGTAGCTATCTATAAAGCTACTGTTCCGGTAAAATAATCATACAGTTATACCGGCCTGAAATGCTTTATTTTATTATAAAGCATTTCAGGCCGGTGTTTTTTATTAAGATGCTATTTCAATTACTGTCTTACCTTTCGCTCTGCCATGCCTGCTCTGTAGAATAGCTTCCGGCACTTGAGACAAGGTAATTCTGGTTTCTACTGGAATCGTCAGATCTCCGGCATCAATGAGCTCAGTTAACTTATCCATGGAAGCAGCAGAGCCTTTGGTTTCGAAATTACCGCCACGGAAGCCTTTGGATTTCATCTCTTCTTCATTAGCAACGAAAACTGTTGTAAGCGCAGCTCCACCAGGTTTCAGCAGTTCCAGATTTTTACTGAAACCAGCGGCCTGACTCACCAAATCAATGAAACCATGAATGCCATTAGGATATAAAGTCTTCACCTGCTCAAACAAAGGCGCTTCTTCATAGTTGATTGTCTTGCTGGCACCCAGGCGCTTCATACGAGTAGCACCTTCTGCACTGGAAACTGTGGCGATCACATTTAACCCTTGTGCAGCGGCCATTTGCGTGGCAAAGGAACCTACGCCGCCGGTAGCCCCATTAATTAGCAATACATCACCTTTGTGCAGTTGCAATGTCTCCAACAGCTGTAAAGCCGTCATGCCGGCGGTTGGCACCGCTGCAGCAGCTACGGCATCAACAGATCCCGGTGCGGTGGTGATCCCTGCTTTTTCCGGTACTACAATATATTCTGCGAAAGCGCCTTCTCCAATTGGTGCATGAATAAACTGACCATATACACGGTCGCCCACTTTAAAGCGTGTCACTCCTTCTCCCACTTCCTGTACCACACCAGCGCCATCTACACCAATGATCATCGGAAACTGATGACGCATGGAACCATCCAATATGCCATCAATCATCTTCCAGTCGAAAGGATTTAAACCAGCGGCTTGCATCTTAACTATTAATGCACCTGGCCTGACATTGGGTTTAGGAAGATCCATGACCTGTGCCGTTTCTTTGAAGGCGTTTATCGCTACTGCTTTCATGTTATTTTGGGTTTATGACTTATTACTTGGAGATAACTTTCTTCTGATTAAATGTAACGAATATTAGTCATTGTCGCCGCGGCCCATTTTTATTTTGACCTTTCCATCAGGCCCATCCACAGCATGTAGGTGTAGAATAATTCCTTTACGGCTCCTCCGCATTCGCTCCTCCTTATCAGTTATGGAAGAGTCTTTGGCAGGATTACGTAATGGCACGTCCAGCTGAATGTTGGTGCCGCCACCAATACCATATACGCCCTGCATATCTATATTCAATGCACTTGAAGCGATACGCATTGGTGGAATGATGATTTTACCACTCTGTACTTTAAAATTATTACTGAGACTTTCAAAAGTAATACTGTCCATTCTTCTTCGCTTAAATAAAAAATCACCGATATCTACCAGCGGCTGAAAATCCAAAAGGGCGCCACGTTTCATGCTAAAATCGATATTTCCGTTCAGCGTTCGGTTCATCACTGTTCCATTATCAAGGATGTTACCCCGGATAATTGTTTTAGCAGTAGCTATACCACGTATATTCTTTGACGTTAGTCCTGTCATACCGAAGTTATCAAAGGCATAGAACAATTGAGAAATATTCACGTTTACGAAACTGGCTGCCAGATCGAAATAGTTATTAACGCTTACCTGGTGAACCTTTCCTTTGACAGAGAGTGACCCACCTGCATGTTGCAGGGAAATCTGGTTTAACAAAATATCAGATGCGGTAAGTGCCACTATTGCTTTTACATTATCTGCTGTAAAATGCCGGAATGTGGTTCTGTTCAATTGCACATTCATGTTTACGTTGCTGGATGCAAGCACATTATCCAGTTGCTTGGCCACTCTACCCATTTTCACCTTTCGACGTGCAGTAGCGACGGCCTTGCTTTGTTTTCTTGGCATCAGGAAAGATTTGAACTCATTCAAATCTACCAATGGACTCTTAATATTCCAGTCCAGCACAATTTTATCAGGTGCGGTAAAATAGAAATTCAAAACATTCTTCATTTTGCCATCCATCGTCAGTGTGCTACTTTGCGTTTGCAGACTGATATTTTCCAAGAGCAGATCTTGCCCTGTAAAACGCAGCGTGGCATTACAGTTTTTGAATTTCAGATCGCGGGGTGTATATGAAAAAGCAGCATTCGTAACTTTCACATCTCCTATCAATGCTGATGGAGTAGGATCGTCTTTCATCAAGGGGCCCGTATAATTCAAGTCTGCCACCGCATTACCACTGGTGAATTCCAGCGGTAAGGGGTCATCATTTTCATTTAGATTCTCCAGTGGGAAAGATGATTGGAAATGTCCATGTAGCAATGGCGCTTTCAGGTTGACAACCCGAATAGTATCTGCCTTCACAGGTACTGCGCCAAACAAGGCAGACAGTCCAAATATATTTACGGAGGAGTTTTCATCTGTGTGCCCTGCGCCTACCAACACTTCATTATTGAATCTGCCACTGAAGCTACAGTTGCTCCATTGGCCTAACCCACTGTTCAATATATTGTTGGTGGTTTTCCATGTTACTACTACATGCGGCGTATCACGGAATTTCATATGTCCGGCGAGGTTAGCCTCTGCGTCCAGTGGCTTTTGCAGATCAATTGTGTTCAGTTTCCCGGAGATATTTGGCGGCAACCAGGTGGCGGCCTCTTTTAGCAGCAGTTGGTTAGCAATTATTTTTAACTGAAAAGCCGGTGGTTTTTCTGAAAACACAAATTGACCGCCGATAAATACTGGCTTGTCATCAATTTTGATAGGCTGCTGCGGCACATCCAATATCTTGGTTTTGCGATTGAATGTAACATGCAGGGGCATGTCCATCTCTTTATCTTTCAGGTAACTACCTTTGACCGTATTGAATTCGAAATGCCGGGAAAACATATGTGCGTAGAGGTTAATATCCATAACATCCCCCACTGTTTTGATTTTGCCAGCCATTTCCCTGATCAGTAGTTCAAAGAGTTTCTGCTTTTGTTGATTTTCTATGGAGAAGACCATATTAGAGAATACCAGCCTGCCTATATCCGCTTTTTTGGATGGCTTCTTTTTATTGATTGGCTGCTCTTTCAGCACATTGGTATTCGTATAGCCGGTGGAGTCAGTGTACAAACAAATCTGACCGTCTTTCAGTGTTACTTCTTTAATATCTGCGTGCTTACGCAACAGCGACCAGCTGTTAAGCCGGATATAAATAAATTTTACATTCAGCAAGGGCCGATGATGTACAGGATACAGGCTGTCTAACAGCTGCACGTCTTTGAGGGCTAGTGATACATTGGGGAAACCGGAAAAAAGAGAAGGTTCAACATCACCAATTTTTAAAGTGCCATTTATCCTTCCATCTATTTTTTCAGTAATCTGCTTCAGCAAATCCGCTTTATTGGCCTTGATGTACCATACAAGGCCCAATAATAGTAATATCCCCAACGCTACCACTGATCCTGCTGCAATAAGTGAAATCCTTAGCCATTTTCGCATTTGATCTTAATGGGTTTATTGGTTAAAACAGATAACAGGTACGGGATGTTTAACCAATATAGCATTAATTGTGCCGGGCGATTTCGCCAAATCGTTTTTCTACTGCTGTAAGTTCAGTGGCAGACATATGTGAGGAGGCTTTTAAAATTTCGAGGAAATGAGCAATTTCTTCAGGCTGAGCGGGACATCCGATATTATGCAGCAGACCATCTGCGCCTTTCATGCGGCTGTCGGCAAGCAGTTTGCCATCGGGCTGAAATACCAACCAAAATGGAATACCTTCTTTCTCACCGTGGTATTTTGTCAGCAGTTCCATTCCACCAGGATTTTCGGTGCTCTTCTTATCGCCATATTCTTTAACGGTGATATGCCTGATGACGTAATTCTTTTCAAAGGCATTTTTACAGGCAGCATCATTCATGGCCATATCCATTTTGTGGCACCATCCACACCAGGATGCATGAAACATCAGGAAAACATTCTTCTGTTCTTTGGCAGCCAGAGCGCTGGCCTCTTTCAATACCTGATCTGCCGGTAACATTTGCTGGGCTTGGCTGGCAAAGGCCAACAGCATTAAAATCATACCCAAAAATAGCTTTCTCATAATATCGATTTTACCAAATATACAAGAAAAAAAGCCGTCTCTACTGAGTAGAGACGGCTTTATATCAGGTAGATAATTTTAGATCTTTTCTGCAACGAAACCAGCTTTTGCTACGATCGCTGCTACTTCTTCTGCAGAAACACCCGCTGCTTCTACTGTTAATACCTTCTGTGGATTTGCAGTATCAACGTTCCATTTTTCAACGCCTTCTGCTTGATTTAAGTGTGGAGTTACTCCTGCCACACATCCGCTACAATTGATATTGGTTTTGAATTTGTAAGTTTCCATATTGATTGATTTATATTATTGTTTATGAATAAAATTGTTTAAAAATTTGTTTAAAGTTTGCTCCATTTTAATCGCAGACTATTTGCTACCACAGATACAGAACTCAGTGCCATGGCTGCTCCTGCGATCATTGGATTTAAAAGAAAACCATTTACAGGATATAATATGCCTGCGGCTAAAGGAATACCTATCAGGTTGTAGATGAATGCCCAGAAAAGGTTTTGACGTATAAGCTTCACCGTTTGCCTGGATAGTTTAATTGCTTTAGGTATCATCAACAGGTCTGAAGAGATGAGCGTCATGCGGGCCACGTCCATGGCAATGTCTGTACCTTTACCCATCGCGATGCTCACATCTGCCTGTGCCAGTGCGTGGCTATCGTTGATACCGTCGCCGGCCATCGCTACCACGTTACCTTGCTTTTGCAGTTTCTCTACAAAGGCCGCTTTATCGGCTGGCAGTACGTTTGCTTTGAAGTGCGTGATACCTGTTTTCTCAGCTACAATTTTTGCCGTCTGTTCATTATCACCGGTGAGCATGTAAACAGTTACACCCATGTTCTCCAGTTTTTTCACAGCGGCAGCGGAGGTTTCTTTAATCTGATCCGCGATAGCCACAGCAGCCAGTGCTTCTCTTTCATCCGCAAACCAAATAACGGTTGCTGCATCTGCTAGCCAGCGGTCAGACTGTGCTTCCAGCTGTGCGCCTACTTTTACACCAAGACTATTAATATAATTTCTGCTACCGGCGTAGTATTTTTTACCACTGTAGGTGGCTTCAACGCCTTTACCTGTAACGCTATTAAAGTGTTCCGGTTGTATGGTTTCATTTACGTTTAAGTATTTAACAACAGCTGATGCCAATGGATGTTCGGATTGTTGTTCGATGCTGTAAAGCAGTCTGGCAGCTCGTTCTGTGTCGATGCCTGCTTTCCATTGGATGCCAGTTACTGCTGGTTTGCCAGCGGTGATAGTACCAGTTTTATCGAGTACTACAGCGTTGATTTTGTGTGCTAATTCAAGGCTTTCTGCATCTTTAATAAGCATACCGTTCTCAGCTCCTTTTCCTACACCTACCATGATAGCGGTTGGTGTGGCAAGACCTAAAGCACATGGACAAGCAATGACAAGTACTGTTACCATGGCCAGCATACCTTGTGTGAAGCCATTGTCGCCACCGAAGATCAGCCACGCGATCAATGTTAGTATAGCCAATCCCGTTACAACGGGAACGAATATACCAGCGATTTTATCTACGAGCTTTTGTACCGGCGCTTTACTACCTTGTGCTTCCTGCACCATTTTGATGATCTGTGCCAGCATGGTATCACCGCCTACTTTCAGGGCTTTGAAACGTAATACACCTTTCTGATTAATAGTGCCAGCGAATACTTCCGCGCCGTTCTCTTTCAGTACTGGTAAAGGTTCTCCGGAGATCATGCTTTCATCTACATAAGAACTACCAGTGGTTACTGCACCATCTACAGGGATTTTTTCACCTGGTTTCACCAGTAATAAATCACCCACTTTTACTTGTGACAGCGGTACTTCTACCGTTTCACCATTGTCCTGGATGAGTTGTACTGTTTTAGGTTGCAGTCCTATTAATTTTTTAATGGCTGAAGAGGTATTTGATTTCGCTCTTTCTTCAAGGAGCCGGCCTAAGAGGATAAAGGTTATCACTACTGCGGCGGCCTCGAAGTATACGTGTGCGTGTAATCCGCGGCTGTGCCAGAATTCAGGGAAGAGAGTGTTGAAAACGCTGAAGATATAAGCGATACTGGTGCTCAGTGCTACCAGCGTGTCCATGTTAGCAGCTCTGTGTTTGGCCTGGCGCCAGGCATTCACATAAAACTGGCGGCCAAAGATCAATACTACTGGTGTAGCGAGTGCCCACATAATATAGTTAGCGTAAGGCATATTCATATATATCATGCCAATGATTACCAGTGGTACAGAGAATATGATAGACCAGATGGCTTTTTTACGCAGTGTTTCAAATTTATTGCGATGCAGATCTTCCAGGGCTGC
This sequence comes from Chitinophaga sp. Hz27, assembly GCF_042263525.1. Taxonomy (NCBI): domain Bacteria; kingdom Pseudomonadati; phylum Bacteroidota; class Chitinophagia; order Chitinophagales; family Chitinophagaceae; genus Chitinophaga; species Chitinophaga sp. Hz27. The sequence continues at coordinate 306,108 of NZ_JBHKFJ010000009.1, forward strand.
AGTAGCTTCTTCGGATTCTTCTGTTACAAGGTCATAACCGATAGACTGTATAGCGGCTTTTAAGCCATCAGGGCCTACTACCCATGGTTGATATTCCACGGTGGCGCTGGAGTTGGCGAAGTTAACGCCTACATGCACTACGCCTGGTGTGGCGCTCAGCATAGATTCTGCGCTAACAGCGCAGGAGGCGCAGCTTAAGCCGGTGATAGGGAATGTCTTTTTTATGATTTGTTCCTGTGTTTCCATATGATTCAAATTGATAGATCAAAGGTCGGACACAACAGGTGCGGAATTGTTATACAATCATGGATATGATTTATATAATTATCAGCGGGGATTGGTATGCGGATCGTATTCCTCCTACGGCGCGAGGTTTGAAAAGCGAATGCAACAGCGGCCTTACGGCCGCTGTTGCATTCGCTGACGGCAATAAAAAATGCCCTCTCTGCAAAGCAGAGAGGGCATTTAAATATGATAAAGTGTACTACTTAATCGTCGAGTTTCAGCACTGCCAGGAATGCTTCCTGTGGTACTTCTACGTTACCGATCTGGCGCATACGTTTTTTACCTTCTTTCTGTTTCTCTAACAACTTACGTTTACGGGAGATGTCACCACCATAACATTTAGCAGTAACGTCTTTACGCATAGCAGAGATATTTTCACGCGCTACGATTTTCGCACCTACAGCAGCCTGGATGGCGATGAGGAATTGTTGACGAGGCAACAGTTCTTTCAGTTTTTCGCAGAGCTTACGACCGAAGTCCTGTGCACGGCTACGGTGAATCAGTGCGCTCAATGCATCTACTTTATCGCCATTCAGCAGGATATCCATTTTCACGATATCGCTTTCACGGAAACCAATTGGTGAATAGTCGAAAGAGGCGTAACCACGGGTCTGGCTTTTCAGTTTATCGTAGAAGTCAAACACGATCTCTGTCAGTGGTAATTCAAACATCAGCTCTACACGGGTGGTGGTCAGATAGCTCTGGTTGAGCAGGAGACCACGTTTACCCAAGCAGAGGGTCATGATATTACCGATATAATCAGGTTTGGTAATGATCTGCGCACGGATCCATGGTTCTTCAATGCGAGACATCCTAGTTGGGTCAGGCATTTCAGAAGGATTGTTTACAGTGATCTTTTTGTCTGTGTCCTTATGATCATAAGCAATAAAGCCTACGTTCGGAACAGTGGTGATTACTGTCTGGTTAAACTCGCGTTCCAGGCGCTCCTGGATAATTTCCATATGCAGCATTCCAAGGAATCCGCAACGGAAACCGAAGCCGAGGGCCTGGGAGGTTTCCAGTTCATAAGTCAGGGAAGCATCGTTGAGTTGGAGCTTATCCATACAATCACGCAGCTCTTCGAAATCTTCAGTTACAACAGGGTAAATACCGGCAAATACCATTGGTTTTACTTCCTGGAAACCTTTGATCCCTTCTTCGCATGGATTATTAGCCAGGGTGATGGTATCACCTACTTTTACTTCTTTGGCGTTTTTGATACCGGTGATGATGTAGCCTACGTCGCCACAGAACACTTCATTTCTCGGTTCAAGGCCCAATTTGAGGATACCTACTTCATCTGCCTCATATTCTTCACCAGTATTAACAAATTTGATTTTATCTCCTTTCTTGATACTACCGCTGTATATTCGGAAATAAGCGATAATACCGCGGAAAGAGTTAAATACAGAGTCAAAGATCAGTGCCTGGAGTGGAGCCTGAGGTTCGCCGGTTGGCGCCGGTATACGGCTAACGATTGCTTCGAGGATTTCCTCGATACCGATACCTGTTTTGCCAGAGGCCAGCAGGATATCTTCGTCTTTCACACCGATCAGCTCAATGATCTGGTCTTTTACTTCCTCGATCATAGCACCAGGCATATCAATTTTGTTGATTACCGGGATGATTTCGAGGTCATTTTCCAATGCCAGATAGAGATTGGAGATAGTTTGTGCCTGGATACCCTGTGCAGCATCTACGAGCAGTAATGCACCTTCGCAGGCGGCAAGTGCTCGGGATACTTCGTAGGAAAAGTCAACGTGGCCGGGGGTATCAATCAGGTTGAAAATATATTTTTCGCCGTTGTTGGCGGTATAATTCATTTGAATTGCATGGCTCTTGATGGTAATCCCTTTTTCACGTTCCAGGTCCATGTCGTCCAACACCTGCGCCTGCATGTCGCGATCAGAAATTGTTTTGGTGTGCTCCAACAAGCGGTCAGCCAGGGTACTCTTACCGTGGTCAATATGGGCAATAATACAAAAATTGCGAATATTCTTCATATGATAATTTACTGGTCCAATGGTGATCCTGACAGGGACCGGCCATTTCAGCCCGCAAAGGTATTAAAATTAGTTGGTTTATTTGGTGAATGTTTAATTTATCTGCACCTTAGTAAAACAACGATCATTTCTTCATTACAAAAAACAATTCTCCATGGAACTCACACAACAATTTGAGAATGCGGTAGCTGAAAGCAAAACCTTACCAGAGAAGCCTTCCAATGAAATTTTGCTGCAGTTGTATTCCCTTTTCAAACAGGCAACAGAAGGTGATGTCACTGGAGAAGGACCATCCAATCCTTTTGATTTTGTGGCTAAAGCAAAACATAATGCCTGGGAAGAACAGCAAGGAAAATCAAAGGAAGATGCCATGACAGAATACGTTGCCCTGGTGCAGCGATTAAAAGGATAATTGAGTTAATTTTGACGTATGATACCCACAAATACAATGACTGAAAGAACACAGCATTTCCTGGACCTGGAAGAACAGTATGGCGCACATAACTACCACCCGCTCCCAGTAGTATTGGAGCGTGGAGAAGGTGTTTTTTTGTGGGACGTAGACGGTAAAAGATATTACGATTTTTTATCGGGATACTCGGCTGTAAACCAGGGCCATTGTCATCCTGAAATTATCGCCACCCTGATACAACAGGCCAGCAAGCTTACATTAACCTCCCGTGCATTCCATAGCGATCTGCTGGGAGAATATGCTAAATATATCACCGCTTATTTTGGTTATGATAAGGTACTACCCATGAACACCGGTGTAGAAGCCGTGGAAACAGCGCTGAAGCTCTGTCGCCGCTGGGGATACCAGGTGAAAGGTATACCGGAAGATAAAGCCAAGATCATCGTTTGCAGCCATAATTTCCATGGCCGTACGCTGAATGTCATCTCCTTCAGCACCGACCCTGATGCACGTAAGAACTTCGGCCCTTACATGCCAGGCTATGAGGTGATTGCCTTCAATAACCTTACAGCACTAGAGCAGGCGTTACAAGACAAAAACGTAGCAGGCTTCCTGGTAGAACCCATTCAGGGAGAAGCTGGCGTAGTAGTACCAGATGAAGGTTATCTGGCCCAGGCCTACCAGTATTGTAAAGATGCCAACGTATTATTCATAGCTGATGAAATCCAGACCGGCCTTGCCCGCACCGGCAAAATGCTGGCCTGCGACCATGAAGGCGTACATCCAGATATCCTGATCCTCGGAAAAGCATTATCTGGCGGCACCCTACCTGTAAGTGCCGTACTCGCTGATGACGACATCATGCTAACCATCAAACCAGGTGAACATGGTTCTACCTATGGTGGTAACCCCCTCGCTTGTAAGGTAGCGATAAAGGCATTGGAGGTGTTAAAAACTGGTAAAATGGCCGAAAACGCTGCCGCTATGGGCGAGCTGTTAAGGAACGGATTATTGGGTTTACATTCACCCTATATCACTACTGTACGCGGAAAGGGCTTGCTGAATGCAATCGTTGTAAAACACAGCGATCCGGAAGCGGCCTGGGATCTCTGCCTGACACTGAAAGATAACGGACTGTTAGCCAAACCAACGCATGGCGATAAAATTCGTTTCGCTCCCCCATTAACAATTACGGCGGACCAGGTCAAAGACTGCGTAGACATCATTCAGCGCAGTATGGAGACAACCTTCCACCGCTAGTGCCATCATTATAAACTGTAAAAGAGATATTTCCCATGGCGAGCAGCCAAAAGGCCATCCGCAGCTCAGGATGGACCACTGATTTTTTAATAGGATTCCCAGACGGATTGTTTCTGCTCTTCTTCTCGACGCAGGTCATGCAGGGCTTTGCCATGGAAGTTCAAACCTTCTATAACACCCAATTAATCATCTGGATCGTTGGCGCGCTACTCGTCATGTTCAGCGTATTCAGTGCTAATCGTGGGGATACGCAGCATGATACTCCTCTGCTTACACCAGAAGAAAAATCCAAATTGGAAAATCTGGATATCCACGCCAGCACTATAGCACATATAGCCGATGAAATGAAGAAAGATGCGGACCTCTGGGAACGCACGCTGGAAGCGGAAAATGTTAAGGAAACTACGTTTAGTCGTGGCCGTGCTATCAGAAGCGCTTTCTTTACCGGCTTCTTTTTCCTGGGTGGCGGTGCATTATCTTTTGGGCCATATTTAGCAAATGAAAATTTCAGTGCGGCTGTACAAACAAGTATGATGCTGGTTTTCCTGGGATTAACTTTTTATAGCTTCTTCAAAGCCAAGCTAACAGCACAGCGCCCATTGCCATTAGTAATTCGCTACTGGCTGATGGGCGCTGGTATATTAGTGGGAGCCTGGATACTCCACAAAGTATGGTAATTTAACTATTGCTGCTTGTCGACACGTGTAACCAGCACACTCACAAACGCGATCAGGGCTGCTACCACAGAAACGTAAAGGGCAGCCTTGGAATCCGGACAAACCCCAATCTCACATCTGGAGAAAATCATCACATTACGGAATGTCCATGCCAGCATAAACCCACAAAAGAATAGATTTACACGCATGGTCCATTTACGCCTGATAGCGAAAAAAATAATGGCACCAACTGCAAGGAAAATATTCAGCTTTCCAGGTTCACCATAATTCGATCCTACCGTGTTTACACCAGTAAACACCATATGCTTCAGATGCGAATCATTGATCTCCGACCATGGCAAAAATGCACATATAATCACTACTACTGATGCTATAAGCCCTACAATCCTGGTTTTAGACATATCTGTTATTTTTGGGTTGCGAAGGTAATCAATAAATAGCATTGTTACCTCCGCCCCTGTTAAAACGCTAACTAACGAACCTTACTAATTATTTTGCGCCAGGCTCACAATGAGATTTTAAATATTGTGTGTACAATGTGCTCAAATGAGAAGTAGTGCCCTCGCCCTCCGAAATGCTGTGGGTACGGTTAGGATAAGACATAAACTGAAACTGCTTGTTGTATTTGATCAATTGATTCAACATCATCTCTGCATTCTGATAATGTACGTTATCATCTCCTGTACCATGTATCATCAGCAGACTTCCTTCCATATCTTTCGCATAAGAAATAGGTGAGCCTTTCTTGTATGGCTCCATATCTTCCTGTGGTAAACCAGTATATCTTTCCTGATAGATATTATCGTAGGTCAGCAGATTGGTCACTGGTGCAATGGAAATACCTGTCTTAAATACGCCTGGGAATTGACACAGCAGGTTCAATGTCATGGTGCCTCCACCACTCCATCCCCATACAGCTGTACGGTTAGGGTCAATAAACGAATATTTCTGCATCATTGCTTTTGCTGCCAGGGCCTGATCTCTGGTATCTATCACACCAATATTTTTGTAAATGCTTTTACGCCATTCACGGCCTTTAGGCAGCGGAGTACCACGGTTATCGAAAGATACATAGATGTATCCATCATCACCCATATTGCCCTGATACAGCCTATTGCGGCCTGCATAGCCATTATCCAGGGTAGTAGCGGTTGCTGGGCCTCCGTAAACATAAAACACCATCGGATACTTTTTGGTAGCATCAAAATTTGCAGGCTTTACCATCCAACCATCCAGTGTAATACCATCAGCTGTAGTAACCTGAATGTATTCGAGATTATTATTTGTTTTGGCAACACCAGCCATTTGCTTTTTCATGTCAGCATCCGTTTCCTGCGGGTTTGCCAGGTTTACAAACTGGCCGATGGTGCGGGTTTGTTTGCTGGACGACAGGGAATGAAATCCGCGCAAGCTATATGGAGAAATTTCATAGCTGTGAAAACCTTCTTCATCAGCAGGGCTAACACGGGTAGCATTGCTGCCAGTTAATGATGAGCTGTAAAGGTACTGCTGTAAAGGGTTTTCAGGAGAAGCCATATAATAGATCTTACCAGCTTTCTCATCTACCTTTATCAATTTAATGACATCACTTTTACCAGGAGTCAGTAAGGTACTTGTACCATCCGTCATGGAAACCTTGTATACGTGGCGCCATCCATCCTGTTCACTGAGCCACAGGAAAGACTTGCCATCAGCGAGGAAGTCCCAGCCCATGATACCCGCATCGTCCCAGGCAGACTTCACATCTATCCAGGCGTTATCTTTTTCGCTATACACCGTACGTGCATTACCGTTAGCCGCATTGCAGATCATGATTTTACTTTCCTGCTGACGGCGGTTCAGTTGCTGAATAATAAGTTCCTGTTTACCAGGCACCCATTCCATTCGAGGGATGTAGTGTTCGCGGGCATCTCCCGGAACCTGCATCCAGGTTGTTTTAGCAGTCTGTATATCCACTACGCCCACTTTACATGGAGAAGGGCTTTGTCCTGCTTTAGGATATTCTACCGGCACTGTAAAAGAATAAATAGAATCGGTGTTATCGATCATGAGAAAGTCACGGATTTTCGTTGCGTCTATCTGCCAGTAAGCGATATGTCTACTATCATCGCTCCAGCGGAACCCATCCCTGCAATCGAATTCTTCTTCATAAACCCAATCGAAGGTACCGTTGATCATTCGGCGGGAGCCATTGGTGGTCAGCGGTTTGATGGCACCAGTAACCAGGTCTTCTACATAAAGATTATGTTCACTTACATAGGCTACCTTTTTACCGTCAGGGGAAAATTTGGCGAACATGAGAGAAGAGGCAGGGCGGCCTTTACCCAGCTGACGGAGTTTTCCGGTGCTGATATCCGCAACATAATAATCACCACGGGTTTCATAACGCCATACTTTTTTTGAATTGGTGTAGAGCAATGCTTTGCTTTCGTCCGCAGAGAAAGAAAAATCTTTCAGGTCAAGCGGAGCTGTTTGTCCGGCGGGCGTGAGCAAGGAACCTGGCACTTTAACGGTGGCAGATTGAGCGCGGTCAAAAGGGACAAAGAGGATGTCCTTTTCCTGGAAATCATAGTATCCAAGGCCATTCTTACTCCAAACAGGATGCTGGCCGGGTTGGGCCCATAAGCACTGGCTAGCTGCCAACAGCAGCATTAAAAACAGGATGAGTTTCTTCATAAAAATAAATAAGCTGCAATGGTAAGGAAAAAAATATAAGAAAATGAACAAAGGGAGGATGGTACTGTTATTGAGTTGCAACGACCTGGTAAGGTAAAATATTTTTCATCCTTTTTCCGTTAATGTGGATAAAAAAGTATGCGTAATAAAAAAATATTCATGTCTTTTTATCTATTTTTATGCAAGAAATAACAATTAGTTAATGAGAATCAGGTGGTTAAGAAATCTAAATCTCGAACTACTATTCTGAAAATTTTATCCTGTAGAAAAACCATAAATTTTTATGATACAAGTTGCTCTATCTTATAAGAACCGCGAATTCGTACAATTAGAAGATACCTTTCTGGCACAGATTGCTGAAAACACCAAAAAGCTCCTGTATGCACTGTTAGAAGATATCTATGACCTGCTGGCTTTAGAAAAAGGCCGTTTCCTGATCAACCTGGACAATCACCCTAAAATTGAAGTAGAAGGATTCACTCCTGATTTGCAAAATCAAATTGAGCGTACCCTGCGTGGCGAGTACGACTATGATTACTGATTTGCAGTAAAAGCAGCTTATAGCTGTATTGCCGGACGGTAATGTATTCCTATCTTTGCAGCCCAAAATTAATTTTTTAGCGGAATGCAGCTCAACTACATCCAGGTATTAGAGTTACTGGGAACATTTGCTTTTGCCATTTCCGGGGCAACGGCAGCAATTAACAAATCATACGACGTAATAGGACTCCTTACGCTGGCTTTTGTGACAGCCATCGGTGGAGGAACCATCAGAGACCTTCTTATCGGGGCCACGCCAGTTGCCTGGATGAGAGACGGATTAACTAACACAGCGATCATCATTGCCGCCGTTATTGCCGCCCTCTTTTTTTCCTATGTGAGAAAACTACATCAATGGATTACCTTCTTTGATGCCATCGGATTAGCCTTATTCACTGTAACAGGGATCAATAAAGGGCTGGCAGCGGGACTCCCCCTGCCTATTTGCGTTGCACTGGGCACCATCACCGGTACTTTCGGTGGATTGCTTCGTGATGTGATTTCAGGAGAACAACCCATACTTTTCACCAGGGAGGTTTATGCCGTAGCCTCTATTGCTGGTGGTGTAGTATACGTTTCCAATGCCTACTTTCATTTCAACCCTGATATTATTCAGAGTGTAGTCGTTGCCGTTATAGTTTTAACACGATTGGTCAGTTTACATTACAACTGGCAGCTGCCTCGTTTAAAAGGAAAATAATATCTGCCATCATTCTATAATTTTTTTATATTGCTGGTATGAGGGAAATATTCGATAATTATTTTGCTTTTGCTACAACTGTTTTCATGGGCTTACTTGCCATTGTAAATCCCATCTCCTCCATTCCAGTTTTTCTGGAGCTGACATCCAACATGGATAAGCCAGCCAGAAAGAATATTGCCACAAAGTCGGTGCTCATTGCCTTCTGTATTATCTGTGTCTTTTCTGTTGCAGGTAAGCTGATCTTCCATGTATTCGGTATTACACTCGCCGCACTACGTGTAACAGGTGGTATTCTCGTATTCGTTATAGGATATGAAATGGTGAGAGGTAAAGACGAAGATAAAAATGCCAATCCCAAACTGGGCGACCAACCAGTTAAAGCGGACAAAGGTATCAGCGCGGCCATTACACCATTGGCAATGCCACTGCTGGCAGGTCCGGGTACTATCACCACTTCCATGAGTTATTCCGCTGCAAAAGATGTTTATCACCTTGGTATTGTAATCGCAGTTTATGGACTGATATGTTACATTACTTATCTGCTGTTTATCGCGGGCGACAGGATCGTAAAAATTATCGGTTCTAACGTAATGATGGTGATAACCAAAATGATGGGGCTGATATTAGCCGTGATAGGAGTACAAATGCTGGCGCTGGGCGCAATGGAACTCTTCAAGCTCTAAATATTTCTTTTAAACAATTAGAACAATTTAGAATTTTTCTGTGTTAAATACACATAAATAAGGCTGGTATAATACATGTAAGAATTCGGCCCCTACCCGATCCTAGCATGTTCGCCTTTTTTCAAGACATAGCTGGTAGCAATGTTAATGATAGTTTAAAATACTGTAAAAAAACATTCCTGACATTTATTGTACACAATAAAACGGATCGTCATCTTAGTATGATGTCTGTAAACTTTTTTTTCGATTAACAACAGGTAAAATCCGTTATTGATTACTAGGTGGATGTTATCGTTCCCTTTTTTCAATAGGAACATTAAAATCAATATAGACGGAACAGTTAGCAGAAAAGCCGCCCCGATTCTTCGGGGCGGCCGGTTTTTATACATAATCCTGGCAGCTATTCAATAGCGCTACCTTCTTTAATATCATCCGTTGCATTGGTGATAATACGATCGCCGGCAATCAAACTACCAAAGACTTCTGTTGAATCATTGTGATGATTTCCTTCTTGCACATCTATCCATTTTGTATGATGATCTTTTATCGCAATCACATATTTTCTTTCTGTAGACATTACCACAGCGCTGGCTGGTACTACCATCGCCTGTGCGGATCCACTAACAGGAATACTCACTTCTGCATACATACCAGACTTCAAAATATGTTTTGGATTTTCAACATCTATCTCCACTGCTTCTGATCTGAATTTATCGTTTAGCGTACCAGCTTCTCTACTGATAACTCCTGTAAAGTTGCTACCTGGTAATGCGTTGATATTAAAATTCACCTTTGCTCCATCTGCAAGCTGGGCACTCAGAATTTCGGGCACCTGTAATACCAGCCTTAACTTATCTTCCTGTTCCAGCATTAGCATCGGCTTATCATCCACTTTAGTGGTAGGCCCAACCAGTGCGCCCGGATGGATATTACGTTCTGTTATTACGCCATCAAATGGTGCGGTTACCGTAAGATAACTTTTCATCACTCCTACAGCTGCAAGGTTAGAACGCTCACTGTTCATCAATGCGCTATCAGCCATCATCTTAGCTTTTGACAGTTCCAGATCATGCGCCGCAATAGTTCCAGGCGTTTCGCTGGTTGCCAGCATACGCTCATAGTTGTCTTTGCTGGCCGCAAATAATGCAGCTGCCTGCAAGTATTTGGACTGTGCAGCTAGATATTGCTGCATAATCTCAGGCGCTTCCAGTTCCAGCAACAGCTGGCCTTTCCTCACTTTACTTCCTCTATCTACCGTTATTGTTTTTACAAAACCATTTACCCGGGGAAAAATGCTCACCTTTTCAAAAGCCTGTAATACACCAGGGAGTTGCATATTGGAGGACAAAGGTTCCTTCACCACCGTTGCCATTGCATATTTAGGTTGATGATGTACAGCAGCTTTTTTCTGTTCCGCACCATGGCAGGCGGCGAGTCCAGCGGCTAACGCGACGAAAGCCAGGTAATGTTTTTTCGATTTATATGTTTGCATGATGTGTTGTTAATTGTTGATGATGAGAAGAAGTTTTTTCAGATGGCATTAGTGAAGGTGATTGATATCCTTGTTTACGCTGTGTACGTGCATAGACCAGTGGCAAAACGAGTAATGCCGCCATAGTAGATGCGACCAGGCCACCAATAACCGCACGCCCCAGCGGAGCGGTCTGATCGCCTGCTTCACCTAGTCCGGAAGCCATTGGAATCATACCTGCAATCATTGCAAGACTGGTCATCAATATTGGACGTAGTCTTACGCCTGCACTAGTGATGCCCGCCCTGAAAGAATCTCTGTAATCTATTCTTAACTTCTCTGCATTTGTTACAATGAGGATAGCGTTGGCAACGGATACACCGGTAGACATGATCATACCCATATAAGATTGTAAATTGAGCGTTGCACCGGTTATTAATAAGGCGATCAACGCACCAGCTATTACCGCTGGCACGGTCGACAAGACCACAAAAGATAGTCGGAACGACTGATAGTTAGCCGCCAGCAAAAGGAAGATTACTATTACTGCAATGGCAAGGCCATTCTGTAAACTGTCCAGCGTTTCCACCAGCAAGCTGGATGCGCCTTTTACTTCCGTTACAAGACCCTTTGGTGGCGTTCCGGCATCATGTACCGCTTTCTTCACGGCTTCTGTAGCCGTTCCTAAATCTACACCGCTGATGTTTGCACTAACGGTTACGAACCTACGTGGACCAGCACGGTCATATTCTCCCGGCATTTCACCAGTGGTAAAAGTGGCTACATCTGCCAGCACTGGCCTTGGCTGGCCTTTTACCAATGGTATCTCTTTCAGGTCATTGATAGCGGTCATGTCATATTCCGGAATCTGCACCTGAACCTGGTAGGTATACGCCACCTTTTCATCCAGCCATTGGTTTTTCTCTGAGAAACGACTGGAAGAGGTGGACGCAGTAACAGAGCGGGCCACCTGACTGATATCCAGACCCATCTGCGCTAATTTGAATCGATCGATGTTGATATTAATAACTGGGAAATGTAGCGGCTGTGCAATCTGAACATCCCTCAAATAAGGAACCTGTTTCATATTGGCGACCACCTTATCTGCGAAGGTGGAGATCTCTTTCATGTCCTTACCGGCTACACGAATTTCTATTGGATTGGATGCGCCCTGACTCATAATCTTCTCTGTCAGGTCAATCGGTTCAAAGGAGAGTTTCATTTCCGGGAAGGCCGCATTCAGCTTACTACGCAGCGTATCCTTGAAAGCATCCATATTTACTTTATAGTCCTCGTCCAGGTTTACCTGTAACACAGCTTCGTGTGTACCACTATTGAAAATATACAGGTTACTGGCACCATAGCTACTAGGAATAAGTCCAACATACGCAGAGCTGATCGCCACATGGCCTTCAGCAGTACTGTCAATCATATCCAGCACCTGGTGTACACGTGCTTCCGTTCTTTCCAATCGGGTGCCATCCGGCTCTCTCAGCCGAAGTTGAAACTGTCCACCATTTATATGCGGCATCAAATCCTTTCCTATCCACATGTAGCAACCAGCGGCTATCAGTATAGATCCAATAGCATAGGCCGTTACGATTAGTTTTGACTTAGGCACCGCTTTTTCCAGCACATTGATAAATGCCATTTTAAATTTCTCAAATCCGGTCAGTTTAACGCCTGGTTTTTCTTCATGTTGTAAATGATTATTGATCTCTGCTATCTCTTCTTCGTCAAGGGCCAGGCCCGCGTGGGCATGTTGGAATTTCTCTGCTTTCAGCCACCAGTTTGCGATTACGGGCACCAGTGTCTGTGCAGCAAAGAAGGACGCGATCATAGCAAAACCAATGCTGAGCGCCAGTGGCAAAAACATTGCTTTTGGAACGCCCGTCATAATAAAGGAGGGCGCAAATACAGCGAGTATACAGAGCAATATCAGGATGAGTGGAAAAGAAATCTCTTCACAGGCATCATAAATAGCCCTGCGCTTCGATTTGCCCATCTCCAAATGTTGGTGAATATTTTCTATTGTCACTGTGGCCTGATCTACCAGGATACCAATGGCCAGTGCGAGCCCGCTCAGGGTCATGATATTTACCGTCTGGCCGCTTAGATGCAGGAACATCACGGCAGTGAGTACCGCAATGGGAATGGTGACAACTACCACCAGGCAGCTCCTCAGGTCTCTCAGAAACAGTAACACCATCAAGCCTGTTAGCAACGCTCCCAGGACACCTTCTGTCATCAGGCTTTTCACGGCGTTGATCACAAACACAGATTGGTCAAATTCGTAACTGAGTTTTACGTCGTCGGGGAGCAGACTTTGCATCTCCGGCATTTTTGATTTTAGTGTTTTCACAACGTCCCAGGTAGAAGCATCAGCTGTTTTTACGACCGGAATATACACGGAGCGTTTACCGTTTACCAGTGCATAATCTACGGTAACATCGGAACCATCTACCACTCTTGCTACATCTTTAATGAAAATATTAGCGTTGCCATTGCTGGTAATAGGAATATCACCAAAGGCCGCCACCTTATCTTCCAGGGAATTTACTGTAGTCACGAACATGGTGTTATTGATACGGATATTACCCGAGGGCGTCATGACGTTATTTTTCGCGATGGCCTCTACAACCTGGTCTGGCGAGAGGTTAAAGCTGCGCAGCTTTTCCGGGTCTACGTTTACCAGGATGGACCTGGAGTTGGCGCCAAACGGTGGCGGTGCAGATAACCCCGGCACTGTTGCAAACATAGGCCTGATACGTGTTGCAGCCAGATCAGCGATTTCTTTGAGAGATTTCGTAGGGCTGCTTAGTACTAACTCTCCCACCGGCAGAGACGATGCATCAAAGCGAACTACCTGAGGAGGCAAGGCTCCCGGCGGGAAGAATTTCAATGCCCTGCTTACCTGTAATGCTACCTGGGCGGAGGCTTCCGCCATGTCAGTACTTTCGTAGAAAGTTAGCTTCAGCAGTGTAAGCCCCTGGATGTTTTTACTGGTAATGTTTTTAATACCGTTAATGTAGAGGAACTGGTCTTGCAAGCCAGTGGCAAAAAAACCCTCCATCTGCTTGGGCGACATCCCGCCATATGGCTCTATCACATAGATAGTGGGCAGATTGAGTTTGGGAAATATATCTATTGGAATTTTGAATATGGACAACACGGAAAACAGCAGCACACCGATAGTAATTACTACTACCGCGATCGGCTTTTTCAGTGCAGAGGATACTAACGACATGTTCTTCTGTTTTTAGATCTGCAAAAAAAATCAATGATGACTAGTTCAGTTCAGGCAATAACTGTTGAATACTATTACCTGCATAAGCGGCTCTGAACAAGGCTTTCCAGGCAGTATCCCTGGCTTGCACGAGGTCTGTTTCTGCCCTGTTTAAGAGGAATAGTGCGTTAGTGACTTCAATGATGTTGGTCAGCCCTGCTTTATATAAAGCAGTCTTCTGTGTGGCGGCGGCCCTGGCAGCATTGAGTTGAGAAGGTATTTCCTCCAGGCGTTGTTCTGAAATCATCATATCAGATTGCGCCTGTTCCAACGCCTGCTGTAGCCTGGTACGTGCTGTTTCCATTTCCGCCTGGGCGGCTTCCGCTTTGTATTGCTGAACGGCCACACGTTCGCGGGTATGTTTTATATCTGTAAGATTATATGTTATACCTAATCCAAGGAGATAGTTGGACCTGCTATAACCCATGCCGCTCCAAAGATTTTTATTGAAGTAATCGTTGTATTCACCACTGGATCCACGCATCCAGCCAGCGGCCATGAGACTCACTTTGGGCAGATTGCTTTTCTTTGTAATCTGTTCATTAGCCAGCTGATTGAGATATTGCGCGTTGTAGTATTGCAACAGCGGATGACTACCCAGACTATCTGCCATCTGTTGTTTTGCTGGCAGGTATTCATTGAGCAGCGATAGCAGCTTCTCTTCGTTCACTGTATCAGGTATTACACTGGCAGTGTCCATGCCGGTGAAGTTGGCGATTTCAATACGTACACGGTTATACTGACTATTGACGTCTATCAGGTTCAATCTTGCTCTGGAGAGTTCTGCCGCAGCGATCGCGCTATCAACGCCAGGTTTTAATCCATGCTTAACGATGGCATTAACGGCGCGTTGTATTTCGGCTGTTCTGCTGATGTTGTCCTGTTGAATTCTGCGTAGTTCTTTGAGCCGGAGTAATTCCAGGTAGTCCTGTATAACAGCCGCTGTAAGTTGATTAGCTTCATTAGCCATATCAGCGGTGTTGACACGAAGTGCAGATGTAGCGGCATCTTTCTGGGTGCGGTAAGCGCCGAAATTATAGATTTCCCATTGCATTTCTGCCATGGCTATATTGCCGCTCATGGCCTGGCTGGTATTCTCTTCACGGATACCACCAGAGGTGGATGGGATCATTCCCAATGTGAAATAAGAACCATATATACTATTATCAGTACCCAGGTCCAGTTGCTCATGCAATTTGAGGTTTGGGTACCAGTTGTGTTTGACGTCTGTCAGGTTTGCTTGTCCTGCCTTCACTGTAGCAGCCTTAGCCTTTAGTGTGGGATAGTGGGCAAGCGTCCGGTCTATAGCTGTATGCAGCGAGAATGAATCCGCTGACTGTTGCGCAAGGAGTTCACCTGTGGTTGCTAATAAGCATAGCAATGCCACACAGTAGATCCTCACGTTCATAAATATCTTCATAAATCGTGATAAAAACTGAGAAATAAGAATACTGGGATAGGGGAAATCAGGCTACAGGCGGGCCTCTCCAGCTTCTTAGCGGGGGATGTACACTGAGGTAACGATTATGGAGAAATCCTCTGCAGGGTTTCTCTACATAAATAAATCTGTCTTTAAGATTGATAACGGAAACAACACAGGCATGATGAATACAATCATTTAATCCTACCGGACGACGTTTATGATGTTCCTGGGTTGTTTTGATCAGGTACTGATCGGGGGGCGCAACTACAAAACGGTTCTGAAGGTTGGTGGTAGTAGTATACCTCGCTGCATGATGATACAGCGTTACCGAACCACTTTCTCTCGTAATGGGTATTAAGAAAGCGGTAAGGATAAAAAGTAATACTAGCCTGGCAACAACCTTCACTGTTTGGTTAATTTCGTGCTACTAATTTATTGATAATTAGCGGGAGACACTAAACCGTTTGTAATATTTAAGGGAATTTTAATGGCCTGTTGTTATTAGTAAAGTGTAACCAGACACAAGGCAGCCATATGTTTGATGGCATTTGAAAAGCGTTGATCTGCTACAGACAGGCAGGTAAATGCCTGGAATTCATCCAGTGCTGTGCCCACTGCAACGATTTTCAATTCCGCTTCTTCCAGTTGCATGTTTACATAATCCAATGCAGCCTGTGCAAAATCTTCTGCTGCTACTATATCTTCATAATCTTCTTCAGAAGGTACATCTAACACAATACCGGCCAGCTGTATAGGCTCCAGTTCATTCAATGCATAAATACCGGTATCGGTGAGGTCCGACCATTCGAATTCGGCCAGGTTGCCATTATTCTGCAATGCAACTGCCAGCTCCTCCCAGATAACACCTGGATCAGGCTTTACGAATTCTGATAGCTCATCAATTGCCAGAATAGCCTGATCTTCTTCAAAAATTTCATAGAACAACTGGGATAACGCCTGACGTGCATTGCCGCTTCCTTGCAACTTTTCTTTGGCACGGATGTTTTTCAGCAAATCATTCCAGCGACTTTGCAGTTCTGCTGTATCTATGTCCGTCATGGGATCAGCAACCAGCGGGCTATCCTCATTGGCAGGGTTCTCCAGTGCAAATTTATTTACTTCCAAATCCGGCCCATCGAAGTAGACCTGATAAGTAGCACAGTTCACAAAGGCAGTCCCGATAATAACCTTATCCGGGAAGATCTCATGGGTAACATTTTCCCTGCTATCGAGTACAGAACTACCGTTAATCTTTCCATACGTGGAGGTAAGCCAGTCAAAATCTTGTTTTAATATATCTACAGGCATGTTTTCGCTTTATGATGCCACAAAAGTAGTTAAATTAGAGGAGCAGCAATAGGATTAACTTAAACACTTTAAATATGAAAAAACGTAAACTCGGACAATCGGAACTGGAAGTTGCTCCATTAGCATTTGGCGGCAATGTATTTGGATGGTCAGCAGATGAAAAAACATCTTTTAAACTGCTGGATGAATTTATTGCACAGGGATTTAATCTGGTTGATACTGCGGACGTATACTCGCGCTGGGTGCCTGGCAACAGTGGCGGCGAGTCCGAAGCTATCATAGGCAAGTGGATGAAAGATCGAGGCAATCGTGATAAGGTGATCGTTGCAACCAAAGTAGGCGCTGATTTTGGAGAAGGGATCAACGTGAGCAAAAAATATATACTGAAGCATGTAGAAGATTCACTGAAGCGACTGCAATCAGATTACATAGATCTCTACCAAACGCACTACGATAATGAATCCACACCTGTGGAGGAAACACTGGAAGCCTATGCACTGCTGGTCAAGGAAGGGAAAGTTCGTACCATAGGTGCATCTAATATGACTGCGGCACGACTGCTGGCAAGTTTACGTGCCAGCGAACAACATGGATATCCAAGATACGAAACGTTTCAGCCTGAATATAATTTATATGATAGGGAGAAATACGAACAACAATATGCAGACATCTGCGTTAAAGCAAATATCGCTGTGATCAATTATTATTCTCTTGCAAGTGGTTTCCTCAGCGGAAAGTACAGAAATGAAGGGGATGTAAGCAAGAGCAGTGCCCGCGGCAAAAAAGCCCTATCCTACCTGAATCCGCGTGGCCTGAAGATACTGGATGCCTTGGATACAGTATCCAAAAAACATACAACCACACCATCTGCTATATCATTGGCCTGGCTGCTGACAAGGCCTGCCATCGCTGCGCCGATTGCCAGTGCCACCAATATAGAACAGCTGCATGAACTGACCAATGGTGTACAGCTGCAGTTAGATAAGGAAGATATTGACCTGCTAAATAGAGCAAGCGCATATTAAGATCTTATGCTCATCAAAAAATGAATGCCGCTCAGCAATTTGCTGGCGGCATTCTTCATTTATACAGTTGTTGTATCAGAGTCTGAATTTGATGCCTGCGTTTACACCCAGGCCACCAATGTTGATATATGATTTCAGGTCATTGGCAGGCGCATTGTCGTTTTTATAGTGAACAACAGTACCTGTTTGTCCGATAGGTGTATTGGAGTTCTGGTCAAGGGTAGTTACATAGTCCGTATTTCTTTCCGCATTGCTCAGGTCACCGAGGCCTCTGCTGCTAACTTGTGTGATAACAGCGCCGGTGCTTGCATTAACAGCAGTATTGACTTCGCTGTATTTGGTGACTTCTTTGGATTTGCTTTTTACCGGAACGTTTCTGTATTCTGCCTCTACGAAAATATCGAAGCGGGAAGAAACGTTGAAGGATACACCGAGTGCGCCCTGCATACCAATAGTAATGCTAGGCTTAATTTCTTCCTTACGATGTACCTCTGTCTGGATAAGGGTACCCGGAGGTAAAGGTGCTCCAGCGGGAGGGCTGGACAACTGGAATGCATCTGTTTCAATATACAGTCGGCCCCAGAGTGGTACTACCACTCCAAAACGCACATAAGGATTTATTTTCTCCAGGCCCGGACTAAATACAACACTAGGTGCAAAGTCAACAGCATTCACATAACCATGCGAATCAATGCTGCCCATCACCTTATTGGTGCTCACCATGGTACTCAGGTTACGGGTCATGAGGTTTTTAGCGCTGTGGAAATAATTGAATGTTGCTTCCACGGCGATATACTTATTAATATTATAACCAACGGAAAGTCCACCACGAACGCCCTGACCATAAGAACCTGTCAACACTTTTCTGCTAAGTGTATCCAGTGGATTTGCATTTGCCGGGTTATACTGCGTATGCAGATCCTGTGGAGGATATGGGCCAACATTGGGAAACTGACCAGGTGTAATACTAAAAAAATAACCTCCTGCAGCTTTGAGATACCATTTGGAATGTGGAGGTCTGGAAGATTTGGAGTCCTGCGCGTGTACGGCACTTGATACAGCCAATGACAATGCCAGGGCTGATAACAGGATAGGTCGTTTCATAAACAGTGGTTTTGGTGATTCGTAACTTGCTGTTGCTTGATTAACAACATACTGGAAGTTAAGGAAATGTTAGCACATAACAATCAAAGAAGTGCAACCGTTGAAATAAATTATTTCAACAGTTGCACTTCCTCGCACCAATATGGCGACCAGCTATTATATATTAAAAGGCTTCTGCCAGAGAGAGATAAAACCCTTGCTGGCGGGCTTCTCCAGGACGCTTCTCTCCTACGCCATAGTCTATACGAACTGTGAGCCTGGAGTTTTCGTCGTAGAAATATCTGATGCCACCACCATAGTTAGGTTTGAAACCATCGAAGTGGAAGTCTCTGTTAGTAAATACAGTTCCTGTTCCGGCAAAAGCAGCCAGTGCAAACTTAGGATGTAAGTCTACAAACCATACCTTAATCCTAATCTTAGGATCTATCAGGTAACGATATTCCGTCTGGAGTGCTAAGTAATTCTGATTCCTGTAACGTCCCTGATAATAGCCACGCATCAGGTTATCATTCCCCATTTCGGGTAACAGATAAAACGGTAGCTGACTTCCCTGCAAGGAACTAAAATAAGCATTGAAGCCCAGCGTACTCTTACGGGATAATGCCAGGAAATGCGTGCCTTGCGCTTCTATTTTCACCAGTTGTTCTGAACTCAGGAAAGATGGCGCAAAAGCGGTATTTAATTTCAGCCAGGTTCCTTTACGTGTATAGTTCTGGTTATCGCGCGTATCATAGATACCGGTCAAACCAATGAAGGTGACATGCCCGCCGGTTTTGCCTACCAATGGCATGGTATTGTAAATACCTTTGTTGTCTTCACTGCTATAGCTATCGTTTTGGAAAGAGGCAGTAGCGCCTACATAGAAATGATTACCTACTTTTCTTTCTGCTTCTGCCTGGAATCTATAGCGTACATTGTTCAGCAGAGATTTATCAGCTGCATGGGTGGTATCGCCAATGCCATAAAAATACAGTGGGAAGTTCTGATAACGCATGCTACCCTTGAAATGCCACATGTTATCACGTGTCCAGATATCTGCTTTCAGATCAACTTTATACTGATTTTTTGTGGTAATAGCCGGGATCAGATAGAGTGTAGAGTTGCGGGTGCTGGCGCTTGGGTTCTTTTTATCTGCATAAAAAGAGTATAGCATGGCTGCACCTATTTCCAGACCTTTCTCCTGTGAATATCCCAGTACTGGCAATGGAAAAAAACTACGTTTACGCAATACCGTATCTGACTGACCAAACAGTGGTTCTTCATGTTTATATACCGAATCCTGCTGTCCCTTGGCGCTCATCCCTATTATTGTAAGCAACGCCGCAGCATATAGTTTCCTTAGCATAGTTTGCAAATGTAGTTGAATTTGATATTCAACTCATTATCAATGAATTTTTAATCCGCTTACAATCTTGCTGGTGTATGGTTCTTTTTAAAAGAAATAGCAGCGAGCACAATACTTGGTACCAGTAATACCGCTCCTGCCAGAAAAGGCGCACCAGGAAAATAAATTGGTGCAGATGCTTTGGTAAACCAGGTAAAGATACTGTTCATCATCAGTGGCCCCACGATCATGGTAAGACTCACCAGTCCTGTCATGGCGCCCTGTAATTCACCTTGTGCATTTGGCGGAACAGCACTACTCATAATACCCTGCAGGCTTGGTCCGCAAATACCACCAAGGCAATACGGTATCAGATATACGAACATTTCCCAGCCAGTGGAAGCAAATGCAAACAGCCCTAAACCTAAAGTGTAAAGCACCAAGCCTAAGATCACTGACTTCTTTTGTCCAAGCCAGGGAATAACGATGCGGATAAGGCCACCCTGCACTAAAGCTACGAGCAGACCTACAAACATTAGTGAATAACCTACCCACTTTTCTGTCCAATGGAATTTTTCCATCGTAAAGAATGACCAGGTGGATTGCACCGCGAAGTTGGCCAGGTAAATCAGTACCAGCGAAAAAATCAGTCCGGAAATTACCGGGTAATTACGCAATTGTTTCAATGCGCCGAAAGGGTTTGCCCTTTTCAGGTCGAATGGACGTCTGTTTTCCATTGCCAAGGATTCCGGCAACACAAAAAATCCATAGAGCAGGTTTAATAGCGTCAGGCCAGCGGCTGCGAGGAATGGAACTCTTGGCCCCCATTGGCTCATTACACCACCTAATCCTGGTCCGATAATAAATCCAAGTCCGAAAGCTACGCCTATCATACCAAAGTTCTGCGCACGTTTTTCAGGTGTGCTGATATCGGCAATATATGCGGCGCCAGTACTCATACTTGCACCAGTGACGCCCGCAATAATACGGCCTACAAACAGTAAAGCAATATTAGGCGCCCAGGCCAGGAACAGATAATCTAAACAAAAAGCGGCCAGGCAAGACAATAAAACAGGTCTTCTGCCATAAGCATCGCTCAGGCCACCAATAACAGGGGCCATAAAAAATTGGGTAATAGCATAGGCAAATGTTAACCAGCCGGAATACCACGATGCCCCACTCAGTCCCTCACCTGTGAGCGACTCGATAAGTTTAGGCATTACCGGTATAATAATACCGAAACCGATTACATCGATTAATAGGGTAACAAAGATGAAGCCCAGCGCTGCAGATTTCTTGACAGCCATGTTAAAGGAAATTTTCTTGTTAATACAAATGGAGTTGAATACCAGTATTTCAGGGCCGCAAAAATACCCAAATTAAGAGAGATTTCTATATCAATTTTTGAATCATCATGCATTATGATTATTTTTATCATAATTATGTGGACAGGCCCCAAGACCGTTCCACGGAAAATGCCAACAATAATAACGTCATATGCTGCCCGCCAATCCTTTGAAAAAATGTTTACTCATCCCCCTGTACATGCTATTGCTGTCGCCGGTCAGTAAGGCGCAACCAGCGCCGCAAGACAGCTTTGAAATTGAACTGTTTCATCATACAGCAAAGGATTCTGAACGGGTAGACATTCTTAATAAGGCCTCCAGGGCATACTTCACAAAAGATGCACAAGTAGCAGAAAAATATGCCAATGAGGCACTGGGACTCAGTTCACAGCTTCATTATATGAATGGAAGGATCTGGGCCCAGCGGAATCTCGCATTGGTAGAAAATACCAGGGGCCACCTGGACAAACAAATGCAGCTGACACTCAGCTCCCTGAAACTGGCAGAAAGCATTAACGACCAGCACACCCTGAGCATTCTGTATAATGATATGGGCAATATCTTCACCGAACAAAACAGTCCAAGAGATGCACTGCCCTACCTTCTCAAGTCTCTACAAATAAAAAAGAACCTGCACGAACTGTCTGAAATCAGCAAAACCCTCAATAACATTGGATCTGCCTACCTTGCACTACATGTACTCGACTCCTCCCTGCTATACCTGCACGAAGCTGAAGCACTGAAACTTTCTCAGAACGACAGAAGAGGCCTGGCATATACGTATGAAAATCTGGGACTGGTTGCCATGTTGCAATACCGCCTGGAAGACGCGTTACATTATCATCAGCTGTCGGCAGAGTGCTACCGGGAAGCTGATAACCAGCTGGGAATGGTGAAGTCCAGTCTCAACCTGGCGGAAGTACAAACATTTATGGGTGATCTTGCCAATGCAGAAAAGAACCTGCAACATGCGCATGCTATCAATGGCGTACTCAAAAACGTCAAAAATGAAATGATCTATTACAAGATCAGGTATGAGCTAGATAGCGCCCGCAACGATTACCGCGCTGCACTGAATAACTATAAAGCCTATACGGAGCGAAATCTGGAGTTCTTCAATCTCGAAAAATCAAGGCTTATCTCCCGTAGTCAGGAAAAATATGAGGCAGAGAAAAAACAAAAGGAAAACATCTTACTAAAAAAAGAACAGCAGATACATCTGGCAACCATACAACAGCAGCGTATCCTGGTAATCTCCGCCACCATACTGTTTATAGCATTGCTTGCTATTACGTTTATGCTGTATCGTATGTTTAAAAAACAAAAGCAGCTCACCAGAGAACTCAATAGCAAAAACCAGGAAGTTTCTCTGCAAAATCATATCATACTCGAACAAAATACAACGCTGGAAAGTCTGAACCAGGTGAAAGATAAAATCTTCTCTGTTATTTCGCATGACTTGCGTTCTCCGTTGGCTATCCTGGAAGGTTTGCTTTTTCTCCTGCGCGATGAAAGGATTACCCAGGAGCAGTTTAAATTTTACGCAGATGAGTTATGGAGAGATGTAAAAAACACCTCCTATATGATGGACAATATGCTGCAGTGGGCCAGCAATCAGATGAAAGGCATCGGTGTTAAAGCAGATGATTTTGATATTTTATTGCTGCTCAACCAGGAGTTCGAGTTGTTGCAGACATTGGCGAAACAGAAAGAGGTTTCCCTGCAACATGAGCTCAGCGGCTCTTTGACGGTATATGCAGACCCGGAGATGATACGCATGGTATTGCGTAACCTGATCAGTAACGCAATTAAATTCACACAAGGTGGCGGGAAGATAAATGTGAGTGCAAGGATTGACCGGACATTTGCAGAAATTATTGTAAGGGATAACGGCACAGGCATTCCATTAGAAAACCAACATCGTATTTTTTCTAATATTTATTACAGCACTACTGGTACCAGAAATGAGAAAGGCTGCGGGCTAGGGCTGCATCTCTCCAAAGATTTCGTAGAACGCAACAGAGGCCGTATCTGGTTCCATAGCACACCAGGAAGTGGCAGCAGCTTCTCTTTTACCGTTCCCCTATCCGATGAGGCCGACACTAACCCGCGCGGCTATACGGTAATTATTCAGGACCAGGGCAGCAATGGTATGACCGTAGTGAAGTAAATTCGCTTACAGCGGGAACGCAGTACTATACTTAATCTCTGTCATTACAAAGGAACTGTGCACATTGGCGATATTCTCGATAGCAGCCAATTTGGTAGTAATAAACAGCTGATAACTTTTCATATCATCTACCACTATCTTCAATAAATAATCATAGTTCCCTGCCACGTGGTAGCATTCCATGACCTCTTCATGTTTATGGATAGCAGCTTCAAATTTCCGCAGCAAGGGCAATGAATGCAGCTGCAGCGAAACGTTGCAGTAGGCCACCATCGACTTCCCCAGCTTTTCGCCATCTAGTAATGCCACATTTTTTTTAATGATCCCCAGCTTCTCAATTTTCTTTAGGCGCTCATAAGTGGGTGTTACTGATAAGCCAATTTTATGCGCGATCTCTTTTGTATTCAACCGGGCATCCTGTTGCAGCACTTGTAATATCCGACGATCTGTTTTATCCAGTGATTCCATAATATTAAAGCCTTTTTATGTAGTTAGATTTATCTGTTTTAGATCAAAAAGGAGATCCAAAGCAGCATTATTAAACTATTTTCATGTCTAAATTAGTGTATATTTTCTTAATTAATTGTATTTACAGATACATTCAACCATATATTCATAGCTTCGCAGGATCATACACCTGTAATTTCAAGAGATGAACGACTTTATGTTGTCTGCGGCCGACACAACGCGGTTGCAGGCGCTATTAGATACCGTTGCAAGTGGTACAGCCGGCTTTTTAGGATATCCAGTGGCTAAGGATTTTGATTATTCTCCGCTGATGCCTTTCCTACAATATCCACTGAACAACTTGGGCGACCCTTTCATTCCATCTACATACGCAGTTGGTTCCAGAGACCTGGAAAAAGAGGTAGTCGCATTTTTTGCGCAGCTTTTCCGGGCTCCGGCCAACGATTGGTGGGGATATGTTACCAACGGTGGTTCTGAAGGTAATTTGTATGCCTTATACCTCGCCAGAGAGTTATATCCCAAAGCTATGGTCTACTACTCTGCCGCCACGCATTACAGCGTGCAGAAAAACATTCATTTGTTGAACATGCCTGCCATCGTAATTCGTACGCAGGACAATGGGGAAATGGATTATGAAGATCTCGAAAATACCATTTCCATGAATCGTCAGCTGCCAGTGATTATCCTGGCTAATATCGGCACCACGATGACGGAAGCAAGAGATGATGTAAAACGTATCAGGGCCATACTAAACAAAACGGCTATACGTCAATTCTATATTCATGCGGATGGCGCGTTATCCGGCAGCTACAGCGGTTTCCTGGAAAACAGGCCGGCGTTTGATTTTGCGGATGGCGCGCATAGTATCGCAATAAGCGGACATAAATTTATTGGCTCACCGGTTCCATGCGGTGTTGTAATTGCGCATAAGTCGTACCGCGACCGGATAGCCCGTTCAGTGGCTTATATTGGCACTTTAGATACAACTATTACCGGCAGCAGAAATGGTCATAGCCCACTCTTTCTCTGGTATGCTTTGAAGAGATATGGTATTGAAGGGATGCGTGCAAGGGCCGTGGCAGCGCTGGAAGTAGCCGCTTATGCCACCAATCGTTTACTTGAAATCGGCGTGGCAGCCTGGCGAAACCCGGATACATTAACAGTAGTATTTCCGGAGCCGCCGGCTAGTATCAGGCTAAAATGGCAGCTGGCCTCTGAAAATGGCTGGTCACATATTATCTGCATGCCAGGGGTTACGAAAGCGCTGATTGATACGTTTATAAATGAACTGGAAAATGCGTTGCCTGAAACACCACAACAACCATCTTACAATTTGAATTTTGCATAAAGCTCATTAAAAGCAAAATCGCCTGAAAGACAGTATTACACTACCTTTCAGGCGATCGTCACTTATATTATTACTATTGTATCTCAATCACAAATTCTTCTACCGGGATACGTACTTTCTTCATGTTTACGAGCCAGTCAGCTGCCTCTTGTCGATAGCCCAGTGGCAACATCGTTACACTTCGGAGTCCTTTGGAACGCAGGTCCAGTAATTCATCCAGGGCATTGGCATCAAAACCTTCCATCGGCGTGGCATCTACTTGTAATTCCGCTGCCTGCGCGATCGCTAGTCCAAAACCTATATAGGACTGGCGCGCAGTATGTACGAAATTATCATTCTCCTCTTTAGGCAGGTACATGGCTTTGATCTTATCGGTATAACTGGAAAAACGTCCACGTGGTAAACCTCTTTCGTCAGTAGTTCTGTCGTAGACAGTATCGATCCTTTCTTCTGTATAGTTATCCCAGGCTGCAAATACCAGCAGATGTGAGCAATCCGCTACAATTTCCTGTCCCCATGCAATAGGAACGATTTTCTTTTTCAGTTCCTCGTTGGTGATCACTAAAACCCTGAATTGCTGTAACCCAGATGAGGTGGGCGCCAGACGTGCGGCTTCTACAATATTCCTTACGTTTTCGTCGCTTACTTTCTTCGTTGGATCATAGCTTTTAGTGGCATATCTCCATTTCAAATCTTCAATTAATGACATATTTCTGCTAGATTAATGCGCAAAGATAGTACATGAAGAATGGCCACAGACAATGCAAACACAGTAAAAATGTTAAAATAAAACGCCAATATCAGCCACTACACTACATTCCACCTATACAACCACATAATACATTCCATCAAAACCAATATAGATAAGGATCAGACGAGAATTATAAATTCATCATCTTTATAATATATCATAAAAGCAGTATAAATAAAAAATCATCATTTGATAAAAAACATTATCATTAATAGTATAATAAAAAAAGCGGGATGCAATAATTGCATCCCGCTTTTCTAATTCATAGTGCTGTTTTACTTTTTAGGTATATGCAGCGGTATTAATTCGTCGTTGGGGAGATTGTATTCATATACTTTTCTGGATAGTGTATCGATGTACAACCAGGCGGCGGTGCCGAATACCATGCCCTCACCGTTATTTTCATCTGCGCCCACCTGCAATACCACATAGGTTGCGGAATCCGTTTTACGCAGAGAATCCCAGATCCAGTTGATAGAGCTATCTTTCAAGTGCACTTTGACTAATTCGTTTGCTGCTGGTGATTTCACGTAGGCGTCAGCAATATCATTTACCCATGCAAGGCGTTTCATGATGGTAGTATCCATATCAATGGTTTCGCCATCATCGTTTCTGTCATCTTTGTTAGCGGGAGTTGCACTGTCGCCGGGAGCGCTGGCTAATTTAACGGAGTCGGATTCGATGGTCTTTTCAGAACCGGAGAACCAGCTGCAGGAAGCTAGGAATACCACTGCGCAACAGGGAATCAGGTACTTTTTCATAGTATAAGGTGCTATTGTTGTCGTTCGCTTTTGTAAATAAAATGACGGCGAATCTACTGAAAATCTCTTGAAAAAAAGCCGTTTTCAGACACCTTTTTCAGCGATGGAAATTATCTCTGTATTAAGGGTGCGACGCAGTTGCTGTTCCAATTGTTTGTCTGCCACAGGAAGGGTGAGTTGCAGTTTAAACAAGACATGATCTTTCTTTATTTCCATGGTACGAAGCAAGAAACTTCCTTTGGCATAATGGCTTTCGAAGGCCCTGATGGCATTGTTCAGGCGTTCTTCCAATTGGTCTGGTGTAAAGGTCAGCTTTCTATCCAGTTCAAACTCTATGATCAGCTTTTTAATATTTTGTTTGGATTGGTTAACCACAATGGCGGTAAATACCAGGGAATTAGGTACTATCATGATTTCATCGTCATCATTTTGCAAGACAAGATTAAAAAGGGTGATGTCCAGTATTTTGCCTTTATAATCACCAATCTTTACATGATCGCCCAGGGAGAGCTGGTCGGAGAACATGATGATCAGGCCATTGATGATGTTGGTGATATAGTCTTTAGACAAGAGTGCTATTGCCGCAGCAACGATGGTGATACTGGTTACGAATTTCAGCAGATCGATACCAAAAAGTATCATGACGGCCAGTATAAAAAAGACCGTATTAAGCACAGAGCTGATGCGATTGAGGCCCAGCATGAAGTTATCTTTTTCTACGGGTTTATTGAGTCGGCGGCGGGTATACCAGGAAATGATGAGGATCCAGGCTAGGGAGATAACCAAATTGGCGCCCAGGAAAAAAGAGAGCGCGTTGGTTATTCTGAATAGCCAGGGAAATTTATTATAGGCGACTGCATGATCCAGATTAAAATATACAATAGCCAGATAGGCCAATAATTTGGCTAAGAACAGGATTCGTACCTTCCGGTTTTTCCGTTTATAAACTGCGTCGGTTAGCATCATAGTTTTGTAAAAGTACAAACCGGGCACATTACTGCCAAATGATTGCTAACCAGTGCAATGCGGATGAAGGCATTAACCCATTTTACTGAGGATTTCGCTCCATATGATTCGTGCAATCTGTTCAGTTTCCACGATCCGTAACCTTTCGGCCACAGTGTCAGTATGGTCCGCCGTGAAGTTGTTATTCTGCGGCTGGAAATCCTGTAAAACAAAGGGTCTTACATCGGGGACTACCTCATACATTGTTTCATGTATCTGGCTATTTACCGTGATGTTAAGTCCGTATGCTTTACCATTGATAATAACTGTTACATGATGTTCTTCCATACTTAAAATAGGACAAGGTGTGTGCCATATAAAAAGACCGGTGCTATACGGCACCGGTCTTTATTTGTATATAGTTTGTCTTTGTTTGGTAAGCACTTAGGCATGCATAGCTTTACGCTTGCTGGTGGCTCTTTTTCCGGAAGCCATTTTGCTCCGTCCGGCAGATTTTTTAACAGTAGTTTTAGAAGATTTTTTCGGCATTGCTTTTTTGGCGGTTGCCTTTTTGCCGGTCATGGATTTCGCAGTAGCTTTTTTAGGACTGGCAGATTTTTTCGCCGTGGCTTTTTTAGCTGTGGCACGTTTGGCAGTTGTATGTTTTGCCATTGTTTTTTTAGGGGCTGCTTTTTTTGCAGTTGCTTTTTGGGCAGTTGCTCTTTTAGCAGTCGCTTTTTTGGCGGTGCTATGTTTTGCTGTTGTAGTGTGAGATGATTTCTTAGTTTTTGAACCCGTAGAAGAAGTTTTTCTAGGTGGAAGTTTATCGCCTTCAGCGCGGGCTTCTGATAATCCTATCGCAACTGCCTGTTTTGGATTTGTTACTTTTCTACCGCTTCGACCACTTCTTAATTTACCTTCATGCATTTCATGCATTACTTTTTTCACCTTCCGCTGTACAGCGCTGGAATACTTTGCCATAATAGAAGTTTGAATGGGTTATTAAAAGTTAATTGCTCCATATATAACGCAAATCATAAGCCAATGCAGATCAGGTATTTCAGGGGTCAAAACTGTGGAATCGGGGCTTTTATTGTGTGTATTTTTCTATGCATTGGGTAATGAATTGCACTAATACCACAGTGAGAGGATGGCGGAAATGCTGTATTGCATTGACTTACAGGCGGTGGCACCATAGTTGTATAGTTGAGCTATACATAATTTGTTCACTACACTATAAAAGTTGCATTATGGAAAACATGAGGTATCAATCATTTCCCAATGGCAATCCGCAGGATAGTGCGGTAGAAAAACCTAAGCACAGCAAACGCGGTTTTGCATCCATGGATCCGGAACAACAGAGAGCCATATCCAGAGAAGGTGGACGAGCAGCCCACAAACAGGGCGTTGCACATAAATTCACATCTGAAGAGGCAAGAGCTGCCGGCAAGAAAGGTGGAGAAGCGGTTAGCCGAAACAGGGAACATATGGCTGCCATTGGCCGCAAAGGCGGTACAAATCGTGGCAAAAATAAACACAAGGAACAGCAACAACATGTGCTGTAGCAGCCAGTGAAAGATATTTTAAAAGAAAAATCCTGTCATTATAATGGTGACAGGATTTTTTGTATATTTTATAATCATGTTATAACAGGCTTATTCTCTATTGAGCAATAATACTAAAATACGAGGCACTGTATTGATATTATCTTCGTCAAAATATTCATTGGCATTGAATACCTGCAACCCATGTCTGGCAGCCGTTTGCACGAACTCCGAAATGTGATGGGTATAAGTCTGCAATTCCTGTACTCCCTCACTGGTTTCATATTTCGCTTTACTTCCTCCGTACTGACGGAATGGATGCAACTCCCCTATATATAGCAACCCATTCTGTTGTAATATCTCGGATACAGCCGCAAAAATGCTATCCAGGTCACGGATATGTTCCAACACAAGGCTAAAAGTTACCAGATCATACTTTTTACCTGCTGCAAATGTCCACGGAGCGGTAATATCTGCCTGAATAAAACTAACATTGCTATGGTCCTTGAATTTCTCTCTGGCCTTGGCCAGCATCTCTTCTGAAAAATCTACGGATGTAACGCTAATGGCATTATCTGCAAACCAGGCGGTATTTTTACCTGTACCACTGCCGATTTCCAACACATGTTCTATAGTAAATGGGGCGAGAGCTTCGCGTAATGCAACGGCTTCAAGGTCTCGGGTTCTGTTGATATTGGTATCATATTGTGATGCCCATTCATTGTAAGCTTCTCTGATACTCATGGTTACCTTGTTTTCTGGGTTATATGTAAATCTAATATTTTTTTGGTCGTAAGACAAAAACCTACGTCATTTACTACCTTGTCAAGGGTTTTAATTGGGGCATATTCAGACTTTTGTGGGATGCACATCATAAATTCCAACAGCCAAATTCATGGTATTACACAATAGGAGCTGAACTATAATTTTTGCAAAGGTTATAAGTTGCAACTACTATTGAATAAAATAAAAAAGCTGTCTTACTAAGTAAGACAGCTTTCCTTTTGTGACCGCGTCAGGATTCAAACCTGAAACCTTCTGATCCGTAGTCAGATGCTCTATTCAGTTGAGCTACGCAGCCATTTCCCTTGTTGGGATTGCAAAAGTAGGAATTATTTTATTTCTAACAAATTTATTTTCAGTTTTTTATACGTTTTATATAAAATAAAAGATTCGGAAGATGATAAAACGGTCTGCTGATCTATTTGCGGCGATGAAAAAGAGGCCGTAGTGCGTTGTTGCCATTTAGATGTTTAACGACGCCTACGGCCTTTAAAATATGCTTACAGATCAAATTTAATCCCCTGTGCCAGCGGCAACTGGGTACCGTAGTTGATCGTATTTGTTTGTCTGCGCATATAGTTTTTCCAGGCATCGCTGCCACTTTCGCGGCCACCGCCTGTTTCTTTTTCACCTCCAAAAGCACCACCTATCTCGGCGCCAGAAGTACCGATATTGACATTGGCAATGCCGCAATCACTACCAGCGGCCGATAAGAAGAGCTCTGCTTCCCTTAGGTTCATCGTCATTATGGCGGAGGAGAGACCCTGTGGAACATTATTCTGGATAGCAATCGCCTCTTCAAGCGTGCTATATTTCATCAGATATAGAATGGGTGCAAATGTTTCGGTTTTCACAATCGCGTAATCTGGCTGTGCTTCTGCAATGCATGGTTTTACATAGCAACCGCTTTCAAATCCGGCACCGCTTAACACTCCACCAGGCACGATAAATTTACCACCTTGCTGCTCGCAAGCTGCAATTGCTGCCAGGTAAGCATTCACTGCATCTTTATCGATCAATGGGCCTACGTGATTATTTTCATCCAGTGGATTACCGATGCGAAGTTGACCATAGGCTTTTACCAGTTTTTCCTTGAAGCTATTGTACACGGATTCGTGAATGATGAGTCGGCGTGTGGTAGTACAACGTTGTCCAGCAGTGCCTACAGCGCCGAACAGGCTTCCTATCAGGGCCATGTCCAGGTCTGCATCCTTAGAGATGATAATAGCATTATTACCACCCAATTCCAGGAGGCAACGTCCCAATCTCGCTGCTACGGTAGCTGCAACTGCTTTACCCATACGGGTAGAGCCAGTGGCTGACAACAGCGGAACCCGCGTATCATTAGCCAGCATCTCTCCTGCTTCACGGCCTCCATTCACTAAACAGAGTACTCCTTCCGGAACATTATTACGTTCCAGCACTTCTGCAATAATATGTTGGCATGCGATGGCGGACAATGGCGTTTTTTCACTAGGCTTCCAAATGCATATATCGCCGCAAACCATTGCCAGCATAGCGTTCCAACTCCACACTGCCACGGGGAAATTGAATGCGGAAATAATACCCACAATACCCAGTGGATGCCATTGCTCATACATTCTATGTGAAGGGCGTTCACTATGCATGCTCAAACCATATAACTGACGACTCAATCCTACTGCAAAGTCACATATATCAATCATCTCCTGTACCTCTCCTAATCCTTCCTGCAGGCTCTTTCCCATCTCATAGCTAACCAGACTACCTAAAGCCTGTTTCTTCACACGAAGCGCCTCACCTATCTGGCGTACTACTTCTCCTCTACGAGGCGCAGGTACAGTACGCCATTGTTCAAATGCTTTGGCAGCGGTGTCAATTACAGTCGCATAGTCTTGTACTCCAGACATGCCCACCTGACCTATCAACTGACCATCTACCGGCGACCAGGAAGATATTTTTCCTTCACTACCCTGCATCCATTTTGTGCCGGTGCTTACACCAGGGTTCTCTGCTTTTATCCCGAGTTCTTCTAAGAATTTCATTGCTACTTGTTGGTTTGTGATGAATAGGTACTTTCAAAAATCTTGTTGGCATTGGCTGCTTCAAAGCCTTCCCGGCGATGTTCCCTGCGCACATCTATGTCGCTTAGTTGCTGGTATTCTGGTAATAACCTACGTTCTGCAAACTCCACATAGGAGCCGGAAATACGATGGGCTACGCCGTCTGCAAAATCGGCTGCTATCATACCCGCCACAGTGGAACTTTGCAACAACAAGCCATCCGGGCTTTTCTTGAATTTGCCACCGGCATCATTGAGCTTCAGTCCATGCTTTTCCAAAAACTGGTTGAATTGTTCAATGTGATTATAGCCTTCTTTCAGGTTGTGTACACTAATGGTAAAATGATTCAGGTAGTAGCGGTTATAAATTGTCCAGGATGCGTACTCGCTTTCTGCTGCCAGTGCTGAGAAATCAGCATAGGTTGGGAGTCGCCAGAGGCCACTGTGCAGGAAATTATCTACTTGTGCGGGATTGTCCAGGTTTAGTGCATCCACCGGATCTGCTGTCACCTCATCGGTATAGCTATGTATGATTTGTTGGGCATCTTCCGATAAATCCTTTACCCGTAATTCACTGATGAAAATCCGTGGCAGCGCAGGATGCGGTGGTGCATACCAATAGGCGTCCAATTTCTTTTCTTCAAAATAGTAATAGTCTTTTTTCGTATAGCCGTGATGGATAAAAATTTTTTCCAGCGACTGTATCCCGAGATGTGGTACACCGATGGTACGAAAAGCGATATGATCGTTTTCAATTTCCTGTTCTTCTTTTATCAGTCCTTCCACTTTCATGGCTGATATTACCCGGTTCACATCCGGTACGCGCTCTTTATAGCGGCGCATCAACCCATCCAGGATCAATTCCAGATTATTCATGACAATGATTTATTAGAAATTAAGTTCAGTTAATACTTCATCGAGATGGCGTACCATATCGGTAGCGTTTTGTTTACTGAAAACCATCGGCGGTTTTATTTTCAGCACATTGTAGAGTGGACCGTCGGTAGATAGCAGGAAACCTCTTTCTTTCATTTTCTCTACTACTGCATTGATTTCATCAACGGCAGGTTCCATGGTGGTCCTATCTTTCACCATTTCTGCCCCAACAAACAATCCGAAGCCGCGTACATCACTAATGACAGGATGTTTGCTCATTACCTCCCGCAGGCCATCCATAAGGAAGTTACCTGTTTCCAGGGCATGTTGCTGCATTTGTTCGGATTGGATTACCTGAAGCACTGTTCTGCCGGTAACCATAGAGACTGGGTTAGCGCCGAAAGTGTTGAAATATTCCATACCGTTATTAAATGCGTCAGCGATTTCCTGGGTTACAACCACGGCTGCCAGCGGATGACCGTTGCCGATTGGCTTGCCCAGTACAACAATGTCTGGCTGTACATTTTGGAGCTCAAAGCCCCAGAATTTTTCCCCTACTCTACCAAAACCTACCTGTACTTCATCAGCGATACACAAGCCACCAGCGGCACGGATATGTTTATAAACGTTTGCCAGGTAGTTGTCTGGCAGCGGAATTTGTCCACCTACACCCAGCAATGTTTCGCAGATAAAGGCAGCAATTTTTCCAGGATTTTTTTCAAGAATTTGCTGTACGTCAGCTGCATATTTTTCGCCTGCCAGTGGATCATCGTAGCGGAACTCCCCGCGGTATAAGTCTGGAGATACTGCTTTATGTATATAAGGCATTTGCCCAAAACCTCCCTTGCCATCGAACTTATAAGGACTCATTTCCATGGCTACCGTAGAAGTACCATGATAGGCATGATCCAATACCATGACATCTTTACGACCGGTAAAATGGCGGCTCATGCGGATAGCCAGGTCATTCGCTTCACTACCAGAGTTGGTAAAATATACCACCGCGAGGTTGGAAGGCAATGTTGCTAACAGGTCTTTAGCATATTCCACGAGATGATCGCTGAGATAACGGCTATTGGTATTAAGTGTGGCGATTTGTCTTTGCATGGCTCTTACCACCACAGGGTGACAGTGTCCTACATGGCTGGGATTATTTACACAGTCGATGTAGGTATCTCCCTTATCATCATACAAATATTGCAAAGCGCCTTTAATAATCTTCAGCGGTTTGCGGTAGCTGATGCTGAGATTGCGGCCTATCACTGATTTCCTTTCCCCCAGGAGCTGACTATAATCATCTTCAATGTTGATCAGGGAAGGCATACCACAGGCTTTGCGGAAAGTATCGGCAGCACGGAGAGGATTGACACGAATAAGCGTATGTAGTAGATCCCAGGCATCTACCTCTGTAACAAAGTGATGACTGTTGGAAGACCCCAGGGAGGCCTGGTAGGCAGATTGAGTAACGCTGATGCACATACGTGCAGCAATCAGGTAATAGATCAGGTCTACTTCCTGTTCTGTCAGTGGAAACGCCTCATGGTAGCCTTGTATCACCCAGGCAGCTGCCTGCAGCGGATCTTCAGCTCTGAACATGGCATAGGTGCAGGCAATAGCCACATTATTTACGAGGGCGGTGTATACCATGTCGCCAAGATCTATAAGGCCGCTGATCTTTCCATCTTGCACCAACACGTTATAATCGTTGGCATCTCCGTGTATACATGCATGCCGTAATTCCTGCAATACCGGCGCCACTTCTGTATCAAAAGCCAGCAGGAAATAGCCTGCCAGTCTTCTCTTCTCATGGTCATGGATATGTTTCAGCAGTTTATTACAATCTGCTGCAGTGCTGATATCCCAGGTGTAATGACGATGTAGTGCATCGTGCTGGAATTCTCTCATCGCTTCATCTGTTTTGCCGATGAAGCGGCCCAGGTCAAGGTACAGCTCTTTTGTTTTCACGGGAACCTTTGCCCAGCAATCACCTTCCAGCCAGGTGAGGATACGTACATAGTATTGTTTGCCGTCTTTGAAAACAGGCGTTAGTTCCTGGCGATTTTTATTACGTAGTATCTGTTGAAATTTCCAGGCTACATCGGTCACGGTAAGATGGTCCAGTATACGCAATTGTGCGTCCAGGAAGGAGTATTGTTTTTCCTCTCCTGTTATTTTGAGGATAAATTTCCGCCCGGAGGTATCAGTAATCTTGTAATTAAACTCATCGTAACCCTGGAGTGGGTCCACCTCTACTGCCAACAGGTAGTTTTTTTGTACCAGCTGCCTTACTTCGTTTGCTGTAAAATCCATGACGTTATTTATTTTTCAGTATCATTAACAAATGTGCTGCGGACCAGCTGAAATTTTTTGCATTCAAACCTTTCCCAGTAATGGGATGATAATTTTCACATATTGGTCCGTCAGAAAGTAGTCCTGCTGCGTTGTTCAGCAGTTGTTGCTCAAACTTCTTCGCTTCTTTGGCATATCCATACCGGCGCAATCCCTGCGCACCGTACGCTACCTGGTCCAGCCATACGGGGCCGCGCCAGTAACCTTTCATTGGATCGAATGCTGGATGATCAGCTGCCAATGTAGGCAGCGGTACTTTGGTATTGAACTTCTTCGGATCATTCATCTTCTTTAATACCTGCGTAGCTTGTGCCTTTGTGGCAATACCTGTCCACAGTGGTATCCATCCTTCCGGGCCATC